>JAPOQN010000033.1 GCA_026710655.1 Chloroflexota bacterium | reverse complement strand
GAAGTTCTCGTAGCTCTGGAGCACATCCACGTCCTCCGGACCGAGACCCGCCATCGCGTACAGCCGTGGGGCCAGCGTCTTGAAGTTGGAGGTCGCGTAGTCGGGCGAGTTGTGCGCCGTCGCCGCCTGCCGGTAGTCCGATCCCTGGGCCGCGCTCATCACCCACGCGGGCTTGTTCTTCATGTCCTTCGCCCGCTCCGCGGTGGTCACGATCAGGGCGGCCGCGCCGTCGTTCTCCTGGCAGCAGTCGAACAGGTGGAACGGCTCCACGATCATGCGCGAGTTGTCGTAGATCTCCTCGGTCAGCTCGCGCCCGTACATCACCGCCCGCGGGTTCGCCTGCGCGTGCTGGTACGAGGCCAGCGAGATCGCCCGCAAGGCGCTCTGCTCCGTCCCGTGGTCGTGCATGAAGCGGCGGATGCGCATCGCGAACGACTGCGCCGGCGACATCAGACCGTACGGCGCCGTGAACGCCGCCCCGCCGGGCGCCGTCGGCGCCTGCGGACCCTGTCCGAAGCGCCCGAACTGGCCCTGCGCGAGCCCCCGGTAGACCACCACGTACTTCGAGTACCCCGCGACCACCGCCGCCACCGCGTTCGCGACCGCTCCCGAGCCGCCGCCGCCGCCACCCCCCCAGACCATGTTGCTGAAGGTGAGGTCCTTGACTCCCAGAGCCGTCATCAGCCGTGGCGGGTCGTTGCGGTCGTTCGCGTAGGCCGCGAACCCGTCGATATCGCGCACGTCGATGCCGGCGTCCTCGGCGGCGAGCTGGATGGCGTCGAGCACCAGCTTGAACTCGGGGTCGGGCGACTGTCCGCGCTTGTAGTAGGTCGTCTCGCCGATGCCCACGATGGCCGTCTTGCCTCGCATCGTGACGTCCTCAGACATGCTCGCCTCCGGCGCAGTTGGGCTATGCCGAATGCTACACGGCGGCCCTGCCTATGGGTGCCTGTACCATCGCTCGCCATGCCCCAGTCCGGTCCCCCCGTGCGAGTTGGCCAACGAGAGGTAACGCCATGGAACGCTACGTCGACCCCACCGAGCAGCTGGTCATCGAGATATTCGTGCGGGACATCAGGAAGTCCACGGAGTTCTACCGTCGCCTCGGGTTCGAGCTGGTCAGGGACGACGGCGACTTCGTCGAGCTGACCTGGGAGGGCCACCTCCTCTTCCTCGATGAGCGACCAGACATGGGCCCTGTGCCCGATGCGCCCCAGGCCAACGTTCGCGTCATGGTGCCCGACGTGGACCGGTTCTGGGAGCTGGCGCAGCAGATGGGCGCGCGCGTCCTCGCCCCGATCGAGGACAAGTACTACGGACTGCGCGACTTCGCCATCGCCGACCCCGACGGCTTCGCCGTGCGGTTCGCCACCCGTCTCGAAGACCGGGAAAGCTAGACATCGGTCCGGCAGGAGGTCGCCAATGCCCGACGACGTAGTCCGCTGCGAGTGGGCCGGCGACGACCCCCTCATGCAGCAGTACCACGACGAGGAGTGGGGCGTCCCCACGCAAGGAGACCGCGACCTGTTCGAGCTGCTCGTGCTCGAAGGGGCGCAGGCGGGGCTCTCCTGGCGGACCGTCCTCCACCGTCGCGAGGGCTACCGCGCCGCCTTCGACGGATTCGACATCGCGACCGTCGCCGCCTACACCGACGCCGACCGCCAACGCCTCCGCGGCGACGCTCGCATCATCCGCAACCGCGCCAAGATCGACGCCGCCATCGCCAGCGCGCAGGCGACGCTCGCTGTGCAGGCCGAGCACGGCTCCCTCGAGGCCTTCATCTGGTCGTTCGTCGGCGAACAGCCCCGCCCCAACGCCTTCGAGTCCCTCGCCGACCTGCCCGCCCAGACTGGCGAGTCGCGCGCCATGAGCAAGGCGCTGAAGGGCTACGGGTTCTCCTTCGTCGGGCCGACCATCTGCTACGCCTTCATGCAGTCCGCCGGCCTCGTGAACGACCACGTCACGGGTTGCTTCCGCTACGGACAGGTGTAGGGCGCGGCGCCTAGGCGGCCTCGATCTCCTTCGGCCACATCGAACTGGGGACCCAGCGCGAGAACAGCCGCACGGCCTCTTCGTCGCGACGGTTCGGCGAGAGCATGTACTTCGCCTTCCCCTTGCCCGATCGCGAGAACGCGAACGTGCCACTGGCGGTCTTGCCGATCGCGATGAACCCGTTCGCGTTGTTCGAGCTGATGGCGATGACCCCGTTCGCGTTCACGCTCGAGAACGCGATGACACCGGTCGCGTTGATGGTCGCGAAGGCCAGAAGCCCGATCGCGTTCACACTGCAAATGGCGACGACGCCGATGGCGTTTACCGCGCTGACCGCGATCACCCCGATGGCGTTGACGGCGCTGATCGCGATCAGTGCAATGGCATTGCTGGTGTCGAAACTCACGGCGCCTCCTTCTAAGGCGGGAGCATACAACTCGGGGGAGAGCGCTAACCCTACGTCGCCACTACCCGGTAGCGCGTCGCGTCCAGCGACTCCATCACGTCCGCGATACCCGCCGGCATCCGCTCCACTCCGTCCGTGCCCCGCGGCGCCCCATACCGCTCTTCCAGCGACGCCACCCGCGCCTCCAGCACGTCCTGGTCCCGCCACTGTTCGAACCAGCAGATGACCCCCGGGATGTCCTCCCTCTCGTGCGCAATGTGCGTGACATTTCCGGGGAACTCCTGACCCGTCCGGCTCAACTCGACGGCCAACTCCCGCAGCCCTTCCTCCTGCCCGGGCTTCGCCCGCGCCACCGCCCACCCGGTGATCGACGCCTCGTACCAGTCCCGCTCGGGGTCGACGTGGTTCCGCAGCAGGTCGTAGCCAAGCTGTTCCCGGCGCTGGATCGACGTGTAGAGGCGCGACCCGTCGCGCCCCTCCGGCGAGCCCGAGAGCATCGGCCGGATGCGCTCGACGTGGCGCTCCAGCAGCGGCATCGTCGCCCACTGCTCGTACCAGAGGAAGTCGCGCGCATCGTCCAGATTCTGCAGGCAGATGTAGATGTCGCAGCCCTCATCCAGCCGGTTCGAAGTCTCCGTCAGTTCGTTCGCGATCGCGATGAAGCTGTTCTCCCGCCCCGGACGCGCCGTCAGCCCCACCGTCCAGGTGATGACCACGTCAGGACTCCTGCCCGATGTCCGGCCCTTCGAGCACCCGCGTGAGCGGCCCCGGGTAGTCGTCGCCCCGCCCCCGCCGCGTCGCCACCTCCCCGATGTGGTAGTACATGTGCGCGACCATGCGGAGCACCAGGTAGCGCAGCGTCGTCGAGGGGAAGTCCGCCCATCCTGGCACGACTGTCTCCGCCAGGTCCGCGTCCGTCATCCCCTCAAGTGCCGTCTCCACCCTGGCCCGCACCTCCCGGGCCGCCTCCGCGATCGCCGGCCAGTCTCCGCAGTCCCCGCTGAATCCGTGCTCCTCTCGCGCCCGCACGAAGGTCGGGTGCGGCTCTCCGTTCCCCAGCACCACGCTCACGATCAGGTCCGGGAACATCGTCAGGTGGTACAGCGTCCACCCGAACGCACTCGCCCCATCCGGCCGCGCCGTCGCCTCCTCCTCCGTCATCTCCGCATACGCCCGGTCGAGGTCATCCCACGCCTCGAGCAGCATCGGCACCAGCGTCCGGTCCGTCATGCGCATCCCTCCCGCTGAAGTGCCGCGAGTCTACGCGCTTCGCTCCGGGGAGAGGCCCCCATCCAGGGCCGCCAGCAGACGCGCCTTGTCCGCCACGAATTCCGGCTCCGTGACGATCGAGGGGAGGCGTGGGCGGGGGTAGTCGATCGCGAGGCGCGCCGCGATCTGCGCGGGCCGCGGCGTCATCACGTACACCTCGTCCGAGAGGATCAACGCCTCCTCCACGTCGTGCGTCACGAAGAGGACCGTGCGCGCGTCGCTCGCCCAGACCTCCTGCAGCCACTGGTGCATCTCCCGGCGCGTGATCGCGTCCAGCGCCCCGAACGGTTCGTCCAGCAGGAGCACGTGCCGCGGCACGAGGAAGGTGCGCAGCAGCGCCAGCCGCTGGCGCATCCCCCCGCTCAGCTGCGAGGGCCAGCTCTCCTCGAAGCCGGCCAGCCCGAAGCGCTCCAGCAGCGACATCGCCTGCTCGCGCGCCTCGTCCTTCGGCGTGCCCGCGATCTCCGCGCCCAGCACGGCGTTCCCGATCGCTTTCCGCCAGGGAAGCAGCAGGTCTTTCTGCGGCATGAAGGCCGCCAGCCCCGGCTCCCCCACCGTCGAGCGACCCTCGATCAGCGACTCCCCGGCGTCGGGCGCGAGCAGTCCCGCGAGCACCTGTAGCAGCGTGCTCTTGCCGCAGCCGCTCGGCCCCACGAGGCTCACGAAGGCGCCCGGCGCCGCCTCCAGGTCCACCCCGTCGAGCACCTCGACGGGGCGGTCCCCCGGAAACGTGTGCCGCAGCCCCCGGATGGCGACGGCTGCTTCGCTCATCGCCCCTCCTACGGGAGGAAGTCGTTCGTGAACGCGTCCTCCACGTCGATCGCCGATTCCGTCAGCCCCGCCTCGCGCAGGAAGCTCTCGAAGCGGGTCCAGACGTCCAGCTCCTGCCGGCCCCAGTTGTCGGGGTCGGAGGTGTACCGGCTGGCAAGATACGCCGCGCTCGCCTTCACCAGCGCCTCGTCGAGCTCCGGCGCCGCCTCGAGCAGGATCTCGGCCGCCTCTTCCGGGTTCTCGATGGCGTAGCGGTAGCCGCGCGCCGTCGCCTCCATGAAGGCCTCGATCAGGTCGGGATCGTCCGCGATCAGCGACTCGTTCGTGATGATCACGGGCGTGTACCAGTCGGGAATGCAGTCCGTGTGGTCGATGAAGCGCACGAACGAGACATCCCGCTCCAGCACCTCGGTGTAGCGGATGCCGTCCCAGCCGTCGAAGATCCAGACGAAGTCGTAGTCGTCCTGCTCCATCCCGACGATGTAGTCGACGTTGCCGATGACGGCGTACTCGACCGTGGCCGGGTCGCCACCGCCACACTCGACCAGCTTCGAGATCAACGCCGACTCGAGGGCGCCGCCCCAGCCGCCGTACGTCTTGCCGGCGAGGTCGCCCGGTCCCTCGATGCCCTCGTCCGCGAGCGCGATCAGGCTCGAGGTGTTGTGCTCGATGACGGCCGCGATCGCCACCACGGGCAGACCCTGCTCGCGGGCCGGGATCACGTTCTCCTGCACCGAGATGCCGAAGTGCGCCGCTCCCGCCGCGACGGTCTGGTCGACCCCTCCGGCGCCCGGCTCGACGATCTCGACGTCCAGCCCAGCCTCCTCGTACCAGCCCTTCGCCTTCGCGATGTAGACGCCGGCGTGGTTCGTGTTCGGCGTCCAGTCGAGCATGAAGGTGACACTCGTGGGTTCGTCCGGTTCGTCGTCGCCGCAAGCCGCGAAAACGAGTCCGACTGCCACCAGCAGCAGGGGAATGAGCAGGTACCGCCCGTTCAGGAATCTCATGAGCCGTTCTCTCCTTGGTCGTTGGCGTATTTCCAGGGCGAGGCGACCCTCGCCAGCAGGTGCACCGCCACGAAGAGGGCGATGCTGAGTAACGCGATCACTGCGATTGCGACGAAGATCTGGTCGATCCGGAAGGAGGCCTGGGAGCGGATGATGAAGATGCCCAGCCCCTCCTTGGCCGCCACCCACTCGGCGATGACCGCTCCGATGACCGAGTACGCGGCCGCGATCTTGAGTCCCGCGAAGAAACCCGGGACCGCCGACGGCACGAGCACGTGCCGCAGCACGCCCAGCTTGCTCGCGCCCATGCTCCGTACGAGCGCCACCATGTCGCGGTCCGCCGAGGCGAGGCCGTCGACCGTGCTCACGACGATCGGGAAGAACCCCACCAGCGCGACCACGATCAGTTTCGACTCCAGCCCAATCCCGACCCACACAATCAACAGCGGCGCGAGCACGATCGCGGGGACCGTCTGCGAGGTCACGATGATCGGGTAGAGCACCCGCTGGGCGAGCGGGATGCTCGAAATGAGCACGGCGAGGATGACGCCGCCGACGGCAGCCGCCAGCAACCCCAGCACCGCCTCCGTGGCAGTGGCTTGGATGTGGTTGGGCAGCAGGTGCCCCTTGTCGAGCAGCGCCTCCCAGATGGCGCTGGGCGCCGGCAGGATGTAAGGGCGCGTGTCGAGCACCTCGACCAGCAACTCCCACAGCCCCACGAGCGCCACCAGCAGCACCACCGCCGGCATGTACTGCCAGGCGGCGCCGCCCCAGCGGCTTAGCAGCCGCCCGCTCCCTCCGGGTAGCGTGCGTTCAATCAGGGGCGCCTCAGCTGCCATCGCCCGCCTCCCGGAACTTGCCCGTCAGGCTGTGGATGGTCGGGCCGCCGGCCTGCCGGGTCTGCTCGACCTTGATGACGGTCACGAGGCCCTGCGCCCCCGCGTTGAGGCACGCCTCGTGTACCTGCCGCATCAGCGGCCAGACCTCGTCGGGCTCGCCCTCGACGGTCGTGCCGAGGGCACCCACCTCGTACTTCAGCCCTGAGCCCTGCACGACGCCGATGGCGGCGTCGATGTGCTTGTAGGGATCCTCGGGTGTGCCGGCGGGACTCGCCAGGCACTGCAGTTCCACGATCATGCGCGCCCTCCTTGCGCTGCCGGAGGCGCTGATCGGTTGGAGGAGGGAAAGGGGAGGGTGGAGAAGCTCCGGGGCGGGCTAGCGTCTGGCTGCCTGACCCCTGCCATTCAGTCGCGGCTCGACCCGGCGCGTCTGCGCCGAACTTGTACTCGCTGCCGAAGGCTGTTTCTTCACGCCGCTTCCCTACGCTCGCATTACCGAGATCAGGTTCCTGGGGTTGTCCTTGCGGATCTCAGCCTTTCGGCCCCCCCGGCGGCAGATTCCGTTCAGGAATTTGCACCTTCCACGCTAGGCGCGGCGCCCTGCTGCGTCAACCGCTCCTTGTTGGCCTGACCGTGCGAGCGCATGACGGTATACTCGCGTGGCTCAATCGCATCCATTCTCAGGAAACGGCAGGAGGCCCCAGTGGCAGTAGCCTCAACGACGCTCGAAGGCACCGCGCTCGAGCGCGTGCACAACCTCACCCAGGTGATCCGCGAAGGCGGCGACGAGGCCCAGAAGCTCCGCCGTCTGCCCGACGAGACGGTCGACATCCTCATCAATGAGGGCATCTTCCGCTTCACCCTCCCGCCCGAGCTCGGCGGCGAAGACGCCAGCTCGATGGAGACCATCGAGGTCCTCGAAGCCATCTCCGCCATCGACGCCTCCGTCGGCTGGAACGTGATGATCGGCTCCGAGATTAACGCCATGGCCGCCGGCGGCATGGACAAGGACCTCGCCAAGGAGGTCTACCTCGACAACCCGCGCGTCATCATGTGCGGTGGCGGTGGCCCGGGCACCATCCCCGGCAAGGCCGTCGAGCAGCCCAACGGCGACTACAAGATCTGGGGCCAGACCACCTTCCAGAGCGGCTGCCACCAGGTCGAGTGGGCCTTCATGTCCTGCCCCATCTACGAAAGCGAAGACGCCGAAGGCCCGATCATGGACGAGGCCATGGGCATGCCGAAGATGAAGATGTTCTTCGTCAACAAGTCCCAATTCGAAATCGTCGATACCTGGGACGTCGCCGGCCTGCGCGGCTCCGGCAGCCACGACGTCAAGTGCGAAGGCTCCATCATCGAGAAGAAGTGGCGAGACGTTGAGCTCGTATCGCTTCCCGCCCACTACCCGAACCCCGTGTTCCGCATCCCCGTGCCCCTGCGCCTCTCCTACAACAAGGCGGCAGTGGCTCTCGGTGTCGGGCGCGGCACCCTCGACGTGTTCGAGGACCTCGCCCAGAACAAGGTTCCGATGCTCTCCAGCGGCACCCTCCGCGACCGCCCGGTCGCCCAGTACCGCACAGGCGAGGCCGAGGCGACCGTGCAGGCCGCCCGCGCCTTCGTGATGGAGTCCATGCGCGAGGTCGAGGACGAGCTCCACGCCGGCGCCGAGCATCCCAGCGCGGAAATCACGAAGAAGGCGCGGCTTGCCTGCACCTTCGCCGCCAACGCCTCCATGCACGCCGTGGACCTGATCCACAACACGGCCGGCACGACCGGCGCCCGCATGTACAGCCCGCTCGAGCGCAAGCTCCGCGACGCGCACGGCTGCGCCTCGCACCGCTGGGTCGCGCACCCGCTGTACGAGACCATCGGCAAGCTCTACCTGGGCCACGAGCCCGACTTCGAGTTCCAGGGCGCCTAGCCGACAACCCCTCCGCACCCAAACCGAGAGGCCGGGCGATTCGCCCGGCCTCTTGTCGTCGACCCACTGGTCGGCCGAGTGTGTCTCCGACTACCCCCCAGCGGCCTCACTCCGGCGTTCGGCGGTCAACTCGTCGACCAGCGACCCATTCCCCGCCGTGTGCTTGGTCACGAGTGCCTGTGCTCGCCTGATTGCCGCCGCCCGCGTCTGGATGCGCAGGACCCCTTCCCCAAGCTCCAGGACGACCGAGTCTCCCGGCGCCACCCCGAGGGTCCGCCGGTACTCAGCCGGGATCACAACCCGCCCCCGCCGGTCCACCTTTGCCTGATGAAATTCCATTGCTTCCTCGCTCAAGTTCTCTTATCGGCCCTCAGCCGATGATGCCCGCCGCCGCCAGCTCCGCGAGCTCGTCGTCGCTCGCCCCGAGGTCCGCCGTCAGCACCTCGTGCGTGTGCTGGCCCAGCAGCGGCGACCCCACCAGCTCCACCTCGCTCGCCGACATGCGCGGCGGCCAGCCCAGCAACTGCACCTCCCCCAGCTCCGCGTGCTCGACCGTCTTCACGAAGCCGCGTTCGTTCAGGTGCGGGTCCTCGTAGATGTCCTGCGTGTCGAGGACGGCCCCACAGGGCACGCCCGCCTCCCCGAGGATGCGCATCACGTCCCGCTTCTCCCGCACGGAGGTCCAGGCCTCGATTTCCTCGGTGAGCGCGTCGCTGTGCTCCCGGCGATCCGCCGCCGTGGCGAAGCGTGGATCCTCGCCCAGGTCCGGGCGCTCGATGGCGTCGCAGAAGGCGTCCCACATCCGCGGCGTCACGATCAGCAGGATGACGTAGTCGTTCGGACCCCCGGGAGCGCACCGGTACAGCCGCGACGTCGCCGTTGCCCCCCGGCCCGTGCGCGGGGCCGCCTTGCGTCCCCAGTCCGCCCCGCTCGAGATGGCCGTGCGTAGCCAGTAGGTCATCGCCTCCTGCATGGAGATCTCGAGTTCCTGCCCCTCGCCCGTCCGCAGCCGCTGGATGTAGGCCGCGCAGATCGCGAGTGCCATCTGAACGCCCGTGCCCGAGTCGCCCACCGTGATCCCGGGACGCAGGGGTGGCCCGTCCGGCTCACCGGTCACCGCGACCGAGCCGCCAGCCGCCTGCGCGATCATGTCGAAGCACTTGTAGTCCGAGTACGGTCCCGATAGCCCGAACCCCTTGATGCGCGCGTAGATGATCGCCGGGTTCGCCGCCTTCATCGCTTCGTAGGTAAGGCCGAGCTTCTCCATTACCCCCGGCCCGTAGTTCTCGACGAACACGTCGTAGTGCGGCGCCAGGCGCAGGAGAACGTCCCGCCCCCTGGGATCCTGCAGGTCGAGCGCCACGCTGCGCTTGTTGCTGTTCCAGTTGACGAAGTAGGGCGAGTTGTCCTGCCCCGTGTAGACCCCGCGCCCGGGATCGCCCACGCCCGGCCGCTCGATCTTGACCACGTCCGCTCCGAGCCAGGCGAGCGCCTGCGTACACGAGGTCCCCGCCTCGTACTGCGTCATGTCGAGGATTCGCACTCCATCCAGAGCCGGCATGAGGTTCCTCCAGGGCGGCAGCCCGGGTCTTGCCGCAGTCTAGAGCCTTCCGGGGTCCCCCGGTCCCGCTTTGTGCCTCCGCCCAACCCTGCCTACGCTGGCTCGATGCCCGACCGCGTCCTCGTCGACTTCCGCAAGTACCCCGACGCGAAGCACTGGCAGTACGAGCTTTCTTGGCTGGCGGAGGACGAACACGGCGTCTGGCTCTGGGGGCCGCCCGATACCCCCGCCCAGCGGGGCGACGAGCCTCCTGTCACCTTCGACTACACGAACGTGAAGCTGGTCAGTCGCGACTGGTGGGCCGCCATCTGGAGCACGACCGACGACCCCGAGGTATACGTCGACATCACCACGCCGGCCGTCTGGAGCGAAGAAAGGGTCACGATGATCGACCTCGATCTCGACGTCATCCGCCTCCGCACCGGCGCCGTCCACACCCTCGACGAGGACGAGTTCGCCGAGCACCAGGTCGCGCTCGCCTACCCGCAGGAGCTGATCGACGGCGCGCTCGCCTCGACCCAGCGCGTCCGCGCCATGCTTACCCGCGACGACGAACCCTTCGCGACGGTCGCCGCCGCCCGCCTCGCCGAGGCGCTCGCCCTCCAGCAAGGCGCCTGAGCCAGAAGGGCTCGCACGTTGCCGGTTGCGGGCGGTGCTACAGTGCCGCCACCTGGAACGATGGGGGTTCGAGATGCGCGTTGCGGTACTGGGCGGAAGCGGCTTCATCGGGCCACGCGTCATGCGTCGCCTTGTCGACCACGGACACGAGGTCCACTGCATGGACATCGCGCCCGATGCTCCGGCGCTCGACCCGCTCCGCGACCGGATCCAGATCACCCGCGGCGACATCACCCTCATGGACGATGTCGTCGAGGCGCTCACGTTGAGCAAGCCCGACCGCGTCCTCAACCTCGCCTACGCGCTGGGCGCGGGTGACAGCGACCCGCACCCGCAGGTGCGGCTGAACATCCTCGGGATGGACAACTGCTTCGAGGCGTCCCGCATCCTCGGCATCCGGCGGGTGGTCTACGCGAGCTCCCTCGCCGTCTACGGCCCCCAGCGACTGCACGGTGAGCACGCCGTCACCGAGGACGACGACCTCTGCCTTGGCACCGGCATCTACGCCGTCTCGAAGATATTCAACGAGCACCAGGCCGACTGGTACAACCGCGCCTTCGACATGGCCATTACCGGCATCAGGCCCGCCAACATCACCGGTCCCGACAAGCAGCGCGGCTCGATGAACCACGTCCAGTGCCAGGTGCTCCCCGCGCGGAACGAGGCGGTCAGCTTCCCCTATGCCGACACCATGACCCTGCCGCTCCACGTCGACGACATTGCCGAGGTGTTCCTGCGCGTCACCCTCGCCGAGGAGACCCACCACGCGATCTACAACTCCGGTGGGAATTCCGTGAGCCTGCGCGAGCTCGCCGACACCGTGCGCGAGTTCCTGCCGGACGCCGAGGTCACGTTCGACGAGGACGAGGGCGGCCGCGAGAAATCGGGCCTCTTCCTGATGGACAACTCGCGCCTGGTCGAGGAGTTCGAGGTCGAGTACGCCCCGTTCCGGCAGCGCGTGCTGCAGACCATCAACGAGGTCCGCCGCGCCGAGGGCCTACCCGAGGTCGGTTAGGCGCCACGGCGAGTTGGGTCTGGTACGCCAGAGAGGATTCGAACCTCTGACCTCTACCTCCGCAGGGTAGCGCTCTATCCACTGAGCTACTGGCGCACATCTTGGTGCCGAAGGTGAGATTTGAACTCACACGCCCGCAAGGGGCACTACGCCCTGAACGTAGCGCGTCTGCCTGTTCCGCCACTTCGGCGCCAACCACCATTATCTCCGGGCGCCCGCTCGCCTTCAAACGCGACCCCGCCGGCAGTGGCGAATCTGCTGGCCCCGCCCTAGACTCAGAGGGCTTGGGCGGTTAGCTCAGATGGTTAGAGCGCGTCGTTCACACCGACGAGGCCACTGGTTCGAGTCCAGTATCGCCCACCAGCACATACCGATTTGCGAGCGCCGCCGTCGAGGGCGATTTCAGCAGAGTCCGCTCCGCCAACGGGCTTTACCAGGAGCAGGCATCGAGTGATGTCGACCTTGACCTGGACTAGTTGCCCGTGGCCGGGTCAGGGCAAGGCTACCCAGGACGCGGGGAACGTTCCGGTGTGCGGGTTGCGCAGCGGCTCACCCTCCGAGCGGTAGTGGGCATTCCAAGCCGCTCTTCGGCAGGATTGGGAAGTGAGGGCAGTACCGAAGCCATACGAGCCCGAGCGCTTCCACTGGCCGTTGACGCGCTGCTCCCGGTAGCACTGGCCGTCAGCGCCGCGCACCGCACGGTTGTTGGCGTCGGCGTTGTACACGAAGGAGTTGGTACCGTCGGCGCGCTCGTGGAGCGGCTGGTTTACCGGTGGTGGCTTGTTGCCCTGCTCCCAGACCAGGAGGAAGGACGGGCCTTTGCCGGTTGGCGTGTGCACGCTACCGTCGTCGTAGACAAACAGGATGTCGCCGAAGTTGCTCTGGCGGGTGTCGAACGTCCAGCCGGGCTTCGCCTCGTCGCACGGGATGTTGGACTTCGAGACCCGGGTGTTTCCGTCCGTGACATACCACACGCCGGAATCCGCGTGGCACTCCAGGGAGTAGGTCCAGGTGGGGTCCTGGGCGCTGGCACGGTCCGTGGTCGAGAACGCGAACGTCGCCATGATGGCA
Source organism: Chloroflexota bacterium (assembly GCA_026710655.1). Lineage (GTDB taxonomy): Bacteria > Chloroflexota > Dehalococcoidia > Tepidiformales > Tepidiformaceae > UBA2991. The sequence goes on along the minus strand of JAPOQN010000033.1, from coordinate 26,229 downwards.
AACACCCCAAGCAGCCCGATGAGATTCCTTCTCGCTGTCATGACTGTTCTCCCCTGGTTTCGTCTAGCCCGAGCAGCGGTGCGAATGCGTCGCTCGCGGTGCGATAGGTCACGCGTTGCCTCTGATCCGCGTTGCTCGTCACGAGCCAATGCTAGGATACACACAAACGTGCGCGATTTATGTGTCATTGGCATGTGATTTGGTCCATTAATGCGTAGTTTTTCTGTGTAAGTGGACTCGATCCATGCGCCGTACCTCGACGCAGTTCATGGCAGCCGACACTTGGACCGCCGGTACGTAGCCTTCGGGGAAGTCCGGCGGCACACCGACTGTTCCTGTCACCTACACAGGGATCTCCCACCACGGGTTCGCAGTACAGACGTGTAGGCCCACCACTTCCGGCCTGCCGGATCCCGCTACTGCGACCCCGCCTGCTCCAGCGCGGCCTGGTTGGCTACTACCCTGGAAACGACCGACGAGAGTGTCGCCATCTCCTCCGCGCTCACCCCGGCAAGCAGCCTCGACCCTTCCGCTTCCACGTGCGGGTTGAGCCGCCAGGCGATGTACCGCCCCCGTGCCGTCAGCGCCAGCAGCATGGTGTGTGGGTCGGCCGCCGGCCTTCGCTGCTGCAGGAGGCCGCGGTCGATGAGATTCCCGACCAACTGGGCGAGCCGCTCGTTGTCGACGGGTACCGCCTCGGCCAGCTGCGAGAAGGTGCGCTCCCGCTGCTCCAGGAACGCCCGCAACATCGTGAACTCCATGGCCGTGAGGTCGTGCTTCGTGGTCTGTCGTTCGATTCCTGCCACGACGGCGTACGTCAGTCCGGCCATCCACTCCTCAAGGTTGTTGTGCAGGTACCGCGCCCGGGCGCCTATTCCATGATTGTGTTCTGCATGCTGATCCATCTCACCATATCCCGTGCTACAACCGACATGTTCGTATCAGTATTCAGAACCGCAATCGTTAAAACAAGCAAAATGGACGTGTTCAAAGTCGCGGAATGAAGGGGATTGAAGCCGCGATGCGCGTCACCGCCCCACTCCAGTCCGGCGGCTACAGGAAGAGGTTGGTACCGGGGGAGGGATTCGAACCCTCACGCCTTTCGGCCACGGATTTTAAGTCCGCTGCGTCTGCCAAATTCCGCCACCCCAGCGCCTCGCTCTTCCGACGATGATAGCGCTCGCCGCGGGGCTGTGACCCTGCATCGTTAGCAGGCCTCCCAGAGCCCGCCCTGCTCCCGAGCCGCGTTCCGCGACGCCAGCAGGTCGAGCTGGCCCTGCACGCTCGACGCCGTTTGCCAGAAGCGGCGCTCCGTAGCCCGCGGGTAGAGCCGCACGCAGAGCCCGTGTACGTTCGCCGGGCCTGTCGCACGCAGCGAATCCCGCACGCGTGCGCAGCGCCGCTCGATGCGGCTGAGCGCCGCCGTGATCGCCTCGCCGGCGCCGTCGAACGGCTCGCCGTGCCCGGGGAAGCAGCGGGTGAAGTGGCCATCCGCCAGGCGCTCAAGCGAGGCTGCGAAGTGCGCCAGCGTGGGGAAGCGCCGCAACCCCTCGCCCTCCGCCACGAACTGGATGGCCGGCAGCGGGTCGACGTTCGGCAGCAGCTGGTCCCCCGAAAAGAGCCAGCCCTCCTCACGCACCGCCAGCACGACGTTTCCCGGCGTGTGCCCCGGCGCGGCCAGCACCTCCCCCCCCGCCACCTCGGTATCGCCCTCGATCAGCCGGTCCGCTTCGAATGGCGGGTAGCGCAGTCCCGTGGGCCAGCGAACGCCGTCCTCGGGATACTCCGCCGCCTCTGCCGCCCGCAGTGCCGCCGCCCGTCGCGACTCGATCCGTTCCCGCACGTGCCCGAGCGTCGCCGCTGGCGCCCCCGTCCCCTCCGCCCACGCCAGCATGGCGGACGTCTCCGCCGGCGACTGCAGCAGCGGCCGCGCCGTCAGCGGACCGTCGGCCGCCCCCACCCAGACGGGCGTCCCCCCCTCCCGCCACCGCCTCCCCAGCCCGGCGTGGTCATGATGCCCGTGCGTCGCTACGACCACGTCCGGAGTACCGCCCCCGAGCCCATCCCCGAGCGCCTCCCACGCCCCCGCAAAGTCGGGTCCCGTGTCGACGAGCAAGCGGATGCCGCCCCGTTCCACGAGGTGCACCGTGTTGTCGCCCAGCGCAATCGAGCGCACGTCTGCCACCGCCCCAGTTTGCCACGCGACTCGCGCCCGTCCCGGCCAGCCCCTACTATCGCCGGTCAGGGAGTTCCTCATGACCAATGCCACCACCAGCCGCCTCTCCCAGGGAGACGTGAGGGCCATCCACGGCACCGCAAGCGCTCTGCGCGAGACCGTGGAGCGAGTCATCGTTGGCAAGACTGACGTCGTGCGGCTCGCGCTCGTCGCCCTGCTCTGCGAGGGCCACATCCTTCTCGAGGACGTGCCCGGCACCGGCAAAACGACGCTCGCGAAGGCGATCGCGCGGTCGCTCGGCTGCTCCTTCAAGCGCATCCAGTTCACGCCAGACCTCATGCCCTCCGATATCACGGGCATTCACTACTTCGACCAGAAGACCCAGAACTTCGCCTTCCGCGAGGGGCCGCTGATCGCCCAGATCGTCCTCGCCGACGAGATCAACCGCGCCACCCCCCGTACCCAGGCCGCGCTCCTCGAGGCGATGGAGGAGCGTCAGCTCACCGTCGAGGGCGAGACCACCCTCCTTCCCCGCCCCTTCCTCGTGATCGCTACCCAGAACCCGGTCGAGCTCGAGGGCACCTTCCCCCTCCCCGAGGCCCAGTTGGACCGCTTCCTCCTGCGTCTCAAGCTCGGCTACCCCGAGGAGGACGACGAGGACGAGATCCTCGCCCGCCAGGAGCACACGAATCCGCTCGATGCCGTCCAGCCCGTCGTCACGGCTGAGCGCCTCATCGAGATGGCGTCGGCCCTCCAGCGGCTGCACGTCGACCCCGCCATCCGCCGCTACGCCGTCCGCATCGTGCGAGAGACCCGCAACGAGGCCGCCTTCGAGCTCGGCGCGAGCCCGCGCGCCAGCCTCGCGCTCTTCCGCTCGGCTCGCGCCTACGCGGCGGTCTCGGGGCGCGACTATGTGCTCCCCGACGACGTCAAGACGATGGCGCCCCACGTCCTCCCCCCCCGCCTCATCCTCTCCACGCAGACCCGCCTGCACGGGCGGGAGATCGACGACCTCATCGCGGACGTCCTCGGCCGCGTCCCCGTCCCCATCGAAGGCGATCCTCCCGCCGGCAGCCGGGCGAGCGCCGCTTCTTCCCCATCCTCCGCTGCGTCATCCCGCCCAACCCCTGCCGCCTCCTCGCGCCCAGCCCCGGCTGCTTCCTCCCGCTCCGACGCATCGCGCTCGTCGGACGACGAGTCCACCTGGCAGCGTCAGTGATGCCCCCGTCACGGAACCACCGGCCGTAGCCCATGGTTTTCCGCGACCTCTGGCTGCTTGCGGGCCCCGTCCTGATCGGCGTCGGCGCCGGCACGGGTCAGCCCATGGTCACGGGTATCGGCGTCGTCGTCCTGGTCGTGGGCGTGCTCGCTCGCCTGTGGGCCCGCTACATCTTCCGCCGGGTGAGCGTCCGCAGTGATCTCAGCGAGGTGCGCGCCTTCCAGGGCGAAACCGTTGAGTTGCGCTTCGAGCTGGAGAATCGCAAACCCCTGCCCCTCCCCTGGTTCGACCTCCGCCTCGCTGTCTCCGAGGAGCTCGATGTCGAAGGTGAGGAACCCGTGGCGGCGTCCGCGCCCGGACTCAACTGGCTGACCCGCCGGGGCGCGCTCGGCTGGTACGAGCGCCGCCGCTGGCGATTGCGTCTGACCGCCAGCGAGCGCGGCCAGTTCCAGCTCGGGCCGACGCAACTCCACTCCGCCGACATCCTCGGCCTCTTCCCCCGCCACTGGAACGACGGGGGAACCACCGCCTTCCTTGCCTACCCCCGCATCTTCGCCCTCGATGACTTTGGCCTCCCCGCCGACCGTCCCTTGGGGGAGTCCAAGGGCCGCAACCGCATCTTCGAGGACCCCCTTCGCATCGCCGGACTGCGCGACTACGAGCCCGGCGACCCCCTCCGCCGTATCGACTGGAAGGCCACAGCCCGCCGCGGCGAGCTCCAGTCGCGCGTCTACGAGCCCTCGGCCGTGCAGCACCTCTACGTCCTCCTCAACATCGACACGCTCGAGCACTCCTGGGAGGGCTACCTGAAGGACGATCTGGAGCGGAACGTCTCCATGGCCGCCTCCCTCGCAGTCTGGGCGACCGACCAGCGCTATGCCGTCGGCCTTCTCGCGAACGGCTCCCTGCCCAACTCCGACCGGCCCATCCGCCTCGCCCCCTCCCGCGCCCGCTCGCAGCTCACCCGCATCCTCGAGACGCTGGCCGTCGTACAGCCCCTCACCATGGGCGACCTTGCCAGCCGCCTGCGCCGCGAGTCGGGCCGCCTCCCCCTCGGCTCGACCCTCGTCCTCGCAGTTGCCTACGTCCCCGACGAGCTGGCCGAGGTGATGCGCCGCCTCCAGCACGAGGGCTATCGCGTCGCCGTGGTTGTCACCTCCGAGCGCGTCGATCTCGACAAGCTGCACGGTCTGCCCGTGCACATCGCCGGTCGCCGCTTCGAGGCCAGCGAGGTGATCGTGTGATCGGTCGCGCCGCCGTCGTCCTGCTGTTGGCCGCCGAGGGCCTCGCCTTCTACACCCTCGGCGAGGTCGTCATGCGCATCTTCCCGGAGCCCAGCAACGAGCTGGTCAGCGCCCCGGCATTCATCGGCGTTGCCTTCGTCGCCTATTTCGCCCCGTCCGTACTTGAGTGGTTCGCGGTCTCGAGAGGGCGGGCCGTACTGGCCATCGGGTTGATCGGGCTGGTCGTCCTCTACGGCGCCCTTCGCCTCCAGTACGCCCACGATCTCGCCCTCTGGGACTTCAGCTGGCTCGCCGACTTCATTCTGAGGACGGGCACGATCCAGGACTGGATCCCGCCCGTGCTCACGAGCGCCTGCCTCCTGCTCGCCACGTGGACGCGGGCGGCCTGGCGTGCGAGGAGCGGTGTCTGGCTCGAAACCGCCCCCCGCTCCCTCGCCATTCCCTTCGCCCTGGTGACGGTCGCCCTCCTCATAACGGCCGCCAGCGAACAGGCCGAGATCGTCACGCGTGGTGGCGTGGTCTTCTACGGCGTCGCGCTGGCTGCCCTCGCCTGCTCGCAGCTTGCCCAGAGCGGTTCCACGATCGGCAATCTTCGCGCGGGTGGCGTCACGACCCTCATGCTCATCGGGACAGCCGCCTTCGCCGCCCTCGGCGTACTCCTGGTGGGCGTCCTCCTCGAACCCATCATCAACTTCCTCGCCCCGCCGGTGGAAGTCGTGGGCCGGGCCCTCCTCTGGTTCCTGACGTGGGCGGTGTTCTTCCCCATCGCCTGGGTGCTGACCCACTTCTTCGAGTTCATCTTCGGGCTCCTGGGAGGGGGCCAGTCCGAGCCGGCGGAAATCCAGACGCCCGAGGCCCCTGTCGATGGAGCACAGCAGGGCGGGGCCGAGGGTGACTCGACCGCGGCCCGTGTCGCCCGCTACGTGCTCGCCGGCGGCGCCGTCTTCCTGGGCGTGGCGATCGTCGCTGGTGTTGTGTTCGTCCTCGCCCTGCTGCGCCGGCGCGCTGGCCAGGATGGCCGGGACGAGATGGAGGCCGAGCGCGTCGGTGGTCTCGGCGAGGACCTCCGCGGGGCCGCCCGCAACCTCTTCCGTCGCGACCGCCGCCGCGCCCCGTCGGGGGAGGGGGCGCTGCGCCTCTACCTGGAGGTCCTCGACTCCGCCCGCCGTTCAGGTGTGGAACGTGCCGACTCCCAGACCCCGCACGAGTTCGCGCCCGTCCTGCTCAGCGCCTTCAAGCGTGACGTGACCGACGAGATCACGGATGCCTTCGAAAACGCCCGCTACGCCGACCGCTCCCCGAGCGAGTCCACCCTCGACGACCTCCGTCGCCGCTGGGAGCAGCGGGACTAGCCTCGGTCGCGCAGCAGCGCCCACCCCTGCCCGTGCTCCACCACCACCGGCACCGCCCCGGAGCTGTCCTCGCGCGCCGCGAAGGCGATGTCCGCGTCGAGCCCGAGCGCCTTCAGGCCGCGGGCGTGGTGCGCGCCCGCGACCAGCCGTGCGCTGCGGTCCGTCCGCTGCGGGAGTCCCGGCGCGATCCAGTCCTCGTAGCCGGTCGCCACGGCCGCCACCCCCGCCGCGTCCCCCAGCTCCAGGCCCGGACTCTCCCGCGAGATGAGCTGCACGAGTCGCGCCGCTGCGGCGAAGTCCTCCAGGGCGAACCGCTTCCCCCCTGCGTTCCCCGCGCACACCAGGACGACGCGCTCGTATGCCGCCGCCCAGCGCGCCGCCGCCGATGCGTTCGCGAACGCCCCCGCCGCCACCGCCCCCCGCCCCGCCACCCCGCAGATCGACCGTGTTCCGTTCGTCGTGAACAGCGCCGCACCCTGCCCTGCCACCCCCAGCGTGGCTGCTTCCGCGGGCGAGTTGCCGTGGTCGAACCCCTCCGGCGGCAGACCACCCACCTCCCCGAACAGGATTCGCCCCTCCGCCCGCGCCCGCTCCCCCGCGGCCTCGATCGTGTCGACCACCAGCAGGTCCGCAAGCCCGCCCTCGAACAGCGTCGCGATCGTCGTCGTCGCGCGCAGCACGTCGAGAACGACGAAGGCGTCCGCCTCCATCGCCTCCGCCTCGGAGGGCAGGAGCGCCACCTCGAGCCGCTTGGTCATGGGCGCAGCATGCCCCCTCGGCGTGGAGCGCGCACCTTCGGCGTCGGCGGCAAGCCGGTCGAAGCCGTATGCTTGACGGGATGGACCCGCGACCCGTCGGCATGTTCGACTCAGGCGTCGGCGGGCTCAGTGTTTTCCGCGAATTCCGCCGCCTCGCACCCCGCGAGCGCACCGTCTACTTCGCCGATACCGCGTACTTCCCCTACGGCCCTCGCGACCCCGGCGAGGTGCGGAAGCGCGCCTTCGCCATCGCCCACCGCCTCGTCGAGGCGGACGCGAAGCTCATAGTCGTCGCCTGTAACACGGCTTCCGCCGCCGCCATTGCGGATTTGCGCCAGCTCTTCGACCTGCCCTTCGTGGGCATGGTGCCGGCCGTGAAACCGGCAGCGCAGGCCTCCCGCAGCGGACGCGTCGCCATCCTCGCCACGCCCGGCACCTTCGATGGCGACCTCTACAGCAGCGTCGTCGAGGAGTTCGGTAAGGGTGCCGCTATCGATCGTGTCGTCGGCCACGATCTCGCAGAGCTGGTCGAGCGGGGCGAGGTCGACACGCCCGCCGCCCGCGAGGCGGTGCGCTCCGCCCTCGGCCGCACCGTCGCCAACGGTGCCGACGTGGTCGTGCTCGGCTGCACCCACTACGAATTCCTCGCCCCCGCCATCACCGCCGAGTTCCCGGGCGTCTCCGTGCTCGGCACGGTCGAGCCCGTCGCGAAGCGCGCCTGTGCGCTCCTCGCCGAGCTCGACCTGGAAGCGCCCTCCGATGCCGAGGGCGCCCTCGACCTCATCGTCTCCGGCAACCGCGAGGCCTTCCTCGAAACCCTGCCCAGGCTCGGATTCGCCCCTCGCGGGGCCGCGGAGGCCCAGTCATGAAGCCCTACATCGAGCGCCTCGCGAAGCGCAGCCGCGAAGCCGGCAGCTTCGTCTGCGTCGGCCTCGACCCGCCCGGCGACACTCCCGTCGATGAAATCGCGCCCCGCAACCGCGCCCTCATCGAGGCCACCGCCCCCTACGCCGCCTGCTTCAAGCCCAACCTCGCCTTTTACGAGCAGTTCGGCATCCCCGGCCTGCGCGCCCTCGAACAAACCCTCGCCGCCATCCCCGAGGGCATCCCCGTCATCGGCGATGCCAAGCGCGGCGACATGGGCAACACCGCCGCCGCCTACGCCCGCGCCCTCTTCGAGGTCTGGGGCTTCGACGCCGCCACCGTCAATCCCTTCCAGGGCCACGACGCGGTCGAGCCCTTCCTGGCCTACGAGGACCGGGGCGTCTACCTCCTTTGCCGCACCTCCAACCCCGGCTCCGCCACGATCCAGAACGCCGCCCTCGCCGATGGAGTGCCCCTCTACGAGCGTCTCGCTGCAGAGATGCCGTCCTGGAGCGCGAACGTGGGCCTCGTCGTCGGCGCAACCGCACCCGAGGAGCTCGCCCGCGTGCGTGAGCTCGCCCCCCAAACGACCCTCCTCATCCCCGGCGTGGGCACCCAGGGCGGCGACCCCGCCGACGTCGTGGCCGCGGCCGGGGGCACGCCCGGACTGATGGTCGTGAACGCCTCCCGCAGCATCGCCAACGCACCCGACCCCGCCGCCGCCGCCCGAGACCTGCGCGACGCCCTCAACGCTCCCGCTCCGTGAACGAAGACGTAGCCGTCGGCGATGTCTGGCGGATGCGCCGCCGCCATCCCTGCGGAAGCTGGGAGTGGCGCGTCTACCGCATCGGCGCCGACATTGGCCTCGTCTGCCTGGAGTGCGGGCGGCGCGTGATGCTGGAGCGCCGCCGCTTCGAGCAGCGCGCGAAGTCGCGCGTCTCCGCCGCCTCGTGAGCGTCACCCCCGCCTGGGAGGAGGTCGCCGAGCCGTCCTCGCCCCCCGCCCTCCTCCAGCAGCTCCAGTTTCGGCGCCTCAGCTACTCCCGTTTCCTTTCCCGCGTCCCCCAGAACGCCATCAACCTCGCGCTCGTCCTGCTCGTCCTCGACGCCACGGGCAAGGCGTTCTTCACGAGTCTGCTCGTGCTTGCCCTCGTGGTCCCCATGATGATCGCCGGCATCGTCGCGGGCGTCGCCGCCGACGCAATTCCCCGGCGCCTCATCGTCGCCCTGGGCAACGTCGGCCGCGCCGCTGTCTGCGTCGGCTTCATCGTCCAGCCCGGCGGCGACGGCACGCTCTACGTGGTGGCCGTCCTCCTCGCCGTCTTTGCCCCGTTCGTCGCGGCCGCCGAAGGAAGCATCCTTCCCTCGATCGTCACCCGCGGCGAGCTCGCCCGCGCGAACGCCATCGGCCAGGCCGTGGGCGGAGCCGCCCAGATCGTCGGGTTCGCGGTGCTCACCCCGGTTGTCCTGCGCGTCTTCGAGCGCGCCGATGTGCTCTTCGGCATCGCCGCCGCCTTCTTCGTGATCGCAGCAGTCGAGGCAGTGCGCATCGGCCCCGTGGCTCGCACCCGCGAGGAAGCCGACGTGTTCGCCGCGGCTGACCCGTCCGGTCTTGCGGTCATCCCCGACCCGACCGACCCGGCGTCGCAGGAGGGCGCCTCCTGGTGGCAGGCGGGCTGGCGCGCCATGCGCCGCGACCCAGCCGTCTTCAAGGCCGCCATCGAGCTCACCCTGATCACGATGATGCTCATCATCCTCGGCGGCCTCATCCCCACCTACATCCGCGATGTCCTTGAACTGCCTTTCGAGATCGGCGCGCTGGTGCTCACGCCCGCGGGCATCGGCCTCGTCGTGGGGCTGCGCGTCGCCGGACCGTTGGCCCATCGTGTTCCGCATGGCCTCCTCAGCTCATTCGGCTTCACGCTCTTTACGGGCCTGCTGCTCGCCCTCGCCTTCGTCAACGAGGAGGCGTCCTTCCTCGCCGGCTACGGGGCCTTCGCCTGGCTCAACGACGTCAATCTCGGGGACTTCGACGGCGGCGCCCTTCTCGCGATGGCGGTGGTCCTTCCCCTCGGCTTCGCCTTTGCCATCGTGAGCGTGGCCGCCCAGACCGTCCTCAACGACCGCGTCCCCCTCGCCCTCCAGGGCCGCGTGGTGGCGACCCAGGGGGCGATGGCAGCGCTCGCCGCCTCGCTGCCCGTGCTCGGCGCCGGGGCCCTCGGCGACTGGCTCGGCGTGCAGCCCGTCATGGCCATCCTGGCCGTCAGCATCGCCGCTGCCACCGTCATCAACCTCCGCTCCTGAGCGGGGCCGTCTTGCCGCCCCTCGTCGCCCCCACCTATCATCGAGCCGATCAAGCCGGACATTCCGGCGGAGGGTGGGACATGCGCGAGATGAGCATCGAGAGCATCCGTCTGTCGCTGAACAGCTACCAGCGCATCGCCATCCTTCGCGAGAAGGACACCGATCGCTACCTCACCATCTGGATCGGCCCCTACGAAGCGGAGAGCATCTCCCTCCGCCTGCACGACGTTACCCCGCCCCGCCCCCAGACCCACGACCTGCTCTCCAACGTCATCGAGCAGCTGGGCGCGAAGGTGCAGTACATCCTCCTGAATGACCTCGCCCGCGACACCTACTACGCCCGCATCGTCCTCGACGTGAACGGCGACGCCCTCGAGATCGACTCCCGCCCCTCGGACGCCATCTCCCTCGCCGTCCGCACGGGCTCCCCCATCTACGCCGAGGAGGCCGTCCTCGATCAGGGCGGCGAAATCATCCGCGACGGCGACATGGAGGACTCCGTCGAGCGCGAGCCGGACAAGCCTGTTGATCCCGCCGAGCTCGAGCGCCTTGGTCCGTTCAAGGACTTTATCGAGGGCCTCGATCTGAGCGGCTTCGACGATCCGCAGAAATAAACGCCGTGCGGCCTCGATCGCCGCTTGCGCCTATCTTCACAATCTCCCTATCATTCGTCCGGTTTGAGCGCGGTCATGGCAAAGCCTGAGCGTGGCGGGTGGATAGCGCCAACCGCTTACCTCATGGGGGCAGGCTGGTATTTCGCCACCTGCATCGTCGTCGGAATCCTGCTCGGACTGTGGCTCGACAGCCTTACCGGGCTTGAGCCGCTCTTCATCCTCCTGGGGATTGTCCTCGGGCTGACTCTGGCCATCGGTGGCGGAATCCGCATGCTTCTCCCCTTCATGAAACGCTTCGGCGGTGGCGCGAACGGCGCCTCTGGTGGTGGCGAGTGAGCAGATTCAGGATCATCATCATTGCCGTTGCCGCGCTGGCGTGGATCGTTGTTGGCCTCCTCGTCGCCCGCGGCCCCCAGCCCGAGATCATCGTTCCCGCCGAGGTCATCACCAAGGTCGGCTTCCTCAACATCTCCAACACGATGATTTCCGCCTGGGCGGCGATGATCATCCTCGCCGTCGGCGCTTTCCTCGCTACCCGCACCATGAAGCTCATCCCCTCGGGCGCGCAGAACTTCGTCGAGTCCGTCATCGAGTTCCTCATGAGCCAGCTTGAAGACATCGCCGGCTCGAAGAACGCCCGCCGCTTCTTCCCCGTCATCGCCACCTTCTTCATCTTCATCCTCCTTGCCAACTGGATGGGCCTCCTTCCCTTCTTCAACGCCATCGGCAAGACCGAGGACATCGGCTATCACCTGTTCCACGAGATCGAGGAGCACCACGCCGAGCACAAGCCCTTCGACGAGGAGATCGCGCACGCATCCGGCTGGCTCGTGGACGACACCGGCATCGGCCTGGTCAGGCCCAATGCGGGCGACGCCCACTTCTCGCTGGGCGCTTCCCCTGAGACGCCAGTCTCCCCCGAACAGGCGCTCGACAAGTACGTCGTCTTCCTCGCTCAGACCTTCGTGGACTTCGACCCCGAGGACCACGGCGCCGTCGACGACGGCCACGGCGGCTTCGAGGTCACCGCGGAGATGCTCACGGCGGCCATCGCGGCCCTCAATGCCGATCCCGATGCGCCCAAACTCCTGGACGGCGACCACGACCACGGTGTTGCCAGCGCCGCCCTCGGCGACGAACTGATCGTCGGAGGGATCGACTTCCCCGGCCAGAAGCTGGCCCTCATCATCCCGCTCTTCCGCTCCGTCTACAGCGATGTCAACAACACGCTCGCGCTCGCCCTCATCTCGTTCGTCATGGTCGAGTTCTGGGGCTTCCGCACGCTGGGGTTCAGCTACCTCGGGAAGTTCTTCAACTTCAGCGGCCTCATCCCCTTCTTCGTGGGCATCCTTGAGTTGCTCTCGGAGTTCATCCGCATCATCAGCTTCGCCTTCAGGCTCTTCGGCAACATCTTCGCCGGGGAGGTGCTCATTCTCATGCTCACCTTCCTCTTACCCTTCCTCATCGTCGACATCATTTACGGCCTGGAGCTCTTCGTCGGCTTCATCCAGGCCGCGGTCTTCGCACTCCTCACGCTGGTGTTCGCCGTCATGGCGGTCGAGCACCACGACGAGGAACACGAGGGCCACGAAGGCGAAGCCGGCCACGACAACATGGAATCCCAGGGGACCCCGGGGCAGTAGCCCCGCCCCTTCGAACATCGCCCCGCGGAGGCGGGGAGCAAAACACGGGAGGAACCACCAACCATGGGAGTACTCGACCTTCTCTTCCTGCTCGCGCTTGATGCCGACGGCGCCAAGGCCATCGGCGCCGGCATCGCCATGGGCCTCGGCGCCCTAGGCCCCGCCATCGGCATCGGCATGCTCGTGGGACGCGCCATGGAAGCCCTCGGGCGCAACCCCGAGGCCCGTGCCGCCATCCAGACGAACATGATCCTGGGCGTCGCCTTTGCCGAGGCCATCGGCATCTACGCGCTGCTCACCGCCATCATCATCGCGTTCGTCATCTAGCAGGCGGTAACGCCAATCGGAGAAGGAGCTCGTTATGGGCGAAGCCTTCACGGCTCTCGGCATTAATCTGCCGCAGCTGATCGCGCAGGTCGCTAACTTCATCGTCCTGCTGCTCATCCTGCGCTTCACCCTCTACAAGCCCGTCCTGCGCATGCTCGACCAGCGCCGCGAGCGCATCGCCGAAGGACTCGGGGCGGCCGAACAGGCTCGCGCCGAAGCCTCCGACGCCCAGGAGCGCATCCAGGACCAGCTTGATGAGGCCCGCGGACAGGGTCAGGAGATCGTCGCCAACGCCCAGCAGGTGGCGGCCCGCATCCAGGACGACGCCCGCCAGCAGGCGGAGCGCGACCGGGAGGCGGCCGCTGAACGCTCCCTCCAGGAGATCCAGCTGGAACGTGACCGCGCCATCGCCGACCTCCGCTCGGAGTTCGCCGAAATCACCGTCACCGCCGCCGAACGCGTCATCCGCGAGTCCCTCGACGACGATGCCCACCAGCGCATCATTGAAGAGACCCTCGCCGAGTCCGACCTCGGGGAGCGCAGCTAGATGGCCGACAGGCAGGCGGCAAAGCGCTACGCACAGGCGGCTTTCGCCATCGCCCGCGATGGCGATGCGATCGCCCGCTGGCGCGCCGACCTCGACGACGTCGCCGCCGTGCTGGCGGATTCCGACGCCGCCGGCTGGTTCGCCGCCCCGCGTGTGCCCGTCGCCGAGCGCCAGGCCGCCGCCGAGCGTGCCCTTGATGTGGATCAGCTCGCGCTGAACCTCGCCAGGCTGCTCATCGCCAAGGGGCGCACGCTCGAGGCCCGCGAGATCGCGGATGCCTTCAGCCGCCTCGCCGATGAGCACGAGGGCCTCGCCCAGGCCGAGATCACCACTGCCGTTCCCCTCCAGCCCGACCAGGTCGCCGCCATGGAGCAGCGTCTTGGGGAGGCCCTGGGGAAACAGATCACCGCCACCGCCGATGTCGATGCCGACATCATCGGTGGCGTCGTCCTCCGTATCGACGACCATCTCATCGATGGCAGCGTGCGCAGCCGCCTCCGGCGCTTGCGCCGGGAGCTGAGCGGCGCCTAGCCGCACCACACAAGAGGGAAGCAGCATGGCCGTTCGCGCCGAAGAGATCGCATCCATCCTCCGCGAGCAGATCGAGCAGTTCGAGGCTCCGTCCGTCGCGACCGACGTTGGCGTCGTCATCGAAGCCGGCGACGGCGTGGCCCGCGCCCACGGGCTCAGCAACGCCCGCTACTCCGAGCTGCTCGAGTTCCCCAACGGCACCATGGGCCTCGCCCTCAACCTCGAGGAAGAGTCCGTCAGCGCCGTTGTCCTCGGCGACTACGAGGACATCAAGGAAGGCGACGAGGTGCGCGCCACCGGCCGCATCATCGAGGTGCCCGTCGGCGACGAGCTCATCGGCCGCGTCGTCGATGCCCTCGGGAACCCCATTGACGGCAAGGGTCCCATCGGTACCACCAAGAGCCGCCCTGTCGAGCGCATCGCCCCTGGCGTCACCCTCCGCCAGAGCGTCGACACCCCCGTCCAGACCGGCATCAAGGCCATCGACGCGATGATTCCCATCGGGCGCGGCCAGCGCGAGCTCATCATCGGCGACCGCTCCACGGGCAAGAGCGCGATCGCCCTCGACACCATCATCAACCAGAAGGGCGGCGACCTCGTCTGCATCTACGTCGCCATCGGCCAGAAGGCCGGCAAGGTCGCCCAGGTGCTCGGCCAGCTCGAAGAGCACGGCGCCATGGAGCACACCATCATCGTCGCGGCGGGCGCCTCCGAGTCCGCCGCCCTCCAGTACCTCGCCCCCTACGCCGGTTGCGCTATGGGCGAGGAGATCATGGAGAGCGGACGCGACGCCCTCATCATCTACGACGACCTCAGCAAGCACGCCTGGGCCTACCGCCAGATCTCCCTCCTCCTGCGCCGTCCTCCCGGGCGCGAGGCGTACCCCGGCGATGTCTTCTACCTCCATAGCCGCCTGCTCGAGCGCGCGGCCAAGCTGGATGCGGGCGGTTCCCTCACCGCCCTGCCCATCATCGAGACGCAGGCCAACGACGTGTCGGCCTACATCCCCACCAACGTCATCTCCATCACCGACGGCCAGATTTACCTGGAGCCGGACCTCTTCAACGCCGGTATCCGCCCGGCCCTCAACGTTGGCCTCTCCGTGAGCCGCGTGGGTGGCGCCGCCCAGACGCGCGCCATGCGCTCCGTCGCCGGGCGGCTCAAGGGCGACCACGCCCAGTTCCGCGAGCTCCAGGCCTTCGCCCAGTTCGGCACCAGCGACCTTGACGCCGCCACCCAGCGGCAGCTGGAGCGCGGCCTCCGCGCAAACGAGGTGCTCAAGCAGCCCCAGTTCGCCCCGCTCGGCATGGCCCAGGAGGTGGCCGTCATCTTCGCCCTTACCAACGGGCTGCTCGACGACGTGCCCACCGAGAAGATTGGCAGCTTCGAGTCCGCCTTCGTCAGCTTCCTCGCCAGCAACAAGCCCGACCTCGTCGCCCGTGTCGAGGCGGAGCGCGAGATCAGCGACCAGAGCGACGAGGAGCTGCGAGCCGCCGTCGCCGAGTTCAAGGAGTCCGTCCCCTACTAGGGAGCGCCATGCCGACCATCCAACAACTGCGCCGCCGCATCGGGTCCGTTCGGAATACCGCCAAGATTACGAACGCGCTCCAGCTCGTGGCGGCGTCCAAGATGCGCCGCGCCCAGGAACGCGCCACCGAGGGCCGCCCCTACGCGGAGAAGATCCAGCTCGTCCTCTCCTCCCTCGCCGCAACCGCCCCCGGCGGCGGCGATGGCGACAGCGACGAGTCGCATCCCTTCCTCACCCAGCGCCCCGTCGAGAACATCGGCATCCTCCACGTCACTCCCGACCGCGGCCTCTGCGGAGCCCTCAACGCCAACCTGAACAACAGCGCGGGCGGGTTCGTCGGCGACGCCGAGACGCCCACCGCCATCGTCGCCGTGGGCCGCAAGGGACGCGACTTCTTCATCCGCTCCCGCCAGAACGTCGCCGCCGAGTTCACCGAGCTCGGCGATTACCCCGCCCTCACCGATACGAGCGTCATCGCCCGTCTCGTCATGGACGACTACCTCGCGGGCAACGTCGACCAGGTCTTCATCAGCTTCGCGGAGTTCGTCAGCACCGTGAACCAGCGCCCGGTCGTGCGTCGCCTCCTCCCCGTCGAGCCCCCCACCGCGGAGGACGAAGCCGAGGCCGAGGCCCTGCGCCAGGAGTACATCTTCGAGCCCGATCCCGGCGACGTTTTCGAGCGCCTCCTACCCCGCTACGTGGAGATGCAGGTCCACGCCGCCATCCTCGAGTCGGCCGCCTCCGAGCAGTCGGCCCGCATGGTCGCCATGAAGAACGCGACCGATAACGCCACCGAGATCGAGCAAGACCTCACCCTCACCTACAACAAGGCTCGCCAGGAGCAGATCACCACCGAGCTGCTCGACATCGTCGGTGGCGCCGAGGCCGTCAGTGAGTGAAGCGCCCCCCTTCGCCGCGGTCATCTTCGACATGGACGGTGTCCTCGTCGATGGCGAACCCATCTACTACGGGGCCGCCAGCGCGGTGCTCGCCGAGGACGGCATTGCCTTCCCTCTCGACCAGTTCAAGCGGTACATGGGCACGAAGGCCGGCTGGACCGAGTTCGTTGTAGACCTCGGCCTGCCCCGCCCCGCCGCCTACTACCGCGAGCGCTGCACCGAGCTCGTAGCCGCGGCCTATCGCTCCGTCGACCTCGCCCTGCCCGGCGCCGTCGAACTGGTGCGCGGTCTGCGCGAGATCGGAGTGCCCCTGGCCGTCGCCTCCTCTTCGCAGCGGGCGAACGTCGAGACCTGCCTCGGCCAGCTCGGCATCGTCGATGCCTTCGACGCGATCGTCGCCGGTGACGACATCACCCACGGCAAGCCGCAGCCCGACATCTACCTGCGCGCGGCCGGACTCCTCGGTGTCGCCGCCTACCGCTGCCTCGCCATCGAGGACGCCCCCGCCGGCATTCGCGCCGCCCACGCCGCCGGCATGACCTGCTGGGCCGTTCGCACCGAGTACACCCGCGACCTGCCCCTCCCTGACCCCGACCGCACGCTTGAATCGCTTACCGAGGTCGACCTCGCCGACATCGCCGGGGTGCCCGCATGAGCGAGTTCGTGCTGCGCGACGACCGCGACGGCGTGGCCACGCTCACGCTCAACCGCCCCGAGGCGCTCAACGCCCTCAACATCCCGCTCTTCGCCGAGCTGCGCGAGCACGTCTCCGCCATCGCCGAGCAGACGGACTCTGTCGGCTGCGTCGTTCTTCGCGGCGCGGGACGCGCCTTCAGCGCCGGCAACGACCTCAAGGCCCTCGGCGACCCAGCGCCGGAGCCGTACTACCAGGCCGAGACCATCGACATGATCGAGGCCCTGCCCCAGCCCGTCATCGCCTCCGTGCGGGGCGCCTGTTACACGGGCGCGCTCGAGCTCATGCTCGCCGCCGACCTCTGCATCGCCGGCGAATCCGCGGTCTTCTGCGACTCCCACGGCGAGTGGGCGCTCACCCCCCTCTGGGGCCTCACCCAGCGCCTCCCCCGCCGCATCGGTCCTCTCCTCGCCAGGGAGATGATGTACACGGCCCGCCGCGTCGACGCCCACGAGGCCGTTCGCATCGGCCTCGCCAACCGCGCCGTCCCCGACGGGGAGCTCGACGAGACGGCAGCCGCCATGGCCGCCCAGATCGCGGGCAACTCGTGGCACACGCTGCGCGCCGACAAGCTCCTCTTGAACGAGGGGCAGAACTACTCCTACACCGAAGGCCTCGCCTTCGAGCGTCGCACCAGCCCCGGAGCGGGGCCCGAACTCGCGGAACGCCTTGCGCGTTTCCGCTCAAAATCCTGAGCAACCCGAGAAGGAGCCCATCATGGTCACCGCCGCAGCCGCCGAGGGACGCATCGTCCAAATCATCGGCACCGTGATCGACGTCGAGTTCCCGCCCGACCAGCTGCCCGGCATCTACAACGCCCTCCGCATCGACCGCGGCGACGGCACGAGCCTCATCGTTGAGGTGCAGCAGCACGTCGGCAACAACTGGGTGCGCGCGTTGGCCATGGACTCGACCGACGGCCTCACCCGCGGCATGGTCGCCGTCGATACGGGCCAGGCGATCTCCGTGCCCGTCGGCGAGGACTCGCTGGGGCGCATGTTCAACGTGCTCGGCGACCCCATCGACGACCTCCCCGCCCCCGACTCCGCCCCGCGCTGGCCCATCCACCGCGAGCCCCCCTCCTTCGAGGACCAGGAGACCCAGCCCTCCATCCTCGAGACGGGCATCAAGGTCATCGACCTCATCGCGCCCCTCGTGCGCGGCGGCAAGGTCGGCCTCTACGGGGGCGCCGGCGTCGGCAAGACCGTCATCATCCAGGAGCTCATCTCCAACATCGCCCGCGAGCACGGCGGCTTCTCCGTCTTCGCCGGCGTGGGCGAGCGCTCCCGCGAGGGCAACGACCTCTGGAACGAGATGAAGGAATCGGGCGTGCTCCCCCGCATGTCCATGGTCTTCGGCCAGATGAACGAGCCCCCCGGGGTTCGCCTCCGCGTCGCCCTCAGCGGCCTCACGATGGCCGAGTACTTCCGCGACGAGCAGGCCCAGGACGTCCTCTTCTTCGTCGACAACATCTACCGCTATACCCTCGCCGGCATGGAGGTCTCCGCCCTCCTCGGGCGCATGCCATCCGCCGTCGGCTACCAGCCCACGCTCTCCACCGAGATGGGCGACCTGGAAGAGCGCATCACCTCCACCAAGAAGGGCTCGATTACCTCATTCCAGGCCATCTACGTGCCCGCGGACGACTACACCGACCCCGGCGTCGCCACCACCTTCGGGCACCTCGATGCGGTCGTGGCGCTTGAGCGCTCCCTCGCCGAGCAGGCTCTCTACCCCGCCATGGACCCCCTCACCTCCTTCTCCCGCGCACTCGAGCCGCGCATCGTCGGCGAAGAACACTACGACGTCGCCCGCGAGGTGCAGGGTGTCCTCCAGCGCTACAAGGACCTCCAGGACATCATCGCCATCCTCGGCATCGACGAGCTCTCCGACGAGGACAAGCTCACCGTTGCCCGCGCCCGCAAGCTCCAGCGCTTCCTCACCCAGCCCTTCTTCGTGGGCGAGACCTTCACCGGTCGCGAGGGACGCTACGTCTCCATCCGCGACACCGTGCGCGGCTTCAAGGAGATCCTCGAAGGCCAGCACGACGGCCTCCCCGAGCAGGCCTTCTACATGAAGGGCTCCATCGAAGAGGCGGTCGAAGAAGGCCAGCGACTGAGCGAGGAAGGCTAGTGCCGCTCTTCGTCGAGATCGTCACCGCCGAGCGCGTCGTCCGCACCGAAGAGGACGTCGAGGTGCTCATCGCCCCCGGAAGCGAGGGGCAGCTTGCGATCCTGCCCCGCCACGCCCCCCTCATGACGACGCTCGACTACGGCGAGCTCATCTTCCGGCGTGGCAACGAGGAGTCCGCCTTCGCCATCGGCGGCGGCTTCCTCGAGGTGCACAGCAACCACGTAACCGTTCTCGCCGACGCGGCCGAGGCTGCCGAGGACATCGACGTGGACCGCGCCGAGCAGGCTCGTCGCCGCGCCGAAGAGCTTCTTGCCGGCGCCCGCGACGAGGGCACAAGCGAGGCCGACCTCGCCCGCGCCCAGGCATCCATGCAGCGCGCCCTGCTGCGTCTGCGCGTGGCCGAGCGCCGCCGCCGCCGCCCCGGCCCGCCCATGCCCGGAGGCTAGGCCGCCTACTGCCCCCGTGTGTGGTGCGTCTTCCGTTCGGTCAGGCTGACCAGGTTCCCGTCTGGATCGAGGTAGCGCGCCTCCCGCCCCCAGGGGGCGACGTAAGGCTCCCGGTCGACTGTGGCGCCCATTGCCACCAGCCGTTCGTGGGCCGCGTCGAGGTCCTCGACGAAGAGGCCCAACGCGGGCTCGCGCGGCGCTTCTTTCGGGAAGAGGGCGAAGTGGAAGTAGGGGTCGTGCCACGAGATCTCCTCGTGCACGGGATCCTCGTTCCGGTTGAGCGCGACCCCGAGGCCGTCCCGGTAGAAGCGCACCGAGGCCTCCAGGTCGTCCACGTGAAAGGCCGCGAAGCAGGGCCGGACATCGGTCATGGCGAACCTCCTCCCGCTTCAGGATACGGTTCCCGGCGGCTGCCACAGCCGGGACCGAGGCGGACCCTCAGTTTGCGGCTGCTTTCGCCCCGCCCCCATACTGAGCCTCAGGATGGTCTCTAAACGTGGACACAGCTCCCGCTACCAGGTGCGGGGTGGCGCTGTCCTCAAGGGCTCCGTGCGAATCTCCGGCTCCGCGAATGCCGCCCTCGCCTCCATGTGCGCCGCTCTCCTCACCGATGAAACCGTCGTTCTTGAGAACGTCCCCGCCGTCTCCGACATCGATTCCCTCGCCGACCTGCTCGCGCACCTCGGCGCGACCGTCGAGCGCCCGGGGCCGAACCGCGTCGAGATCAACGCCTCCAGGGTCGGCACGCTCGAGGCCCCCATCGACCTCGTCTCCGAGAACCGCGCCTCCTTCCAGGTCATGGGTCCCCTACTCGCCCGCCACGGCTTCGCCGCCCTCCCTCCCCCCGGCGGCGATGTCATCGGCCAGCGCCCCATCGCCGTCCACCTCGACGGCTTCGCGGCCATGGGCGCCACCATTGATCGCGTTGGTGAGCACTACCAGGCGCGTGCCCCCCAGGGTCTTTCCGGAACGCGCGTCTTTGCCGACTATCCCTCTGTCTCCGGCACCCAGAACCTCATGCTGGCGGCCACCCTCGCTCGAGGCGAAACGACAATCGTCAACGCCGCCACCGAGCCCGAGGTACAGGCCCTGGCTGCCCTCCTGAACTCGATGGGCGCGCGCGTCTCCGGCGTGGGCACCCAGGTCATCGTCGTCGAGGGTGTCGAGCGCCTGCACGGCACGACTTTCGCCCTCGTGCCCGACCGCATCGAGGCCGGCACCTTCGCAATCGCCGCCGCCATGTCGGGTGGCGACGTCGAACTCGTCGATGCCCCCGTGGCCGTGATGGACGCCATCATCACCAAGCTGCGTGCAGCCGGCGCCACCGTCGAGGCGCGTGAAGGCTCCCTTCGCGTCGCCGCCGGGGGGCGCCTCGCGCCCGTCGGCTTTCAGGCGCTCCCCTACCCCGGCCTCGCCACCGACCTGCACGCCCCCATGGCGGCGCTCCTGACCCAGGCTGATGGCGTTTCCATCATCCATGAGCGCGTCTTCGACAACCGCATGCTCTACGTCGACGAGCTACGCAAAATGGGCGCCGAGATCATTAGCACGGGTTCCTCCGCTATCGTCAGCGGCCCCACTCCCCTCCACGGGGCCCGCGCCCGCGCCCTCGATGTGCGCGCCGGCGCCGCCGTCCTCCTCGCCGGGCTCGTCGCCAGCGGCACCACCGTCATCGACGACATCTACCACCTCGACCGCAAGTACGAGTGCCTCGACGCGAAGCTGGGTGCGCTCGGCGCCGAGCTGGAGCGGGTGTAACAGATGGCCTTCGGCTTCCTCGCCAACACGCGCGCCGGCATCGATCTCGGTACGGCCAACATCCTGGTTTTCGTCCAGGGTCAGGGGATAGTCGTCAACGAGCCCTCCGTCGTAGCACGACATAACCGAGATGACGCCATCGTCGCCGTCGGCGCCGAGGCGCGCATGATGCAGGGCCGCACGCCCGGCGCTCTCAGCATCATCCGCCCCATGCGCGAGGGCGTTATCGCCGACTACCTCACGACCGAAGCGATGATGCGCTACTTCATCGGCGTCGTGACGGGGCGCTTCAACCTGATCCGTCCCGAGATCATGGTGACCGTCCCCGCCGGCGTGACCAGCGTGGAGCAGCGCGCCGTGCGCGACGCCGCCGAGCAGGCCGGCGCCCGCCGCCCCGCCCACCTCGTCCCCGAGCCCCTCGCCGCCGCCATCGGAGCGGGCGTTCCCGTGGGTACCCCCCGCGGCAACATGATCGTGAACATCGGCGGGGGCCGTACCGAGGCCGCCGTCATCTCCCTCTACGGAATCGTCGTCAGCGAATCCGTCCGCATCGCCGGTGATCGCATCGACGAAGCGATCCAGGCCTTCGTTCGCCGCCGCCACAACCTCATTATCGGCGAGAGCACGGCCGAGGAGATCAAGATCGCGATCGGCTCCGCCATCCCCCTCGATGAGGGCATCTCCACCCAGGTGCGCGGCCGCGACCAGCTCAGCGGCCTGCCCCGCACTATCACCCTCAACGGCGACGAGATCGCCCAGGCCATCCAGGACGCGCTCGGCCAGATTATCCAGGCCGTCCGCAGCGTCCTCGAACGCACGCCTCCCGAGCTTGCCGCCGACGTCATCGACCACGGCATCGTCCTCACCGGCGGCGGCGCCCTGCTGCGCCACTTCGACGAGCTTCTGACGCAGGAGACGGGCGTCCCCTGCTACGTCGCCGATAGCCCCCTGGAATGCGTCGCCGTCGGCGCCGCCATCGCCCTCGACCACCTCGAGATTATCGAGCGCAGCCTCCCGACCGAGGAGGAGCAACTCGTGGGCCTCTTCCCCCAACCCGATCGCTGACCTACCCTCGTCCCTTCGTGCCTGAGAACGCTTCTGCCGAGCCGCTGGCCGTCGGCCCCAACATCAGCGTCGTTGGCGACAGCTGCTCGGGCAAGACGACCACCGCCGCCGCCCTCGCGGAACGGCTCGTCCTGCGCCATGTCGAGCTCGACGCACTCAGCTGGCAGCCCAACTGGATCCCCACTCCCGACGAGATCCTGCTGGAGGGCGTGCGCGAGGCCATCGCCGAGCCGGGGTGGGTCATCGATGGCAACTACGGCCGCATCGTCCGCCCTCTCACCTGGGCGGCCGCCGACACCGTGGTCTGGCTGGACTTTCCCCTGCGCATCACCCTCCCCCGGACGCTCGCTCGCTCCTGGCGCCGCTGGCGTACGCGGGAACTGCTCTGGGGAACGAATCGCGAGCGCCTGTGGGAGCACTTGCTGCCCTGGGACCGCTCCCTCATCTGGTGGACCCTCAAGAGTCACTTTCGCCGCCGCAAGGCCTACGCCGCTTCCATGACCGACCCACAGTGGGAAGGCACGCAGTTCGTGCGCCTGTCTTCCCCCGCGGAGGTCGAGCGCTTCTTGGCGGATGTGAGGCTCGTGGAACCGAAGGCGAAGAGCGCCTAGCTCGGTTCGGGCGCCAGTTCCTTCAGGTAGTAGGTCATCCCCTGCATCATCACGACCGGGTCGATCTGCCGGATGGAGACCCCCTCGGGCACGTGCGCCGAGATCGGGGCGTAGTTCAGGATCGCGTGTACGCCGCTCGCCACCAGCCGGTCGACCACCGCCTGCGCATGCTCTGCCGGTACCGCCACCACTGCGATGTCCACTTCCGCGGCTGCGATGTAGTCCTCAAGGTCGTCCATGGACCGTACTTCGATGCCCTGGATGACCTTCCCCGCGACATCGGGTGCGGCGTCGAAGGCTGCGATCGTGTTGAATCCCTGCTGCGCGAACCCGTCGTACTCCAGGATCGCCTGGCCCAGCCGCCCGATCCCCACCACGCAGACGCTCCACGTCCGGTCGAGCCCGAGGATGGCGCGCAGCTCATCCAGCAGGTCGCCCACGTTGTAGCCGCGGCCCTGCTTGCCGAACCGCCCGAAATAGCTCAGGTCTTTGCGAATCTGGGCGGGCGTCACATCGAGCTGTTCGCCCAGCGTCTGCGAACTGACGACCATCTCGCCCGCCGCCGCGAGCGTCGTCAACGCGCGCGCATAGAGCGGCAGCCTGTTGATGACAACCTCGGGGATGTCGGGGGTCATGTGCCGGGCCGGCCCTCCTGCTCGCGCCCGTGCGCCGCTTCGGCGGCCTACGGTTGTGAAAAATCGAACTTTTGGATGGCCGCACTGTAAACCCCGCGTTCTGAGGGGGTCAACGGTCGCGCGTTACGACTGTGAGGCGCCTGACGCTCCCCCGGCCAACAGGACGCCAATGGCGGTTGCAACGTGCTCATCGTCGCTCTCCGCGACGGTCCGTGGGTCGAGCAGGAGCTCTCCTGCCTCCACGCGCGCGACGATTGGCGGGTCCGCCTCCCGCAGCGCGCCCGCAAGCCACTCCGCGCCCCGCTCCGCCCGTAGCGCCGCGCACCAGGTGGGTTGCCCCGTCCCCGGTGCCGCCCCGCCCCCGATCATCGTCTGCGACTCCACCACGCGGCCCCCATCCCCTGCTGCCTCCGCCCAGGCCCGGGCTCGTGGCTCAAGCTGCTCCCGCTTCAAAGCCAGCATGCGCCACACAGGAATCTCCTCCCGCTCCGTCCCTGCCACGTAGGCCATCAGCGTCGCGTTGAGCGCCGCGATCGCGAGCTTGTCGACCCGCAGCGCCCGCGCCAGCGGATGGCGTCGCATTGCCGCCACTAGCTCGCCCCGGCCCGTGATCAGCCCGCACTGCGGTCCGCCCAGTAGCTTGTCGCCGCTGAACAGGGTCAGGTCCGCGCCGCCAGCGAGGCTTTCCCGCACGGTCGGCTCGTGCTCGACGCCGTAGTCGGCCGTCTCGACCAGGCAGCCGCTGCCGAGGTCGTCCAGCAGCAGCACGTCGTGCTCCCGCGCCAGCGCTGCCAACTCGCCGAGCTCCGGCCTCGCCGTGAAGCCCGTCACCTGGAAGTTCGAGCGGTGCACGCGCAGGATCGCGGCCGTCTCCCCGGTGATGGCGTTGGCGTAGTCCTCCACGTAGGTGCGGTTCGTCGTGCCCACCTCCACCAGCCGCGCCCCGCTCTCCCGCAACACGTCGGGAATGCGGAAGCGCCCCCCGATCTCCACCGCCTCCCCGCGCGACACGATCACCTCCCGCCCCCGCGCGAACACCTGCAGCACCATCAGCAACGCAGCGGCGTTGTTGTTCACCGCCAGCCCGTCCTCCGCCCCCGTGGTACGGCGCAGCAGGTCGCGCACATGCTCGTGGCGGCTTCCGCGGGCGCCCTCGTCCAGGTCGAACTCGAGGTTCGTGTAGTCACGGGCCGCCTCGCCCATGGCCGCCATCGCGCGCTCACTCAACGGCGCCCGCCCGAGGTTCGTCTGCAGGATCACCCCCGAGGCATTGACGAGCCTCCGCAGCGATGGCCGCGCCAGCTCCGTCAGGATCGTCTCCGCCTCAGCCGAGATGGTCGCAAGGTCGGGCGCGTCCGAGCCTGCCGCCACCGCCTCGCGTGCGCGCGTGATGGCCGTACGTGCCGCGTCGACGGCGAGGGCGTGCGGCCACGAGCCGTTGCCGCGCAGCTCTCCGAGCACCGCCTCCACGCTGGGGATGGCGCGAAAGGTAGACGACATGTCGCGATCTTAACGCGCCAGGGGCGCTGTCCGTGTTCGTAGGCGCACTCTGCGCCAAAATCTTGGGGAAGAACCGAGCTGGGAAGAGCGCCGTGAACCTCCGTATCCCTGGACCAACCCCCTGCCCCGATGACGTCCTCGAAGCCGTTGGCGGACCGATGATGAATCACCGCGGACCTGCGTTCGCGGACATCATCAAGCGCGTCACCGAGGGACTGAACTGGGTCTTCGGCGTCTCCAGCGACGTGATCACGCTCACCGCCTCGGGAACCGGCGGTCTCGAAGCCGCGGTCATCAACGTGCTCAGTCCCGGCGACCGCGTTCTCGCCGTTTCCGTCGGCGTCTTCGGCAACCGGCTCGCCTCCATCGCCGAAACCTACGGCGCCGAGGTCGTGCGCTACGAGCTCGAGTGGGGAGCCGCCGCGGACCCCGACGAGATCGCCCGCCGCCTCGACGCGGACCCCTCGATCAAGGCCGTCCTCGTCACCCACAACGAGACCTCGACCGGCGTCACGAACCCGCTCGAGGCCATCGGCGCGGTCGTTCGCGAACGCGGCCCCTTGCTCGTCGTAGACGGCGTCAGCAGTGTCTCCTCCATCCCCTGCCCGGCCGAGCGCTGGGGCGTCGACGTGCTTGTGAGCGGCTCCCAGAAGGGCTGGATGGTCCCGCCCGGGCTCGCCTTCGTCTGGCTCAGCGAGCGCGCCTGGGAAGCCAGCGAGACCGCCACGATGCCGCGCTTCTACTTCGACCTGCGTCGCGCCCGCTCCTCGCTGGAGAACGCGCAGACCCCCTGGACCCCCGCGCTCTCCATGTTCTACGGCCTCGACAAAGCCTTCGAGTCGCTCCGGGCCGAGGGCCTGGAGGGCATCTACACGCGCCATCACGCGGTCGCCCAGTACACCCGCGACCGCGTCCGCGCGATGGGCCTCGAACTGTTCGCGCACGACGAACGCTTCGCCTCTGACACCGTCACCGCCGTCCGCTGGCCCGACGAGGTCGACGGTCCCGCCATCGCCAAGCGCGCGCGCGAGGAGTTCGGCGTCGTCCTCGGCGGCGGTCAGCAGTCCCTGCGCGGCAAGATCTTCCGTGTTGGCCACCTGGGCTACTTCACCCAGGACGACATTGCCGCCGCCCTCGACGTCCTCGATCGGCTCCTCGCCGAAACCCCCGCCAGGGCCACGGCCTAGGCTCGACCGAGCGCAACGGAGCAGTCCGCGGGCACACCGGGGTGCCAAACTGGACTAGGGCCTGTTCACGTTAGCTGGAGGGCGTCGTAGATGAGGGCGAGGTGGATGAAGGCGAGGAAGACACAGTCCAGCTTGTCGTAGCGGGTGGCGATACGCCGGAAGCGCTTGAGTCGACGGAAGAAGCGTTCGACCTCG
>JAPOQN010000032.1 GCA_026710655.1 Chloroflexota bacterium | reverse complement strand
GAACGCGCTCAACCCGTTCAACTACATCAGCATGGGGACGGTTCTGAACCTGGGAGGATTCTCGGGGGACTTCCGGTACAAGATCCTGAAGCCGATGTTCGTCAACTTCCTGATGGCGACGAACGTGTTCGACATGCCCGCAGCGCTCTTCTCGAGGTACCTCGAGTTCTTCGATATCGAGGTGGCGACGCCGATGCAGACCTGGGACCAGGGGACACGGCGCATCTACGAGAACCTGTCGGCGGGTTTCCGCGACAAGATCTCCCTGGGGCGGCCGGTCCATAAGGTGTACCGACAGCCATCCGGCGTGGTGGTGGAGGACGAGGAGGGCGTACGGGAGACGTTCGACGACGTGATCTTCGCCTGCAACGCGAACCAGACGCTGATGCTGCTCGACAAGCCGACGCTGCTGGAGCGCTACATCCTCTCGTCGATCCGGTACGAGAGCGAGCTGCACAACCACACGGTCGTCCACTCCGACTCCTCGGTCCTTCCAGACAACGAGATGAAGCCGCTGGAGACACGGAGCAACTACATCGAGCAGTACGGAGCCAGGCCGGACAACTACGAGATCACCTACATCATGCATAACCAGCAGCCGTGGGCGAAGGAGTCGGACAAGCCCTGCCTGGTCACCTACAACCCGATCAGCGCCATCGATGAGGACAAGGTCGTGAAGCGCTGGTGGTTCCAGCACATCGTCCACGACGTGCGCCACGTGGCCCTGCTGGTCAACATCTTCCGTTTCATCCAGGGCAAGCGCCGGACGTGGCACTGCGGCGCGCACACGCTGGTCAACAGCCAGGAAACCTGCTTCGTGACCGGGCTCGCCGCCGCCAGGCAGCTGGGCGCGGACTACCCGTTCGACGATGCCTCGGCGAGGCGGTGGTTCAACTACTACGGGAGCATCCTGTACGGCTGGCGCTTCAGGAAGGCGTAGGGGCGAGTATGAGGACGCTCAGGCGTCGCCGTCGCAGGGCTCGGGATAGAACTGGGCGCAGTAGTCCCGGAAGGTCGCGATCTCGCCATCGGCGCGATTGAGACGCGGGCGGGAGAGGTAGTGCTTGCGGCTCCAGATGCCTACGTCCTGCACAACCTCGTAGCGCTGCTGCGGCATCAGGAACCTGTTCATGATCGGAGCGCGGGCGGCGGGGGGGAGGAACCCCAGCCCGACAACGGGACGCTTTGGCTTGCGAATCTCCCGCACCTGCGAGGCGAGCGACAGGTCGATGACGGTCCCGTCGACCGGGGCTGACAGGATCCACAGGCGGAAGTCCATGCCGATCGATTTCTCGCGGCCCCTCACGAACGAGTAGCCCAGGCCGGCCACGTGGGTGTCGGCCTGGAGGTCGAGGGTAAGCGTTGCGACCCCGAAGAACGTGCGGGCGCGTCTGAAGTCGAAGACGCTCTGGAGGTAGGGGCCGTCCACCACGACAGGGGCCGGGCGGTCGACATTGTCGTAGCCGTGGACGTAGCGCAGGTGGGCGAGGTCGACGGAGTTCTCCGTTGTCTCCTGGGGATGCCCGGGGAAGCGGAGGGTTTGGATGCCGACGCTGCTCCAGCCTTCCTGATCCAACTGATCGTCGAGCAGGTTCCACTGGGGCGCCCGTCCCCCGAGCCCCCACCAGGCGAAGACCATACCGGCGATCTCCTGCGTCTCGAACACGCGCAGCCTCGCCGACCTGGGCGGGGCGGCGAAGGGGGTGGCGACGCACTGGCCGGCGGTATCGAACTCGAAGCCGTGGAAGGGGCAGACGATGCGACCCTCAGAGACCCGCCCCCCGGCTTCCGGGCCAAGGTCCGAGCCCAGGTGGGGGCAGACCGCCTCGGCGACGCAGGGGCGGCCGTCCTCGTCACACCAGGCGACGATGTCCTCGCCCATCCACGTCTTCTCGATGAGGCCTGCCTTCGCTATCTCGCGGCGGCTGGCCACGAAGTACCAGCCTTCCGGGAAGGGAGGCAGTGTGGTGTTGTCCCCACGATCCCTGGGCCCGGCTAGCATCGCTCGACCCTCCTCACCCCGAACATCCGGGTGGCGGGTGCCTTCTCGATCATGCATTCATCTAGCATACGAAACTGGCCTCTCCATCCCACCCCACCGGGGAGGCAGTCTGGTGGGCGCGCTCACACGCGTCCGGACGGCCCTGATTGCCCGCTCCGCGACCCTCTGGGCTACACTTGTTGCGTGACTTGGCGCGCATGGGGAGCCAGCACGCCACGGAGAATGGACCGATGACTCTCGCTACCGAGCCTGTGGCAACACGAACGCTTACCTTGCCCGACGAGCTTCTCCTGATGCTGCTCAACGAGGACAGCGGGTACTTTCGGCAGGTGCCTAGTTGGGATTTGAACTGCGCAGTCGTCGGGGCAGTCATCGCGGAACTGTCCCTCATCTCTCGTATCGACACGGACATGGATTCCCTGATCCTCCTGGACAAGACCCCAACGGGTGATCCCGTTCTGGACGACATTCTGGGGGAAATTGCCGACGAACCGGGCCAGCAGAACGCCCAGTACTGGATCGAGCGACTCGCTCCCCACGCCGAGAGGGTCATTGACATGACCCTCGATCGACTGGTCGCGTTACAGATCCTCCAGTATCACGACGGCGAGTTCTGGACGCTGTCCCACACGGCCTGGCAGAGCGCCGAGCAAAACGGCTCTACCGAGGCTGCGGGGACCGAGTTCGTCACGACGCGCATCAGCAACGTGCTCTACAACAACGAGATCCCCGACCCACGGGATGTCATCATTATCGCGCTCGCGAACACGTGCGACGTCCTCCGCTTCGTCTTCCCGATCGAGGAAGAACACGAGGAGCGCGTCGCACTCATCTGCAAGATGGACCTGGTCGGCCGCGCGATCGCCGACGCGGTGGCCAACAACCTGGCCGGCCCGCTGCTCCGGCGCTCCACGCTGACCAAGGAGATCCCGACGGTTCCGCTGCTCAAGGTGGTGTTCAACCGGCACCTCTGGAGAGGCAACCTGCCGGCGCTCTTCGCCGACCTTGCCGAGAAGTACGGCCCGGTGTTCAGGCTCAATCCGCCGTTCCTGGATGCCATGACCCTCCTCGCCGGTCCCGAGACCAATCGCTGGGCGCACCGGCACGGACGCATGTTCCTGAGGGCCAAGGACTACCTGCAGGACTTCGAGAAGGTTTATGGCGCATCCGGAATCCTCCCGTCCCTCGACGGGGCCGACCACTTCCGCTTCCGCAAGTCCATGCAGCCGGCCTATTCGCGTGCGCGGCTGGAAGGGCAACTGGACACCGTCTTCGACAACGCCCGCGCTCACATGGCGACGTGGGAGGTCGGGGACACCATGTCCGCAAGCCCCATGTGCCGGAAACTGATCAACTCGCAGATTTCGCCGCTCATGCTGAGCGTGCACTCGCAGGACCTCCTCGACGACTTGAGTGTCTACAAGGAGCGAGCGCTCGCCACGCGAGTCGTCAAGGTTCTGCCGAAGTGGATGCTGAGCACGCCCGGCATGAAGCAGAAGGCGAAGGGCATCGAGACGTTGCTGGACCGGGTCCAGAGCATTCACACCCCCGCCCAGCGGGCCGGGTGTCCCCGCGATCTCGCCGACGACCTGCTCAGCCTGCACGCCAGCGATCCGCAGTTCCTCCCCGAGTCGAATCTGCGTTTCGCGCTATCGGCGCCGCTGATCGCGAGCGTGTACCTTGGCGACGGCCTCAGCTTCGCGCTCTACGCCATGGCGACGCAGCCCGAGCTCTATGAGCGGATCCGCGCCGAAGCGGACGCCCTCTTCGCGGACGGCGATCCCTCGCCCGAGGACTTCACCCTGGAGGCGATCGACGTCACCCACCGCTTCATCATGGAGTCCATGCGCGTCTACCCGATTGTCCCGGTCTCGATACGGACCGTGATGAACTCCTGCGTGGTCGAGGGCTACGAGCTCCCCGAGGGCTCGGAGATCCACATCGCACAGACGGCATCGCACTACATGAGCGACGTCTTCCCCGATCCCGAGAAATTCGATATCGATCGCTACCTGCCTCCACGGGAGGAACACCGCAGCCCCGGCTACGCCCCGTACGGGCTGGGCACGCACACCTGCCTCGGCTCGCGCTGGATGGAGCTGCAGCTCAGCATCAACCTGCTCTTGCTGGCGCGCCACTTCACCATCAAGATGTCGCCCGAGAAGCACACGCTCCGCATCAATCCCTTCCCGTCGCTGTCCATCAGCAACCGGCTGAAGTTCGTCATCGCCGAAAAGCGGCTCGACATCCCCGCGACGCCGGCCGCGGGCTGACGCACCGCTACGACATGCAGTTCGGAAAACTCTCAAGAGAGTTGCGCGAGGCGTACGGGGATTCGGATGTCAAGCGCCGCGTGCAGACCTTCGAAGGCTGGATTGATCGAGCGGCGCCAGGAGCCGCCGGCGCCGGCGGATACAACCACGCGGAGACGGTGAAGGACTACTACGACCTGTGCAGCGGGTTCATGGTGTGGGGCTGGAGCGAATCCCTGCACTTCGCACCCCTCACCCCTAACGAGAGCGTCGAGGAGTCCCAGGTCCGCCATCAGCGGTTGATGATCTCCCGGCTGGAGTTGCAGCAGGGCATGACGGTGGTCGATGTGGGCTGCGGGGTCGGCGGCCCCATGCGCCGCGTCGCCCGCGAGGCCGGCGTCCACGTTGTCGGCATCAACAACAATACGATCCAGTTGGAGAAGGCGAAGCGGTTGAATGCCGAGGCCGGGCTCGACCAGATGGTCGACTACGAAGTTTGCGACTTCATGGACATGAGCAGCATCGCAGACGACACGTTCGACCGCGGGTACGCGATCGAGTCAACGTGCCATGCGCCGGACAAGCAGGGTGCGTTCGCGGAGATATTCCGCGTGTTGAAGCCCGGAGCCCTGTTCTGGGGGCAGGAAATGTGCCTCACGGACACGTTCGATCCGAACGACCACGCGCATCAGGCCATCAAGCAGGACTTGATGCGCGGCATTGCTCTGAACGACATCGCCACGTTCGGGGAAGTGAACCAGGCGCTCGAAGCCGTGGGATTTTCGGTGATCGAAGGGATGGACCGGGATAGCAAGGAAGGCCCGTCCACACCGTGGTATCAGCCCATGGAAAGCCGTGGCGGGACGTTGGGGACAGCTCTTCGCAGGCTTCCGCTGGGCCGCAAGGCGTTCATCGCGGGAACGAAGGCTGGCGAAGTGCTGCGGCTGTTCCCGAAGGGCTCCGCGGAAGTCGTCCGACTCATGGATCGCACCGCCGACGCTTACGTCGCGGGCGGCCGGACCAACACGTTCACGCCGCTGTACTGCTTCCTGGCCCAAAAGCCACTGTAGGAGGCTCCCGCCTCAGGTCTTGGCAACGCCCTCTACGATCTGTGGTTGCAGACGAGGGGCAGCGGGGCCTCTACGGTCGCCCTCGCTCCGCCTACGTCGATTCCTGTTCCTGCTCGTGGCGGCGATGCACGTCTTCGATGGCGACATCGAGCTCAGCCCAGGTGCGCTCGACCATCGAGCGCAGGCGCATGTTCTGGTAGGAGCCCCAGATGGTCATCGCGGGCGGCACCAGCAGGATGGAGATGATGAGGGAGTAGGCGATCGTGATCGCGGCCGTCAGGCCGAACTGCGCGGACGCGAGCAGCGGCGAGAGGATCAGCGCTCCCAGTCCGAGCGCCGTCGTCAGGGCCGAGCCCAGCAGCGCTGAGCCGGTGGTGGCGAGTGTACTGATGGCCGCCTGCTCCGGGGTGCGCGAGCGGGAGAACTCCTCGCGGTAGCGATGAATGATGTGGATCGTGTAGTCCACCCCGATCCCGATGGAGAGGGCCGTGATGATGGCGGTGACCAGGGTGTAGGGGATGCTCAGGAGGGCCATCGTTCCCAGCACGCAGATGAGGACGAACACAACCGGCACCACGGCGATGATGGCCAGGACCGGCTGCCGCAGCGTCACCCAGAAGAAGATGGCGAGGATGCCGGTCGCCACGGCGATGGTCGTGCTGATCGCGGCCGTCTGACCGCCCGCAATCTCGTCCGTGACGGCGATGGAGACGATGTCCAGCGACGTCGCCGTCACGCTGGTGTCCTCCCCGTACCAGAGCGCCTCGAGGTCCTCCTGGAGCGCCCGTGTGGCATCGGGAGCGCCCGAGAAGGTGGGGAACTGGACCAGGAGGGAGTCGACGCCATCGGGGTTGTCGACCAGTACATGCGCGAGGGCGGGTTCTTTCGCCCCCAGGCGGTCCAGGAACTCCCGGAACAGGTCGGGGTCAAGCTCCACTCCCTCCGCGGCACGGCGGAAGAGGGCTGCGAGCTCGGGGTCGTAGTTGTCGCCGGGTTCCCCGCTGTCATGCGTCCAGTCGTACACGAGCAGCTCGTACGAGGTGTGGAGGGGGCCCGCGGCTGCGCGCGGGCGGCGCCCTTCGTCGTCGAAGGCGACCCTGAGGTCGTGCAGGTTGAGATACGTGCGGGTGTCCGTGGCTTCCGCCCGCACGAGGACGCTGACCATCTCGGTGGAGCCGCCGACGGCCGAATCAAGGGTCTCGATGTCCTCGAGCACGGTCCCGCCCCTCGGGAGGATGTCGCGAATGTCGAATCCGCTCTCGAGCCTCGTGGCGGCGAACCCCAGTCCCACCGTAATCGCGAGCACGACGATCATGTAGGGGGCGGGCCTGCGGGTGACCGACCTCCCCATCAGCTCCGCAATGCGGCCGATCCCGGGCAGCGCGTTGGAGACCGGACGGGAGGGAGGCAAGGTGCCGCGCGCCTCGCGCCGGCGGTCGATGATGGTCCGGCCGGCGGGGAGCAGCGTCAGCATCACGATCAGGCTCAAGCCCACGCCGAGGCCCGCGACGATGCCGAAGTCCCCAACGACCCCGATCGGGGAGAACAGGTTCGCAAGCAGGCTCACGATCGTCGTGGCGGCGGCCAGCACCAGCGGAATGGTGACGTTTCGCAGTCCCGTCCTGACAGCCTCCACCACCTTCAAGCCGGCGGCTCGCTGCTCGCGGTAATGCGAAACGGCCTGGATCGCGTAGTCCACCGTGAGGCTGATGATGATGATCGGGACCATTGCCGTGAGCGAGCTCGGCGGGCCGATCCAGCCCAGTGCGTCCGGACCGAGCCAGCCCTCCGCGCCGATAACCCAGATGAGGGCGACGAGCAGCCCCACGAGCGTGAGCAGCAGATCGGAGAGCGCGCGCAGGAAGACCAGGATCAGCGCTGCAATCAGCACGAGCGCGAGCCCGATCAGCGGCAACATGCCCGACTCGGTGGCGTCCTTGTACTCGTCCTCGACCACCGCAGGCGACACGCTGCTGACACGCAGCGGGCCCTCATCGTCGGCCGCCAGCTCGTTGACTCGCCGCTCGGCGTCCTCAACCTTCTCTTCGTCCGCGTCGCTCAGCCGGAGGGTGGCGATCGCCACGGGCGTGCCGTCGGCGTCGATTCCGGTCATCGCGGCGAACGCCACTTCGAGCTCGGGAGCGCTGCGCGCGGCATCGATTTCCGCCTGCGTAACCGAGTCGAAGCCATCCACCTGGAGCGCGTCCTGGATCAAGAGCGAGGGCGAGATAATCGGATTGGTGGGCGCCAGCCGCGCGCCCACTGCTGCATCGCCGAGAACGCGATCGAGCAGGGCGTCCATCTGGGAGAGGCCCGCGGGCGTGAGCACCTCGCCGCGGAAGATGAGCGTGACCACCCTGACCTCGCCCGAATCACCGAAGAGCTCGTCGATCTGATTCGTCGCATCGACAATGGGGTGGTCGGGGGGAAGGAACGCCAGGGCCGCGCCTTCCACAACCGGCGCGCGACGATTCGCGCCCGCCGCCAGCGCAACGGTAATGAGGAGAAGGACGAGGAGCGTGATCCACGGCCGGGCCGTGACCAACCGGCTCAACGCGGAGAGTACCTGGTTCATGGCAGGGCATTCTATCCGAGGCGGCCTGCCTCGCGACCCATCAGGCGTGATCCGGCATACAGCCGGTCGAGGTTCAACGGGTTGACGAATAGAACATCCGTTCTATAGGGTGCGCGTGCAGCGCTTGCTGCGACGACGCCACCGGGAGAGCGCCTTGCGAGTCGCCTGCGTACTCATCACCCACCTCAGGGCCAAGGTCGAGCTGAGACGGCAGCCCCACCTGCGGGCAACCCCCGCCGTGATCGCCGACCGCGCCACGGGCAAGCCGGTGGTGGTCGACGCCCTGCCGGCCGCCTCCGGGGTGGCCGCGGGGATGACGCTGGAGGAGGCGCTCTCGCGACGCCCGGACACGACCGTGCTGGAAGCGGACGAGCCCGCCTACCGGCGCGTGTTCCAGCAGGCGCTCACCGCCCTGCAGGGGATTAGCGACCGGGTAGAGGGGGCGGAGCTGGGCACGGCCTACGTGGGCCTCGACGGGCTTGAGGCTTTGCACGGCGGCGAGGTCGCGCTCGTGCGCGCCCTGCGGGAGGCGCTCCCTCGAGACCTGGCGCCGCGGATCGGCGTGGCGGAGGCGAAATTCCCGGCGTTTGTCGCCGCGCGCACCGGCAGGGGGCCGGAGGCCGCCACGGTTCCCGACGACGCGGCGGGATTCCTCGCGCCCCGCACCATCGACCTGCTGCCCCTTTCGCGCGACGTGCACGAGGGCCTGCTCCGATTCGGGCTGCACAGCATGGGCGCGGTCGCGGCCATGCGGGTGGAGCTGCTCATCGACCAGTTCGGGAACGAGGGGGAGCGCGCCTGGGAGCTCTGCCAGGGCATTGATGACAGCCCCCTGGTCCCCCTCGCGACCGAGGAGGCGGTGGTCGAACGCATTCCCCTGCCCTTCGCCTCGACCTCGCTGGCGCTGGTGCTGGCGGGGGTCGATACGCTGCTGAAGCGCGCCTTCGCCCGGCCCGTGGCGCGGGGGCGGTACGCGAGCCGGGCGGAGCTGGCCTGCCTCCTGCACGGGGCGCCTCCCTGGGAGAAGGCGTTCCACTTCCGGCAGGGGGTGGGGAGCTGGGAGGGAGCGTCACGCATTCTCCGGCGCCTCCTGGAGGACGACCACCCCGAGGCGCCGGTCGAGGAACTGCTGCTGGAGCTTGGCGGGCTCGGCGAGGGGGCAGGCGAGCAAGCAGGTCTTTTCCCCGACGTGCGGGAGGGGCGCGAGCGCCGCCTGGCGGAGGTCGAGCGGCAGCTCCAGGCGCGGCTCGAGGGCGGCCCCGCGCTCTACCGGATGGCGCCCATCGCGCCGTGGCACCCGGCCCCGGAGATGCGCGTGCTGCAGGTGCCGATCGATCCGTCGGGGCGGGACGCGATGCGGCCGCTCGCCCTGCCCACACCGGTGGCGGTGGAGGAGGGAGCGGAGGGGCAACCCGTGGCGGTGGAGCTGGAGCGGGGGTGGCAGCGGGTTACCCGCATCGAGGATCGCTGGAGCTTCGACCTCTGGTGGCTGCCGGCGCCCCTGAAGCGCGCCTACTATCGCGTCAGCCGCGAGGACGGGCGGCAGGTGACCCTCTTCCGGGACCAGCGCGAGGAGCGCTGGTACCAGCAGGCCTGCTAGCCGGAGCCGCTCCGTGGCCACGGGATACGTCGAGCTGCATACGCGGAGCTTCTACTCCTTCGGAGAGGGCGCCTCGCACAGCCACGAACTGCTGGCGCGGGCGAAGGCGCTCGACTGCGAGGCGCTCGCCCTGACCGACACGAACCTCTGCGGGGCGCTGGAGTTCGCGCGCCTGGCCAACAGCCTCGGAGTGCAGCCGATCACGGGCGGGGAGCTGACCCTGGCGGACGGCTCCCGCCTGGTGCTGCTGGCGAAGACGCGTGAGGGCTACGCGAACGTCTCGCGGCTGTTCACCCTGGCGAACGCCACCGACCGGCGCGAGCCGCGGCTCGACCCCGCCCACCTGCCCGGCCACGCCGAGGGCGTGATCCTGCTGACCGGGGGTCGCGACGGGCGCCTCGCGGGGCTGGCGCGGGAGGGGCGGCGGCGGGAAGCGGGGGCGCTGCTGGCCGACTACCGGGAGTGGTACGGCCCCGACTCGGTGTACGTGGAGCTCCAGCAGAACTTCCTGCAGGGCGACACGGCCCGCAACCACGAGTTGGCGGAGCTCGCGCGGGAGGCGGGCGTCCCGCTGGTGGCCAGCAACGACGTGCTCTACCACGACCGCGAGCGGTACCGGCTGCAGCACGCGCTGGCGGCCGCCAGGCGCAACACGACGATCGACCGGGCGCTCCCGTTCATCAAGCCGAACGACCAGTTCGCGCTGAAGCCGGCGGCAGAGATGGCGCGGCTCTTCCGGGAGTACCCGGACGCCATCGCCAACACCGTGCGCATCGCGGATCTGTGCCGCTTCAACCTGAGCACGGACCTGGGGTACACCCTGCCCGATCCGCAAGTTCCCAGCGGACACACGTCCGAGAGCTACCTGCGGCGGCTCTGCGAAGAGGCCGCGCGACGGCGCTACGGCGCGCTCACGGAGCAGGTGCGGGAGCGGCTGGACGAGGAGTTCGGGCTCATCCACCGGCACCACCTGGCCGGCTTCCTGCTGCTCTACCGGGAGATCGCGCGGCTGGGCCGGCTGATCATGGAGGAGCGGGGTCTGGCCAACCCCGACACGCCCCTGGAGGAGCGTCCGCCGGGACGGGGGCGGGGCTCCTCGGTGGCGCTGCTGGTGGGCTACCTCATCGGCATCAGCCACGTCGACCCGCTGCGCTGGAACCTGACGCTGGAGCGGTTCATGCCGGAGGACATGAGCACGCTCCCCGACATCGACCTCGACTTCCCGCGCGCCCTCCGCGACGAGCTGATCGCGCGGGTACATCAGCACTTCGGCGCGGAGTACGCGGTCCTCGCGGGAGCCATCGCCACCTACTCGCTGAAGGGGATCATCCAGGACCTGGGGAAGGCGCTGGGACTGCCACGGGAGGACCTGCGGCTGCTCTCGAAGCAGGTGCAGTCGCACGACGGGGGGCTGCGCGAGGCGATGCTGGAGGCGCCCGCCTTCCGCGAGCGGGTCGACGCGCCCGGCTGGCGGGAGCTGACGGAGCTGGCGCCCCAGCTGCTGCACGCACCCCGGGGGCTGGGTCAGCACGTGGGCGGGATGGTGCTGAGCGACAGTCCCATCCCGGGGATGGTGCCCATCCGGGACGGGGCGATCGAGGGGCGCTTCATCATGGACTGGAACAAGGACAGCGTGGCCGACGCGAACTTCGCCAAGATCGACATCCTCTCCCTGCCCGTGCTCGACCAGATCGAGGAGGCGCTCACCCTGATCGAGGAGCGGGAGGGGACGAGGCCCGACCTGAGCCGCATCGACCCCGAGGACCCGAACGTCTATGACCTGATCAACGAGGGGCGGGCGAAAGGCGTCTTCCTGCTGCAGTCGCCCGCGCAGCTCAAGATCGCACAGCGCCTGCTCTCCCGGAACCTGCTGGACCTGGCCTACCAGGTGGCGCTCATCCGGCCCGGGGTGGGCGTGCAGGGGAGCGCTGTCTCGAAGTTCATCGAGCGCTACCGGCACGGGGCCGAATGGACGTACGACCATCCGCTGGAGGAGCGCGCGCTGAAGCGGGGCTACGGCGTGATCGTCTGGCAGGAGCAGGTGGTGCAGTTGATCATGGACGTGGCGGGGATGACCGCCGCCGAGGCGGACGAGCTGCGGCGCGCCTTCGCGCGGCCGCAGGGCGAGCACCTGATGGCGATGCACCGGCAGCGCTTCCTGGAGGGGGCGCGGAGCCGGGGCGTTCCCGAGGAAACCGCGTGCACGATCTTCGCCAAGATCAACGGGCACTACATGTTCCCGGAGTCGCACTCGCACGCGTTCGCCATCAGCGCCTACCAGGCGGCCTGGCTGAAGCAGTACCACCCGCTCGAGTTCTTCGTGGCGCTGGTGAACAACCAGCCGATGGGGTTCTACCCGCTGGAGACGCTGAAGGAGGATGCGCGCCGCTTCGCCGCGCCCTTCCTGAACCCGTGCGTGAACCGCAGCGAAGCGCTCGCCATCTCCGACAACGGCTGCGTGCGCCTGGGCCTGCAGATCGTGAAGGACGTGGGACAGGCGGCAGCGGAGCTGATCGTGGCGGAGCGGGGACGGCACGGTCCCTACGTGGGGGCGGGGGACCTGGTGCGGCGCACGGGCGTGAAGCCGCGGGCGGCGCAGTCGCTGGTGGAGGCGGGGGCCTTCGACGCCGTCGAGCCGAACCGGCGGCTGGCGCTCTGGGACGCGGGCCTCTCCACGCCGCCATCACGGGGCGGGCAGCGCGCCTTCCCGGCAGCGGGGGCGGCGGGCGTGCCCGCGCTCGCGGACCTCAGCGGGTACGAGAAGATGGTCGGGGAGTACCGCACGATGGGGGTCTACCCGGGCGGGCACCTGATGGAGTTCGTGCGGCCCACGCTGCCCCCCGGTGTGCTGCCCTGCGCCGACGCGGAGGGGCTGCCCGACGGCACGGCGGTGCGGGTGGCGGGGTGGCCAATCGCCCGGCAGCACCCCCGCGGCAAGGAGGGCACCGTCTTCGTGACCATCGAGGACGAGACGGGCGAGGTGCAGGTCATCCTCTGGCCGCGCATCTACGCGCGGCACCGCAAGGAGTTGCGGAGCCAGGTGCTCCTGATCCGGGGCAAGGTCTCGCGCCGGGACGGGACGATGACCATCACCGTCTCGCACGTGGAGCCGGTGGGC
The DNA here is from genome assembly GCA_026710655.1 of Chloroflexota bacterium. Lineage (GTDB taxonomy): Bacteria > Chloroflexota > Dehalococcoidia > Tepidiformales > Tepidiformaceae > UBA2991. Next base: position 68,965 of record JAPOQN010000032.1, on the reverse strand, counting down.
ACGGGCGTCCCGATGCCCGAGGCGCACGACTGGCACTGAGCGCTGCCGGTACCCGGCGTCAGCCCACCGGCGCGGGATCGGCGACCTTGCGCACGTTCACGGGGATGGCACTCATCACGGGAATGCCGGTGATGGGGTCGTAGTCGCGCTGCGTGTCGGAGAGGCGGCCGGTGTTGGCGCCCAGCTCGCGCACGCGCGCGTCCTCGGTGGGAGCATCTCCCCAGGCATGGGCCATCGAGATGACACCCGTGCGTACGTCGTCCGCGGGCTCGACGACGCCATAGATGGCGGCGCGCGCGGACTCGATCTCGACGATGTCGCCGGCGGCGAGGCCGAGCTCGGCGATATCCATGGGGTTCATGTAGGCGGGGTTTCCCTTGTTGGCATACTTGCGCATGAGCCGGGGGATGTCGCGGCCGGACGAATTATACGATTCCAGCATACGGCGGCTGACGAGGCGGTGGGTGAACTCCTCGCCCTCGCGGTAGCCGCCGCCCTCGAAGTGGGGCTCGGCGCGCACCTCGGCGAGCTCGGCCATCATCTCCGCGCGGCCCACATCGAGGCGGGGGGAACCGGGGCGCTTCGGCAGCACACGGATGTCGTCGTCCTCGAAGATGTGGCCGTGGGGGTACTTCTTCACTTCGTCGAGGGGGATGCGTGATCCCTCGCACATCCACTCGAGGAGCTGGGAGGAGGTCGGCTTGTTGTCGATGTCGACCTGGCCCCAGGCGGTGCGCAGGGGGACACGCATGCGGTTGGCGATGCCCCAGAAGAACTCCCACTCCTCGATCACATCCGAGCCCGCGGGCGGGTCGATGAGCTTGGGGCCGTACTGGGCATAGGGGGCGGGGTAGCCCTGGGCGAAGCCGAACACGCCCGAGAGCGCCTCGTTGGGGAGGGTCGTGTCCTCGCGCTCGAGCGAGAGCTTCGGCGCGATCACGTAGTGGGCCAGCTTGGAGGTGGCCGACATCTTGATGTCGAGCGTGACGAGCAGGTCGAGCGCCTGCATGGCCTCGTAGGTGCGGAGCTGGTCTGGCCAGGCGGCCATGGGGTTCGAGCCGATGCAGATGAGGGCGCGAATCTGGCCTTCGCCGGGGGTCAGGATCTCCTCGGCGAGGGCGCTGGTGGGCGGCCCGATGTGCGTGATGGGGAGGTCGCGGATGCGTAGCTTCTCGCGGGACTCCCAGTCGGTGCTCTCCTGGTAGGTCTGGGCCACGTAGTCCTTGGGCTTGCGCAGCACGGGCGGGTTGGGCACCCGCTCGCCTTCGCGCATCCAGCGCCCGCAGACGGTGTTGATGGCATTGATGAGGTACTCGGTGATGTTGGCGTGGGGCGAGAAGTCGGGGCCCGTGCCGGAGGTGACGGAGCCGCGCTCGCCCTCAGCGAAGACGCGCGCGGCGCGCTCGACATGGGCGGCGGGCACGCCGGCGCGCTCCTCGACGTAGTCGAGCGAGAAGGGCTCGACGGCCTCGCGCAGCTCCTCCAGGCCCTGCACGTTGGCGGCGACGAAGTCGCCGTCGACAAGGCCCTCGGTGAGGATGACACGGAGGATGCCGGCGAGGAGGGTGGGGTCCTCGCCCGGCTTCACCTGCAGGAAGATGTCGGCCTTCTCCGCAGCCTCGGTGCGGCGCGGGTCGATGACGATGAACTGCATGCCGCGCTGCTTGGCCTGGTGAAGGCGCTTCGCGGGGTTGTACTGGGGAATGCCGCCCCACATCGAGATGGTGGGGTTGGCGCCGATGAGCATCCAGACGTCGGCGTCGTCGAACATCTGGGGGCCGGCGCCCCAGTTGCCGTGGTAGGCGCGGGCGATGGGCTTGGCGGGCTGGTCGATGGTGCCGCCGGAATAGGTCATGTTCGAGCCAATGCCGGCCATGAAGGCGCCGGTGAACTGGCCCGAGGAGGGGAAGGAGAAGCCGTAGGTGCCGCTGAAGGTGGCGACGGCCCGGGGTCCATGCTCGGCGATGATGGCCTGGAGCTTGTCCGCTACCTCGTCGATGGCTTGCTGGTGGGGGACGTCGTGGTAGGTGCCGTCCGGGGCGCGCTTCTGGGAGTGGAGGAGGCGGTCGGGGTGGTAGTGCTGCTCGGGGAGCTGGCGTCCCTTGATGCAGGTGAACCCCTGGTACATCTCGTTCTTGGCGTCCCCGCGAACCTTGATGGCGCGGCCATCCTCAATGTCGACCTCGATCGCGCAGAAGGCGTGGCAGAAGCGGCAGAAGGTCTGCTTTGTTTCGACGACCATGGGATCCCCCGGAGCGCGGCAGCGCTGCCGGAACTGTACCGGAAGCGGGATCGGCCCGGCCAGCGGGAACGCGTGCGCGTTCCCGCTGGCGGAGCCTGGCTACCTGCGGACGGGCCTAGGAGTCGTCGGCAACCAGTTCGCTCTGGCCGGTGTGCACTCCGTAGCCGATGACGATCAGGCAGACGGCAGCGATCAGGATGCCGATGTTGCTGATCAAGGCGACCACCTCTAAGTCGTCGCCGAAGTGCTCGCCCACAATGACGTTGACGAGCCCGAGGACGCCAGCCAGGACAAGGAGCCAGCAGAAGGCCGCGTAGACGTTCAGCGAGCCGAACCGCCTCGCGAGACCAACGCCCAGCGCCATGCTGGCAACGCCGGAGACGGTGAGGAAAGCGAAGTGAAGCCCGATGCCAGCAGCGTGCAGGCCCAGGGAGACGGCCTCGTTCTCGCCGCCCGTGCCCACACCTCCGTCCTCGACGATGAGGAGGAAGTGCCGGAGGCCCGAAGCAAGGATGAAGATGGCGTAGTGGAACAGGTTCAGCACCACGCCGAACCTGAGCCACGCGTGGGTCGTGCTTCCCGCATCGCCGGACAGGCCGAAGAAGGAGAAGAGGCCGAAACTCACCAGTATCGCACCGAGAATGCCCAGCAACGTGATGACGTGCGTGAGGTTTGCGTTGTCCGCAAGGGCCTCAATGGCTTCGGGAAACTCAGTCTGGTCGACGTTATCGATGAACGGTCCACCAGGAACGATGAGACTCGTTACGACGAGGACGATCGTGCCCATGATGATGGCGCACCCCGGTCCTCCGATTCCTGAAACCATGCCCTTGAGTACATTCATAGCGCTTCCCCTTTAGTGCCATGTGCGGGTGCAGGGTTGGCGGCAGGGTAGACGAGCGCCACCGGCATCGCCAGCGCAGATGGGACTGCGTCTCGCGATGCCGGAGGTACTGTTCTGCGGCGTCAGAAAACTAGTCGTCTTCCGGAACGAGCTCGCTCTCGCCCCGGAGCACGCCGATGCCGATAACGAGGAGAGCGGCCGCCGCCACGAACAGCACGACGTTGCTGACCATGATGAAGGCTTCGGGATTGACCTCGGCCTGCTGACCGACGAGGACGTTGATCAGGCCCGCCGTTCCGGCAAGCGCGAAGACCCAGCAGGCTGCGGCGGAAAGGCCCAGGGAGCTGAAGCGCCGGGCAAGTCCGATGCCCACAAGAATGCCGCTGATCGAGGAGATCGTCACGAAGGAATAGTGAAGGCCTCCGCTGGCGGCATGCAGCACGAGCAAGAGCTGATCCGCTTGCTCGGGAGCTGCGAGTGAGTCCCTGTGCTGGTGAACGGCGACAAGCAGGTCCCGCATTCCCAGCGTCAGGATGTAGATGCCGTAGTGGAAAAGGTTCACCAGGATGCCGAAGCGCAGCAGCGAGTGGCCCAGGCTTCCCGCAGGGCCGCTAAGCCGCCAGAACGAGAACAGACCGTAGGCGATCGACAGCGCCGCCAGGACGATGAGGAAGGACAACCCGTGGGTGAGGTTGTCGTTGCCGGTCATCGCGTCGATGGTCTCCTGGAAGTCGAGCGGATCGGAAGGATCGACCAACCAGCCCCCGGGGTAGAAGAGGAGGGCAATGGTCAGGACGGCGAGTCCGCCGACGATCGCCAACCCTGGTGCTCTATGACCGGACAACATCGTTCCCATAATTTCGACTTTCCCCCTTTGGCGCGCCATTCCCCCGGCTGCGCAGGGTGACACTAGCTCGCGGAAGATGGCCTTGCAATTGCATCAGACAAAATGCGATTTCGTTATGTTCGAGCGGGGTTGCCGGGCTTCATCGCCACCCACCCGAAGGGCTAGACTCGCGGCGTTACGACAATGCCGGGAGGACGCCCAATGCAGGCCGAACCGTTCACAATCGCGATCCCCGAGGAGAAGCTGCAGGACCTGCGCGAACGGCTGGAGCGCATCAACTGGGCGCCCGACTTCGCCAACGACGGCTGGGAGTACGGGGTCGACGGGGGATACCTGCGCGAGCTGGCGGAGCACTGGCTGCACCGTTACGACTGGCGTGCGCACGAGGCGGAGATGAACCGCTTCGCGAACTTCCGCGTCGAGATCGAGGGGATGCCGATCCATTTCGTGCACGAGCGGGGCAAGGGGCCGAATCCCATCCCCATCATCGTCTCGCACGGCTGGCCGTGGACGTACTGGGACCTGCGCCACGTCATCGGCCCCCTGACCGACCCCGCAGCCCATGGCGGCGACCCCGAGGACGCCTTCGACGTGGTCGTGCCCTCGCTACCCGGCTACGGCTTCTCGACGCCGCTGACGACTCCGGGGATCAACTACTGGCGGACGGCGGACATCTGGGACACGCTCATGCGGGAGGTGCTCGGCTACGAGCGCTTCGCGGCGCAGGGCGGCGACTGGGGGGCGCTGGTCACCAGCCAGCTCGGGCACAAGTACGCGGACCACGTGATCGGCATCCACCTGACGGACGCGATCATGCTGAACATGTTCACGCACGACCGGCCGTGGGTGCTGGGCGATCCGGGCCTTGCGACGATGCCGCCCGGAGAGGCGCGAACGGCCTCGCTCGCGCGGATGCGCTACTACTCGGCGCACGTCGCCGTGCAGACGCTCGACCCGCAAACGCTGGCCTTCATGGCGCACGACTCCCCGATCGGGCTCTGCGCCTGGATTCTCGAGCGGCGGCGCAACTGGGGCGACACCAACGGGGACGTGGAGTCGCGCTTCTCCAAGGACGACCTGCTGACAACGATGATGCTGTACTGGGCGACGGACGCGTTCGTGACCTCGGTGCGGTACTACTACGAGGCGGCCTGGAACCAGTGGCAGCCGAGCCACGACCGCACGCCCGTGGTCGAGGCGCCGACGGGGATCACGTTCCACGGTCCGGGGGCGCCACAGGAGCCGAGCGCGCAGCAGCGGGAGTACTGGAACGTGCACCACTGGGACTCGCATCCGGCGGGCGGGCACTTCGCGCCCGCCGAGGAACCCGAGGCGATCGTGCGCGGCATCCGCGCGACGTTCCGGGAGCTGCGCTAGCGGTCCCTAGCTGGCGGCCCAGGCGCGCGCTTCCTCCGACGCGACCCAGTGCAGGGTGTTGTGGAGGAGCTTGCGGAATCCCTCGCTCTCGTAGCTGCCGGGGCCATCGCCGAGGTGGGTGGCCACCACAGGGCTGTTGCCGCTCTTCTTCGCCCAGACGACCACGTCGCTGCCGTCGGGGTGGGCCCAGCGCTCCTTCTCTTCCGGTGGAGCCATGGGCGGCGGGTTGAAGTTCTCCTGCGTCATCGGGTAGTCCGTGCGCATGAGCGGCAGGATGCCGGGCTGCGACTCGAAGATCTTCGAGGTCAGGTAGAGCTCGTCCTGCACCACGAAGCCGTCGTCGAGGCCTTCGAGGACGGGGTGGCCGGCGGCGGCCGGGTGGGGGGTGACCTTGCCGCGTCCGTTCCCGCGCGGGTCGGCGCCGCCGCCCCGGTAGCCTGAGCCGGGGGTGAGCTCGCCGAACACTTCGCCTTCCTTCAGCAGGAAAGAAGTGCCGCTGACATCGCGCCAGGCGGGAAACGCGGGCCACTCCACGAGCGCGTGGTTCATCAACATGAGGCCCTTCCCGCTCTCGAGGAGGGCGGCAATGCTCTGCTGGTACTCCTCGGAGGCGGGGGAGAAGTCGACGCCCCACATGTCGTAGAAGACGACAGCCTCGTACTCGGCCACGTTTTCGGGACGCAGGAGGACCTGCGCGGCGGGCTGCTCGACCTGCGTGGTGAGCAGCTCGGGATTGTCGTCGAACATGGAGTAGAAGCCGTTGTAGTTGAAGCCGTGGCCCTTGGTCACAACGAGCGTTTTCACTGCCATTGGATTAGTCCTTCCGGGGGTCTACCCCTGTTCGTGGCGGGCGGCGCTAGCTGGCGGCCCAGGCGCGCGCTTCGTCCGTCGCCACCCAGTGCAGGGAGTTGCTCAGGAGCGTGCGGAAGCCGGGGTTGGCGTAGCAATTGGGGCCGTCGCCAATCTGCATGGCGATGACCGGGGAGTTCACGCTCTTCTTGGCCCAGACGACGAGGTTGCTGCCTTCGGGATGGTCCCAGCCGGCCTGCTCCGCGGCAGGGGCGAGGGGCGGCGGGTTGAAGTTCTCCTTCACCATCGGGTAGTCGGTGCGCATGAGCGGCAGGATGCCGGGCTGCGACTCGAAGGTTTTGGAGGTCAGGTAGAGCTCGTCCTCGATCGTGAACGGCTCGACCCCGTCGAGGACGGGGTGGCCGGCGGCGCCTGGGTCCGCGGAGACGGTGCCGCGGGGGTTGCCGCGCGGGTCGACGGCGCCGCCGCGGTAACCCGAACCGGGAGTCATCTCGCCGAAGACCTCGCCCTCGGTCAGCAGGAAGGAGGTGCCGCTGACATCGCGCCAGCCGGGCCAGGCAGGCCACTGCACGATCGCGTGGTTCATCATCACGATGCCCTTCCCGCTCTCGAGCAGGGCGGCGATGCTCTGCTGGTACTCCTCGGGGGCGGGCAGGAAGCTGGCGCCGCCGTCGGGGCTCTCGGTGCCCCACATATCGTAGAAGCAGACGGCCTCGTACTCGGCCACGTTCTCGGGGCGGAGCATCACCTGCGCAGCCGGCTGCTCAACCTGCGTGGTGAGCAACTCGGGGTTCTCATCGAACATGGCGTAGAAGCCGTTGTAGTCGAAGGGGTGGCCCTTGGTGACAACCAGAACCTTGACGGACATGGCGCGCTCCTTTGGCGGTGTGGCTAGCTGGGGATGCGGTCGTAGGCGTCGAGGATCGCCTGGAAGCGGGCCTCGACGGCGGGCTGGGTCTCGGGATGGCTCACGATATAGAGGTGGTTGTCCCTGACGGCGCGCAGGACCTGCTGGGCGAGGTCCTCGGGCTCGATAACCTCCTGCGGAACGCTCTCGCCGGGGAGCATCTCGCGGATGGGCGCCTCGGGGCCGCCGTACTCCTCGGGGCGATTGCGGCCCGCCTCGACGATGCGCGAGCGGACGCCGCCCGGACAGATCACGCTCACCCCGATGTTGTGCGGGGCGAGGTCGAGGGCGAGCGCCTCGGAGATGCCGACGACGCCGTACTTGGCGGTTGTGTAGGAGGAGATGCCGGGCGTTGCCGCGGCAACGAGCCCGGCGATGGAGGCGGTGTTCACGATGTGGCCACCCTCGCCCGCAGCGACCATGCCCGGCAGGAACGCCTGGATGCCGTAGATCACGCCGTAGAGGTCGACGCCCAGCACCCAGTCCCAGTCGTCCTCGCTCATGTCCTGGGCGAGCTTGAAGGTGACGACGCCAGCGTTGTTACAGAGCACGTGGCAGCCGCCGAACGCATCGTTGGTGGCGTCGGCGAGGGCCTGCATGGAAGCGCGGCTGGAGACGTCGTTTTCGACGGCGATTGCCTTCACACCGTGCGCCTCGACAGCGGCGACCGCCTCAGCGGCCGCGTCCATGTCGATCTCGCCGATGACGACGTTCATCCCTTCCCGGGCAAAGGCGACGGCCATCGCCTTGCCGATGCCGCCACCGCCTCCGGTAACGACAGCTGTACGACCGCGGAACTCTTCCACGCGACACCTCCTGGCGGAGCGGCAGTCTACACGCTGCCGGGAACGGCGTCTGAACGGCGCCGGGGACTCCCAGAGCGCCGCCCACGGTATGATTGAGACGATGGCCACGAGCCAATTTCACCCCGTCCGGAGCGTCCTGTGATCCCCCGCTACTCGCGGCCTGAGATGGCCGCAATCTGGAGCGAGCAGGCCAAGTTCGACCGCTGGCTCGAAGTCGAAATCGCCGTCTGCGAAGCACGCGCGGCCGCTGGCGAGATGCCCATCGAGGCGGCGCAGACCATCCGCGCGAACGCCACATTCGATGTCGACAAGGTCAACGAGTACCTCGCCGTCACGCACCACGACATGACCGCCTTTCTACAGTCGGTGGCGGACTCGCTCGGCGAGGAGTCGCGTTATGTCCACTTTGGGCTCACGACCAGCGACGTCTGGGACACGGCCACCGCCCTCCAGCTGCGGGACGCGAGCGACCTCCTGATCGCGGGGGTCGAGGGACTGACGGCGGCGCTGGAGAACCTCGCCCGCGAGCACCGCGACACGCTCTGCGTGGGACGCACGCACGGCGTCCACGCCGAGCCGACGACGTTCGGCCTGAAGGTGGCGGTGTGGGTGGCCGAGATGCGACGCAACTGCGAGCGCCTGCTGGCGGCGCGCGAGACGATCGCGGTGGGCGCGATCAGCGGGGCCGTGGGCACGCACGCCTCCATTCCCCCCGATATCGAGGAGGCGACCTGCCAGACACTGGGGCTGGGCGTGGAGCACGCCTCGACGCAGGTCATCCAGCGCGACCGGCACGCGCAGTTCGTGAGCGCGCTCGCGCTCACGGGCGCTTCGCTGGAGAAGTTCGCGACGGAGATCCGGGGGCTGCAGCGCACGGAAGTGCTGGAGGCGGAGGAGCCCTTCGCGGCGGGCCAGACGGGGTCGAGCGCGATGCCACACAAGCGCAATCCGGAGAAGTGCGAGCGCATAACGGGGCTGGCGCGGGTGCTGCGGGGCTACGCCAACACCGCCATGGAGAACGTGGCCCTCTGGCACGAGCGCGATATCAGCCACTCCTCGACGGAACGCATCGTCTTCCCCGACGCCTGCCTGGTGCTGGACTACATGCTGGCGCTGTTCACGGACATCGCGAAGGACCTGGTGGTCTATCCCGAGCACATGCGCGAGAACCTCGACCGCTCGTACGGCCTGGTGTTCTCGCAGCGGGTGCTGCTGGAGCTGATCGAGACGGGTCTGAGCCGGCAGGAGGCCTACGGTCTCGTGAAACGCAACGCGATGGTGGCCTGGCAGGAGCGCGAGCCGTTCCTCTCGCTGCTGCTGGCGGACGAGGACGTGACCTCGCGGCTGGACGAAGAGCGGCTGCGGTCGCTGTTCGACTACGGCTACTACCTGCGCAACGCCGGCTCGACGTTCGAGCGGCTCGGCCTGGCGTGACAAGCGCGGTCAGGGACCGGCGCACCCCGCCCAATGGGCCTGGTGCGGGAGCAATGCAGTGACCTCGCCCACAGCAACCGGGGTGCGCCTTGGCTACGCTGCTCGATCGAAGCGCAGGGAGCCCGAGCCGAAGTGACCAGCACCCCGGAGCAGCAGTCCCCCGAGAGACCGGGAGTAGGCGAGATGCTGAGTGCGGCAGCCGCGCTGATGCGTGACTTTCCGCGCGAGACGATGCTGCCCCTGCTGGCCATCCAGACGCCCCTCGTCATCGGAACCATCCTCCTGACCGTCCTGCTCTACAGCAGCGTGTTCGCGGATGAGGTCTATCCCCGCGGAGGGATCACGGGCGCCACCGAGGCGGGAGCGCAGGTGATCGTGCTGGTGGTGGTCGTGGCGGCAGGCGTGGTCCTGGGGCTGGTGGCGCAGGGGGCGACCATCGTATCGGTGGCGGCGGTCGCGCGGGGGCAACCGCTCACGCTTTCGCAGGCGCTCGATCCCGCCTTTACGCGCCTGGGCGGACTGATCGTGCTGACGGTCATCTTCACGGTCGTAGGGGGTCTTCTGGCCTTCACGATCGTGGGGCTGGCGGTCATCCCCTTCCTCATCGCACGCTTCGGTGTGGCCTACCAGGTGTACCTGCTGGAGCAGACCAGCCCCATTGAGGCGCTCACGCAGAGCTGGCGCACGATGCAGGGCAACATGCTGCGACTGCTCGGGATCATGGTCATCGGGCTGGCGCTGGCTTTCCTTATCGGAGCACTGGTGCCGGTGAGCCCGGGACCGGAGAGCGCCAGCCGCGAGCTGCGCATGGCCATCGATGCGGGACTACGCATCTTGCAGGGCGGAATCCTGATTCCGGTGGCGGCGTTTGCCCATGCCTCCATTACCCTGTACTACCTTCGTATTCGGGAGGAGACCCCATGACCAACGTGGTGACGCACACCGATCTGCCCGCGCCCATGATGCGCGGCAAGGTGCGCGATACATACGACCTCGGCGACCACCTGCTGATCGTCGCGACCGACCGCATTTCGGCGCTCGACCTCGTGCTGCCGGCGGGCGTTCCCCGCAAGGGCGAGGTGCTAACGCAGCTCTCGGCGTGGTGGTTCGAGCGCATCGGCGAGGTGGTGCCGCACCACTTCATCGCCGTCATCGACGGGTCGAACGCGGACGAACTCGTGCCCTTCGCTCTCCCGGAGAACTGCTACCGGCGTTCGATGCTGGTGCGGAAGGCGCAGGCGTACACCGCCGAGTGCATCGTGCGCGGCTACATCTCGGGCACGGGCTGGCGCGAGTACAAGCGCGATGGGTCGGTCTGCGGGATCACGCTGCCCGAGGGGCTGACGGAGTCGGACCGGCTGCCAGAGCCAATCTTCACGCCCTCGACGAAAGCGGACGTGGGCCAGCACGACGAGAACATCAACTACGAGCAGCTCGAGGGCATCGTAGGCGAAGAGACGGCGAACGCGATGGCGAAGCGTAGCCGCGCGGTTTACGACTACGCCCACCAGGTGGCGCTGGAACGCGACATCATCATTGCGGACACGAAGTTCGAGTTCGGGCTGCGCAACGAAGAGACGATCCTGATCGACGAGGTGCTGACGCCCGACAGTAGCCGCTTCTGGCCGCTCTCCGAATACAAACCGGGCGGCTCCCAGCCGAGCTTCGACAAGCAGCCGGTACGCGACTGGCTCGTGGGGACGGGCTGGAAGGACGGCGACCCCGCGCCGGAAGTTCCGGACGACGTGATCGCGGCGACAACGGATCGCTACCTGACGCTGTACCGCGCGCTCACGGGGGAGGACCTGCCCGCGTGAGCCGCTTCCTCGCCTCCATCGCGGTGACGCTGAAGCCGACTGTGAACGACCCGGAGGGGCTGACGATCGCGTCGGCGCTGCACAACCTCGGCTTCGCGGGGGTGGCGGGCGTGCGGTCGGGGAAGCTGTTCGAGGTCACGATCGAGGCTGCGAGCGCGGACGAGGCGCAGACGCTGGCCGAGGAGATGTGCACGCGGCTGCTCGCGAACCCGGTCATCGAGCGCTACAGCTGCGGAGTGGCGGAGGACGAACCGGAGTAGGTCCGGAACGCGCTAGGGGAGATGGCAGGCGTCGTTGTGACGCCGCACCATGAGCCGCCCCTCGGGATCGCGGTCGAGCTCGGTGATGCCGCAGTTCTTCATGGGGAAACGCGCACGGCGAGCGCCCAGTTCGGCAACGCCGTGCATCCGCAGGGCCGCGTTGAGGGCGGCCATGATGACGCCGCCGTGAGTCACGGCGATCGTCCGGCCCTCCAGCGCCATCGACTCGGCCAGGGCTTCGGCGACGCGCGCGTCGAAGGCGGACATGCCCTCCTCGCCGGGAAGAAGCGGTTCGGACGGGTCATCGCTCCAGAAACGCCAGCCGGGATAGCGCTCCAGGACCTCCGGGATGGTCAGTCCGCTGACCTCGCCGAAGTCGTACTCCATCAAGCGTTCGTCGATGGTGACGGGCAGCCCGGCAACTTCGCCAATGGCCTCGGCGGTGGAGAAGGCGCGAGCAAGCGGGCTCGCAACGACTCGGTCGGCGCCACCCTCGGACTTGAGGCGCTCGGCAACCGCCAACGCCTGCCGGCGGCCCAGATCGGTCAGGGGCTCGTCGCGCTGGCCCTGGATGAGGCCCTCAACGTTCCCTACGGACTGGCCGTGGCGGACCAGGAGCAGCGTCACCCGCGCTACTCGGTGAGGCTGCGGTAGAGGGCGGGCAGGCGGCGGGGCAGCGACTCGATGTCGCCGACGACCTCGTAGCCCATGTCCTCGCACATCGTCTTCAGGTAGTCGTGGCCGGCACGGTCGACGGTGAGGGCGAAGGGGGTGATGCCCTCGCGCTTGGCCTCGTTGAGTGCCTGCTTGGTGTCGTGGATGGCGTATTCCTTCTCGGTGCGGTCGCGCCCGTAGCCGTGGTCCTGGGGGCGGCCATCGCTGAGGAGGACGAGGATGCGCACCTTCGCCTCGGTCTCGGCGAGCTTGTGGATGGCGTGGCGGATGGCAGGACCCATGCGCGTCGAGCGGATGGGGGTGACCTTGTCGATGCGCTTCTTGGTGGTCGCATCGAAGCGCTCGTCGAAGTCCTTGATGACGAAGAACTCGACGTTGTCGCGGCCGTAGCCGCTGAAGCCGTAGATGCCGTAGTCGTCGCCGATCGTCTCGAGGGCGGTGATGAGGAGGACGGTCGCCTCCTTCTCAAGGTCGATGATGCGCTTGGGCGGGGCGGCCAGCTCCTGGCGACGCTTGGTGACCCACCAGCTGAGGTACTTGCGGGGGTCGTCGTCGGAGTCGTCGTACTGCTGGTCGCGGCGCGCGATCTCCTCGTCGGTCGAGGCGGACATGTCGAGCAGGAAGGCGATGGCGACATCGCGCTCCACCTTGTTGCGGCGCCAGTAGACCTTGTCGGAGGGGCTGACGCCGGTGCGGACATCGATCATCCACTCGATGGCGGGGTCCAGCTCGATGTCCTCGCCGTCGGAGAGCTTCTTGATCTTGCGGAAGAGCTCGGGCTTCATCAGCTCGAACTGCTTGCGCGTCTGGGCGACGAGGGCGGCGTACTCGCGCAGCGTCTCGTCGTAGAACTCCTCCTCGCCCTCCTCCAGGGCGGCTTCCTTCACGGCGCACCAGCGAGGCTTGTAGTCCTGCGCGCGGAAGTCCCACTCGTCGTAGTAGTAGGTGGTGACGATGGGGGCGAGGGGCTCCTCGCCCTCCTCTCCTCCCGTGCTGAGGTCGCTCAGGGGCTGGTCGGACTGGGCGTCGCTGTCGAGGGTGGGGGTGCCGGCCTCCTTCAGGAGGTTGGAGAGGAACATGCCGGTCGTGTTCTGGAGGTCGCCTTCGAGGAGGGTGTCGAGGTCGATCTCGGCGCTCTTCTCGAGCAGTTCCTTGAGCTGCTCCTCGGTGAGCTGCTCGGGCGAGATTTGCCCGGCGTCGCCCAGCTCGGCGTCGTCGCGGAGCTTCATGAGGAGCTGGACGAGCTCGGGCTTGAAGTCGCCGCGGAAGTCGATGTCCTGGGGGCTCTCGTACTCGGAGTCGCCCTCCTCGGGCTCGCCCATCTCCATGGCGGCGCCCTCGCCGCCGAGGTCGCTCATATCGAGCTGGAGTTGTTCCTGGTCGACGTCGGGGAGGCTGTCCCACTCCTCGTCACCCTCCTCGCGCTCGTTCTTGATGCCCATGGCGAGCTGGTAGAGGCGGAGGGTGGCCTCGGCCGCGTCCTCGGGCGTGGCGCCCTCGGAAGCAAGGCGCTGGAGGACGGCAACGCCGTTCGACATGGCGTCCTGCTGGGCGGCGGGCCAGCGCACGGCGTCGGCGCCATCGAGGCTGACGCGCACGAGGTTCTCGACGAAGGCCTGGCGCAGGGGCAGCTCGCTGATCTCGGGGCGGCGGCCCAGCTCCTCGCGCTGCATACGCGTGAGGGCGCGGCGGATACCGGCATAGTTGAGCTTGATGGCGGCATCGATGCGGGCGTCCTCGGCAATCTCGTGGAGGTCGCTGGCGAGGGTGCGGTCGGGGAAGAGGTCGAAGAAGCGCTCGATCTCGGTGGCGGGGTTGTTGCCCGCGTTCTCGGGGATGGTGGGGCGCAGATCCTCGAAGAGGGTGGAGGGGCGCTCGAAGCCGAAGCTGAAGCTCTCGAACTCGAGGTGGGCGGCCTGGTGGGTCGTGAACACCTTCACCGAGGCGAAGTTCTCGTCCTTGTTGCGGTAGCGCTCCATCACGTCGGGCAAGTAGATGGTGGTGCCCTCGGTACTGGCGCGTTCCTCGTCGACCCAGCCGATGCCTTTCTCGGTGAGAACGGCGGATGCGTGGATGCTGATGTTCCTGCCGGTGAGCGCCTTGGCGTAGAGCCGGAGGATATCGCCGACCTTGGAGAGCTCGACGCGGGCGGAGAGCGTGTCGAGGACCTCTTCGCCGCGGCTGGACTGGAGGCGGAAGTAGGCCTCGCCACCCTCTCGGCTGGAGGCGAGGATGCCGAGGCCGGCGTTCTGCCAGGCGCCCAGCTCGTCGATGCGGACTTTCTCCAGCACCTCGGGGGCGTTACTGATGAAGTCCATGGCGGCGTAGGCGGAGTGGGGCGCGAGCTGCTCGGCGAGTTCGATGACTGGGCCGTGGTCGTCGGGCTCAACCTCGCCGAGGGCGTGGGCGGCGTCCTCGAAGTACTGGAACACGGAGCGGTTGTGGTCACGGGCGACCTGCGCGGCGAGCGTCAGGTAGCGCTCACGCACGGGGCCGTGGACGCGCTGGATCAGGGGAACCCCGCGGTCGAAGTAGAGGCGCGAGTCGGCCCAGCTGGTCTGGGCGAGTTCCACGCCGAAGGTGAGGAAGGGCATGCGGTCGGCGTTCTCGAGGCGGCCGAGCACGTCGGGGGCGGAGGTGAGGCAGGCGGCGGCGAGCTCGTAGGAGTGGCGGGCAAGCTCATCGAGGAAGAGGACGAGCCGACCGGCATGGCTGACGCGGATGTTGGCGAAGAGCTCAGGGCCGGCGTCGTAGAACTGCGCGGCCAGCGAGGAGCTCTTCCAGTTGCCCTTATAGAGGCGGCGGCCGAAGTCGGCCCACTGGGCGAGGTGGTTGGGCCCGATATAGGAGAGCGTGTTGGGCGCGCTGCGGAGGAAGGAGACCGCCAGCGGGGCCGACTGCTCGGTGAGGTCGCTGGCCTCGCGGGCAAGCTGCTCGTAGGTGTCCCACGGGGTCGCCTCGGCGAGCTGGGGGCCGGCCTTGAAGTACTCGGCGGCGGACTCCCAGGAACGCAGGCTGATGGCCATCAGGTCGAGGCCGCCCCGCGACCAGCCCTCGAGCTGGGTGGGCGTGAGGCGCGGTTCGAGGGCGCGCAGGCTGCTCTCGTAGGCTTCCAGCAGGGGCTCGGGGAAGCCGTCGAAGCGCGAGCGGTTGCGGGCGATGAGCACTCCGGCGACGGTCATGACGCACCCCCCGAGGCGAGCACGCGCGAGGGCCGGGCGGGGTCCTCGTACTCGTGAAAGTGGACCTCATCGGCGGCCGTATCCCAGACGGCGCAGGAGAGGCGGTAGCCGTTCCCGGGATGGCGGGCTTCGCCCACGGAACCGGGGTTGATAACGAGCGTCTGGCCGAAGCGGGCGGCCATGGGGACGTGGGTGTGGCCCGTCACGACGACATCGTGCTCGAGGCTCTCGGTCTTCCGCCAGAGCGGGTCGTGGGGGTAGTGGTACTCCCAGCCGCCCCAGGGCGAGCTGTGGGCCATGAGGAAGCGCCGCCCGCCCACCTCCGCGTCGATCGAATAGGGCTGCTCCCGAAGCCACTCGACCAGGTCCTCGCGGACGTGGTCCATGGCGCGGGCGCGCTCGCCGTCGCGGCCGAGGATGACCACGTCGTGGTTGCCGAGGACGACGCGGGCGCCGCAGTCGCGCAGGAGCTCGACCGTCTCGTTCGACCAGCGGTACTGGTAGACGGTGTCGCCGGCGCAGAGCAACTCGTCGATGGGGCCCATGTGATCGAGGGCCGCCTGCAGGCCGGGGACGTTGCCGTGCACGTCGGAGACGATGCCGATCCTCACGCTGCCGCCTCGCACGCGAGCCTGGGGCCGCGCTCCCGTGAGTGCTCCGAGCGGAGCGGGGTGGCGGTTACTCGAAGATCGATGTCACTACCTCTTCGATGCTGCGCTGGACCTCAAGGTCGTCGGTGAGCGCCCACGTAACGCCGACCTGGGCGGCGCGGCGGGGCTCGATGCCGCGTTCGATGAGGCGGCCGGCGTAGATGAGGAGGCGCGTGCTGACGCCCTCGCTGAGGCCGTGCTCCTTGAGGTTGCGAACCTTCTCGCCGAGCTTCGCCAGCTCGATGGAGACGGCGAGGTCGACGCCAGACTCGTGCGAGATGATCTCGGCTTCCTGCTCGCGGGTGGGGTAGGTGAACTCCACAGAGATGAAGCGCTGACGGGTCGAGTGCTTCAGGTCCTTGAGGGCGCTCTGGTAGCCGGGGTTGTACGAAATGACGAGGAGGAAACCATCCGCCGCCTCGACGACCTGGCCGAGCTTCTCGATGGGGAGGAGGCGGCGGTAGTCGGTCAGGGGGTGGATGAGGACGGTCGTGTCCTTGCGGGCCTCGACCACTTCATCGAGGTAGCAGATGGCGCCGGTCTTGACGGCGCGGGTGAGGGGGCCATCGATCCAGCGCGTGCCGTCGGTGTCGAGCAGGTAACGCCCCACGAGATCGCTGGCGGTGAGGTCCTCGTGGCAGGCGACGGTGACGAAGGGCCGCGGCCCCTCGTCGTCGATGGGCGCCTCGCCACCCTGGGAGATGTGCGTCACGGGCCGGCCGAGGCGCCAGGACATGTACTCGACGAAGCGGGTCTTGCCGCAGCCCGTAGGGCCCTTGAGCAGCACGGGGATGCGCTGCTCGAAAGCGGCCTCGAAGAGCTCGATCTCATCCCCGAGGGGGAGGTAGTAGGGCTCTTCGCGAACGGTGAATTCCTCGGCGGCGAGGACGAGCCCGCCGGGGGCCATGACTTCGGTGGTGGTGGGTGCTTCAGCCAATCGTCTGCCTCTCTGTGCCGGTACGCGCGCGAAGGGCTTCCCAGGCGGCGCGAATGCCGTCCGTGAGTTCCGCGAGCGTGCCGTTGTTCTCGATGACTACGTGCGCCACGGCGACCCGCTCCTCGTTGGAGAGCTGCGAATCGATGCGCGCGCGCGCGGCGGCCTCGTCGAGGCCGTTGCGCTCCGCGAGCCGGGCCACGGCAATGTCCGCCTGGACGGTGGTGACCCAGATCTCGTCGACCATGTCCTCCCAGCCGGCCTCCAGCAGGACGGCGGCTTCCAGCAGGACCAGGCCAGTGCCCGCCACCTCGAGGTTGGAAAGCTCCTCGGAAGCAAGGGCGCGAATGCCGGGCCAGACGATGTCGGTCAGGCGCGTCAACTCCTCCGGCTTGCCGAAGACCTTGCCGCCGAGGGCGCGCCGGTCGATGGTGCCGTCGGCGGCCACGATGTCGTCGCCAAAGGCGGCGACGACGGCGGCGAAGGTGCCGGTCCCGGGGTCGTAGGTGCGATGCCCGAGGATGTCGGCGTCGATGACGGGAACACCCTGCTCACGGAAAAACTCCGCGACGGTCGATTTCCCGCTGGCGATGCCGCCAGTCAGGCCGATGGTGTGCACGTGCTCACTCCCGATCGAGGTGGGGACTTCCTGAATAGAGCAGGATACGGGGGAGGGTCGAGGGGGGGCAAACTCCGGGAGCCTTCAGAGTGTCGAGGCCGGAGGTCCTCCAGCTAGGACCAGCCCCGGCCACCAACGATTAGAGGTGTCAGGCAAGGCGGTGGGAGCTATCCTGTAGTCGAGGGCTGACCCGCAGGGGAGGGAATCGGTATGGGAATGTTCCAGGTTCGCGTACGCGTATCGCATCCCCGCGACAGCGACTACTTCAATTGCGACATGGTTGTGGACACCGGCGCCATCTACTCCAAACTACCCGACTCGATTTTGAGGGAGACGCTGGGGATCGAACCCGACCGTGAAGACAAGTTGCAGCTTGCCGATACGGAGTGGAAGACCTACCCGGTAGGAGAGGCGCGCTTCCAGATTGGGGACAGGGCCAGTACCGCGCGGGTGATTTTCGGGGAAGAGGACTGCTTCATCCTCGGGGCCACATCCCTACAGGAACTTGGCCTCGTTCCCGACACCACGGAACACCAGCTTGTTCCGGCCCCGTTGATGCTGATTGGAATCAAGGGACAGCCGTACCTCGGATAGGGCCACCGCCCCATGGCAGTGAAGATGGGGCTGCCCGCAGGCAGGCGCTACCGGCGGTTCTCAAACTCCGGGAGCCCTCAGGCGGGGACGATGCGGATCTGGGAGCGGGGGGCGGACCGGTCGCAGGTGGGGCAGTGGTAGACCACGTCGACGCCGTGTCCGCAGCGGTGGTCGACGATGCTGAGGTCGTTGTCGGTGTGGCGTTCGCCCCAGGTGGCGAGGGCGCCCACGACGACGCCGAGGGAGTGGCCCTTGGGCGTGAGAAAGTACTCGGCACGGGGCGGGTGGTCGCTGTAAAGGCGGGTCTCGACGAGGCCCTCGGCTTCGAGCAGCTTGAGCCGCGAGGAGAGGACACTGCTCGTGATGCCCTCGACGGAGCGGCGCAGCTCGCCGAAGCGGGCGTCACCCTTTAGCAGGTCGCGCACGATAAGCAGCGTCCAGCGGTCGCCGACGAGGTCGAGGGTAGAGGCGACGGGGCAGCGGACGCTTCGCGAGATCATGCTTGCTGCTTCCTCTCCGTCGGTTGTGACGAGCTAGCGAGTCGTATTGTACTATCGAGTACCGGCCCGGGTCGAAGAGCGGGCCCCGGAGTGCGGATGCGAGAGACGACCGAGGCAGTTCTGGCGCGAGCCCTGGCGGGCGTGAGCCCCACGCCGGATGAGGGCCTCGCCCTTGCCGGGGAAACCGACCTCGCCGCCCTGACGGCGGCAGCGGGGGCGCTCCGCGACCAGGCCCACGACCACGTCATCTCCTACTCGCGCAACATCTTCATTCCGCTGACGAAGCTGTGCCGCGACGTCTGCCACTACTGCACCTTCGCGCAGCCGCCCAAGCGCGGCGAGCGCGCCTACATGAGCATCGACGAGGTGCTGGAGATTGCACGGGCGGGGGCGGCGGCGGGCTGCACGGAGGCGCTCTTCACGCTCGGGGACAAGCCCGAGCTGCGCTACAAGGTGGCGCGCGAGGAGCTGGCCGCGCTCGGCCACGAAACGACCATCTCGTACCTTGCGGAAGTCGCGGGCATCGTGGCGGAGGAGACAGGACTGCTGCCCCACGCCAACCCCGGCGTAATGACGCGCGAGGACATCGCCTTGCTGCGGGAGGTGTCGGTCTCGCAGGGAATCATGCTGGAAAGCCTCTCTCCGCGGCTGATGGAGAAGGGACAGGTTCACCACGGATCGCCGGACAAGGAGCCCGCCGCCCGCCTGGAGACGATGCGGCTGGCGGGCGAGCTCCAGGTGCCGTTCACTTCTGGCATCCTCATCGGCATCGGCGAGACGCGCCGGGAACGGATCGAGTCGCTGCTGGCCCTGCGCGAGCTGCACGAAGAGCACGGGCACATCCAGGAACTGATCATCCAGAACTTCCGGGCCAAGCCAGACACGAAGATGGCGGACGCGCCCGAGCCCGACTTCGACGACCTGCTCTGGACGCTGGCGATGGCACGCATCCTGTTCGGACCGGAGATCGGCGTGCAGGCGCCACCCAACCTGATGCCCGAGTCGTACGGGAAGCTGGTGGCGGCCGGCCTGAGCGATTGGGGCGGCGTCTCGCCGGTCACGATCGACCATGTGAACCCGGAGGCGCCGTGGCCACAGCTCGAGGAGCTGCGCCGCCAGACGGAGGCCGCGGGACACCACCTCGCCGAAAGGCTGGCGGTCTACCCGAGCTACGCGAAGGACAGCGCTCGCTGGCAGAGCAAGAAGATGGCGACCGAGGTCCTGCGGTCGATGGACGCGGACGGCTACGCGCGCGAGGGCGAGTGGGCGCCGGGCGCGGTGCTCGAACCGCCAGAGGGCTACACCTTCCCGCGGCAGGAGCCGGAGACGCTGCCACCTCATTCACCCGTGCCCGCGCTGGTGTCGAAAGCGCGGCGGGGAGAGGAGCTGGCGGAGGGCGAGATCGCGCGGCTGTTCGAGGTACGCGGCCCCGAATTCGACTACGTCTGCGCGGCCGCCGACGAGCTTCGCGCGGAGGTCTCGGGCGACATCGTGCGGTACGTCGTGAACCGCAACATCAACTACACGAACATCTGCTACTTCAAGTGCCAGTTCTGCGCCTTCTCGAAAGGGAAGCTGAGCGAGAACCTGCGGGGCAAGCCGTACGACCTGGGGCTGGACGAGGTGGTGCGCCGTGCGCGCGAGGCGTGGGAGCGGGGCGCGACCGAGGTCTGCATGCAGGGCGGGATTCACCCCGAGTACACGGGCGCTACCTACCTGGAGCTGTGCGAGGCGGTGAAAGACGCGCTGCCCGACATGCACGTCCACGCATTCTCGCCGCTGGAGGTTCACCAAGGGGCGGAAACGCTGGGGATTCCGGTGAAGGAGTTCCTGGGGCGGCTGAAGGCCTCGGGGCTGGGCACGCTGCCCGGCACCGCCGCCGAGATCCTCGACGACGAGGTTCGCGACACCCTCTGCCCCGACAAGCTGAGCACGGACCAGTGGCTTGAGGTGGTGGGGTCGGCGCACGAGGTCGGGTTCACGACCACTTCGACGATCATGTACGGGCACATCGACGGGCCCGTGTCGTGGGCGCGGCACCTGCTGCGCCTGCGCGAGCTGCAGGCGCGCACGGGCGGCATCAGCGAGTTCGTACCGCTGCCGTTCGTGCACATGGAGGCGCCCATCTACCTGAAGGGGCGCGCGCGCAAGGGTCCGACCTGGCGCGAGGCGATCCTGATGCACGCCGTCTCGCGGCTGGCGCTGCACCCGCTCATCACGAACATCCAGGTGTCGTGGGTGAAGATGGGTTCGGCGGGATCCGCTGCCTGCCTGCTGGCAGGGGCGAACGACATGGGCGGGACGCTCATGAACGAGAGCATCAGCCGGGCGGCAGGAGCCAGCCACGGCCAGGAGATGCCCCCCGAGGCGATGGACGAGCTGATCACGAGCATCGGGCGGCTGCCCCGCCAGCGCACGACGACGTACGGCACTCCGCCGGCGGAGCGCCAGCGCACCTCCTACGGCGCCGACGAGCTCACGCCAATCATCCTGACGCCGGCGAAGAAGTACGCGCGCTCAGGCTAGCTCTACGCGGGCGGGGTCCAGCTCACGATTCCGAGCACGCCCGGATCCCAGTTGAACTCAACGCGGCCGCCCTCCTCGTGGATGTAGTCGGGGAGCATGGCGAGGAGTTGCTCGTCCTGGGGGCTGCCTTCGGCGATCCAGAGCTGCTGACGGAGGAAGGCGACCACGTCGTCCTCGGTGTCATAGGCGATGCCGCCGTACTCGACGAACGAGACCTCGCAGAGCCGTCCGCGGGCGAGCTGCAGGGCGAGGAACTCGGGCAGCGCGGGGAGTGGGTCGCGGGGCTCGCCGTGGACGGCCTCCCAGAAGGGGTCGGAGCGGGAGGGCGGGGGGCGGCTCAGCAGGGCGGCGACGCAGAGGCGATCGGCGGCCTCCTCCATCGCGTCGAGGAAGGGGCCAAAGTCCTCGATGTCGTAGCCGACGTGAGAGATGAGGGCAACGTCGGCGCTGAGGGGATCGTCGGCGGGCCAGCGGGTGTCGACGACGCGGATGTTGTCGATGCCGTGTTCGGTCATGCCCTCGGTGAGCACCTCGCGCATGGCTTCGGAAGGTTCCACCCCGAT
Organism: Chloroflexota bacterium; assembly: GCA_026710655.1. Classification (GTDB taxonomy): domain Bacteria; phylum Chloroflexota; class Dehalococcoidia; order Tepidiformales; family Tepidiformaceae; genus UBA2991. The sequence goes on along the minus strand of JAPOQN010000032.1, from coordinate 47,378 downwards.
GACCTCGCGGGCGTGGAGGGCGAGGGGGAGGGAGTAGCGCCCGCCCCCGGCGCCGATGTCGAGCACGCTGTCGTCGGGACGCACGAGGGCGCGGAGGGCGTCGAGGGTGGCGTCACCCTCGCGGCGGGGGTCGGCGCGGAACCAGTTCGCTATTGGCGCATAGAAGTCGCCCCGCTCGGGGAGGACGACCCGGCGACGCTCGACCTGCTCGCGGTTGCGGCGCACGCGGCCAGCCCAGGCGGTCGCGGCAGCGGCGGGGTCGGGACGGAGGGGGTCGGTCACGGGGGCAGCGTGGCACATCGCGCGAGGCCTTGCCAGACGGGGCGGGAAACGCCTTTCCCGTGCTAGTCTGAGCGGCACTACGCACATGAGTGAGGCAGTTCCGGTGGCTACGAAAGACCCGCGAGAGCCGTTCACGAGGCTCTCGATCGAAGAGGCGAAGGAAAAGCTCGACAACGGCGACGCCGTGATGGTCGACGTGCGGGATCCGCACGAATACGTCGAGGTTCACGCCAAGGGCGTGCGCCTGATTCCCGTGAACACGGTGATGAACGAGCTGAAGCAGATCCGCGATTTCGCGGGCGACAAGAAGGAAGTGCTGTTCATCTGCAAGATGGGCGGTCGCAGTGCCCTCGCGGCGGAGTACGCGACAGCAGCGGGTCTGGACGACCTGGAGCTGTACAACGTCGAGGGCGGCACGGACGCGTGGGCGGAGGCGGGACTCCCGACGGGCGACTAGGGGTGCTGCTCCGGCAGCGCTACAGAATCAGTCAGCGGGGGACATGACCGGCTCTGGCCGGAGCGTCGCGTCCTCGCCGACTATCTGGAGTTGCAGTTCCTCCTGCAGCTCCGACTGAAGCCCTCTGGCTCTGGCGACGTCGGTAAGCGCTTCCACGATCCGTTGCGGGTCGCCATCCTCAAGCGCCACCTTCAGGTACGCGGCCTGAGCCTCACCGGTCTGGAGGTAGTTCACAACGTCCCAAGGCCTCGTCTCCACCATCGTCAGTTCTCCTCGGGTTCACGTGCGGTAGCGAGCGCTCTCCTGATGTCCCGGCGCTGGCTCGACTTGTCACCACCTACCAGCAGAACAATCAGCCCTCCGCGCCTCTGAACATAGTACACCCGATAGCCAGGGCCGGAGTGGATGCGGAGTTCGGAGACTCCTTCCCCCACAGAGCGGACGTCTCCGGGATTTCCCTTTCGGAGTCGCTCAATGCGGTTCAAGATGCGTGCCTGGACTTCGAAGTCCAGCCTTTCCATCCAACGAGTGAAGAAAGCGGTTTCGCGAATCTCGACCATGCATCAGGATTGTATCTCGCAATCGGCAATGGTTGCCTTTCCCCACGTCGTCGACCGCGAACGGCCCGCTCCCTCCAGACCCGCTCACTTGTGCTACAATGACCTTGGCGTTGTGTGTCCCAAGCGCCATCCCAATTCCACGACCAAGGGGTACCTGTCAGCCGCATGAGCGATGAGACTTTGACCGACCAGACTTCCTCCACCAGCGCCGACGCGATGATCGGCTCCGTGCTCAGCCGCCTCTCCAGCGGCGAGTTCGACGAGCGTCGCGACGAAGAGAACGAGCTCTCCGGGAACAACACCACAACCCAGGACGAAGAAGAGAAGGACGAGAAGGAAACCGAAGAGAGCGAGGAGGAAGAAGAGGAGACCGTTGCCCTCCTGACCGAGGAGTCCGAGGGGATCGACGACCCCGTGCGGATGTACCTGCGCGAGATCGGCAAGGTCTACCTGCTCACGGCCGACGACGAGAAGCACCTGGCCCGCCAGATGGAGGAAGGCATCCATCTGCGCGATATCGAGAAGGCCTACGTGGACGCGTTCGGGCATCCGCCCTCCGCCTCGCGCGTGGCCGTGACCCTGCTCGAGCAGTTCGCGGAGCTGCTGCCCATCTACAAGGCGGCGCTCTACTACGTCGACCGCTACGAGAAGGTCATCTCGGGCCAGACGCCGCCCGAGGGCAGCGAGGAAGACTGGCCCCCGAAGACGCCCAAGTGGCAGGACCCCGAGGGCATCAAGCTGATGCGCAGCGAGTACGGCGAGGTCATCGGCGACGGCCAGTTCCGAGGGCTCATCGACCGCGAGATGGAGCTCCCCTTCCGGGCGTACTGCATGAAGCGGCTGCGCAAGGACGAGGAGACGATCCACCACGCGATCGTCTCGCTCTCGATCGTGACCCACATCCTCACGCCCGACCTGTTCGCGCAGATGGCGGAGGAAGCGGGGGGCGAGGACCAGCTGCTGCCGCCCGGGGAGGGCCTGATCGAGAAGATCACGGCGCTCGAAGACCGGCTGCGCTACCACTTCGACACGATCAAGCACAACGGTGACAAGGCCGAGCGGCGCCTGACCGAGGCGAACCTGCGGCTGGTCGTGTCCGTTGCGAAGAAGTACATCGGGCGGGGGATGTCGCTGCTGGACCTGATCCAGGAAGGAAACATCGGCCTCATCCGGGCGGTGGAGAAGTTCGACTACCGCAAGGGCTACAAGTTCTCCACGTACGCGACCTGGTGGATCCGCCAGGCGATTACGCGCGCCATCGCCGACCAGGCGCGCACCATCCGCATCCCCGTGCACATGGTGGAGACGATCAACAAGCTCGTACGCGTCAGCCGGCGGCTCGTGCAGGAGTACGGCCGCGAGCCCACGAGCGAGGAGATCGCCCGGGGCATGGTCGAAAGCTCCAAGCAGGACACCGCCCACCAGTTCTCGCCGGAGCGCATCCGCGAGATCCAGAAGGTGTCGCAGGAGCCGGTCTCGCTGGAGACGCCCATCGGCGAGGAAGAGGACAGCCACCTCGGCGACTTCATCCAGGACGAGCGGGCGCTGGCGCCGGCCGACGCCGCCAGCCAGCAGCTCCTGCGGGAGCAGGTCGAGGACGTCCTCGCCACGCTCACCAGCCGGGAGCGGCGCGTGCTCCAGCTCCGGTTCGGGCTGGAGGACGGGCGCAGCCGGACACTGGAGGAGGTCGGGCGCGAGTTCAGCGTGACGCGCGAGCGCATCCGCCAGATCGAGGCGAAGGCGCTGCGCAAGCTGCGGCACCCGAGCCGCAGCCGCAAGCTGAAGGACTACCTCGACTAGCGCCGACGGCCACGGTTCTACGACGCGGACGCCGCCTCTGTAGGAGGCGGCGTCCTGCTTTGAGGGTCAGACACCTAGCGCAGGGCGCTACGGCGATTCGGGCTTGAGCCAGAGCTTGAGAGCCATCTCGACCGCCAGGATGGGCATCGCGATGTCAATAACCACCCAGAGGAAGGGGACGGGACCAAACTCGCCGTTGCCCCACTGGTCAGCGAACCAGTTGCTGAAGAACCCGAGGAGGAGCGCCAGGGCGATATGGAAGCGCCCGTTGGCCACGAACTTGTCCCACGAGGACGCGTCTTCGGGAAGATACTTCGTGCCGGTGAAGGTCACGAGCACGAGGAGGACGGCCGTGACGGCCATGAACCAGTTGAGTATCTCCCAGATGTCGTGGGCGTCACCCGCGCCGGCCTGGCCGGCGTAGAGGGGGGAGATGACGAAATAGGCTCCCACGGCCACACCCACCAACAGCAGGTAGACGGCGAAGAGTCGGTGTATGGCTGCCATGCAGGTTCTCCTTGCTACGGCCCGAGACTACGGGCCTGGGCGTTCGATTCCCGCCAGGAACGGAGCCCGTGCACCACAAAGAGGATGGGCAGGGCCGTGTCGATCATGTGCCAGATGACCCAACTCGCGCGCTCCGGGTAGGTTCCCCACTCAACCCAGAACCAGGCCGGGAAGAAGGCCAGGGTAAGCGCCACCATGGCGTAGAAGAGGCCGTTCACCTCGACGTACTGCCGCCAGGGCGCATCGTCTCCGACGGAAGCGTCGAAGGCGCGCTTGCGGAGGTACGCCCCCGCGACGGCGAGCACAAGGCCGACAGCCATCAGCCAGTCCAGCACTTTCCAGACTGACAGGTCGGTGTCCTGGTCCTCGTAGAACGGGAAGATGATGAACTGGACGGCCACCGCGAGACCGACGAGGAGCAGATAAACCGATACGAGTTGCCTAAGCGCGCCGGGCATCTTTACCTCCCGTTGCGGGAACCGTACCACGCGCAATCAGTCAGCACGCTTACGGGACTCGGGCGCTACCCTGACACCCCGCGCCAACCCGCAACGAGGCCCGACAACTGGAGGCGGCATGACAGATCATCCGGAGCTCATCGACAGCGAGACCGTGTTCGACGGGCGGCTCTTCGACCTGCGCCTGGACACCCTTCGGATGGCGGAAGGGCACACGTTCCGGCGCGAAATGATCTACCACCCCGGAGCGGTCTGCATGATCCCGGTCGACAGCGCCGGGCTGCTGTTGCTGGTCGAGCAGTACCGTCACGGCCCCCGCGCGCGGTTGCTCGAGATCCCGGCGGGCACACTGGAGCCGGGCGAGGATCCCGGCGACACGGCTGCCCGCGAGCTGCGCGAGGAAGTGGGGATGCGGGCCAAGCGGGTGGAGCCGCTGGGCGGGTTCTGGATTGCGCCCAGCTACGCGACCGAGTACCTCCACCTGTACCTCTGCACGGACCTCACGCCCGACCCGCTGCCGGGCGACGAGGACGAGGACATCGAGGTCGTGCGGCTGACGCGGGACGAGGCGGTGGCTGCGATCGACGACGGGCGCATCATCGACGCGAAGTCGATTGCGGGCATCCTGCGCTGGGACCGGCTGTCGGATCAGTGACGAGTCAGGACTGCAGATACAGCCCGATCAAGAGCCCATTCGTCGCCAACCACGCGACCACAACAAACACAGTGAATGCCTTGAAGCGCCTATCCATGGCAGCCGTGAGTCGGAGGGACCGATCCTCATGGTTGGAGGCTGCTCTGGCGGGAATGGTGTGAAGGGCGACGCCTTCCTGCCGAGCCTCGACAAGGTAGCCAGACCGGCGGAAGGAGTTGACATCCCTGCCTAGAAACCTAACAGCCTGCGTTAGGTCGCCCAGGCGCATGTCGACCTGTTCGTAAGCGCCTTCGAGTCTGCTGAGGCGTTCTTCGGTTGCCACGATTCCTCTCCGCAACTATAGCAGACAGAAAACCTTGGCGGAACGCGTACCCCCGATCCTACTCGCCGACCTCGCGCCAGTAGCGTTCGAGCGCCTCAATGTGAGCGCGCGGCCCTTCGAGGCCCGCATTCATGGTGCGCATGGAGACGTAGTCGACACCGGCTTCGCGCCAGCGGTCGACCTGGCCGGCCCAACTCTCGGGACCGTCGCCGTAGTTCACCATCGCCTCGATGCCGAAGCTGGCGGGGTCGCGGCCCTCACGATCGAGGTAGCCGCGGATTTTCTCCAGGGCGCTGGCCGAATCGGTTGAGCCGCCGCCGAAGATGAAGCCGTCACCGATGCGGGCGGAGCGCTCGAAGGCGGGGTCGCTGAAGCCGCCGAACCAGATGGGGATGCGGCGTCCCGGGAGGGGATTGAGGCCAGCGCGATCAATGCGGTGCCAGTCGCCATCGAAGTCGACGATGGGCTCGTCCCAGAGGCGGCGCATCCCCTCGACCTGCTCCTCCTGCCGCTTGCCACGGTTACGGAAGTTCTCGTTCAACGAGTCGTATTCGACGTAGTTCCAGCCGGTGCCGATGCCCAGGCGGAGGCGTCCACCGGAGAGGATGTCGACCTCGGCGGCCTGCTTGGCGACAAGCACGGTCTGGCGCTGGGGCAGGATGATGACGCCGGTGACCAGTTCAACGCGCTCGGTGATTCCGGCGAGGTAGCCCAACAGCACGAAGGGCTCGTGGAAGGCCGACTCGTGGGTGTACGGGCCCCACAGTTTCGGTTCACGGTCGGGCAGGGCGCCAATGACGTGGTCGTAAACGAGGATGTGGGAGTAGCCGAGGCCCTCGGCGGTCTGGGCGAAGTCGCGGATGACGGACGGGTCCGCACCGATCTCGGTCTGCGGGAAGATGGCGCCGATCTTCATGCAAGGCTCCCCTTTGTGGTGGCGTGGGGCGAGTCTACGCGAGGCTCCCGGGGCTGGGGCGAGCGCCCCTACTCGTGCTGCGTGCCCTCTTCGTCCATCTCCCCGTCGTCCATGGACCCGTGGTCCATGCCGCCTTCGCCGCCGAACTCCTGGACATGCACGGTGATGGTCATGCGGCCCGCGTTCTCGAACTCGAGGACGACCTCGAAGGTGGCGCCGGGTTCGGGGATCTCCTCGACTCCGAGCAGCATGACGTGGTAGCCACCGGGCTGGAGGCTGACATGGCCACCGGGATCGACGGGGATTCCACCCTCAACGGGACGCATCATCGCACTCGCGCCCTCGGTCACGATCTCGTGGACCTGGGTGTCATCGGCGATCGCCGCAGAAGCGCCCAGGAGGACGTCGCCTGCGCCGGTGCTGCGGATATCGAAATAGACGGCGCCGACGTCGGTCGTGGTGAACTGCGCGCGGGCGTTGCTTACCTCGATCGAGCCGCTGCCATCGGGCTCGTCGTCATCGCAGGCTGCGAGCAGACCAACTGACAGGACGGCGAGGGCAGCGGCCATGCGCGCCCACTCCCTCACACGAGTGGGCGCGCATGACTCTCTGCTCAAGAGGGGTCCTGCCACCCGTTCTCGACCAGGAGGGGGAGGTCGTGGGCCATGATCTCGCGGAGGCCGCCGCCCATGAGGAAGGGGTAGACGATGTGGCCGAGGTTGTCGGGCGTATAGGCGATGAGGTAGGTGGCGTGACTGACGGTGTAGCGGCCGTCGCCAAGGTCCTGCTTGACGATCTGGGGCATGCCGAGCGATGTGAGCAGCGAGGAGAGCGTCTCGGGGTCGATGGTGAGGCCGATGAACCGGTCGTCGAAGAGGTCGAGCCAGCGGCGGATGGCGGCCGCGTCGTCGCGCTCCGGGTCGGTGGTGATGAAAACGACACGGATGCGTTCGACCTGGGCGGGGTCCATCTGCTCGAGTACCTTCGAGAGGTCGAGCAGGTGGGCGGGGCAGATGTCGGGGCAGTGGGTGTAGCCGAGGTAGAGAAGCGTGAGGTAGCCCTCCGTCTCGGCGAGGACGTCGAAGGGGTCGCCGTTTGTGTCGGTGAGCACGAGGTCGGGCTTGGGGAGGGGCGGGGTGGCAATGGCGCCACGGTAGCGAACTTCGCTGCCGCCTTCGCTGGCGGCGGAAGCCTGTTCGTCGCCGGCTTCCTCGGTGCTGTCGACAGGCCTCGGCGGTCCCTCGACCTCGAAGGGAGGCTGGCTGCCATCCTCGCTGCCACAGGCCGCGAGGGCGATAGCCACCAGGGCCGCAAACAGAGTCGTCAGCGGCCACATTGGCGCCGTCCTTCTACCGCTCACGGTACGCCACCGGCCGCCACTCGTTGCTCTCGTTGGCGGCGTCGAGGCGACGGCCGACGCGTTCCTCGTGGGAGGCCCACTGCCAGGCGACCAGCAGGAGGGCAATCAAGCCGAGGGCCTCGCCGCCGATGAACATGATCGCGCCGGCGATCTGCTGGTCGAGCAGGGCATCCGGTCCCCAGGCGCGGGGAATGGCGGCCAGCTGCTCGTAGATGACGTTGTCGGGTTCGTGGAAGAGGAGCCCGAGCATGGCGTGGATCGGTACGAGCGCGAGCAGGTAGACGAGGCGGACGGGGTAGGAGAGGTTCCAGCGCGTGGGGTTGCCACCGACAACCGGCCACCAGTAGTGGAGGCCGGCGAACAGGAAGATGGCGTAGCCGACGAAGTGCAGGGGCGCGTTCCCGAGGCTCTCCTCGAAGGCGGGGGTGACGTACCAGAGAAGGGGCACGGCGGCGAAGAGGAACACGCCCACGAGGGGGTGCGTGAAGGCACGAAAGGCTGGCGCATGCAGCACGGGGTAGATGAGACGGCGGCGGCGCTCCTTGCCGGAGGCGATGAGCCAGAGGGTCATGGGCGCACCGGCGAGGATGAGGGGCGGGGCGATCGTGATGAGGATGAAATGCTGCACCATGTGCAGGGTCAGGAACGTGCCATCGTAGGCGGCAATGGGTCCGAAGACGGTGAAGAGCACGAGCGCGAGACCGCCGAGGACAGCGGCCACGCGTCCGCTCGACACGAGCTGCCGCGCATGGGAGGCCTGCGCCCGCTGGCGTGTTCGCAGGTACCAGACGGCGGCAAGGGCGATGAGGAAGATAGGGATGGGCTCGATGGCGAAGGTGAAAAGCGCCTGGGGAAACTCGGGCGGAGGCACCTCCGCCCAGGAACACACCCAGATCCAGCCGGCGCCGCCACCGTCGCCTGAGCGAAGGGCCACGGTCGCGGCGATGCTCGCCGCCAGCCCGCCCAGGAGCGTCAGGAAGAGGGCGCGGTCCGTCGAGTAGATCGAGGCGAGAGCCGTTGCCTTCATGGTCGCCATACGAAGCGGCTCCTGTGAACTCAGCCTACCTGCTTGTGATTCTTGTCACAATTGTGGCCCATCGCCTCTAGGGCGCTGGGCTGTCGGCGATGACGCCGGCGGCGAGGAGCGCGGCGTACTCCTCTCCACTGTAGCCGAGGAGGTGGCAGAGCACCGCCTCGTTGTGCTGGCCGAGGGTAGGGGCACCGGCAAAGCGCTCGACAGGGGTCTCGGAGAGGCGGATGGGGAAACCGGGGAACTCGCGCCGGCCCGCATCGGGGTGGTCGATGGGGACGATCATGTCGCGGGCGCGCAGGTGGGGGTCAGCGACCATCTCCAGATTCGAGAGGATGGGTCCAGCGGCAATTCCCCCCTCCTGTAGCAGGTTCGCAACGTCGTGGGAATCTTGAGAGCGCGTCCAGGCGGCGATCTCGGCGTCGATGGCGTCGTGATGGCGGTGGCGCTCGCCGGCGTCGCGGAGGGCGGAGTCGGTGAGGGATCCGCCGATGAGCGCGGCGAGCGCGTCCCAGGCGCGGTCCGACTGCACCGTGATCGCGACCCAGGCGTCGTCGCCATGGCAGGGATAGACGCCCTGGGGCGCAAACGCTGCCGAGCGGTTGCCCCGCCGCGGAGGAGGCTCGCCCCCAGCCGAGGCGGCGATGAGCATCTCGCCGCCGATGGAGAGGTACGACTCGAGCTGCGAGAGGTTCACGTAGACCGCCTCGCCTGTGCGGTCACGCTCTCGCAGGGCGTCAAGGAGAGCGAACGTGCCGGTGAGGCCACCGATGCCGTCGGGGAAGGCTGCGCCCTGCTTCATCGGTCCGCCACCTTCGTAGCCGGTGGTGGCAGCAAGGCCGGAGTGTGCCTCCAGGATGGGGCCCCAGGAGCCGCGATCACGATACGGCCCGGTTGAACCGTAGCCCGACATCGACAGCCGCACGATGCGCGGGTTGATCGCGGTCACCGCCTCGAAGTCGAAGCCGAGCCGGTCGAGGGCGCGGGGACGGTAGTTGTCGAGGAGGACATCGGCTTCGGAGAGCAGCCGGCGGAAGACGTTGCGTCCGGCCTCGTCCTTCAGGTCGAGGCAGAGGGAGCGCTTGTTGCGCTGGAACTTGTTGAACGGACCATTGCGGTTCCAGGGGCGCTCGCCGGGGTCGGCGTCGGGGAAGATGCCGCCGCGGAAGGCGGGCGCGGGCAACTCGCCCCAGCGCCAGCCCTCGGGGGCGCGCAGGGGTTCGCCTCCCGGGGTGAGGCTCGTGCCGCGCGAACCGCGGTGCTCGATGCGGACAACATCGGCGCCAAGGTCGGCGCAGAAGCGCCCCACCAGCGGTCCCGCCCAGGCGATAGAGAGCTCGACGATACGTACGCCTTCGAGGGGCAGGGAGGGGGTGGCCGGGGAAGGGGTAGGGGACGGCGGGGGAACACCCACGGTTGTCAGTTCGGCGAGGACGGTGGCCGTGTCCTCGCCAAGGTCGGGCGCCCGCACTCGACCCTTCGGAGCGCCCGGGCCACGCACGGGGAGGGAGGGGGCGACCACGCCGTCGCCCAGGTGCGGGAGCGCTTGCCAGAAGCCGCGGTCGGCCAGCTGCTCGTCCTCCTGCACGCTGAGGACATCGAGGACGGGGCTGGTGGGGACGTTGCAGTCCTGTAGCCGCTCCACGATCTCGCGCCGGGAGCGCTGCAGGAGCCACGGCAGGATGATGGCGTCGAGCTCGCCGGCGTTGTCGAAGCGGTCGCCGCCGCTGGCGAAGCGTTCGTCGTCGAGGAGCTCGGGCATGTCCAGGGCGAGACAGAAACCCTCCCACTGGGCCGGACTGGAGACGGCGATGCAGACAGCGCCGTCCTTGCAGGGGAGGATGCCGAGGGGGTGGAACGACTCGGCGTGGCGATTGCCGGAGCGGCGCTTCCGCACGCCCTGGTGGGTCGCGAGGATGATGGTCCACTGGTGGAGCGCCGTCATGGCGTCCATCGCGGCGACATCGACGAGCTGGCCCCGACCGGTCCGTTCGGCCGTGCGCAGGGCGGCGAGGGCTCCGACCGAGGCCGTGAGCCCGTTCACGTACGCACACCATGGTCCGCCGCCCTGCAGCGGCTCGCGGTCGGGGTCGCCGGTGATGGCGGGGTAGCCGCTCATCGCCCAGTCGACGAGCGCTGAGGAGCGGCGTCCGGCATAGGGACCGATCAGGCCGAAGGGCCCGCACACAACAGCGACTAGACCTGGATTGATGCGGCGGAAGCGCTCCGCTCGCCCGGCGACGACATCGGGCGACTCGCCCGCCTCGACATCGACCTCGTCGATGACGATGTCAACCCTGGCAACCAGCCGGTCAAGTTCGGCGTCGGAAACGGCGGCGGAGCGCTTGTACATCCCGAGGTACTCGAAGAGGGCCGAGCGTCCGTTGGGAAGGAGGGGGTGGGCGGACCGCAGGCGGCTCCCGCCCTCGGGTTCGCACACAACGACATCGGCCCCGGCGCCCGCGAGGAGGCGCCCGCACCAGGCCGAGGCGAGGCCCCCTCCGAGTTCGACTACGCTGATGCCGTCCGCCACATGCGCTCCGTGCGTCAGGGGCGAACGGGGCCTTTGGGCCCGAGGTTGCGGCGCAGCGTCTCCTGCGCGCCGGCGATGAAGCGACAGATGGTGGCGCGCGTCTCGCGCGGATCAATGATGTCGAGAATCTCGAACGCCTCGGCCACCTTGAAGGGCGAGCGGCCCTGCAGGAGGCGCTCCTCGATCTCGGCGCGCCGGGCCTCGGGGTCGTCGGCGTTCTCGATCTCGCGGCGATAGGCGGCGGCGACTCCTCCCTCGATGGGGATCGAGCCCCACTCGCCCGAGGGCCAGCCGAAGCGCATCTTGAGCGCGTCCGGGCCGCCGAGGCAGGCGGCCGCATCCCCGGCCATGCCGTACGACTTCCGTATCTGGATCGCGATCGAGGGGATGCTGGCGCTGGCGCCCGCGACGACGGCCCGCATCCCGGCTCGCATCACGCCCTCGCGCTCGGAACGCGAGCCGATCATGAAGCCGGGCACATCGACGAAGAGAACGACGGGGATGCTGAAAGTGTTGCAGAGGTCGACGAAGTGGGTCTGCTTGTCCGCGGAGTCGGCGGTCATGGCGCCCGCGTAGACCTTGGGGTCGTTGGCGATGATGCCGACGGGGTAGCCGTCGAAACGGGCGAAGGCGGTGATCAGGCTGCGTCCGAAGGAGCGGCGCATCTCGAAGAGCTCGCCGTTGTCGACGACGAGCTTGATGAGCTCGCGCATGTCGTACCAGCGCGTGCGGTCGCGCGGAACGATGGAGAGCAGGGACTCTTCGCGGCGATCGGCGGGGTCCCCGGTGCTGGTGCGGGGCGGCATCTCCCAGACGTTCTGGGGCATGTAGCGAAGGAAGGCGCGTATCTGGCGGAAGGCGTCGTCTTCGTCCTCGGCCTCGTTGTCGACGACGCCGCTGGACCGGACGTGCACCCCCACGCCACCGAGCTCCTCCTTCGTGAGGTCTTCGCCGATGGCGCGCTTCACGACCGGCGGTCCGGCGGCAAAGACCTGGCCTTGCCCGCGCACCATCACGCTGAAGTGCGAGAGCACGGCACGTCCCGCAACGTGACCCGCTGAAGGGCCCACGATGGCGGAACACACGGGCACCTTCGAGAGCAGCTCGGCGTCGCGTGCCCACTGATTGCCGTCGGGGAGGTGCATTCGGCCGGCGTCGTCGTAGCTGCGGGCGGAGGCGCCGGCGCCGTCGGCGAACTGCACGAGTGGGATGCGGCGCTGGAGGGCGGCGGGCTGCAGCCAGCGGCCCGGCCCCTTGCCCCCACCGCCAGAGCCGCCACGCACGGTGAAGTCCTCACCGCCGACGCAGACCTCGCGGCCATCGACGTTGCCGAGCCCAAGCACGTAGCCGGCAGGGATGAAGTCCTTCAGGCGACCGTCGGCGTCGTATTCGCCGGTTCCCGCCATACCGCCAATCTCGAAGAAGGAGCCGGGGTCGACGAAGCGGTCGATGCGCTCGCGGATGGTGAGCTTCCCCTGGGCCCGCTGGCGGGCGACACGCTCCTCGCCGCCCATGCGGGCGGCCAACTCGCGACGACGCTCGATCTCGTCAACGGCGTCGGACCAGGATGCAGCGGTGTCCTTGCGGGACTCGGCTTCGGTCGCCATCGTCACCTCCCGAAGCGGTGTTCGACCCATCCGCAGTGTACGCCGCATGCAGGCGGCGGAATCGCCCGGCGGCGGCGTACGTGGTAGAACCCTCCCGGCACCACCACGGCTATGGAGAGCTGACATGGACATCAACGGACTAAGCGCGATCGTGACAGGCGGGGGTTCCGGACTCGGGGAGGCCACGGCGCGCGCACTGCATGCGCGGGGCGCGAAGATCGCGATCCTCGACCTGGGACGCTCAAACGGCGCGGACGTCGCCGGCGACCTCGGCGGCATCTTCACCGAGGCGGACGTGACCAGCGACGGGGAGGTCACGCAGGCGGTGGCGGCGGCCGCAGAGGCGCACGGTGGCGTGCATATCCTCATCAACTGCGCGGGCATCGCCACGGCGGACCGCACGGTCGGTCGCGAAGGCCCGGCAAACCTGGAGCTTTTCACGCGCACGGTGAACATCAACCTCATCGGCACGTTCAACGCGATCCGGGTGGCGGCGACGGAAATGGTCAAGAACGACCCGACCGAAGACGGCGAGCGGGGCGTGATCATCAACACCGCCTCGGTAGCGGCGTTCGAGGGGCAGATCGGGCAGGCGGCCTACTCGGCCTCGAAGGGCGGCGTGGTGGGGATGACCCTGCCGATCGCACGTGACCTCTCGCGGAACGGGGTGCGCAACAACACGATCGCCCCGGGCCTCTTCCTGACGCCCATGCTGATGGGCTTGCCGGACGAGGCGCGCGAGGCCCTCGGGAACGTCACGCCCTTCCCCACGCGCCTGGGCAAGCCGGAGGAATACGCACAGCTCGCCTGCTCGATCATCGAAAACCCGATGATCAACGGCGAGACGATCCGTCTGGACGGGGCGCTGCGGCTCGCACCGCGGTAGGGGCAGTGGCTACCCTCGCCGAGAGCCAAGCGCAGCAAGCATGGCCCCTACTGACCAGCCTTGCGGCTGAGGGCGAGCGCAGCGTTACCTACCTGTACTGGCCGGGAAGGATCACCTACACGGAGTTGGCCGAGAAACTTGGCACTCACGAGCGGGGGCTCGTGCCGATGCTCGACCTGATCATGAGCCACTGCCGTTCCTCAGGACTGCCTCCACTCACAGGGGTGGTCACCCTCAAGGAGACAGGGGTACCCGGCGATGGCTTCCCTTTGGAACTCATGCCTCGAATCCCCGATGTCTACACTTTCGACTGGACGACCCTTGAGAACCCGTTTGAGTTCGCGAGGCCCCAATGAGGACCGGCACGAGCCAGGGTTGCTACACTACTGTCATGGGCAAGCCAGTACCGACGCCGCAGTCAAAACCGCCAGCGCCCCCTCCGCCTGAGAGCGACCCGACCTGGGAGATAAAGACCGGCGGTAGGCCCCCCCGCTAGGCTCCCTGCACGAGCCAGACAAGAAACAGCACTCCCTCAATCGCGAAGAGCCCCACCAGAAGAGTTGCCGCGAGCGTCTTGCCGTAGGCCTGTTTGCGCGCCTCGTCCGCGTGCTCGCCCGACCAGTAGATCATTCGGCGCTTGAAGTCAGTCTCCTCAAGCTGCAGCCAGCCCTCGTAGAGGCGCTTCGGAGAAAGTTGTCGAAGCGATCCCGTTGACCTCGCCACAAGGGCGACAAGCACAAGCGCGAGGTAGACAGCCCCGGCGGCGAACAACAAGGGAGACGCGAAGTCAGGACTCTCAAGTACTGCTGCAGCCACCACTGGAGCAGCTACGGTCACGGTCGTCACGAACGACAGGGTGACATCGATTCGTTGGTGGACGGCATCCCAACGTCGTTCCGAGAGCGAATAGGACTCCACCGCGATCTCGTACGCCAGGTCCGTTCCCGGATACTCGCCATCGGGGTCCACATTGCTGGTCACAAGCAGATTCTAGCGCCTACGCAGGCGGACGACCGGGATCTGGCGGGGGTTGGCTCGCTCCTGGTACTCGGTGTAAGGCGGGTAGGCGGCGGCGGCGATCGACCAGAGGCGGTCGCGGTCTTCGCCCTCGACGACCTCGGCGGTGACGGGGATGCGGCGGCGGTTCACGGTCATCCAGGCCTGCGGGTTGGCGACCAGGTTCGGGAACCAGGCGGGGTGCGCGGGAGCGCCACCCTTCGAGCCGATGAGGACGAAGTCGCGGCCGTCACGGAAGTAGAAGAGGGGCACGGAGCGAAGGTCGCCGCTGCTGCGCCCGACGGTCGTGAGCATGGCCGTGGGGACGTAGGGGACGCCGCTCTGGCGGCTGATGTGCGCGCTGATCAGGGACCAGCCGATGTAACGCACGAGGAAGCTCTCGACGGGGCGGAGGATGTTGAGACGCGTGAGGATGTCGAAGAGCACGGGTGACCTCCTGGATCGAAGCGGGCGGCCCTGAAGCCGCCCGCTCGTGCTGGTTGCGATGGGGTTGGGTCAGTTGGCCGCCGAGGCTTCCCTGCGGGCGCCGCCGCCCGGCCTCGGGGCCGCACCCTCACCCTGGTAGATGCCGGCGCCGCTGACCTCGCGCCAGTGCGTGTGCGCCAGCGTGTGCATGATGAACACGGCCTGCTGGGCGTTCCAGAGACCCTGCGCGTCCTGCGTCTGGTTGACCGCTTCCTTCGTGATCTTGAGGCCGAAGGACGGCTTCTCCGCGATCTTGTGGGCCAGGTTCTCGACGTATTCGCTCAGCTCGTCGCGGGGTACGACCTCGTTCACCATGCCCGCCTCGTAGGCGCGCTGGGCGCTCACCCAGTCACCCGTGTAGAGCATCTGGCGGGCGAGGCGATGGGCGAACTCCCACGGATGGGCGAAGTACTCGACGCCCGGGATGCCCCAGCCAACGACCAGGTCGCGGAACTCGGCGTCCTCGGAGGCGATGATGATGTCACAGACCCAGGCCAGCATGAGGCCGCCAGCGATGGTCTTGCCATGGACCTCGGCGATCATGGGCTTGGGGAGGTTGCGCCAACGGCGGCACATCTGGAGGTAGATCTCCTCCTCCTTGGCCATCGCGCCCTCGGCGCCCTCGAGGTCGAAGTTGGCCCACGTACCCACCGGCCGGACATCGTTGAAGCCGAGGCCCGTGCCTCCGCGCATGTCGTGGCCGGAGTTGAAATGGGGGCCCTCGCCGCTCAGGATGATGACCTTCACCTGGTCGTCCTGGTTGGCGTAGTCGAAGGCGTCGTTGAGGTCGCGCGTGAGCCGCAGGTCCTGGGCATTTCGGGCCTCGGGGCGGTTCATGCGAACGCGCACGATCTCAGGGGTCAGGTTTTCGTAGAGAACGGTTTGGAATTCAGGCATGACAAATCGGCCTCCCGTGAAGGTGCGGTGAGTATACGCGTCGGAGCGAGCCTCGGCGGAGTAGCGCCCTCAGATGGTTTCGGTCGACTCGCCCACGTCCTCGGCCTCGCCACCGCCAACTTCCTCGCCGACGGCGCGGATGGCGGCGAAGTCGGCGCGGAAGGCGTTGTGGACGGCGCGCGTCTCCGTGCAGTGCAGCACGAAACGGGCGCCCTCGCGCAGCCACTTCTGCGACAGTTCGGTGGTCTGGTGGTGGATGAGAACGGGCACATTGCGCGCCTGGCAGGTGGCGATGATGGTGCGCAGGGCCGCTTCGTACTCGGGGTGGTCGTACTGGTCGGGCACGCCGAGGGAGATGCTGAGATCGTTCGGTCCGACGAAGATCGCGTCGACGCCCTCGATGGCGACGATGTCCTCGAGCGCCTCCATGGCGGGCACGCTCTCGATGCCGACGATGCAGACGCTGTTGCGGTTGCGTCGCTCGAGGTACTCGCGGGAAGCGTCGCTGGGGAACTCGCCCTGTTCGACCACGCGCCGTACGAGCTCGCCTTTGAGCGGCCGCCACTTGCTCGCCCCCACGACCTCGCGCACTTCGTCCACGGTCTCGCAGTAGGGGGCGAGGATGCCCTGCGCGCCTGCGTCGAGGGCCATTGTTATGTAGTGGGAGCTGGGGATGGGGACGCGCACGATGGGGACGATGTCGACGCTGTTCAGTCCAGCGAGGAGGTCGGCGATCTCGGTGCGGCCGCGGGGGGCGTGCTCGCTGTCGACGATGACGTAGTCGAGGCCGAGGCCGGCGACGGTCGTCGCCCAGCGGGGGTTACGGGCGGCCGAAAGCATCGTCCCGTAGACGATGCCTCCCGCGCGGGTCTTTGCCTTCAGTTCTGCGCCGTTCATGGTCGCCTCCCGGTGCGTGGTGCGTAAGGGATACGAGGTGCGAGCAGGGAAGGCAAGGCAGGCCCCCTTTCAGCGTGGCCCGCAAGGTGGCAGCGTCCTAGGATGCCGGGCTGGAGGGAACCCCATGTCTGATCTGCCAGTTCCGATGACCGCCGAGGAGTTCACGCCCGACTGGGTGACCGATGCCCTGCGTTCAAGCGGGACGCTGGCGGACGAACGCGTGACGGCCGTCGAGGCGACGCCGGTGGGCGAGGGCGCGGGCTTCCTGGGATCGCTGGCGCGGCTCGCGCTCACCTACGACCGACCCCGTGCGGGCGCCCCGGCAACCGTCGTGGCCAAGTTCCCCGCGCTCGTGGACGTGAACCGGGGCCTTGCGGTGCAGTACCAGGTGTACCAGCGCGAGGCGCGCTTCTTCAACGAGATTAAGAGCACGATCACGGCCATGCCGACGCCCGAGGCCTTCTACGCCGACATCGACGAGGAGACGGGAAACGGCGTGATCCTGCTCGAGGACCTCGACGGGAAGCTGCGGGTGGGCGACCAGCTCGCCGGCGCCTCGGTGAGGGAGGCGGAACAGCTGATGACGCAGATCGCCGACCTGCACGCGACCTGGTGGGGCAGGACGGACGAAGACACGATCTCGTGGGTGCCGGCCTTCGACGGGCCGGTCTGGGCGATGACCGCGCAGACCCTGCCTTCCCTCTGGCCGACCTACCAGCAGGACTCGGGGCACCTCCTGCTGCCCGGCATGGCGGACATCATCGAGCGCACGTGGGAGGGGCTGCCCTGGCTGGGACAGCAGCTCAGCCGGGGGCCGATGACGCTCGTCCACGGCGACTACCGCATGGACAACATGTTCTTCCCGGCCAGGGAAGGCGACCCCATCACGATCATCGACTGGCAGCTCATGTCGCGCGGGCGGGGGCCTTACGACGTGGCCTACTTCATGAGCCAGAGCATCGACGTGGAGCTCCGGCGCGAGCACGAGCGGGCGCTC
The DNA here is from genome assembly GCA_026710655.1 of Chloroflexota bacterium. Classification (GTDB taxonomy): domain Bacteria; phylum Chloroflexota; class Dehalococcoidia; order Tepidiformales; family Tepidiformaceae; genus UBA2991. The sequence continues at coordinate 29,732 of JAPOQN010000032.1, read as the reverse complement.
GTAAAGCGCTACCACGACGGCCTCGTGGCCGGCGGCGTGCGGGACTACTCCTTCGACGACTGCTTCGAGGACTACCGGCTCGCTTCGCTCTGGTGCGTGATGTACCCCGTCGCGATGGGCGGGGGCATGGCCCACAACGAGCGCGCCGTGCAGATCGCGGCCGAGGTCTCGAAGCGGTCGTTCAACACCATCCTCGACCTCGACTCGGTCTCGGTCCTGCCGAGCTGAGCCGGTCGGGACCAGAGACGACAAGACGCAACCCCACCGGAGTGTGCCCATGAGCGACCTGCCCATCCCCCTGACAGCCGATGACTTCACGCCCGACTGGCTCACCGCCGCGCTGCGTTCGAGCGGAACGCTGGAGGACGAGCGCGTCGTGGGCGTGGAAGCAAGCCCCATGGGCGAGGCCTTCGGATTCCTTGGTTCTCTCGCACGGCTAACGCTGACCTACGACCGGCCTCGCGCAGGCGCGCCGGACACGCTGATCGCGAAGTTCGCGGCGCAGGCGGAGTTCAACCGGGACTTCGCGCGGCAGTACGGCATCTACGTGTCCGAGGCGCGCTTCTTCCAAGACCTGCGGCCTTCGCTTACGGCGATGCCAACTGTGCGGGCGTACTACACCGCCTACGACTCCGAGGTGGGCGACGGCGTGACGGTCCTGGAGGACCTGCAGGGCAAGCTGCGCATCGGCGACCAGATGACCTCGCCCTCTCCGGCGGAAGCGGAGCAGGTGGTGACCCAGTCCGCCGGGTTCCATGCGACCTGGTGGGGCAAGGCAGACACCGATGAACTGGCGTGGATTCCGAAGACGGACGGGCCTGTCTGGCAGATGGCGCCGGCGACGCTGCAGGGGTTCTGGCCGGTCTACCAGGAGAACTTCGGACACATGCTCACGCCCGCCCTGGTATCGGGCGTGGAGCGCACGTGGGCAAACATGGACTGGGTGTTCAAGCGGTTCGCGACGCCGCCGGTGACGGTCATCCACGGGGACTACCGGCTCGACAACATGTTCTTCCCGGAGCGGGAGGGCGATCCCATCACGGTTATCGACTTCCAGCTGATGGCGCGCGCTCGCGGTCCCTACGACATCGCCTACTTCACCAGCCAGAGCCTCGATGTCGAGCAGCGACGCGCGACCGAGCGGGACCTCGTGCGGCGCTACCACGACACGCTCGTGGCGGCCGGCGTGAGGGATTACTCGTTCGACGACTGCTTCGAGGACTACCGGCTGGCGATCCTCTGGTGCGCGGTCTACCCCATCGGGATGGGAGGAGGGCTGGCCGGGGACAGCGCACGCCACCTGGAGCTGGCCACAGAGGTCTCGCGCCGCTGCTTCACGGCGATCGAGGACCTCGACGCCGCCTCCGTTCTACCGAGCTGAGCTAGGCGCCGGCGGCGTCCAGCGCAGCCTCGACGTCGCCGAGGTGGGAATCGACGTGCATGCCCATGGACATGACGACGAGGTCGGACATCTGGATCTCGTTCTCCATGCCGGGCAGCTTCAGGCCCTTCCCCAGCGTGTCGTCGTCGAGCGTCGCGATGCCGGCGATCGCCTCCTCGTAGGCGGCGTGCATCTCGTCGAGGACCTCCGCGGCGGACTTGCCCGCGCGCTCGGTGATCTGCGCCGCGTTCTGGGCATCGGGGTCGATTGCGGGCGGCTCGCCTTCAGCCTCCAGCATCGCGCTCACCATGTCGATCAAGGGGAGGGGGTTGGCGCGGGCGGCGAGGTGGCAGAGCGCATCGCGGACGCTCCACTCGCCATCGGCGAGGGGCGCCTCGGGGGCGGCGATGATGCGCTCGCGCAGCGCCTCGGCACGGGCGTCGCTCTTGCGGATGGTCTCGACGATTGCTTCGCGGGTGGCCATCGGGTGGGCTCCTCTCGCACCGGACGTACCGGCGGCGGGGGGCATTGTGGGGGCTGGGAGCTGGGCACGCCACGAACGCGGTTGACGCCACAGCGGACGCTCCAGAGAATCGCGCGATGCCTCATCCCGAGCGAATCGCCATCGTCGGCGCTTCCCTGGGCGGGCTTCGCACGGCGCAGGGTCTGCGCGGGCGGGGCAAGTTCGAGGGAAGCATCACCCTCATCGGGGCCGAGCCCCACTACCCCTACGACCGCCCGCCTCTCTCGAAACAGCTGCTGGCGGGCCAGTGGGGACCCGAGCAGACGCTGCTCGACGCACCCGACACCGTCGACAAGCTGGCCCTCGACCTGCGGCTCGGTGTGCGCGCGGAGGGGCTGGACCTGGAGGCGCGCGAAGTCGCGCTGAGCGACGGCGGCAGCGTCGCCTTCGACGCACTCGTCATCGCCACGGGCGCGACGCCGCGAACGCTCCCGAACACGCCCGACCTCGCGGGCATCTACACGCTGCGCACCATCGACGACTCGATGCGGATCCGCGCCGAGCTGGCGAAGGAGCCGCGGGTGGCGGTGGTGGGCGCGGGGTTCATCGGCGCGGAAGTGGCATCGGTCGCCCGTAGCGCGGGGCTCGAGGTGACGCTGATCGAAGCCCTGCCGGCGCCGCTCGCGAACGCGGTCGGCGCGGAGGTCGGGGAGGCCTGCGCGAACCTGCACCGCCAGCGCGGGGTGGATGTTCGCTGTGGCGCACTCGTGGCGGGGTTCGAGGGGGATGAGCGGGTCGAGCGGGTTGTGCTGGCGGATGGGTCGACGGTGGAGGCGGACCTGGTGGTGGTCGGGATCGGGGTCGCGCCGGAGACGGGGTGGCTGGAGGGGTCGGGACTGGAGCTGCGCGACGGCATCGTCTGCGACTCCACCCTCATGGCGGCGCCGGCCGTCTACGCCATCGGGGACGTATGCCGCTGGTACAACCCCATCTACGAAGAGGAGATGCGGGTCGAGCACTGGACGAACGTGATCCACCAGAGCCGCCAGGTTGCGCGCAACCTGCTGGCCGAGCCGGGCGAGGCGCGGCCATTCGCGTCGGTGCCCTACGTCTGGTCGGACCAGTACGACGCGAGCATCCAGTCGCTGGGCCACATGCGCCCGGACGACCCATTCGAGGTGTTGCACGGCTCGCTGGAGAGCCTCGAATTCGTGGCCGGGTACCAGCGCGACGGCATCATCGTGGGCGGCCTGACGTTCAACATGCCGCAGCAGCTCTCGTCGTACCGCCCCCTGATCGAGCAGCGCACACCGTGGGCGGCGGTGCTCGAGCACGCGCAGGCGATGGACTAGGAAGCGCCTCGGCGGCGCGCGTATCATCGCGACGCCAGCGCGGAGGCACTGATGGACCTCGCCGAGCTTTCCGAACGCCTCGTCCCGTTCTGTCGCGAGCACCTTGGCGATCCCGAGGTAACTGTCTCGGACGTCGAGGCGATGCCGGGGCACGCGGGCTTCTCCTTCGGATTCACGGCGACCTCGAATGGTGAATCGCGCTCCTACGTGCTGCGCGTGCCACCGCCGAACGTGCGTCGCGTAGGCACGGCCGACGTGATCCGGCAGGCGCGCGTCGTGCATGCGCTGCGGGACACCGACGTACCGGTGGTCGACGTGGTCTGGTCGGGCGAGGACGAGCGCTGGTTCGGATCGCCGTACTTCATCGTGAACAAGCTCGATGGCGATGTGCTGCGCAGCGACTGGGGCTGGGAGATGCCCGCCGAGGAGATGCGGCCCGTCGCCTTCCAGGCGATGCGCGCGCTGGCGTCACTGCACCTGCTCGACTGGCAGGAATTCGTGCCCGACGACGGCCCGCCGCTGGAGCTGGAGCCGGACGTGACCCGCTGGGACCGCTTCTACGAGCGCTCGGGCGACATGGACCTGGTGGCGCTCGCCCCGGCCGTGCGAGAGAAACTGCTGGAGCGCCTCCCGGACGCTCCCCGCATCGGCATCTTCCACGGCGACTTCCAGTGGTCGAACGTGTTCTACAACTTCGACGGGAAGCTCCAGGCGATCATCGACTGGGAGCTGTGGGGGGTGGGGGCGACGCTGAACGACCTCGGCTGGGTGATCACGTTCGCGGACGCGACCGCATGGAAAAACGGGCTCCGGCACGCACTGCCTTCCCCGGATGAGCTCATCGCCGAGTACATCGACACGTACGGCAGCGACCCGGGCGACATCGCCTGGTACCGCGCGCTGGCGGCGTACAAGTTCGGGATCATCAGCGGCTTCAACCTGTACCTGCACCGCTCGGGCAAGCGCCCGGACGAGTCGTGGGAGGACACGGCCCTCTCGACGCCTTACCTCATGCGGCGCGCCCTCGAACTGCTGGACGGCGGCTAGGGCATGCCGGCGAGCGGCTCCCTGCCCGGCCCCCTCGACGGCATCCGCGTGCTCGACTTCACGCGGCACCTGGCGGGGGCGGGCTCGACCCGCATCCTCGCAACGCTGGGGGCGGAGATCCTGCGAATCGAGTGGCCGCACCCGCCCGCGCTCGACTTCCTGCGGCTCTCGGGGCCGCACGCGGACGGGCGTCCGGGGATGAACCGGGGCGGCTTCTTCGCGCAGATCAACGTGGGCAAGCGGAGCGTCGCCATCGACATGTCGACGGACGCCGGCAAGGACATCGCGCGAGAGCTGATCCCACACTGCGATGTGATCGCGGAGAGCTTCTCGCCCGGCGTGATGAAGCGCTGGGGACTCGACTACGAGTCGGTGCGCGCCATCCGCCCGGACATCATCTACCTGTCGGCCTCGGGGTTCGGGCAGACCGGTCCGTACGCTGGCTACCGCTCGGTCGGGCCGACGGCGCAGGCGTACAGCGGCCTGACGGCGACCTCGGGCCTACCAGACCGCGAGCCCGCTGGCTGGGGCTTCTCCTACATGGACCACATGGGCGCCGTCATGAACGCGGCCGCCATCCTGAAGGGGCTGGAGCGGCGGCGGGCGACCGGCGAGGGCGAGTTCTTCGACGCCGGGCAGAGCCAGCATGGATGCGCCCTGCTTGGGCCGATGCTGCTCGATGTCGCCATGAACGGGGCGCAGGTGCGACCGAAGGGCAACCGCGACCTGTACGGCAACTTCTGTCCGAACAACGCCTACCGCTGCCGGGGGGAGGACTCGTGGCTGGCGATCTCGGTGCGGGAGCCGGAGGAGTGGTCGGCGCTGTGCCGGGTGCTGGGGGCGGACGACCTTGCGGAGCGCGGAGACCTGGCGACGCTGGCGGGGCGGCTCGCGCACGAGGACGAGGTCGACGCGCGCATCGAGGCGTGGACGCGCGATCGTAACGCCCGCGAGGCGATGGTCGCGCTGCAGGAAGCGGGTGTGCCCGCGGGGGTCGCGCAGACGGTCGAGGACAAGGTGCATGGCGACCCGCAGCTCGCTTTCCGCGAGCTCTACACGACGCTCGACGACCCGGTGCTGGGGGAGAAGCGGTACGAGGACATCCCCGTGCAGATGGACGGCTTCGAAGTGGGGGTGCAGACGCCCTCGCCGTGGCTGGGCGCGGACACGCGCGACGTCCTGCGCGACCTGCTGGGCTACCCGGAGGAGCGGCTGGAGCAACTGAAGGCGGACGCCATCATCGACGACGCGATCACGCTGGAGGAGGCGCAGCGCGCATGACAGGGACGCTTGAGCACCTGACGGTCGTGGAGCTGGCGGGGCCGCGCACGGAATGGTGCGGCAAGCTCTTCGCGCAGGCGGGGGCGCGGGTGGTGCTGGTGGAGCCGCCCGGCGGCGCAGAGACGCGAGGCTACGCACCGTGGTTCCGCGGGCGTGAGGAGGCGGAGTCGAGCCTGCACTTCTGGCACTACAACACGGACAAGGAGAGCGTTGTCCTCGACCTGACCGACGGGGAGGAACGCGAGGCGTTCCTGCGACTGCTGGCGGGGGCGGACGTGCTCCTGGACGGGAGCGAGGCGGGTGGGCTTGCGGGGCTGGGGCTGACCCGCGACGCGATCGCGGCGGCCAACGAAGGGCTCGTGCACGTGGCGCTCACGCCGTTCGGGCAGGAGGGGCCGCTGGCCTCTTGGCGGGGGAGCGACCTCGTCCACCAGGCGCTCGGCGGGCAGATGATGATGAACGGCTACGACGACATGCCCGCGAGTCCGCCGATTAACGGCCAGGGCAACCAGGCGGGGCACATGGCGGGAAGCTGGGCGTTCATCGCAGCGCTGGCGGCGTTGCAGGCGGGCACGGGCACGTTCATCGACCTCTCCGTCCACGACGCCTGCTCCGGGATGACGGAGAACGCGCTGCCCCAGTTCGACTACACCGGCAAGGTGGTCACCCGGCGCACGGGGCGGCACGCGAGCGTCGCGCCGACCCCCGCCTGGCAGCACCGGGCGGCGGACGGCCGCTACATCAACGCGCAGCTTGTGAACGTGAGCCCGCGCGCCTGGGAGGGGCTCGTCTCGTGGCTGGACGAGCACGGCATGGCCGAGGACCTGACCGACCCGAAGTACTTCGTCCCGGAGATTTTCCGCGAAGAGGCCGACCACATCTCGGAGGTCATCGGCAGGTTCGTGGCGACGAAGACGGCGGACGAGATCTTCCACGGGGCGCAGGCGCGGGCGCTCATCTTCAGCGCCATCCTCAACCCCGAGGACCTGCTCGACGACCCCCACCTGGCAGCCCGCGACTTCTGGATCGAGCTGGACCACGGCGAGCCCGAAGGGGTGCTGCCCTACGCCGGCAGCGCCTTCGTCGCGCAACACTCAGAGGTGCGCCCGCGACGGCGCGCCCCACACCTCGATGAACACGGCGATGCCATCCGCGGCGAGGGCGACACCACATGAGCAGCGAGGGCGCACCCGCCATCAAACCCGTGCCGGTCCCGGACGAGGTGACGGCGCCGTTCTGGGAGGCGGCCAACCGGGGCGTGCTCGCCATCCAGCACTGCGAGGCCTGCGACTACTACGTGCACCCACCGGAGGCCCTCTGCCCCCGCTGCCAGACTCCGGACCTGGAGTTCCGCGAGGTGAGCGGGAAGGCGCGGGTCTACACGCACACGGTCGTGCGGGACAACGTTACCGCGGGTTTCGCCGAGGACGAGCCGTATGTGATCGGCATCATCGAGCTGATCGAGCAGGAGCGGCTCGTACTGGTCGCGAACGTCGTCAACGTGGGGCCCGAGGACGTGCGCATCGGCATGCCGCTGCGGGTCACGTTCGAGCGGCTGACCGAGGACATTGCGCTGCCCCAGTTCGAACCGGACGGGGAGGACTGAGCCATGGACGGATTCTCGGGACGGGCAGCGATCGTGGGCGTGGGCTACTCGAAGCTTGAGCGGCGTTCGCCGCGGCCGCTGGCGCACTTCGCACGCGAGGCGGCTGAAGCCGCGACCGCCGACGCGGGGCTCACCATCGACGACATCGACGGGCTCGGCACCATTCCCAACATCGCCGCCTACGGCAACACGGGCGACCTCGAAGGCATCGACATCGTGACCGTCCCGAAGATGTCCCAGCTGCTGGGGCGGGAGCACGACATCCGCTGGCACGTCCAGACCCCGGGGCTATGCCCCGACACGATCATGGCGGCAGCGGCAGCGGTGGCCTCGGGGGCGTGCACCTACGCGCTGGTCTGGCGGGCGGTGAACGTGCCCAAGGGTCGCTACAGCGACTTCTCCCTGGCGAGAGCGGCAGGGGAGCACCAGTTCCGGGCGCCCTACGGGTTCACCATGCCGGCGGCCTGGCAGTCGGTCGCGCTGCGGAAGTACATGCACGACCACGGCTCGACGCGCGAGGACATGGCGGCGTTCATCGTGCAGAACCGCGAGAACACGCAGCTCAATCCGAAGGCCTACTGGCACGGAACCCCGCTCACGGTGGAGGACTACCTGGACGCGCCCATGGTGGCCGACCCCTTCTGCCTGTACGACTGCGATATCCCCGTGGACGGCTGCGTGGCGGTGGTGCTGGCGAGCGCCGAACGGGCGCGCGACCTCGCCCAGCCGCCCGCCTACATCACGGGCCACGCGCAGACGACCTGGCCGACGCGTGGCGGCTTCACCGACTCCGAGAACATGTGGGATGGCGGAACGGCGATGGGGAAGAAGCTGTGGGCCTCGGCGGGCCTCGGGCCAGACGACATCGACGTGGCCATGCTGTACGACGGCTTCAGCATCTTCCTCTACGTGTGGCTGGAGGCGCTGGGGTTCGTGAAGCGCGGGGAGGCGGCGAACTACATCGCCTCGGGGGCGACGGCGCTTGACGGTGAGCTGCCGCTGAACACCTCCGGCTGCTCGTTGGGGGAGGGCCGGCTGCACGGTATGGCGCAGATCGCCGAAGCGGTGCTGCAAGTCACGGGGCGGGCGGGGGCGCGGCAGATCGAGGGAGCGGCGCACACCGTCGCGACCGTTGGGGCGGGGTCACTCGCCAGTGGCGGGCTTATCTTCAGCAGGGAGGCGCGGGCATGAAGTTCGGCACGGTCATCCACGGCATACGGGGCGAGGCGCTGATCGCAGCGGCGCAGAAGGCGGAAGAGCTCGGGTTCGAGTCGCTGTGGCGGCCAGACCACCTGATCTTCCCGCCGGAGATGCCCTCCACCTACCCCTATGCGGAGGACGGGCAGGCCCCGCTCGACCCGCGCTGGCCGTTCATGGACGGGCTCACGGTGTTCACGTACATCGCCTCGCACACGACGACCATCCGCTTCGGGACCGCGGTTTACATCCTGCCCCTGCGTGAACCCGTGCAGACGGCGAAGCGCGTGGCCGACCTCGACTACCTCTCGCGGGGGCGCGTGCTATTCGGGGTGGGGGCTGGCTGGCTGGAGGAGGAGTTCGACCAGGTCGGGCTCGAGTTCCACACGCGGGGAGCGCGCACGGACGAGTGCATCCAGATGCTGCGGGCGCTGTGGACGGAGCCGGAGCCAGAGTTCCACGGCGAGCACTACGACCTCGGTCCGGCGGTGTTCGAGCCGAAGCCGTTCCAGAAGCCGCACCCGCCCATCCTCGTGGGGGGCGAGACGCCGGCGGCCCTGCGTCGCGCGGCACGGTTCGGTGACGGCTGGTACGCGCTGCGCCACACGCCCGAGAGCGCCCGCGAGCACATCGCCAGGCTCACCGAGCTGCGCGAGCGCTACGGCCGCGCCGACCAGCCCTTCGACGTGACCGTCGGCGGTTCTGCCACGATGACCCGCGCGGACGCGGAGGCGCTGGAGGAGGCGGGGGTCAACCGCGTGGTCGTGACCCTCTGGCGCTCATCGCGGGAGGCCATTGGAGCACTCGAGGAGTTCGCCGAGCGGGTCTTCTAGGGCGGGCGGCATCCTGGGGAGGAAGGGAGCGCGTGCTACACTTTCCCGAACGCCCACGGGCGTCCCCGCGATGAAGATTTTCGACGTCCACATCCACTTCCCGCGCGACTGGGAGAAGCCCGACGCCGACCCGGCGCCGATGATCGAGCGCCTGGCCGAGGTCGCGACCTCGGCGGGCATCACGAAGGGCTGCGTGCTCACGGGCGGGCGCTTCGGTCCGGGCTACGAGCGCGGCATCGAAATCCTGAAGGGCTACCCCGACCTGTTCGTGCCGGTGGCCATGATCGACCCCGAGGTGATCGGCCGCGACGAGGTCGAGGAACTGCACGCGATGGGGTACCGCGGGCTGAAGCTGATCGGCGTGGCGCGTCCCTACGACGAACCCGACTACCTTCCCGCCTACGCGGCGGCGGAGCGGCTGGGGATGCCCATCCTGTTCCACATGGGCGTCATCGGCGGGGGCATCGACTATTCGATCACGCATCCTCGGCGCGACCCGCAGGCGGCGGCGACGTTCAAGCGTATGCAGGAGATGCGCGGCCGCTGGCCGATGCGCGATGTCTCGGCGAAGCGCATGACGCCCCAGGAGCTGGACACGATCGCGCAGCGCTTCCCCGACCTTCGCATCATCGGCGCGCACCTGGGCAACCAGGGCAACTACGAGTACGCGAGCTCCGTGGCGCGCTGGCGTGCGAACGTGGCCTTTGATATGAGCGGCGGCGAGACGATCGAGCGGCACGCGGTGGAACTGCGGCTCATCGGGCACGAGATCGGCATCGAGAAGCTGGTGTTCGGTTCGGACTGCGGCATGGACGATATCCGCGAGCACATCGACCGGTTCGAGGCGATCTACGACGAGCTGCAGCTCTCCGAGGGGGATCGCGAACGCCTCTGGTGGGGGAATGCGGCGGAGATCTACGGGTTCGAGGAGCCCACGCTGGCGGAGGAGTAGGCACTGGAAGCCGAAGCCCGCGCCGAGCCACCCATCCCCGCCCTGAGCGCGACGGGCCGCGCCGTGGTGCTGGGGCTGCTCGCGATGGCGGGCCTGGCGGCCTACCTCAACATCCGGCCCGAACAGCACTGGATCCTGGCGCTCACGGCCCTCATCACGGCGGCTTCGGTCGAGGGGGCGGTGCGCAGCCACCCGGAATGGAGCGGAAGCCACCTCGGCGCCCTCAGCTACGCCCTCCTGCCACTGGTGGCAGTGCTGGGCGCGGGCCTGTTCATCGACGAAGCGGTCGATGGCTACGGACGCATGGTGGCGGGGCTGGCGGCGGGGGCGGCCACCGGCCTCCTGCTCTACGCCGAGTACCACACCATCTCACCGGCGCAACGGCTCTTCGGGTCGATGCGCCTCGTGCTGGCGGTGGTCACCTACCTGGCGGCGCTGGCGCTCTTCACGGTGTTCTTCACGCGCGACCTGAGCCTGCCCGCCTCGACGGCAGCGGTGGGCGTATTGAGCTTCGCCCTGGCGCTCGACCTGCTGCGGGAGAGCCGCGGGAGGGGCGCATCCTCGGTGCTGGCGGCGCTGGCGATCGGCGTGTCGCTGGCGGAGCTGCGCATCGCCCTCTACTACTTCCCGCTCGACGACCTGCTCACGGGCGCCCTCATGATTATCGGGTTTTACGTCGCGACCGGGCTGGTCCACCACCTCCTCGACGAAGACCTGACGCCCTCGACGGTGGCGGAGTACCTGGTCGTGTCGGGCGTAAGCGCCGCGGTCATCGTAGTCGCGCGGCAGTTCCTGTAGGCGATGGCGACCCTGCGTATCTGCTCCTGGAACGTGAACGGCCTGCGAGCCGGCCTCAGCTCGGGGTTGTTCCAGGCCTGGCTCGATGGGACGTCGCCGGACATCGCAGGGCTGCAGGAAGTGAAGGCGCGCCCCGAGCAGGTAGAGGAGCACCCCTGGCTCGAGGCCGGCTACGACGCCACCTGGCACTCCGCCGAGAAGGCGGGCTACAGCGGCGCCCTGCTCCTGGCGAAGCGGCCGCCCGAGAGCCTGCGCCTCGGCCTGGAGACGCCCGAGTTCGAGCGCGAGGGGCGCGTGATCGAGGCGGACTTCGGGGAGTTCGTGCTGCTCACCTCGTACTTCCCGAACGCCGGGCGCAAGCTCGCGCGGCTCGACTTCAAGCTGGCCTACTACGAGGCCTTCCTCGAACGCATCGCGGCGCTCCGGGACGAAGGCCGGAGCGTCGTCTTCATGGGCGACCTGAACGTGGCTCACGCAGAGATTGACGTGGCTCGTCCGAACGAGAAGGAGACCGGTTTCCTGCCGGTCGAGCGGGAGTGGGTCGACCGCGTGGTCGCGAGCGGATTCGTCGATACATTCCGGGCGCTGCACCCCGACCAGACCGACGCCTACAGCTACTGGGACCCGTGGCGGCAGCGGCGGGAGCGGAACATCGGCTGGCGCATCGACTACGTGTTCGTGAGCGAGGACTTGCTGCCGAAGGTGCGCAGCGCCTTCATCGAGCGCGAGGCGCTCGGCTCGGACCACTGCCCCGTAGGCATCGAGCTCGACCTCTAGCCGGGGGAGGCGCGGTCGCCGCCGGACGACCGCGTAAGCGTCTCGCGCACGAGCAAGAGCATGACGCCCCCGCCGAGGAGACCGATCCCGCCCGTCGCGGCGGCGGCGGTCCCCAGCGTGAGCACAGCCGCGAGTCCGCCCACCACCGGCGGCGCCGCGACAGCGCCCACGTCCCCCACGAGGCGCCAGAGCCCAAGGAACTCGCCCGCTGCGTCGAGCGGGGCGAGGTCGGCGCCGAGGGTCATGACAGCCCCACTTCCCAGCCCGTTCCCGAAGCCGGAGAGCAGCCCCACCAGCAGGAACGACCCGAACCCTCCCGTGAGGGGCATGAGGAGGAGGCTGGCGGAAAGCACGACGAGGCTGGGAACGATGGCCCACTTCCGCCCCCAGCGGTCCATCACCATGCCCACGGGATAGAACATGACCATGTCGATGGCGGAGGCGAGGCCGAAGATGAGGCCGATCTCGAAGGGATTGAGGTCGAGCGCTTCCCTGCCCCAGACGGGGATGAGGAACTGGCGTCCGTGCCGGATCAGGACGAGGGCGACGGCGACCGACCCCGCCACGATGAGGCTGCGGCGTTCGGCCAGGGCGACGCTGCGCAGGCTGACCGGGGCGCGCTCCGGGGTCCCGGCTTCGCCGGCGCGGGCCTGCGGAAGGCGGGTCGCGACGAGGATGGCCGCCACCCCCACGACCGCGGCCTGCGCGAAGAAGACGGTCTCCAGCCCTCCGAAGGTCCCGAGGACGCCACCGATGATGGGTCCCGCGAAGAAGCCGACGCGCGTCACGCCCCCGACGAGCGAGAGGGCGCGGCCGCGGTACTCGACGGGCACGGTCTCGGTCATGTAGGCGAGGCGGGAGACGTGCCAGAGGGCGAAGGCGATGCCGTTCAGCAGGGTGAAGAGGCCGAGCAGGACGGGTCCGGAGCTGAACCCCATGGCCGCCGCGGTGACGGCCGTCAACAGCACGCCGGTGGTCATCGTGACGCGGCCACCGAGGCGGCTCGTGAGGAGCCCTGAGGGGACATCGCCGACCATGGAGCCGGCGCCGCGGGCGGCGAAGATGAGGCCGCTGACGAAAACGCTCGCCCCGAGCTCGTCGGCGAACTGGGGGATGGCCGGGATGATCATCCACTGCCCGATCCCGAAGAAAAGGGCGGGCAGATAGATGCCGCCGATCAGCGAACGCAGCTCGAACGACTGCGCCGCAGCGGGGACAACGCGCATTGGGGAAGCCTACGCGGACGAGGCGAGGGTAGGAGGGGAATCGTGTACGCTTCGAAGGCCGCGTCGGGGCGTGGCGCAGCCTGGTAGCGCACTTGACTGGGGGTCAAGAGGTCATCGGTTCAAATCCGGTCGCCCCGACCAGCAAAACCCCATATAAACATTGAGCTTTCGGGAAGGTGGGGACCTTCTACAGGTGGCCACTTACGTCAAGAAAGTCCACTGAGGTCCACTAAGTCGCGCGCCGGGCCACTAAGGCACCGTCCGTCCCCGAGTAACAGCCCTCTGCAAGGGCCGAGTCCCTGTAGAGGGCTCAAATTCCCAGCAGCAGCTCCATCTCTTCAGTAAATCGCTCAATCTCCTCGTTTAATTCGTCGACATCAGCGGTAAGCGCGAGCGTCAGACTCACTTCCGTGGGACCGCCGACTGCCGCCGCCTCGATAGCTGCCTTGAGGCGGGGTAGAAGAGCGTGCCCATACTCCCAAATCTCCTCAAGCATGTTCGCGTTCACGGTTGAGAGCAGATCAACCAGACGTTCTGCACGGTCGTCGACACGAACTGCCCGGCAACGCAAGGTGAAACGTGCGCAGTCCTCCCAGAGCTGTGCAAGACGGCGTGCCACCTCAGCGAGCTCAGTCGGATTTCCTGGTTCCCCCTCTTCCCCCAGGGCCTGTGGCAGGTACTCGTTGAGGATCGTCGACGCAGTTGCCGCGAATCGCTTGCACTCACGAATCCTGTCTAGGGACCACGGTACAATCTCGACCAAATCAATATAGGTGACATCGTCACTCGCAAGCCCATGCTCAATCTCTCGACGGAACGTGGCCCGGCGGTCCAACTCTTCCTCAAGAACCGTTCCGAAGAGCTTGACCTCCCAGTAGTCGTCACGGCGAAGCGCCAGCATTAGGGCACGGCCCTCAAGCTCCCCCAGGAGTTCGTCCTTCCCCTGCGCCATCTGACGCAGCTCTAGGGCGTCTTGGACGAGATATGCGAACTGGTTGCCCAAGGTGCTGACGATGTCCTTGGCGCTATCGAACGGATAGGTCCACACACCACCCCCGTCGCGAAACGACTCAATGAACTCAAAGACGCGAGGTGTGTCGACAATGCCTGAGAAGTCGGACTCCGGATTCGCCTTCCACACACGGGACTGCGCGAGGATGTCCCTGCTGACAAAGACGTAGGTTGGCACGCCACGGGCCTTTGCCTCTAGGAATTCGAGGTTCGTAACGGACCTGTCCGCCTCAGCGTCGACAGAGCCGTACCGCGCGCCAACGACCATCACGAACACGTCAGCGTTCTCTCGCACATTCCGGCGGCAGTTCTCGACCGTCGTCTGGTCTGGGTCAATCGGGAACGAGTCGTACTCGGACATCACAGGGTGCCAGCCCAACCTCTCAATGAACTGGCCAAGCTGGGCACGGAGTTCGCTCAAGTCGTACATGGTCGAACTTACGAAGACGTTCGGCGGGTGGTTCTTCATCGGTGGGGTCAACCTCAAGCCGCGCACAGCGGGAACTCTTGGGAATTGTAGGTGGTGCTGGCCGGGCCCCTAGACGTAAGGACTCTCGGTTGCCGTGGCGCGGAACGTCATCGACTGTCCGGGGCTACAGCCCCAGCGACTCCGCGAGGGCCTCGACTGAGGCGATGACCTCGTCGCGGGCGGCGGCGGGGGTGTCGGTGGGGACCATGAGGCCGCGGGGCATGGGCACGAGGCGATGGACGCCGGCCTCGGCGAAGCGCTCGACCGTCTCGCCGTCGAGGCGGCCGCGGGGGGTAATCGAGATCTCGAGCGGCCCGAGGTGGTCGGGGCGCTCGACCTTGCGGGCGGTCTCCTCGAGCGCCTGGACGGCGGCGGCGGCGCCCTCGACATCGAGCATGAATCCGTACCAGCCGTTGCCCTGCGTGATCGTGCGGCGCAGGGCGGGCGGCGACGAGCCCCCGATGACGATCGGCGGGTGGGGCTGCTGCACTGGGTGGGGGTACGACTGGATGCCGGAGAACGAGGTGAACTGTCCGCTGAACTCGGGCTTGTCCGAGGTCCAGAGCGTGCGGATGACCTCGATGTGCTCGGATGTGCGCGGCCCTCGTTCCTCGAAGGGCACGCTCATCGTGTCGAACTCTTCCTTCACGTAGCCGACGCCCACGCCGAAGATGAGCCGGCCCCCGGAGAGCACGTCGATGCCGGCGAGCTCCTTGGCGAGCACGACGGGGTTGCGCTGGGGGAGGAGGAGGATGCCGCTCGCGAGGCGGATGCGCTCGGTGGCGCCGGCAAGGAACGCGAGCGTGGCGACGGTATCGACGATGGGGGTGTCGGGAACGACGGGGGAGGGCGGGCGCTGGGGGTCGATGGCGACGACGTGCTCGCCGGTCCAGAGCGACTCGAAGTTGGCCGCTTCGGCGGTGCGGGCGAAGCGCAGGGCCGCCTCGCGGTCCGCGTTCAAGCCTGTGTTGATTCCGTACAGCCCGATCTTCATGTCCACCCTCCAGTGCGCGCGTCCGGCGGATGATACGCGGCCACTGGTCGCGGGCAGGTAGACTCGCGGTCGCGAACAGCCACGGCAGGAGGCTCCATGTCCGACCGCGAACCCCTCGATGTACTCGATGCGATCCACACGACGCGCGCGCAGCGCTACCTGAAGCCCGACCCGATTCCCGAGGACGTGCTCTGGCAGATCCTCGATGCGGCTATCCGGGGGCCGACAGGCGGCAATCAGCAGGGCTGGGGCTGGGTCGTGATCCGCGACCCGGCGATCAAGCAGGAGATCGGGAAGATCTACTCGGAGCGCCTGCTGGCGGCCTACGGGTACGAGCGCGTGAGCGACGAGGAGCTCGGGACGGCGCGCATCACGCGCGGCGGGGTCGAGGAGGGCGAGGTCGGGATCGACGCGCGCAACCGTCGCGGGGTGGTGCACCTGGCCGAGCACTACGCGGAGGTGCCCGTCATCGTGGCGCCGGTCATGCAGACCGCCGCTCGCATGTCGGACAACACGCGGCGCGCGGGCGCCGGTCTCGCCGGCTCGATCTACGGCGCCCTGCAGAACCTGATGCTGGCGGCGCGGGCGTTCGATATCGGCAGCGTGATGACGTGGACCCTGGACGAGGACTCGGGCATCAACGAACTGCTGGGGCTGCCCGAGAACGCGTTCGTCATGGCCCTGATCCCGCTCGGGTACCTGGAGCGGGGGCGGTTCTCGCAGGCGCGACGGAGGCCGGTGGGCGAGGTCGTGCACTGGGACCGCTGGGGCGAGCAGCGCGACACCCCGGACCTGAGCCGCTAGACGAGCTCGACGATGCGGGGCAGCACGTCGCCGATGCCGCCCCGCAGGATGACCGAGGCAGCGGAGTCGTAGGGCGTTTCCTGGGCGTTCAGGATGACCAGCCGGGCGCCGTACTGGATCGCGATCTCGGGCAGGGCAGCGACGGGGTAGACGGTCAGCGAGGTGCCAATCGCGAGGAAGAGGTCGCTGTTGGCGGCGCCGAGTTGGGCACGTTCGAGGTCGCTGGCAATGAGCGCCTGTCCGAAGGAGATGGTCGCGGACTTGAGGAGACCGCCGCAGGACCTGCAGTGGGGGTCCTCGTCGCCTTCGCGAACGCGGTCGAGGACGACCTCGATGGGGCCGCGGTCGGTGCAGTCGAGGCAGGCGAAGTCGCGCACGGTGCCGTGGATCTCGATGATGCGTTCGGACGAGGTTCCGGCGTCGTGGTGGAGACCGTCGATGTTCTGGGTGACGAGCGTGTCGAGCTTGCCCTTGCGCTCGAGCTCGGCGAGGGCAAGGTGTCCGGCGTTGGGCTCGGCGGTCTGCATGGGGCTGCCGGCACGGTTCGCCCACGAGCTGACGCGGTGGTCGCGGTTAGCCACGTAGTGCTGGATGGTGGCGGTGCGCTCGGCGTCGGGGTTCTTCGTCCAGACGCCGTCGGGCCCGCGGAAGTCGGGAATTCCGGACTCGGTGGAGATGCCGGCGCCGGTCAGCACGACCACCGAGCGGGCCTCGCGCAGGAGGGCGGCGACGGCTTCGATGTCGGCAGCACTGGTGGCTTCGGGCATGGCGCGAGCCTACCCGAATCTGGCGCCTCTCGGGATCGCCCCGTACGCTGAAGGGCGGCGCCCGCACGGGCGCTCTCCGAGTCCATGAGCGCTACCCGCAATCTTGCCTTCATCACCGTAGCCGCCACGCTGATCCTGGTCGGGGTCGGCGTGTACGTGCGGGCGACGGGGTCGGGGCTGGGCTGCCCCGACTGGCCGCTGTGCCACGGCGGCGTCGTCCCACCCGCGGAGCAGACGGCGGTCATCGAGTTCACTCACCGTGTCGTGGCGGCAGTCGTGGGCGTACTCGTGATCGCGACAGCGGTCTTCGCCTGGCGGCACTTCCGGGGAACGCCGGCGGTGCTCTGGCCGGCCCTGGCGGCAGTGCCACTGGTCGGCATCCAGGGTGGGCTGGGGGCACTCACCGTGTGGCAGGAGCTGCCCCCCGAGATCGTGGCTACGCACCTGCTGCTGGCGATGGCGATCCTGACGGTGATGGCCGCGACCGCTCTCGGGATGCTCAACGAAATGCGAGGCGGCGCGGCGCCCGAGGAACGTGAGGCGGCGCTGCGGGTGGGGCAGCGGGCGGTCGTGACACTCGTGGTGTTCGCGGCGGTGGTGTGGATGGGCGGCTACCTCGGTGAGAGCGGCGGCTCGACCGCCTGCGAGGGCTGGCCCCTCTGCAGCGGCGGCGTCTTTCCCGGAGCGGACGACCAGCAGATCACGCACATGGTTCATCGGTACCTGGCGGCCCTGCTCGTCGTACCGCTGGCGTGGGTCGCACTGGCGGCCTGGAGGGAGCGAGGGACGCTGCGCTGGGGTCCCCACGTGACGGCTACCGTGACGATGCTCTACCTGGCGCAGGTGGGGATCGGAGCGCTCAACGTGCTCTACACGTTCCCGGATGCTCTGACCGTAACGCACACCGTGCTAGCCTCCCTGTTGTGGCTCTCCCTGTCAGCGGCCGCGCTCCTCGGGTTTTCCGGCCAGGCCGTGCCACGCGAGGACGTGCCTCTGCCGCGAGCGGAGGCGCCCGCGTGACCGCGCTGGCGCTGGCCCTGCGGGATTCGGGCAGGTGGTCGGCGACCATTCGCAGTTATGTCGCCATTACGAAGCCCCGCATCATCCTGCTCCTGCTGGCGACCACCGTCCCGGCGATGGTGGTGGCGGAGGGCGGCTGGCCCTCGACGGCCCTCGTGATCGCGACGCTCGTGGGCGGAACCGCCTCGGCGGCCGGCGCAAACGCCATCAACTGTTGGTACGACCGCGACATCGACGCGCTCATGCGGCGCACACAGTCCCGCCCGCTCGTGCGGGGTGACATTCCGCCGCTGAACGCACTCCTGTTCGGAGTCGCGCTCGGAGTGGGGGCGTTCGCCTTCCTCTGGGCGACGACGAACCTGCTGGCGGCGGCGCTGGCGGCGGCGGCGTTGCTCTTCTACGTGTTCATCTACACGGTCTGGCTGAAACGGCGTTCAACCCAGAACATCGTCATCGGAGGCGCAGCGGGGGCCTTCCCGCCGATGGTGGGCTGGGCGGCGGTCACGGGTGAGCTGGCGTGGGCGCCGGTGATCATGTTCGCGATCATCTTCTTCTGGACACCGCCGCACTTCTGGGCGCTGGCCCTGCGCATCGCCCCGGACTACCGAGAGGCCAAGGTCCCCATGCTTCCCGTCGAGGTCGGCGAGGTGGCAACGCGTCGCCAGATCCTGGCCTACTCGGTCGTGCTGATCCCAATCACCCTGGCGCTGCTGCTGACGGGCACGGTCGGTTGGCTCTACGGAGCCGCGGCGGGCTTGGCCGGGCTCGGGTTCGTCGCAATCGCGTTCGGGCTGTGGCGCTGGCCGAAACGGGTGCCTTCGATGCGTTTGTACACGTACTCGCTGGCATATCTTGCGGCGATCTTTATCGTTATGGCCATAGATGTCGGTATTCTCGGGTAACCTACGCAAACTGGTTCCCTGACCCCACGCGGCCCGTCGCGGCCAATTCGAAATCGAGGAGCGGAGCCCCATGAAAAGCCTGAAGCCCTGGATCATCGCGGTGATTGCCGCGTCCCTGACCCTGTCCGTCATCGCGGGAGCGTCCGCGCAGGGACCCGGCAGCCCACCAGTGGCCTTCACGGGCACCGTGACATCCGCAGACGGCGTCGTAGCCGCCAACCTCGCGGTCGAGTCTTACGTCGGCGACCAGGTTTGCGACAACACTCCTGGCACAACGTTCCGCCGGGCCGGCGAATCGGTCACCAGGTACTGGGTCACGGTCTCGCACGCAAGCCAGAAGGCTGGCTGCGGAACGGACGGCGCCGAAGTGCGCTTCACGGTTGGCGGCCGGGCGGTAACGCAGGTGGGCACCTGGTCGGCATCATCCGCAGTGCACACGCTGAACCTGACGCTGGCGCCGGAGGGCCCAGCGAGCGTCAGCGTCGACGTGACGGTGTGGCAGTCGCTTCGAACCAACAACATCTTTGTGAGCACGCGGCCGGCTGGCGCGAGTTGGACCACGCATAACACGCCCGTCGACCTCTCTGCTCTGAGCAGCAGCGGGAACTTCTACCAGGGCAGTCCCGTTCCGATCACGGTCGACATCGGAGGCGGCGCGACGGTGAACATCGACGTGACCGTGTGGCGTTCGGTGCGAACCGGAAGCCACTTCGTGAGCACCCGCCCCCAGGGGGCTGGCTGGACGACCTTCAACACTCCCATCGACCTCTCTGCCTTGAGCAGCAGCGGGAACTTCTACCAGGGCAGCCCGGTAACGGTGGAAGTGGATCTGGAGTAGCACCTCGGTCTGAGGTCAGGCCAACACTGAGGAGCCAGGGCGAACGCCCTGGCTCCTCTCTTTGCAGAAACCCCTGAATTGTCGCGACCCCGCGCGCCGTGACAGACTCCGCGCGGAGGCTGCAGGGAATGGCCCCAAACCAGCACGTTGACGTCGCGATCGTGGGCGGAGGCGTTATTGGCGTGGCGATCGCGTACTTTCTCGCCCAGCGAGGCGTGGAACCGCTGGTGATCGAGGGCACGGAGGTCGCGCACGGGGCGAGCGGGAAGTCGGCGGGCCTACTCTCCCCCGGCCTGCCTCACGACGATGACGAAACAGGGGCTCTCCCGCCCCTGCTCAGGAGAAGCGTGTCGCTTCACAAGACGGTGGCCGAGCTGCTGGACGGGCCCGGAACCTACGACTACACGCCATACACGACCTGCCTCGCCGCAGAAAACGAGGACGAGGCCGCTCACCTCCATGCGCGGGCGGCGGAACTGAGTGCGGAGCCGATCCCGCGGGAGGAGATCGCCGAACGCTGCCCCTGGCTTGACCAGCCGGTGGCGGGAGGTCTCGCCCAGCCCACGGCGCAGATCGACTCGGCCAAATTTACCGAGCGGCTGCTCGAGAGCGCCAAGAGCATGGGCGCCTCGTTGCGCATGGGACGGGCGGTAGGGCTTGTGGGCGGCGAGGACTACATTGCCGGCGTCGAGCTGGCAGACGGTGTCGTGACGGCCGATACGACGGTCCTCGCAATGGGGCCGTGGTCGATGCGGGCCGCCGCCTGGCTGGACCTGCCGATACCCGTGCGGCCCCTCAAGGGCCAGATCGTGCACCTCGAACCCTCGGTCGAGCCGCCGCCGGGCGGCTTCTCCGACATGCACGGCCACTACGTGGTTACGCGGCCCACGGGGCTCGTCCACGTGGGCGCTACCGAGGAGGAGGCAGGGTTCGACCAGGAGACGACGGAGGCGGCACGGGACGACATCCTCTCGACACTGGCGCGGTACACCTCGAAGCTCGGTTCCATGCGGGTGGTCAACCAGACGGCGTGCCTGCGCCCCGTCTCGGGGGATGGCCTGCCGCTCATCGGGGCAGCGCCGGGGCGGGAAGGGGCGTACGTGGCCACGGGTCACGGCCGCAAGGGCATCATCCTCTCGCTGGCCACTGGCGAAGCCCTGGCGGAGCTGATTACGGAGGGGCGCAGCAGCGAGGTCGACCTGACGCCGTTCGACCCCGCCCGTTTCGGAGCGGAGCAATAGCCGGACAGCCGGAGCTGAGCTGGGCGAACGTGCTCGCCTGGCGCATGGAGCGGCAGCAGCTTGTCTCGCGCCGGCCGCGGGAAGAGCTGCTGGGGGTGGTGGCCACGATTGGCGGGTTGCACGGGCAGGTGCTCTCTTCGGCTGAGCTGGCCGTCTGGGCGCGCGTCGAGGGACTGCAACCGGGTGAACTCGACGCGGAGCTGTGGCAGCACCGCAGCCTTGTGAAGACGTGGGCGATGCGGGGGACGCTGCACCTGCTGCCCGCTTCCGAATACGGCCTCTGGCAGGCCGCGCTCGACACCTACGACCACTACCTGAAGGGCGCCTGGCTGCGCGGTTTCAAGATTACCCGCGAGGAGCTGGACCTGCTCCTCGATACCGTACGCGAGGTGCTCGGCGGCGAAGGGCTCACGCGGGACGAACTTGCTGAGGCGGTAGCAGCAGCGGCGGGGGCGCCGGCGCTCGGCGAGAAACTGGCGGATAGCTGGGGCGCCTATCTGAAGCCGGCCTCGTTCCGCGGGAGTCTGTGCTTCGGGCCAAACCAGGGACGAAACGTGACCTTCGTCAGCCCAGGAGCATGGCTCGGCGCCACAGCGGGGCCTTCCCCCGAAGAGGCGATCGCGGAGGTGACGCGCCGGTACCTGGGGGCCTACGGCCCCGCCACGGCAGCGGAATACTCACGCTGGTGGGGGCCCCGCCGCCCGGCGCAGGCAACGCGTTACCTGCGCGCGCTCGGCGAGGAGGCCGTGGAGGTCGAGGTCGAGGGAGAGCCGCACTGGGCGCTCAGGGAGCAGGTTGCCGACATCGCGAGCGCCGAACGCCGAGGGGCCGTACGCCTGCTGCCTGCGTTCGACCCGAACGTGATCGGCTCGGCAAGGGACGTGCCAGCCATCCTCGCGCCAGAGCACAAGGCCCGCGTGCACCGTCCACAGGGCTGGATCTCGCCGGTCCTGCTGGTCGACGGGCGCATCGAAGGGGTGTGGTTGCACAAGCGGGCGGGCGGCGCGCTGAGCGTTCGCATCGAGCCGTTCGGGGAGGTTGCGAGCTGGGTACGGGATGGGGCGGAGGGGGAGGCGGAGCGACTCGCGGGCTTCTTCGGCGACGAGCTGGCGCTGGAGTGGGGCTAGCGGCGCTCGCTAGCCTTCCCCGTCCTTCGGCTTGACGATGCCGCGCGTCCAGAAGGGGTCGAGGGCCTTGAGCACTTCCCGTTCCTCGTCACCCGACATGCGCTCGGGATCGACCTGGTCCGGGTGTTTCGCCTTGCCGGGCAGGGTCGGAGCGGCGCCGGTATCTTCGGGCCCCCAGCGCATCCGGGCCGCCTCGCGGGCGAGTCGCGCAAGCTCCTGTACGGAATCGGATTCGGCCACGGGCTTCCTCGCTGGCTACTTCGCCTTCTCGAAGTTGAGGTTCAGGTCCCACAGGCCCAGCATGATGCCGGGCTGGTGGCGGAAGTCGTTCTTGCCAGGGGTGAAGGAGATGCCGTCGAGCCGCTCGAAGAGGCGCTCCCAGGCGATGTTCTGCTCGAGGCGCGAGATGCCGGCCCCGGGGCAGACGCGGATGCCCTGCGAGAACGTCATGTGGCGGCCCGTGTTCGCCCGGGAGAGGTCGACTTCGGCCGGACAGGGGAACTCCTCCGGGTCGTGGTTCGCGGCCCCGTAGCGGAGGTGAAGGATGGAGCCCTTGGGGATGTTGACGCCGCGCAGCTCAACGTCCCTGGCGGTCATGCGGGTGGAGAGGCCCTGGGTCGGAGCCTGGATGCGCATGCCCTCCTCAACGAAGAAGCGGATCTTCGAACGGTCGGCCTTGATCGTGTCCCAGAGCTCGGGCTCGCGGCCGAGGAGCTCGGCCTCGGCGGCGATGGCGTACTGGGTCGTCTCCAGCCCGCCGATGTGCATGCCGAAGACGACGCCAACGACCTCGGAGTCCGTGAGCTTGCGGCCCATGTACTCGACCTGGGTGAGGAAGCTCGTCATGTCGTCCTGAGGGTCCTGGCGCTTCTTCGTGACGTGGGCCTGGACGTACTGCATAAAGTTGCCGAGGTCGCGGGCGTTGTCCGCCTCTTCCTCGGGGCTCATGAGGTTGCGGTGGCCCTTGCCGTAGACGAAACGGCGCACCTGCGCCTGACCCCAGATGCGGAGCTGGGGCATGTCCTCGAAGGGGAAGCCGAGGATGGTGGTCATCACCATCTGGGGGAGCGGGGCGGCAAACTCCTCGACGAAGTCGATCTCGGCGGGCTCACGGTCGATCCAGTTGTCGATGAGCTCGTCGACGAAGCGGGTGACCATGGGGCGATGGCGCGGGGCGCCGGTCGCGCCAACCCAGGGGTCGGTGAGCTGGATGCGGTGCTGCTTGTGCAGCTCCATGTTGGGGCGGAGGGTGTTGCGGGACATCGCATCGAGCAGGACGGAGTGGTCGTCCTCTTCCTCCACCTCGAGGCCGGCCCCCGCGTAGGAGGGCTGGGGGAACGTGTAGGGGTCGCGGATGATCATCGCGATGTCGTCGTACTTCGTGATGATGAAGCCGTCGGTGTCGGGGGTCGTGCCCTCGCCCGGGATGCGCATGACGGGCGCTTCCTCATGGAGGATCTTGTAGGAGTCGAACCAGTGCTCTTGCTGGCCGGCCTTGAAGAGGTCGATGTCGTCCAGCTTCACCGGGCACTCGGCAACAGCCTCGATCATGTCCTTGTACATTGTCTCGGTCATCCGGCTCTCCCCTGCGTCGAGTGGCGACACGCTCCGCCCCAGCGGGCGCGGCTCCGCGTCTGGAGGCTAAGCATACCGCGCGTGAAGCGACTAGGGGATACGCGGGAGGACCGCCACGGCGTCTACCTCCAGCAGGAAGTCGGGCTGGAAGAGGCCGGAGACGTAGAGAAGGCTGATCGTGGGAGGGTTGGCAGGCATGCCCCAGACGCGCTGGAACGTTTCGTAGGCGGGGAAGGCGGAGTTCGGCTCCACGAGGTAGACCGTCAGCTTCACGACATCGTCCATCGTCGCGCCCGCCGCCTCGAGGGCGGCCTGGAGGTTGCGGGCCACCTGCCCGGCCTGGGCCGCCACGTCGTCCCGTCCGACAACGTTTCCGTCCACGTCGACGGCGTTCTGGCCACCGACGTAGACCGTGCGGTGGGGGCCATCGATGGCGATGGCCTGCGAGAACGCGGGATTGCGATGGAGCGATTCGGGGTTGATGGGAGTGACGGTCATGACAGGTCCTTTCGCAGTTGAGGTTGGTACGTGTCGCAGGCAGGCGCGAGAACGCTCAGGCGACCGATGCCATCGGGCTCGGAGCGGGCCGGCGGGAGCTTCCAGCGGGCGCGGCTCCGCGTCTGGAGGCTAGGGCTACCCCGCCCGAGGGGATGGGGGACGCACTTACTCCCCGTAGGGAGCCTGGTCCTCGGCCAGCGCCCTGAGCCTCGGTTCGGCGGCGTACGAGGGGGCGCCCAGGCCGGCCGACCCCGCCCCCCCGGCACCCCAGCCAATCCCCCCCGCCAGCAGCCCAACGACAAGCTGGTTGAGGCTCGTTCCCTGCCGATCAGCACCCCGTGCCAGGGCCGCGTGGAGCTCGGCCGGGAGACGCACGCGGAACTGACCGCTGTACTCGGGTTCCGCCGAAGGCGCGGGCACAGCCCGACCCTCCTCGATGGCAGCCATGATCCAGCCGGCCATGGCATCGCGGACACTGTCCATCGCCTCGGCTTCTGTCTCTCCGTCGGACATGCACCCGGGAAGCTCCTCGACCGTTGCGAACCAGTAGGGGCCGTCACCATCATCCAGGTGCTGCAGCCGGAAGTGGTATGGGGCCTGCAGGTACTCTTCAATCCTCATCGGTAACCTCCCGAATGGCTTTCACGGTCTGGTCGACGTACGGGGCGCGGACGGCTCTGGCGCGCTGGGGAATGCTGAGAATCCGCACGAGCCGCGGGTGGGTGTACACCTTGTGACTCGTGCCTCGTTGCCTTGATGTGAATCCCACCCTCCTGAGCAGGACGTCCAGCTCCGCGGCAGAGACGTTGTTGCGACGGCGCTTGAGGGCCCGCAGTTGCCCGGACCAACCTGCCGGCACTACCGACCCCTGCTTTCGTCGCACGCGCTCTTTCCGACATGACCAGCACCCTTTCGGGATGAACGGTACCGCATATGGAACCGTTCTACAAACCGGGACGACATCGAGGGCGGTTCAAGCAGGGTGCAGGGTTGGCTCTCTTGATGCATGTCTCAATTCTGATACAAGGATACCTTTGCCCCAAGCAGAATTACGGGGGCGCAGGTACGCCTACACGCGACGAGGCCCGGAGCGGTGGGCCTCGCTGAGGTGCCGGACGAACGTGTGGCGTCTAGGCGACGCCGACGGGCTGCTGCTCGCCACGGACGAGCTTGCCGGGGCGAGCGCCGGTGTCCTCGCCGTCGCGCATGATGACCTCGCCGCTGACGATCGTGGCGATGAAGCCATCGGACTTCTGGATAAGGCGGCGGCCATCGGCGGGGAGGTCGTGGGCGAGCTCGGGAGCGCGCAGTTGGAGGCGCTCCAGGTCGATGACGTTGACGTCGCCCTTCATGCCGGGCCGGAGGACGCCGCGGTCGTTCAGGCCATAGAGGCCCGCCGTGTCCTGCGTCATCTTCTTGACCACGAACTCGAGGGGCAGACCCTCGCCGCGGGAGCGGTCGCGGGCCCAGTGCGTGAGCATGAACGTTGGCATGCTCGCATCGCAGATAACGCCGCAGTGCGCGCCGGCATCGTCGAGGCCGAGGGCGGCGCGGGGGTGCGTCAGCATCTTGCGCACGACCTCGTAGTCGAACTCGGTGTAGTTGAGGGTGGGGGCGAAGAACATGCGCTTGCCCTCGTCCCCCAGCATCAGGTCGTAGAGCAGGTCGTAGGGGTCGCGGCCATCGCGCTCGGCCATGGCGGCGACGCTATCCTCCCTGGAGGGCTCGTAATCGAGTGGCTCCTCCAGCGGGAAGACGCGGGCGAGGTCGATGAAGGCGATGTCCTGGCGCGCTTCGCCAAGCTCGGCCATGAGCTTCGCCTTGACCTCGGGCTTGCTCATCTCCGCGGCGATCTCCTCTATCGGGGTGCGGCGGAGGTGGTGCGCGTCGCCGTCGCCAAGCTTGTAGTGGCCGCTGATCTCCTGGAACGTCTGGGCGTTCACCCAGGGGTGGTTGGTCTGGAGGCCGAGCAGTACGCCCGGGGCGCGGGCGGTGACCTGCGGGTAGAGGTCGGCGCCCTCGGCGACGGCCTCCTCGGAGAGGTCGAACATGCGCTTCCAGTGGTCGGGTTCCGCGTCGAGCTGAACGAGGGCGAAGGTGATGGGGCGGCCGGTGGCGGCTGAGACGCGCCGCATCCAGGCGACCTCGAGGTCGGGGAGGTTCATGTCGTCTCCCGTGACGCCGGCGGGGGCGAGCTCGAAGACGCCGGTTCCGGCTTCAGAGAGGGCCTCGCCGAAGGCCATCATCTCGTCCTCCTCGGCGAAGGTGCCGGGGACGTTCACGCCGTCGATGGCGCGGTGGACGATGGTGCGGGAGGTGGAGACGCCGAGCGCGCCGGCCTCGATGCCTTCGCGCACGAGCTGCTTCATCTCGTAGATGTCCTCGGGGTTGGCGGGCTCGTTCATGGCCCCGCGTTCGCCCATGACGTAGGCGCGGACGGCGCCGTGGGGCACCTGCGTGCCGACGTCGAGGGCCTTGGGCAGGGTGTCGAGGTAGTCGAGGTACTCGGGGAACGTCTCCCAGTTCCACTGCATGCCCGCGGAGAGGGCGGTGCCGGGGATGTCCTCGACGCCCTCCATGAGGCCGATAAGCCACTCGTGGCGGTTGGGGGCGGCGGGGGCGAAGCCGACGCCGCAGTTGCCCATGACGACGGTGGTGACGCCGTGCCAGCACGAAGGCGTGAGCAGCGGGTCCCAGGTGATCTGGCCGTCGAAGTGGGTGTGGATATCGACAAAGCCGGGCGCGACGACCATGCCAGTCGCGTCGATAGTCTCCCGGCCGTCGGCCTCGATGCGGCCGATGGCGGAGATCTTGCCGTCGTCGATGGCGATATCGCCCTGGAAGGGGGCCTCCCCCGTCCCGTCGACAATGGTGCCGTTGCGGATAACCAGATCGTGCACGTCGCGCCTCCCGGAGCGGGCGCACGCGCCTTTGCGCGTCATGCGCCCTATTGCGGCTAACGGTACTGAATGGGGGGTGGCCCCACAAGGAGTTCGGGGGCGAAGGGGGGCCGTTGTGGGGAAGGTCGGTGCGCTGATGGCAGTCCCTATAGTTCCGCCATGTCCCTGTTCTCCTCGACGCGGGAGAGGTGGCTGTGGCTGTGGACGCTCGTGGTCGTGGCCGCGATAGCCTCCTCGCTGTGGGTCGGCGGCCAGTTGCCCGAGGCGCTGCGCGACGTTCCCGCACTGGAGGAAACGCTCGGCGGCGCGCTCTTCTTGCTGGGGATGCTCCTCGTTGGCGCGACCGCGGTCGCGCTGGGGGTGCGGCTGGACATCGCAGTGGCGCTGGGGATTGTGGCGGTCTATCTGCTGGTGTTCCTGCCGGTGGGGGTCCTGGAGGAGCGTTCGCACCTGATCGAGTACGGGGTGCTGGCAGTGTTCGTCTACGCAGCGCTGGCCGAGCGCGCCCGCCAGGGCCGGCGCGTCCCCGCGCCGGCGGTCGTCGCCATCCTCGCGACGTCAGCGCTGGGCCTCCTCGACGAATGCCTGCAATTGGTCGTGCCCAACCGCGTCTTCGACCCGTGGGACATCCTCTTCAACGTGGGGGCGGGGGCGCTGGCGGTGGGGGCGAGCGTCGCGCTGGGGTGGGCGCGGGGGAGAGTTGGGAGACATCGGCCTCAGTAAGGAGGAATGAGAGGGGGCTCGTCGAAATCCACGTCCCCCCAGCAGACTACTTCTCCGGCCACCGTGACAGCGCAGGTGCGAAACATGCTGGAGTTGATCGCCTTGTATCTACCGGAGGGCTGGGGAGCTGGTCCATAGCCCGTTCCTTCCTTGAGATTCTGGGTGAAATACCCCCAGCACCGCGCTTCGCCAGCCTCCGTAAGCGCACAGCCATGGAGGGCACCGTCGCTGATAGCCACGTAGCGACCCTCTGGCAGGTCCAGTCGACCGAAGCCCTCCGTACCCTCGCACTCGATGTCGCCGCCGCCGGTGGTAATGCAGTCAAAGCTCGTGCGACCGGAAATCGCGGCGCTGTGGAGAGTCACCGTGGCATAGGCGTGGGCCGATGGGCTGGCCTGCCCGTCTCCACCCTTGACCCAGCAAACAGCTTCACCGTCTTCGGCGAGGGCACAAGCACGGCCGTACCCACGAAGGCCGATAGCGACGAACGGGCCGGAAGGCGCCTCACCGATGCCCGCCGAACAGACCACTTCGCCAGCCTCGGTGAGGGCGCACGCTTCACCCCAGTCACCAGCACTGACATCCACATATCGGTTAGATGTGGGGAAGCGTCCCAGGGAGGTAAATCCCCAGCAGACAGCCCCTCCACCTGAAGTGAGCGCGCACGTACTGACGTTTCCCGCGCTGATTCCTGTGTACCGCCCCTCGGGGACCACCAACTGCCCAAAGGTGTTCCATCCCCAACAGGCAATTTGACCATCCTCCGTGAGTGCGCATGTGTGGCCGAGGCCATCGCCAACAGAAACGTACCGGCCAGGCGGAGGAGCGGGCGGGATGACCT
Source organism: Chloroflexota bacterium (assembly GCA_026710655.1). Lineage (GTDB taxonomy): Bacteria > Chloroflexota > Dehalococcoidia > Tepidiformales > Tepidiformaceae > UBA2991. Next base: position 1,109 of record JAPOQN010000032.1, on the reverse strand, counting down.
TGTTGATGGTGGTCCCCCAGCAGACGGCCTCACCGGCATCGGAGAGGGCACAGCCGTATCCCCGCCCCATGCCCACGGTGACATACCGGCGAGAAGAGGGCGCAGGGGGATTCATCACGTAGACCTTCCCCTGCCCGAACCAACCGCTCCCGTGAGTCCAGCACTCCAGATGGCCGGCATCGGTGACCGCGCAAACGTGGTTCTCGCCTGGACTGACGGCAACATAGCGGGGCGCACCATCAACCTTGGGCAGGCCACAGCCCTTGATTTCACCTGTGACTCTGAGGCCGCAGAACCCACTGCCCGACACCCCAACGGAGGTGTAGTGCCCTTCGAGAGACCAGGTCGACAGCGGAAACACAGTTGCGTGGGACCTTCCCCTGCTCCAACAGACAGCTCCTTCTGTGCCGACGAGAGCACACACCGTCCAATGCTCCTCGGCCCAGCCATAGAAGGCGTAGCGAGCGGCAATCGCCATGTAATCCCCGGGCGGAACATCAGGAAAGGTGAGTTCTTCCGTGTCTCCCAGTTCGTCCGACCGACTTTCCCAACCCCAGCAGAGCGCCTCTCCTTCTGCGGTGAGGGCGCAGGAGTAAACGGAGGCCCAACTGATCGCAGTGTAGCGGCCTGCAGGCGCACCTCTAGTAGGGTCTGGATCCCCCTCGGGGATCGCTCCCCCACCTCGTGTCCAGCACACGATCTCGCCCTCGTGGGTGGTGGCGCAGGTGGTGTCGTTGACAGCCTCAATGAAGGTGTACGAACCAAGTGGGGTGTCCCAGACAGTGGCGCTCTCGATGTCCCAGCACACGGCTTCGCCGTCTTCGGTCAGGGCGCAGGCGTGGGTCGCGCCGACGGTGATGGTGGTGTAGACGCCGGGTGGTGCGTCGAACGTGGGGGACTGGGGGAGGGCGGGGCGGACCGCGGGGGTGGGGTCGGGCTCATCGGGTTCAACGGGCTCGTCGGGTGTGGCTGGGGGGGGCGGGGGGGGGGGCGGCGGGGGGGGGGGGGGGGGCCCCCCGGCGTGGCCCGGGGGCCCCCCCCCCCGGGCCCCCCGCCGGGGGGGGGGGGTCCCCCCCCCCCCCTTTAGCCGATAGCGCTGTCGGCCGCGG
>JAPOQN010000031.1 GCA_026710655.1 Chloroflexota bacterium | reverse complement strand
TGAGGCTGCCTCGGGGTTTCGGCAGCAAGGACGCGATCCGCTCGTACTGCGCATCCGTCAGTTCCATCGGACCCTCGGGGCCCACCGCCTACCCCAGCAACATCCTGCCAGCACTCCGCGTTAAGGTGAACAGGCCCTAGTTCCCCTCAGCGGGAGCGGGCAGGGGACGCAGGGCCCACTCCTCCCAGACCGCCCACGCAATTTTGTCGGCGCCGTCGCTGAAGCGCAGGCCGACATCATTGAGCACGGCGGCGCCGCCCTGGCGACTCTGCATGGGGTCGCGTTCGGCCACCCAGACGACAGCGCCGAAGCCGTTCGCTTCGGCATCGTCCAGCAGGCGCCGCAGGAACTGCTCCTGCTCACGCTCTGAGCCGACCCAGGAGTGGCCCTCGATTGTGGCGGAGGCGTAGCCGGCCTCGCTGACCAAGATCTCCCCGGCAAAGCGATCGCGGAGCTGGCTGTAGTAGCCGGCGGGAATCTCGCGCACGAGGCGGATGGCGGAGGAGAGGTAGGGGTAGGTGGAGATGGCGAGGACGTCGAGGCGCCGCCCGAACGCCTCGACGGCTTCCCACTGGGGCGGGTGCTGCTGGGTGAGCTGACCGAGCAGGTCCTCGAGCTGGAAGGTGGGGAACACCTTGATGTCGGGCCGGATCGACTTCACGGCGTCGTAGGCCCTGCGATAAGCCTGGAGGAACCCCCGGAACTGTTCGGGGGAGCGGGCCCGCAACATGTTGATCTCGACGCCCAGCACCAAGTACTCGGGCTCGTAGTTGGTGGCGATGTAGATGGCGTAGGCGACGAGCGCCTGCTGCACGTCCTCGCGCAGGAACCCTTCCTCGGGCTGGGGGGTCTCGGGGAGGCCGGCGATGCGCGTGCGCTGGACGGCGCCGTCGGTGGGGTCGATGGCGAAGAGGAGGGCGAGGTCGTACTGGCGCACGAGGTCCCGTTCGAGGCGCATGAGCGCGTGCGTTCCCTCGGAGACCTCGGCGCCGGGGAAGAACTCCCGCCAGGGGGGCACGCGGGCGATGCTGACGAGCTCTGCGTGGCGGGCGGCAGTCGTGAAGGTATCGACGTAGACCTCGCGGGTCTCCTCGGCGGGCTGGGCGCCGAGGCCCAGGCGCACGGTCCGGGGCGGCCCCTGTGAGGCTGGGCGGATCACATCGGGGCCGGGGCCCGTTTCGTCCGAATCGCCTGTTCCGTTACAGGCAGCGAAGATCAGCGCTGCTACAATTATCGTGGCGGGGAACAGGCGCGAGTACTGCATGACCTTACGCAGGTTCCTTCTGGCGTCTGTCCTGGTTGGCGTGATCGCCGGCGGCGCTGCCGGCGGTATCCGCATCCTGACGGGCGGCGACCAAGCCGCGCCGCCGCCGTCCCCATCCGCATCGCCACCGGCCACGGTTGCGCCCACGCCGGTGGACGAGACCCCCCTGGTGGTCGCCGAGCGGTTCGCCGAGGCCTGGGAGCGCGCTGACGCCCCGGCGATGTACCGGCTCCTGGACGGCCGCACGCGAGCGGCGCTGCCCCTGGCAACCTTCGCCGCAACCTACGACAGCTTCCGCCAGGAGGCGGCCGTCAGGACCATTGCTGTGTCCGTCTCCGCTGAGGATGGTCAGGGCGTCACCTTCCACGTCCGCCTGGAGACAAGCTACTTCGGCACGCTTGAGTATGCCACCGCAGTGTCCTTCGTTGCTCTGCAGGAGGGCTTTCCCCGGATCGCGTGGACGCCATCGGTGATCCACCCGTCCCTCACGAGCGGCAGCCAGCTGCGGGGGGAGGTGCAGCGGCCAACGCGGGGCGCCATCTACGACCGGAACGGCGAGCCCCTTGCGATCACGCTCGACGTTCGCATGATCGGGCTCGACCGCAGCCGCGTGTTCGACGAGAACACCGTCACCGCGGCCTTCGTCTCCTTCGGGTTCGAGGAAGAGGAAGTGGCGGCGGCGTTCGCGAGTCCCCTCGGGCAGCGGCAGCGGGTGCCGCTGGGAATCGTGTCCGACTCGCGCGTGGAGGAGGCGGCGCGCTTCGTCGAGGCGGTGCCGGGGGCCGTGCTCTGGTTCGAGGAGCGGCGCGTGCATCCCCTCGGACCGGCAGCCGCGCACGTGGTGGGGTACACGCGCGAATACACGGCCGAGGAGATCGCCGCCCGACCGGAGGCGATCCTGCGGCCGGGCGACCGCCTGGGCGCCGTCGGTATCGAGGCGGCCATGAACGGCGTGCTGGCGGGGCGGACAGGGGCGCGGCTGCTTGTCACCGGGGGGGACGAGGTCGTGGTCCTCTTCGAGCGGGCGTACGTGGCCGGGGCGGATGTGCACACCACGCTCGACGCGTCCCTGCTGCGGACCTCCCACGAGGGGCTGGCGGGGATGCGGGGCGCCTCGGTCGTGCTGGACGCGCGTACGAACGCCATCCTCGCGCTCAACAGCTCGCCGTCCTTTGACCCCAACGACTTCGAGCTCGGGAACGAGCGGGCGCTCACGGAAGTGACGGCAAACGAGGACGACCCGCTCAACGACCGCGCTACACAGGGCCTCTACTCGGCGGGCTCGACGTTCAAGATCGTGACGGGGGCGGCGGGGCTGGCGGAGGGGTTGTATACGCCCCAGGATCGCCTCTTCTGCGGGGCCACCTGGGACGGGCTCGACCCGCCCCGGCGCAACTGGGAGGGGGAGCGTGGACCGCTCACCATCGCCGAGGGGTTGATGCGCTCCTGCAATCCGGTGTTCTACGAGATCGCGCTCACGCTCTACAACGACGCGCCGGGCGCCCTCTCCGACATGGCGCGGGCCTTCGGCTTCGGCGCCGAGACGGGCGTGGACGGCCTCTACGAGGACTCGGGGCTCGTGCCCGACGCCGCCTGGAAGCAGTCGGTCCGGAACGCACCCTGGTACCCCGGCGACGCGGTCAACCTGGGTATCGGGCAGGGAGACCTGCTGCTCACGCCCCTGCAGCTGGCGAATGGCTACAGCGCCTTCCTAGCGGGGGAGCTACGCACACCGACGATCCTCGCCGGAGCGCCTCCCACCGTGCTCCATCCCCTCCCGCTCGCACCCGAACACGCCGCCCACCTGCGCCACGGACTCGAATTGGTCACGAGCACCCGGGGGACGGCCGGGTGGGTCTTCGCCGACGCGGGCTACCACGACTTCGGGGGCAAGTCCGGCACCGCGGAGGAGGCGGAGGGGCAGGCGCATGTCCTGTTCGTGGCCTACTCGCCGCGGGAGGCTCCCGCCGTGCTGGCCGCCGTGGTCTTCGACGTCGCCGATGAAGGCCGCAGGGTGGCGGCCCCGCTCGCACGCGACCTCATCCTCGCCGCCCTGGACGGCGGCGAAGGGGAGGAAGGGGACGGGGAGGAGGAGCCGGCGCCCTAGTCGAGGGCCTTGATGGCCTCGATGAGGGCGGGGACGACCTTCTTGTAGTCCTCGACGACGGCGAAGCGCGAGACCTGCACCATGTTGGCGTCGGGGTCGCGGTTGACGGCGACGATGTTCTTGGAGCCCGCCATGCCGGCCATGTGCTGGCTGGCGCCGCTGATGGCGACGGCGATGTAGAGGTTGGGCGTGACCGTCTTGCCGGTGAGGCCAACCTGCTGCGAGGGCGGGTACCAGCCGAGGTCGCAGGCGGCGCGGCTTGCGCCGGTGGCGCCGCCGAGCAACTGGGAAAGCTCCTCCATCATCTCGAAGGCGGAGGGGTCGCCCAGGCCGCGGCCGCCGGAGACGACGACCTCGGCATCCTCGAGCCGGACGCCGGTCGACTCCGCCGCCTCGGTGGAGATGACGCGCACGCGCTGCTCGCCGGTGGCGTCGATCGACGTCACGGAGCCGCTGCGGCTGGCATCGGCTGGCAGGGGATCAAGCGCCTTCGGCTTGAGCGTCGCGATCTGCACGTCGCCCCGCCAGGTGACCTCGGCGTTGGCGTTGCCGCCGTAGCAGCTGCGGACCGCCCGCAGACGGCCGCCGTCGATGGCCAGGGAGAGGCACTCCATGGCGACGGCGGTGTTCAGGCGGAAGGCCATGAGGGGCCCGAGGTCGCGCCCGACGCTGGTCTGGCCCATGAGCACGATGTCGGCATCGGCGGCCTCACGCGCAGCGAGGGCCGCTCCAGCGCCCGTCTCGGCGTAGCCGGGATCGAGGGAGCCGGCGGGGGCGAGGTAGACGGCATCGGCGCCGTGTTCGAAGAGGGGCTGGGCGAGTGACTCGTCACCCGCGACGAGGGCGCTGACGGAGCCGGCGCCCTCGTCGGCCAGCGCGCGCGCAGCGGCCAGTAGTTCGAAGGAAAGGGGAGCGACGGCGCCATCGGCCGTCTCCGCGATAATGAGCGTTCCAGGCATCGGCGTTCCTCTAGATAAGCTTGGCCTCGCGCAGCTTGTGCGCGAGGTTCTGGGCCTGCTCCTCGGGGGAGTCGCCCTCGATGATTTCAACGTTGCTCTCGACCTGGGGGATGTAGAGGGCTTCGAGCGCGAGCCAGCGGTTGTCCTCGCCGGCTTCGTCGTCCTCAAGCTCCAGGTCGTCCGCCGACCAGACCTGCACGGTCTTCTTGGCGGCGAGCATGATCTGGCGGAGTTGCGGGTAGCGCGGCTCGCCGAACTCGTTGGAGATGGAGACGACCGCGGGGGTGTCCACCTCGACGGTCTGGAAGCCGTCGTCGAGCACGCGCTCGACTGTGAGCGTATCGCCATCCAGCTCCATCGACTTGGCGATGGTGACGCAGGGGATGCCGAGCTGCTCGGCGACGCCCAGGGGGGCGACGCCCATGTCCCAGTCGGCGGAGGCGCGGCCCATGAGCACGAGGTCGACATCGCCGACCTTCTCGATCGCGCGGGCGAGCGCCGTGGCCGTCTGGAAGTTATCGATGTTCTCGAAGTCGGGGTCGCTCAGCAGGACACCTTCGTCGGCGCCCATGGCGAGGGCGTGCTTGATGGCGTCGCGGGCGGAATCTTCGCCCAGACTGATGACCGTGACCTTGCCCTCGCCGGCGGCGTCCTTGAGTCGGAGGGCCGCCTCCGTGGCCTGGGGGTCGTAGGGGTTCACCACCGGCGCGATGCCCTGTGCGGGGATCACGCGCTTCGCCGCCTCATCGACGGCGAACTGCGAGGCCGGCGTCTCCGGATCGGGGATCTGCTTGACGCAGACGACAATGTTCACGCTGACGCCAACTCCTTCGTTACAGACGGGTCAGAAATGGATGGAGCGGGCAGGGCCAGCCATGCGCCGCTGCGCCGGCCAGCGTATCACGATCCCGGCGCTTGTGAAATCTCGCACGGACGTACGAGGGCCCGAACTGACGGGCCATGCACGCAATCTCGGCGCGGGCGCCCGGATGGGAGCAGTCGGCGCACCAGCCAGCCCCCACGCGCGCAGCGAAGCGGAGCAGTCGAAGGAGCCATCAGGGCGACAGCCCGCGAGTGAGCGCGGAGCGAAGCAGAGCAGTCGAAGGAGCAATCGGGGCGACAGCCCGCGAGTGAGCGCGGAGCGAAGCGCAGCAGCCGAAGGAGCAATCGGGGCGACAGCCCGCGAGTGAGCGCGGAGCGAAGCGGAGCAGTCGAAGGAGCAGCCAAATGAACGTTGTGTTTCGAAACCTGCCTGAAACAAGGCCGCAATCTGCGGGAAACCATCGGGCCATAGCTTCCCCGTCGACGTTTCGCCCCACCCGGGGGCATCGAGGAGGATTGCATGAAACGTGCCCTACCGGCCCTGCGCCGGCCGACCGCCCTGCTTGCAGGCGGTCTGCTTGCGCTCGGCATTATCTCCGTGGTCTCCGCACACGACGGTGACGGCAGCGCGATCGAAGACATCGTTGGCGCCGTCGACACCGCCTGGCTGTTGATCGCGGGCTTCCTCGTGTTCTTCATGCAGGCCGGTTTCGCCATGCTCACGGCGGGCTTCGTCCGCTCGCAGGAGACGGCAAACATCCTGATGAAGAACATGATCGACGCCTGCGTGGGAGGCATCTCATTCTGGCTCGTGGGCTGGGCGTTCGCTTACGGCGTAAGCGATGCCTCGAACGAGTTCATCGGCCTGGGCAATTTCGCCCTCAACCAGTTCGATAGCTACGCCGACTGGTTCTTCCAGTTCGCCTTTGCCGCGGCGGCAGCCACGATCGTGGCGGGCGCACTGGCGGGACGCACGAAGTACTCGGCCTACCTCATCTACACGGTCGTTGTCACCGGCTTCATCTACCCGGTGGTGGTGCACTGGGGCTGGGACACGACGACGTGGATGGGCGCCTTCACGGACGACATCTGGCTCGGCAACGGCTACGTCGACTTCGCCGGCTCTGGCATCGTTCACACGGTTGGCGGCATCGCCGGCCTGATGGGCGCTATCGCCGTGGGCGCGCGCCTGGGCAAGTACGGTCCCAACGGCGAGGTGCGGGCCATCCCCGGCCACAACATCTCGATCGCGACGATCGGCATGTTCATCCTCTGGTTCGGCTGGTACGGGTTCAACCCGGGTTCCACGCTTGCCCTCTCGGGTGGCGGAGCCGCACTGGCTGCAAGCGTGGCGGTCACAACGACGCTGGCGGCGGGGGCAGGCGGCATCACCGCGATGCTGTGGTCCCGATTCCGCACGGGTCGCTATGACGCCGGCCTCACCATCAACGGCATCCTGGCGGGCCTGGTGGCCATCACGGCGGGCACGGCCACGGTCGACCCGTGGGCGGCAGTCGTCATCGGCGCCATCGGCGCGCTGGTCATGTACTACGGCGTGCAGCTGCTGGATGCGAAGTTCCGCATCGACGACCCGGTGGGCGCGGTTTCCGTGCATGCCTTCGCGGGCATCTGGGGCGTGATCGCAGTCGGTCTGTTCTCATCCGAGGCAGGCATGGCAGCGGCTGGCTACGCGAATCCGCAGCACTACGGCCTCTTCCTGGGCGGCGGCGGCGAGCAGCTGCTCATGCAGCTCATCGGCATCGCAGCCATCGTGGGCTGGACGGCAGTGACGGCAGGTATCCTGTTCTTCGCCATCAAGTTCACCGTGGGCCTTCGCGTAAGCGAGGAAGAAGAGATGCGCGGACTCGACCTGATCGAGCACGGCATCGACGCCTACCCGGACTTCGGTCCTTCTGGCTCCGGCATCTTCGGTGCGACCGAGGTTGGAGGAGGGGGAAAGTGAGCACACGCCACATCCCGCATCCGACCCTGAGTCCGGAAAGGAGTTCCCGGTGAAGAAAATCGAAGCCATCATTCGGCCCAGCCGTCTCGAACCGGTGAAGGACGCGCTCGACGAACTTGGCAACTCAGCCGGCATCACCGTCTGGGAAGTCAAGGGCCACGGCAAACAGCGTGGCATCACCGAGCAGTGGCGTGGCCGCGAATACCGCGTCGAGTACCTCTCGAAGGTGTACCTGACGCTCGTGGTCGCGGACGACAACGCGGACGCTGTCGTGGATGCCATCCTCGACAACGCCAGCTCCGGCGAGATCGGTGACGGCAAGGTGTTCATCTCCAACGTGGAGGACGCCGTTCGCGTTCGCACCCGCGAGCGCGGCGACGAGGCACTGTAGCTTTCCACGTCCCCCGGCTGTGAGGGGCCGGGCGCACCCCCAGCGCCCGGCCCCTCCCCATATCTGCAACTGCGCGAGATCCATCAAACCAGGAGGTGCGGCTGTGGACCGCATGCCTTTCGAGGCGCGCGTTCGAAGCCTCCACGAAGGCTGGCTCGAGCGCCGGGAGTCCTGGCTCCTGAGCCGCGCCCACGACCTCGACTCCCAGCGCCGCGTCCTCGACAACATCCACCGCTGGGCCAGCGAGTGCATTGAGGACGTCCGCCACGTATACGGCGAGGCGCTCCCCATCACGATTGAACCCCTCGAAGAGCAGGCTCGCTTCACAATCACGGTCGGCGATAGCCAGTGCGCAGCCTTCGAGATCTTCGACCGCGGCAGCGACGAGCGTCCCTCCTGGCAGGTGGTGGCGCGGGTGGCGGCGGGCGGGGAGGCGGGGGAGGCGCCCGAAGAGCGGCGCGTGCGGCACTGGCGCCGCAGCCAGGTCGAGGAAATCCTGCTCTCCCTGCTGAGCGCCTACGAGCGCTCCCTGGGCCGCGAACTCTCCGCCTGATCCATTCCCTCCCGACGCGCCGGCCGGGGTGCTACGCTGTGTGACACCCGCTTACGGGCCGGAGCGCGCCATGAGCAGCCACCTCTCAGTACGGGTTGATGACGACCTTCTCCAGCGGTTGGAGGACGAGTGCCGCAAGAGCGGGCAGTCGCGTTCCGCACTGGCGAAGCAGCTCCTGGAGGAAGGCCTGCGGATGCAGCGGCATCCGGGGATCGTCTTCCGCCCCGGCGCCACCGGTCGCCGGCCCGCGCTGGCGGGCGGGCCGGCTGTGTGGGTGGTGGCGCGCATCTTCCGCGAGTGGGAGGGGCCGCCCGGTGAGATGACTCCGTTCATTATGGACAGCCTGGAGATCACGGCCCAGCAGGTGAGCGTGGCCGCCGGGTACTACGCCGAGTACCGCGACGAGATCGATGACTGGCTCGACCGGTTGGACGAGGAGGCGGACCGGGCCAAGGCCGATTGGATGCGCCAGCGGGCGATCCTCCGCGAGTGAGGTTGCTGCTGGACGAGATGTGGCCGCCCGCCGCCGCCGAAGCGCTGCGGGAACGTGGCCACGACGCGATGGCAGTCGCGGAACACCCAGAGCTCCGGACGATGCCGGACGCGGTGATCTTCGAGTGGGCGCTCAGGGAGGGCTGGGCGATCGTGACCGAGGACGTTGCGGACTACCGGACGCTCGCAGCGAAGGCGCGGGAAGACGGGCGTGAAGCTCCCGCCTTCGTCTTCACCAGTCCCCACTCCTGGCCCCGAGGCCGCCAGCCCATGATTGGGCGGCTAGTCACCGCCCTCGACGCTCTGCTCAGGGAGCCACCAGCGCTTGCGAGCGAGTACTGGCTCGATTAGCGGGGTAGCGCCCGCGCGACGATGGCGTTCGTGAGGCCGGCGAAGATGCGCTTGTGGATGGGCCAGAGGGCGTACCAGTAGAGCAGCCCCGCCGCCCCCGCAGGGTGGAAGTGGGCGGATGTGACGATGCGCGTGCCCTGCCCGGCGGGGGCCACCTCGAACTCGAGGATGGCGATGCCGGGGAGCTTCATCTCCGCCAGTAGCGTGAGACGGCGGCCCGGCTCCACGCCGACGACGCGCCAGAAGTCGAGGGCGTCGCCAATGCGCACGTCGGTGGGGTGCCGCCGGCCCCGCCGCCTGCCGACGCCGCCCGCGAGCCGGTCGAGGAGGCCGCGCAGGCTCCAGAGCCAGCTCGCGTAGTACCAGCCGTTCGACCCACCGATCGAGGAGACCACGCCCCAGACGGCCTCGGGCGGGGCATTGCAGGTGCGCTCGACCCGCTCCCCGCGGCTGTAGAACGAGACCTCGGCGCGGTAGTCGCGCATGGCGAAGGAGCCCTCCGTCCAGCGGGCGGGGAGGTGGGCGGTGCGCTCGGCCTCGAGGGCGGCGGACACGGCCTGCTCGTAGGTTCGCAGCTCAATGGGGATGCGCGTTCGGAGGTCGGCAGCGGGGTCCACGACGAGGTCGTGGCGGAGGCCGTCGATGAGGGGTCTCGCGACGGATGAGGGGACGGCCGTTACGAGGTCGAGCCAGTAGGAGGAGAGGCGCGGGCTGAGCACGGAGACGGGAAGGATGAGCAGCCTTCGGCCGACCGCCCTGGCGAAACGCGTAAGCAGGTCCTGGTAGCGGACGACCTCGGGGCCGCCGACATCGTAGGTGTGGCTGCCGGGCGGCTCTGTTTCGGGGAGACGCACGAGGTACTCGATGAGGTCGTCGAGGGCGATGGGCTGCGTGAAAGAGCGTACCCAGCGGGGCGTGACCATGACGGGCAGGTGATAAACGAGGTCACGGATGACCTCGAAGGCGGCCGAGCCCGGCCCCACGACGATCCCGGCGCGGATCTCGGTGATGGCCACGGGGCCCGCGCGCAGCACGTCGCCTGTTTCGCGGCGGGAGGCGAGGTGGGGGGAGGCCGCCCCGCGCGGCTGTAGGCCGCCGAGGTAGACGATGCGCTTCACGCCCGCGTCCCCGGCGGCGCGGCGCGCGTTTTCCGCGGCCCGGCGGTCGCGCTCGGGGAAGTCAGAACCGGAGGCCATCGAGTGCACGAGGTAGTAGACGGTGTCGACGCTCTCGAAGGCGGTGGTCAGGGTGTCGGGGTCGAGGGCGTCGGCGTGCACCAGCTCGACTCCCGCCCACTCGCGGGCCTCGAGCGTCTCGAGGCGCCTCCCCGCCGCCCGTACGGTATGCCCCGCTTCCAGCAGCCGGGGCACGAGGTGGCTGCCGACGTAGCCGGATGCGCCCAGGACCAGGACTCTGGCCACACACCACTCCTTCCCGCCAGGAAGCGGACGATGCCTCCCCTACTATCTTTCAGGCAAGGGGTGCGTGCATGGGTGAAGGCTGGGACAAGGGGGCCGGATAGCGCCGCTCGCGCTACTCGGCGTCGTTGATAGTGAAGCGGCTGCTGTCGCTCCGGCCGAAGACATCGGGGAAGTACGTCTCCTCGGCGTGGGCGGGGGCGACGAAGAAGTCGCCGGGGGTGGTAGCGCGGGCGTAGTAGACGTACTCGTGCACGCCCCGGGGGAGGAGGGCGGCGCGCAGGGTCACGCGGTCGTCGCGCAGGTCGACCTGGTCCCAGGGGCTGTAGTACCAGGCGAACCAGGGGGCATACCAGGAGGGGGCGCCGCCGAGGAGGGCGGTCGTCTGGTCGTTCTGGAGCTGTTCGCGGAGCCACGGCGAGACGATGTTGAGGCGCGGGTCGATGGGTTCAAGACCGGCGGGCAGGAAGTCCTCGACGCGGGCGAAGACGCGGTCGGCGGGAGCGACGACCGTGACGGTCACGCGCACGACGTCCCCGAGGGAGGCGCTCGTGATGGGGGTCTCGGGGTCTTCGAGCAGCGAGTAGCGATGCGAGATGGCGAAGCCGCGGTTGAGCGCCTCGATGTCCTTCGCGGGGGTGACGTAGCGCAGGTTGAGGGCGTAGTAGAGGCGTCCCTCGGTCCCCGCCTCGCGCTCGAACTGCAGGCGGCTCACCTCGCCGAGGGGGAGGGCATCGAGCGTCAGGGCGATGCCGTCGTCGTAGTCGCGGGCGGGCACGTCGAAGTGGCCATCGAGGACGCGACTGGTGTTGAGCAGCACCTGGTAGTCGTAGACGCCGCGGTTCTCGCCGGTGAGCTGGGCGAAGGCGCCGAGCGAGGCCATGGCCTGCGCGCGCTCGACGGATGTCTTCCAGCGTTCGGCCGAGCGCGCCACGACGAGCCAGCGGGTTGTTTCCTCGATGAGGGGATGCTGCGGTTCGGCTTCGACGAGGGCGCGCAGGACGAGGGCGGTGGCGCGGACGCTGGTGTTGTGCATGGAGCTCCAGATGGGCTCGTCTTCCCAGTGGTTGCCGTTGGCGCTGGCGATGGTGGTGGCGGCCAGGTCGTTCAGGAGGATGCGCACGGCCTCGTGGTCGCGCTCGTGGCCGCTGCCGAGGAGGGCGAGCAGCAGGTAGGCGCGCCCCCAGCTCGTCAATTCGGTGCGGTGCTCGTCGGCGAGGGCGCGCAGGGGGGCGACCTGCTCCCGCGCAAGGGGGCTCACCTCGCCGCCTGTGTTGGCGGCGCTGACGAGCGCGTAGAGGAGGAACGCGCGGTAGTTGGGGTTGGCGTCGAGGTTGTTCATGCGCTCGGTGACGTATCGCATGGCCTGGTCGTACTGGTAGTCCTGGACGGGGTAGCCCTCATCCCTGGCCTCACCCAGGGCGATCAAGACCCAGGCAGTCACCCAGACATCGGTGCGGAAGCAGGTAGGGCACCAGGCCCAGCCGCCGTCGTAGTGCTGGTTCCCGACCAGCTCCCTGATGTCGCGGATAAGTTGCCCCTCCTGCCCCTCGGTGAGGCCGTCGGCGCTGGCGCGGCCTACGGCGATGGTGGCCACGATGCGGCTGGCGACTCTGACGTTGGACTCCCACCGGCGCGGCTCGAAAGCCGGCAACTCTTCATCGAGAGCACCAACGAGCGAGGCCTTGAGGGAGAGCTCCAGCGAACCGCTGCCGTTGATGACGTAGTCGGGCAGGTAGACGGCTTCGAGAGCGGGCGTGTCCTCGACGACGCCGCCCGTGGCGGTCGTCTCCGGGGTCACGTCGAGGTAGACGGGGCGGGTGAGCTCGACCGCGTCGGCGTAGCCGCCGCTGGCGGTGGCGGTGAAGCGGATGGTGGCCGTGCCCGCCTCGACGGGCCGCGCCGCCCACCCAACCACGATCGATTCGCCGGGCTCGACGCGCTCCGTGTGCGCAGCGCCGTCATCCAGGACCAGGCCCGCAACCTCGATCGTGACCGTGACGTCGCGCGCTTTGTCGGTGCCGTTGCGCACGAGCGTGCGCAGGATCACCTCGTCGCCGACACGGAGGAACCGGGGCAGGGCGTGGCGTACCAGCAGGGGCTGCGTGACGAGCAACTCGCTCTCGCCCTCGCCGACAAGAGTCTCGGCGGTGACGGCGCGGGCGCGGGCGCGCCAGGTGGTGGCGTTATCCGGCAGGTGCAGGTCAAAGGTGGCCCGCCCGCTGGCGTCCGTTGTGAGCTGTCCGATCCAGAGCGCGGTGTTCTGGAAGTTGGAGCGCACGGCGGGCTCGAGGCCATCGCCAGCGGACTCCCTGAGAGCGATGTCGCCGGCTCCCGAATCCGCTACCTCGGGAACCGCTTCCGCCGCCGCTTCCTCGAAGGCTTCGCTGGTGGCGCCGTCCCCGCTACTCCCTTCGCCCCGCTCACCCTCCTCGGTCTCGCGGAACGACTCGTTCAAGCGGTCGATTGAGACGCCGAGCGACGAGGCGTTGCGCACTCCCAGGCCACGCTCGGACCAGAAGGCGGCCATGCCGTCGCCCCCGACTTCGTCGCGGAGGGAGAGGACGGCCTGGTCGACGACAGCCACGGAGACATCCGCCTCCGCGGGATTCCCCTCCGAGTCGGTGACCTGTATCTCGTAGCTGATGGTCTCGCCAGGGGTGGCCGTGTCGCGGTCGGGCTGGATGCTGACATCGAGGCGGCGCGGTTCGGTGGAGATGGAGAGCTCGACGTAGCCCACGTCGTAGCGGGGATAGGGGTCGTCCGCGGTGGGCGGCCGGTAGAGGACGACGCCGACGTAGATGTTGGGGATGTGCCGGTCCTCGATGCGGATGCGGAGGACCTCGCTGTTCGTCTCGAAGCGGCGCACCTCCGTGCTGAGGACTCGTCCGCGCTCGACCGTCACGAGCCCCGTCGCGCCGGCGAAGGGGGCGGGCACGAGCACCTCGGCGACATCGCCCACCTCGTAGGTCTCGCGGTCGGCGATCAACTCGAAGGTGTTGTCCTCGCGCACGGGCCAGGGGACGTGGTCGCTGCCGCTGACCCAGATGAAGCGGGCGGAACGGGCGACGCGACCCTCGTCATCGGTCGACTCGGCCACAATGCGGTACGTGCCCGCCGAAGGCGGCGTGACCTCGATCGATGCTTCGCCGTCCGCGTTCGTGGTGACCGTCTGGACATCGATCTCGGTGTCCTTCGGCTCGCTGCGGTAGCGGTAGCCGCCGTGGTCGGCGCGCTCCTTGATACGCACCCACTCGCGCTGGTAGAGGCGCACGGTCACGGGACGGTCCGGGGCGATACGGCGCTCGTAGTCGACGGTCACGAGGTGGACCGTGGCGGGCTCGCCGGCGCGGGCAATGTACGACTCGGGCTTGATGCCCGCGTACCAGGCCGCGGGGTGGACGAGCACGCGGGCGCCTCCGGAGATCGACTGCGCGTTCGCATCGGTCACGGTCGCGCTGATGGTGAACTCCTGCGTGCCCTCGTCCTCCTCGATCGTGGCGGGCACGTCGAAGCGGGCCAGCCCTTCGGCGTCGGTGGCCGTCTCGCCGCGACTGCGCAGGTCGGAGTAAGAGCTGCCGTACCACCGCCAGTAGTAGTCGCGCTCGGAGAAGGAGTAGTCCTCGTAGTCCTCAACGCGGATCTCGGTCGGGATCGCCTGGACGGCCCACTCGACGGCCGAGTCGGGGACGGGGCCGCCGAAGAAGAAGGTCGCCTGCGCCTCCGCGGCGATCGTGTCCCCGGCCACGTAGTCGATCTGCGGCGTTGCGAGCTCGACCTCGAACTCAGGCACACGGAACTCGGCCACGGTGAAGGAGGTCCACGCGATGCGGTCGTCGTTGTCATCGGTGACCACGACGGAGTAGGTCCCCGTGGGCGCATCGGTAGGGAGCACCTCGCTGGCGCTGAGCGTTCCCAGGTCGCTGAGGGCGATCCGGGTAGAGGAGAGCGTCTCGTAGCGAGCATCCCGGAACCGGACGTTTACGGAGGTCTCGGCGGGCGGGAGCGAGTAGGAGGCGTCGTCCTCGCTTCGGACAACCGCCTTGAAGTAGACCGTTTCCCCGGGCCGGTAGATGGGCCTGTCCGTGAATGCATGGGAACGCCAACCCGGTGGGGAGTGAGCCGTGTTGATGCCAATCGACCAGGGTGAGATACCGGAGTCCTGTGACGTGGACGCAACACCCTGCCGGCCTTCCGAGTCAACCCGGACAAGGCTGGTCTCATACCCGTACGCCCAGAAGCCATCAGTGAACGGGTCTGCGAAGCGGGCGAGCCCGTCGGTGTCGGTGGTGGCCGTGCGGTAGGGCCTCAGTCGCCCCTCATCAAGGGGAGCGGTGCGGACGCTGGTCGCGTCGAGGGGTTCCCCGGTGTCGTAGTCCAGGGCCCAGACGAGCAATTCGTCGAACGCCTGCTTGGTCGCGATGGCGGTATCGACGACGCTCACCATGAGCTTGAGGGGGCGGTAGATACCCTCGTAGTCGGCGACCACGAGGTAGTGGCCCTTCTCCAGCGCGCCTGTATCCCCGAGGGCCGTGGAGTAGAGCCGCGAGGAATCTCGCAAGTCCTCGGCAATCGCTTCCGACCACTCGCGCAGGGGCTCCGCCTCGGGCCAGAAGCCGTCGCCCCAGTAGCGCTCGACGTATCCCCGCCGCAAGAGGGTCTCTGTTTCGTCGTCGGACAGGGCGTAGAGGCGGAAACGGACCTCGTCGAGGCGGGCGGCGTGGTAGTAGAGCACCTGCTCACCGCTGCTCGAGAGGGTGGACATGCTGGACGGGGCGGCCAGGCTGAGCGAGGGCGATGGCGGGCTCGTCCTGAAGGAGAACTCGTGGGCGGCGGTGACCGTGCGGCCGCCGCGGTCGCTGACGCCCTCCGCGATGCGCACGGTGTACTCGGTCGAGTGCTCGAACGGGGCGCGGATGGAAATGCTCGTAGGTTGCCAGCGGTACGACCGAATCTCGATGTCCTCGGGATCGATACCGTTGATCGAGACCCGTCCCTCGAAGGAGTCCACGTCCATCGGGTTGTTGTAGACGAGCTCGATCCCGTACCGCGATGCGTCCGTGGAGCCGTCCTCTGGATGGGTGCGGATGAGCCTTGGCAGGGCCGTGACGCGGAAGGTCGAGGCTCGCTCGGAGCGCATCTCGCCCGCGTTCGCCCCACGGAGGCCAGCACGGGCGACCACCTCGTACTCCGTGTCGAGGAGCAGCGGGGCGTCGGGCGCGACCGTGACGACGGCGCCGTCCTCGTTCCACTCGAAGGAGGAGGCGACCGCCTCCCCTGCCGACGAGCGCAGCACGAGTCCGGCCTGCACGGACTCGCGGTCCATCGGCTGGTTGAAGGTGACCACCACGAGACTGTCCGGCTCTACGTGCGTCGCCTCGTCCGCGGGCTCGAAGCCCGTGGCGTCGGGCTGGATGGTGGAGAAAGTCCAGGCGAAGTCGGCGTCGAGCACGCCGTCGGCGGCGGAGGTCAGCCCCGCGGGGATACGCACGGAGTAGGTCGTGCTCGGCTGCAGGTTGGTGGGGAGGAAGCGGTAGAGCGAGGTGTTGAGCCACTCGCCCGTGCCTTCAAGGGGCGGGTCGAATTCGAGCACCGCGGGCGCCGGCCCCTCCTGCGGGACCGTGAGCGCGGCCACGGAGCGGTTGAACTGGACGAAGATCTGGGCGGCCGCCGGAACCTCGGTGTCGCCGTCGCCGGGGATGACGTGCGCGACCTCCAACCCGCCCTCGACAACGAATGTGTGCGTGTGGTCGGCCGTGAGCCCGGCGGCAGGACCGTCGACGACGACCGTGTACCGCTGCCCGCGCTGCCAGCCGGGGTAGTGGGGCTGGAAGAGGAGCGTGCGGGCATCCGCCCACACGAACGAGCCCTCCACGGGCGGGGCGATGGAGACCACGTCGGAGCCATCGGTCACGCCGGGCGGCTCGTCGAAGGCGATGGTGAGGATGGCCAGGCGGGGAACCTCGTCGCCGCCGGGCGAGACGACGACGGGCGGTCCGCCGGGAGCCAGGGGCACGGCCACGGTGATGTCGCCGTAGCGGTAGTTCCCGCTGGTGCTGTGGCCATCGTCGAGGTGGAGGCGGATCGTTCCGAGCACGCCCCAGTCGCCGCCGACCGGGCGCGCGCTGATGTGGATGCGCAGGGGCTGGGTCACGCGTTGCCAGACGCGGACCTCGACGCCTTCGACGGTGATGTCGCCGAAGCGGTACCGGCGGTCGCTGCTAAGGCCGTTGTCGAGGTGCAGGCGAACCGTGCCGAGGGTGTCCCAGCGGACACCCTCGGGGCGGGCGCTGATGTGGATAAGGAGAGGATCCTGGACGTGCTGCCAGACACGCACGTCGACGTCGACGGTCTCGTGCCCGGGGTGGGCGGCGGCGGAGAAGGGGGTGGGGCCGGTTATGAGCGCCAGCGCCACCACGAGGGCGCCGATGGCTGCATGCGCGAGGGCTGCACGGCGAATCACGCGCGACGCATCCTCCCCAAGGGTGCCGACACCCTACCACCAGCCCCTGCGAATTACCCTCATCCGCTCGTAGCGCTCGCGGGCGGGGTAGAGGCCGTCACCTACTTCTATGCGGCCGGGTGCGGGATCGTTCCCTCGCGGGAAGCGCCGTGGACGCGGCGTCGGGCGCGGGCGTATAAGCGCGGGGACCAAGCGCCGACCCAGGAGCCGTGATGCAGGCAGGTGGCGTCAACGACGCGATCCAGTACGAGGCGGACGAGGGCTGTCCGCCGCTCGTCGCCCTGAGCGTGGGGTTGCAGGGAGTCCTGCTCGCGGTGGCGCCACTGGTCCTGGTCGTGGCGATCACGACGAGGGCGGGCGGGCAGGATGAGAGCTACCTCTCGTGGGCGGTGTTCGCAGCGCTGATCATCGCGGGGGTGCTGACGGCGCTGCAGGCGAGCCGGTTGTGGCGGTTGGGGGCGGGGCACATCCTCATCATGGGGGCGACCCCCAACTTCGTGGCCGTATCGGTGCTGGCGCTGGAAGGGGGCGGTCCCCCCTTGCTGGCGAGCCTGATCGTGGTGGCGTCGCTCTTCTACCTGGCGCTGGCCATCTGGCTTCCACAGCTGCGGCGGATCATCACGCCGGTCGTTTCGGGCACGGTGCTGATGCTGCTGGCGGTGACGATCCTGCCGATCGCCCTGGACCGCGTGCAGGAGGTGCCGGATGACGTGCCCGGGGCGACCGGTCCGACGGTCGCGCTCATCACGCTGGCCATCGCCACGGCGATGGCGCTTCGGGCTTCGGGACGTTGGCGGCTGTGGTCGCCCCTCATCGGCATCGGGGTGGGAACCGCGGTGGCGGCGATCTTCGGGGCGTACGACCCGCAGCCGCTGCTCGACGCCAACTGGGCGGGCATTCCCTCGGGGAGCGGGTTCCCCGGCTTCGACTTCACCCCGGGGGCGGAGTTCTGGGCGCTGCTGCCCGTGTTCGTGGTGATCACGCTCGTCGGCGGCGTCAAGAACATCGGCGACAGCGTGGCGATGCAGGGCGCCTCTCGCCGCCGGCCGCGCGTGACCGACTTCCGGCTCGTGCAGGGGTCGCTCAACACGAACGGCGTCGGCATCTTCCTGTCGGGCCTGGCGGGGACCCCACCAACGACGGTGTTCTCCTCCACGAGCGTCTCGCTCGCGAGCCTGACGGGCGTGGCCTCGCGAAACGTCGGCTACGTCATCGGCGGGGCGTTCGTAGTGCTGGCGCTGTTTCCGAAGCTGCCGGCGCTGGTGCTGACGATCCCCAACCCGGTCATGGGGGCGTTCCTGCTGACCGCCATCGCCCTGCTCTTCGTGGCCGGCATCCGCACGGTGGTCCAGGACGGGTTGACCGCGCAGAAGATGCTGGTCGTCGGGATCGCGTTCTCGCTGGGGGCGGGGGTCGAGCACCAGACGATCTTCGCGGACCTGGTGGGCGGGACGTGGGGGCGGCTGCTCGACAACGGCATGCTGATCGGGGCGCTGGCGGCGGTCGTGATGACGGCGTTCCTGGAGCTGACCAGCCCGAGCCAGGGCGGCCGGCTGCAGTCGAAGCTGCACGCCGACTCGCTGCCCGAGCTCGACGCGTTCGTGCGAGGAATCGCGGGCAGGCTCGGGTGGAACGAAGCCTCGCTGGAGCGGCTGGGCGCCGCTGCCGAGGAGGCGTTGATGAGCCTCATTCCAGCCGACCAGGAGGCGGAGGCGGACGATGCGCCCCGCCTCATCGTTGCCGCTCAACCGGAAACCGGCGCGGTCCAGATGGAGTTCCTGGCGGTGTTCGACGAGGAGAACCTGGAGGACCGGCTGGCGTACCTGGACGAAGAGTCGGAGGGGCTGCAGGAAAGCGAGATTTCGCTGCGGCTGCTGCGCCATTACGCCTCCTCGGTGCATCACCAGAAGTACTACGGGCTGGATGTCGTGACGGTGCAGGTGAAGGGCTCGCGCTAGCGGGCGATCGAGGGTAGGCCCGCCGACAAAACGGCGCTGCTCTGCGTGCTATGGTCCGAGCCTGAGCGCGGCCAGCATGGTTGCCCGGGAGCAGGGGATGACGGAGCAGGACGCCCGAGTGGTTCTTCCCGACGAGCCGGTCGCGATCGTGGGCATGGCCTGCCGCTTCCCCGGAGCGGACGACATCGACGCCTTCTGGCGCCTGCTGGAGGCGGGCGAGAGCGCGGTCAGGGAGGGCGTGCCCGGCTCGGGCGTGGGACGCATCGGCCAGCTCTTCCCCGACCCGGAGGTGCAGGCCGAGGCCTGCCGCTTCGGCGCCTACCTCGACGAGATCGACCAGTTCGACGCGTCCTTCTTCCGCATCTCGCCGATCGAGGCGGAGATGCTGGACCCGCAGCAGCGGCTGATGCTGGAGACGAGCTGGCAGGCCCTGGAAGACGCCGGCATCGACCCGGACGGGCTCAAGGGCAGCCGCACCGGGGTCTACGCGGGCATCAGCAACAACGAGTACCGCAACCTGATCCTGGACGTGAGCGACACGGCCGAGCCCGCGGCCAGCCTCTACTCGGTCAGCGGGACGTCGTTCAACACGGCCATCGGGCGGGTTGCCTTCGCGCTGGGCCTGAACGGCCCGGCGATGGCGGTCGACACCGCCTGTTCGTCCTCACTGGTGGCGGTCCACCAGGCGGTGGTGGGGTTGCAGCGGCGGGAGGCGGACCTGGCGCTGGCGGGGGGCGTACACGCCATCCTCTCGGGGCGGTTGCTGGAACTGCGGGCGAACGCGGGGATGCTGGCCCCGGACGGGCGCTGCAAGACGTTCGACGCCGCTGCCAACGGCTACGTGCGGGGCGAAGGCTGCGGCATCCTCGTGCTGAAGCGGCTGGATGAGGCGGAGGCGGACGGCGACCGCATCTGGGGCGTGATTCGCGGGGCCGCGATCAACCAGGACGGGGCAAGCCCGGGCCTGACCGTGCCAAGCGGCGAGGCCCAGCAACAGGTCATCCAGGATGCGCTGGAGCGCGCGGGGCTCGAGGCGGCGCAGGTCGACTACGTCGAAGCGCACGGCACGGGCACGCCCGTGGGCGACCCGATCGAGGCGGAAGCGACGGGGACGGCCTACGGCAAGGGACGGGACCGGCCCCTGCTGATCGGGTCGGTGAAGACGAACGTGGGGCACCTGGAGGCGGCGGCGGGGGTGGCGGCCCTGATCAAGGTGACGCTGGCGATGAAGCACGGGGTCATCCCGAAGCACCTGAACTACCGCGAGCCGAACCCCGAGATTCCCTGGGAGCGGCTGCCGCTGCAGGTGACAGCGGAGCCGACCGAGTGGCCGGTCACCGGGGAAGCGCCACTGGCCGGCGTGAGCGGGTTCGGGTGGTCGGGCACGAACGCGCACGTGGTGCTGGAGGGGCACGGGGATCCGCAGGGCGCCCCCGACGACGGGGGCTGGGCGCCCGGCTCCGTGCAGCACGTGGCGCCTTCGCTTCCGGCGCCGGAGTCGGAGCAGCGGGTTACACGCCTGTTGCCGCTCTCAGGGAAGTCGGACGACGCCCTGCGCGAGCTGGCAGGCCGCTACGCCGAATGGCTCGACGCACGTTCCGGCGATCTTGCGGGCGCCGGGTCGGCGGCTGACCCGCTGCTTTCGGACATGGCCTGGACGGCGAGCGTGGGTCGGAGCCAACTCGGGCACCGGGCGGGCGTGACGTTCCGCGACGCGACCTCGCTGCGGGAGGCGCTGACGGCGCTCGCGGATGGGGAGGCGGGGCCGGGGCCAAGCACGGGCACGAAGGTGGCGTTCGCGTACACGGGCCAGGCGAGCCAGTGGGTCGGCATGGGGCGAACCCTCTACGAGCGCGAGCCGGTGGCGCGGGCGGTGCTCGACCGCTGCGAAGCGGTTCTGCAGGAGATGCGGGGTGAGTCGCTGCTGGACGTGATGTTCGGCGTCGATGGCGCGGGGGACCTGGACGACCCGGCCTGGACACAGCCCGCGATCTACGCGCTGGAATGCGCGCTGACGGCGCTCTGGGAGAGCATGGGAGTCAGGCCGAGCGTGGTGGTGGGGCACAGTCTGGGCGAGATCGCGGCGGCGCAGGCGGCGGGGGTCTACAGCCTCGAAGACGGGCTGCGGTTCGCGGCGCTGCGCGGGGCGCTGATGGGGGCGCTGCCCGGGGAGGGGGCGATGGCGGCGGTGTTCGCGCCCGCGGAGCGCGTGGCGGCGGCGGTGGCGGAGCAGAGCGCAGCCTCGGCAGGTCCGGACGTGAGCATGGCCGCGGACAACGGGGCGCAGCAGGTCATCAGCGGTCCTGCGGACGACGTGCAGGCGCTCGTGGACCGCTTCGACTCGGAGGGGCTGTGGGCAAGGCGGCTGCGCAGGAGCCCGGCCTACCACAGCGCCCTCATCGAACCCGCGCTCGACGACATGGCGGCGGTGATCGGAGAGTTGACTCTCTCGCCGCCGTCGATCGACCTGATCAGCAGCATGACCGGCCGGGTACTCGAGGAGGGCGCCCTGATGGACGGGGCGTACTGGCGGCGGCAAGCGCGGCAGCCGGTGGCGTTCCGGGACTGCATCGCGACGCTGTCGGAGTTGGGGGTGGACGTGGTGGTGGAGCTCGGTCCGCAGGCGGTCCTAGGCACGATGATGGCGATGGGATGGCCCGGCGGGAACGACCCGGCGACGGTTTCGAGCCTGCACGGTCCGGCCGAGGCGGAGGAGACGGGCGACAGCGGGTTCGCGGAGGCGGTCGCGGGGGCGTGGGAGGCGGGGCTGACGGTGTCGTTCGAGGGGCTGTTCGCAGGCGAAAGCCGGCGGCGCGTCTCCTTGCCGACGTACCCCTTCCAGCGGCACCGGCACTGGGTGGATGCGCCGAAGCGGCGACGGCTGGCCACGGGGCATCCGCTGCTGGGGGTCCGGCACGAGTCGCCGCGGGGCGAGGTGCTGTTCGAGACGGAGATGTCGGGGGATGACCCGGCGTGGCTGGACGACCACCGCGTGTACGGACGCGTGATCGCACCGGGAGCGCTCTACGGGGCGATGGCGGCAGCGGCGGCGGGGGACACGCCGGTGGTGGTCGAGGACCTGCAACTGCGCACGGCGCTCGTCCTGCCGGAGGAAGACGAAGACGAGGGCCCACAGACCGGAAGCCGGAACGTCCAGGTCGTCCTCGACGGGGGCGGGACGGGGCAGCCGCAGCGCGTCGAGGTGTACAGCAAGGGAGATGGGGACGAGGGGTGGACGCTGCACGCGGAGGGGCAGGTCTCGACGGGTGGGGGAGGCCCGGCCGGTGAGCGCATCGACGTCGAAGCGCTGAAGCAGGGGCTTTCGGAGGAGGACCCGGCGGCGTTCTACCGGGCGCGGGGGGAGGCGAACATCCAGCTCGGCCCGCAGTTCCGCACGCTGCAGCGGTTGTGGTGCAGGGACGGGGAGGCGGTCGGGGAGGTGGTCCTGCCGGACGGCGTGGACGGCGGCGGTTCTGGTCCGCACCCGGTCCTGCTGGACGGGTTCCTGCAGGTCATGGGTGCGGCGCGCACGCTCTCGGGGGTCGAGGAGGGGGACACCTACCTGCCTTTCGCCTGGGACCGCTTCTGGCTGACGCAGTCCCTGCCCGAGCGGGTGATCTGCCACGCGCGGATGCGCGACGGCGACGCGGAAGGGGAGGGGGAGGCGGCACTGCCACGGGAGGTCCTGAGCGGCGATCTGCGGCTGTACACCCCCGACGGGGTCGAGATCGGGGGGCTGGACGGCTACGTGGCCAAGCGCGCGACGCGGGCGGCGCTCCTCTCGGGGACGGAGGGCGTACAGCAGCTCCTGTACGAAGTCATCTGGGAGGACCACCCCCTCGCACCGGGCCTCTTGCCGGCGGACTTCCTGCCGGCGCCGGCGGCGCTCGCGGCGAAGTGGGGGCCGTTCGCCGACTACCTGGGGGCGGAGGGTGTCAGCGTCGAGGGTCGGGCGGCCCTGCTCTCGGACCTGGAGCGCATGGCCTGGTCGGTCGCGCTCACGACGCTTGAACGGCTGGGGTGGACGCGGACCGCGGGCGAGACGGTCGAGCCGGAGGCGCTGCGGGAACGGCTGAAGGTGCAGGACGCTCACACGCGCGTATTCCGGCAGATGTTCCGGTTGCTGGCGGCCTCGGGGGTCGTGGAGGAGGCGGGGGACGGCTTCGTGGTCAGGGTGGGGGCGGGGGACCCGCTGCCGGAGGCGGTGCCGCCCGATGCGGGGGCGTTCGCGGACGAGATCGCCGGAAAGCACGCGCACGGGGCCACGGAGATCGAGCTGTTCCGCCGCTGCGGCGGGGCGCTGGCGGACGTGCTCGTGGGCGAGGCCGATCCGTTGACGCTGCTGTTCAGCAGCGGCGAACCGAGCGCGGGCGACCTGTACCGGCTGGCGCCGGTCGCGCGGGCGGCCAACGCGATGCTCGCGGAGGCCACCGCGGCCCTCCTGCAGGAGCTGCCGGCGGATCGCAAGCTGCGCATCATTGAGGTGGGGGCGGGCACCGGCTCGGCCACCGGCGTGGTGCTGCCGGAGCTCCCGGCGGATCGCTACGAGTACATCTACACGGACATCTCGGCGGGATTCTTCGCGGAGGCGGAGGGGCGCTTCGGCGGGAGTGAGGCGTCGATCGACTACCGCGTGCTCGACATCGAGCAGGATCCCATCGAGCAGGGGTTCGACGCGCACGGTTATGACCTCGTGATCGCGTCGAACGTGCTGCACGCGACGCGCTTCCTGAACGAGACGCTGGCGCACTGCCGCGACCTGCTCGCGCCGTCGGGCCACCTGATGGCGCTGGAGAACCTGCGCGGCCAGGGCTGGCTCGACCTGACGTTCGGACAGCTCGACGGCTGGTGGCGGTTCGCGGACGACTACCGTCCGAACCACGCGCTTGCCAGCCCCGAAGTGTGGAAGCAGGCGCTCGGCGACGCCGGGTTCGTGGAGGCGGATGTGCTGGGGGTGGGCGATGGGCCGGGCGGGCGGCCAGACCGGGGCGTCATCCTCGCGCAGGGGCCGGCGGAGGTCACGGAGCCTGCGGGTGCGTGGATCGTGGCGGCGGACGGCGGCGGGGTGGGGGAGGCGCTGGCGGCCGAGCTGCGGGGGCACAACCAGACGGTGGTGCTGGCATCCGAGGACACGGAAAGTCGCGAGTCGTGGCGGGCGCTGGTCGACGCGCTGCCTGAGGACCTGCCTCTCAACGGCGTCGTCCACCTCGCGGCCCTCGACGGCCACGGGGCGGAGTCGACGACGGGGGACCTGGCGGAGGACGCGAAGCGCTCGACGGGGAGCGCGCTGGCGCTCGTGCAGGGGCTCTCGGATGCGGATGCGGCCCCAGCCAGGGGCACCTGGTTCGTGACGCGCGGCGGCCAGGTGCTGGAGCGGGAGCGCGGCGGGGAGCTGACCGGCGCCCTGCTCTGGGGCGTGGGCAAGGTGGTGGAGCGAGAAGCGCCCCAACTGCAGCCGCGCATGATCGACCTGGACCCGGGGGCGGGCGTCCCACTGGCCGAACTCGCCAACGAGCTGCTGTATCCGGACGAGGAGACGCACATCGCCTATCGCGAGGAACGACGGCAGGGGGCACGCCTCGTGCGCGCGGCCGACGCGCCCGCGCGGCTGTCGTTGCCGGAGGGGTCGGGCTGGGCGCTCAAGCCCGACGCGGGCGGCGCCCTCGAGCGGCTGCGCCTTGAGCCGTTGCAGGAGCGGCCACTGGAGCCAAACGAGGTGCGCGTGGTGATCGAGGCGGTGGGCCTGAACTTCCGGGACATGTTCGTCGCGCTGGGCGTGTTCGAGGACGAGCTGGGCGGGGAGTTCTGCGGGCGCGTGATCGAGGTGGGGGAGGATGTTTCGACGGTGGCGCTTGGGGACCGAGTGGTGGGGCTGGCACTCACGACGTTCCGGTCGGAGACGGTAATGCGGGAGGAACTGATCGCGCCCGCGCCTCCGGGGATGGCGGTGGCCGAGCTCGCAACGTTCCCGACGGCGTTCGTCTCGGCGGCGCTCTCGTTCGACTACGCGGAGCTGGGGGCCGGCGACCGCGTGCTCATCCACGCGGCGGCGGGCGGCGTGGGGCTGGCAGCGGTGCAACTGGCGCAGGCGGCGGGGGCGGAAGTGTTCGCGACGGCGAGCGAGCCGAAGCAGGCGTACCTGCGCTCGCTGGGCGTGGAGCACATCTTCGACAGCCGCCAGACGGCTTTCGCAGAGGAGATCCTGGAGGCCACGGGTGGCGAAGGCGTCGACGTGGTGCTGAACAGCCTCACGGGTCCGGGGTTCATCGACGCGAGCCTTTCGTGCCTGAAGGAAGGCGGACGGTTCGTCGAGATGGCGCGTGTCGACATCCTGACGGAGGAAGAGATGGCGGCAGCGCGTCCGGATGTTTCGTACTCCATCCTCATGATCGATGTGCTGAAGGAGGAGGAGCCGGAGATCCCGGGGGCGGTCCTGCGCCGGGTGATGGAGCGGGTGGGGGCGGGCGAGCTCGTGCCGCTGAACCGGATCAGGTGGCCGCTGGCGGAAGCGGAGCCCGCGATCAAGTACATGCGGGCGGCGCGGCACATCGGGAAGATCGTGTTGACGAACTCGGCGCTGGAGACGGGGGAGCTTCGCGAGGACCGCAGCTACCTCGTGACGGGCGGACTGGGCGGTATCGGGTGCGCGGTGGCGGGGTGGCTGGCGGACCACGGGGCGGGGGTCATTGTGCTGAACGGGCGGCGCGACCCCGACGCAGAGGCCGTCGAAGCGATCGCGGCGCTGCGGGCGCGGGGGGTACGGGTGGAGGTCGAGCTGGCGGACGTGACCGACGGGGAGTCGGTCGACGCCATGCTTGCGCGCATCGACGCGTCGCTGCCGCCGCTGGCAGGGGTCATCCACAGCGTCGGCGTGCTCTCCGACGCTGCGCTGACGAACCAGAGCTGGGAGCGCTTCGAGGAGGTGCTCTGGCCGAAGGTGCTGGGGGCCTGGCGCCTGCACCGCGCGACGATCGAGCGCGACCTCGACCTGTTCGTGCTGTTCTCGAGCGTGGCGGGGGTGATGGGGAACCCGGGGCAGGCGAACCACTCGGCGGCCAACCAGTTCCTCGACCAGCTTGCCGGGCACCGCCGGGCGCTGGGCCTGCCGGGGCAGTCGATCGCGTGGGGGGCATGGGCTGGGCTGGGCGAGGCGGAGGAGCAGCGGGAGCGCATCGCGCGGCAGCTGGAAGCGGCGGGGACGGGCTGGATCAACCCGGAGCAGGGGCTGCAGGCGTTCGAGCGGCTCGTGCGGCAGGACGTGACGGCGGGGATGGTCGCCTCGGTCGACTGGGACGTGTTCACCGAGAACATCGACGAGCGTTCGCCGTTCCTGGAGCACCTGCTGGCCACACCCGAGGACGACGAGGCAGGGGACTCGCAGGCGGACCTGCTGACGGGGCTGCAGTACGCGTCGATGGAGGACCGGGAGCAGGCGCTGGCAGCGTTCCTGCAGCGCGAGCTGCAGGCGGTCATGCGGCTGCCGACGGCGCCCATTCCGTCGGTGGACTTCTCCGACCTGGGGATGGATTCGCTGATGGCGGTGGAGCTTCGGAACCGGATGAACCGTGCGTTCGCGGGCGAGTACGTGGCCTCGAACACGGTGGTGTTCGACTACCCGAGCGTCGCCAGTCTCGCGCGCCACCTGGCGGAGGAGATGGGTGAGGCGGGCGGGGCGGGCGCGCTGCCGGAACAGCAGGCGGCGGGGCCGCGTCCGGCGATCGCATCCGGGGAGGGCATCGCGATCGTGGGGATGGCCTGCCGCTTCCCCGGCGGAGAGGACCTCGACGCGTTCTGGGAGCTGCTGGAAGCGGGCGGGCACGCGGTCACGGACGGGCGGCAGGATGCCGGTGCGTGGGAGGGGATCGCCGGCGATCCCAACGCGGCGTGGGCGAGCCAACGACGGGGGGCGTTCCTGGAGCGCATCGACGAGTTCGACGCCAGCTTCTTCCGTATCCAGCCAATCGACGCGCGGGGGATGGACCCGCAGCACCGCCTGCTACTGGAGACGAGCTGGCGGGCGATCGAGGACGCGGGGATCGACCCGGAAGCTCTGAAGGGGAGCCGCACGGGCGTCTACGCGGGCCTGGGTGGGGGCGAATACCGGCGGGTGGTGGCGGCGGCCGGGCGGGACGAGAGCTACTACGGCACGTCTCCAGGCGTGGCCGTCGGGCGCGTGGCCTTCGCGCTGGGGCTCGAGGGTCCCGCCGTGCCCGTCGACCTGGCCTGCGCGGGGTCGCTGGTGGCGGTCCACCAGGCGGTCACAGCCCTGGAGCGGGGGGAGATCGACCTGGCGCTGGCCGGCGGCGCGAACGCAATCCTGTCCCCCTCGACAGCGAAGTTCCTCGAAGACTCGGCGATGCTCTCGAAGGAGGGGCGGTGCGCGCCCTTCGATGCCTCCGCGGACGGGTACATCCGGGGCGAGGGCTGCGGGGTGGTGATGCTGAAGCGGCTGAGCGAAGCGGAGGCGGATGGCGACCGCATCTGGGGCGTGGTGCGGGGCTCGGCGGTGAACCAGAACGGCGCCAGCCTGGGGCTGACCGTCCCGAACGGTCCGGCGCAAGTGCGGGCGATGGAGGAGGCGCTTTCGCGGGCGGGCGTCCAGCCTGCCGACATCGACTACCTGGAGGCGCACGGTCCGGCGACGGTCATCGGCGATGTGGCCGAGATGAACGCGGCGGCGACCGTGTACGGGCGGAGCCGCGAGGCGGAGCGCCCGCTGCTGGTGGGGTCGGTTAAGACGAACATCGGCCACCTGGAGGCGGCATCGGCGATTGCCGGGCTGATCAAGGCCGTGCTGGCGATGCACCGAAGGGTGATTCCCCGGCACCTGCACTTCGAGGAGCCGACCTCCGAGATCGACTGGGAACGCCTGCCCGTGCAGGTAACCTCGGAGTCGATGGCGTGGCCGGCGAGTCCGGACCGGCCGGCACTGGCCGCGGTGAACACCTTCTCCATCTCCGGTACGAACGCGCACGTCGTGTTGGAAGGGTACGGCGCGCCAGGGAGCAACCCCGTGGGCGCAGTCCTGGTTCCCCTGCCGGAGGGGGGTGGGGTGGAACCAGAGACGGGAGAGGAGCGGCCCACGCGGCTGTTGCCGATCTCGGGCAAGACGGAGGCGGCACTGCGGGAGGTTGCAGGCCGGTACCTGTCGTGGCTCGACGAACGTTCCGGGGAGCTCGCGACAGCGGGCTCGGCGAGCGACGGACTTCTTGCGGACATGGCCTACACGGCGAGCGTTGGCCGAGGCCACTTCACGCACCGGGCGGCCGTCGTGTTCGGCGATGCGGAGTCGCTGCGGGAGGGGCTGGAGGCGGTCGCATCGGGCGAGGCAGGTTCGGGTCCGCCGGACCCTGAGGGCGATGCGCTCGAGGAAATCGGGGAGGACAGCGTGTCCGTGGAGGCGATCGCGAAGGCCTACGAAGCGGGCCTGACGGTCGCGTTTGCGGGGCTGTTTGGGGGGGAGGAGCGGCGGCGGATCTCGCTGCCGGGGTACCCCTTCCAGCGGCGCCGGTTCTGGGTCCAGCCGAGGAAACCGGCGGCAGCGCCCGGTTCTTGAAGGCGCGAGACGCATCGTTGACGAGCCCCAAGGCCATGCCTATTGTTGCCGAGCAACTGACCCCATACTGACTACAGGAGATTGCACGCGTGGCCACAACCGAAGAGCGCCTGAGGAAGATCGTCGACGACAACCTGGAGGTCGAGGGCCGTAGTACCGGCGCGCCGATTGATCTGGACCGGAACTTCGCCGACGCGGGCGTCCCCTCCCCCGACATCGTGGCGTTCTGGAAGCTGGTCAACGAAGAGTTCGGCGTCGATATCTCCGCAGAGCAGTTCGCCGAGCTCCTGACGCCGCGAGACCTGATCGCTCACCTCGACGCAGCCTGAGGGGCCGGCTCGGCTCCCAACTCTCGATTCCGACAGGAGCGCGTGACCTGCGATGTCAGCTCCTGTTGACGCACCGTGGTACCGCCCCTTCACAGCGACCGGCAGCGCAACGGTCCTGCACGTCGATCTGGCGCCCCACGCGGACCGCGAGGCGGAAGCGCTAGAACGCCTCAACCCCGAAGAGCGGGAACGCTGGGAGCGGTACCCGTATTCCGGGCCTCGCCGCCAATTCGTCCTGTGCCGCGCCGCGCTCCGGGCGGTGCTGTGCGAGCAGCTCGGCTGCCGGAGTGACGTGCTCGCCTTCCCGACCTCTGAGCACGGCAAGCCGTGGGCGACGGTGGCGGGCGCGCCGGCTCCCATCAGCTTCAACGTGAGCCACAGCGGCCGGCACGGGTTGATCGCGTTCGCACCGGAGGGCCGGTTAGGCGTGGATGTCGAGGAGCTCGTCCCGCGCCGCAACCTGGAACTGCTGATGGACGGCGTCCTCGCCGAGGACGAGCGGCGCGAGGTCGCCGCGACCGCGGAACCGGAGCGCCTGCGCCGCTTCTTGCGGCTCTGGACGATGAAGGAAGCGCTGTTGAAGGCGCACGGCAACGGCCTGCTGCTCGACGCGACCACGTTCGAGGTCCCGGCGGCGGTGCGCCGCGGTGAGCCACGCGGGAAGCTCCGGTTGCCACAGCTGCCCGAAGTGACCTGGGAGGTGGAGGACATCGGCGACGAGCAGTTCGCCGCCGCCCTTGCCCAGGAGGTCGACGGCGAGCCCGGCCCGGACCAAGCAGAGCCCCGATGACCGGTGGGGAGACGGTGTGGCGGGTATCGGAGCCACGCTCGACGCTCGACGTGCGCGTGGACAAGAACACGGTCATCACGGTTCGGCGGCACGGGAACCCGGAAGGCCCGCGGCTGGTGCTCAGCCACGGCAACGGGCTGGCGATCGACCTGTACTACCCCTTCTGGTCACTGCTGGCGGATGACTTCGACCTGCTGATGTACGACCTGCGGAACCACGGCTGGAACGAGGTGGGACCTCTCCTGGGCCACAACATCCCGACCATCGCGCGGGACCAGGATGCCATCCTCGAAGCTATCGATAAGGAGTACGGGGCGAAGCCGAAGGCGGGGGTGTTTCACTCCGTGTCGGGGACGACAACGCTGCTCTCGCCCAGCAACTGCAGCGGGTTCGAGGCGCTGTTCCTGTTCGACCCTCCCCTGCGGAAGCCCGGCGTGAGCCACGAAGAGTTCGACGAAGCATCGATCAAGACCGCGACGAGGGCGCGTCGCCGCGGCTACCAGTTCGCGAGCAAGGAGGCGTTCGTCGAGTTGCTCGGATTCTCACCGAGTTTCCGCAACGCGGTTGCGGGCCTGCTCCAGCTGATGGCCGACACCACCCTGCGGGAGTCTGCCGGGCGAGAGGGGTACGAGCTCATCTGCCCCCCCGAATACGAGGCGCAGATAATTGAGTACGGCAGGATCTTCTCGATACTCGTGGATTTTGCCGCGGTCGCCTGCCCGATCAAGGCCTACGGAGCAGACCCCACGCTGCCCTACTCCTACCTGCCCACGCTCGACCTGGGGGACATCCGCGAGGTCGACTACGACTTCCTGCCGGACGCCAGCCACTTCCTGCAGCTCGAACAGCCCGAGACGTGCGCCGAGGCCGTGCGCGAGTTCCTGGCCCAGCACGACTTCCGGTAGGCGGCCACCCCTCGCGCCGGCGTGACCGTGACTTGAGGTTCCCCTACTTCGGGTAGCGCACCGCCAGGTGGCGGTTGCCCTCGTAGCGACCAGCCTGCACCTCCCAGATGCCCCGCGCCGGTCGCAGGGGGGGTGTCGCCAAGAACGGCTCAACGTGGTCGCGCATCATCTGGTCAATGACGTCTGCGTAGCCGGGGTCGGCCACGACGTTGACATTCTCATCGGGGTCCTCCTGCAGGTCGAAGAGCTGGGCAGGCTCCTTCGTGTCCTCGAAGACGACGAGCTTGTAGCGGTCGGTGGCGAACATGCCGAAGCCGTAGTTCTCGCTGTGGGCAACCTCGCGGGTGGGGCCGCCACTGCCATCGATGTGCCCCATGAGGGACTGGCCTTCGTTGTTGGGGAGGGGCGCGATGCCCGTGACCGCCTCGAGCGTGGCGGTCACGTCGACGTGCTCGACGATGCCTTCGACGGTGCGACCCTCCATGCCGGCGGGCGGGCGGACGATGAGGGGGACGGTGGCGGACTGTTCGTAGAACAGCATCTTCCAGAGCATCCAGTGGTCGCCCATCATCTCGCCGTGGTCGGCGGTGAAGATGATCCAGGTGTTGTCGAGGATGCCCTTGCGTTCGAGGGCTTCGACGATCTCCCCCACCTGGTCGTCGATGGCGGTGATGTTGGCGTAGTAGTAGCGGGTGAGGAGCTGGACGATGTCGTCCGTGAGGCCCTCCCACTGGGCGGTGGTCTGGAGCCAGCGCATGAGGGTGTGGAGCGGCCCCGACTCGGGGACCTCGGGGGGAATGCGCTCGCCGACGGGGATCTCGACGTTGCGGTAGAGGTCGACGTAGTCGCTGGGGGCGTCGTGGGGCTCGTGGGGGCCGGGGAAACCGACCCACTGGAAGAAGGGCTGGTCGCTGTCGTACTCGTCGATCCACTTCACGACTTGCTGGCCGGTCCAGGTATCGAGGTAGGCGTCGTTGGGCAGCGGCGTCGACTCCGGGAACCACATGGGGAGGCCGAGATGGTCGCGTGTCTTCTTGGGGTAGGCGCGAAGGTGGAACCACTCGCCGTACATGTCGAAGAGGTCCCGGTCCTTGAGGTAGTCGACGTACTCGCAGTCGAGGCCCATGACGCCGTTCTTCTCCGGGGCGGGATGGGGCTCATCGAAGCCGACCTGGCGGTAGCGGGGCGTGACGTGCGGGTCGGAGGCGAGCTCGGGGCGGCCGCAGACGAGGGTTTCGTCGGCGAAGAGGTGCATCTTCCCGATGCAGCTCGTGTAGTAGCCGGCCTGCTGGAGGTGCTGGGCGAGGTTGGGGATGTCCTGGGTCATGTCCCAGTCGTTCTCGAAGACGCCGTGGTCGCGGACGTAGCGGCCCGTCAGGAGCGACCAGCGGGCGGGCATGCAGAGGGGACCCTGGCAGAACGCGCGGTCGAAGCGCACGCCCTCGGCCGCGAGGCGGTCGATGTTGGGTGTGCGGATGATGTCGTTGCCGGCGCAGCCGAGGGCGTCGGCGCGCAACTGGTCGGCCATGATGATCACGATGTTGGGCCTGGAGTCATCGGGCATTGCGGGGTCCTTCCGGGGTGTGTGTGCGCTCCATCGGGTGATGGCCGTTATCGACGCCGCTGGTAGGGGCTGGAAGCCTCGTTGATCGCGTCGGAGAGCAGGTTCAGGGAGAAGAGGAGCAGGGCGAACACGGCGCCGGGGCAGACGGCGTACCACCAGGCCTCGCGGAGGTACTGGCGGCTCACGTTAAGGAGGCCGCCGAGCGAGGGCGCGGGCGGGTTATCGCCCAGCCCGAGGAAGCTGAGGGCGGCCGTGATGAGCACGGCCACCGCCATCAGCAGCGCCATCTGCGTGAGGAGCGGGGGGAAGGCGTTGATGGCGATGTGGCGGAAGATGATGCGCAGCGGGCTGGCGCCGAGGGACTGCGAGGCGAGCACGTAGTCCTTGTTCTTCTCGGCGAGCATCTGGGCGCGAGCGAGGCGCGCGAAGGCGGGGATCGTGAAGAAGGCGATCGCGATCCCGATGTTACGGATGCCCGGACCGAGGATCGTGAGGATGGCGAGGGCCGCGAGCAGTCCGGGGAAGGCGAGGAGCGCATCGACGAGGCGCATAGCGGCAGTTTCGGCCAGGCCCCCGAGGAAGCCGGCGAGGAAGCCGATCGTGACTCCAATCACGGTGCCGACGGCCACGCTGATGAGGCTCACGGCGAAGGAGGCGCGCAGCCCGAAGAGGGTGCGCGCGAAGAGGTCGCGGCGGAGTTCGTCGGTGCCGAACCAGTGCTCGGTGGACGGGCTCAGGAAACGTCCGGATGCGTCCTGGGCGATGGGGTCGTGGATGGCGATGACAGGGGCGCCCACGGCTCCGACCACCAGGAGTAGAAGCCCGACGATGGCGATAGCGCCCTGCGGATTGTGGATGATGCCGTTGATGGTGGAGAAGAACAGGGACTCACGGGTCTTCCGTCCCCACCAGGAGAGCTGAAGCTCGACTCCCTGGTCCGCCGCGGTCATCGTCCGCGCACCCTGGGATCGAGGAAGCCGTAGGCGATATCGGCGGCCAGGTTGGCCGTGATGAAGACCGACACGAGGATGATGAGCGTGCTCTGGACGACGAGGTAGTCGCGCGCCTGGATGGCATTCACCATCAGGCGGCCGAGGCCGGGACGGGTGAAGACCTGCTCCACGATGACAGCGCCCCCGAGGAGTCCGCCCACCTGCAGGGCCATGACCGTGACGACCGGAATCATGGAGTTGCGCAGCGCATGGCGGACGACCACGCGGCTCTCGGCGAGGCCCTTGGCGCGCGCCGTGCGTACGAAGTCGTTGCCCATCACCTCCGCGATGGTCGTGCGCGTATAGCGCGCGAGGACCGCCGCTACGCCCGCACCCGTCGCGATCGCGGGCAGGGCGAGATGGTGCAGCGACCTCGCCGGATCATCGATGAAGGAGACCGCCCCGAAGGTCGGGAACCAGTCCAGCCGGACGCTGAAGACCCAGAGCATGATGATGCCGAAGACGAAGCCGGGGATGCCGATCGTAATGAGCGTGTAGCCAGAGAGGGTCCAGTCCCACCCCGAACGGGGACGGATACCTCCGAGGATCCCGAGGGGAATGCCGATGACGATGGCGACGACGTACGAGGCTATGGTCAGCTCGAGCGTGGGGGGGATGGCCGTACGCAGCATGCGGGAGACGGGCTGGCCTCGGGCGAAGGAGACCCCGAGTTCGCCCTGGAAGATGTCCGCGAGCCAGCCGATGTACTGCTCCGGGAGGGAGTCGTTGAGGCCGAGCTGGGTGCGGATCCTGGCGACGTCCTCGTCGGTGGCGTCCTGGCCCGCGAGTAGCTCGGCGGGGTCGCCCGGCACGAGCCGGAGCATCAGGAAGACCCCGATGCTCGCCAGCACGAGCACCGGGATCGCCTGCAGCACGCGGGCGAGGACGTAGGCGAGCAAGACTCAGCCCTCGAGCCAGACCTTCGCCAGGTTTGGCTGCTCGAAGATCGTCACGAAGTGCTCGTCATAGCCCTTCACGTTGGCGTTGGCCACCTCGATTCGCTGGTTGGTGTGAACGGGCAGGAGCCAGGGGTCGTCGAGCCACATCTGGTTGAAGCGGGCGTACTGCTCCCTCGCCCCCTCGCCGAGCGGGTCAAGCCCCTCGAGGTTGGCGATGATGTCGAGGTACGTCTCCGTCTCGTAGTAGCTCGGGTTGCCCATACGGTACGGGAACGTCTGCTGGAAGGTCGTAAGCGGCGACAGGTTCGAGAACTTGTGGGGGGCGACCCACAGGTCGGTGAACCCGCGCGTGCGCAGCTTGCCCACCCAAACGCCGATCTCCTGGGTAAGGATCTCGACCTCGACACCGATGTCGGCGAAGTTGCTCTTCAGGATCTCCGCGGTCACTTCCGTGCCGGGGATGGGCTCGATGACGAGGGGAGAGTCCTGCGACCAACCCGCCTCCTCGAGGATGGCGCGTGCGCGGTCGGGCTCGTACAGCTCGCTCTCCAGGTCGGGGTCGAAGGCGGGCGAGGAGCTCGGCCACGGCTGGGCCGTGAGGTCGCCGAAGCCCTCGCGCAGCTCCTCCGTCATGCGCCGCCGGTCGATGGCGTAGAGGAGGGCCTGGCGTACGCGCTTGTCCGCCAGCTTGGGGCTGTTGGTGACGCAGCCGACGTAGACGATGCCGGCCTTGGGAGCGAGGAAGCCCTGGCCCGAGCGCCGGGCGATGGAGGGCGCCACGCCGAGCGACCAGTCGATGTCGCCCGCTTCCAAAGCGAGGCCGAGCGCCTCGGCATCGGGGAAGTTCTGCAGCTCGATGCGATCGACGTAGGGGCCGCCCTCAACGGCGGTCTGGTGCCAGTTGCGGTTGGCCACGAAGCTCGCGCCCACGTCCGGGGTCCACTGCTCGAAGGCGAAGGGGCCGGTGCCCTGGACGTTCTGGCCCTCCTGCAGCTCGCGGTAGGTGTCCTTCTTCGTGACCAGGAGCTGGGCGAAGAAGTCGGTCATGTTGGGGCGGGGCTTGTCGAACTCGAACTCCATCGTGCGCGAGTCGACCGCCTCCCAGCGGGTCAGCGCCCGTGCGAAGGAGCTGATCTGGAAAGCGCCGGTGATGCCCCAGGGCTCGGGGTCGAGCATGACCTCGATGCCGTGGAAGACATCGTCCGGGGTGACGGGCGAGCCGTCATGGAACTCGATGTCGGGCTTCAGCGAGACGGTCAGCTTGCTGCGGTCGTCGTTGTACTCGAAGCGCTCGGCGAGAACGGGGAACGGGTCGAGGCTGTCCCGGTAGCGAACCAGCGGCTCGAGAACGGAGAAGTAGGGCTCGTTCTCCCAGGTGAAGGAGAAGGGGAAGCCCGTGTTCCAGATGAAGGTCGGGGCCGAGCCCCGCAGGGTTCCGCCCGTGGGAGGGCCGGTCTCGGGCGCCTCCGTGGGGGCCTCGGTGGCGGCCGCCGCGGTGGCGGCGGCTTCGGTCGCCGCAGCTTCGGTGGCGGCGGCCTCGGTAGCGGCGGCCTCGGTCGCCGCAGCTTCGGTGGCTGCCGCAGTCGCGGCCGGCGCCGGGGCCTCTTCGTCGTCGTCGTCGCCGCAGCCAACGAGGGCGGCGGCTCCCAGGCCGGCGGCAGCGGCGCCGCTTCCGGCCAGGAGAGCCCTGCGGCTCACCCTTCGATCTTTCATAGACGTCATTGAGTCTTTCCTCCTGCAGACGGTGTCTGCGTTGACTCCGGGGTCGATGCCCCTTGCCGCACTCCTTGACTCGGAGCGCGAAGTGGCAGGATTCTACTCCCCTGCCAGAGCCCCCGGGTATTCGGGGCGGGGTGGGGGGTGTGATGCACGAACCAGGGGACGCCTGCTGCACGCCCGGCTCTACCTCGTGGGCGCCCTCGCGGTCGGACACCCAGCCGACGCCGGCGGGGGAGGCCCCCGAGCCTGCGCGGCGGGGCCTCGCCGCGGCTGCGGCCAGCTCCAACGGTGCGATGGTCGAGCTGCCCGCGGGCGTTTTCCTGATGGGCGCGCCCGGGAATGGCGACCCCGACATCGACGGTGAGGGGCCGGTACGCGAGGTCACGCTGAAGCCGTTTGCGATCGACGCGCACGCCGTCACGAACGCACAGTTCGCCGCCTTCCTCGAGGCCACGGGGTATGTAACGGAAGCGGAGCGATTCGGGTGGTCGTTCGTGTTCCGGCGTCATCTCTCGCGGCAGATGGCGCGGCGGCTGGAGAAGACGAACGCGGTCGTGCAGGCGCCCTGGTGGATCGCCGTGCCCGGCGCCCGCTGGGACCTGCCGGAAGGGCCCGGCCGCGACCTGCGCGGTCGCGAGCAACACCCCGCCACGCACGTCTCCTGGAACGACGCGCAGGCGTATTGCGAGTGGGCGGGGAAGCGCCTGCCCACGGAAGCGGAGTGGGAGTACGCGGCGCGCGGCGGCCTCGAACAGGCCGTCTACCCCTGGGGCGACGAGCTGACCCCCGGCGGCGAGCACCGCTGCAACATCTGGCAAGGCACGTTCCCCGACTACGACACGGGCGCCGACGGCTTCACCGCGACGGCTCCGGCGGAGAGCTTCGAGCCGAACGGGTACGGCCTCTACAACTGCTCCGGCAACGTCTGGGAGTGGACGGCGGACTGGTTCAGCCCGGACTACCACCGGCAGGAGGATGCGGCGACGCGCGAGACCCCCGCCGGTCCGCCGATGGGCACGCACCGCGTGCAGCGGGGCGGGTCGTTCCTCTGCCACGTCTCGTACTGCAACCGCTATCGCGTGGCGGCGCGCACGGGCAACACGCCAGACTCGTCGACGGCGAACTCCGGTTTCCGCTGCGCTCGCGACCTGTAGGCCGCCGAAACCGAACTACTGGGCGATCACCCTTCCAAGAAGCTCGGCCTCGCGGTCGAGTTCCTGGCTGCCGAGCTCCATGCGCACCGCGGCGATCGTGCCGGAGAAGGCGAAGGGCACCTCGTAGTCCTCGCTGACGGCCGTGTACAGGTCTTGCCCGATATCGAGGCCCTCGATTGCGAACATGCCGCCCAGGGTTGCGGGGAGATGCCCGCTGCCCACCTCGCGGCCGTTGACCGAGAGGGTGGCATCGCCTGAGTGGTCACCTGTCTTGGTGAAGTCGAGGACGACGACGGACTCGCCGATGGGCACGACCGGCTCGGAGACGATGCGGTAGCGCTCGCCCGCGTAGTTGTACTCGTGCACCAGGCGGTTGTCCTTGATGAACAGGGTGTAGCCGCTGGTATGGCCGCCGTGGGCGACGAGCACGCCCTCATCGGCCTCGGTCTGGCGCGCCAGCTCGACCGTGATCGTGTAGTCGCGGTTGCGAACGTCGGCGGCGGCGTTGGTGGGGGCGTGGGCCATGCCCTGGCGGTAGACGAACGCGGTGCGGTCCTGGGGCGAGCCCTTCTTGGGGGGCGCGCCACGGGCGCCGCGGAGGCCGTCCTCAAGGGGCAGCACGCCGTACTTGGTCGCCTCGATCCACCAGCGGTCGACCATCTCGCGCAGCTTCTCGGGGTGGGACTCGGCGAGGTCGTGCGCCTCGGAAAAGTCCTCATCGAGGTGGTAGAGCTCCCACTGGTCCTGCTCGAAGGTGGTTCCGGGCAGGTGGAAGGCGACGGCCTTCCAGCCCTCGTGCCAGACCGCGCGGTGGCCGAACATCTCGAAGTGCTGGCTGCGCTTGCGCGTGGGCTCGTCTCCGGAGTCGAAGGTGTAGAGCATGCTCGTGCCGTGGATGGGCATCTGGGGCACGCCCTTGTACATCTCCGGCGCTTCCAGCCCGAGGACCTCCAGGACCGTCGGGACGATGTCGGAGATGTGGTGGAACTGGGGCCGGATCGCGCCCGCGTCCTTGATGCGGTCGGGCCAGTGGATGATGAGCGGGTCGCGGATGCCCCCGCCGTGGGTGTTCTGCTTGTAGCGCTTCAGCGGGGTGTTCCCCACCTGCGCCCAACCCCAGGGGTAGTTCGTGTGGGACTTGGGGCCGCCGATCTCGTCGACGTGGGCGAGGTTTTCCTCCTCGCTGGCAGGAATCTGGTTGTAGAAACGGCCCTCGTTGACGACGCCGAGGGGGCCGCCCTCCTGGCTCGCGCCGTTATCGGAGACGACCACGAAGAGGGTGTTGTCCAGCTCGCCGATCTCCTCGAGGTAGTCGGCCAGGCGACCGATGTTGTGGTCCATGTGGTCGAGCATGGCGGCGAACGCTTCCTGCAGGCGGGCGCGGACGCGCTTCTGGTCGTCGGTGAACGAGTCCCAGGGGTCGACGCCGTTGTTGCGGGGGGCGAGCTCGGTCTCGGGCGGGACGATGCCCAGCTCCTTCTGGCGCTGGAACCACTCCTCGCGGGTGGCGTCCCAGCCCTGGTCGAACTTGCCGTTGTATTTGTCGAGGTACTCCTGGGGGGCCTGGTGGGGGGAGTGGCAGGCCCCGAAGGCCACGTAGAGGAAGAACGGGTTGGTCGAGAGCGAGGTCTGGTCGCGGACGAAGTCGATGGCCTCGTCGACGATGGCCTCGGTCAGGTGGTAGTTCGGGTCGGAAGGCGAGGGGACGTGGCGGTTATCGACGATGAGCTCGGGGGCGAACTGGTCGGTGAGCGCATCGAGGAAGCCGTAGTAGCGCTCGAAACCCTTCCCGAGGGGCCAGTTGTCGAACGGCCCGACGGCCGAGCCGTCGGCCATGGGGGCCACGTGCCACTTGCCGAAGGCGCCGGTGTTGTAGCCGTTCTGCTGGAGTATCTGGGGGATGGTGGCCGCGCTCGGCGAGATGGCGCCGCGGGCGCTGGGGAAGCCGGTGTCGTAGTTCGAGATCGTGCGCATGCCCACGGAGTGGTGGTTTCGGCCGGTCAGCAGGCAGGCGCGCGAGGGGGAGCAGAGGGTGGTGGTATGGAAGTTGTTGTAGCGAATGCCGTTGGCCGCGAGGCGGTCCATGTTGGGCGTGTCGATCGAGGAACCGTAGGAGCCGAGGTGGGCGAAGCCGACGTCATCGAGCATGACGAAGACGACGTTGGGGCTGCCGGGGGCGGGCTGCGGGGGCGCGGGCCAGTGCGGGGTCGACTCGCTGGTGTAGCGGCCGATGTGGCCCTGGAAGTTCGGTTCGCTGGTCATCTGGTACCTCAAATGGGGGCAGGGGAGGGGGTTCGGGGTTCAGGGAGCGTCCCTGCCACGGGTCGGCGCAGTATAGCGGCGGGAGCCCCGGAAGGCGGGGGATTCGGCGCGATCGCCCCCTCCCGCAATCTCCGGCGGGCGGCCCCGACTTCCGGTCCGTGAGCACCACCGGGTTGCAAGGCGTGGGGTCAGGTGGCGCCCTCGACCTGGACCGTGACGATGTCGACGCCGTGGAACTTCTGGTGACGCACGGCGGAGGCGTGGTAGCGCAACAACCGTAGCGAGAGATCGTCGAGCGACGGCACGGCGGCTTCATCGGTCAGGAACGTGAGCTGGTCCTCGATGTTCTCGTGCCGGGTCGTGGCGATGAACTCCAACTCGACCACCGCGCCCTGCGGCCGGGCGTTCACGATCAGGCGGGGACGCTGCGAGTCCTCGGCGTCGTCCTCCTGCACCAGCAGGGTCGCCAGCGTCTCTTCACCGGCGGACCGCAGGCGCGTCGTTGAGGCTTCGTTCCACCCCAGCCCGGACGCCAGCCGGGTGAGGAACTTGTCGATATCCGGGAGCGAGGCCATGTCCAGCACGACCTCGAGGCGGGAGCGACGCGTGCCCAGCGCTTCCAGCACGAAGGTCATCCCGAGCGCGACCACGGCGCCGATCGTGAAGCCGCTGCCGAGCAACCCGCCGAGGCTGTCGCCAAAGAGGTCGCGGGCGATGGGGTGCCCGTGGAGACCCAGGCCGAGGGCGCTGGCGAGGGCGACCACGAGCATGCGCCGCGGGTCGAGGCCATCGCGAAAGATGGTCTGCCAGCCGCTCACGAAGAGGATGCCCATGGCGAGCATCAGGTAGGCGCCGAGGACAGGCCCAGGGACCGAGAGCAGCAGCGCGGCGAACTTGGAGAAGAAGGCCAGCACCACGATCACCACCGCCACGGCGATGCCCACTCGGCGGGCGGCGACTCCGGTGAGGCTGACCAGGGAGAGGCTGTAGGAGGAGTTCGCCATCGGGGGCAGCGTGCCGGCGATCCCGGCGAGCAGCATGCCGATGCCGTTGACGCTGACCATGCCCTGGATCTGGCGGAAGTCGATCGCCCGCGGCCGGCGGCGGGAGCCCTGCTGGATCACGATGCCGTCGCTGATCGTCTTGATCCCGAGCACCAGGGTCAGTATGGCGAAGGAGGGCAGGAGCGCCCAGAACTCCTTGCCAGGCGTGACCTCGAAGCCGAGGTCGGGGATGGCGGGGACGCCGAACCAGCCGGCGTCGGCGATGCGGTCCCCATCGAGCACGCCGAATGCGGCCGCGACCACGCATCCGACCACGATGCTGATGAGCGGGGCGACGATCCGCATGCGCCCCCTGGCTCGCAGGGTCATGACCACCGAGACCAGCAGGGTTGCGCCGGCGATCACCGGGCCCGCGCCCGAGGGAGTGCCGGCGGGGAGGTCCTGGACGGCGTCGAAGGCGATGGGCAGGACGCTGACGGCGATCAGCATCGTGACCGTACCGGAGACGACCGGGGTGATGATGCGGCGCAGGGTCGGCAGCCACCAGGCGAGCCCGATCTGCACCAGGCTGCAAACCACAAGCAGGCTCGCGAACATCGCCGGCCCGCCCGAGGAGATCGACGCCACCATGATGGTGATGAACATCGCCGCGGGCCACGCAAGCACGACGTGGCCGGCGCCGAATCGCCGCAGCTGGTAGGCCTGCAGCGCCGTGATCACGGCGCAGATCAGCATGGCCGCGAAGACGCCCCAGTTGAGATGGCCCTCGCCGAGCCCCGAGGCGCGGATAGCGATCGCTACATTGAGCACCATCGGCGCGAGCACGAGGGCGGCGCCCTGAAAGCCGACGGCCAGGGCGACCGGCGCCGAACAGGCTTCCTCGGGCTCAAAGCGAATACCCTGCTCGGCGCTCGCGGCGGTCATCGCCCGGCCCGCCCTCCGACTGATGGCATGTTCAGACGACCCCTAGGAGGCGACTCCCTCTGCGACCACGATCCTGGCGTGCGCCGCCTGCCGGCGGAGGTCGTTGAGGGCCGTATAGGCGTCCGAGTTAAGGAACCCCTTTGCTGCTTCGGGGCTGTCGAACTCCATGATGACCAGGCGCTTCGGCGCCCAGCCGCCTTCAACCGGTT
Organism: Chloroflexota bacterium; assembly: GCA_026710655.1. Classification (GTDB taxonomy): domain Bacteria; phylum Chloroflexota; class Dehalococcoidia; order Tepidiformales; family Tepidiformaceae; genus UBA2991. Next base: position 81,865 of record JAPOQN010000031.1, on the reverse strand, counting down.
CCGCGTCGCTGGTGCGCATAACGAACCGTCCGCCGTGCGCTTCGACGATCCCGGGCATCTGCGCGATGACCTCCAGGTACGCCTCCTGGTCGACGATCTCAGTATCGATGACAACGTAGCCCTTCATTGTGTCCTCCCCTTCGACTCACTTGTAGGCCGCTCACCGATTGGCTCGTGTAAGCGGGGGTACCTCGGGCGGGTGCTCGGGAAGCGTAGCAGGTACGGGAGGTCGCAGGGCCACCCGATGCCCCGGCGCGCGACGGCTGAGGCGCCCGTCGTTGAGGCGGCGCTCCTCCCCCAGGAGAATCTGTCGCTCCAGGTGCTACCCCCCACGGCAAGGTCGGAATCTATCAGCCGCACCACCACTCCGGGTCCCCCATCAGCCGGAGTCTTCGGTTCGAAGCATCTTCGCCAGCCACTGCCTCCTGCGACGCAGGTGGACCGGCGCTATCATCCGCGCGAGTATGCGCAGCCTCCGACCGAGCGTCCGCCGCTGCTCTGCGATGTAGCGATGCTTGAGCATGGGCGCGTGCGCGGCTACGGGAACGGATCAAGCGAGTGAAGAAGTACATTCTCTTCGATCATGATGGTGTTCTGGTGGATACCGAATTCTGGTATTACCAAGCTGGAGAACGCGCCCTGGCGGACATTGGTTTCACCCAGGACAAGGGTCAGTACATCCGGGACATGACCCGGGGCCAGGCCACCTGGGCCCAGGCGAGGGCGGCAGGTGTTGATGAACAGACCATCAGCCGGCAGCGTGAGGTTCGCAATGCCTATTACCAGGAATACCTGAGAACAGAAGCCATCGAGATCGAAGGCGTCGTTGAAACCCTTGCCGAACTGTCGAAATACGTCCGCATGGCTATCGTGACAACTGCAAAACGTGCGGACTTTGCAGTTATCCATGAGAAGCGTCGGATTACACAATTCATGGATTTCGTCCTTGATCGCGAAGACTACACGCTCGCCAAGCCGCACCCGGAACCATACCTGACCGGCTTGCAGCGCTTCAGCGCTACCAAAGAAGAGACGCTGGTTGTAGAGGATTCATCCAGGGGGTTGAACTCAGCCATGGCGGCCGGTATTGACTGCGCCATTGTCCACAACGACTTTACGAAAGCCCAGGACTTTTCACAGGCGACCTACCGAATCGACACTCTGAGTGAATTGAAGGGCATCATCCTCACTGAAGTCTGAAGGAGACACTCGCGAGGGAAGGTGGGGAGACCCTTGGACAACCTCTGGCAGCCAACCAGTTCGCCGGCACCACGGGATGCCCGCCCGCAGGCGCGGTCATGTGGGGGTGGTAGCGCATAGGGGATTCGAACCCCTGATCTCCGCCTTGAGAGGGCGGTGTCCTAGGCCGCTAGACGAATGCGCCGCCGCCTTCAATCTAGCGCAGGGTCGGCGCAGCGGGCAAGAATGCGCGGGGCCTGACCGGACGGTTGCCGCTCTGGCCGCGACTCCCCCGGTGGCGCCCTTCTCCTTGCCCCTGAACTAACCCTTGTCTGGCGGGGCAACGGCATCGCGGGCAAGAATGGACCCACCCATGACACGTATCGCTGCGGCTTTCGGCGTGACGCTCCTGCTTGCACTGGTCCTCGTCGCCTGTGGCGGCGGGGCGACGTCCCCACGCCCCCCGACTACCCCTGCGCCTTCCCCGGCGGCCACCCCTTCGCCCGTTGCCACCCCCTCCCCCACGGCAGCGCCCGCCGCCGCCGAGCCGTCTACCCCCGGCTCCCCCCCTGCCTCCACGACGACTCGCGGGGAGGCGCCGCCACTCCCCGACAGCGTCCGCGAGCTCCTGAAGGAGGTGGCGGAGGTGCGGGGGCTGGAGGCGCCGCCGACGCTGCACGCGCTCACGGTCGCGCGGCGTGACCTGTTCGACACCTACGTGGCGCTCGTTACGGAGGAGGAGCGGCTGCAGCTGGACGAGACGACCGAGGTCTACCGGCTGCTCGGCCACCTGGAAGAGAACGAGAGTCTCTGGGACATCCAGGCATCGTTCCTGGATGCGGTGCTGGGCTTCTACGCGCCGAGGGAGAAAACGCTCTGGGTGGTGACCGACGAGGGGGGCGTGGGGCTTGAGGAGCTGACCCCGTCCCAGCGGGAGACGCTCGTCCACGAGATCCTGCACGCCCTTCAGGACTATCACTTCGACCTCGACGCGACCTTCGAGACGCTCGGCCAGAACCTCGACGCCGAACTGGCGTTCACGGCAGTGGTCGAGGGCGATGCGGTCGTGCACACGGAGCGGCACGCCCTCCGGTCGCTGGCGATCCCGGCGGCGGGCGGCCGCTTCTTCCTGGCCGCGGTGAACCAGCGCCCCAATATCCCGGCCGCCATCCTGCGGGAGCTCTACTTCCCCTACACCACGGGGGCGACCTGGGCGCGCGGGGTGGTGATGAGCGGTGGAACGGAGGGCCTGGACGCCTTCCTGACCGAGCCGCCCCCGGCCACCACCCTCATCCTTCACCCTGAGCTGATGGGCGCGGGCTGGGAGCCGGACCCACCGGCCAACGCGGGGCTGCCGGAGGAGCAGCTGGAGGCGGTGCTTGGGCCGGGCTGGCAGGCGTGGTTCTCGGGATCGATAGGGGAGTTCCACCTACTGAACTACCTCGTCGGCGACGCTCCTTCCTCGCCGGACTGGCTGCACCGCTCCACGCACCGGCCGGCGATCAACGCGGCGGCGGGGTGGGCGGGCGACCACTACACGCTCTTCGAGAACGGGGACGAGCGGCTGCTGGTGGCCCGCGTGCGTTTCGTCGACGACGACGAGGCCGCGCAGTTCGCCCGCCACCATCGCTCGGCAGCGACGAGGCGGGCGGAGGTCGTCGAGGAAGACGGCTTCACGCTCGCCACGAGGTCCGACGGCAACGTCGTCGGGCTCCTGGAGCCGGTCGGGCGCGACGTGATTTTCGCCATCGGGACGAGCGCGGAGGCGGTGGGGGCGGCTCTGGAGGCGCTGGTCAAGGGTTAGGCAATCAGGTCCTTCGGCGCAGCGTTTGAACTGGCGAGGCGGGGGTGCACCCGTCAAGAATGGATCCACGGTGACCCTTCCTGCTCGCATCCTGCTTCCGTTGCTGGCGTTCCTGGCGCTGGTGTTCGTGGCGTGCGACGGCGGGGAACCGGAGGCGCCCTCCACCCCGACCGGCACTGGCACCCCGGAGAGTCGCGTCGACGACGAGCCGGGGCGCGACGCTTCCCCTGCGGCTACGGCCGTGGCGGAGCCGACCGAGCCAGCCCCGGCCACGCCCACTTCGACGGCGACCGGGACCACCTCCGCCATGCCCACGTCCACCCCCGCGGCTACGGCGCAGGCAACCGAGCCAGCCCCTGCCAGCCCCACATCGACCGCAACCGAGACGGCGACGGCTGCGCCGGCGCCAACCCCCACACCGACCCCCACTCCGGCGCTGGCGGAGAGCGCCCCGGCGTCGCCCACAGCCACCCTTCCGGGAGAGGCGGTGCCTGTCACGGGGGCGCTCCGCGAGATGCTCGACGACGTTGCCATCGCACGGGGGCTGGACCCGCCCACGGATTTGCGCGTGCGTACCTTTGCCGCGGAAGAGGTGGTCGAGGTGTACACGGGGCGCTTCAGCGAGGAGCAGCGGGAGGCGCTCGAGGCCGGCGGCGCGCTCTACCAGCTCCTGGGGTACGTGGAGCCGGGTGAGACGCTCTGGGACGTGACGGTGTCGACGGCCGCCCACGTGGCCGGGTTTTACTCGTTCGGCGACAGGACCCTCTGGGTCGCGAGCGAGGAGGAGGGGGTCGACTTCGAGGGGCTCAGCGCGGAGGAGCGACACACGCTCGCGCACGAGATGGTCCACGCCATCCAGGACTACCACTTCAACCTGCGCGAGAGCGGACGGGGAGCCTCCACGATCGATGCGCGGCTGGCGTGGACCTCCGTGGTGGAAGGCGACGCGGTCCTGCACACGACGGCCTGGGAGGCGCGGTTCGCGCTCGATGCGGGTGGGGCGGTGCCGGTCGGCCACCTGCTCGCCCTGGCCAACCGGCGCCAGCCCGCCGAGCTGCCGCCCGCCATCCTGCGGGCGTTCATCTTCCCGTACGTCACGGGGCCCGTGGCGGTGCAGGCCATCATCGACCGGGAGGGCGCCGAGGCGGCCAACGCGCTTTTCGCCGACCCTCCGCCGGGCACGAGTGCCATCATCCAGAGCGACCTGCTGGGCGGGGACTGGCGTCCCGAGGCGGACATCGCCCGGCTCCTGCCGGCCAGCGCCATCGCCGACAGCCTTGGTCCCGAGTGGACGGAGGTGGAGTCGGGGGTGCTGGGGCAGTTCCACCTGATGAACTACCTCCTCGGGGACCGTCTCGGCTACCCGTGGCCCGCGCAGGGCTACGCGGACCGCCGGTACACGGACGCGGAGGTCCGGGTTCAGCGAGCGGGCGAGGGATGGCGGGGGGACTACTACCGCATCTTCGAGCGGGGGGAGGACCAGGTCCTGATCGCCGTGGTTCGATTTGAGACCACCCTCGACTCGAGCCAGTTCGGGGTCGCGCACCGCGCGTCGCTGGCGGGCGGGCAAGTGGCCGCGGACAGCACCTACACCCTGGTCACGCGCGATGACGGCTATGTGGTCGCGCGGATCGCGCCGGTGGGGCGCACGGTGTTCTTCGCCATCGGCACGAGCGCGGAAGTCGCGCGGGCGGCGCTGGCGCCGCTGGTCGAGGGTTAGGCAACGGATCCTTCGACGCAGTGGCTGGTCTGGCGGGGCGGGGGCGTACCCGTTAGGAATATGCCCACCATGAGCTTTCGCACTCGTACCCTGCTTCCGCTGCTGGCGCTCCTGGCGCTGGTGTTCGTGGCGTGCGGCGGCGGGAACGAGGCGGGGCCGGTCCCGCCGGAGGCCACGCGAATCCGGGACAGCCGCGGCGGCGATGAGACGGCGGCGTCAACTCCGGATGGGGGCGCTGGAACGACGGAGCCAGCCGTTGCCACCGGCGGTGGTGAGACGGCACTCCCGCTCTCCGGGGAGCTCCGCGAGTTGCTCGAGGAGGTGGCGCAGGTGCGGGGGCTGGAGGCGCCGCCCGATCTGCGAGCCCGGGCCGTCGCCCCTGAGTATCTGGAGGACGTCTACTGGGAGGGCGCAACGGAGCAGGAGAAACGCTACTGGGTGGAAGTCAGAACCACCTTCCTCCGGATCATGGGCCACCTCGACCGCGACGAGCCCCAGGACCTGCTTGAATACCAGTTGGGCTTGATCGGGGGCTTCTACTCGTACGACAAGACGCTGTGGGTCGTGACCAACAAGGACGGGATTGAGCTCGACGCGCTCAGCCGGTACGAAGTGCTGACCCTCGTGCATGAGATGGTGCACGCCATCCAGGATCACAACTTCGACCTCGCGAGAACTTCCGGGACCGCCGGCCACAGTCTCGACGCCGCGCTCGCCTGGTCGGCGATCATCGAGGGCGACGCCATGTATCACGAGGCCCGGTGGGCGGAAGCCGCCCTCCGCCTCCCCGTGGAGGAGGTTCCGGCAGACAGGGAGTGGGCCGATGTCCCCGCAGGTCTGCTGCGCGAGTTCTATTTCCCCTACACGGCGGGAACAGAGGCCGTGGCGTGGTTCATCGAGGCAAACGGTCTCGATGCGTTCAACGCGCTGCTGCGGGAGCCGCCCCGGGCGACCTCCCAGATCCTCCGCCCGCAGCTGCTCGCTTCCGGCTGGGAGCCAGAGTACGTCTATTCCTACGCGACCCTGCCCCAGCGCCAGATACGCGTGAGCCTCGGGCTCCTGTGGGGCACCAGACAGTCCGGCACGCTGGGCGAATTCCAACTTGCCAACTACCTGCTCGGCGATGCGCCCTTCGATCCCGACTGGTTCAAGCGCGACGAGAACCGCGCGGTGCTCGACGCCGTCGCGGGCTGGACCGGGGACCGCTACTACCTGTTCGCGAACCCTGAGGGCGAGGCCGCACTGATCGCCTACGTGCGTTTCGCGGACGAGGGCGAGGCGCGCGAGTTCGCGGAGACGCATCGCGTTGTCGCCACGCGGGGCGCGGACGTGGTGACGGAGAGCGCTCTGACGCTGGCGACGCAGGACGATGGTCGCGTGGTCGCGCTCCTCGACCCGGTCGGCCGCGACGTCATCTTCGCCATCGGCACGAGCGCGGAGGTGGTGCGGAAGACACTGGCGCCGCTGATGGAGGGTTAGTGCTAGCACTTTCTGCTAGCATGTCTTGGTGAGACAGCGGCACCGAAGGACGCTGGATGCCATCTTCAGGCGGCCAGTGCCGGAGGTCTGCTCTGGGCCGACATCGAGTCCCTCCTGTTGGCCTGCGGTGCCGAGATAGAGGAGCGGGCGGGCTCTCGCGTCCGCATCAAGCTGAACGGGAAACGGGCCGTTTTCCCACCGTCCCCACCCGCGACCGGTGACCTCCAAGGGAGCTGTCGAAGCGATGCGGGCATTCCTGACGATGGCGGGAGTCATGCCATCCCGAGGAGAGGAGTAAGAGCTATGGAGTATCGAGGATATAGAGCCACAGTGACCTTCGACGATGAACTGGACACGTTCCATGGGGCCGTAATCGGCACGACCTCGGTCCTCAGCTTCGAGGGTGAGTCAGTCGAGGAACTCCGGCAGGCCTTCGCCGGCGCGGTCGACGAATACCTTGCCTTCTGCGAGGAGGAGGGCGTCGCACCGGACAAGCCCTTTTCGGGAAACGTGGCGCTCCGAATGTCCCCCGAACTTCACCGAGCCGCCACCGTGACGGCCCAGATTGAGGGCAAGAGCCTCAATGCCTGGCTCACCGAGAGGGTCGCAGAGGCCGTCGGAGTTGGTCCGGCGGAACTCGCTTCGCCCTAGCGGCAGAAGGGGCTAGGCGGTGGCCGCCTCGGGTTCTTCGAGGTAGGCGGCGAGGCCGGAGTGGAGGCGGCTGCGGATGAAGCCGGCGCGGTCGAGGTGGGCGAGGTATTCCTCGACCTGGCGGCGGCGCAGAGCGTGGAGGGCGGCTGCGGCCGCCGCGGTGTCCTCGCGGCTGCCGCCAAGCAAGAGCAGGAGCGGTTCGCGGACGGCGGGGTCGTCCCACTCGCGGGCGAGGCGCACCTCGGCCTTGGCGAAGTAGCGCTGCTGCTCTTCGCGACGGTCGGGCATGGCCTCCAGGAACGCCTCGAAGCGCTCGACCTGGTACTCCATCAGCCGCTCGCGGTCGCTGGCGACGAGAGCATAGAGGTCGCGCTCGAGCTGGTTCTGGGCGATGTCGCCGGCGGCGTGGAAGAAGGTGAGGAAGGCGCTGTCCTGCACGAACAGGTAGGCCATCAGCTCGGGGTAGCTGCGGGCCTCGCTGGCGCCGCGGATGAGGTCGGTGGGGGCCTGCAGGCCGAGCCCGCCGCCGTTCGCGAGGGCGCGCTTGCGGAACGCCTCGGCGTGGCGCGCGAGGTCGTAGATGACGCTGCTCATGAAGAGCTTCATCTCGACGAAGCCGTAGCTGATCTCGGGCAGCCAGCGGCCGAGGACGCTGGCCTCGGCGTAGGCGCGCTCGCTGTGCTCGGTCATCACCTGGCAGATGGCGTGCTCGATGTCGTCGGGGAGGGCTTCGAGGCTGCGCCAGCCGAGGTCGGTGGCGGGCGCCCAGCGGTCGCGGATAGCCCGCTCGTAGAGGTCGGCAACCGAGTCCGTCCAGACGACGGCCTTCTCGAAGATGGTGTAGCCCATGTCTTCCTGGCCGAGTTGCGGGTTGGAGCCGCGCGCGATCTCGGTGCGGTCGGTCCAGAGGTCGGGGATCTCGCCGTAGGAGCCGACCATTATGTCGCCCACGGTGAGGCCCATCTCGGGGTCGGCCTGCTCGGCGCGCACGCCCCACTCGGTGGGGGCGTCCATCCAGGAGAGGTCGGGCTTGAGGGGTTCGCGGTCGAGGAAGCCGGCGGCCTGGCGGGCATCGAGCTTGGCGGCGAGGGCGGCCACGAGGGTGCGCGGCTGGTAGCCGAAGTCGAGGGCGCGGTCGAGGAGGCCCTCGTCCCAGCCGAGCGCCAGGGCGGCGGCGCGCATCTCGGGGGTGATGGGGCCTGCGGTGGCCTCGGCGTGTTCGGCCATGGCGTTAGTTGGCGTACTGCGCAAGGGCCGGGCCCAGGCGCTCGCGGCGGTCGCCGAGACCGGCGACATCGAGGCGGTGCAGGTACTCCTTCACCTGGCGCTGGCGGAGGAGCAGGAACTTGGCGACGCCTTCGTCGAAGCGGTCCTTGCCGCCGCCGAGGAGGATGCAGAGCGACTCGAAGACCGGCGGGAAGGTGACATCGCCGCTGCCGCCGCCGGCCGAACGCTCCTCGGCCTTGTCGAGGTAGTGGTGGATCTCCTCGCGGCGCTCGGGTGTCTCGGAGAGAACGTGCTTGAGGTGCATCACGCCAAACGCGAGGTGGCGCGACTCGTCCTGGGCGGCCATGCGGAATATGCGCTTGTCGGCCTGGGTCGGCCCGATGAGCTCGCCCATGCGGAACATGGACTGGACGAAGCCTTCCGCCTGCACGTGCATGAGCACGGACATCTCGGTGAAGTCCTGGGCCTCGATCAGGTTGCGCAGGCCGAGCCCGGCGCCCTGCTGGAGGAGGCCGCCGCCGTTGGCAAGGGCACGCTTGCGGAAGACGTCGGTATGGCGCGCCTCGTCCATGATCTGGGACATGAGGAAGAGGCCGACCTCGAACTCATCGCCGCTGATGGCGGGGAGCCACTGGCCGGGCACGTCGCCGGCGATGAACTCGACCTCGGCGAGCATGGTCGCGACCTGGCACATGGCGCGCTCGTGCTCGTCGGGGAGTTCCTCAAGGGTGTCCCAGGGAATGTCACGCGCGGAGGACCACTGGCGCTGGATCGCTTCCTCGTAGAGGGAGAGGCACTGGTCGGCCCAGACGTCGTGCTTGGTCTGGTAGGTCAGGCCCTGGCGATGGGCGTTCTCGCGGGGGGAGGCGCCGCGCAGGCGGGGAGTCATGTCGCGGGGCAGGTCCTCCTGCGAGGCGTAGTCGCCAATGTCGATGGCGTCGAGCGTGAGCCCCTTCTTGGTGGGTTCGGCCGACGTGGGGTCGTCGTAGAGATCGAGCCAGGAGAGGTCGAGTTCGGGGGTCTCGGGGGCTGCGCTCATGGGGTCCATCCTCGCCGCGAAGGCTGCGCCTTCGAGTGTACGGCTGCCCGGTCGTGAATTGAAGGGGCGTTCGGTCAAGACAAGAGGCGCGGGGCGTGGCACGATCGGGGCGATGCCAAAGCAGGTCGTGAACGTCGCAAGCGACGATTACCTGAGCGCAATCTACCGCCTCCACCACGACGAGGGGGAGAGCGTGATCGCGGTGCGCCTCGCCGATCGCCTGGGGGTTACGCCTCCATCGGTCGCGGGAATGCTGAAGCGGCTGCAGCGCGACAGCCTCGTCTCGATCAACCGGCGCAAGATGATCGAGCTGACGCCGGAGGGTCTGCGGCGGGCGGAGGAGATGGTGCGACGCCATCGCCTGGCCGAGTGCCTGCTGACGAGCGTGCTGAAGGTGCCCTGGTGGCGCGCCTACGAAGAGGCGCACCTGCTGGAGCACGGCATCTCCGACGTGACGGAGCCGCACCTGATTGAGACGCTGGGCAATCCCATCCGCAGCCCCTTCGGCTACCCCATCCCGGGGCTGGCGAACGCCGGCGACCTCTCGATGACGACGCTAACGGATGTGCCCGAGGGCGAGACGGTGGCCATCGAGCGCGTGTTCGAGGAGGACGAGCAGCTTCTGCAGTTCTTCGACACGGAAGGCATTCGCCCCGGGCAGGTGGTGAGGCTCAAGTCCTCGGAGCCGTACCGGGGGACGGTGACGGTCACGATCGAGGGTCGCGAGATCGTGATGGGCACGCAGGTGGCGGGCCGCGTCTGGGTAAGCGCACGCGACGAGGCGCCCGCGCCGGCCTGATTCCCCGTACCAGGCTCCTCCCGCAGGGCCACTCCCCCCATTGCGGTGAAGCTCGTAGGATGCGCTGACGCGTGCGCCGCCGTGCGCCAAACCATCTGAAAGGCAGACCCCTCATGCCCGACGACTACAAAGGGCCCGTGCCCGTGCCCACCCCGGAAACACAGGATTTCTGGGACGGGGCGAAGCGGGGCGAGCTTCGCCTGCAGCGCTGCGACGCCTGCAAGAACGTCATCTTCCCGCCACGCCCCTTCTGCCCCGCCTGCGCCTCGCGCTCGGTCTCGAGCTTCACGGCGAGCGGCCGGGGGAAGCTCTACAGCTACGTGATCAACCACCGGCCCCCGCCGGGGTTCGGTCCCGACCCGCACGCGATCGCGATCGTGGAGCTGGATGAGGGTCCGCGCATGATGACCAACATCGTCGACTGCGAGCAGACGCCCGAGGCGCTCCTGCTCGACATGCCCGTCGAAGTCGCGTTCACGCCCGTGAGTGACGACATTTCGCTGCCGAAGTTCCGGCCGGCAGGAGGATAGCCATGGAGTCCCGTTCCGTAGCCATCGTCGGAGCCGCCGAGACGACCGATCTCGGCCGCATCCCCGGCCTTTCCCAGATCCAACTGCACGCCGACGCCGCCCTCAACGCCATGGAGGATTGCGGCATCGGTCCCGGTGACATCGACGGCGTGGCGACCGCGGGCGAGGCGCCCGCCGGAATCGCCCACTACCTCGGCATCACGCCCACATGGGTCGACGGCACATCGGTGGGCGGCTGCTCGTTCATGCTGCACGTGCGCCACGCCGCCGCCGCCATCAACGAGGGACTCTGCGATGTCGCGCTCGTGACGCACGGCGAGAGCGGACGCTCGCGCGTCGGGCGCGGCGGTTTCGCGGGCGCGCCGGCGTCGCTTCCCGGCCAGTTCGAGGCGCCCTACGGCCTCAGCGGTCCGCCTTCGATGTTCACCCTTGGCGTGCTGCGCTACATGAAAGAGACGGGCATGACGCACGAGCAGCTCGCCTCCGTGTCGGTGGTGCAGCGCGAGTGGGCGGCGCTCAACCCGCGCTCGACCTTCAAGGATCCGATCACGGTGGACGACGTGCTCAACTCGCGCATGATCGCCTACCCCTTCCGGCTGCTGCAGTGCTGCCTCGTAACCGACGGCGGCGGCGCGCTGATCCTCGTCTCGAAGGAGCGGGCGAAGGACTTCCCGACGAAGCCCGTCTACCTCCTCGGCACGGGCGAGAGCGTCGAGACGCCGATGATCAGCCAGATGGAAGACATGACCACCTCGCGCGCCTTCAAGGTGGCCGGAAGCACGGCTTTCGAAGAGGCGGGCATCAGCCACGACGACGTCGACCACGTGATGATCTACGACGCCTTCGCTCACCTGCCGATCTACGGTCTCGAGGACCTCGGGTTCGTGGGGCGGGGCGAGGCGGGCGCGTTCATCGAGGCGCGCAACCCCGCCCCCGGCGGTCCCCTGCCGGTCAACACGAACGGCGGCGGTCTGAGCTACATGCACTCGGGCATGTACGGCATGTACGCGCTCCAGGAGAGCGTGCGCCAGATGCGGGGCACGGCCCCCGCGCAGGTGCCCGACGCGAAGATCAGCGTCTGCCACGGCGTGGGCGGCATGTTCATGGCCTCCGGCACGATCATCATGACGAATGAAGCGTGACTGGTGGCCAGTGACTCGTGGCTGGTGAGTAAGGAGCAGAGGGATGCGTGAGAACACGGTGAAGGCTCGCTGGCGGGCGGGGGAGATGGCCCTTGGGGGCTGGCTCTCCCTGCCCGGCTCGCTCAGCGCCGAGATCATGGCGGGCGAGGAGTTCGACTACGTCTGCATCGACATGCAGCACGGGGGCATCGACTACCAGACGGCGCTGACCATGCTGCAGGCCATCAGCACGACGGAGACGATGCCGTTCGTGCGCGTCCCCTGGAACGAGCCCGGCATCATCATGAAGATGCTCGACGCGGGCGCCATGGGGGTGATCATCCCCATGGTGAACAGCGTCGAAGAGGCGCGGGCGGCCGTCGCGGCCTGCCGCTACCACCCGGAGGGCAACCGCAGCTTCGGTCCCCTGCGGGCGACGATGTACGCGGGCGCGGACTACTTCGCCCACGCGAACACCGAGGTCGCCTGCATCCCCATGATCGAGACCGAGCAGGCGCTCGATAACCTCGACGACATCCTCTCGGTACCCGGCATCGACGCCGTCTACGTGGGTCCGGCCGACCTGAGCATCACGCTGGGCCAGCCTCCGGCGATGGCGAACGAGGGTCGCTTCGAGCAGGAGCGCGTGCGCATCGCGCAGGCGTGCAAGGCGCACGGCGTGATCGCGGGCATCCACGCGAACGCACAGCTCGCGGAGAAGCATGCGGCGGCGGGCTTCCAGCTCGTGACGATCAGCAGCGACCAGGGCGGCATGCGCGTCGCCGCCCGCGCCGACCTGAAGGTCGCGCGGGGCAGCTAGGCACCGGACACGGAGGCACTTCTCAAAGGCCGGTTAAGGACCGGTTAGGGGAGGCGTGAGCCTGCCTACACGCACCTCCAGGAGCATGGAACGATTGACCTCCTGACGCTGTAAGTTGGATCAGGAGGGGATCGATGTGGAAGCTAGCTTCACTCCTGTCGTTGGGCGCCCTGGTCGTGATGACGGTGCCAGCCATTCTCCTCACGCTGGTCTGGTCCGGCAGCGACGTTAACGCGATCTCGGGCACGGTTCGGTACATGGATGGCGAGGTGGAACTCCCGCTGGGCTCCTGCGTGGAGGTGGTACTGGTGGACGTCTCGGGCGACGAACCGCTGGCGGTCGCCCTGGGCCGCCAGGTCATCGATGACGCCAACACCCTGCCCGTCGACTTCCGCGTCTCCTACAACAGGGACCAGCTAACTCCAGGAGCCACGCACGAGCTCTGGGTGGCGGTGCGGCACGACGGCGAACTGCTCTATACGGCGGCAAGCGACTACTTCGTGGAGCTTGACGGAACCGTGTCCGGCATCGACGTGGCGGTCGCGCCGCTGGCGACGCCCTAGGCGTTCAGCTCGCCTGCCGTGGTGCGGTCGGCGGCGACATCGTCGAAGGGGGTGGTGCGGGGGGCTATCTCGGCGCCGGAACGGACCCAGTAGGCGCGACCGTTGCGGGCCTCGGCGGGCTCCTGGCCCTCGAGCAGGTTGCGGGCCATACGCAGCATCATGCGGCGGAACTCGATGATGGCCACGTCGGTCGTACCCAGGTGCTCCTGGGTGCGGTCGTAGATGGGCCCCTGGCTGTCCTGGATACAGGCGTCCTGCTCGGAGATGCCCTGCACGCCCGTGTAGCTGGCCGTGCGCTGGGCCTCGCGGTCGATCAGGTAGTCGTTGGCGCGGTTGCGGACGGGGCGGTAGTGCTCATCGACGACGGAGTGAACGCTGGCCTTGCCGCCCTTGATGACGGCGAGTTCCTCCTCCGTGATGGGGCGGTCGGGGTTCCAGGTGTAGGTGTATATCCAGCAGCTCTCGTCGTCGATGGGGACCCAGGTCTGGCCGTTGATGTTCTGGCCGCGCTCGGCGCCGGGGGCGAGGCTGTGGTTGGGGGCGAGGAACTGCGTGATGCGCCAGTAGAAGCTGTCTTCTTCGGCGAAACGGGCGCCACCGATGACGAAACCCGCCTCCGTGGGGCGGATGGTGAACTTGGGCGAGCCATCGGCCCTCATGTAGCGCAGGGCCTTGGGGGCATCCGGGGGGAGTTCGCCGACGAGCATGTGGAGGAAGGAGAAGTGCGCCGTGTCGATGGCGCCCTCGACGGACTGCGCCCAGTTGCACTGCTGTAGCTTCTTCGAGACGTAGCGGTGGCTCTCCGGGACGTGCGCCCACTCGAACTCGGGGAGGTCCGGCAGGGGCAGGTCGGGCGGGCCCATGTAGGCCCAGATGAAGCCGCCCCACTCACGCGTGGGGTAGGCGGTGATGCCGACCTTCTCCAGGAACTGGGACTCGGGCGGCTCAGAGGGCATGTCGACGCAGTTGCCGTCTACGTCGAACTTCCAGCCATGGTAGACGCAGCGCAGGCCGCACTCTTCGTTGCGCCCCCAGAAGAGCTCGGCGCGACGATGCGGGCAGCGCCCCTCGACCAGGCCGATGGCGCCGTTCGTGTCGCGGAAGGCGACGAGCTCCTCGCCGAGCACGCCGACGCGCACGGGCGGGCAGTCGGGCTCGGGCAGCTCGGCTGAAATGAGCACCGGCACCCAGAAACGCCGGAAGAGGTCGCCCATGGGCGTCTCCGGTCCGGTGCGGGTCAGCAGCTCATTGTCATTCGCGCTCAGCATGGCGCTCGATGGTAGCACGGCCACAGCGGGCCTCGTTGCATAGGCGTGCACGGAATCAGTAGGGTTGAAGGGAAGGGAACGCGCCTGTGTGGAGCCTGGTCTGGCAGTTGCTGAAGTACGTGCACGAGAGGGTGACCGACGGTTGCTGGGAGTTCATGTTCTGGAGCCTTAGCTGTGTCGGCATCGACCTGGCGAAGACCGATTTCGGCGGCTTCGGCGGTGGCGGCGACGGCGGTGGTGGGTAGGGCGCCCTAGACCCCGTTGTACTCCTGCGGGTAGCGCCAGGGGTTCTCCGGCTGCTCCGCGTCCTCGTCGAGGGTCCACATGGGCAACGAGAGCCCCTCGCCCACGTCCGCGAAAACCATGCGCATGCGGCTGCCGATGCCGACCTGCCTGACCAGCTCGGGCGGGGCGAGGTCGCCGTCGGGGGTGGCGAGGTTGCCGGCCACGCGCAGGGCCTCGTGCTCGGTAGGCTGCCCCTTCTGGGTGTCCAGGTCGACGATGAGGATCATGTAGGGGGCCTTCTCGCGGAACTGGGGCTGGATGGCCTGGTGCACCTCGCCGTAAGAGTGCACGGTCCCTTTGCCTTCGACCGCCGTCCACTCGAATTCGCGGTTCTGGCACCAGGGGCAGGCGGTACCCGGCGGGTAGCGCAGGAGGCCACAACTTGTGCACTTCTGCAGGTGGAAGTCGTGATCGGCGCAGTGGCCGAAGTAGGCCACGTTCTCGTGGTCGACATCGAGGATGGTGAGGTTCATCCCGCGGTATTCGCCTTCAGGCATGGCGCTATCCCTTCCTCATGACCATGGACGAGCCGGTGCCCGGCATCGCCCAACCGAGGTTCATGGAGATGTTGGCGTCGGGCACCTGGCGACAGGCCCCGCCGGAGTAGTCGAAGGTGTGCTGCTTGCGGTCCTGGTCGTCGACCGGGCAGTAGTCGTCGACCTCGCCGCGGAGCTGGCGCACGTTCTCGATGATCATGTTCATGCCGTGCGTGTAGCCCTCGCAGAGGTGGCCGCCGCTGGTGTTGTTGGGGCGCTCGTTACCCAGCCGCATGATGCCGCTGCTGACATAGTCGCCGCCTTCCCCCTTCTTGCAGAAGCCGTAGTCCTCGAGCTGGAGCATGGAGGTGAAGGTGAAGGCGTCGTAGGCGCCGGTGAGGTCGATATCCTCCGGGCCGACGCCGGCGTTCGGCCAGATGATGTCCTTGATGTAGTAGCCGGCGACGGTCGAGATGGGACCGTGCTGGAAGTGCATGTCGATGCGCGGCTTGCAGACGCGTCCGGCCACGGCAAGGATGCGGGCGGGGGTGTTGCGGTAGTCGTAGGCGCGCTCGGCGCGGGTCACGATGACGGCGGTGGCGTTGTCGGTCTCGACGCAGCAGTCGAGCAGGTGGAGGGGCTTCACAATCATGCGGCTGTTGAGCACGTCGTCCACGGTGAGGCGCTGCTTGTAGTAGGCCTTGGGGTTGTTGGAGGCGTGCTCGCTGTGGATGACCTTGACCATGGCCACCTGCTCGGGGGTGGTGCCGTAGTCGTACATGTGACGCATGAAGCTGGGGCTGAAGTTCTGGCCGGCGCTGAACCAGCCGTAGGGGGCCGTGTGAACGGCATCGCCGCCTACGGGCGCCCGCGCCCGCGCCCCCGTGCCGCCGATACGGACCTGGGAGTAGCCGTTCATGGAGCGGAACACGACGACGGTGTTGCACATGCCCGCCTCGATGGCGCCGATGGCGAGGCCAATCAGGGCCTCGCTGCTGGAGCCGCCGCCGTAGACATCCATGTAGAAGTTGAGGCGGATGCCGAGGTCGCCGGCGATCATGGGGGAGGGGGTGGAGTCGTTGTTGGAATACGACATCATGCCGTCGACTTCGGAGGCGGGGATGCCCGCGTCCTCCATCGCGTTCTTGACGGCCCAGGTACCGAGCGCGCGCGTGGTCAGGTTGGAGCCACGGGTGTAGGTGGTCTCGCCCACGCCGATGATGGCGTACTTGTCGCGCAGGAATTTGGGGGCAGTGGCGTCGACATCAGGGGTCATGGGGGCACACTCCCTGGCGGAATGGGGGGCAGTCTAGCGGGGCGGGGCGGGCGGTGCTCGCCATGTAGAATGAATGCACGCCGGAGCGATCAACGTGACGACCACAGAGACCAACCTGCTCACCGCCAAGGACCTCTTGCGACTGTGTGAGGACGGCGTACGTGGCGAACTGATCCGGGGGGTGCTCTGCGAGACCATGCCGACGGGACATGAGCACGGGAAGATCGTTGTGAGGCTGAGCGCCACACTCTTCAGCTTCATCGAGCCCAGGGGACTTGGAACAGTGGTCGCCTCCGACTCAGGCGTCTGGCTGGAGCGCGATCCGGACACGGTACGCGAGCCCGACATCGCGTTCACTTCGGCTGAGAAGGTCCCGTTGGACGCGCAGATCGTGGGGTACGCCGAGGTCGTCCCGGACCTCGTGGTGGAAGTGACCTCCCCGAGCGACAGCCGCCGTGAAGCCCACGACAAAGCCCGGATGTGGCTAAGCCACGGCGTGGGCCTTGTCTGGGTGGTTCATCCCGACACGCGCACAGTGGATGTGCACACCGCTGGCAAGGCCGTCGCAACGCTGAACGAGAGCGAAGCGCTCGACGGCCTGGACGTGGTGCCGGGCTTCTCTTGCGCGGTGAGCGACGTCTTCGGCCCCTAGCGAGCCGTGTAGCCGCCGTCGACCGGTAGCGTGACGCCGGTGATGAAGGAGGCGTCGTCGCTGGCGAGGAAGGCGGCGGCGGCGGCGATCTCCTCGGGTTCGCCGAGGCGGCCGAGCGGGTGCAGCGACTCAAGGAAGCCGCCGCCGCCCTCCTCTTCCCCGAGCGCTTCTTCGATCATCGGGGTGTGGATGTAGCCGGGTGCGATGGCGTTCACGCGGACGCCGTGGTTTGCGTAGATGAGGGCGAACTGGCGGGTCAGGCCGACGACGCCGTGCTTGGCGGCGATGTAGGCGCCGGAGCCGTCGACGGGCGGGAACTCGGTGACGCGGCTGCTGACGAGGCCCACGAGGCCCGCGACCGAGGCGGTGCTGATGAGGGCGCCGCCGCCGCGCTCGGCCATGAGGGCGCCGCCGTGCCGGAGTCCGTAGTAGACGCCGCTCAGGTTGACGGCGATGGTGGTGTCCCACGCGGCGCGACCGACACCGGCGTTGTTGTAGAGCACGTCGAGGCCGCCCAGCTCGCGCACGGTCTCCTCGCAGGCGGCCTTGACAGCCTCCTCCTCCGTGACGTTGACCTGGAGGGCAGCGCTGGAACCGCCGCCCTCGGCGATGGTGGCGGCGGTGGCCTGCGCGGAAGCCTCGTCGAGGTCGACGCACATGACGCTGGCGCCCTCGGCGGCGAAGCGCAGGGAGGAGGCCCTGCCGATCCCGGAGCCCGCTCCCGTGACGAGCGCGACTTTACCTTCAAGGCGGTCCATGAGCGTCCCCCTGCCGCGGTGGCGGCACGCGCGATTGTAGGCTCCGGGCGACCCGCCCCGCGCGGGGCGTACGATGGCCGCCAGCGAAAACGGAGGGCACGGCGTGGCAGAACTGAACGGCGGACAGATCATCGCGCGGCAGCTGAAGGCAGCCGGCATCGATACGGCTTTCGGGGTGGTGGCGGGACCCATGATCGAGGTCATGGCGGCGATGGAGCGGGAAGGCATCACGGTGGTGAACTGCCGCCACGAGGTCTCGGCGGGCTTCGCGGCCTCGGCGTGGGGCTGGGCGCGGGGGAAGCCGGGGGTGCTCGTCGTTGGCTCGGGGCCGGCGCTCACGAACGCGGTCACGCCCATGTACGTCGCCACCGAGAGCGCGATGCCGCTGGTGGTGCTGGGCGGCTCGTCGGCGGGGAACGAGCGCGGGCTGGGGGCCTTCCAGGAGGCGGACCAGGTGGCGTTCGCCGCGCCCGCCTGCAAATGGGCGACGCAGGTCGACAGCCAGGCGCGCATCGCCGAGTACGTACACCTGGCGCTAGGCCGAGCCCTGAACGGGCGTCCGGGAGCCGTCTACCTCGACTTCCCCGCCGAGCTCATCCGCACGCCCTTCGACGAGGAGGCCGTGCAGTGGCGGACGAGCGAGCCCGAGATCTCGCGTCCCCATCCCGACCCGGCCGCCCTCGAAACGGTTGCCGACATGCTCTCGGAAGCGGAGCGCCCGCTGGTCATCATGGGGAAGGGCGCGGGCTGGGCGGAGGCGGGGCTGCCGCTGCAGCGGCTCGTCGACCGGGGCATCCCCTTCGTGTCGTCGCCCATGGGGCGGGGCTCGATTCCCGACGACCACCCGATGTTCATGAACGCGGCCCGCTCGGCGGCGCTGAGTGGCGCGGACGCCGTGCTTATGGTGGGGGGGCGCTTCAACTGGGTGTTCCAGTTCGGACGCGCGCCGCGCTTCGCCGAGGGCGCGCGACTGGCGCACATCGACATCGTGGCGGAGGAGTTCTACAGCGGCGCGGATGTCGAGACGGGCATCGTGGCCGACTGCGCGATCGCCGTGGAGCAGCTCAACGGGCTGCTGGACGGGCGCAGCCTGCGCGTCGCGAACAGCGACTGGGTGGGGACGCTGCGGGAGGGGCGGGACCGGAACGAGGCAAGCTCGGCGGAGGCGATGGCCTCGGACGAGGTGCCCATCAACCACTTCCGGCTGCTGCGGGACGTGCGCGACTGCCTCGATCGCGACGCGACCGTGACGGTCGACGCGGAGCTGACGATGGGCGTCGCGAGGGCGGTCATGCCGAGCTTCGGGTCGCGTCTGCGGCTGAACTCGGGCACGACCGGCTGCATGGGCACCGGGCTGCCCTACGCCCTCGGGGCGAAGCTGGCGCGCCCGGACCAGCAGGTGGTGGCGGTGCTCGGGGACTACGCCTTCGGGGCGGCCGCGATGGAGGTGGAGACGGCCGCGCGCGTGGGCGCCAACGTCGTCATCGTCGTGTCGAACAACGGGGGCATCGCGGGCCACTCGATCCAGGACCGGACGTTCGCCCCGGACGCACCCCCCATCGCCGCCCTCCTCCCCGTCGCCTACGAGAAGACGGTCGAGATGGTGGGCGGCTGGGCCCGCCGCGTCGAGGACCCGGCCGACATCGCGCCCGCGGTCCAGGAAGCGCTGGCGGCGAACACGGTCGCGCTGGTGAACGTGCTGACTGACCCGAAGGGCCGCCGGTCGGGGTCGGCGTACCTGGGGTAGGGGTGCTTAGCCGCGGAAGACGCTGACCAGCAGGCCTTCGGGGGCGTCGATGAGGCGCAGGTTGGTCGTGTCGGCGATGAGGTCGAAATTCTCGAGGGTGGTGGCGCCGAGGAGAGCGATGCCTTCATCGCCGAAGACGACGGGGGAGTTCATCTCCCGGCCTTCGATGCGGAAGCGGGCCTCGCCCATGTCGTAGGTCTTTCGCGTGCCGTCGGCGAGTTTGAACGCTCGCGTTCGCGTGCGGGGGATGCCGAGCCCTTCGAGGAACGAGGCCGGAAGGAACGCGTGGGCAGCTCCCGTGTCGACCACAGCATCGATGTCCTGGAACTCCGAGGTCCCGGGACTCGCTACAGCTACCGTGACGGTGAACGACCCCACTGAGTGCTCCTGCTGCCGAGAGTCGCCCCGGCACAGCGCCGGCTCGCTCTCCCTTGTTCGATGCCACTATCTTAGCACCCCCGACAACCCGCACGTACAGCGCGCCGACCCTCCACAGGTCCTAGAATCCCCAGCATGAGTGACACACCTGCCCCCCACATCCGCCTTGCCCGCGACGATGAACTGCCCGAAGGGCTGCGTGGCCGCGGCGACGACTTCACGCGCGTGTTCGGGCACAACGCCGAGCTGTTCGGGCGATGGAACGAGTGGTACCGCCCGCTGATCCGGGACGGGGCCGTTTCCGCGCGGCTGAAGGAGATGGTGCGGCTGCGGGTCGCGCAACTGAACGCCTGCGACTTCTGACAGGCCGCTCGAATTCCCCTGTCAGGGGAAGGTGACACCCTCGAGGAGACCACCGTCGGCAAGATTTCGACGTGGGGCGACCAGGACTTCAGCGAGGCGGAGAAGGCGGCGTTCCACTATGCGGAGCGGCTGTTCGTCGACCACGCCAACATCGACGGCGAGCTGTTCGATGAGCTCGGGCAGCACTTCACCGAGGAGCAGATCCTCGAGATCGGCTGGGCGGTCGTGAGCTACCTGGGTTACGGGCGGCTGATCCATTCGTTCGGCCTGAAGCCTTCCTGAGGAGGACCGCGTGAGCTTCGACCCCAGCGTGTTCGGACCCGACGCCATTAGCCAGGAGACGCGCGACTTCGTGGCGGCCTCGATGGCCATGCGCGAGCAGATGCCGTCGATGGACAACACCGACCTCGTGGAGCTACGCCGGCTGATGGACGAGGGGGGCGGGGCGTTTCCCGTGCCCCCGCCCGTCGAGCGGGCGGAGGACCGCGCCGTGCCGGGCATGGGCGAGGGGGCGACGGTCCGCATCATCCGGCCCGAGGGGCGCGAGCCGGCGGGTGTCTACCTCGATATCCACGGGGGTGGCTGGGTGATCGGGCGGGCGCGGATGAGCGACCAGTCCAACCTCGCACTGGTCGAGGGCTTCGGCCTCGCCACGGTGAGCGTCGACTACCGGCTGGCGCCGGAGCACCCGTCCCCCGCCGGTCCTGACGACTGCGAGGCGGCGGCGGTGTGGCTGGTCGAGAACGCGGCGGCGGAGTTCGGCACTGAGCGGCTGCTCATCGGGGGCGGTTCGGCCGGGGCGCACCTGGCGGCGGTCACGCTGCTGCGGATGCGCGACCGTCACGGCTACACGGGCTTCCAGGGGGCGAACCTCGTCTACGGTCCGTACGACCTCTCGATGACGCCGAGTCAGCGGCTGGGGGTGGGGCCGGAGGGCGGCCTCGACCGGGCCGCGATCGACCGCTTTTACGAGATGTTCATCCCCGGCGTGGACACGACGGACCCGGATGTCTCGCCGCTGAACGCGCACCTGCACAACATGCCGCCCGCGCTCTTCACGGTGGGCTCGTACGACCCGCTGCTGGACGACTCGCTCTTCATGCACGCGCGCTGGCTGGCGGCTGGGAACGAGTCGGAGCTAGCCGTCTACCCGGGCGGTCCGCACGGTTTCGACGCCGCGCCCATCCCCATCGGGCAGCAGGCGAGGGAGCGCATCAACGCGTTTATCGGGGAGCGGGTGGCTGCGGGCTAGCTGGCCAGGCCCAGCCGCTGGGCCATCGCCTGCACCTCGTCGAGGACCTCGATGAGTGTGGGGAACTCCTCGCGGGTGAGCACCTGAAGCGGCTGCTGGTCCCGCGTTGGGAAGATGTACTCGTGGCGGTGGAACTCGTCGAAAGAGTGGGAGTTGTCGTAGCGCAGGAGGTTGCCCGTTCCCGGAACATAGGCGTGGTAGGTATAGCTCAGCCCGCGCACCTCTTCCTGGTTGCGGGGACCGGTCTGGATCGCAAGCTCCTTCGCGACTTCAACCACGAGGCCCACAGGGCAGAGGAGCCGTCCTTGAACCCTGAGAACGGGACCTAACCGGCCGGTGGCTCGCTGAAAGACCGTCAGGTCTTCGAGGACGAAGGAGTGCCGTTCGAGGGCGCGCTCGTAGGCTGAGATATATCGGTCGATGGCGACCCATCCATGCTTTCCTCCCCGTTGAGGTACTTGAGGAGGTTGTCGTCCATCAGCCACTTGCAGATCTCCCAGGTTTCCCGCATCGGGTCTTCCCTCACGACCTCACGCATCCGTTCCGTGGACATCTCGTAGCGCTGCTCGTAACGCCGGATCCGGCGCCGCAGCTTCGCCCGCAGCTTGCTCACCGGCACGACCGGGATGTCTTCAACCGTCGTGGGCTTCTTCCGCTTCTTCACCTGCGTCATCGTGCCTCCATTCTTACACGAACGATTGCCCATCGCAAGGTCTCCTTGCTACGTCAGCACGAAGCTCTCGCCGCTTGCGAGCGCGACGGCAGCGCGAACGCCCGGTTCGCGGGCTTCGACAACGCGCACGCCCGCGACTTCCCCACCCAGCCAGTCGTGGATGGCGTCAACGTCGCCGGCGAGCTCGACCCAGGCGAAGCCGGCGGGTTCGACGCGGTGGGGGGCGGGGCCGCGGGCGGGGTGCTGGTCCGGGGGAACCTGCCAGTCGATGAAGAAGGTGCGGGAGGGGTCGGCCATGGCCTCGGCAAGGCCGGCGAGACGCCACGAGAGGGTGACGCCGCCGGGAGCATCGCGGGACATGGGGAGGGGTCGGAGGCGGAGGCGCTCGGCGGTGGCGTGGAGGCCGGGGGCGTCGGTGCGCAGGCAGAGGGCGGCAACGCGATCGCCGGCCGCGGTCTGCTCGCGCAGCCAGCTCCCCATGGGGCTGACTGCCGCTTCCGCTTCGTCCACGACGCCCATGATCTCGATGTAGGCGTCACCGAGGGGGACGATGCGGTTGCCGGTGCCGTGCCCGGCATGCCTGCCGCCGGGAAGCGAGGCGAGGCCGTGGTCGCGTTCGAGGCGGGCGGCGGTCGCGTAGATGTCGGCGGTGGCGAGGATGACGTGGTCGATGGCGAGGGCGGTCATGCGTGCGATCGTAGGGAATTCGGGGGCGTTTCGCGCTTCCCCTTGCGGGGGCGGGCCGGGGGCGTCAGGATCAGGGTGTGAACGAAGAGATTTTCCGGGAGATTAAGAGCGCGATGGAGCGCGAGGAGCCGGTCGTGCTGGCGACGGTCGCGCGGACGCGCGGCTCCACGCCGCGCAAGACGGGCGCGAAGATGGTTGTCCGCGGCGACGGGTCGTTTTTCGGCACGATCGGGGGCGGCTGCGGGGAGGCGGAGGTCTGGCAGGAGGCGATGGAGGTGCTGGAAGACGGCTCCCCCCGAATCGTCACCGTGGACCTGACGGAGCCGACGGACGGCGAGGACAAGATCTGCGGGGGCGTCATGGACGTCTTCGTCGAACGTCTTTCCTGAGGCCGGCTCGACGGGTAGCTCCTGAACGATTCGCGCCGCGAGGGGTGAAGGCTGGCGGTGGCCCTTACCGGGCTTGCGCTTTCCCCCATTGCAGCATCATGTACCATGACAGGACTGATTCCTTGGCGTGAGCCTTGGGACGAGGAGGGCGTTATGCCTGGTCCGCTGCTTATCGGTCCGCTCGGGCCGTTGGAGCTCGCCATCATCGTCGGCGTTATCGTGCTGCTCTTCGGAGTTGGCCGCATCAGCAGGATCGGCGGGGACCTGGGCTCCTCGATCAAGGAGTTCCGTCGCGCCGTCCGGGAAGACTCGGAAGAGGAAGGCGCCACCGAAGAGGCGCAGGCGGAGGTCCAGCCGGAGCAACCAGCGGCTCCGCAGCAGCCCGTCCAGCAGGCGCCTCCTCCGGCCCAGCAGGCCGCCCCACCGGCAGCCGCCCCACCCGCCGAGGCGCCCCGCAGCGACAGCGGCACCCGGAACGTCTTCTAGGAGTTTCAAGAACACCGAGACACATCGAAGCCCCCGTTTCCGGGGGCTTCGCGCTTTCTGCCCTCAGAGGCGGTGAGCCGGGATCAGGATTCGTCTGCCACCGGCGTATCCCCCTCGCCGCGAGAACCGCGAGAAGGCACTCCCTGATCTGACGTCAGAAAGAACCGCCGGCGACGGCGGGGACGATGCTGACCTCGTCGCCGTCGTTGATGGCGGTGGCGAGGCCGTCCTCGAAGCGGACATCCTCGCCGTTGATGTAGACGTTCACGAAGCGGCGCAGTTCCCCTTCCTCGTCGAGCATGCGCTCGGCCACGCCCGGGAAGCGCGCCTCAAGGTCGGCGATGCAGTCTGAGAGGGAGCCGGTGGCTCCGTCGACGGTGGGCTGGTCGCCCGTGAGGGGGCGGAGGGGCTGGGGGATGAGGACTGTTGCTGCCAAGTGGTGGTCTCCGTTCGTGTAGTGGTGGCGGCTAGCCTTCGATGACGTCGCCGGTGATGGGGTCCACGCGCACGCCCCGGCTCTCGGCCCAGGCGACACTGCGCGCGATCTCGTCGGCAGCGCCTTCGAGCTCGAGGATGACCCAGCCGGTGTGTTCGTCCACGTCGGCCATGCGGATGTTGGTGATGACCTCGAATCGCTGCCCGATGAGGTAGATCACGGGCTCCTTGATCAGGTCGGTGGGGAAGGTGAAGCGAAGCCGTTGCACAGCCATCAGGCGGGAACCCCCTCGCGGTCCTGGTAGGCAGCCTCGAAACTCTCCACGGTCGCGTCGATCTCCAGGGCCGGGTCGAGTTGATCGGCGACGGCCTCGGCGGTCTTGAAGCCCGCGCCCGTGATGAAGGCCACCACAAGCTCGTCGGGGTCGATTCTACCGGCGGCGGCAAGCTGCTTGACGCTGGCGATAGTCACACCGCCGGCCGTCTCGGCGAAGATGCCCTCGGTTTCGGCGAGCAGCTTCATGCCCGCCACGATCTCGTCGTCGCTGACCGAGGCGCAGGAGCCGTTCGTGTCGCGAAGCTGGACGAGGCTGTAGTAGCCGTCGGCGGGATTGCCGATGGCGAGCGACTTGGCGATGGTGTCGGGCCGCTGGGGGCGGAAGTTCATGCTGCCCTCGGCCCAGGCGGTGGCCACGGGCGAGCAGCCGGTGGCCTGCGCCCCGCTCATGCGGGTCTGGGGCGGGTCGATGAGCCCGGCCTTGGCGAACTCGTTGAGGCCCTTGCGGATCTTCACGAAGAGGGACCCACTGGCGATGGGCACGACGCAGTGGTCGGGAGCGCGCCAGCCGAGCTGCTCGGCGACCTCGTAGCCGAGGGTCTTGGAGCCCTCGGCGTAGTAGGGGCGCACGTTGACGTTGACGAAGGCCCAGTTGCGGGTCCCCGCCAGCTCGGCGCAGAGGCGGTTGACGGCGTCGTAGTTGCCCTCCACCTTCACGAGGGTGGGGTTGTAGATGCTCGAGCCGAGCACCTTGCCCGCCTCGAGGTCGTTGGGAATGACGACGACGGCCTCCATGCCAGCGGCGGCGGCGTGGGCGCTGACGCTGTTGGCGAGGTTGCCCGTGCTCGCGCAGGCGAGCTTCTCGTAGCCGAGCTCGCGCGCTCGCGAGCTGGCGATCGCGACGACGCGGTCCTTGAAGGACCAGGTCGGGTTGGCGGTGTCGTTCTTGATGTAGAGGTTGGGAAGGCCGAGGGCCTTGCCAAGGTTCTTCGCATGGATGAGGGGGGTGAAGCCCGCCCCGATGTTGATGGCGGTGTCCGCATCGCAGGGCAGGAACTCGCGGTAGCGCCAGAGGTTGGCCGGGCGGGAAGCAATCGCCTCGCGGGAGACGGCCGCCCGGATGCCCTCGTCGTCGTACACGACTTCAAGGGGACCGAAACAGAATTCGCAGACGTGGAGCGCTGCGAGGGGGTAGTCGCGACTGCATTCGCGGCAACGCAGGTTTTGTGCGTAGGTCATGTCTCTCTCTCGTGCATCGGGTGTCGCGGTGGGAGGCGCTCACGATGGGCGCGCTCACCGGCGCGAGGCGGTGGGGTTGGCGAGGACGGTCCCCTACGGGACCAGGGACATGAACATTCGGCCCAGAGGTGCTGACATCTTCTCTCCTCGTGCGCGGGCCGGGTCCTTGAGCACTGGCGCTCTCATCGTTCTCCCCCTCAGGGGATTCCGGCTTTGGCACCTTGTCTCCGAAGAGGCAGGTTGCCCGGGCTTCTCGGGGCCGGTTCCCTCCACCCGTCTGGATAAGGGCGGCACGCAGGCACTACTTGACCGTCAAGGTACAGCCGATCGGGGGCTGGGGGAAGGGAGGGGCGTTCACAGGCTACTGGCAGCGGCGGGCCAGCGGGGCGTACCCGACCATGAACATCGCGGACTGGAGGGCATGGAGCGGATCGCTCTGGGCCGAGAAAGGTGAGTGCCTAGCGAGCTTGCCAAGCAACCACGCCGCCATCACATTCGACCTGGCGTAGCGGGTTGTGCTCCCCGAGGAGATCCTCTCGAAGCGGAAGTGCTTGCAGGATGGATCGCGGGTAACGGTTGCACGATCTTGAGGCACGTCGATCTTCAACGTCTCAGGCACGGCCTCAAGGCTCTGCTCGTGGCAGAACAGTCGTACGAGCGAGGCAAGCGCACAGGCTACACGGCTGTCGAAGATGGGGAAGTCCGGGACCAGCAGCGCATAGAGCTTGCTGAATCCCGCACTCATAGGCTTGAGACCAGCAAAGCCATCCAGGTCGGCCCTGGCCGGATCGAGACGGTCCACGTTCGCGGTCAAGTGGGACATGGCTTCCTCGCCCAGCCCGGAGAGTGCTTGGCTCTGATATACGTGCCCCCACCGCAGGACCGCGTCGGCGGCTTTGACGAAGCCCGCGTTGTCCTCACGCTTCCGGCTCTTCTGCAGCTGCTCCTTTTGCGTGTTCAGGAAGGCCACGGTCTCGTTGTAGCACTTGCCTTCGCTCCTGCCGTTGTCGGGCAGGTCGACGCTGAACTTCCACTCGTAGCCCTTGTACGCATCGAACAACTTCGCGTAGTGCCGCGTCTTCCACTTGGGGCTGTTCCAAGTGTGGTCGATCGGGCACTCGCCCGTTACGAAAGGCTCCGCCCACTCAAGGAAAGCAATCACGTCAGGGGTCTTCAGGTAATCGCTACGGTTCATGAGCGCAGTGTACGGCCCACCGCCCCAGGCCCGAGTCCGTAGACTCGCGGGGATGGAGCGCGACCACTTCCGCGAGCTGGTGCGCGAGGCGCTGGATACGCTGCCGCGGGAGCTGCTGGCGCGCGTCCAGAACGTCGAGATCGTGATCGAGTGGCGGCCAACGGCGGCGGACCGGCACCGGGCGGGCATCGGGCCGGGGAGCACGCTGCTCGGCCTCTACCACGGCGTGCCGCTGCCGGACCGGGGCCACGAGGGCTACAACCTCGTGCTGCCCGACAAGATCAGCATCTACCAGGGGCCGATCGAGTCCATCTGCCGGACGGACGACGAGGTGCGGGAGCAGGTGCGCACGACCGTCCTGCACGAGATCGGCCACTACTTCGGCATCGACGACGACCGGCTGCACGAGTTGGGGATGGGGTGAGAGGGAGAAGAACGCCGCGCTCCGGACTGCGGCGTTCGACTTCTGCGCGTTCACGACGCGGCTGAGTGAGAGAAGAGCGCCGCGCTGGCGCGCGGCTAAGTGGAGAGGGAACAGCTCCGATCGCAGGCCGTTATGAGTCGAGGGCGCGGCGGGCGAGCTGTTCGAGGGCGCGGTCTTCGAGCGGGGGGTTGTGGAGGCCGGCGCGCACGTCGCGGTAGTAACGCTCGATGGGGCGGCTCTTCTGCAGGCTCACGCCTCCGACGACACGCATAGCCTCGTCGACGGCCTCGATGGCGTTGTTGAGGGCGTCGACCTTGGCGACGGCGACGCGATCGGCGGCGGGCATGCCGCTCTCCTCGCCCGACTCCCAGGCAGCGGCGGCATCGCCGATGAGGGAGCGGTTGCGCTGCAGGAGCAGGTCGATGCGGGCGATGCGGCGGCGGACGCCGGGGAACTCGGCGATGGTGCGGACGCCCGTGGGCGTGCGCGTGCGGGCGAAGTCGACGGCGTAGTCGCGGGCGGCCGCGGCCACGCCGGTGGTGGTGGCGGCCACACCCAGCGCGAACCAGACGCCGCTGGCGCGGCCCCGGGGGCTGGGTTTGGCCTTGTTTCGGTAGCCGAGGAAGCGGTCCTCGCCGAGGCGCACGCCCTCGAGCACGAGGTCGTGGCTGCCGCTGGCGCGCATCCCGAGGGCGTCCCAGGTCTCGTCGATGCGGACGCCGGGGTCGTCGCGCAGGACCATGAAGTCGGCGATATCGGGGGCGCCCCCGCCGGGCGGGTCGAGACGCGCGAGCACGGGCATGTACCAGAGCTCGGGGGCGAGGGTGACGAACGTCTTGCGGCCCTCCAGCACCCAGCCGCCCTCGACGGGGGTGGCGGTGGTATCGGGGATGCCGCCGCCGGCGGGGCTGCCCAGCCCCTCCTCGGTGGCGGCGGTGTTCACGAGGCGGCCGTCTTCGACGGCGCCGCGGCAGAGCTCATCGAACCACTGGGGCGGGTACGAACCCCCCTCGCGCTCGGCGCCGAAGCGGATGAGGTGCATGTTGAGGGCGAGCGCCGTGGAGCCATCGCCGTGCGCGAGCGCCTCCTGCACGCGCACGAAACGGGAGAGGGGCAACTCGTGGCCGCCGTGGGAGCGGGGCACCGTCAGCTTGAGGAAACCGGCCTCGCGCAGTTCGGCGAAGTTCTCGTGGGGGAAGGAGCCATCGCGGTCGTGGCGGGGGGCGCGCTTGGCGAAGCGCTCGGCCAGGGAGGCCGCGACGGCGACCCAGTCGCGCTCGGACATGGCCGCAGTCTAGCGGCTCGCCGGGGTGAGGCGAGCGACACGTTGCTATACTCCCCTCTCTCCGCCTGACCTGGCATGGGGTGAAGCCTTGGAAGAGCCAAAGCTCGTTTCCCAACGAATCATCGATAACGTCGAAAAAGTCATCATCGGCAAGGACCGTGAGCTGCGTCTCGCGATCACGGCCCTGCTGTGTGGTGGCCACATGCTCGTGGAGGACGTCCCCGGCGTGGGCAAGACGATGCTGGCCCGGGCGCTGGCCGTCTCCACCGGGTGCAGCTTCAAGCGCATCCAGTTCACGCCCGACCTGCTGCCCAGCGACGTGACGGGCGTCTCCATCTACAACCAGAAGTCCATGGACTTCGAGTTCCGGCCGGGGCCGATCATGGCCCAGATCGTGCTCGCCGATGAGATCAACCGGGCCACGCCAAAGACGCAGTCCTCGCTGCTGGAGGCGATGGAGGAGCGCCAGATGTCGGTGGACGGCGTGACGCACACGATGCCATCGCCCTTCATGGTGATGGCGACGCAGAACCCGATCGAGTACGAGGGCACCTTCCCGCTTCCCGAGGCCCAGCTCGACCGCTTCCTCATCCGCGTGAACCTGGGCTATCCCAGCGCGCAGGACGAGGTGACGGTGCTCGACGAGCAGCAGGTGGCCCACCCCATCGACGACCTTGAGGCGGTGACGGACGCGACCGAGATCCGGCAACTGCAGCGGGCCGTACGGGAGGTCTACATCGACCCGCTGATCAAGCAGTACATCGTCGGCCTCTCGGGGGCGACGCGCGTCCACGAGAACGTCTACCTGGGCGCCAGCCCGCGCGGCTCGATCGCGCTCTTCCGCACATCGCAGGCGCGCGCGCTGCTGGAGGGACGCGACTACGTCACGCCCGACGACGTGAAGGAACTGGCGTTCGTGACCCTGGGGCATCGCGTCATTGTCAGCCCGGGGGCGCGCGTGAAGGGCGCCACCGCGGCGGACGTGGTGGCCGACTGCCTGGCTCGTGTGCCCGTGCCGGGCGCGCGCGCCCGCGCCTGAGGCTGCCGATGGTGCGGCGAGTGCTCGCGTGGCCCTTCGCGCCGCAGCGGCGCACCCTCACCGTGCTCGTCGTCATCCTCGTGGCGGCGGTGTTCATCGCCACGGGCACGGGATTCTGGTTGCTCTACCGGATCGCCTACATCGTCGCGATGGGGATACCCGTCGCCCTCATCCTCGCCTGGCTGAACACGCGCGCACTGACCGTGAACGTCGAGCGGCGCACGCTGCGGGGGCAGGTGGGGCAGGAGGCGGAGGAGCTGATCGAGGTCCAGAACCGCAGCTTCATCCCGAAACTGTGGGTCGAGCTGGAGGACCCCTGCGGCCTGCCCGGCCACCAGTCGCGGCGAGCGGTCGTGATCCCCAGCCGGGGGCTGCGGAGCTGGATCGTGAGCACGACGCTGCAGCGGCGGGGCCTCTTCGACTGGGGGCCGCTGCGCGTGCGCGGGGGCGACCCGTTCGGCCTCTTCTACACGGAGCGCGACTACGGCGTCCGCCAGCAGATCCTGGTGTATCCGCGGGTGGTGGACCTGCCCCGCTTCCAGACGCCCCCGGCGAGCCTCCCGGGCGAGGGGCGCTTCCGGCGGCGCACGCACTACATCACACCCAACGCCAGCGGCATCCGCGACTGGGCTCCGGGGGACCCGCTCAGCCGCATTCACTGGCGCTCCACCGCCCACACGGGCGAGCTGATGGTGAAGACGTTCGAGCTCGACCCCACCAGCGACATCTGGGTGATCGCGGACATGGAGGGCGCCGTCCAGGCGGGCGAGGGCGACGAGAGCACGGAGGAGTACACGATCACCGTGGCCGCCAGCGTGGCCCAGCGCTACATCGCCTCGAACCGCTCCGTGGGGCTGATCGCCTTCGGCGAGGACTACACGGTGGTCGAGGCGGAGCGGGGGCAGCAGCAGCTCTCGCGCATCCTCGAGTCGCTGGCGGTGGCGAAGGCCGCGGGCGAGGCGCCGTTGGGCAACCTGCTGATGGAGGAGCAGCGCCGCTTTGGCCGCCACACCACGCTCGTGCTGGTGACGGCCTCGACCGACAGCAGCTGGCTCTCGCCGGTGCAGTCGCTGGTGCAGCGCGGCGTGCGGGCGGCGGTCGTGCTCGTCGACCCGAGCACGTTCGGAGGGGAGGGTTCGCCGCTGGTGCTGTACGGGGAGCTGACGGCGAGCGACATCCTCACCTACGTCGTGGCGCAGGGGGATGACCTCTCCTACGCCCTGAGCAGCACCGCCGTGGGGGCGGAAGCATGGCAGAACTAGAGGTCGTCCGAGCCTCAACGGTGAGCGCGCGCCTGCGCCGCTTCTTTATCGAGACGCCGCGCCTGCTGATGAGCTGGGAGGACTGGCTCACGCTGGTCCCCGCGCTCGTCGTGTACCTCTCGATCGCCATTGCCATCCAGCAGGCGGAGTGGGTGCGGGACTTCCCCTCGCTCGCGCCCGCGGTCATGGGTGGGTTGGTGCTGGGGCTGCTGGGCGCACGGGCGCGGGTGAGCCCCTTCCTCGTGCACCCCATCGCCCTGCTGTTCGGGCTCATGCTGCTCACGCTGACGGCCACGCCCTACGGCGACGGCAGCTCGATCGCCCTGCGCGTCGAGGACACCGTGGCGCGCATGAACGAGTGGGTGCGGGTGGTGCGCGAGGACGACGTCAGCAACGACAACATGCCGTTCGTGCTGCTGGTGCACACGCTGGGCATCCTCGCCTCCTACGTGGCGGCCTGGGCCGTGTTCCGCTGGCGGAGCGCGTGGATCGCGGTGGCGCCGGCCTGTGTCGGGTTGCTCGGGATCATCGCGACCACGAGCGGCCGCCCCAGCGGGGCCTTCCTCATGTTCTCAATCGGAGCGCTCCTGCTGATCTCGCGGCTGCACCTGCAGCGCGCGTTCGTGCACTGGGACCGCACCCGCGTCGAGTACCCCGAGTGGTTGAGCCTGCAGGCGGCCCAGGTGGCGGTGGTGCTCACGATCGTGATGGTCGTGATCGCGTGGCAGGTGCCGCTGGGGAAGCAGGCGGACGCCATCGACAACGCCATCGACTACGTGGCGGACCCCATCGAAGACGCCTTCGAGCCGCTCAGCCGCCTGTTCAACGACCTTGCCGGGGGCGGCGGCAACTTCCACAAGTTCGGCCGCACGCTACCCATTCGCGGCGATGTCAGCCTCGGCTCGGCAGTGCTCTTCGAGGTGCGGGGCGACAGCCTCGGCCTGGTGCGGGGATCCAGCTACGACGAGTACACGGGCTCGGGCTGGCGCTCATCAGACCGGGAGGAGGAGGAAGTGAACGCCGGCGAGCCGAGCACGGGCGAGATCCAGGCGCGGGCGTATCGAGAACGGATCGTCACCCCGCTCGACATCCAGGTGTTCGACGACGAGGACACGCTTTTCTCGGTGGGAACGCCGCTCGGCGCAAACATCGACTCGGTCGTGGACCTGCCGGAAGACTTCCCCGGCGACATCGAGCGCATCCGCAGCCAGGAAGACCTGCAGGAGGGCGACCGCTACCGGGTGGCGGGAACGGTCAGCATCGCCGCGCCCGACCAGCTGCGGGCGGACTCGGCGAACTACCCGGAGTGGGTGCGGGAACGCTACCTCCAACTCCCGGACGACCTGCCGGAGCGCGTCTACGCGGAGGCCGCACGCGTGACCGAGGGGGTGACGAACCCGTACGACCTGGCCAAGGCGATCGAGGCGTACATCCGCGACTTCGAGGTGGACATGGACGTGCGCTCGGCCCCCTCGCGCCGGGACGCGGTCGACTTCTTCCTGTTCGACCTGCAGCGGGGCTACTTCGACTACTTCTCGACGGCGATGACGGTGATGCTGCGGACCCAGGGCGTGCCCGCGCGCGTGGCCGTGGGGTACGTGCTCGACCCTGAGGACCTCGATACGAGCACGGGCACGTTCGCGGTGCGCAAGAACGACGCCTACTCGTGGGTCGAGGTCTACTTTCCCACCTACGGCTGGGTCGACTTCAACCCGTCGGAGGAACTGACGCTGATCGGCACGGGCCTCGGGGAAGTGCTCGTAGGCGTGGACAACTCCGAGATCCCGGAGATCCCCCTCGACCTGATCGTGCTGGACACGATCGACGACAGCGCGGCGGCGCTGGAGGCGCTGCTGGTGCCGGTCGAGCTGCAGCGCGAGAGCGGTCCCCCGTGGGTCATCATCTGGAGCGTGGGGGGAGCGCTGGGTGCGGTGGTGGTGGTCTTCCTGGGGGCGCGGCTGTACTGGGCGTGGGGCCTGCGGGGACTGAGCGGCATGCCGCGGCAGTGGGGCGGCATCGAGCGGCTCGCGGGCTGGGCGGGGCTCCGGGCGGTGGAGTCGGAGACGGTTCGGCAGTGGGGCGACCGGATCGGCACGGCGCTCGAACGGCCGGCCGAGGCGGCGGCGCTCAGCACCGCCTTCGAGGAGGCGCGCTACGGCCCGCCCGACCTGGAGCGCACGGACCCCGAGGAGTCGGGTGAGGCGTACAAGATTCTGCGGAACGCGCTCGCGGCCCGCATCTTCGGGCGGCGGGCGGCGCGCCGGGACGAGGAGGAAGCGGAGGCGGACGGGGAGGCGCCGGAAGACGACGCAGTGGACGAGTCTTTGGAGGACGTGCCTCCGGAAGACGACTACGAGACGGAGCGCGTGCGTGAGTAGTCCCGCAAGGGACGGGATGAAAAGCGGCATCCCCATCGCGAGACTCCTGGAAACGTGGAGCCAGATCGAGGAGTCGCTACCGGCCAAACATCCCTTCGGCCTCCGCATGCGGCGGGCGACAAGCTGGCTGCAACGCGCCAGCGACGAGCAGGACGATCCCGACGCGGCCTTCATCTTCTGCTGGATCGCCTTCAACGCCGCCTACGGGGATGAACGCGTCGAAAGAGAGCATGAGCTGTTCAACAGCTACTTTTCCAGGATTCTCGCGCTTGAGCACGGGCGCACGATTCACCGAGCGGTCTGGCAGCGCTTCCCCAACCCCATCAAGGCGTTCGTTGCCAATCAGTACGTCTACTGGCGTTTCTGGGAGTTCCAGGACGAAGTCGACGGGGCCGATGACTGGGTGGACCGCCTTGAGTGGGACGTGAAGCGAGTAGACGGGGCGATCGCACGGCAGCGGACGAATGAAACCTCAGCCGTTTTGAAGGTCCTCTTCTCGCGCCTCTACGTGCTTCGCAACCAGCTGCTCCACGGCGGGGCCACGTGGAAAAGCTCGGTGAACCGCGACCAGGTGTGGGACGGGGCGCGAATCATGTTCTTCCTGGTACCGATCTTCGTTGACGTGATGCTCTCGAACCCGGACGAGGACTGGGGCAATCCACGCTTCCCCGTCGTGTACGACCAGGCCTGAGCGGATCAGACGTTGAAGAGGACGTGGACGACGTCCCCGTCCTTCACGAGGTACTCCTTGCCCTCGGTGCGCTGCAGGCCGCGGCGCTTGGCCTCGGGCTCGCTGCCGCACTCGACCAGATCCTCGTAGCGGATGACTTCGGCGCGGATGAAGCCGCGCTGCAGGTCGGTGTGAATCTTGCCGGCGGCCTCGGGGGCGGTGGCGCCCTCGGCGACGGTCCAGGCGCGGCATTCGTCGGGGCCGACCGTGAGGAAGCTGATGAGCCCGAGGAGGGCGTAGCTGCGCCGAACCGCTTCGTCCATGCCGCTGTGCTCGACGCCGGCCTCCTCGCGAAACTCGGCGGCCTCCTCGTCGCTGAGCTCGTTCAGCTCCATCTCGAAGCGTCCGCCCATGACGGCGAGGTCGCGGCCGGGAGCGCCGTGGGCGGCGCGCAGCTCCTCCTCGATGGCGAGGCGGCGGGGCAGATCCTCCTCGCCCACGTTCACGAGGTCGAGGAGGGGCTTGTCGGTGAGGAACTGGCTGCTGGCGAGAAGGCGGCGTTCGTCGTCCGAGAGCGCCATCGCGCGGATGGGGGTCTCCGTTTCGAGCTCGCCCTTCATGCGGGCGAGCAGGTCGCGCAGGGCCTGGAGCTGGCCACGCTCGCCGGCCTTGAGAGTGCGCAGCTCGGGGTCCATGCGCTCGATGCGGCGTTCGATGAGAGCGAGGTCTGCGAAGGCCAGCTCGAGGTCCATGATGCCGATGTCGCGGTCCGGGTCGACGGAGCCCTCGGGATGGGGAACCGATTCGTCCTGGAAGCCACGGACGACGTGGATGAGGGCATCGACGGCGGCCAGATCGTTCAGGAACTGCCCGCCGAGGCCCTCGCCCGCGCCGAAGCTCTCGCCGGCGGCGGGGAAGTCGACGTACTCGACGGTCGCGTAGGTGGTCTTCTTGGGCGTGTATATCTCGGAGAGCCGGTCGACGCGGGGGTCGGGCACGGCCACGGAGCGGATGTTGGGCTTACTGGCGCCGCCGAACCCGCCGACAGGGGCGAGTCCGCGCGCGACGGCGTTGAAGACGGTCGTCTTCCCCGCCCGCGGCAGCCCGATGATCCCAACGCGCATCGTGCGAACGTACCCGCGCGGCGCTCAAGGGGACAGGGGCGGGGCGGGGGAGAAGGCGCAGCGCGGGGCAAGATCGCAGTCGCCGCAGCGGGGTCGCCGGGCGAGACACAGGCGCCTGGCGTGGAGCACGACCAGCGCGTGGAAGCGCGCCAGGGCGGGCGCATCGGCGGGAAGCCCGGCGGCAAGGTACGTCTGCCAGGCGCGGTAGGAGTCGCCGGGCGGCGGGCCCAGTCCGAGCCGCGAGAAGAGGCGGCGGGTGTAGGCGTCGACGACGACGACGGCCGGCCGGCCGGCCGCGTAGAGGGTGATCGCATCGGCGGTCTCCTCGCCGATGCCCCAGGTATCGAGCAGTTGCGCGCGCAATTCCGCCGGCGGAAGCGCGAGTAGCGCCTCCAGCGAGTGGTGCCGCGCGACCAATTCGAGGAACGCACGCAGCTTGCGCGCCTTCGTACGGTACTGGCCGCTGGGGCGGATCAGTTCCTCCATCTCGTCGTCGGGAAGCCCGGCCAGCCGGTCGGGGTCGAGCACGCGGGCCTCACGCAAGCGCTCGACGGCGCGCTCGGCGTTGGTCCAGGTGGTGTGCTGCACAAGGATGGCTCCGACCGCCACCTCGAAGGGGTTGGTGTCGGCGTCCCAGTGCCAGCGCTCGCGGCCGTGCATCCGCTCGAGGGCGGCGAGGATGTCGGGCATGGCGGGAGGCTTACCTGTCACGTTCTCGGTGGCGGTGCAATGCCATGGCGCTGCTCGATGGCGGCGAGTTCCGGCAGGAGGCGGTCGGCGGCGCGGGCGAGGACGCGCTCGGCGCGGGACGCCGCGGCCAGATCGGCGGCGCTGAAGGCGCCATCCCGGCAGAGTTCCTCGAACTCGTCCCGGTCCTCCTCGATGAGCTCGCCCTCGGGCGTGAGCCACCAGTCGAGGGCGAGGTCGCGGTAGGAAACCTGGCCCTCCCGCAGACGCACGCCGGTAACGGCGTCGAAACGGTGGGCGATGATGCGGTCGCCGTCGCGCATGCGGTAGACCGTGTACGGACGGGCGCGCCAGAAGTAGCCGTAGGAGACAGACCCCGGGGGGATGTCGATGGGCGTGCCGAAGACGGCCCCACCCTGGCGCATCACGTAGCTGACCACCACGAGCGAGGACGAGGCGTATTCGAGGTCGCAGCGGTAGCGGCGCTCGCTGCCATCGGGCTTTCGCTTGCGCTCGATCAAGGGGGTTCCGCGCGGGGATGTCGAGGGGGGCGCGTCGCGGTTCACGCCGCCATCATGGCCGAGAGGGCGCCCGTTGTGCGAGTTGTTAACACTGGCGTCACCCGGCCGCGAAGCGCAGTAGGCTCTTCGGCATGCAACGCGCCCTGGTCGTCGGTCTCGCGGCACTCGTGGTGGCGCTGGCGGTTTCCTGCGGGGGTGGCGAGCCGCCCCCGCCACCCGTCCGTCCCCTTGAGGCGACCGCCGAGCGGTTGTACGAGGACGAGCTTCCCTTGGCCCGATCAGTGGTGCGCGTGCGCTTCGACGGCGGGGTGGAGCCAGTCACCCTGCGCGCCCTGAACACGGCCTTCCGGCTGGAGCTGCCGGAGAACTCCCCCCTGACGGGCCACTCGCTCGCCGAGATGCCCGTGGACGGGGTGGAGGTCGTCAGCTCGCGCGTCATCGAGGTAACCGTTGCCGGCCTCATCGTCAACGGCTCGAGCCTGCACGTGGCCGGGGACGCCCTGGTGGGGCTGGACGACGAGGTTGCGGTCGCGGTTGCCAGCGAGTTCACAGAACTGGGGGTGGTGCTGGCGGGAGGCGTGTTCGCGTTCGGCGACCTGTCGCTCGTGGAGCCACGCCAAGTCGAGGCCCCCACCGAGGCGGACCGCGACCCATTCAGGGTGCGGGCCGCCCTGGAGGAACACCTCGATGAGCGGGAAGCCTCGGAAGCGGTGCGAGAGACGGCGCTGTTTCTCTACGACCGCATGGATATCGACGTGGTCCCGGAGCCGAAGGTGCGGGCCGCCCTGGCGGCGCTCGCGGGCACCTTCGCGGACGGGGCCGTGCGTTCCCTGCTGGGGCCCGACAACTGCACGGGGAGCGGCGCCGCCTTCATCGGCTTCCAGGAGCCGCCCGGCGACCTCGACCTGGCCGCCCGCGTGACCTACGACGAGGACGGCCGCCGCATCCTCTCCATCCGCCCCGACCTGGAGGCGGGACCGTTCGAGCTGCTGATGCCGCTGCTGGCGCACGAGGCGATCCACTGCGACCAGCTCGACAGCCTCGCCGAGGAGGTGGTGGCCAGCGCCATCGACATCTTCCTGTACATCCACCTGCTCCTCTCGCAGCCGGAGCTGGCGCGGGACGACTCGCCCCTGGCGCGAAACTTCAACATCGAGGCGCTGGCGATGCTGAACAGCGGCCGCGCCGTGCCCGAATCGCTGGGCATCCTGCCCAGTCCGCACGGGCGCGAGGCGCTGCCCGACTCGGGGGTAGCGCACCGATCATTCGTGGACGTGATCGCCGCCGCCTACGAGGGCGACCTCGATGCCAGCGCGCCGGTCGAGCCGGTCGCGCAGCAGTACCTGGACGCACTGGCGCAGGCCGTGGGCGCGCCGCTCGGGAGCGCGATCGACCTCGACTACGTGGACACACTGCTCGCGCGGGCCACCACGTTCGAGGCGATTGCCAACCTGCTGGACCTGTTCGAGCTGGCGCCGGGGTAGGCCGCGAGGGACGCGCTCGATGCGCGCAGCAGCGGTGTGGCTCTATCATGGCTCCATGCACGGAGCCCTGCGTTTCTTCCTGACCGTCGTCCTGGCGGCGCTGCTGATCATCGTCGTCTACCTGGTCGTGAGCTGGTTCGTGGACGGCTATTTCGGCGGGAACATCTTCCCCGACGATGCCGAGCCGAGCACATGGTCGGCCCCCGACAGCTGGAGCGAGTGGCGGGACATCGCGGTCGTGGGGCTGGGTATCCTCGCGGCGCTGGCGGGCGTCCTCGCCTGCATCCTGCTGGCCGTACTCATCGGCACCGCCCTGGCGGTAAGGCGCGCTGTAAACAAGAACGTCGTGCCACTGCTCGATTCGACCCGCGACCTCGTGGACGAGGTGCGGGGCACGGCCGAGTTCGTGGGCGAGTCCGCGGTGACACCCATCATCCGCGTGTACTCGATCGTGAGCGGCATCCGCCGCGGCCTCGATTCGCTTGCATCGCTCGGAGGCCGCTTCGGGGGCAAGTCGTGAGCGCGGGATCGGACGGCCCCGTAATCGGCGAGGGTGACGCACCGGAGATGAGCGCCGAAGAGCTGGCGGAGCAGCTCCGGGCCGCCGCCGACCTAGCGATCACCATCGCCCGCGAGGGCGCCCAGGAGAAGGAAGCGGAGCTCTGGGCGCGTTACCGCGAGCTGACGAAGGGGCGCCGCGAGCAGCGGAAGCGCTAGCCCGCCGGCCGCCCGCAAGCCCGAGTCGCGCGCCCTTGCTACGCTAGCCCGACGCCTCGCGGAGAGGTGCTGGAGTGGCTGAACAGGCACGACTGGAAATCGTGTAGGGGTGCAAGCCCCTCGTGGGTTCGAATCCCACCCTCTCCGCCAGAGCCTTCTGGTGGCTGGTGGTTAGTGAATAGTGGCTGGTCCTCCCCCCCTCCCTGGGGGATGTGGCGCGGGGACGAGTCACCAACCACCAGCCACTATTCACTCGTCCCCTAGTGCCGGAAGTGGCGCGTGCCCGTAAACACGAGCACCACGCCGTACTTGTCGCAGCAGTCGATGCAGTCCTGGTCGCGAAGGCTGCCGCCGGGGTGGGCGATGGCGGCGACGCCCGCCTGGCAGGCGCGCTCGACGGCGTCATTCCAGGAGAAGGGGAAGAAGGCGTCGCTGGCGAGGGCGGCGCCCCGCAGCTCGTCGCCGGCCTTCTCCATGGCGATCTCAACGCTCTTCACGCGGTTGGGCTGGCCGCTGCCCATACCCAGCAGGCGGCCGTCCCGGGCGAGCGTGATGGCGTTGCTCTTGACGTGCTTCACGCAGCGCCAGGCGAAGCGCAGGTCGGCGAGCTGTTCCGCCGTGGGCTGCGTCTTCGAGACGACCTGGTAGTCGATCTCCTCGGGGGCGATCTCGTCGGCATCCTGCAGGAGCCAGCCGCCCCCCACCTGGCGCAGCGAGCGACCGCCGCG
The DNA here is from genome assembly GCA_026710655.1 of Chloroflexota bacterium. Lineage (GTDB taxonomy): Bacteria > Chloroflexota > Dehalococcoidia > Tepidiformales > Tepidiformaceae > UBA2991. The sequence continues at coordinate 42,778 of JAPOQN010000031.1, read as the reverse complement.
CGAGCGCGGATCGGCCTCGAGGATGCGCAGGTCCTTCGACTTGCCCTTGAGCACGCGCAGGCCCTCCTCGGTGTACGCCGGGGCAATCACGATCTCGTAGAACATGCGCGTCGAGCCGTCGGTGGGGTTGCGGAACTCGCGCAGCTCGCGGGCGAGCGTCTCGTCGAGCGGGCGGTTGAAGGCGACGATGCCGCCGAACGCGCTCACCGGATCGCCCACGACGGCCAGGCGGTAGGCCTCCAGGAGGTCGTCGCGGGTAGCCGCCCCGCAGGGGTTCGTGTGCTTCACGATGACGCAGGCGGCCTCTGGGAAGTCGTTGACGGCGTTCCAGGCGGCGTCGGCGTCGAGGTAGTTGTTGTAGGAGAGCTCCTTGCCGTGGTGCTGCACGGCGGTGGCGATGCCCCCCAGGGCGTCCTCGCCGAGGGAGGCGTCGCGGTAGAAGGCGGCGCCCTGGTGTGGGTTCTCGCCGTAACGCAGCCCGGCAACGCGCTCGAGGGGGACGCTCAGCGCGGGCGGCGAGTCGTCGCCGTCCCAGAGCCACTCGGCAACGGCGCTGTCGTAGCTGGCGACGTGCTGGAACGCCTTCCAGGCGAGCCGGCGGCGGGCAGCGCCGTCGAGGCCGCCGGCCGCCAGCGCTTCGAGGGTGGCGTCGTAGTCGGCGGGGTCGGCGAGGACGACGACACCGGCGTGGTTCTTGGCGGCGGCGCGGAGCATGGTCGGCCCGCCGATATCGATGTTCTCGATGCCCTCGGCGAGGGAGGCGCCCCCCTCCTGCGTGACGACCGCGCGGAAGGGGTAGAGGTTGCAGGCGACGAGGTCGATGGGGCCGAAGCCGTGGCCGGCGAGCGCCTCTCCGTGCTCGGGCAGGTCGCGGCGGGCGAGGATGCCGGCGTGGACGGCGGGGTGGAGCGTCTTGACGCGGCCGTCGAGCATCTCGGGGAAGCCGGTGACCTCCTCGATGCCGGTGACGGGCACGCCCGCGGCCTCGATCGCGCGGGCGGTGCCGCCCGTCGAGACGAGCTCCCAGCCGAGGGCATGAAGCCCGCGGGCGAAGTCCTCGATTCCGGTCTTGTCGTAGACGCCTAGAAGAGCGCGCATGGCTCACCTCCGTGCTTCTCTCCAGAGAAGCAAAAGGCCCGTCCGTGTGAACGGACCGGCCCAGGCGAGCGGCCAATGTGAAACTACTCGGGCTCCCCCGCGGTACTCCGCGTTTTCGCCAGTCACCCGAGCAAGGGAAGGATAGCAGGGGGCTGGCGGGTCCGTCGACAGTTGCGCAGCAGGGTTCGTTGGGACCCCTCTGGACATCCGGGCGGCAATCCAGCAGGATAGTTCCATGCGAACAACGTTGACGCTGGACGAAGATATCGTCGCGACGCTGAAGGAACGCGCTCGACTCCTTGAGAAGCCGTTCAAACAGGTCGTGAACGAAGTCCTGCGTCGTGGTCTGTCGGACACCCCCGACGAGGAAGGGGAACCGCCTTCCTCCGACGAGGAGCGGCCCGTTTTCCGGGTGAAGCCCATCGCCAGCGGCTTTGCACCCGGCGTTGACCCGCTGAAGTTGAAAGAGATCGACGCCGAGCTCGAAACGCAAGAGATCCTGAGGAAAATGCAGGGGTGATCATCCCGGACCTCAACCTGCTCCTCTACGCCTACAACGACGGTTCGCCCAACCACGAAGGGGCCCGCCGCTGGTGGAGCGCGCTCCTGGGCGGCAACGAGCCGGTCGGAGTCCCATGGTCGGTCGCCACTGGTTTCGTTCGCCTTGTGACCGGCCCCCACGTGATGGGGCAACCGGCACCTCCCGATCTAGCCATTGACACGGTCGAGGAGTGGTTCCGCTTGCCGCACGTGTCGCCCGTGGAGCCGGGACGGGACCATCTCAGGCTGATGCGGCGGGCACTGGCGGCCACCGGCGTGGGCGGGAACCTCGTGAACGACGCACACGTCGCGGCCCTGGCGATCGAACACCAGGCCGAGGTGCACTCGAACGACGCTGACTTCGCACGCTTTCCCGGGGTGCGCTGGCGCAATCCCCTGTAGGCGGGGCGCCTACTGAATCTCGGCGGGAGGGCGCGTCTTGGCGTGGGGGAGGTGGCCCCAGCAGACCACTTCGCCGGTGTCGCGCAGGGCGCATGTGTGGAAGCCGCCCGCGCTGACGGAGCGGTAGGTCCCCGAGGGGGCATCGGTCTGGCCATGGTTGTTCTGTCCCCAGCAGGCCACCTCGCCGGTGGTCGTGACGGCGCAGGCGTGACGCCAACCGGCGCTGAGGGACTCGTAACTGCCCTCGGGCGGGTCGGTCTTGCCGTAGGCGTTGTCGCCCCAGCAGGCGATGTCTCGCGACTCGCCGAGCGCGCAGGCGAAACCGCCGCCCGCGCTGACGGATCGGTAGCGGCCCGAAGGCGCATCGAGCTGGCCGTGCCAGTTGCCCCCCCAGCAGGCGAGGTCGTAGGCGGCGCCGATGGCGCAGGTGTGCGCGTCGCCGGCGCTGACGGAGCGATAGCGCCCCGAGGGCGGGCTCGACTGGCCAAACTGGTCCAGGCCCCAGCAGGCGAGCCTGTTGGAGGCATCGACGGCGCAGGTGTGTCCGAAGCCGACGCTGATGGAACGGTAGCGGTCCGAAGGCGGCTCGGTGCCGCCACCGACGTCCTCGCCCCAGCAGGCCGCGCTTCCGGTCCCGCCGAGCACGCAGCTGTGCCAGGGCCCCGAGCTGATGCTGCGGTAGGCCCCGTTCGGGGCCTGCGTTGTGGCGGAAACGTCCGCCCCCCAGCAGGAGAGGTCGCCCGACTGGCCGAGGGCGCAGGTGTGCAGGTGGCCCGCGCTCACCGCCAGGTACGTCCCGGCGGGCGCCTCGGCGGCGCTGCTGTCGACGGGGTTCGCCCAGCAGGTGACGCCGCCAGACTCATCCACGGCGCAGGCGTGGCTGCCGCCCACCACGCTCAGGGAGCGATAGTTGCCCGACAGGTTCTCGACAAGGCTCCCCCGGCAACGCACATCTCCGGACGAGTCCAGGGTGCAGGTGAAGCCATCGCCGGCGCCCAGGGAGCGGTAGGGACCGGCAGGGGCATCTCGCCAGTGGGTGTCGCCCCAACACACAAGGCGGCCCGAGTCGCGCAGGCCGCAGGTGTGTTCGTTGCCCGCCCGCACCGTGCGGAAGGCCCCGGAGGGAGCATCGGCCTGTCCCCGGGCGTTGTCGCCCCAGCACTCCGCCGCGCCCGAGGTGAGCAGTCCGCAGGTGTGGGCGTTGCCCGCGCTCAGAGAGAGGTACGACCCCCGCGGGGCGTCGCCCTGGCCGTTGCCGTTCGCGCCCCAGCAGACCGCGCGGCCGGTGCGCCCCACGGCGCAGGTGTGGGCGAAGCCGGCGCTCACGGAGCGGTACCGGCCTGAGGGGACATCCGTCTGGCCGCTGAAGTTCCCGCCCCAGCAGACGACCTCGGCGGACCAGGTGAGGGCGCAGGTATGCCGCTCCCCCGCGCTCAGCGAGCGGTACTCGCCGGGCGGGACGTCGGTCTGGCCGTCGGCGTTGTCGCCCCAGCAGGTGACCGCGCCCGATGCGAGGAGGGCGCACGAGTGTTCGCCACCCGTGGCCACCAGGAGCGCACGGTCGGGTGCGGGGGTGGGGAACGCCACGACGAGATTGCCGTAGCGGTAGGTGCGGGAGAGGTTCACGCCGGGGAGGGGGACGGGGACGGTCTCGAGGTCGGCCCAGAGGCCCGTCTCGCGGCGGGCGCTGATGAAGTGGCGCTCGCGGTCGGCGCTCTGCCAGACGCGCAGCTCGATGCCGGCCAGCGCGATGTCGCCGTAGCGGTAGCGGCGCGAGTCGGTGCGGCGGGTCAGTTCGAGGGGAACGGTGCCGAGATCGTTCCACTGCCCGCCCTCGGGACGCACGCTGATGGCAAGGGTCGCCGGATCCTCGATGCTCTGCCAGAGACGGATGGCAACGGCCACGGAGGGGTCGGGGTCGGGCTGGGCGTCGGTGGTGGCGGAGGCCATGAACGGAAAGGCGGCTGCTACCAGGAGACTCGCCAGCAGCCAGCGCTTCAACGTTCGCGACACGCCCTCAGTCTCGCCATGCCCGGACGATCGTGCCACCCCCGAGGACTTCGTCGCCGCGGTAGAGGGCGATGGTCTGCCCGGGGGTGAGGGCGCGCTGGCGGCGGTCGAAGCGGACCGTGGCGGAGTCGCCGGCGGTTCCGACGATCGCTGCGGGGGCAGCCTCGGCCTTGTAGCGGGCCTTGGCCTCGATGGGCGCGCCGGGTGCGGGCGCAGCGCCCGCGACCCAGGTGACGGCCTCGACGGCGGCGTGGTCGGCGTAAAGGTCGTCCTCCTCGCCGACGACGACGACGTTGGTGGCGGCGTCGATGGCGGTCACGTAGCGGGGCTCCCCGACCGCGATGCCGAGCCCCTTGCGCTGGCCGACGGTGAAGCCGGCGACCCCCTCGTGCTGCGCGAGCACGGCTCCGGCGGCGTCGCGCAACTCGCCGGGGCGGGGGTCGACGCGCTCGGAGACGAAGGAGCGGTAGTCGTTGCCGGGGACGAAGCAGATCTCGACGCTGTCGGGCTTCTCCGCCACGTCGAGGCCGGTGCGGCGGGCGACTTCGCGCACCTCGTGCTTGCGAAGTCCGCCGACGGGCAGCAGCAGCCTCGCGAGCTGCTCCTGATCGAGCATGTAGAGGACGTAGGACTGGTCCTTGCCCTCGTCGACGCCCTTGAGGAGGCGGTGGGGGGCGCCGTCCTCGCCGTGGGCGACGCGGGCGTAGTGGCCGGTCGCGAGGAGGTCGGCGTCGAAGGCGGGGAGGCGGTCGAGGAGGGCGCGGTACTTGATGTGCTCGTTGCAGCGGGCGCAGGGGTTGGGGGTGCGGCCGGCGGCGTACTCGTCGACGAAGGGGTCGACGACGTGCTCGCGGAAGGCGTCCTCGAAGTTGAGGACGTAGTGGCGGATACCGAGCTGGCCGGCGACGCGGCGGGCGTCGCCGATGTCTTCGACGCTGCAGCACTGCTGGTGGCCGCGAAGCTCGTCGGGGCGCTCCTCGGTCCAGAGGCGCATGGTGACGCCCACGACGTCGTAGCCCTGCTCGACGAGGAGGGCGGCGGCGACGGAGGAATCGACGCCGCCGGACATGGCGCAGACGACACGGGGAGGATTCACGGCTGTGCTATTCTCCTACCGACCGCACCAGGCGGAAATGGAGCAGGCGCTCTGGAAGCCGAGCCACTCGCCCACCGCGTCATCGATCTACTCTCCGAGCTTCAGGCTGAGGACATTGCGCTGCTGGACATCGGCAAGGCGTCGAGCTTCGCCGACTACTTCGTCCTCGCAACCGCGCACTCCCCGCTGCAGTTCAGTGCCATCGTGGAACGGCTGCGGCATGAACTCAAGGAGGCGGGGGTCCCGCCGCGCCACGAGGAGGGCCGCCGGGAGAGCGGCTGGGTGCTGATCGACTTCGGGGACGTGATCGTGCACGTGTTCTCGCCGGAGAAGCGGGACTACTACCGGCTGGAGGAGCTGTGGGGGCGGACGACGCCGGTGGTGCGCTTCACGGGGTAGGGCGAACAGGACCTATACTCGACGCCGCGCCGGGGTGACCGGCGCAGGGGGAACGATGGAATACCGGCGGCTTGGACGGTCGGGCCTGCATGTCTCGTTGGCGGGACTGGGCTGCAACAACTTCGGCATGCGCATCGATTACGAGGCCGCGGAGAAGGTCACGAACGCGGCGCTGGATGCGGGTGTCACGCTGTTCGATACGGCGGACGTGTACGGCCGGGGCGCGTCGGAAGAGATGCTGGGGCGGGCGCTGGGCGCGCGCCGTCACGAGGTCATCATCGCGACGAAGTTCGCGGCGCCCATGGGCGAGGGTCCGATGCACCGGGGCGGTTCGCGCCACCGGATCATGGAGGCGTGCGAGGACAGCCTGCGTCGCCTGGGGACGGACTACATCGACCTGTACCAGATGCACATGCCCGACCCGGACACCCCCATCGAGGAGACGCTGCGGGCGCTCGACGACCTGGTGCGGTCAGGCAAGGTTCGCTACATCGGCAACTCGAACTACAAGGGCTGGCAGATTGCGGAGGCGCACTGGACGGCGGAGAGGCACCACCTGACGAAGATGGTCTCGGCGCAGAACCACTACAACCTGATGGAGCGGGGGGTGGAGACGGAGGTCGTCCCGGCCTGCAACCACTACGGGCTCGGCATCCTTCCCTACTTCCCGCTCGCGAGCGGGTTCCTGACGGGCAAGTACCGTCCGGGGCAAGCGGTGGCGGAGGGGACGCGGCTGGCGGCCTGGGGCGACCGCGCCCAGGGCGTCCTGACCGACGAGAACTACGCGACGCTGGAGCGGCTTGAGGCGTGGGCCGGGGAGCGCGGGCACACGGTGCTCGAACTGGCGGTCGGGTGGCTGGCGTCGCAGTCGCACGTATCGAGCGTCATTTCGGGCGCGACGAAGCCGGAACAGCTGGACGCGAACGCGGCGGCGGTCGAGTGGCAGTTGACGGCGGAGGAAGTCGCGGAGGTGGCGTCGCTGGTGGGGTAGGGGTTAGGCGGGCTCCTCCCGCACGACCGTGCCAACGCGGTCGATGTCGCGGTCGAACGAGGCGACGACACCTACGCCGGTTCGCTCTGCGTTCGCCACGAGGTAGGCGTCGGCGAAGTCGACGCGCTGGAAGTCGTAGAGCTCAACGGTGCGCTGAAGGAGGTTTCGATCGGCCACCCGGACAGCGGGCATGGCGAGGGTCGAGCGCAAGGCGGCGGCCACCTGCCCTCGGGACATCCTGTAGTACGACTCCAGCACGTAGGCCACCTCGGCAAGAATCAGGTCGGGGAGGAGGAGTTGGTCGGCCTGCTCCAGGTAACGGGTTGCCAGACGGGCTTGCTCCGGCGGGTCTCCCGAGTAGTGCCGGACGAGGATGTTCGTGTCGAGGAAGGCGGTCATCGGCGGGCGGCGGCCCGAGCCTTCCGTGTCTCACGGAGAATCTCGTCCCACGGCGTGCCCCGTTTCTCGAGGGGCACGTCAACGAAGCCCGCGAGCTCCAGAAAGTTGGGAGTGCGCGCCATGACCACGCGCTGCCCCTCAAGCCGGAACAGGACTTCGTCGCCCTCTTCGATGCCGAGTGCCTCACGAACCGCACGGGGAATGGTGATCTGGCCCTTCGAACTGACGCGAGCGGCGACTTCCATGGTGGGCTCCTTACTATGTTCGGCAAGTAAGGATAGCAGGTGCGGAGCCGGCCAGGGTAGCCGTAGCGGGGCGGCTGGTACACTGGTTCGACACCCGCAGGGAAGGAGCCCTGATTCCTTGGCCTACGCCGACAAGCAGATCGTCTGCCGCGATTGCAGCACCAGCTTCACCTTCACCGCCGGCGAGCAGGAGTTCTACGCGAACAAGGGGCTATTGAACGAGCCCTCGCGTTGCCCTTCGTGCCGCCAGGCGAGGCGCTCGAACCGCAGCTCCCTCGAGGAGATGGACGGGTACGTGCGCTACGGCAACGTCGCCAGCTTCGGCGGCAAGACGCCGCGCCAGATGCACCCCGCCGCCTGCGCCGACTGCGGCCAGATGACGGAAGTGCCGTTCCAGCCGCGCGGCGACCGCCCCGTCTACTGCAGCACCTGCTACAACAAGATCCGGCCGCCCCGGCAGGAAGCGCCCCCGCGCTAGCCGCCTTCGCGGCGGAGGCGCCCCGTGTCCGACGAGATACGCCTCACGCAACTCCGGAGGATGCTCGCGGAGCCGTTCGCCGATCTCGGCGAGGCGTCCGCGGCCATCGCTGGCGACCCGGTGCGCCTGGCGCGGGCGCTCGTCGCGGAGGCGGCGGCGAGCGACGACGTGTCGAGCGTGGAGTCGGCGCGCGAGTACATCGAGGCGCGGTTGACGGACCTGGGGGAGGCGGTCCCGGCAGGGGTGGCGGAAGCGGTGCGGGGGGCGGTCGAGGCGGCGCTGGCGGGGTGGGCGTAGCGGGAGGCACGTGCGCGCGTGACCGTGGGGCGGTGAGGGCCGATACTGGCTCGCGCACGCTGCGATAACCCCATCACCAGATACGTCAGGGAGGCGTTCATGCCCCGACATCCGAACGAGGCGCTCTTCGAGGGCGAACCGCCAATGCCCGTGATTCCGTCCTGCGAGCACTTCGCGGGCACGGAGCAGCGCATCCAGAAGGCCTTCGAGCTGCAGGAGCAGATGGGCGGCGTCTTCGACATCACCATGGACCTCGAGGACGGGGCGCCAACGGGCGAGGAGACCGAGCATGCGCACATGGCTGCGCGCATGCAGAACAGTCCGGCGAACAAGCACAACATGGCCGGCGTCCGCATCCACGACTACACCCACAGCCACTGGCGGGCCGACGTCGATATCGTCGTCGGCGAGGCCGCCGAGCGGGTCGCCTACCTGACGGTGCCGAAGTGCACCGAGGCGAGCCAGGGCGACGAGATGATCGCCTACATCCGCGAGCGCACGCAGCAGGCGGGCGTGGACCGCGAGATTCCCATCCACATCCTCATCGAGACGCACGGCGCGCTGCACGACGCCTGGGAGCTGGCGGCGCTGCCGAACGTGCAGGTGCTCGACTTCGGGCTGATGGACTTCGTCTCGGCCCACCACGGCACGATTCCCGCGGCGGCGATGCGCTCCCCGGGGCAGTTCAACCACCAGCTCATCCGGCGGGCCAAGGGCGAGGTCGTGGCGGCGGCGCTCGCGCACGGCGTGGTGCCGGCGCACAACGTGACCCTGGAGCTTCGCGACGAAGAGGTCATCTACGGCGATGCGCGGCGGGCCCGGGAGGAGTTCGGGTTCATGCGGCAGTGGTCGATCTACCCGGCGCAGATCGAGCCGATTACCCGCGCAATGGCGCCCGAGGCGCCCGAGGTGGCGCTCGGTGAGGCGATCATGTTGAAGGCGTTCGAGGCGGACTGGGGCCCGATCCAGCACGAGGGCGACCTGCACGACCGCGCCACCTACCGCTACTACTGGGAAGCGCTGCAGCGCGCCCGGCTGATGAACGTGACGCTCTCGGACGAGGTCGAGAAGCTGTTCTTCAGCGGCGACGCCTCCTGAGCGCCGTCGTGACGCTCTACCTCATCCGTCATGGGCTGGCGGCGGCGGGCCTCGACGACCTCGACCCGGGGCTGGCGCCGCTGGGCCACGAGCAGGCGGCAATCACGGCGCGATCGCTGGGCGGCGCGACGCCCTCGCGCCTGGTGGTGTCGCCCTTGCGGCGGACGCGCGAGACCGCGGACCCGATCGCGGAGGCGTTCGGGCTTGAGCCGGAGATTCGGCAGGAGGTGGCGGAGGTCTTCGATCCGTCGGTTCCGCCCGAGGAGCGCAAGGCGATCATCGGGCCGTTCATGGACGGCCACTGGAGCAACCAGAACGAGACCCTGCAGGCCTGGCGCAGCAGGGTGGTGGCGACGCTCATCGCGATGGGGGAGGACGGCGGGGACGTGATCGTGGTGAGCCACTACATCGCCATCTGCGCGGGCATCGGCGAGGCGATCCGCAACGACCGGGTGGTGCCGGTGAAGCTGGGGAACTGCTCAATCACGAAGCTCGACGTGGTCAACGGGAAGCTGACGCTGGGTACCGCGGGTTCGACCGCGCACCTCCCCGAGGAGCAGGTCACGGGCATCGCCAGGGCCCTTCCGGGAGGGCCGTAGGGCGCTTCCCCCTATCCCGGACGCGTCGTACGCTTGGCCGCGCAAGCGATTGCCGGAGACCGCAGGTCCCCCCGGTGGGGATAAGCCGCAAGCGGCGCCTGCCGAGGTGATGCGCGAGGAGAGCGCCTGACTGCGCGCCACTCGCATTTCCTCTCTCCCCCTCGCTGGACTGGAGTTACGTTCGTGCCTGCCGCGAAAAAGGTGGCGCTTGTCGCCGAAATCAAGCAGGACCTGGAGCGCGCGGAAGTCGCCATTGGGAGCGACCACAGCGGGCTCGATGTGCAGACCTTCCAGGCGCTGCGCCGGGCCCTGCGTCCCGCCGACGTGCGCGTGCGCGTCGTCAAGAACTCGCTCACGAAGCTGGCCGCCGAAGAGGCGGGCCGGCCGGAGATGGCCGACCTGCTGCAGGGGCCGACAACCCTGACGCTCGGCTACGGCGACCCGGTCGCCCCGGCGCGGCTGCTCATGGAGTACCTGCAGTCGGAGCGGCTGAACCTGCCCATCTACGGGGGCTGGCTGGAAGGACGCGTCCTGAGCGCCGCCGAAGTGGAGGAGCTCGCGAAGACGCCCCCGCGGGATGAGCTCATCGCCCAGATCGCGGGCAAGCTGCGCTCGCCCGTCCAGAACCTCGCGGGCCTCCTGCAGGCCACGCTGCGCGACTTCAACGGCCTCGTCGAGGCACGCGCCAACCAGCTCGAAGAGGGCGAAGCCGCCTAGCGGCGCTGCCCGCCAGAAACGTCACACACAACACCGAAGGGGAACTGCAATGGCCACCAAGATCGAAGAAGCCCTGGACATCATCAAGGGCATGACGCTGCTCGAGCTCCGCGACCTGAACAAGGCGATCGAGGAAGAGTTCGACATCACGGCGGCCGCGCCGATGATGATGGCCGCCGCGGGCGCGCCCGCCGCCGGTGGCGACGCTGCCGCCGCCGAGGAGCAGACGGAGTTCGACGTCGTCCTCAAGAGCTTCGGCGAGAAGAAGATCAACGTGATCAAGGCGGTGCGCGAGGTCGTGAGCGGCCTGGGCCTGAAGGAAGCCAAGGAGCTCGTCGAGAGCGCCCCGGCGAAGGTCAAGGAAGGCATCGCCAAGGACGAGGCGGACGAGATCAAGGGCAAGCTCGAAGAGGCCGGCGCGACCGTCGACGTCGAGTAGAGCGCCGGGCGTTCCAGGGCGCTCGACTGCTGCGCGCTCGCGCTGCCCGGCTGAGTGGAGCGCTCCCGGCGCGAATACCTCCGCTCGACTGCTGCGCGCTCGCGCTGGCGCATCGCTGAGGAGAGCGCGCGACTGCCGTCGCGCTGAGTGGGGCCGGCGGGTGACCATGTCCAGTGGGCCAGCCCTTCACAGAGGCTCACACACGACAGGACAGCATGCCGAAGGTTCGCGACGCCATCCGAACAGTAGAACGAGACGGCTGGCGGCAAACCCGTTCGAAGGGAAGTCACCGGCAGTTCAAGCACGCGGCAAAGCCGGGCGTCGTGACGATCGCAGGACATCCGGGCGATGACGTGAAGCCGGGACGTGGAACAGTATCCTGAAGCAAGCTGGTCTAAAGGGACGAGGTGGGCCATGAAGTATCTCGTGGTCTATGAGCAAGGGGACAGCAACTGGTCGGCGTATGCGCCCGACCTTCCGGGCTGCATAGCGACCGGCGTCACTCACGAGGAAACCGCGGAGACGATGCGTGAGGCGATCGCATTCCACATTGACGGCCTGCGCGAGGGGGGAGACGCGATTCCCGCGCCTTCTGCCCAGGTTGGGATGGTCGAAGTGCCGGGGGAACCCGCAGCCCGGTATCTCGTCGTCTTCGGACGTGAGTCCTCGGGCTACGAAGCTCACGCACCGGACTTGCTGCCGGAATGCGAGGCCCTGGGCGCAACGCTGGACGAGGTCCGGGAGATGATGAAGAAAGCGATCACCGGCTATGTCGAACAACTGCGCGCGGACGGCCGCGCCATCCCCGAACCTTCCGCCCAGGTCGGAACGGTCGAGGTGGAACTGGCCGTCGCGTGACCCGCGCCCCGAGCCGCTAGAATCCGGCGCGCTGGAGGTAGCGCATGCCGGACATTGAGCGGCCCGATGGGGCGATCATCCACTACGAAACGTTCGGGGAGGGGTTCCCGCTGCTGTGCTTCGCGCCGGGCGGCGTGAACAGCGAGATCGACTTCTGGTCGGTGAGCGCGATCAACCCCATCGAGGAGTTCGCCTCGGATTTCATGGTCATCGGGATGGACCAGCGGAACGCGGGGCAAAGCCCCGCGCCCGCGGCGCCCGCCCCCTACGACGTGATGGCCGCCGACCAGATTGCGGTGCTCGACGACCTCGGGGTCGAGCGGGCGCACACGTTCGGTGGGTGCATCGGCGTGGCGTTCATCCTGCGTATCGCGCAGGAGGCGCCGAAGCGCATCGCCTCGGGGGTGGGGCAGGACCCGGTAGGGCTGAACCACACCAACTCGATCGACACCTTCATGGACATGTTCAAGCCGACGCTCGCGCTAGCACGGGAGGAGGGTGTGGGGGCGGTCGTCGAGTCGGCGATGGCGAACCGCGTCTTCATGGCGAACAATGCAGCGGGCCCGTTCGCGCGGCGCATCCACGACGACGACCTCTTCCGCGAGGAGATCGGGGCGATGAGCGCGGATGCGTACGTCGACCTGGTCGAGCGGTACGCGGACGCCATCTGGCCCGACCGGCCACCCTACTTCAGCGTAGACGAGGCGTTCGTGCGCGGGTGCGAGACGCCGCTGCTCATCCTGCCGGGGAGCGACGTGTTCCATCCGACGAGCATCGCCGAGCAGATCTGCCGGGACGCGCGTAACGCGCGTTGCCTCGATGTCGACTGTCGCAGCGAGGCGAAGCTGCCGGATACGATCGAGGCGGTTCGCAACTTCCTGAAGGAGCACACACCGTGACCAATCCGGGAAACCTGCCGGGGATGGGCGTCGAGGCGACGGTACAGGCGCAGTACGGCCGCCTGGTCGAGCGGGTGCTCGACTACTGCAGGCTGGCGGTGGCCGACCTGACGGTCGAGGAGCTGTGCGACACGCAGGGGCGGCGGACGAGCTCGATCGGGTTCGACGTATGGCACGTGCTGCGCACGGTCGACAACATCATCCACTTCGCCTTCGACCGGGAGCGGCCGGTCTGGCTCGTGCAGGGGTTCGATGAGGCGTGGGGGCTGCCGCGCGTCGAGCAGGGGACGAACCTGACGGCGGACGAGGCGTACGACCTGCGCTTCCCCGCACCGGAGGAGTTCAATCGCTACATCGAGGCGCTGCGGGAGGCGATCGTGCCGCGCATCGAAGGGATGAGCGACGAGTACATCACCACGTTCCAGCTGTTCCGTCCGTGGGGAGAGATCTCACGCATGGAGGCGATCGGGCACGGCCTCATCGGGCACGCGAACGGGCACCTGGGCCGCGCCACGTACGCGCGCGCCCTGCTGGGGAAGCCGGGGCTGCCGTATTAGTGGCTGGTGGCTAGTGATTGGTGACTAGTGGTCGGTGGTGGGTGGAGCGGTGTGCCGCAAGCCGTTTATCACTAGCCACTACCCACTAACCACCAGCCACTAGCGTCCGCTGGCGCGGTAGTCGCGGTAGGGGCCGTCGCGCCAGTCGAGGGCTTCCTTGAGGCCGCCGCCGCTCTCCATGGCCTGCCGGGTGCGGTCCTGCCACTCGTAGGCCTGGGCGGTGAACTGACCGGCGGCGTCGAGGTCGGTGGAGCTGCGGACGGACGAGTAGATGCCCATGTTCTCGTAAAAGCGGTTCATGCTCGTCTTGGCGATGGCGAGGTGGTCGGCGCTGAGGTTGGCGATGCGGTCGGCGAAAGCGGTGGTGCGCTCCTCGAGCTCGTCGGCGGGCCAGGCGTAGTTGACCATGCCGATCTCCTCGGCCTCCTTGCCGGTGACGTTGTCGCCCGTGTAGTAGAGCTCCTTCGCCTTCCGCATGCCGAGGACGAGCGGGAAGATGGCGCCGTTGCGGGCGACGCCGAGGCCGCGCACGCCGGGGTGGCCAATGCGGACATCCTCGGCGGCGGTGACCATGTCGGACATCATCGCCATCTCGCAGCCGCCGGCGAGGGCGTAGCCGTGGAGCTGGGCGATGGTGACCTTGGCCATGTTCCAGTAGTACATCTGGATGTCGGTGATCTGCTGCATGCCGGTGCGCATGTTCCAGAGGAGGCGGCGACCCTCGTCGTCGACGGCGCGGTGGCGGCGGACGACAGCATCGGCGCCGCGGCCCTGGGGCGGGGTGAGGTCGTAGCCGGCGCTGAAGCAGCGTCCAGCGCCCTTGATGATGATGACGCGGATGCTGTCGTCGGCCTCGTAGTCGTGGAGGGCCTCGTTGAACTCGAACAGCAGCTCCTGGGAGAGGGCGTTCATCTTCTCGGGGCGGTTGAGGGTGATGCGTCCGACGCGGCCGTCGGTGCCAGCGCGGTCGAGGATGAGGTTTTCGTACTCGGGCATGGGGCGTCTCCTGGGGGTTCGGGTGCGGGGGATTATAGGAGCGGGCCGGGGTGAGGGTGGGGCGGCTAGGGAGGGAGGACCGTCACCTCGTCGGCCGGGAAGCGGCGGTCGAAGGTGTACACGGGAAGTTCCTCCGCACGGGCGACAGCCCAGATGAGCGCGTCCGGAATGGACACGCGTCCAGAAGGCTGGCACCTCGCCAGGGCTCCGAGGACGAGCTGCTTAGGGAGGTTGAGCACTTCAAGGTTGCGCCTCTGGAGTAGTGACGACAGGTGCTCCACGACCTCGCTTCGGGACGCGCCGTAGTAGGACATGAGCACATGGGCCGTTTCAGCGATGACCACGTCAGTCACGACGAGATCTTCTCCCCTCTCAATCTGGCGGATGCTTGAGGGGAGGAGATCCGGTGGATCACCGGTGAGGTAGCGAACAACCACGGATGTATCGAGGAGAGCCCTCACTTACCGGGTGCTCTCCCGATCGACTGGATCCAGGCGCCCGCGCGCCTCGTCCCACTCGTCCTCTGAGAGTGTTCGCTTGATGTAGGGCGCGAGGCTTCCTGCAAGCGATTCGTTGTGCACGGGGGGCAGGAGGAAAGACACCATCTCGCCGTCGCACTCGACCTCGATGATCTCGCCTTCATCGCCCCACCCGAACTTTTCGCGCAGGTCCGGGGCGATGACCACTACTTTCTTGCTGCGCGCTACGTTTGCCACACCGGTACTGTAGCAGACGCGCAGGAAGAATCCCAGCGGGATGGTCTCACGCCAGGCCGAGGCGTTCGGCGAGGCCGATGCGCTGGAGCTTGCCGGTGGGGCCAACGGGGATCTCGTCGACGAAGACGACCTTGCGGGGGACCTTGAAGGGGGCGAGGTGCTCGCCGCAGAGGTCGCGGACGGCGGCCTCGTCGAGAGCGCCGCCCTCGTTGCGGATGACGGCAGCGGCCACGTCCTCGCCGAGGGTGGCGTGAGGGAGGGCGAAGCAGACGGCCTGGCGCACGGCGGGGTGGCGGAGGATGACCTCCTCGACCTCGCGCGGGGCGACCTTCTCGCCCCCCCGGTTGATGAGCTCCTTGAGGCGGCCGGTAAGGAAGAGGTAGCTGTCCTCGTCGAGGTAGCCCTCGTCGCCGGTGCGGAACCAGCCGGCGGCCGTGAAGGCGGCGGCGTTGGCCTCGGGGTTGGCCTCGTAGCCAGCGGTGACGCTGGCGCCACGGATGGAGACCTCGCCACGCTCGTGGGGCGGGAGGAGGTCGCCGGCGGGGTCGAGGATGGCGAGTTCGATGCCGGTGGGGCGTCCGACGGCGCCCGGCTTGCGGAGGCCGGGCGGGAGGGGCTGGGCGGTCATCTGGTGGGTGGCCTCGGTCATGCCGTAGGCCTCGATCATGGGCGCGCCGAAGGTCTCCTCGATGCGCTCGAGTACGACCGGCGGGAGGGGCGCGGAGGAGGAGCGGACGAAGCGCAGGTCCGTCCGCGCGAGCGTCTCGGCGTGGCGGCCAGCGCGGGAGAGGATGAGCTGGTGCATGGTGGGGACGGCGGTGTACCAGTTGGGCTCGAAGGCATCGAGCCAATCGAAGAAGCGGAAGGCGTTGAAGTCCCCGGGGCAGGCGATGGCGCCGCCGGCCGAAAGGGGCGCCAGCAGCCCGGCGATGAGCCCGTGGATGTGGAAGAGGGGCATCACCATGAGGCAGCGATCGGCGGGGGTGAGGACGAGGGACTCGGCGATGTTGGCGGCGGAGACGGCCAGGTTGGCGTGGGTGAGGGGTACGGTCTTGGGGCGGGAGGTTGTGCCGGAGGTCTGCAGGACAATCGCGATGTCCGCGGGGGAGGGGGCCGGGCCGGGGGCGGAGGGGACGGGCGTCCCGTGCTCGGTCAGGGTCAGGTCGAGGCCGGCGCCCTGGAGGTCGAGGCGGCGGACGGCGGGGAGGGCGGGGATGTCCTCCGCATCGGGGGTGGCCACGACGACCTTCACGCCCAGCTCCTCGAAGGAGAGGGACAGCTCCTCCTCGCGGTAGCGGGGGTTGAGGGGGGCGGCGGTCCCGGCGGTGGCGGCGGCGAGGAAGGCGGCGGCCATGCCGGGGCTGTTGCGGAGCACGAGTGCCACCCGGTCACCGGGGCCGATGCCGGCGCCACGCAGCTGCCCGGCAAGCGCGTCGACGGTAGCGCGGAGGCCGGCGTAGGTGGCGTCGCGACCGCCCGCGCCCTGCACGGCGACGGCGTCGGGGGCGCCGGCGGCGAGCAGCTCGGGAACCGTCGCCGCCTGGGTCACGCTAGCGGTCCGCGTTCGCCCGGGGGGACTCGATGCCGAGGGAAGCGAGGTGGTCGCGCATGTACTGGGGGGCGCCGGGCGTGCCCACCTCGTAGGTGTCGTCCTCATGGCGGGGGATGACGCCGAAGGCGGTGTTGAACTTGTGCGAGAGCTCGACGGTACCGGTGGTGATAGCCAGCTCCAGCAGCTCACGCTCGCTGAAGTGGTCCCGCAACTCCGAGAAGAAGGCGTCGTCGATGGAGCGGGCGTCATCGCGCACCCAGCGTTCGACGAACATCATGGCGAGCTTCACGCGGGGCTCGAGATCGGAGTGCTCGGGATCGTGGATGGCGGCGATCATGCCTTCGTCCATGCCGTCCTGCTGCGCCGCAGCAGTGCGAGCAGGCGCTCAGAAGTCGCAGGCGTGGAGGGTGGCGGACTTGATGCGGACGAGGTCGCGGATGCGGGGCTCAAGGGAACCGTACTCCCAGAGGGTGCCCCACTGGACCTGGAACGCTTCCCAGAGCTCCCGGTGCTGGCTGTAGACGCCGGCAAAACCGGCGCCGCTGTCGTCGAGTCTGGGCATGGGGCCCCTCCCATGGGTATCGCTGCAAGGATGATACGCGCAGGAAGGCTGGGAAGAGGGCGTGTCGAACTCTTTGACGACCGGCTTGAGGTGCACAGCCCCGGCCGGCTCCCCGGGGTCGTGCGGCCGGACAACATCCGCGAGACCCGGGGCCCGCCTGGCCAAGCGGAGGAGGACGGCTCAGGCGGGCTTGAGGGCCATCGCCTGGTTCACGTCGATGCCGATGGCGGGGCCCATCGTGCTGGTGATGGTGACCGAGCGGATGAAAGCGCCCTTCACGTCGGGCCGCACCTCGTTGATGGCCTCGATGAAGGTGGCCATGTTGTCACGCAGCTTCTCCTCTTCGAAGGAGGCCTTGCCGAGGGCGACGTGGATGTTGGCGAGACGGTCGAGGCGGAACTCGACGCGGCCCTTCTTGGCCTCGGCCACGGTGCGGGCGATGTCCTCGGGGGCGACGACGGTGCCGGAGCGCGGGTTGGGCATGAGGCCGCGGGGGCCGAGGATGCGGCCGAGGCGGCCCACCTTGCCCATCATCTCGCGGGTGGCGATGGCGGTGTCGAAGTCGGTAAAGCCGTCCTGGACCTGCTGGATGAGGTCGTCGCCGCCAACGATGTCGGCGCCGGCCTCCTGGGCCTCACGCGCGGGCTCACCCTCGGTGAAGACGGCGATGCGGATCTCCTTGCCAAGGCCGTGGGGGAGGACGGTGCTGCCGCGAATCTGCTGCTCGGCGTGGCGCGGATCGAGGCCGGTGAGCATGTGCATCTCGATCGTCTCGTCGAACTTTGCGGTGGCGGTCTCCTTGACCAGGGCGATGGCCTGGTCGGGCGAGTACCGCTCTGCGCTGTCGATCTTGTCGGTGGCGGTGGTGAACCGCTTGCCTCGATTCATGGGGAGCTCTCCGAACTAGTCTTCGACGTCGATGCCCATGCTGCGGGCGGTACCGGCGATGATGTGCATCGCGCCTTCGATGTCATTGGCGTTGAGGTCGGGCATCTTGGTCTCGGCGATGCGGCGAATGTCTGCGGTGTTGACGGAGCCGGCCTTCTCGATCTTGGAAGCGCCGGCGCCCTTCTCCACGCCGGCGGCCTTGCGCAGGAGGTCGGCAGCGGGGGGCGTCTTGAGGACGAAGCTGAAGGAGCGGTCCTCGTAGATGGTGAGGTGGGCGGGGATGATGCTCCCGGCCTGGGCCTGCGTGCGGGAGTTGTACTCCTTGCAGAACTCCATGATGTTGGCGCCGTGCTGACCGAGCGCGGGGCCGATCGGGGGGGCGGGGTTCGCCTTCCCGGCTTCGATCTGGAGCGTGAGGACTGCGCGGACTTTCTTCGCCATTGCCTGTTGGTTCTCTCTGCCGTGCCCGCGGAGCGGCTTCGCTCGCAGACGGATAGCCCGCCTTAGCGGCGGGCCCGTTCAGTATCAGCCAGCGCGCCCGCACGGGCAACGCGGGCTGCAGGAGCGTGGTCGCTTCTCGCGCGCCGTCAGGGGCGCATGGCGGCACCGGTCACGTCACCGGCTCCAGGGCCTGGCGGAAGTTCCCCCTGCGCACCAGGGAGCGGAGCTCGGGCAACAGCATCGCGGCGGCGGCGAAGCCGGCGCACCAGAGCGTGCCCGCCACGACCAGCAACGGCCGTACGCCGGTGTAGTCCGACAGCCACCCGAATCCGTAATTCACGAACGCCATCTGTCCGGCGGCGAGCATGATGTACAGCGACATCACGCGTCCCCGCAATGCGTCGGGCGTGACGCGCTGCACGAACACCACCGACACTGCCATGAAGCTCGCCTGGGTGGCGCCGGCGAGCACGCCGCCGGTGACGGCGAGCTGCGGCGTCGTGGCGAGGCCGAGGACGAATATGGAGAGGCCGCTGCCGATACTAACAAGGAAGAACATGCGCCCGAGGGCCGCATCATCCCGGATCATCGAGACGATGAGCGTCCCGACGATCGAGCCCGCGCCGATGCCGACGATGATGGCGCTGAACGTGACATCCGCCCCACCGACGGCCGTCGCGAGGGTGGGCATCATCGAGTCGAACGCCATCGTCGCTCCGCAGTGAAAGCCGACGAGGACGAGCACGACGAGCAAGCGCGGTTCGCTCATCACGTATTGAACGCCCTCCCGCACGTCGCGGAGCACGGGGCCAACGGCTAGAACGCGCCCGGCGGTGCTCGGGAGCGGCGAGCTGCGGTATTCGAGCCGCAAGAGCTGCTGCAAGGCGAGCACCAGGAATACGCCCGACAGCACGAAGACCGAGCCCGCGCCGAGCGTGGTGAGCAGCGCGCCCCCAAGGAGCGGGCCCGCAATGCGGGATCCGTGGCGCGTGATACCGGAGAGGGCGACGGCGTTGAGCAGGTGCTCCTCGCGGACGACGTTGGGGACGATGGCCTGCTCGGCGGGGGTGCCGAAGGCACGCGCCACGCCGTCGACGCTCGCGAAGACCAGCACGTGCCATGGCTCGATGACCCCGGCGAAGGTGATGGCGGCCAGCCCGCCAGCCATGGCGATGCCGACGGCGTCGGCCGAGATGGCCATCAAGCGGCGGTCGATGCGGTCGGCGAGAGCTCCGCCGATCGGCCCGGCGAGGGCCAGCTGGACCATGCCGGCGAAGGTGACCGCGCCGACCCAGGCGCCCTGCCCGGTCAGCTCAAAGACGAGCCAGCCGCGGGCGAGCAGCATGGTCCAGAACGACGCCGAGGCGAAGAAGGCATTCCAGAAGACGCGCCTGAAGTCCGGGTACAGCAGGGCCGGGTGCCGCTCAGTGAGGCGCGTCAGCAGTGCCGGCGTTCGGTTCAAGGAGGCCTCGCGCCGGGAACACTACGCCGACGGCTCAGGGAACGGGGCACAGACTGCCCTTCATTCCCACGGGCGGCGCAAGGAGCCTCACCCGGCTGCTAGCCCGCTCGGTCGCCAGGGATGGATCGCCGGCGCGAGCTAGTACTTGGAGACGTTAATCTCTTCCATGCGCCCCGTGACCAGGTAGATGACGCGCTCGCAGATGTTGGTGGTACGGTCGGCGATGCGTTCGAGGTTGTGGGCGGTCCAGAGGTAGTAGGTGTTGCGCTCGATCATGGCGGGGTTCTCGATCATGCCGCGGAAGGCCTCGTCGTAGACGGCATCCTGCAGGCCGTCGACCTCGTCGTCGGCGTCGCAGACGCGGCGGGCCTCCTCGACGTTGCGCTCGACGTAGGCCTTGAGGCTGTCGCGCAGCATGGCGATGGAGCGGTCGGCCATGGCGGGGATGTAGCCCATGCGGCGGGGGACGGCTTCGGCCTCGCCGAGGCGCAGGTTGATGCGGGCGATGCCCTCGGCGTGGTCCCCGATGCGTTCGAGGTCGGTGATGATCATGAGCGCGCTCATAACGGCGCGCAGGTCGGTGGCGAGGGGTTGCTGGGAGGCAATCACGAAGATCGCCTGTTCCTCGATGTCGAACCGCTTCTTATTGATGGCAGCGTCTTCGTCGATGATGCGCTGGGACCACTCAAGGTCGGCCGAACGCAGGGACTCGACGCTGTCGACGACAGCCTTCTCGGCCATGGAGCCGAGAATGAGGACATCGTCCTGGAGGTCGGTGAGCTCCTTGTGGAAGAGCTCTCGAGCCATGGGTCACCGCCCTTCTAGCCGAAACGCCCGCTGATGTAGTCCTCCGTGCGCTGATCCGCCGGTTGGGTGAACATCGTTTCGGTCGGAGCATACTCGATGAGCTGCCCCGTAATTTCCTCGTCGGTAAGCATGAACGCGGTGTAGTCGGAGACGCGCGCGGCCTGCTGCATGTTGTGCGTGACCACGACGATCGTGTAGTCGGTCGTGAGCTCGCGCATCAGGTCCTCAATCTTGAGGGTGGCGATGGGGTCGAGGGCGGAGCAGGGCTCGTCCATGAGGATGACGTCGGGGTTGTTGGCGAGGGCGCGGGCGATGCAGAGGCGCTGCTGCTGGCCGCCGGAGAGCGCGAGGCCGGACTTCTTCAGGTCGTCCTTCACCTCGTCCCAGAGGGCGGCGCGCTTGAGCGAACTCTCGACGAGGTCGTCGAGGTTGCCCCGGAACCCGTTCACCTTGGCCCCGAAGGCGACGTTGTCGTAGATGGACTTGGGGAAGGGGTTGGGCTTCTGGAAGACCATGCCGATACGGCGGCGGACCTCCACGGGGTCGACGTCGGAGCCGTAGATGTCGGCGTTGCGATAGCTGACGTTGCCTTCGATGGTGACGCCGGGGATGAGGTCGTTCATGCGGTTGAGGCAGCGGATGAGGGTGCTCTTACCGCAGCCGGAGGGGCCGATCAGGGCCGTGACCTGCTTGCGGGCGATGTCGAGGCCGACCTTCGTGAGGGCCTGCTTGCCGCTGTACCAGAGGCTCAGATCGGAGACCGAGAAGGCCAGCTCGCCCTCGGGCTTCGCGACGTTTTCGGATGGCCTGTGCTCGGCCACGGGCTTGCCGCGCAGGGCCTCGCGCGCCTGGTCGTCGGTGGGGGTTGTTGCACGGACTCGAATCGACATCTCGGCCTCACATCCTACTACTGTCAGTTGCGGCGCAAGCGGTCGCGGACCACGAGCGCGAGGGCATTGAGCCCAATGACGGCGACCATGAGGACGATGATTCCCGCGGCCGCATTCGCGCGGAATTCGGGCTGCGGGCGGATCGTCCAGTTGTAGACCTGGATCGGCAGCGTGGTGAACGAGTCGAGCAGGCCGGCGAAGCTGATGGCGGGGTCGAAGGCGATGAAGGTGAAGGCGCCGATCATGATGAGGGCGGCGGTCTCGCCGGCGGCGCGGGCGATGGCGAGGATGGTGCCCGTCATGATGCCGGGCATGGCGCCCGGGAGGACGTGGTTCCAGACGGTCTGCCAGCGGGTGGCGCCAAGGGCGAGCGAACCCTCGCGGATGCTGGGAGCTACCTGGTTGATCGCCTCGACCGAGGTGATGACGGTCATCGGCAGGATCATCAGGGCGAGGGTAAGGGCGCCGGCGAGGATGCTCGGTCCCAGCTCCATCAGCCGCACGAAGACGGCCAGGCCGAGGATGCCGTAGATGATGCTGGGCACGCCCGCGAGGTTGGCGATGTTGAGGCGGACGGTGGTGAGGATGGCGTTCTGGGGGGCGAACTCCTCCATCCAGACGGCGGCGCCAACGGCGACGGGGATGGCGAAGATGACCGTGAACACGAGCACCCAGACCGAGCCGAGGATGCTGGAGCGGATGCCGGCGCGCTCGGCGAAGCGGGAGGGGTAGTTGGAGAGGAAATCCCAATCGAGCGAGGGAATGCCAACGATGGCGTTGTCGATGCCGAGGATGACGAGCACGACGAGGCCGAGCAGGGTCGCGCCGAGGAGGATCCAGCGGGAGGCGCGCGACCACGCCTGGCGCCGGGCAACGCTGCCCTCGGCGCGAAGGCGGACGGTCTCCGGGGTGGCTCCCACGACGGCCATTACTCGTACGCCTCCCGGAAGCGGCGGACGATGATCTGCGCCCCCACGTTGAGCACGAAGGTCATGAGGAAGAGGAGGGCGCCCACGGCGAAGAGCGAGGTGTAGTCGGTGGTGCCGCGGGCGGCATCTCCGAGCGCCACCTGGAGCATGTAGCCGGTCATCGTCTGGATGCTCTCGAGGGGGGAGAGGGTGAGGCTGGGCGTCGAGCCGGCGGCGACTGCCACGATCATCGTCTCGCCGATGACGCGGGCGATGGCGAGGAGGATAGCGGCCATGATGCCGGAGATGGCGGCGGGGAAGACGACGCGGAAGGCGACCTCGAGGCGGGTGGCGCCGAGACCGTAGGCGGCCTCTCGCAGATCGCGCGGGACGCTCGCCATGGCGTCCTCGGAAACGGAGGCGATGATCGGCAGGATCATCACGCCGAGCATGATGCTGGCGGAAAGGGAGTTGAAGAACGAGACGCTATCGCCGAAGAGGGGGAGGAGCACGTCGTCGGAGATGAAGGTGAGGGCGAAGTAGGCGTAGACGACGGTGGGGACGCCGGCCAGCAGTTCGAGCAGGGGCTTGAGGAAGCGGCGCGTCTGCACGTGGGCGTACTCGCTCAGGTAGACGGCGGCGGCGAGGCCGAGGGGGAGGGCGATGACCATCGACCAGAGCGTGACATTGAGCGTCCCCAGCACGAGCTCCCAGACGCCGAAGCTGCGGGGGTTGAAGAGGGTCTGCCACTGGTTCGTCGGGTTGAAGAAGTGCCAGAACGAGATCTCCTGGAAAAAGCCAATGGCATCGGAGAAGAGGACGAAGATGATGGCGAAGGTGGTGGCGATGGAAACAGCCGCACAGAGGACGAGCGAGGCCACGATGAGGTTCTCGCCGGGGCGGCGGAGGGGGCGCTTGCGGAGCGCGCGGGCGAGGTCGGAGCCTTCGGGGGAGCTGGCTAGCGCCACGCCGGAGCTCCTGCGCGGTCGGCGTCGGGTTCCTTCATCCGGAGGAGAGCATGGGGCCGGGCCATTAACAGAGCGGAAAGGGAGTCGATGACGGGCACGCGCGCGGAACGTATGAACAAACGATTAAGGGGCCGTTAACGCGCCTGATGCGACCAGGCTGCGGGCCTACTCGATCTCGTCGAGGGCGAGGGCGAGCAGCTCGGTGAGATGGTCCCAGCCGTACCAGGGCAGGTCGTCGTTGAAGGCGCGCCAGCCGTGGTAGATGACGCCCAGCTCGAACAGCCAGCGGGCGCGGAAGAAGGCCATGTCGGGCAGCTCACCGGCGGCCCTCGCCGCTTCGTAGGCCTGCAGGAAGAACTGGTCGCGCACGGGACCGAAGGGCGCGCCCTTCAGGTGGCCGAGGGCCAGCACCTGGGCGACATCGTTGCGGATGTCCCCGAGGCGGGCCTGCTCCCAGTCGACAACTGCCGCTACCTCGCCGGCGCGGAAGAGGTAGTTGAAGACGTTGATGTCGCCCTGGCAGAAGCCGATGGGGGCGCCCCCGGGGACGCGCTTGCGGAGAAGGTCGAGGGCGCGGCGGAGGATGGGAGCGCCGGCGCCCGGGAAGCGCTCCATGCGCTCGGCGATGACCTCCAGCTCGGCGCGGGTGGCGGCCTCGGCCGAGTCGGGGACGGGGAGGACCTGGTCGAGGCCGAGGGCCTGCCAGTCGAGGGCGTGGATGCGGGCGACCATGGCGGCGTAGGCGCTGAAGCTGGCCTGGGGCCCGGCGACGCCCATGTGGGGCGCATCGACCCACTCCAGCACGGCGAAGGGGGCGCCGAGCACGGCCGCATCAGCCTCTTCGCCGACGACGGCGGGGACGGGGACGGCGGAGGGGGCGAGGCGACGAAGCACCGCCGCCTCGCGGACGACGTCGTAGGGCTCGAAGATGCCGCGGTCGCGCTGCAGGCGGAGGAGGATGGCGGGGAGGGGCGCGTTCGCAAGGGAGGCGCGGAGGATCACGTTGGAGGCGCCGCCCTCGACGGGGTGGAGGGCGCCGACCTCGACTTCGCCGTAGTCATCGAGGCCGCGCAGCCACGCCTGGAGGGCGGCGGGGGCGGGGGTTTCCATGGACGCATCCTCGCGGCGGTGTGACCGGGAGCGTAACGGGAAGCCAGGCTCCGCTCCAAGCTGTGCGAAGGCGCTCCCTATACTCATCGCATGACCACCCGCGCAGCGCCCTGCTACCGGCACGGACGACGGGCAGCGGCCGTCCGCTGCCAGCGCTGCGAGCGGCCGATTTGCACCGAGTGCATGGTATCGGCGGCGGTCGGGTTCCAGTGTCCGGACTGCGTTCGGGCGGGGATGCGGCAGACGCGCCAGTGGTCGGTCGCGCGCCGGACGGGGATGGTGGTGACGCCGGCGCTGATCGGGGTCAACGTCCTCGTGTGGTTCGTGGTGGCGGCCGCGACCGGGGACGTTTCGCTCTGGGGCGGGCAGGTCACGTCGATCCACTACGACTACGCGCTGTTCGGCCGCTTCGTCGACGGCGGCGACTCCTACCGGCTGGTGACCTCGGGGTTCCTGCACTACGGGCTGCTGCACCTGGGCATGAACATGCTGGTCCTGTGGTGGCTGGGCCGCATGCTGGAGCCCGGCATCGGCGGGGCGCGCCTGCTGCTGCTCTACGGCGTGTCGCTGCTGGGCGGTTCGCTGGGCGCCCTCGCGCTCGACCCCAACGTGTTCACGGCGGGAGCCTCGGGGACGGTGTTCGGGCTGGGCGGGGCGATCGTGGTGGCGGAGCGGGCATCGCGCGCCGGCCGTCAGAACTCGGGGGTGCTCGGGTTCCTCGTGATCAACATCATCATCTCGCTCTCGATCCCGGGCATCTCGCTGGGAGGGCACATCGGGGGACTGCTGCTGGGGGCGCTGGCGGCGGGGGTGCTGTGGGGCTTCCGCAACTGGCCGGGTTTCGCGCGGCTGGCGGCGGTCTCGGCGCCGCTGCGGGTGCTGCCGGAAGTGGTCGTGCTGGCGCTGGGCGCGGGCACCATCTGGCTGACGCTCACGGTGGTTGCCCCGCGCTGGCCCAACCCGTTCTTCTAGCGAGGGGCGACGGATCAGTCCTCTTCGGCCGCAGCCAACAGCGCGGCCAGCCTGTGGTTGATGTAGTAGTTTCCGCGTCCAACGCGGAACTTTGTGACGAATCCTTCCTCGGTGAGCTGATCGAGATAGCGCGCCACAGTCTGGCGTGTCACCTGCAGGTCACGCTGGACGTAATCGATCTTGGTGTAGGGGTGGCGGAAGAGGTTGTTGAGAAGGTCCTGCGAGTAGACCCTCGGGAGCTTGCCGCGCATCTCATGCTTCATCTCCAGCATGAGATCGCCGATGCCGGTGATGAGCTGCAAGGTCGCCTGCGCTGTCTCCGAAACCGCGTGGAGGATATACAGCACCCACTCCTCCCAGGCTTCATCCTCACGAACGGCCTGCAGGAGCCGGTAGTACTCGTTCTTGGAACGGTTGATCGCGCGGCTGAGGTACAAGATAGGAGTGTCGAGCAGGCCACTCCGCACGAGGTAGAGCACGTTCAGGATGCGGCCTACCCTGCCATTGCCATCGGAGAAGGGGTGAATGCTCTCGAACTGGTGATGGATGACGGCCATCTTGATGAGTGGGTCGAGGTCGCACGCGGCATCGTCGTTGATGAAGCGCTCAAGCGCAGTCATGTGACGCACGATCTCGCCAGCCTCCTGGGGAGGCACATAGACAACGGTCCCGCTCGCTTCGTTGAAGAGAGCAGTTCCAGCGATGACACGGAAGCCGTCAGAACGGAGAAGAAGCGTGCGGTAGACCTCCACGAGGAGGTTGTTGGTGAGAAGAAGCTCTCGCCGCTGCATTTCGTCGAAGCCCTGCCGCAGTGCTTCGCCATAGCGGGCAACCTCTTTCGCCACCGTGTCCTGACGAGATTGCGAGAAAAGCGTGGCCTGAAACAACTCGTCCTGCGTGGTGACGATGTTCTCAATCTCGGAGCTCGCCCGCGCCTCCTGTAGCGAGAGGGTGTCGATCAGCACGCCCGGATTGGGGACAGCAACAGCTCGGCCTTTCATCTCCGCAAGATGACGATGGGCATCGGCAAGGGCATGAAGAATGGCAACCGTTTCGAATTCGGCAGGTGGAGGCAAGGGCGGCAGTGCATACGTCGGCTGCAGAGTGGTCACCGGGATATGTTAGCAAAATCCGATTTTTATAACACGTCGAGGGCACGTGTTCGGAAGGCGAACACGTCAAGACGGGGGAACGTGTTTGCGAGGAGGCGATTTCTGTAACACGTCCCCGGCGATATGTTCGAAAAACGCGCTTTGTGTAACACGTTGAGGGGGACGGGTTCGGAAAACCCACGCGTGGCGTTTGCATGGCTCGCAGCCGACGCTACTGTACGATAACGATTCCGCCGACCTTAACGACTCACCGGGAGCAGGACAGCGCATGGCCATCGACCGCATCATCCGCGTGGACATGACCATGGGCAGCGTGACCGACGAGCGCGCGCCCGACGAGTTCGCGCTGCTCGGCGGTCGGGCCCTCACCTCGCGGATGCTGCTGGAGGAGACGGACGCACGCATCCACCCCCTGAGCGAGGCGGCGAAGCTGTTCATCGCGCCGGGGCTGCTGGCGGGCACGGCCGTGACCACGAGCGGTCGCACGAGCTTCGGCTTCAAGAGCCCGCTCACGGGCGGGACGAAGGAAGCGAACGTCGGTGGGCAGCTGGGACACCGGCTGGCGCGGCTGGGCATCAAGGCGATCGTCGTTTCCGGCGCCTCGCCGGACGGCTGGAAGCGCCTCGACATCGACGGACAGGGGGCTCGCCTTTCGGGGGCGGACGACCTCGCCGGACGCAGCAACTACGACCTCCACCGCGAGCTCGTGGGGGAGGCGCTGCGGACACGCGCCGCCGCCACGATCGGGCCGGCGGGCGAGCACCGCATGGCCTCCGCCTCGGTGGCGGTGACGGACCCGGAGGGTCGCCCGACGCGCCACGCGGCGCGGGGCGGGCCGGGGGCCGTGATGGGCGCCAAGGGCCTGAAGGCGATCGTCGTGGACGACGCCGAGGGCGCTCGCACCGTTCCCGGCGAGAACGCCAAGGAGTTCAAGGGCGAGGTGGTGAAGTTCAGCAAGATGGTGCTGGAGGATCCGCGCGTCCACAACACGAGCCGCTACGGCACCGCCGGCGTCATCAAGTTCGTGAACCGGGAGAACGTCCTCTCGATGCCCACGCGGAACCATCGCGAGGGGAGCTGGGAAGACGCGGACTCAATCAGCGGGCAGGTGATCGAGGAGCTGGGCAAGGAGCGCGGCGGCAAGATGCTGCCCTGCATGGCGGGCTGCATCATCAAGTGCGCGATCCTCTACAACGACGCGAACGGCGAGCACGTGACCACGGCGCTCGAGTTCGAGACGATCGCGCTGCTCGGCTCGAACCTGGAGATCGGCCCGGCAGACGCGGTGGCCGAGCTGGACCGGCTCTGCGACGACATCGGGCTGGACACGATCGAGGTGGGGAACGCGATCGGGGTGGCGATGGAGGCGGGCGTGCTGGCGTGGGGCGACTGGGAGGGGACGAAACGGCTCCTGGACGAAGACATCCGCGAGGGCACCCCGCTGGGACGCATCGTCGGGGGCGGCACGGCGCACGTGGCCGCCACCTACGGCGTCGACCGGGTGCCGGTCGTGAAGGGCCAGGGGCTTCCCGCCTGGGAGCCGCGCACGCTGAAGGGCATGGGCATCACCTACAGCACCAGTCCGCAGGGGGCCGACCACACGGCCGGCATGGTGACGGCGCGGGGCGCGACGCCCGATACGCTCGTGAAGCAGAGCCGCCACGAGCAGCTCGTGATGATGGCCGTCGATTCGGTCGGGGTGTGCCAGTTCACGAACGCGCTACCGGGCGACATGGCCTCGTTCATCAGCGAGCGTTTCGCCACGGAAATGAACGACGAGCAGCTGCTGGAGCTCTCCCGCGAGGCGATCGAGACGGAGCGCGAGTTCAACCGCCGCGCCGGCTTCGACCGCGAGGACGACCGTTTGCCGCAGTGGCTCCTGGACGAACCCTTGCCCCTCCCCGATGGCCCTTCGGTGTTCGACATCGAGGACGCGATGCTCGACGAAGTCTGGGCCTAGCCGGTATTCGTACGAATGGCCCGCAGGCTGTAGCGGCCGAGGCTCAGATCAGCTCTGCGATGGTGATGGCCACCCCGGCGATCGCCACCATCAGACCCAGCATGATGCCTGACTGGATGGCGAGGGCCTTGTGGAGCTCCGCCCGCAGATAGTCCCTGCCAACCAGGCGTCCGGCGGCGTCCTCCACCACATCGACTACAGCGACAGCGAGCGGCTCGGACGAGCCCGCATCCTGGAGCTGGGTGACTGATTGGTGCGTGTCCAGTGTCGCCATGCCACTAGTTTACGGGACAATTGTAGGAACGACCACCCATGTGTTCCTAAAGACTCGCGTTTCGTCACCACGCACACAGCGCGCCTCACGCTGATTCGCCGCGCATCACGCGAAGCTGCGCGACGTGCTCGTCGACGTGGTCCGCGCCAAACCCGACGATATCGGCGACGGTGACCATCCCGATCTGGGGATGGGTCCCGGCGCGCTCCCAGGCGTCGGGAGCGCACTCGCGCAGAAGCTCGGCAGCGCCGTAGCGGACTTGCTGGAAGGCGCTCATGGCCGCCTCGGGGTCGCGGAAGACGTAGAGGAGCTTCCGCTTCCAGACGTCCTGGTCGTAGATGGGGAGGACGGGCTCGTCGCCGGCCAGGAGGAGGCGAATGCGCACGGCCTGGACCAACTCGGCATCGGCGAGGTGGATGACGACATCGCGCATGGACCAGTCCTCGCCGGGCGGGCGGCGGTTGAGGGTGGCGGGGTCGGTCCCGGCGAGCGCCTCGCGTACGAGCGCGGGCCCTCGCGCGAAGCGGCCGTAGGTTTCGGCATGGGCGTCGGGAATGCGCGGCACGGGTCTATCTTAGGAGAGCGCCGCCCTGGCGGGCGGCTGAGGGGCGAGGAGAGCGCTCGCTGCGCTCGCTGAGGGGAGCGGCGGGCTGCCGCCCTCCTGAGTGGGGACGGCGACTCAGGTCAGCCAGTAATCGGCGGCGTAGGGGATGAGGCGGAGCTTGCGGGCGACGGCCTGGGAGGCGGTGTTCTCCCAGGAAGTGCTGTAGAGGGGCTCGGCGCCGAGTTCGCGGACGGCGCTCGCCCAGGCCTTCACAACGGCCACGGCGAAGCCGTGTCCGCGGGCCGCGGCGCTCGTCTCGACTCCCGCCTCATGCGCCTCGGGGGTGATGCGCACGCTGCCGCAGATCGACACGGCGCGGCCGTCCTGCACGAGCGCCATCAACGGTTCGCTCTGGCCGATGTCCTCGAGCCAGGGTTCGAGGTCGCCGTCGCGCAGGAGAGCGGCGGTCGAGGCGGTCAGGCGGACGACACCATCGATGGGAGGCGGGAGGTCCACGGGGAAGCGGTAGGCGGGTCCGGCCCAGACCTCCGGGATGGGCGCGTGGGTGGCGAGGACCTGGCGGTAGTCCGCGTCGTGGAGGGGCGGCTCGCGGGGGTCCGCAGGCGCCGGTTCGTCCTCGCAGAGCGCTTCGAGCTGGACCGCAACCGCGTCGGGCACGTCGTCGCGGTTGCGCCAGCGGTTCCCGTCGGGCGTGCGCCCGAGGAAGAAGCGGGGGGCACGCCCACCATCGAGGGCGTTGAGAGTCGCGATGCGGCTTCGGTCGTCGTGGACGAAGAGGGCACGGATGTGGAGTTCGAGCCAGTCACGTTCCGTTTCTGGCGTGTCGGTGATGCCCACGAGCAGGAGTTGCGAGGGTCGCGACGCGCCTCAGGCGGGCGCCGCGTCCTCGACAACCAGGGCGCGACCGACGGCGTGGAGAGCGTTCATAACGGGGGTCAGGTGCGAGCCGTAGTCGGGGTCGACGAGCTTGCGGACGGTGTCGACGCTGGCCCCCAAACGCCGAGCGAGCTCCGCATCGGTGACACCCTGCTCCCGCATGGCGGTGTAGAGGGCGAGCTTGGCCGCAATGAGCGGCGAGACGGGAACAAGGTGCTGGCCGGGAGCGGCGGGGCTGGGGTTGGGGAGTGGCTCGCTGCCCCGCACATGCGCCGCGAGGATTGCTACAAGGGCATCCTCCGCCAGGTGCAGGGCTTCCGCCTCGTCCTCGCCACCGGTTAGAGCACCGGGAACATCGGGGAACGTCACGTAGAACCCGCTCGGGTCTTCGGGATGCAGTTCACAGGGGTAGGCGTATCGCACGACTACCAGTCCTCTCGATCAATTCTGAGGTCTCGCAGCATTGATGCTAGCAGCCCCCGACCGATCTCCGACTGCTTGACCGTGGTCCGCCGCTCGCCCAGATACAGCGTGGCGTGACTCCCTTTCCCCTGTCGATAGTCCACTTCGAACTCCAGGCCCCTTCTTCTCGCGTAGCGCCTAGCCCTCCGGATGAACTCGTCGCCGTTCAAGGGTGTTCGGTTATCACATGCGACCCCCAGGCCGTCAAGACTCGCCGGAGCGAGTCACGATGCGGCCTCGGTCGTCGTGGATGAAGAGGGCACGGATGTGGAGTTCGAGCCAGTCGGCGGCCGGCCTGCCAGCCACTAGTTGAGGGTTTCCACCAGCGCCACGATAACTCCGACACCGCCGAGGATGACGCCGCTCTGAATCGCGAACATGCGGTACATCTCGGCCCGGAACGCCTCGAAGCGCGCGTCTATCCGGTGCTCGAAGGACGTCATACGTTGGTCGAAGCGCTCGTTCGTCACGTGTTCGCTCGCATCGACGACGACCTCGACGCCGGCTTCCGCGAGAGGCTCTTCCGCCCCGCCCTCGCGAAGTCTCTGGGCCGCCCTGAGCGTATCGAACGCCACGAATTTCGCCTCCGCCAGGCATCGTACCACACGCTGATTGAGAACAACCTCTGTTTGTTAGTTTCTTTGCGAATGGCGATCAAGGGCCGCGCAGGGGCACCGCGCGCCCCCGACCCCCACCCAGCCGTCCGGTCGGCGCTCTCCTACAGGGACCCGGTGCTACACTCCCTTCACTATGCCTCCCGCTCAGCGCGACTTCTACGAAGTGCTCGGCGTCGCCCGGAATGCGTCCGCGGACGAGATCAAGCGGTCGTACCGGAAGCTGGCCATGGAGTACCACCCGGACCGCAATTCTGGCGAGGACGCGGCGGACCGGTTCAAGGAGATCAACCGCGCCTACGAGGTGCTCTCGGACACGGACAAGCGCAGCGCCTACGACCGCTTCGGCCACGCCGGCGTCGACGGGGCGGGCGGACCGGCGGGGTTCGACGGGTTCTCATCGTTCGAGGGGTTCGGCGACATCTTCGACGCGTTCTTCAGCGGGGCGGGACGGGGCGGACGGCGGCGGGGTCCGGCGCGGGGCGCGGACCTGCGCGCACGTATCACGCTGACCTTCGAGGAGGCGGCGTTCGGCACGGAGAAGGAGCTCGACTACACGCGCCAGGAGCACTGCGATGGGTGCAACGGCTCGGGGGCGGCGCCGGGGAGCGAGCCCGAGGTGTGTTCCGAGTGCAACGGCGCGGGCGAGATCCGTCGCGCCCAGCAGAGCGTGTTCGGCCAGTTCGTGAACGTGTCCACGTGCGGGCGCTGCCGGGGCGAGGGTCGCGTTATCACGAGCCCGTGCGCCAACTGCCGGGGACGGGGCGGTGTCCGGAAGGCGCGCCAGATCAGCGTGAAGATTCCCGCGGGCGTGGACGACGGCCAGCAGATCCGGCTGACGGGCGAGGGCGAGGTCGGGGACCGCGGCGGCCAGCCGGGCAACCTCTACGTGCTCCTGGACGTGCAGCCCCACGAGCTGTTCGAACGCGTCGACGACCACATCCTCTACGACCTGCCCCTGAACGTCGCACAGGCGGCGCTGGGAACGAACCTCCAGATTCCCACCCTCGAAGGGGACATGGACTTCGACGTGCCCGCGGGGACGCAGAGCGGCGACGAGTTCGTCGTGCGGGGGCAGGGGGTGCCGCGACTCAACAGCACGCGTCGCGGGGACATGATCGTGCGGACGACGGTGGTGGTGCCGGAGGCGCTGACGGAAGAGCAGGAGGCGCTGCTCGAGCAGCTTGCCGAGACGCTGGGCACGCCCTCGCTGCCGAGCCAGCACAAGAGCTTCCTGGAGCGGCTGCGCGACGCCGTGGCCGGCTAGCGCCACGAGGGCGCTCCCATGACCGGGCTCTGGTACGAGATCACGGCGGAAACGCCGCCAGCGCTCGTGGAGGCGGTCTCGGCCGTCATGCGCGAGGCGGCTCCGGGGGGGCTAGCGGTGGAGGAACCGGTCGACCTGCTGGGACCGGAGGAGGGGTACGCCGTGCGGGCGGGCGAACCAGTCGCGCTGCGGGTCTACCTGCCCGCGAGCGAGCTGGGGGCGGTGCTGACGCAGCAGCTGCGCGAGGATCTGGCGGACTTCCCCGCGGTCGAGCTGACGGCACGGCCCCTGTACGAACAGGACTGGGCAGTGAGCTGGCGCGAGTTCTTCGGGCCGGTGGAGGCGGGGCGGATCGCCATCGTGCCCTCGTGGGTGGAGTACGAGGCCGGCCCGGACCAGCTTGTCGTGCGGCTCGACCCGGGCCAGGCGTTCGGCACCGGCCACCATGAAACGACGCGGCTCTGCCTCGCGGCGCTCGATGCGACGGTGCAGCCGGGCATGCACGTGCTCGACGTCGGGGCGGGGTCGGGCATCCTCTCCATCGCGGCGGTGAAGCTGGGCGCGGCGCGGGTCGACGCGTTCGAGATCGACCCGATCGCGGCGGACGTGGCGCGGGCCAACTGTGAGGCGAACGGCGCATCCGCGTGTGTCGCGATGCACGGCGGCTTCCCCGGCGACGGCGTTCCGCCCGCGGACCTCGCGGTTGCGAACGTGAGCGCGCGGGCCGACATCGAGCTGGCAGCCGGGATAGCGGGGGCACTGAAGCCCTCGGGACGAGTGATCGCGAGCGGCTTCCTGACGAGCGACCGCGACGATGTTGTCGCCGCCTTCGGCGAGCATGGTCTGCGCCTGACGGCCGAACGCGAGGAGCGCGAGTGGGCGCTCCTGGAGCTGGCGGCAAACTGAGCGATGGAAGGCCTGCCCCGCATCTGCGTGCCCGAGGGCGTCCAGCCGGGAGCGCTGGCGCTACCGGACGCACAGGCGCGCCACCTCGCGGCCCGGCGGCTGCGGCAGGGGGACGCGTTCCTCGTGTTCGCCGGCGACGGCACCGAGTACCACGCCCGCATCGAGGACGCGTCGCGCGATGGCGTGACGGCGACGGTCCTGGACATCGCGAGGCAGGAGCCGCCACCCGCGCGCAGGGTCGAGGTGTGGTGCGCGAACGTGCGCGCGAACCGCATGGAGTGGGCGATCGAGAAGTGCGTCGAGGCGGGCCTCGATGTCTTCCGGCCCATCACGACGGAGCACTCCACGCGGGGCCAGGAGCTCTCGGAAGGGCGGCTCGAGCGCTGGGAACGCATCGCGATCGAGGCCGCGGAACAATGCGGGCGCCTCTACCCTGCCCGTGGTCGCGCCGGTCGTGACGTTCGAGCAGGCAGTGGAGGGGTTGGAGGGGGCGCTGGTGCTGGCGAACCGGGACGGCGCCCCCTGGGGGGATGTCACCCCGAAGCTGCCGGAGCGCGGGTCGCTCGCGGTGGCCATCGGGCCGGAGGGCGGATTCACGGACGCGGAGGTGGCGCGGGCTACCGAAGCTGGGGCGAGGATCGCTTCCCTCGGCCCGCACACGCTGCGCACGGAGACGGCAGCGGTGGTGGCGGTCGCCCTGGCGCGCGCCTAGCCGCCGCCAGCCACGATCTCGCGGGCGCGGGCGAAGACGGCGTCGAACATCTCCTGCGTCAGCTTCCCCGTGAAGGTGTTGCGCTGGCTGGGGTGGAAGGAGTCGAGCAGCGTGCGCCCATCGGGCAGGGCGGCCTCGGCGAGGTGCCCGAATTTCGCCCGGGGTCGCAGGCCCACCAGGTCGCAGACCGCATCGTGGGCGTAGGCGCCGAGCGCCACGACAACCCGCGCGCCGCCGAGCAGTTCGAGCTCGCGGCGGGCGTAGGGCATGCAGGCGGCGCGCTCCTCGCGGGAGGGGCGGTTGTCGGGGGGCGCGCAGCGCACGATCGCGCCGATGTAGGCGCCGTCCAGCAGCAGGCCGTCGTCGATATCGGTACTCGTGCCCTGGTTTGCGAAGCCCGCGCGGTGGAGCGCCCCGTAGACCCAGTCGCCGGAGCGGTCGCCGGTGAAAACGCGGCCCGTGCGGTTCCCCCCGTGGGCGGCGGGTGCGAGGCCGACGACGTATATCCCGGCGGCGGGGTCGCCGAAGCCGGGCACGGGACGGCCCCAGTAAGTCCAATCGCGGTAGGCGGCGCGCTTCTCGCGAGCGACCTGCTCGCGCCACTCGACCAGCCGGGGGCAGGCGCGGCAGTCCGCAATCTCGCGGTTCAGGGAGTCGAGGGCTTCAGCGCTCACGCGGTCTCAGGCCGCTAGGCGGACCGGCGGCGGCGACGGCGCTTGCGACGGCGGCGGCCGGCGAGGATGGGGGCGATCACGGTCGCGCCCACGGCGCCCATGGCGATCACGAGGTGGCGGCGCTGCTCAGAGGCCATACCGGTCAGGCCCTCTGTGGCCTCCCGGAGCTGGCGCGCCAGATCGGGGGGCATGCCGAGGGCACCCTGCGAGAAGTCGAAGGTGTCCTGCGACCGGTCGGGGCCGACGGCGGGGTCGGGCGGAATCTCCATCGGGTCGAGTATACCCGTGCCGTCAGGACGGATGTGGGGAGCCGAGCGTCCCGGTGAGCAGCGCGATCACCCCTTCGACCTGCTCCTGCCCGATCACGGCATCGCCGGCGGCGACCACCTCCGGCGGCGTCTCGACGCCGCCTTCGATGGCCAGTGCGAGGACGTGCAGGCCCTCGCCAGCGAGGTCGCGCGCCGCCTCGAGCATGGCGACGTCCGTCAGGTCGTCGCCGAGGACGAGCAGGGAGCCGGGGCGGAAGCGGTCGACGAGGGCGGCGAGGGCGGCGTCCTTGCCCGCGCCCGCGGGCAGGACCTCGAGGACGAGGCGCCCGGGCTGCAGACGGAAACCCTCCGGTAGCTCGGCGAGCGCCTCGCGGAGGGGCCGGGCGAGGGCGGGGTCGGCGCGGTAGTGGAAGGCGACAGAACGCGCCTTCCGCTCGACCCGCAGGGTCCTGCCTTCGAAGCGCGTCTCCAGGGACCGCGCCAACTCTTCGAGCTGTTCGGCCAGAGAAGCGCCGGAGGTCGGGAGCGTCGCTGTGTCGAACGACGCTTCGTGGCCGTGGCTGGCGACGAACTCGACGCCGGCCACGGGGACCAGGGCTCGCGCCGTCGCGAGGTCGCGACCGGTAACGACGGCGACATGCGCAACCTGCGAGAGCCGTTCGAGGGCGGCAAGGGTGGCGGGCGGGACGCGCGCGTCCTCGGGCCGGGGCACGATTGGGGCCAGGGTGCCGTCGAGGTCGCTGGCGACCAGCAGCGGGGAGGGTCCGCGCGCAAGCTCGCGGAGACGGCGCGCGAGGGCCTCGTCCAGCGTCATGCTCCGTCGAGGGCGCCGAGGAAGTTGCGGCCCCAGGCATGGGCGTCGTGTTCGCGAACGGCCGCCACGAGCCGGTCGCTGATGCGCCCCGGGCGGCCCTTGAGGGCATCAAGGAGGACGCGCGTGGCGCCCTCGGGCTTGAGCGGGTCGAAGGGCACGAGGCCGTCTTCCTCGAAGCCAGCGTAGGCGGACGATACCCCTGCATCGCGGCCCGCCAGCACGACGCCGCGCTCGGCAGCGGGGCGCGACGACTGCGCGACGGCGGCCTGCAATGGCACAAGGTTCATGCCGTCGGCGAGGGAGGCGGTGAAGACGACGTCGGCCTCGCGCAGGAGGGCGAGCACCTCGCTCCAGGCGAGTGCCTCGCGGCCCTGGACGAAGGGCAGGCCGCGCTCGGCGGCGAGGCCGGCGGCCTCCGCCGCCAGCCGCTCGCATTCGGCCTGGAGGGCGTCGTAGGCGGGGACGCCGGCGCGGGTGGGGGCGGAGAAGCCCGCGTAGGCGAAGCGGGCGCCGCCCTTGATCGCCGCGCTGACCGCGGCCAGACGCTCGGGAACGCCCTTCGTGTAGTCGGCGCGTTCGAGGCCGACGACCAAGGGCAGGGCGGGATCGCGGGGGACGGCTGCGGGGAGCGCCCCCTCGGGCGCCTGGCGGGCGAGCTGATCCGTGTCGATGCCGGCGGGGAAGGCGGCGATGCGCACGAGGTGGTCGTTCACGCGCAGGTCGGGGCCCTCGAGGCGAGCGCCGCAGAGGCGCTGGGCCGCCTCGCGCAGACGCTCGGCGTCGGCCTCCGTCTGGACGCCGGCGAGGTCAGCGCCGAGGATGCCGGCGAGCCACGCGGCGAAGCGGGCGCGGGCGGGCGGCGGCAGGGAGGGTTCGGCGACGGCGAGGGAGGGGAAGGGGGTGTGGAGGAAGAAGCCGGTGCGCCCGCCGAAGCCGCCTTCGCGGAGCATGGCCGGCACGAGCGCGAGCTGGTAGTCGTGTACCCAGCAGACGCCCCCGCCCGCCGCCAGCGCGGCCTCGGCGAAGGCGCGGTTGACGCGCTCGTAGGCGGCCCAGGCGTCGTCGGAGGGGGGCGCGGGGGTGGGGTAGTAGGGGAGGGCCTCGGGGAGGTCGACGCGGACGAGGTGGAGGAGGGGCCAGAAGAAGCCGTTGGCGACCTCGGCGTAGTGGCCCCGCCAGTCGGACTCGCTGGGGTAGAGGCGCTGGTGGCGGATGGGGCCGGCGGGCGTCTCGAGCAACTCGAAGCCGTCGCCGTCGGTCCAGGCGCGGTCGTGGGGACCGCGGCCGGCCCCGATCCAGGTGGTTCCGCCGGCGCCGTCCCAGGGGACGAGCACGGGCCGTACGGCCTCGACGAGGCCGCCGGCTGCCGTCGCGGCGCCGCCAGCGACCCCGGGCGGGGCGTGGTGGTCGAGGAGCGCGCGGTTGGCAAGGATGAGGTCCACCCGAAGAGTGTACCGGGGCGCTGTGTGCGGGCAGTAAGCCCGCGCCCCGCGCGGGGTTAGCGATGTGCTACCGTTGCAGGTCGGTTGCTTTGTCTTTCACAAAAGTAGTACGCTGGCGGCGGAGGCAGAACCTGTGACGCTGGACGCGCTGGGCGCCGTGCGGAAGCTACGCGAGAGTGGGGCCGATGAGGCGCTCGCGGAGGGGATCGTGGAGGTGGTGTCCGAGGCCACGGGCGAACTGTTAACCCGAGCCTACTTCGACGCCCAGCGTGCAGCGGAACGCGCGCACTATGACGCGATGCGTGCGGCGGACCGCGAGCACTATGACGCGATGCATGCGGCAGACCGCGAGCACTACGACACGATGCGGACGGCGGACCGCGAGCGGCTTGACGCCCAGCGTGCGGCGGACCGCGAGTATCTCGATGCCCGATTCACCGGCGAGCGGCATCACGTGGACGAGCGCTTCGAGGCGCTTCGGGCAGAGATGTACCGCGCGCTCGCCATCCAGGGGGGCATCATCCTGGGTGGCATGGGCGTCATCCTGGCGCTGGTGGAGTCGCTGTAGGAGCCGCCTGCCCTAGGGGATGGGGACTTCGTAGCGGACGGCGGCGCTGTAGTCGACCGCGACGATGGGGCAGGTTCCCTCCACGTTGGGAGCCCTGATGAAATTGATGGTGAACGAGCGCTCGCCCCCGGGCGCGATCTGGCCCGCGATCTCGTCCGTGAGTTGCAGGACCTCGATGCCGTCCTCGTTCACGAGGGCGGCGGTGATGACGACCTCGGAGAGGGTCGCGTTCGTGCCGTTGCGGAAGGAGCCACGCAGGATGAGGTGTTTCCCGTTGGGGTGGACGTGGTCCTCGCAGGTGACGTCGAAGAACTCGATGGTAGGGGGGAGGGGCTGGGGAACTGTGGCGTTCACGAAGGCGTCCCGGTAGCGGTAGCGGCCGGCCTGGACGAAGCCGTCGTAGAGCTCCGGGAGGGGTTGGGCGACGCTCCACTCGCCGCCCTGGGGGCGGTGGGAGACGAGGTGTTGGGTCGGATCGTCGACGTCCTCCCAGACGCGCACCTCGACCGTGGCGGTGCGCTGCGTCTGGGCGACGACGCCGGCGATGGAGAGCGCCAGGGCGGCCACGAGCAGCGCGATGACGGCGTTCTTCATCATCGCGGGGCCTCCACGGGGGCATCGAAGCGGGCGCTGGCCCGATACTCGATGCCGAGGAGGTGGCACGTGCCGCGGGTGGCGGCGGCGCTGTAGAAGTGAATCGCGAAGGCGCGCTTGCCCCACGGCGAGATGCCGTGCAGGAGGATAGCCGACCCCTGCGCCGCCTCCACGCCCGTGCGGTCGCGCAGGGCGCCGGTGATGGTGATGTCGCTGATGGTGGCGTCGGTGACGTTCTCGAGGACGCCGTGGAGCGTGAGGAAGGCGTTGAACTGCCCGCGATAGCAGCTCGTCTCGGTGATGCGCAGGCCGGTGGGGACGGGGTCGGGGACGGCGCTCTCGATGGTGAGGTGGGCGTAGCGGTGGCGGCCGTCGGGGCTGTGGCCGTCATCGAGGAGGAGGGGTGGGGTGGTGGGGTCCCAGGGGGCGCCGTCGGTGCGGATGCTGATCCAGTTGCGGGAGGGGTCCTCGGCGCTTTCCCAGATGCGCAGCTGGACCGTGGCCGTGGGCTGCGCCTGCCGCGTCTGCGCGACAACGACGCCGGCGACGAGCGACAGCGCGAGCGCGGCGACGAGGGCGGCGATGATCCAGTTTTTCATAGTGACTAGTGGCTGGTGGTTAGTGGCTAGTGTAGTGGCTCGCTGCGCTCGCCGGGGCGGGGCAGGGGGGACTAGTCACCAGTCACTAGCCACTACCCCGCCGGGACGCAAGAAAGGGGCCCCGGAGGGCCCCTTTCGGGTTGGTTGCCGTTGGCGACGCTAGCGAACTAGCGGCGGCGGCGAGCGACGGTGTAGCCGCCCAGCACGAGGGCCAGGGCAGTCACGCCGAGGAGGGCAGCCAGCGAGGTGCTGGTGCTGGTGGTCGCGAGGCCGGTACCGGCGTCGGAGACTTCAGGAGCCATCTCCTCTTCGCCCATGCCTTCCTCTTCGCCCATGCCTTCTTCTTCACCCATGCCTTCTTCTTCGCCCATGCCTTCCTCTTCGGGGCAGTCATCGGCGGTTTCGTCCATGGGTTCTGCAGGCTCAGACGGTTCGGCGGGCTCGGCCGGCTCTGCGGGCTCCGCAGGGTCGTCACCGTTCATGCCGTCGTCCATGTCGTCGGGGCACTCGTCCATGCCCTCTTCGCCCATACCTTCTTCGCCCATGCCTTCTTCACCCATCGGGTCTTCCGGCATCATGGCGGAGGCGGTCAGGTCGAGGTCGCTGCGGCCACCGCTGCTCCACTCCCCGTGCTCGGCCGCGTCGTAGCCGCCCACCTGGAAGGAGACGGCGTCGCCGGCGTCGGCGCAAGAGTCGGGAACGTCGAGCACGTAGGTCGAGCCAGCAGCGCTGGTGAGGACCGTCGCGGAGCCACACTCGGCGCCGTTCACGACGGCGGTGACCGACGTGCCAGCGGCAGCGGGCTCACCGTCGAGGCTGACGGAGCCGGCGAAGCGGTGAGGCGGGCCAGACGGCTGCGCCTCCGCCACCTCTCCACTGAAGAGGCCGGCGAGGCCCAGCAGCATGGCTGCCGCGATACCCCCTCCGAGCCACTTGAGAGTCTTGGTCATTCGGTTTTGCTCCTTGCTATCTGTCCGTTATGGCTAAAGCCCGGGACCTTCCCCGGGCCCCCGCCCCCGCGAGGCGGGGACGGGGGACGGGGTTGGTTGACGGACAGGTTAGTCGACGATGACTACGTAGGACTGGTTGTTGCTGAGGGACGTGAGGGTGTTGCCACCCGGCACATCAGCAGCATCCGGGAAGTAGCCATCCCAGGAGCCACTGCCAGAGTTGTACGACCAGATGGCCGACACGCCTTCAGCAGCGCCCTCGGAAGGATCAGCACCGTCGGCGCCGTTCCAGACGACGTAGTTCTGACCCGAGACGAGCTCGTTGTTCCACGTGGCCGGCGGAGCCTCAGGGGCTACCTCAGGCTCGGGGCCGATGGCGAGGGTGATGGTGTCCTGGATCTGCTGACCCTTGGCAGCATCGCCGGCGCGAATCAGGAACACGGCCTCACCCGGCGTGAGCGGAGCGAGGTACGTGAACGACGCACGGCCG
The DNA here is from genome assembly GCA_026710655.1 of Chloroflexota bacterium. Taxonomy (GTDB): domain Bacteria; phylum Chloroflexota; class Dehalococcoidia; order Tepidiformales; family Tepidiformaceae; genus UBA2991. The sequence goes on along the minus strand of JAPOQN010000031.1, from coordinate 2,236 downwards.
TCCGACGTCATGCCAGTGGCCACGTCATCGACCTGGCCGGAGCCTTCGACCTTGATGACGGTGATGGGCACTGCGCCGACGCGCACGCCCTCGTCGTCGAGGACGGTAACGGTGATGCTGGTCGAGCTGAGCGAGTCAACCCGGCCGGGGGAATCCGACTCGATGCTGGCCGGGGATCCACCCACCTGGATTTCCACGGTGACCGTGTCGATCCTCGGAGTAAGGTCTCCACCGAGAGCCACAAGCGACGAGATTGCGACCGTGTGCGTCCCGCGGGTCGCATCGTTGGCCGCGCCAGGCTCGTCGGGGGCGGTGACCTGGATGACGCACTGCCCGGCAGTATTCGTGCCGGAGCCCACATCCGTACCGTCCGCAGCCTGCAGGTTCAAAGTACTCTCATCGACATCCGTGGTCGCCGCATCATCCACAACCGCTAGCTGGTTGCCACAGGCCGGGATGTCGTTGGCTACGCCAGGATAATTGCGGTCGACGTTGAGGTTGGACGTCACCGGATTCGCGCGGTCGCCCGCCGGAACCTCTGGACCCAGGATGCCTGGGACCAGCGGCTGCCCGCTGTTCACGCCCGCATGCTTGCCGACTGTCGGGTTGCCCTCGGCATCGACGATGGTCACGACGATGAAGGTCGACCCACCGATCGCAATCGTCCCCTGATCCGCTGCAGCACTGATGCTCGCGGGATCGCCGTGGACGACTACTTCAGCCGTATGGTTGAGACCCGAAGCGAGGTGCCGGAAGACCACCTCGGCGGTGCCGGTCGCGCCGTTACCCGTCAGAGCAACGGTGATGCTACCGGTGCCGGCGGCGGTCAGGAGGGTACAAGCGCTTTCGTTCGCGCAGTCCTCGCCCGACGTCAGGACGCCTCGCGAGGTGGTGACCAACACGGCCTCGCTACCGATACCAAGGCCGATGGCGTTCGTGAGCGTCACCGTAATGTTGCTCGGAGCGCTGCCGTCCTTGTCGATCGCCGCGGCACTCGGTGGGCCGCCACGAAGGGCAGCCGCCGGGTTCAGCGGATTGACTTGGATGACCTTGCCTTCGACGAACACGAATTCGCCACCGGTGCGGTTACGCCGCTCGACGAAAATTCGACCCCTCGGGGAGTCGTCGTCAATCCTGACGAGCAGGGTGACCCTGTTGGCATCGGCGTTACCAAGGTCGTTGCCGTCGTCGCCCACCGCCAAGCCATTCGCGGTGTCGCAGACTGAGCGGACGTTGCGGTCGTCAGGATCTGCAACCGGATCGGTCGTTGCTTCGTCAGTGCCCGTTGTGGTGGGATCATCCACCCCGTCGGCATTGCCGTCGTCGTTGCCGTCAAGGTTCCTGTTGGTGCAGAGGATTGACGTGCCACCGTTCGCCACGAACGTTGCCGAACCCTCGCTATCCGCGGAGATCCGGTAGTCGTCCCCTGCACTCGGGCTTGTGATGTCGTCAAACTGCACGGCCACAGTTTTGCCCGGGTTGCTGTTGTAGTCCGCAGCCTGCGCGTCGGCAGACTCCGTGCTGGTGAGGACGCCGCTGAAGGCGACGGCCGCCACCATTGCTACAAGCGCCAGGAGCGCGGCGGACTTCCAACCGGCGATGGCGCTAATAAGGTTGCTCTTCAATTCAAGTACCCCTTTGCTGGGTGTTTGAGTTGGTTCTGTCCTGTGGCCCCGTGGGGCCGGTCGTGTTCCGGACTCGCCCGGATCGTGCGGGCGGTTGCGGAGGGATGCTCCGCTTCCTCTGTGGGGCCGCCCGCTCGTTCTGCCGCCAGTGCCTGGCGCTAGGCTCCAGGCGGGTCCGGGCCGTTCCCCTGTGCGTGGTGTATCAGCTGAAACCCTCGCGTCTCACGCCTCTCGCGCGGGTCTCTCGACCGGCGCGCGCGCCTCGCTCAGCGGGGGAAAGCGGCCTCCTTTCTCCGTGTAACAGAATGCGGACAGAGTTGGGGCGAGCCTACGTTTCGCTTGCTCGACGGTCAACCTGTTCCGCCCACGCGAAGGGCCCACGGAGGCCCACTCGCGAACTGGTAATCAGGGGGTATAACGCCAATCACGGAGAAAGGTTAACGGGGCGGGCGAGCTGCGCTCGCGGCTGTTGGCTGTTGGCTCTTGGAGGACGGGGCGGACCGACCACCGATCACCCCGCTCATCGAAACGCGTCGACGAGGGTGACGGCTGCAGCGATGATGGCGGCGTTGATGGTCACGATGCCGGCGCCCTGGATCCAGAGGGCGCGG
>JAPOQN010000030.1 GCA_026710655.1 Chloroflexota bacterium | reverse complement strand
GGGCCGTGGGGGGGGTAAAGTGGGGCGGGTTGTTGGTGGCTTGTTTTTTGGTGCTGGGGGACCACGGGGAGCCACTATTCACTAGCCGCTGGTCACTGGTGGGGTCAGGGAAAGGGGGGTCGCCTCAGCGGCGCCGGGAAGAGCCTCGCCCGATGCGGTAGCTCGTCTCGCCGGTGAACTGGCGCTCTTCGCCGCACTTCTTGCAGCGTCCGAAGGTGAGCTCGCCTCTTGGTGGGTCCAGGATCCAGTGGTGGATACAACTACCGACTACTTGAAGCGTCTCGGCCTTCGCCATCGCCATTCCCCCTCGACTGGGTCTCGGCGCACAACCCCGCGGAAACACCCCGCCCGCTGGCCGCTTGCCTCAACGACGCTTCCGAGTCTAGCGGGCGTAAAGACCCCTTTCAACGGCTTTATGACGATTCGTCACCAAGTAATAACGCATCCGTGATATGAAGCACCCCTTCAGCGACATCGATCGCTTCCACAACCGAGGCGATCGCTGGTACCAGCGTCTCCCCCGATGGCCCCTCCACGACGTACACGTCGTTCGCCCCCGTGCTCAGCACCTCGCTCACGTGTCCCAGGCTGCGACCGTCCGCCCCGATAACCTCCAGCCCCACGATGTCGGAGACGAGATAGGCGTCCAGCTCAAGCATCAGCTCGTCCTCCGGCACTTCCAGCAGCGCCCCCCGCGTGTCCTCGACCTCCCCCCGTGTCCCCAACCCCTCCAGCCGCACGAGCACCCGCCCCCGGTCCCACCGCACTCGCTCGATGCGGTGCTTTCGACCCAGCAGGTACACCTCGCCGTCCGCCTGCAGGTTGGGAAGCTCGGGGTTGAAGGGCGCCACCCGCAGCTCGCCCGTGTTTCCGTGCGGCCGCATCACGCGACCAACCGCAACGAAGCCTTCGCGAGGCTCAGGGGGACCGCCGGGACTGGGAGGGGGAGGGGGCGCCGCGCTCGCGGTCAGTCCCCGATCTCAAGGCCGACGCGCTCATCCTCGCGGATGGCCGCCACCTTGATCAGCGAGCGCATCGCCGTCGCGATCCGCCCGTCGCGGCCGATCACCCGGCCGATGTCATCCTCGGCCACGTCCAGGTGAACGATGATGCGGCCGTGGTCGTCGTGCTCGGTCACGCGCACCTCGTCCGGCTCGTCGACCAGCGACTTGGCGATGTACTCGATCAGGTTCCCCATCATTGAAGCCATGGTTAGCTCTCCGGACCTTCGGTCGCGAGGGCGGGCTCAGCCTCATCCCCGGCTGGTGCTTCAGCTTCGGCCTCTGCGGGCGCCTCTGCCTCGGCCGGAGCCTCATCTGTGCTCTCGGCCGCCTCCGTTTCCGCAGTGCCCTCCGCGGCGGGTGCCCCATTGAGGGCCTCGGCCCGTCGCAGAACCTTCGCCGCCGCCTCCGAAGGCTGCGCCCCCTTGGCGATCCATTCGCGCGCGCGCTCAAGGTTCAGGTCAGAGGTGGGCGGGTCCATGTGCGGGTTGTAGGCGCCCAGCGACTCGAGGAATCTGCCGTCTCGCGGAAACCGTTGGTCCGCCACCACCACGCGGTAATACGCCTGGCCCTTCTTCCCTACACGTCGCAACCGGATACGCAGCACTCGCCGATCCCTCTCGTTTTCGCTGGTGGCGATGCTACCCCAGCTCCCGACTACGCGCCCGCTAGCCGAGACCGGGAATGGCCGGCATCCGGCCCGTGCTGATCTGCTTCGCCAGCTTGCGCGCCTCGAAGAACTGCTTCAGCAGACGGTTCACATCCGCGGGCACCGTCCCGCTCCCCGCCGCGATCCGCCGCCGCCGCTTCCCGTCGATGCGGTCCGGGTGACGCCGCTCCCACGCCGTCATCGAGAGCACGATCGCCTCCGCGTGCCCGAAGTACGAGTCGTCCAGCGAGTCCACGTTCAGCTGCGACTTGATCGAGTTGAACCCCGGCAGCATCTGCACGATCTGGCCCAGCGGCCCCATCTCTCGCACCTGCCGTAGCTGGTCGACGAAGTCCTGCAGGTCGAAGGAGCCCTGGCGCATCTTCTCGTTGAAGCGCTCCGTGTCCGCCTCCCCCATCGTCGCCTTCGCCTTGTCGATCAGGCTGAGCATGTCGCCCATGCCGAGAATCCGCCCGGCCAGCCGGTCCGGGTGGAATGGTTCGAGCGCGTCCGTGCCCTCCCCCACCCCGATGAACTTGACCGGCACCCCCAGCACTGACTGGATGCTGAGCGCCGCCCCACCCCGCGCGTCCCCGTCCAGCTTCGTCAGCACCACCCCCGTGATCTCGACCTGCTCGTGGAACTCCTTGGCCGCCGTCACCGCGTCCTGCCCCGCCATCGCGTCCGCCACGAACAGCACCTCGGACGGCTTGAGCTGCCGCCGCAGGTCCGCCACCTCCGCCATCATCGTTTCGTCGACGTGCAGGCGGCCGGCCGTGTCGACCAGCACGTGCGTCGCCCCCGTGCGCCGCGCCTGCGCCATCCCCCGCTCGGAGATGTCGGCCGGCTTCGCCGTTGTGCCCTCCTCGTAGCAGGGCACGTCGATGCTCTTTGCCAGTGTCACCAGCTGCTCGACCGCCGCCGGCCGGTAGATGTCGCAGGCGATGAGGTAGGGGCGCTTGCCGTCGCTCTTCAGCCGCGCCGCCAGCTTCGCCGCCGTCGTCGTCTTGCCCGACCCCTGCAGCCCCACCATCAGGATCACCGCCGGTGGCTGCGAGGCGCTCGCCAGGTCCGCCGCCTCCCCCCCGAGGATGGCGGTCAGCTCCCGGTTGACGATATCGATGACCTGCTGCGCCGGCGTGAGGCTCTGGAGCACGTCCGCCCCCAGCGCCTCCTCCCGCACCCGCGACGTGAACTGCCGCACCACGCGGAAGTTCACGTCCGCTTCGAGCATCGCCAGCCGAACGTCACGCAGGACTTTGTCGAGGTCCTCCTCCGTGACGATGCCCCGGCTCCCGAAGCGCTGGAACGCTCCCTGCAGCTTGTCGGTAAGCGCTTCGAACATGGCTTCGAGTGTACGCCAGCGAGTCGGGCGCTAGAGGCCGCGCTCCACGAGCATCGCGCTCAGGTCCGACAGGCGGCAGGCGTAGCCCCACTCGTTGTCGTACCAGGCCGCGACCTTCACGAGGTTCCCCCCGACGACGTTCGTCGAACGCCCGTCGACGATGCTCGATCGCTCGTCCCCCTTCAGGTCCATCGAGACCACGGGGTCGTTGGTGATACCGAGGATGCCCTTCATCTGCTCGCCCGCCGTCTCCGCCACGATCGCGTTCACCTCTTCCTTCGAGGTCTCCTTCTCCGTCAGCGCCACGATCTCGACAATCGAGACGGTCGGCGTGGGCACGCGGTAGGCCAGCCCGTCGAGCTTGCCCTCGACCTCGGGAATCACGAGTCGCAGCGCCCGCGCCGCTCCTGTCGAGGTCGGCACGATGTTGAGCGGCCCCGAGCGCATCTCGCGCGGGTCGCCCCCGCCGGCCTGGTCGAGGATCTTCTGCGAGCTCGTGTAGCTGTGGACCGTCGTCATCTGGCCCTTCACCAGCCCGAAGTTATCGACCAGCACCTTCACCACCGGCGCCAGGCCATTCGTCGTGCAGCTCGCGTTCGAGATGACGTGGTGCTTGCCCGGGTCGTAGCGCTCGTCGTTCACGCCGAGCACGACCGTCAGGTCCTCGTTCTTCGCCGGCGCGCTGATCACAACCTTCTTGACGCTGTCGCGCCGGTGCGCCGCCGCCTTCGTCGCGTCCGTAAAGAAGCCCGTCGACTCGATCACGATCTCCGCGCCCACGGACCCCCAGGGAATCTGCCCCGGATCGCGCTCGCTGAAGACTGTCACGACCCGCCCGTCGACGGCGATGCCGTCCTCCGTCGCCCGCACGTCGCGGTCCCAGGGACCGTAGTTGCTGTCGTACTTCAGCAGGTTCGCGTTCGTCTCCGTATCGACCAGGTCGTTGATCGCGACCACCTCGAGCGTGTCGCCGTGCCGCTCGCTGATCGCCTTGAAGACCTGCCTGCCGATCCGTCCGAAGCCGTTGATGCCGATCCTGGTAGTCACGTGTAACCCCGTTTGTGTTGAGAAGGTGAGTGAAGCCTAGCCGCCGTTTGGCCCTCGCGATAGCCCGGCCGCTTCGAGGCCGAACAGGAGCGCCGCCGCTGCTGCCGCCGGCGATGCCAGCCCCTCGCCCTCCGCCTCCCCCGCCCCCGCCGACCACCCCGCCCGCACCGCCACCAGCCCCAGTCCCCGCGCCGCCTCCACGTCCCGTCCCTCCGCCCCCACAAAGACGCACGTGTCCGGCTCCCGCGCGAAGTACGAGAGGCACTCCGAGGCGCGCGCCCCCGCGTCCCAGCCCTCCCCGTCCGGCGTCGCCGAGAGCACCGTCAGGAAGCGATCCACCCCCGTCGCCTGCGTCTGCTTCAGCGCGACCGCGTGGGGCAGCCGCGAGATCGCCCCGATCTCGATGTGCGCCCCCCGCACCTCGTCCAGCGCCATCCCCGTCCCCTCGAACACGAGCAGCCGCTTCATCGCGCTCCGCCCCTCAATCCGCTCGCACAGCTCCAGCGCCCGCCGCTGCTCCTCCGGGTCGTCCAGCACGATCGCGAGGCTGTCGCGCCACGGACGGCGGTGGTACTCGTCCACCAGCGGTCCTGCGTCGATGCGCCGGTTGGCGACGCTCATCAGCGTCTCCTCCAGCGTGTAGCGCCACGCCGGCCGGCTGTCGATGAGCGTTTCGTCCAGGTCGAAGATGACCGCCCGGTAGGCGGGCTCGAACGTGCGCCGGGAAGGCACGGTGCCCTAGGAGTCGCCGGCCAGTGCGGCGACCGCGGCCTCGTATTCGTCGGGCGTGTTCAGGTCGAGCAGGCAGCGCTCGTCGCTGGGCACGTCCACGATGTCGGCGGGATGCGCGGCGAGCACCCCCCGCAGTCCCTGCTGGTCGTCGGTGGCCGCGATCAGTTCGCCCCGCAGCCGTCCCGCCAGGACGACCGGGTGCCCGTGGTGGCCGTCGTGGACGGGCCGGGTCGCGGCCGCCGCCGCCGTGTGTCCGTCGATGACGGCCCCGATCAGGTCCGCGGGCCGCGGCTGGTCAACGTTCAGCAGCACCACCGCCGAGGCCTCCCGGTCGATCGCCTTCGCCCCCGCCCGCAGCGAACCCGCCCGTCCGAGTTGGTAGACGGGGTTCAGGACGCTCCGGTAGGTCAGCCCGTGCAGCTTGCGGTGGATCTCGTCGGCGCGGTACCCGAGCACGACCACCACCTCGTCCACACCCGCTTCCTGGAGCTGCCGGATCTGGTAGCGGATGAGCGGTTCGCCGCCCCAGTCGAGGAGCGCTTTCGGCTCGCCCATGCGTGTGGACATGCCCGCCGCCAGGAGGATGCTCGAGATCATGCTGGCTCCCGCCCGTGTGCCTGCGCGAAGTCTAGGCGGGGCGCCCGGTTCGGGCGAACCCATGCGTTATCGTCCTGGCGCGCCGCGCGGGACGGTATGCAAGGAGTGCCTGTGCCAAAGGTTCGGGAGGCAATACGTCTGGTGGAGCGAGACGGCTGGCGCTTGGTCAGAACGCGCGGCAGCCACCGACAATTCCACCATCCAACCAAGCGGGGAACGGTTACGATAGCAGGGCGAATGAGCAAGGATCTCTCGCCTGACACATGGGCCAGCATCCTCAGGCAGGCCGGTTTGAAGAGGGGCCAAACGCCATGACCTACACGGTGATCATTGAAAAGACGGGAAATGGCTACTCCGCTTACGTCCCCGACCTTCCCGGCTGTGTTGCGGCCGGAGATACACGCGAGGAGACCGAAGCGCTGATTCGGGAAGCGGTGACCTACCACCTTGAGTTGCTCCGCGAGAGTGGCGACCCGGTACCCGAACCGCAAGCTACTGCCAGCCTGGTCACGGTCTAGGCGCGGCGGTCGGTTCGGGCGAACCTGCACGCTAGATGGGCTGCACGCCCCGCTTCTCCACCACCACGTCTCCCTCCACGTGCGCCTGGCACGCCAGCCGCAGCCTCGGATCCTCGATCGAACGCGTCCCCCGCTGACGGATCAGGTTCGCCCGCTCGTAGCGACCCATCTGGCTCAGCCGCCCCACCCCCGAAATGACCTCCATCGCGCAGTTCGTGCACTCCCCCACCTTGTCGCAGCCGATCGGCCAGAAGTACCCCTCCGCGCAGACCGCATCCATCACCGTCTCGCCGTACGGCGCCTCGACCTCGATCCCCAGCGGCTCCACCCGGATACGTGGCATGGCTCCAGCTTAGCACCGCCCCCGCGACGCCCTCAGGCCTCCACCCACACCGCTTCGACCGGCACGTCGATGGAGGAGTCGCTCCAGAACACCCCGTTCGGCGCCGAGGCCGGTTCCGGCGCCTGCGGACCCGCCTGGATCGCTTCGAACGCCTCGCTCAGCGATGTCGCGAACGCCACCGGCGCCCCGATGCCCGCCTCGACCTCCGCCACCGTCATGCTGTCGAGGAAGCGCTCGCCGAAGTAGTCGAGGCTCGTGCGGGGCAGCAGCACCAGGTCCGCCTCGACTCCCGCCAGCGTGCGTACGAAGTCGCCCCCGCTCAGCAGGCCGCTCACGTTCACGCGTTCGCCGAAGAGCGTGTTCGTGACCGGGTGCACGCTGGCCTCGATGCCCGTCTCGGCGGCGAACTCTGCGGTCAGGCGCGCCAGCACCGGCCCGATCAGCCTCCCGCAGGCGATCGCGACGCGCCTCCCCGCCACCCCCGTCGCCGGCTTCGCCCGCAGCCGCCTCCGCAGCCGCGACCAGTCCTCCATCAGCGTCCGCACCATGCCGATGCCGTTCTCGTACTGCGGGAAGCCGTCGTACCGCCGCGCCGCGGGCAGCCGACGCCCTGCCGCCAGGTAGTACTCGTCGGCGCACTGCACCACGCTCCGTCCGTACGCTGCCTCGCAGGCCCGCTGGAAGCGACGCACCGTCGCGATCAGCCCGCGCGCGAACTCCCGCTCCGGCGGCAGAAGCTCGATCCCGTCCCGCTCCCGCGACCAGTCCTCCAGCCGCGGACTCGCACCCACGGGCACCACCGAGACCGTCTGCACGGTCGGGTACAGCGCCGTCAGGTCGGACAGCGAGCGCTCCAGCGCTTCGCCGTCGTTCACCCCGGGCGTCAGCACGATCTGCGTGTGCGCGTGCAGGCCCAGGTCCCGCAGCCGCTCGAGCTGGGCGACCACGTCCGGCGCCCGCTCGTTCCCCAGCAACTTCCGCCGCAGCTCCACCTCCGTCGCGTGTACCGATATGTTCAGCGGGCTCAGCCGCTGCTCGTCCAGCCGCGCCCAGTCGTCGTCCGTCAGGTTGGTCAGCGTCACGAAGTTGCCGTGCAGGAAGCTCAGCCGGTAGTCGTCGTCCTTCAGGTAGAGCGGCTTCCGCAGCCCCTTCGGCAACCCCTTCAGGAAGCAGAAGAAGCAGGTGTTGTTGCACACTTGCACCCCATCCCACGTCGCCCGCTCGAAGGCCAGCCCCAGGTCCTCATCCGGATCCTTCTCGAAGACGACCAGGTCTTCGCTGCCGTCCGCCTTGCGAAAGCGCGCCGTGATTTCGTGTTCGGCCGCGTAGAACTGGTAGTCGACCGCGTCCCGCAGGACGCGCCCGTCGATCGCCACGATCGTGTCCCCCGGAACGACGCCCGCCTCCTCGGCCAGCGACCCGTGCGTGACGGCGGAGATGATCCCACCCTCGGGAGCCTTCACGCCGCGTCCGCCTCGTGCTCGACCCGGATCGCTTCCAGCTCCTCCCGGATGCGCTCCGTGAGCTCCTCCACCTGCTTCGCCAGCGGTCCCTCCTGTCGCTCGACCGGGAACGGCTTCCCGAAGCGGATGGTCAGCGTTGGACGCGCGATCAGGTGGCCCTTCTTCCCCAGCTGGTTCGTGTTGAAGACGCGACACGGGAGGATGGCGGTATTCGTCCGCAGTGCGATCAGCGCCGTCCCGCCCTGCAACCCCCCGAGGTCGCCGGTCTTGCTGCGCGTCCCCTCTGGGAACATCCCCAGCAGCTCGCCGTTCAGCACCACTTCCTCCGCCTTCCGTAGGGCTCTCCGATCGGAGGCGCCGCGGTAGAGCCGGATCGGGTTCCACCCGATCACGAACGGCGTGAGCACGTACCGGAACAGCTGCTCCTTCGCCATGAACCGGATGCGCCGCCGGCGCGGGGCCATGGCGATGGCGAGCATCATCGGGTCCACGTTCCCGAGGTGGCTGGAGGCGAGGATGAGCGGCCCGCCGGGGATGTTCTTGCGTCCCTTCACGTGCCACCGCGCCATCAGCAACAGGATTCCGTAGGAGGTCCACACCGACCACCAGTAGAAACAGGGCACGTAGATCGCCCACAGGAACCGTCCCAGCGCTTTCACGTCGATCGCTCCTCTATCGCTGCTATCGCCGCCGCAATCATCGCATCGGCGTCCAGTTCCCCGCTGTCGATCACGATGGCGCCCTCCGGCACGACCAGTGGGCTCGCCGCTCGCGTGCTGTCGGTCTCGTCCCGCCCGCTGATGTCGCGTTCCGCCTCGCTCGCGCTCTGCTGCTCCCCCCACTCCGCCGCTTGCTCACCCCGCCGCTGCGCCCGCACCGCCTCCGCCGCCTGCAGGTAGAACTTCACGGGCGCGCCCGGCAATACCACCGACCCGATGTCTCGCCCCACCAGCAGTGACCGCCGCTGCGCCGCGAACAGCCGCTGTTGAGCCACCAGTTCGCGGCGGACCTCGGCGATGGCCGAGTAAGCGCTCACGTTCGCCTCCACCTCCGGGGACCGCAGCAGGTCGGTCACGTCCTCCCCATCGAGCGCGACCCGCGCCTCCCGATCCTGCACCGTCAGGCTCAGGCCCCCGCCCCGCGCCAGCTCCGTGCAGGCGGCGGCGTCGCTCGCTGGGACGCCCGCCCGCAGCGCCGCCAGCGTGAACGCCCGGTACATCAGTCCCGTATCGAGCAGGACGTACCCGAACCGCTCGGCGAGAGCCCGCGCCAGCGTGCTCTTGCCCGAGGCGGCCGGACCGTCGATGGCAACGGGATGCGGGTGCTGGGGCTTCATCGTTGCCGCCGCCATGCTACCCGGCTCCCGGGCCTCCGCCCGCTTGCCCGCGTCGTACAGCGCCTGGACCTCCTCCGGCGTCAGGTCGCGGCTCTCCCCCGGCCCCAGCGCCCCCAGCGTCAGTGGCCCGATGCGGACCCGCCGCAGCGTCACCACCCGCCGCCCGACCACCGAGAGCATCCGCCGGATCTCCCGCTTGCGGCCCCCGTGCAACGCCACCAGCAGCCAGCGGGGATCGGGGCGCTCCGCCGAGCCGCGCGGGCTCACCACCTGCACCGAGTCGGCCTTCAGCCGCTCCCCCTCGTGCCGCACACCCCGCACCAACCGGTCCCGCCCCTTCCGCCCCAGCGGCTGGTCGATCGCGACCAGGTACTCCTTCCGCACTTCGTGCCGGGGGTGCGTCAGGAGCTCCGTCAGCGCCCCGTCGTTCGTCAGCAGGATCAGCCCCTCGCTCTCCAGGTCCAGCCGCCCCACCGGGTGCAGCGTGGCCCCCGGAGCGTCGACCAGCGACGTCACCGTCGGCCGCCCCCGCTCGTCCCGCGTCGTCGAGAGCACGCCCGTGGGCTTGTGCAGCGCCACGTACCGATAGCGCTCTCGCAGCACCGGCGTGCCGTCCAGCGTGATCTCGTCCTTGTCGGGGTCGGCCCGCGCCCCCAGCTTGTCGAGCGTCTTGCCGTTCACGGCCACCCGACCGGCCACGATCATCGCCTCTGCCGACCGCCGCGAGGCCACCCCCGCGTTCGACAGGATCTTCTGCAGCCGCTCAACCGCCACGACGCAACCTCCCCCGGACCGCTCCCCACGCGCCCCGCGTCGCCGCCAGCGTAACGACTATGCTCGCGCCCGCCACCGCCCCCAGCGCGATCCACGGCGTTCGGCTGCCCGGTTCCCGCTCGAAGCGCGTCGGCAGGGGCGCGAGCGTTGCCCGGGGCGCCGTGGGAGTGGCGCCGGCACGGGGCACTGCCGTCTCCTCGGCGGCTACCGTCGCGACTGGGGCTGCTGCCGCCGGCGCCGGTGTCGCCTCCGGCAACACGTTCGGACCGCCCGGCGATGGCCGCAGCGTCTCCGTCCAGCCGCCCTCGCCGCCTCCAACCGGGAGGCGCGCCGCGAGCGTCGCCCCGGCCCCGGCTGCGGCAGGTGGTGAGTCGAACACGTCCCTATTCTCGCCAAACGACAGCGCATCGACGACCGTCCCCGCCGGCGACACCAGCCGCACCACATCCCCCGAGTTGTTCAGACCGTTCCCGATCGCCCCGTCGGGCACCCTCGCGACCAGCACGTTCACTGGCAGAACCGCCGCCTCCGCCGCCACCACCACGTACCCCCCCGGCGGCACCTCGACCGCCGGCAGCGCATCGACCGACGCCGCGTCCCCGATGCCCCACCCCGCCGTGCTGACAACGCCGTCCGACGTGTTCACCAGTTCGACCCACTCGTAGGCGCGGTCCACCCCCGGCTCGACCGGGTCCGCTAGCACCTCCGAGATTCGCAGCGCGTCCGCCGCCGCGTCCGCTGGGGCGGCGGTAGGGGTCGGGGTGGGCGGCCGGGCCGCCGTCGCCACCACTTCGGTAGCCCGCACACTTGCTGGCGAGGGCGTGGGTGTGGGCGTTGGTGCGGCAGTGGGTGTCGGGGTCGGGGTGGGCGTGGGCGTTGGGGTAGGAGTCGGCGTAGGGGTAGGAGTCGGCGTAGGGGTAGGGGTAGGGGTTGGAGTGGGCGTGGGCGTTGGGGTTGGAGTGGGCGTGGGCGTTGGGGTTGGAGTGGGCGTGGGAGTCGGAGTGGGTGTGGGCGTCGGTGTCGGCGTCGGCGCCTCCCCGACCCCGAACCAGGCGTCGTCGAACAACAACACCCCCGATGTGCTCCCCGACCCCGGCTGGAACATCAGCCGCACCACCGCCGACCGCGCCTCCGTCGGAGCCTGCACCGGCCCCACCGTGACCGCCGTCCACCCCCGGCTCCCCGTCCCCTCCCCCGTGACCGTGCGCAGCTGCCGCCCGCTCCCATCCCCCGACGCATACCAGGCGATCCGCACGAACGCCTCCCCCCGTCCCGTCACCACCCGCGCCCACGCCACCGCCTCGTACCACTCCCCGCCCTCGACCAGCACCGCCTGGTACAGCCACTTCGTCGACGTGGTCCTCGAAGTCAGGATCGCCGCCAGCTCCCCCGTGAACGGCAACCCCACCACCCCCAGCACCCCACCCCGGCCCTGCCACCCCACCGGCGACCCGTCCCGCACCTCCTCGAACCCCCCGTTGGAGAGCCACGGCCCGATCGGAGGCGGCGTGGGCGTTGGGGTCGGGGTCGGTGTGGGAGTCGGCGTGGGAGTCGGCGTTGGGGTAGGTCTGGGCCGTGCCCCCGTCGACGGGGGCGGTGGTGCCACGAGCGATACCTGCAGCCCGCTCACGACCGTCCCCGCACACCCCCCGGCCCCGCGCACGTTCACGAACGCCCGGTAGGTCGCCGCCGCCCGGTTCCCCACCGGCCCGGTCGTGATCGTTACCGGCGCGGCGTTCAGGACCGCGTAGTCCTCGCCGTCGCTGACGAAGCCGCCGTAGTCGTCGTACAGCTCAAGCCGCAGCGTTGCCTCCGTCGCCCCCTCCCCCGGCGACACGCTCGCCGACGCCCGGTACTGCGCCCCCGGAACCGCCACCCCGTTGGTCCACTCGCACGTCGCCGCTGCCTGCCCCGAGACCGCCCCGCTCCACCCCAGCACGACGCCCGCCGCACCGGCGGCCGCCAGCAACCCACCAATCACCATTGCCCGCATCAATGCTTGATACTAGCACTATGGACGTTGACACCCGACCCAACGCACCGAACAATGCGGCCCCATCACTGGCCCGGTTAATGCCCCCCGCCCCCTCTTCCCGGGCCAGACTGAACACAGCGAAGGAGCACTCCATGAAGGCCGCAGTCATGTACGGCGTCGACCAGCCCCTCGTCATCGAAGATGTCGATGTCGACGAGCCCCGCGCCAACGAGGTCCTTATCCGCACCAGCGCCACCGGCGTCTGCCACTCCGACCTCCATTTCATGGAGGGCAAGTACCCGATGGCCTGCCCCGCCGTCCTCGGCCACGAGTCCGCCGGTGTCGTCGAGAAGATCGGCGACGACGTTGCCAACGTGCAGCCCGGCGACCGCGTCGTCGTCGCCTTCGTCGCCTCCTGCGGCCACTGCGACGCCTGCATCCAGGGCCGGCCCTTCCTCTGCCTCAACACCAACCGCCTCGGCCGCCAGGACCGCCTCAGCATGAACGGCCAGGTCGTCACCCAGTTCGCCGGCATGTCGGCCTTCGCCGAGCAGCAGCTCGTCAGCTCCACCGCCCTCGTCCACGTCCCCGACGACGTGTCCATGGAGGCCGCCGCCCTCGTCGGCTGCAGCGTCATGACCGGCGTCGGCGCCGCCACCAACACCGCCCGCGTGCAGGCCGGCCAGACCGTCGCCGTCGTCGGCTGCGGCGGTGTCGGACTGAACGTCATCCAGGGAGCCGTCGCCGCCGGCGCCTCCCGCGTCATCGCCGTCGACATGCTTGAGAACAAGCTCGCCGCCGCCAAGGAGTTCGGCGCCACCGACGTAGTCGACGCCTCCGCCGGCGACCCCGTCGAGGCCGTCAAGGGACTCGTCCGCGGCGGAGTCGACTACGCCTTCGAGGCCATCGGCCTCGTCAAGACCGCCGAGCAGTGCTTCGAGATGGCCAAGCGCGGCGGACGCGCCGTCGTCGTCGGCATGCTCCCCTTCGACTCCCACGTCAGCATCCCCGGCGCCGCCTTCCTCCAGGAGAAGGGCATGATCGGCAGCTTCTACGGCTCCACCCGCCAGACCTACGACATGGCCTGGCTCATGGAGCTCTACCGCCAGGGACGCCTCAAGATCGACGAGCTCATCTCCCGCCGCTACGAGCTCGGCCAGATCAACGAGGCCTACGACGCCCTCAAGGCCGGCGAGGTCAACCGCAGCGTCCTCGTCCTGGAGAACTAGGGGCTGGTGGCTGGTGGTTAGTGGCTAGTGACTGGTAAGCGCACGTCGCTCACCGGCCCGCTGGCCGCCGACCCCCACTAGCCACTAGTCACTATTCACTAGCCACCGCGAGCGCAGCTCGCCAGCGCTAGCCGGAGACGCAAGCGAGCACCGGACCGTAGTCCGGCAGCTCCACGACCGCCGCCGCCGTCTCGATGTGCGCCACATTCCCGTCGCCGTCGACTACCACCACCACGCGGTTCGCCATGTTCATCCCCGGCAGCAGCACGCCGTACGCCTCCGCCGTCGCCCCGATCGGGTTGAAGTCGCTCAGGACCGGGTAGCTCACCCCCGCCTGCTGCGCCCACGCGGCCAGCGTCCACGTGTTATCCGTCGAGATCGCGACCGTGACCGCCCCCTCGAGGCTCCCCAGCTGCTCCTCGATGATCGGGAGCTGGTTGCTGCACACCGGCGAGAACGCCGCCGGCACGAAGTTAATGACAACCGTCGACCCGCGATGGTCACTCAGCTTGAACGGACCGGGGTCGCCCGTAGGGCTCGCCGCCAGCTCGAAATCCGGGGCCGCATCGCCCACCTTCAAAGTAGCCGTCTCAGACATGGTCACGCCTCACACACAGAATTGGAGCCGCGATCGTACGGGGTAGGGGGTGGGGGCGCTACTGGACGGCTAGGCGAAGGAGAGACCCACCACCGCCGCCAGGATCAGGCCGATCCCGGCCAGCATCGTCCGGTGGAGCGTGTCAAACCGACCGTTCATGGTGTCGAAGCGGCCGTTCACCGTGTCGATGCGACCGTCCATTGTGTCGAGACGCCGGGTCACGGACTCGTTCATCGCGTCGATGCGCTCGCTCATCCGGGAAAGCTCAATCCGGATCTCGCCCAGGCGCTCGCTGACCTGCTCGTACGCGCCCTCAAGCCTGCTGATGCGCTCATCTGTTGTCACGGGACCACTATAGCGCCTGCAAGGAAAGCGCGTCCACCCACCCCACCTTGAGGATGGCCAGCCCAGATCCGGTTACGCCTCACACACAGAGTCGGAGCTGCGTTCGTACGGGCTGGGGGAAGAGGGGCGCTACTAATCGAATGTTGCGACTACGAGTGCGGTGAAGCAGACAAGCGCACCCGACCAGGTCGTTCTCCGAGAACCGTTGAATTGTCGGGCCAACGTGTCTTCATGCTGGCTTGCCGTTGGTACTGTGGACCACGGCAGCCCGGCCTGACCTCACCGTGGCTGCCTCAGCTACTCGAATTAGGTAGTTCGCAAAGGCGAGTAACTCCAGAGCAGTCTGGGGATTGTCTTGACGTTCGAGGTCGTGCGTGCGGACATTGCGGATCGCCGCCATCGCGCCAGCGAAGAGCATCATGGTACCGGTCTGTTCGTCAGTCTCAGTACGTGTTTCCAAGGCGTTGATGGCAAGCTTGGGCTTGCTCGGGGAGAACGCCCTCTCCATCAGTGGGCGCCCCTCTGCGGCAAACCCTGTGCGCTTCTTAACGACGCTGTTGACTGCCTTGAAACCCTGTTCGACGGCGCGGGTATAGTGGCCATCCGCAAACAGCTCGCGGGATGCAGTGGCCAGCCCTCTGTGCGTCACAACCTCGTCGAACAGATCGACTGGTCGCTTAACCGGCGCACGACGAGAGGTATTGGCTTCGGCGATATGTTGAAAACCTCTCGCCGTACGAAGGAGGCCGATCAGGTCCATGGCCTACTCGGTAACCGCTTCGCTGTAGAAGTGCTTTGCCATGCTCGCGAAGACTTGATCGATCTGCTCGGGGGTCATGTCAGGAGCGATGTTGACCTGGACGGCGATCTGGGGACGGGGCTGTTCGAACCCTCTTGGGGTAGGTTCGCTTGGAGGCTTGCGTGTGCCAGTGGCGCGGGGCCTCTTTGATGTGGAGCCGTCCTTCGCAACGGTCCCTTTCTTGGTGGGCGTACGCCCATCTTCCGTAGGCAGCGTTGCTGAGGTGATGAGTACGTATGTCCGGGCTGCGTTCTTAGCTGCACCCTGGCCAAGGAGTCGGCTACGCTGGAACCACTGCGCTGCAGTCTTGGCGTCAGCCTCAGGCCCCGGGGCTGCCGACAGCAACTCGTCGGGATAGACAAGCTTGGCTATGTCCTGACACGCCCCCGCGTATTGTTCATCGTCGCGCCAACGGATTGCCAACTCGGTGGGAGCACTCTCCTCACCGACAAGGCCCAGCAGCCTGAGATTGCGTAATACGTTCTTTGCAAAGTCATCTTCGGTGGAGAGGACTGTCGCCAGGTAGGTTGGGGTTACCTCTCGGGGGAGGGAACGCTGGAAGGCACTGCGCAACCTCCACCAGACGGAGCCGTTTAGCACGGGGAACGGGCGGTCGGACATGAGAGCATCCTTTCTGCTCAGTTGTCTTAGCCAGAGTACATCAAGTGGCGTGTGCGAGTAAAGTGCGACAGGATGTCCCACTCGCGAGAGTTCACTGGCGGCTGGTTTCGTCGGGCTCCGCCGCCTACCCCGCTATCTCCGCGAGCCGTGCCACCAGGTATTCCTGTGGACGGTCGCCCTTGATGCGGTTGCAGTGACCGCAAAGGAGTTGGAGGTTGCCGATGTGGTCCGTCCCGCCCCGTGACCGCGGGATGACATGGTCGACCTCGAAACGCCGGAACTCGAAGTGCGAACGGCAGCCACCGCAGCGGCCTTCCTGCCCTCCGTAGAGCACATGCTTGTTCTGGCGATTGCTTTTGGGCGCGTCGATGTCCGTGCGCTGGGTTAGCCCAGCCGTAGGGTCCCAGCGGATTAGGATTGGCTTGTATGCCTCAAGCCAAGAGACCTGCACCAAAACCGCTAGCTACCAGTCGGCTTGCCATCGTGACATCTTCGCGGACCTCAAGGAGGTGACGTCTTCCCGTGCTGTGCGGGAGGGGATGACGAGCCCCACGACGCCGAGTGGATTTACGCCGTCGGTGGTCCCAATCTTCACGCTGCGGTCGATGGCGAGCGCCCTGTGAGTCCTAGCCTCGGACCCCAGAAACCGTCACCCCGCCAGAAGGAGGCGCCCCCCGATCCTGCCGGCGCGTGGCAGCCTCGCTCCCCCAGGCCCTCAGCACGAGCGGTGGCGAAACACCGCGCGGCGTCCGGGGCCAGGCTTCCGTGGTGGCAACTTGTCGGGATGTTCGTCCTCATCGGTCCACTTTGGCTTGTATACGGGCAGCCGCTGTGGGCACGACTGGTGCTAACAGGAGTTCTGTTCTTGGCCGTCATCTTTGGCGTGATGTGGGCCGTCGGCGACTGCCTGGGCGATCTGAGTCAGGACATCGAGATCACCTTCGAGGACGGGCGCTAGAGGATGCGCATGCCTAACCCGTCCCACGCCGAGTGAGGCGGCGCAGCCTCCCCCCCCCCCGTGCCACCCGCCCCTTCCCCCTCCCGCCCCGCCTCCCCATCCTCCCCCCAGACGCTGCCGCTGGGCCTGGACTACGGTGACGAGTCGTAGCAACAACGGGCCCCTCGGGGACCGCAGCAACCCCAAACACCTACCGGATGTACGGGAAACCGTCGCGGCCGGCCCCACGTGGCCGGTGTCATGTGCGCGCCCTGTCGCGGTGGGCCGCCTCCACGTCAACGCCCGGGAACATCACGGCAGGGCAACCGGCGGGCCAGTGGGGGACTCCCGGCCGTAACGTGACCCCACCCAGGGGCTCCACAGGCCCCCCGTGCGCGCAGCGCCACGGCAGAACCAAGCGTTAGCGCTCCCCCGTCAGGAGGCCGCCCGTCCAGGGCGGTCGTATGACCCCTCCCCATGGGATCGCCCCGTATCATGCAATCTCGTGTCCAGCCTCCCCCTCTCCGGCATCCGTGTCATCGACCTCACCTGGATCATCGCCGGACCCACCGCCACCAGGTACCTCGCCGATTTCGGCGCCGACGTCATCAAGATCGAGCACGAGCAGGCCGTCGACCCCATCCGCCTCGGACGCCCAATCGTCGGCGATGCCCCCACCCTCAACAACTCCGGCTTCTTCAACTACATCAACCGCAACAAGCGCAGCGTCCTCCTCAATGTCCGCCACCCCTTCGGCATGGACCTGTTGAAGCGCCTCATCGAAGTCTCCGATGTCGTGATCGAGAACTTCTCCGCCGGAACCCTCGCCTCCTGGGAGCTCGACTACCCACGGATGCGCGACATCAACGAACGCATCATCTACTGCTCCATCTCGGGCTTCGGGCACACCGGCCGCGACCGCGAGAACACCACCTGGGGACCTACCGCCCAGGCACTCGGCGGCCTCACCCTCACCTCCGGCCTCCCCGGCAAGCCCCCCGCCGGCTGGGGCTACAGCTACATGGACCACACCGCCGGCTACTCCGCCGCCATCGCCATCCTCATGGCCCTCCACCACCGCAACCGCACCGGCGAGGGCCAGCACATCGACATGTCCCAGGTCGAGGCCGCCACCGTCCTCAACGGCCCCGCCGTCCTCGACAGGACCGTCAACGGCCGCACCTGGCGTCGCGAGGGTCTGCCCCCCGGCAACCGCGCCTGGGAGCCCGCCGTCGCCCCCCACAACACCTACCCCTGCCTCGGCGAGGACCGCTGGATCGCCATCGCCGTCACCTCCGAACCCGAGTGGGAAGCCCTCGTCCGCGCCATGGGCGAACCCGACTGGTCCCGCAACCAACGCTTCGGGTCGAACGCCGCCCGTCTCGCCAACCAGGACGCCCTCGACGAGCACATCGCCGCCTGGACCACCGAACGCGACGACTACGACCTGATGGCCCTCCTCCAGGCCGCGGGGGTGCGCGCGGCCGTCTGCCAGAAGCCCGGGGACCGTGTCGAACGCGACCCCCAGTTCGCCGCCCGCAACTGGTGGCAGACCCTCCCCCACCCGGAGATGGGCGACACCCTCCACGACGGCGTCGCCCCCCGCCTGAGCGCCACGCCCGGGGCCCTGCAGCGTGCCGCCCCCTGCATCGGCGAACACACCCGCGAAGTCCTGGCGGAGGCCCTGAACCTGACCGAAGCGGAAATCGACGGGTTCGCGGAGGCGGGGGTGTTCATGTGAGCGGTCCCCTGGCCGGCCTGCGCGTCATCGAGATCTGCGACGAGCTGGGGCAGTACGCCGGCAAGCTCCTCGCCGACATGGGCGCCGACGTCGTCAAGCTGGAGCCGCCCGAGGGCTCGGAGGCGCGTCGCGTGGGCCCCTTCGTCGACGACGAGCCCGGCCCCAACCGCTCCCTCAACTTCTGGTACCACAACACGAACAAGCGCTCCGCCGTCCTCGACCTCGACGCCTCCGAATCCGACCGCGCCACCGCCCGCGCCCTCCTCGCCCGCGCCGACATCTTCCTCGAGGCGATGACCCCCGGCCGCCCCATCGCCCTCGCCCTCGACTACGACACCCTCGCCGCCGCCAACCCCGGCCTCATCCACTGCGCCATCACCCCCTTCGGGCAGGACGGCCCCTGGGCGCACTATCGCGTCACCGACCTGGTCGCGCTGGCCGCCGGCGGCCCCATGAACATGAACGGCTACGACCCGGAGGACGCCCCCGGCGCCCCGCCCATCCACGGCAAGGGCGACCAGGCCTGGAACACCGGCGCCCACTTCGCCGTCATGGGCATCCTCACCGCCCTCGTGGCCCGCGACGCCACCGGCCAGGGCCAGTACATCGACTCCTCCATGCACGAGGCCCTCTCCTCCGCCACCGAGGTGGGCCTGCCCCACTGGCTCTACACGAAGACCAACATCACCCGCCAGACGGGTCGCCACGCCGCCGTCATCCGCAGCGAGCCCTGGATCCACCGCGCCCGCGACGGCAAGGACGTGCTCGTCTTCAACATCGGCCGAAGCAACGAGTCGTGGGGCAAGCTGAAGCGCTGGATGCAGTCCCACGGTTTCGGCATGAACTTCGACGAGTCGCGCTTCGACGACCCCATGAACCGGATGGCTGCGCGCGGCGCCCCCGAGGCGAAGGAGATATTCGCCGAGGTCTCCCGCTTCGTCGCCGCCCTCGACGCCGAGGACGTGTATCGCGGCGCGCAGGCGTGCGGCCTCCCCTGGGGCACCGTGCGCTCCCCCGACGAGGCCGTCGACGACCCCCACCTGCACGACCGCGGCCACTTCGTCGCCACCACGGGCGAGGGGCTGGAGGGGGATGCGCTCATGCCGGGCGCCCCCTACGTGCTCAGCGCGACCCCCTGGGAGCTCCGCCGTCCCGCCCCAAAGCTGGGCGAGCACACCAACGAGGTGCTGGCGGAGCTGGCGGACGCTACTCGGGAATGATGACCTCTTGCCCGACCTGGATGGTGAGGCACGACTCCTCGTCGAGCCCGTTGGCCACGAGGAACGTCTGCAGCGGGATGTCGTGGTCCTGCGCGATCGCCGCACAGGTGTCGCCCGCCACAACGATGTAGACGCGGGCGCCCGTGGGGGTGTCGCGGGTGTCGCTGTCGCTGGCCTCCGGCGGTGACGCCGATGGGTCCGGTGCGGGGATAGTCAGGACCTCGTCGACATGCAGGTTCGTACAGTCGTCGTTGATGCGGGCGTTGGCGGCCAGCAGCGCGTCGACGGTGATGCCGTGGTTGGACGCGATCCCGCCACAGGTGTCCCCTTCCTGCACGTTGTAGGTCGTCGACGTGGGTTCCGCCGGCGCCACAGTGGCCGTTACATCGGCCCCGGGGGCGTTCACGCCAGTCTGGCCGATGCGGTACGGTTCGCGGCCTTCGTCCGGGACGGCGGTGGGGACGGCGGCCGGGTCGCTCAGCGTGGGCCGCGCCTGTGGCTCCTCCGTAGCGTCGTCGCCGCCACAACCCGCGACGAGAAGCGCAAGGAGGCAGGCTGCGGCGAGCGTTCGGGTGAGCACCGTGGCCATGCTAGGTTCGCTACGGTCCCCCGGCAATCTCCGCAAGCAGAACGGACAGCACCAGCGCCGCCGCATCGCCGATGCGGTCGACCGCAACCGGCTCTACCTCCGCGATCACGTCCCCCGGCGTATGGATGAGCGAAACGTCCCCATCGGAGAAATACAGCACGGGCACGCCCACGTCGACGAAGCTCTGGTGGTCGCTTCCGTAGCCCTGTGGCAGGGCGGACGGGAACGAAGGGATGCCTGCGTCGCTGAGCAGTTGGACCGCCTGCCCCACGAGCCTCCCGCTGCCGATGAGCTCGACGGCCTCCCCCCGCGCGGTCACGTCGAAGTTCACCATGACTTCGGGTAACTCCCCCGACTCCTCCCACCCCCGAGCCAGGGCTGCGCTGCCGAAGAGGCCCGACTCCTCGGCGCCGAAGGTCGCGAAGCACAGCCCCTCGTCGAGCCCGTCCACGGCGAAGGCCCGTGCCAGCTCGAGGACGATGGCGACGCCGCTCGCGTTGTCGATGGCGCCGGGGGCGGCGGCAACGGTGTCGTGGTGGCCACCCGCGAGGATGTTGCAGCTCGCGCCTTCCGCGGGCCGCGCGATGACGTTCGCGGCCATGGGGCGGCCCGGTCCGATGCTCACGGTGATGGTGGCGCCGTCCTCGACCGCCAGTGTCAAGCGGTCGGCCTCCGTGTGGGAAACGAGCACGACAGGAATGGCGTCGGCCGCCTCGATGGGGAAGCCGTAGAAGGGCCACCTCGCTTGGTTGACGATGACGAGACCCGTGGCCTCGTTCCTGTCGGCCTCCATGTACGCCAGCACATCCCCGTACCCAGGGTTGTTCCGGTTCCTGACGGGGATGGAGCCGCTGAAGGAGGCGCTCCTTCTGGCCCCCACCTCGACCGCGCGCCCTTCCGCCGACTTCGGTGGGGTAGCCAGCCCGTTGAGTGCGACTCCTTCAATCGTCTCCCCGTTCACGGTGACGGTCGCGGCCCGGAACCGCGTCTTGTAGTCGAACTCCATCACCTCCACCGCGTAGCCGTAGCTGCGGAAGACGTCGGCGATATACGCGACCGTCTGCCGTGCCTCTTGGGAGCCAGACACGCGCGGTCCGATGGCGACGGAGAGCACGCGCACGTGTTCCATCGCCCTCTCGATGTCGTGGTCGAAGGGCGCGTCGATGGCGGACGGGGGCGCAGCAGCGGTGTCCGCTTCGGTTGGGGTGGCGGCGTCTGCGGGGGAAGCGGAGGAAGCGGTCGCTTCAGGTGGGGTGGAGGCGTCATCGGAGTCGCCGTCGGAGCAGGCCGTGGCCAGCAACGCAGCCAGCGCGATCGCAAGGAGTAGTCGAAAAGTCATTGGGAGCCTGCGCGTTAGGCCAGGTCGCGATCCGTTGCTAGCGCCGTCGGAACGCACGCCTGATCCGCGCCAGCACGCCGGGTGGTGGGGGTTCGTACTCGACGTAACGTCCTCGCCAGTGGGCGCCCTTGGCGGCGGGCTGGTTCTTGACCCCCGCACGTCGCGGACGCACGAACGACCAGATGAAGGCCGCCACGAAGACGAGCACGCCTACGAAGGCAACCCAGATCAGCGTGCCCCAGATGGCGGAGAGGATGAGCCCAACGACCATCACACCCGCGCCCGTGTAGAGCATCGAGGCGGGTGTGGGACCGCTCAGGGAGAGACCGAACGCTGCCGTGGCCCGCGACCCGAGTGGCGCCTTCCGACGCCTCCGCCGCTCATCGATGGAGATCGGCTCCTCGCCACGCCTGGGAGGCTCCTCACCGCGCTTGGGGGGCTCCTCTCCACGCTTGGGAGGCTCCTCTCCAAGGCGGCTGAGGATTTCCTCGATCTCGCGATCGATGCGGTCGGGCATATCGCCTTCAACGATAGGGGATCAGCAACCGGGCCGTCGACGCATCAGGTGCGGGCGCCCTTACCCCAGCCTCCCCCGCCGGGGGTGCGAACCTCGATGCGGTCCCCGGCGGCGGCCTGCAGCTGGTGCTGACCGGGCAGCGGTTCGCGTTGGCCATCCGCCCGAGTGAGTGTGTTCTCGCCATGAGCAGCCGCTTCCCCTCCCCGGGTTCCCGGTGGCCCGACGGCGCGCCTGTCGCCGATGAGGGATACGTCCGCGTCGGTCAGGAACTCGATCTCCCGCACGACCCCGTCACCTCCACGGTGAAGCCCTTCGCCTCCGCTCTCGTCGCGTAGTTCGAAGCGCCGCACGCGCACGGGGAAGGCGCTCTCGATCGACTCCGCGGGGGTGTTGGCCGTGTTGGTCATGTGGGTCTGGACGCCGCTCGCACCGTCGCCGCCCGGCCCTGCGCCCGCGCCCCCGGGCACGGTCTCGTAATAGGCGAAGGGCTCGCCTCCCGGGCGTACGCCGCCGAAAGTGAAGTTGCTCATCGTGCCGGTGCTCGCGGCAGGGATACGGTCGGGGAGTGCCTGTGCGAAGGCGGCCAGGACCACATCGGTGACCCGCTGGGAGGTCTCGACATTGCCCGCGGACACCGCCCGTTGCGGTCGGGCGTTCACTATGGAGGCTTCGGGCAGAACGACCTCGATGGGCCGGAACACCCCCGCGTTCGAAGGCGCGTTCCCGGGCAGGAGGCAGCGCACACAGTAGGCCACCGCCGAACGCGTGACGGCCGCCACCGCATTGATCGAGGCCGGCTGCTCGCCCGCGGAGCCCGCGAAGTCGACCGTGACCTCATCGCCGGACACAACAACGCGCACCCGTATTGGAAGCAGACCGCCGCCCGCTCGCTCCATCACGTCTTCGGCCCGGTATTCGCCATCGGGAACCTCGGAGAGAGCGGCCCGCGTGAGCCGTTCGGCGTAGGCAGTCAGTTCGCCCATCCAACGGGCCAGTTCGGCATTGCCGTACCGCGCGGCCAGCGCTTCGAGGCGAGCCGCACCGGTCTGGAGCGCGCCCAGTTGTGCGTCGAAGTCGCCACGGCGTTCGGCGGGGGTACGGACATTGCGCAGGATGAGGGCGAAGAGCGCCTCGTTCAGCCGTCCGGCCTCGCGCAGCTTCAGTGGGGGGATGATCACGCCCTCCTGGTACAACTCCGTGGCGACCGGCATGGAGCCTGCCGACATCCCGCCGATGTCGGCGTGGTGCGCCCGGTTCGCGACGAAGCCGATGAGCGCGCCGCCGGCGAACACCGGCCCCACCAGGGTCACGTCGGGGAGGTGGGTGCCGCCCAGGTAGGGGTCGTTGACGATGGCGACGTCACCCTCGCTCCAGGGTGCAAGGGCCGAGACGGCGGCCACCGACTCGGGCATGGCGCCCAGGTGCACGGGGATGTGGGCGGCCTGCGCGACCATCTCGCCGTGGGCATCGAAGACGGCGCAGGAGAAGTCGCGGCGCTCGCGGATGTTGGGCGAGTGGCCCGTCCGCCAGAGCGTCACGCCCATCTCCTCCGCGGCCGAGGCGAGGAGGGCGTTCCAAACCGCGAGGCGGGCAGGATCGTCGCTCATGATGGCGTCACCACGAGGTTCCCGGCAGCATCGACGGCCGCGCGCCAGCCCGGGGGGATGTAGGTCGTTGCGTCTGGCTGCGTTACGACCGCGGGTCCGTCGAGGGTTGCGTTCTCCGCCAGGGCGCTGCGGGGCGCGTGAACGGCTCGCACGCCCCCCGCAAGGGTGATGGCCGACGGCTCGTCCGTGCCCGCGTCGCCATCGGCGGCTGTCGCAGGCATGGGGCGGGACGTGCCCTGCGCGCGGCAGCGCAGCGCGACCAGTTCGACGGCCCGCTCGGGTGTCGCGAAGCCGTACTCGCGCTCGTGGGCGGCGTGGAATGCCTCCATGATGGCGTCAGGCGCGGGCTCCTCGATGGCCACGCGGAGCTCGTGCGCCTGCCCCCGGTAGCGCACGTCCGCCGCCCACGTGAGTTCGGAGAGGGATCCGCCTGCCGCCCGCAGGTCCTTGGCGGCCTGCTCCTTGAGGGCTGTGGCAGTGGTAGCGATCGGGTCGGACGCGCCCTGACCCAGTGTGAGCACCAACCCCTGGCCACGCTCGATGACCTCCGGGGCTGTCGCGATACCGATAGCGGAGAGGACGCCCGCGTGGCGCGGAACGAGCACCCTCGAGATGCCGAGCTCGGTGGCAAGTTCGCAGGCGTGCAACGGCCCGGCGCCGCCAAAGGCGACCAGCGCAAAGGCGGCCGGGTCGTAGCCCCGTTCGAGGCTGACGCGGCGGAGCGCGCGCGCCATGGTGGCGTTCGCGACCTCGACGACGGCCGTGGCGACGGCCTCGGGTTCGCCCAGTGTCGCGAGGGCCTCCTGCGCTCGTCCGAGGTCGGGGATGACGCTGCCGCCGAGGGGCGCTTCGGGCCGGAGGCGTCCCAGCACGAGGTTGGCGTCGGAGACGGTCGGGAGGGAGCCACGACCGTAGCAGGCGGGACCGGGGTCGGCGCCGGCGCTCTCCGGCCCGACCGCCAGCGCCCCCCCGGTGTCGAGCCGTGCGATCGAGCCGCCTCCCGCCCCCACGGTCACGATGTCGACCATCGGCGTGTGGATGGCGAGGCCGTCGACCTCGGTGGCGGAGCGGTAGCGGGGCTCCCCCGGGCAGAGCGAGACGTCGGTGCTGGTGCCGCCCATGTCGAACGTGATGATCTGCTCGTGTCCCGCCGCCTTCGCGACGGCGAGGGCGCCAAGAACGCCGCCCGCAGGTCCGCTCGTGACCATGGAGACGGGCCGCTCGCCCGCAAAACCAGCATCGGTGAGGCCGCCCGCCGAGTGCATGACGCGCAGGTGGGCGGAGCGTTCGTCGATGCCACCGAGGTAGCGGCGGACTGAGGGCTGGAGGAAGGCGTTGATGGCGGTGGTGCTTGCTCGCTCGTACTCGCGGTGCTCGGGCAATACCTCGTGCGAGGCGCTGACGGCGAATCCGGCGTCCCGCAGCGCCGCCGCGAGCCGAGCCTCGTGCTCCGGTCGCAGGTAGGAGAAGAGCAGGCAGATGGCGACCGTCTCAGCTCCGAGCGCCCGGGCTTCATCGACGACGCGCGCGACTTCGGCATCGTCGAGTGGGGTCACGACCTCCCCGTTTGCCTCCACCCGCTCCCGCACGGTGATGACGTCGCCACGGGCGACTACGTGGGGACGGCGGCGAGGTTCGAGGTCGTAGAGGGCGGGGCGCTCCTGCCGGCGGATGACGAGCAGGTCGCGGAAGCCCTCGGTGGTGACGAGCACGGTGCGGGGGCCGCGGCGTTCGAGGAGGGCGTTGGTCGCGACCGTGCTGCCGTGCGCCAACCGCCCTGCGGAGAGCTCTCCCGCTCCGGCAAGGACCGCCTCTTCCGGGGCGGACGGCGTCGAGAGGCGCTTCCATGTGCGGATGCCGCTCTCCTCGATGGCGACGAAGTCGGTGAATGTGCCGCCCACGTCCACGCCGAGGACGCCAGCGTGCGTCTCAGCCACGGCTAGACGTACTCCTTGACCTTCTCCGCGAGGGAGCGGGTGTAGCCGGCCGTGCTGGCGATCTCGTCGATGCCCGCCTCGCGCACGGCCTTCAGGGAGCCGAACTTGCGCAGGAGGGCGCGCTTCCGCTTGGGGCCTACGCCGGGAATCGTGTCGAGGACGCTGGCGGTGGCGGCCTTGCGGCGAACCTGGCGGTGGTAGGTGATGGCGAAGCGGTGGGCCTCGTCGCGGACTCGCTGCACGAGGTAGAGCGCTTCCGATCCGCGCGGCAGGATGATGGGCGCTTCCTCGTCGGGCGCGAACAGTTCTTCGTGGCGCTTCGCGAGCCCGAAGGTGGGGATGTCGTACACCCCAAGCTCGCGCATCACCTCGACGGCCGCGCTCAACTGGCCCTTGCCCCCGTCGACAATGACGAGGTCGGGCAGGTCCCAGCTGTCGTCGTCCTGCGGGGCGGTCTCGCCCCCTTCGAGCGTCTGCTGCTCGATGCGTTTGGCGGCGCGCTTGAAGCGCCGGCGGAGCACCTCCTGCATGGTGGCGAAGTCGTCCGCGCCCTCGACGGTCTTGATGCGGAACTTGCGGTACTGGCGGGGGGTGGGCTGCCCGTCCTGAAAGACGACCATGCTGGAGACAGGGCTCGCGCCCTGGAGGTTGGAGTTGTCGTAGCACTCGATGCGGTGGGGGACCTCCGGCAGGGCGAGCTCCTCGCGCAGCTCCTCGAGGGCGGTACCGGTTTTCGTCCGGTCGCTGAGCCAGCGCACCTTGAGGTTGTCGAGCGCCTCGGCAGCGTTCTCGCGGGCCATCTCGAGCAACTGGCGCTTCTCGCCCCTCTGCGCCACCCGGATCTCGACGTTTGCCCCGCGCTTCTCCGTCAGCATGGCCTCCAGATCAGCACGATTGGCCGGCTCCACGGGTGCGACCACGAGCTTCGGGATCGACTGCGCGCTCTCGTAGTACTGCTGGAGGAGGCTGCCGAGCACGGCCTCGTCGGACTCGCCCGTGACACCCTCCAGCACGAAGTGGTCGCGGCCCGTCATCTGGGTGCCACGCACGAAGAACACCTGGACGCAGGCGCGGTCACCCTCGCGGGCGAGGCCGTAGACGTCGAGGTCCTCCTTCTTCGTGGTCGAGAGCATCTGGCGCTCGACGGTGCGCTCGATGGCGCGGACCTGGTCGCGCAGCATGGCCGCGCGTTCGTAGTCGAGCGCCTCGGCGGCGGCGTTCATCTGCTCGTCCAGCCGGTTGAGCACCGCCGACGCCTTCCCCTCAAGGAAGAGGATGATCTGGTCGATGACCTCGGCGTACTCGGCGTCGGTGCAGTAGGCGGTGCAGGGCGCGATGCAGCGCTTGATGTAGTAGTCGAGACAGGGGCGCGGGTCCTTGCCCGTGATCTCCTTCGTGCAGGAGCGGTAGGGAAAGAGCTTCTTCAGCAGGTCGAGGCTGGCGCGTACGGAGCCGGCGCTCGCGTAGGGCCCGAAGTAGCGCGCCCCGTCCTTTTCGATGCGCCGGGTGATGTAGACGCGCGGCCAGGGATTCTGCACGTCGATCTTCAGGTAGGGGTAGCGCTTGTCATCCTTCAACCGGATGTTGAAGAGGGGCTGGTGCCGCTTGATCAGCGTGGCTTCGAGGATGAGCGCCTCGCCCGCGTTGGCGCAGATGATGTACTCGAAGTCCTCGATTTCGGCGCGGAGGGCGCGGGTCTTCGGCTCGAGGCTGCGGGGGGAGCCGAAGTAGGAGCGAACGCGGTCTTTGAGGCGGGCGGCCTTGCCCACGTAAATGACCTCGCCCTTGGCGTTGCGCATGAGGTAGACGCCAGGCCTCGCGGGGAGCGCCTCGAGCTGCTTGCGAAGCCGGTCGGGAAGGGCGGCTGCGACCACGAGGCTAGTGTAGCGCGACCCTCAGCGGGACAGTTCCGCGAGGGCGTCGGCGGGTGTGAGGACAGGGATGGGCGAGCGGCCGAAGTCCCGGACGTTCCGGGTGATGATGAATTGCGCGTCGCAGGCGCGCGCGGCGGCAACCTGCATCGCGTCCTCGAAGTCGGGCATGAGAAGTTCGAGGGCGTAGCGGAGGTTGTCGGTGGTCGTTGGGGCGACTTCGGCGAAGTCGAGCAGGCTCGTGATGAAGGCTCGCGCCACCGGCGGGTTGGCCTGCCGCCTGACGTTGTAGAAGACGTTGGAAGCGGTGTGCCATGCGATGAAGAGTTGCTGCCTCTCCTGTTGAAGCAGGTCGATTGCTTCGCGAGACAAGTCCACGTGGGGTTCACGGTCGAGGGCAATGTCGATGAGCACGTCCGAATCGACAAGCCACCTAGCCATACTTCTCCTGGAGGTAGTCATACCGCAGGTCGTCCAGCTCTTCGTCCGTCAGGGGCTTGTCTGGTTTGGCCTGACCGAGAAGGCGCGTCCCGATCGGCAGGGTTCCATCTCTCAGGCGAGCCTGTCGTTCTTCTTCTGTTTCCTCATCCAGTCGAGCGACGATGGCAGTTGTCCGGGTGTCCGCCCTCTCCCAATCCACCTCGTCGGTGGTGCTCTGCTCGGCCGCCAGGGCTTCCCGCAGGGCGTCTTCGATGAGTGCGGAGAGAGAGACGCCGTGGGCGCGGGCGTACTCCTTGGCGCGGGGGAGCACCTCAGAGTCGATGGTGACGGTGAGCTTGGTCTTGGTCTGCATGACGCTGCCCTTCCTACACGTATACGTATTGTACACACGTATACGTATGTTTTCCCGTACTACGGCGAGTCGCTGAACGCCCGCAACTCCCGCAGCCTGCGCCGCGTGTAGTCGGACTCGAGCTGCCAGCAGACCGCCACCTCCCAGGCGACGGACGCCCGCTGCGCGCGGCGGAAGTCATCGAGAGACAACCCCGCGGTCTCGGCATCCGGCAGCGCTCCGAGGTCGAGGAGTGGGGAGTCGACGCGAGCCTCGTCCCAGTCGATGAGCCCGACGGTGTCGCCGTCGATCAGGATGTTGGTGGGCGAGGGGTCGCCGTGGACGACGCACTCGTGGGTGTCGGGGAGCTTGCTCCAGGCCCGGCGGCACAGTTCTGCGTCGGCCCGCGGCAGGAGGGACATGTCGGCGTCGCCGCCGGTGTTGGCCGTTACCAGATCGCGGCTCGTGCGGAAGCCCGGGCGCTGCGACCACCCCGGAGTGAGCTCGTGCAGGCGGTGCAACTCCTCGCCGACCAGCTGCCAGTCACGCGGTCCCTCGGGTTCTCGTCCCTCGACGAACGTGAAGACCACCAGCCCATCGAGGTGGCGGGCGCCCGAAGCCGTGGGGACGGGGGCAGGAACAGTGAAACCGTGACCGGCGAGTTTCTCGAGGAGGTCCAGTTCCCACTCAAGGACGGAAGCGCTGCGAGGGCTGACGCGCGCGACGTGGCGCT
This sequence comes from Chloroflexota bacterium, assembly GCA_026710655.1. Lineage (GTDB taxonomy): Bacteria > Chloroflexota > Dehalococcoidia > Tepidiformales > Tepidiformaceae > UBA2991. Next base: position 53,631 of record JAPOQN010000030.1, on the reverse strand, counting down.
CGCCATGCAGGCGGATGCTCCAGACGCTATTGCGGAGGCCGCTGACCTCGGAGTCGACCTCGGCGGCGCCCCACGGTTCGAGTTGGCGCCGAATGTCGCTGTCGCTGGGCATCGGGAAGTAGCCTCCGGTGGGCGTGAGCGTACCTCGAACCTCCCAGCGAGCCAGCTAGCGTGCCCCTGCGTACAATCGCCGCCGTGGACTACGAACACATCCAGTACGACGTGGCGGATGGCATCGCGACCATCACGCTCAGCCGCCCCGAGCGGCTCAACGCCTTCGACAACCTGATGCTGAGCGAGTGGCGGGATGCCATCGAGCGCTCGGACGCCGATCGCGACGTACGCGTCATCATCCTGACGGGTGCGGGCCGCGGGGTCTGCAGCGGCATGGACGTCGCGCACGAGACTGCCGGTGAGGGAGTGCTGCAGTCGGAGGAGAGTGTCGCCGAGCGGCGCCACAGCCTGCGCAACAGCGTCCACCACATCCCGAGGGCGCTGGTCCAGCTGGAAAAGCCGTACATCGCGGCGGTCAACGGGGCGGCCGTGGGGGCGGGCATGGACATGGCCTCGATGGCCGATATCCGTTTCGCCAGCGAGCGGGCGCGTTTCGGCATGGGCTACGTCCGCATGGGACTCATCCCGGGCGACGGCGGCGCCTGGACGCTGCCCCGCATCGTGGGTTCGGCAAAGGCGCTGGAGCTAATCTGGAGCGGCGAGCTGATCGACGCCCAGGAGGCGTTGCGAATCGGGTATGTGACCTCCGTCCACCCGCCCGAGGAGCTGATGAACCACACCCGCGAGTTCGCCCTGAAGCTGGCGAACGGGCCCGCGACGGCCATCCAGCTTGCGAAGAAGCTCGTCACCCGCTCGGCCAACCTCACCTTCGACGAACACCTCGACTTCGCCCAGATGGCGATGACCCTCGCGCAGTCCACGGAGGACGCGAATGAGGGTCCACGCGCCTTCACGGAGAAGCGCGAACCCAACTTCAAGGGCTACTAGCAAACAAGGAGAAGCCTCATGCCACCAGCACCCGGAGACCGCGCCCCAGCGTTCACGCTGATGAACAAGGACCGGGAACAGGTCACGCTCGACTCGTTCCCGGGCAAGCACATCGTCCTGGCGTTCTATCCGCTCGCCTTCACCGGTGGGTGAACGTCGGAGATGGTGAGCTTCCGCACGCACACGGATGCGTTCGCGGAGGCCAACGCCCAGGTTCTGGGCGTGAGCGTCGACTCCTTCGCCGCAGTCGGTGAGTTCCAGGAGAAGCTGGGGCTGGAGTTCCCCCTGCTCTCGGACTTCCCGAAGAACCAGGCGGGCGCCGACTACGGCATCTTCAACGACGACTTTGGTTTTCATAACCGTGCGACCTTCGTGATCGATAGTGATGGCGTCGTGCGCGGCGTCCACACGGAGCCCCGCGACTTCGAGTCGCATGCGCCGTTCGCCCTCGAAGCGTTGCGCGCGCTGAACGAGGAGTAGCGGCCCGATGCTCTTTCGCGATTCGCCCGAGCAGGCCGCCTTCCGCCAGGAGATCCGCGAGTTCCTCAATGCGGAGCTTCCGTCGGATGTATGGAACATGCGCAGCGATCGCGAGGAGATGAACGAGGAAGAGGCCGCCTTCGCGAAGCAGTTCCGGGGCCAGCTGGCCGATCGCGGCTGGCTCACGCTGGGATGGCCGAAGGAGTACGGCGGGGGCGGGGCGGACTTCGTCACGCAGACCGTCTACATGGAGGAGATGAGCTCTCGCGGCGCCCCCGGGGCCTACGACCAGGGCGTGTGGCTGGCCGGACCGGCGCTCATGAACGAGGGCACGAAGGAGCAGCAAGAACGCTGGCTGCCGGGTCTGCGCGATGGCACGTCCCGCTTCTGCCAGCTCTTCTCCGAGCCGGGCGCGGGCTCCGACCTGGCCTCCCTGCAGACCAGCGCCATCCGCGATGGCGACGAATACGTCGTCAATGGGCAGAAGATCTGGACGAGCTGGGCGACTGGCGCGAAGTGGGGAATCCTGCTGGCGCGCACCGATCAGGACGCGCCCAAGCACCGCGGCATCAGTTACTTCATCCTCGATATCACGTCTCCGGGTGTGAGCGTGCGTCCGCTGGTGAACATGATGGGCGCGGCGCACTTCAACGAGGTGTTCTTCGACGATGTGCGCATCCCCATCGACAACCGCATCGGCGAGGAGAACCGGGGCTGGTACGTGGCCGCGGCCACGCTCGACCAGGAGCGCAGCTCCATCAACCGGATCGTGATGACGCGCTCGACGCTGGAGGCGCTCATCGACTACGTGCGTGAGCGCGACGGCGGGTCGTCGCCGCACCACATCCGCCACGAACTCGCCTCGCGCTCGATCGACTTCGAGCTGGGGCGCTGGCTCTGCTACCGCGTTGCGCAGATGCAGAGCGAGGGGCTCAACCCGAACTACGAGGCGTCAATCTCGAAGGTATTCGGCACGGAGCTCCAGCGGCAGATGGGCCAGACGGGGATGCGCGTGCTGGGGATGGAAGGGCAGCTTGAGCCGGATAGCCCGTACGTCCCGCTGCAAGGTCGGGTGGAGCGCTGGGCGCTGGCGGGGCCGAGCTACACGGTCGCCGGCGGCACGAGCGAGGTGAACCGCAACATCATCGCGACGCGCGGGCTGGGTCTGCCGCGCTCGTAGGCCCTTCGGCTAGAGGCGGTTGGGGTTGGCCCAGTGGGCCTCGTCGTGGATGGCGAGGAGCTGGTCCTCGGGGATGTGGGCGTAGGTGGGGGTGGGCCAGTCGGGGTCGGGGCGCCAGTCGCGCATGTCGTCGGTGAAGGGCCAGGCGCCGTGCTCGATGTCGACGATGGCGGCCTCGCCTTCGGCGCGGACGCGCCTGGCGACGGGCTCCGAGATGATGCCGAGGTCGAGGCAGCGCGTGAGGTCGTCATCGTCCTTCCACTGCCAGCGGCGTTCGGGGTTGACGAGGACATCGAGCTGGAGGTCGCGGGAGTCGAAGCCGAGAGGCGTACGCAGGAGCGGCTCCTCGAGGTTCACGTACCAGCCAATGAACTCCCAGTCGGGCATCCACCAGGCCCAGGTCGCACGCCACTGGCCGGGCACCATGAACATCAGGGTGTGCCAGGGCCAGGTGCCGTCGACCAGGTCCCACTCGCCTTCGAGCCAGGGCTTGGGCTGGTGGGGATCGAGCGGCAGGGAGCGCTTCGTGGGGGTTCCCTCGGGCAGCCAGAGGGTGACCAGTGCGTCGCTGTCCTCGACGACAACCGTGGGGCGCACGTCGGCGATGACGGGCGGGGAGGCGCCGTTCTCGGGGATGAAGGGCGTGCGGTGGAGGATCGGCTGGCCGGGGCGGAAACGGGTCTCGCCGGGCGCGGTCATGCAGCCATGGTAGCGCGGGAGGGTGGCTCGCGGGCTGCTAGAATCGGCGCTCCATGACCCAGACGATGATGACGGAAGCCGGAGAGCGCCACTTCCGCTACCTGATGCCCGTGGCCGTCATATTCGCGGGTGCGCTGATCGTCTCGAACATCATCGCGATCAAGATAGTGAACATCTCGGGGTTGGTTGGCGGGGCGTTCGACTACTTCCAGCCGGCTGCGGTCATCATCTTCCCGGTCTCGTACATCATCGGCGACATCCTCACGGAGGTGTACGGCTACTCCGTTGCGCGGCGGGTCATCTGGACGGGGTTCTTCGCGAACGCGATGGTCGTGCTGGCGATCGTGATCGCCCAGGAGGTTCCGGCAGCGCCCTTCTGGGCCGACCAGGAGGCCTACGAGTCGATTCTGGGGCAGACGTGGCGGATCGTTGGCGGCAGCTTCGTCGCATTCCTCGTGGGGGAGTTCGCGAACTCGTACGTGCTGGCGCGGCTGAAGCGGGCCACGCAGGGACGGTTCCTGTGGACTCGGACAATCGGCTCCACGATCGTCGGGCAGGGGCTGGACTCGGCCGTCTTCCTCACGATCGCGTTCTTCGGGACCGCCACGATCGCGAACGGCGAGGCGCTCTGGGCGTTCGTCTGGCGGGCGTGGGTGATCAAGACGGTCTACGAAGTTGTCGCGACACCGCTGACTTACTACGTGGTGAACACGATGAAGCGGCTCGAAGGCGTGGATGTCTACGACACCGACACGGACTTCAGCCCGATTCCGCTTCCCTTTGGACTGACCCTGAAGCGGTAGGCGGGCGCTTGCGCGCTCGCTCCGCGAGTCGCACGCTGGCGCGGATGGGCGCCAACGAATTCGCCACCGACGGCACGATCGACTCCTTCGAGAACCAGCACCCGGGGCGTGATTACGAGATCCGCTTCGACGCGCCTGAGTTCACGAGCGTATGTCCGATGACGGGGCAGCCGGATTTCGGGACGATCACGCTGATCTATGTGCCCGAGGCGCGCTGCATCGAGCTACGCAGCTTCAAGTTCTATCTGCAGGCGTTCCGCCAGCGAGGCATCTTCTACGAGGACGTGGTGAACGTCATCCTCGACGACGTGGTGGCGGCCATCGCCCCGCGGCGGGCGACGGTCATCGGGGACTTTCACGCCCGCGGGGGCATCACGGCGCGGGTGACCGCGATGCATCCGCAGGCGTAGCATCGGTCCCTCTCATGGCGGTGAAACAGGATCCCGGCGGCTTTCCCCAGCGGAAGCTGAAGGACACCCCGACCGTGACCCCCGGTCAGATGCGGGAGGTTCAGCGCGCCGCCCAGGAAGTGTTTCACTACGACATCCTGCAGGCGGTCGAGAACGCGGGGCAGGCGACGGCGCAGTTCGTGCTGGCGATGCTGGGCGGCAGCGCCAAGGGGCAGCGGGTGGTGGTGCTGGCGGGTGGCGGACACGTGGGAGCGGCGGGGCTCTGTGCGGTGCGGCACCTCGACAACTGGGGGGTCCAGGCGGAGCCGCTGCTGGGCGAGGTGGAGACGCAGATGAGCTTCGTGACGCGGCGGCACCTGCACATCCTGTCGGAGTCGGGGATCGCCGAGCCGCACGATAGCGACACCAGCGAGCACACCGCCGAGGACCACCTGCAGCGCGCGGACCTGGTGGTCGACGCGCTCGTGGGATACGGGCTCGAGGGTGCGCCGACGGGCCTCGCGGCGGCGGTCACGGAGATCGCGGGCGCGGCACGGCGGCCGATCCTCGCGCTGGATATACCCACGGGGGTGAACGCGGGCACGGGCGTGGTCAGCAGCCCTTCGGTGACGGCAGCGACGACGCTGGTCTTCGACCTACCGAAGACGGGCCAGGTGCTACCGGTCTGCGCGAAGCAGGTCGGCGAGATTTACGCCGCAGACCTGGGTGTGCCGCGAGCGGCGTACGAGCGGCTGGGGATCAGCACGCGAGGGGTGTTCGCGGACGGGCACATCGTGCGGTTGCGGCGGTAGCGGCTAGAACCTGCGCGAATCCCAGAGCACGTCGCCGTGGCCGCTAAGTTGGTTCTGGAGGCGGGAGGCGACGAAGAGCAGGTCGCTGAGGCGGTTGAGGTAGGCGGCGACGAACTCGCCCACATGCTCCTCGCGGCTGAGGGCGAACGTGAGGCGTTCGGCGCGGCGACAGATGGTGCGGGCGAGGTGGAGGTGGGCGGCGGTGGGGTCGCCGCCGGGGAGGACGAAGCTGGTAAGGGGTTCGAGGTCGTCGTTCCAGCCGTCGATCCAGGCTTCAAGCTGGTCAACGTGGCGGCTCTCGACGTGGGGCCCGGTTACCTCGTCGTCGGGCTGGCGGGGGGTGGCGAGTTCGGCGCCGAGGTTGAAGAGCACCTGCTGGATCACGCCGAAGGGCTCGGCCAGAGGCGCCTCGAGGCCGGAAGCGACGGCGATCCCGATGGCGCTGTTCAGCTCGTCGACGGTGCCGTAGGCCTCGATGCGGAGGCTCTCCTTGGGAACGCGCTGGCCTCCGGCGAGGGCGGTCGTGCCATCGTCGCCGGCGCGGGTGTAGACGCGATTGATGCGAACCATGACTCAAGCATGACGGAGTGGCAGGGCGCGGGCCAGCCTGCCCCTTTCGCCGATGGGCGCAGGCGCGGAGAATGCGCGTGGAGGTTGCCGTGCCCGAAACGATGCGCTGTGAGCGCTGCCTGACGCCCATCGAGGGTGACCCGCACATGATGGCGACCCGGCGCTATTGCTGCGCCAGCTGCTCCGTCGGCAGCGCCTGCGAGCACCAGGGGGTACGGCGCGGCTCCGCCATCCGCAGCTTCGACGGCAACTTCGACCGGTTCCGCCAGGTGGCGCGGCGCTCGGGTCCGTACGAACGGGAGCGCAACTCCCGCTCGGGTTGACCTAGCGGGCGACCCTCTCCACCATCCCGGCATGGCTCTCTACGAATACCAGTGCCCGGATTGCGGTGAGCGTTTCGAAAAGCGCATGCCGATGGGCGACGCCCTGCAGCTCGCGCCCTGCCCCGGCTGCGGCGCACAGGCGAAGAAGATCATCGGGAACTTCGCGGTGGTGGGTCGCGCCGAGGCGGGGGTGGGCGATGGTCCCGCTCCCTGGGAAGACGGCGGTGATGGCGAGGCGGATGGCGACGGCGACCTCGATGCCGGCGGCACGGATGACCTCACCCACCATGGCCATAGCCACGGCCCCGGCGGGCATTCGCACGGGCATCCGCACCCCCACTAGGGATTCTGGGGAAGGTACTTGTGATGCGGTGGGCAATGGTATATGGTTGCCCATATGAAGAAGACGACACTCAATCTTGATGAGGCAACCATGGCGCGGCTGAAGGAAGAGGCCATCAGGCGCAAGACGACCATGGGCGCGCTCGTCGAGGCTGGGATCCGGCGGATCCTGGCGGAAGGCGAGGCTCCCGCTCGCGCCGCTGAGACGCTTCCGCCCCTGCCCCTCTACGACATGGGAGAGCCACTCGTGGACGTGGCCGACCGCGAGGCTCTGTACGAAGTGCTGGACCGGGAACGGGATGAGCGCCTCTACGGGGCCAGGCCGGCGAGCACCGCAGACAGTGCCGCCGGCACGCTGGAGCCGGGGCAGCTCGTCGCGGCGGAGGACGTGGCGCCCTACGATCCAGAGGCACACGATGCGACGGACGAAGCGTAGGTGTTAGCGGTCGACACGAATGTGCTTCTTTATGCCGTCAACGCGCGTTCCGAGTATCGAGATGTTTGCCGGCGAAAGCTCGAAGCGTGGCGCCTCGATGCAACCCCGACTTTCCTGACGTGGAGCGTGATCTACGAGTTCTTGCGGGTGAGCACGCGGCCCGGCGCCTTCGCCTCGCCACTGACGTCGAGTCAGTCGTGGGGTTTCATCCGTGGCCTTCTGGAGTCACCCGGATTCGAAATGCTCACCGCGACGAGCCGGCATTCAGCCCTGCTCAGCCAGACGCTCGCAGAGTTGCCCGAAGTGCGGGGGAACTTCGCCCATGATGTCCACATTGCTGTCGTGCTTCGAGAACACGGGATCAGTCAAATCTGTACGAATGACCGCGACTTTCACCGCTTCCCGTTCCTGACGGTGATCGACCCGCTGGAGTGACGCGAAAGGCCCCGCCAATCGGCGGGGCCTTTCAACAGGTTTCCGGCTGTTGGAGCTAGATTTCCAGCATGGCCGCGACTTGCTCGCGGTGGTAGTCGGCGTCGCCCCAGAAGAGCTCGGCGCGCTTCTGGCGGCGGAAGTAGAGCTGGATGATGTAGTCCTTGGTGAAGCCGATGCCGCCGTGGATCTGCTGGCCATGGGCGACCACGCGGCGGCTGGCCTCGCTGCACCAGGCCTTCGCCATGGACGTGTCCATGTGCTGGGAAGGCTCGTTCTCGCTGGTGGCCCAGGCGGCCTTGTAGGTGATGAAGCGCATGCCGTCGACGTCGGTGACCATATCGGCGGCCTTGTGCTGGATGGCCTGGAAGGAGCCGATGGGGCGGCCGAACTGGACACGCTCCTTGGCGTAGTTGACGGCGATCTCGAAGTCCTTCTGGGCGAGGCCGACGAGGTAGGCGTTCTCAAGATTCACGGCGATGTTGCGACCGCGCATGCTCGTCTCGGCATCGACGGGCATGACGTCCTCGGCAGCGACGCTGACGTTGTTCAGGACGACTTCCGCCTGCTTGTCGCTGGCGATGGTCTTGAGGAGGTTGACCTCCACGCCGGCCTGGTCGCGGGCGATGATGAAGTCGGCGAGCCGGCCATCGGGCGTATTCGCGATGACGTGCAGGTAGTCGGCCACGTTGGCGTCGGGCACGAAGAGCTTCGAGCCACTGAGCACGTAGTTGTCGCCATCGGCGCTGGCGGTGAGGGTGTAGCCGGCGCGGTCCCAGCGGCCCGATTCCTCGGTGACAGCGTAGGTGTGGATGGCGGTCCCGCTGGCGATGCCGGGGAGGTACTTCGCCTTCTGGGCTTCGTTACCGGCAACGACGAGCCAGGCGGCGCAGGTGGCGTTGGGGATGAAGGGACCGGGAACGAGCGCGCGCCCGAACTCCTCGACGAGGACGCAGAGGTCCAAGTAGCTGAAGCCGGAGCCGCCGTTCTCCTCGGGAACCATGAGGCCCTGCCAGCCAAGCCCGGCCATCTTCTTCCAGAGGTCTGGGCTGTAGCCGGCCTCGTCTTCTTCCATGGCCCGCACGTGTTCTTCGGGGCACTCGTTCTCGAGGAAGTCGCGCGCCGAGTCGCGGATCAGGTTTTGCTCTTCGGTGAGGCTCAGATCCATCGTTGTCCGTCCTTCATCAGGGTCGCGAGGCGGGCGCACAAAGACGCGCCCCCTCCGCGGGGGTTAGCCGCGCGAGTCTAGCACGGGCTCGGGTGAGCGTCAGGGGCACTCCAGCCAGGAGTCGAAGAAGCGCTCCTGGAAGTCGACGGCAGCCGCAATCCCGGCGGCGTCCCACGCGCTGTTCGGGTCCAGCACGGCCACCAGCTTGTCCTCCACGTCGTCCCGGCGGCGGACGATGGCGATGACGGTGGCCTCGCACCGTTCCAGCGGTTCGGCCGCGTCGAGGACGTACGCATCGATGGGGTGGCCGTCGGGAGCGAGGGTGCCGGGGACGAAGCCGTAGTTGACCTCGTAGAGGATGTCGGCCTCGCGGGGATGGGTGGCGCCGAGGGGGCGATCGATCTCGATGGCAACGCGACGGCCGAGCCAGTCGGCGAGGTGGAGGTTGGGGTCCACGAGCGGTTAGCGGTTGCGCTGGACGAAGCGGCCGATGCGTTCGAGGGCTCGCTCGATCTGCTCGTAGCCGCTGGCGTAGCAGGCGCGCACAAAGCCCTCGCCACAGGCGCCGAAGGCGGCGCCGGGCACGACGGCGACGCGCTCCTCGGCGAGAAGGCGCTCGCTGAAGGTGGTGCTGTCCATGCCCGTGGGGCGGATGTCGGGGAAGGCGTAGAAGGCGCCGCGGGGGCGGAAGGCGGGGAGGCCGACGGCGTGGAGGCCATCGACCATGAGGCGGCGGCGGCGGTCGTATTCGGCCAGCATTTCCTGGACGAAGCTTTCGCCGTGCTGGAGGGCGGCGAGGGCGGCGTACTGGGCGGCGGTTGGGGCCGACATCATCACGTACTGGTGGACCTTCATGGCGGCCTCGGCGAGCGGGGCGGGGGCGGCGAGCCAGCCGATGCGCCAGCCGGTCATGGCGTAGGTCTTGCTGAAGCCGCCGATGAGGATGGTGCGGTCGCGCATGCCCTCGAGCGAGGAGAAGCACGTGTGCTCGCCTTCGTAGGTGAGGCGGGCGTAGAGCTCATCGCTGATGACGGCGAGATCGTTGGCGGCGGCGACCTCGGCGACGGCTTCGAGGCTGGGGCGGTCCATGGTCGCGCCCGTGGGGTTGGCGGGGAAGCCGAAGAGAAGCGCCTTCGTGTGCTCGGTGACCCGCTCGGATACGTCGCCGGCGAGCAGGCGGAACTCGTGCTCGGCGCTGGTGGGGACGGGGCGGAAGCGGCCCTTGGCCATGGTCACGGCGGGCTCGTAGGCGACGTAGCTGGGGTCGGGGCAGAGCACCTCGTCGCCGTCGTCGATGAGGGAGCGGAGGGCGATGTCGAAGGCTTCGCTGGAACCGCTGGTGACGACGATCTCGGTGGCGGGGTCGTAGGCGACGCCGTAGAGCGTCTGCAACTCCTCGGCGAGGGCCTCGCGGAGCTCCATGAGGCCGTAGTTGGAGGTGTAGTGGGTCTCGCCCTTCTCGATGCTCTCGACGGCGGCGCGGCTGATGGGTTCGGGGGTTACATAATCCGGTTCGCCGACACCGAGGGAGATGACGTCGTCGATGGTGCTGAGGAGGTCGAAGAACTTACGGATGCCGCTTGCGGGCACAGAGGCGAGGCTCCGCGAGATGAAGCGTTCGGCTCCGGGGGAATCGTGTTCCACGGCCCCGTTCCTTCCGCCCCCCGCCGGTGACGGATACGAAAGAGCCGCCCCGCGGGCGGCTTTCTGTCCTGATCGTCCCTGGACCGCTCGCATGCTACCTGCGCGCTTGCGCCGCCGCCGCAGCGGCAGTGAGGAGACACGTAGCGGTCAGCTTGCGATCCACGATCCGGACTCTGGGCACGGAGGGGATTACGGTCAAGGTTGGCGCGGGCGGGGGCTACAGCGGGGCGAGGCGGTTGGCCTGGCCGAGGGCTCCCTCGAAGGCGTGGCCGATCTGGAGGATGGTTCCCTCGGCCCCCACGTCGCCGATGACCTGGAGGCCGACGGGCAGGCCTTCGCTGAGGCCGCAGGGGAGGCTGAGGGCGGGGAGCCCGGCGACGGCGCTGGGGAGCGTGTACACGTCGTTCAGATACATGGCGTAGGGGTCGTCGAGCTTCTCGCCGCGGGGGAAGGCGATGCCGGGGGCGGTGGGCGTGACGAGCGCGTCGTAGCGGGTGAAGGCCTCGCGGAACTCGTTGGTGATGAGGGTCCGGACCTTCTGCGCCTTCAGGTAGAACTGGTTGTAGTAGCCGGCGCTGAGGGCGTAGACACCGAGCATGATGCGGCGCTTGACCTCGTCGCCGAAGCCCTGCTCGCGGGTCTGCTCCATGTTCTCCCACATGCTGCCGCCGCGCTCGCTGAGCCCGTACTTGACCCCGTCGTAGCGGGCGAGGTTGGAGCTCGCCTCGCTGGGGGCGATGAGGTAGTAGACGGCGAGGGCGTGCTCGGTCATGGGCAGGGAGAGGTCCGTGTCGACCTCGCAGCCGAGCGACTCGAGGAGCGCAAGGGCCTCGTCGATGCGGGCGCGGACGCCGGGCTCCATGCCCTCGACGAAGTACTCGCGGGGGACGCCGATCTTCTTCCCGGCGATATCGCGGCCGAGGTAGTGGCGCATATCGGGCCTGGGGGCGGGATCGCTGGTCGAGTCGCGGGGGTCGTGGCTGCCAATGCCGTCGAGGATGGTGGCGACGTCCTCAACATCGCGGCCGATGGGACCGACCTGGTCGAGGGAGCTGCCGAAGGCGATGATGCCGTAGCGGCTGACGCGCCCGTAGGTGGGGTCGAGGCCGACGACGCCGCAGAGGGCGGCGGGCTGGCGGATGCTGCCGCCCGTGTCGCTGCCGAGGGCGGCGAGGCACTCGCCGGCGGCGACGGCGGCGGCGGAGCCGCCGGAGCTGCCGCCGGGGACGCGGTCGGTGTCCCAGGGATTGCGGGTGGCGCCGTAGGCGGAGTGTTCGGTGCTGGAGCCCATGGCGAACTCGTCCATGTTGGCCTTGCCGACCATCACGGCGCCCGCGCGCTTGAGCTGTTCGTAGACATGGCTGTCGTAGGGCGGGACGAAGTCGCCGAGCATGCGCGAGCCGGCAGTGGTGCGGACGCCCTTCGTCACGATGAGGTCCTTGACGGCGAAGGGGATGCCGGTGAGGGGGGTGGCCGTGCCGGCAGCGAAACGGGCGTCGGCCTCACGGGCCTGTTCGCGGGCGACTTCGTCAGTGCGCGTGATGTAGGCGTTGACCTGGGGCTCGACGGCGTCGACGCGCGAGAGAACCGACTCCGCCAGGTCGAGGGCGGAGAACGCCTTCGCACGGAGGCCTTCCTGGGCCTCGTGCGCCGTCAACTCCCAGAGTTCGCTCATTCGAGCACGGCGCGCACGCGGATGAGGCCGTCCTCAACCTCGGGTGCGTTGCTGAGCGCATCGTCGCGGGCCAGCGAGGGGGCGACGGAGTCGGTGCGCATGACGTTTTGCAGGGGCAGGGGGTGGGCGGTGGGGTCCACGCCGTCGGTGTCGACGGCGGCCAGCGCCTCGAAGTGGTCAAGGATGTCGGAGAGCTGGGTGGTGAGGCGATCGATCTCGTCCTCGGTCAGGCCGAGGCGGGCGAGCCTGCCGATGTGAAGCACCTGATCGCGGGAGATAGGCATGGCGCGATCGTACACAGCGACTCCCGCACGTGCCCGCAAGGGGGCGCTTTGCTAGGCTCGATGTGATGCGGCCCCCCGCCCATCCCTCGCTTTCGCGCCCACTGGTTGCCCTGGCGAACTGCGCTTCCGACCATGTCTAGCCGCGTCGTCATCCGCCGTCGGCTTCGAGCGCGCCGCGCGCGGACCAAGCGCGGCGGCTTTCCCATCTGGGCGATCGTGGTGCTGGTGGTGGGATTTCTCGGTTCGGCCACGCTGGCGGCGGGCGCGGGAAGCGTCTTTGCCGTCTACCAGAACTACGCGAGCGACTACGTGCCGATTGAAGATCTGTTGATCGAACGGCAGGTGGGGATCACGCGCGTCTTCGACCGCACGGGGAGGGTGGAGCTGGGCGTTCTCACGAATCCGGCGCAGCAGCTCCTGCACCCGGTGGAGCTGGACGACATCTCGCAGAGCATGATCGACGCGACCGTCTCGACCGAGGACAACATCTTCTGGACGCACCCCGGGGTGAACTACCGGGGCCTCGCGCGGGCCGCCTGGGAGAACTACGTGGGCGGGGGGATCGGGACGGGCACGGGCGGCTCCTCGATTACGCAGCAGCTGATCAAGAACGTCTATATCTGCGGGAGCTTTACCGACCCGGAGAATCCCTGCGTGGCCGAGCGCACGCTCGACCGGAAGCTGCGGGAGGTGGCCTACGCGATCGAGCTGGAGCAGGACTACACGAAGGAGCAGATCCTCACGTGGTACCTGAACCAGATCTCGTATGCGGACCGCTACGTGGGGGTGCAGGCGGCGGCGGAGGGGTACTTCCGCAAGAATGCCGGTGACCTGACGCTGGCCGAATCGGCGATGCTGGCGGGGATTCCGCAGTTCCCGACGCTCTACCACCCGAGGCTGAACTGCCTTCGCGATGCGGAGGACAACTGCGTGCTCGATGCGCTGGGCCGGATGACCGTGGGAGGGCCGGCGAAGGCGCGGCAGGAGGACGTGATCGACCTGATGGTCGTGCACGGCTGGATCAACTACTCGGAGGGGGAGGACGCCAAGGCGGAGACGCTCTACGTGTTCCCCGCCGCGACGACGGCCGCACAGGACGCATCCGCGTTCATCGACAACCAGGTGGAGCCGCGGCTGGTGCGGATGTGCGAGGCGGGGCTGCTCCCGAAGCTGGAGAACGTGCCGGACTGCCTGACGAGCGTGCACAGCGCCGGCTGGACGGTGCGGACGACGCTCGACTGGGATGCCACGCGGGAGGCTCTCTCGATGGCGAGGGAGGCTATCGAGCGGGGGCTGGAGGCGGGCTGCGAGTGCCACAACGCGGCTATCGTCACGATCGAGCCGGAGACGGGCGAGCTGCTCGTTTACGCGCCCAACCGCGACCCCTCGGTCACGGCGGACCCGAGGGTGGCGGGCAACGTGGACCAGCTGGTGGAGATCAACCAGCCGGGGTCGGCGTTCAAGCCGGCGGTGTACCTCGCCTGGTTCGAGTATGCGAACAAGGTCCCGATGAGCATCCTCTGGGACACGAGCCCGCTGAAGCTCGAGGGTACGGACGTCGAGATCGTCAATCCGCGCCCGCAGCCGCGCACAGAGGGCCTGATCACGGCCAGGGCGGCGCTGGGAGGCTCGCAGAACGTGCCCGCCTACCGGGCGGCCCAGGAGGCGGGGATTGAGAACGTGATCACGATGGCGAAGCTGCTGGGGATCACGACGATCCAGCAGCAGTTCGACCCGACCTTCGTCTCGCACCTCGACATCTACTACGGGGCCTCGATCGCGACCGGCGGGGCGAACATCCGGGCCGTGGATATGGCCTACATGAACGCGACGATCGCCAATATGGGGGTGATGGTGGGCGTGCCCCACCACGCCACCACGGTCGCGCCCGACACCCTGAACAACACGGCCTTCGACGAAGGCATCGATTACGAGAACGCGCTCCAGCAGAAGCTCGACTTCCAGCGCGGGCACCTGCGGCTGCCGGGAACGCGGCCTCTCGACCCCGTGACGGTGCTGGAAGTGCGGGACATCAACGACCGCGTGATCTTCCTGCACGAGGGGCCGCAGCGAATCCGCACGGTGGATGCGGGCAGCGTCTGGCTGCTGCACAGCATCATGTCGGACTGTAGGGCCCGGTTCGTCATCTGGAGCTGCGGGGAGAGCAACGAGGACATCCGCTTGGACACCTTCGTGAACGGGGAGAAGCTGGTGTCGGGCATCAAGACGGGGACGCAGCAGGGACCGCTGGACGCCGCCGACACGTTGGAGACGTGGATGAACGGGTACTCGCGTCACGCTGCCACCGCGGTGTGGATAGGGAACGCCACGAACGAGCTCGTGATCGACGGACGGAGCGGGGAGTACGCCTCCGCGCGCACGACCCTCTGGCTCTTCAAGAACTGGATGGGGACCTACCACAGCTACCTGCTGGAGGAGGATCGCATCGAGGAGCTGGGCGACTTCGAAGAATTGCAGCCCGAGAACGTGGAGTTGACGGAGTTCAACACGCCCGCGACCGACCGCCACCTCGCAGGCGGCTGCGACCAAATGGTGGAGGCGTGGGTGCGAAAGGATGTCGAGTACGAGGATCCGTGCGAGCCGGGGATCATAGACACGCGCAACGGGCTGCTGGCCTCGAGCCAGACACCGCATCGCTTCCGGGAGGCGCAGCGGTTCGTGAAGCTGCCGGGGTGGGAGGACGAACTCGCGATCAAGCTGGTGGCGGAGCCTCCCGAAGACCTGGACGTGTTCATCCCGCTGATGCCCGAGGAGAACAGCACGGGGTTGCAGGCGGTCGACATCAGCTTCCCCTTCGGGGACGCGGCAGTAGGCCCGGGGACGGAGGTGGTCGGCAGCGTGCAGGCAGGGCGGCTGACGGAGTGGTTGCTGGAGATCGCCCCGGGCTCCAACCCGGGCGAGGACGACTGGATCGTGCTCGCTTCGGGCGAGGAGAACATGGCGAACGAACTGCTGGGCAGGATCGCGGCTGAGGACGAGGAGTTCCCGCCGCGGGTCTACACGCTGCGCCTGACCGCAAGACAGGGTCTGCTCGCGCCGCTGCGCGACACCATTCTCGTGAACCTGGACGATGTACCGCCGGCGAGGTCGCCACTACGACCGACCTCGGGACCAACGCAACCGATCTTCGACGACGACCCGCCCGAGCCAGTGGAGCCGGAAGAACCGGAAGAGCCGTAGGCCGCTAGCGGAAGCGGGCGCCCACCTTCAGTCCTACCTCGGCGGCCCACTCGCCCGCGTTCACCTTGCGCGCGCCCTGGGGCTGGACGCGCTTCACGTGCAGCACGCCGCCGTTGAGGCGGATGTCGATGCCATCCTCCTCGATGCGAAGAACGGCGCCGGGCATGCCCGGTTCGTCCTGGAGGGAGAGGCGGCAATCGAAGACGCCCAGGCGCTCGCCTCGGCGCATGGTCCAGGCGCCGGGCTGGGGGTTGCAACCGCGGATGCGGTTGTAGACCTGCTGGGCGGGCTCGTGCCAGGGGATGCGGGCGTGCTCCTCGCCACAGGGGGGCTCGTAGGTGGAGAGCGGGTGGTTCTGCTCGATGCGGGGCGCGTCCCCCGCTTCGACGAGCTTCACCGCTTCCGCCATCGCGTCGACACCCATGGGGAAGAGGCGTTCGAAATAGAGAGACCCGAGGGTGTCGTCGGGCGTAATCTCGCAGGTCTTCTGGAGGAGGATGGGGCCCGTATCGACGCCGTCGTCGGGCCAGAAGATGCTGAGGCCCGTCTCGGTCCGGCCGAAGATGATGGGCCAGTTCATGGCGGCGGAACCGCGGTGGAGGGGGAGAAGGCTGGGGTGGTACTGGATCGTGCCCTGCTTGGGGGCGGTGAGCGCCTCCTCGGGCAGGATCTCGGTGACGAAGGCCATGACGCCGAGGTCGGCGCCGGCGTCCTGCCATGCGGCCAGCCCCTCCTCGCCCTTGAGGGCGGCGGTATCGATGGGGGTCAGGCCTGCTTCCTCGGCGGCGACCCAGAGGGGGTCGGGACGGCCGCCCTCGCGCGGCTCGGGAGCGGAGGCGGCGACAATCTCGACGCCGTCCTCGATCAGTCGCTTGAGCACCGCTTCTCCGAAGGCCGCCTGACCGATGATCGAGACGCGCATGGGCTCCCTCCTGAGTCCGAATCGCTCGGCGCGAGCCTACACGAGCGCGCACCCGCGAGCGTGTAAGGGCGATGGGGGCCTACACTCGCAGCACGATGCTGCAGCGACCAGTGTCCCAAGGAGCCCCGCAGGGCGGCGTCATCGCCGCCCTGGCGCGCCGCGGAACGGTGGCCAGGCCCCGCGCCTGAGCCGGCAAACCGTTCCGTCCCGCGTACCAGGAGGTTCCCAATGGTCTGTGTCGAACCGGCCCGCCTGAGCGATGCCGACGCCATCCACGCCCTGATCGATCTGTGGGCGCAGCGTGGCGAGATGCTCGAACGCCCCCTCGGGGAGATTCACGAAGCGATCCGCGACTTCAAGGTCGCGCGCGAGGATGGCGAGGTTGTGGGGTGCGGCTCGCTGCACATCATGGGCGCAGACCTGGCCGAGATCCGCTCGCTGGCCGTGCGTGAGGATCAGCACGGCAAAGGCGTCGGCGCGGCCGTCGTCGAGGCGTGCATCGAAGAAGGGCGGGGGATGGGGATCGAGCGCGTGTTTGCGCTGACGTACCAGCCCGGGTTCTTCGAGCGGCAGGGCTTCGTGCTCGCGAACGTGATGGACTTCCCGCAGAAGGTCTGGAGCGAGTGCGTGCGCTGCCCGTTCTTCACGGACTGCCGCGAGATTGCGGTCGTGCGGGACCTGCGGGCGGATACCCAGGCACCCTGAAAAGGCTATACAAGGGTTGTAAGCGGTATACGTGTCCGGTAACATGGTGCTACCGGGAGGGTCAGCGTGGTGACTTCCACCTTCGACTCGCGTGAGGCGTATCACCGGCTGCGCGAAGGCGGGATGGATGAGCCTGCCGCCAATGCAGTCGTGGAGATACTGAGTCCATTCGTCACGCGCGATATCCTTCAAACTGAGTTGGCCAATCTTCAGGCCAACATTCAAGCCACCGTTCACGCCGACCTGGCACACTTCCAGCTCAGGATCATCACCTTCGTGGCGGCCCTCAACATTGGCATTGCGACCGTCGCCGTGGCGGTGGCGGCTCTGGTGACGTAGCCAGGCCGCAGCCCTTGCCCACGCCCTAGTACCTAGAGATGTCGATTTCCTTCTGGGTGATGAACTCCAGGAGGGCGGGCGTGCCTGACTCGGTCTGCTCGATGCCGCGCTTGATGGCAGGGATGATCTCGGCGGGGTCGGTGACGCGCTCACCGTAGCCGCCGAAGGCCTTCGCCATGTCGGCGTAGTTGCCGCTGATGTCGGTGCTGCGGAACTTCTCGGTGGCGGCCTGCATGATGGGCAGCTCGATCGCCATGGAGAAGTTGTTGAGGAGGATGGAGAGGATGGGGATGCGCTCGCGCACGGCCGTCTCGAAGTCCATTCCGGTAAAACCGATGGCGGCGTCGCCCCAGACGTTGATGCAGAGCTGGTCGGGACGGGCGAGCTTGGCGCCCATGGCGTAGCCGAGGCCCGTCCCGAGCTGGGTGGTCTTGCCCCAGCCGATGTAGCTGAGGGGCGTGCGGCTCTCCCAGAAGGGGGAGAGCTGGTCGCGGGGACTGCCGGCGTCGTGCGTGATGATGGTGTTGTCGACGTCGACGGTGTGGAGCAGGTCCCAGATGACGCGGTAGGGGGAGAGGGGGGAGGAGTCATCGGTCAGCTTGGGCATCCACTCGGCGAGCCACTCCTGCTTCGTGCTCGCGATGCGCTCGGTGACGCCGTCGCGGGAGGCCGTGGCGCCGTCGAGCTCGCAGAGGAGGGCGGCGAGCGTCAGCTTCGCGTCGCCGATAAGGGCGTGGGCGGAGGCGACGTCCTTGTTCACGTCGGCGGGATCGAGGGTGGCGTGGATGATGGTCTTGCCCCGCGGCATGGCCACCCCAAAGCCGGTGGCCGCGAAGCTGCAGCCGATGCCGAAGATGACGTCGGCGTCCTGGAGGAAGTCGTGGACGGTCCTGGGGATGGCGCGGCCGCCGGAGCCAAGGGAGAGGGGGTGGTTCTCCGGGAAGGCGCTCTTGCCCTGGAGGCTGGTTGTGACGGGAATCTGAAGGCGCTCGGCGAGCTCGCGCAGCTCGTCCCAGGCCTTCGCGTAGTGGACGCCCTGGCCCGCGTAGATGACCGGGCGCTCGGCGTTGCGCAGCACCTCGGCGACGGCGACCACGGCCTCCGGGTCGGGGCCGGAGCGGAGGGAGGGAGCGGGCTCGTAGACGAAGTCGTCGGGGACCTCCTCCTGGAAGACATCGCCGGGGATCTCGATGAGGACGGGGCGGGGGCGGCCGTTCCGCACCTGCGTGAAAGCGCGGCGCATGACGTCGGGGACGGTCGAGCCGAGGGTGACCTGCTCGGTCCACTTGGTGACGTGCTGGAAGTTGAGGAAGGAGTTGAAGTTGGGGGCGGTATTCGTGAGGCGGCGGGCGTAGCCGCCGGGCATGACGAGGATCGGGACTGAGTCGCCGTAGGCCTGGGCGACGCCGCCGAAGGCGTTCTCGGCGCCGGGGCCGTGCTGCATGGCGAAGACGCCGATACGGTCGCCCGAGTTGACGCGGCTGAAGGCATCGGCCATGTGCAGGCCGACGCGCTCCTGGCGGACGATGATCGTGCGGACGTCGGCGCGGGCGGCGGCCTCGATGATGGGGTTGACGGGATAGGCGACGAGGAACTCGACGCCCTCGCGCTTCAGGATCTCGGCTACGGCATCGGCGACCTTCATGGAGTCCTCCTCTGGTGGCCGCGACGGGGTGTGCGCGGCGGCGTCAGTCTACCGGTGCGGGCCCCGCGCTTGCCGCAAGGGAGGGGTGACGTGCAGAATCGGGCGCGATGCCCTTGCTAACCGTGATCTCCGACACGCCGGGCGCCGGCAAGACCGGTGTTGCCGCCAGCGTGGCCCGCGCACTCGCCTACACGGGCCAGCGCGTCTGGCTCGTCCGTGGCGAAGGCGACGGCAATGCCGCCGCCGACGCCCGCTGGTTCTCCAGCCTTGAGTTCGCGCCGGGGAGCGCCTCAACGCCGGTAGCGGCGGACGTCATCCCGCCGCCCAGCGGCGACGAGATCGTCGTGGGGGAGCTGGATGCGCCATTGGAGCGCGCCGACGCGGCGGTGCTCGTCACGCGCGGCCTGCCGGACGAGGCGCGAGTCTCCGAGGTTGCTCCGGTTGCGGTCGTGGCGGTGGACGTAGCCGCCTCGGCGCTGACGGAAGCGCCCGAAGAGGTCGGCGGGGCGCCGCTGATCGCGATCGGCGAAGACCGCACGCTCGCGGGCTTCAGCGTGTCGGAGGCGCAGGCGACGCTGCGTGCGGAGACGCTGGTGGAAGGCGACGGGCTCGACCCGACCTGCGACCACCTGGTGATCGCGCCCATCGGGTCGGATGCGGGGCAGCCGTACCTGAGCCGCTTCGAATCGAAGGCGGTGGTGGTGCGCTTCGACAAGACAGACCAGCACCTGGCGGCGCTGGCGACGGAGCCGGCCTGCCTCATCCTGACGGGCGGGCGGCGTCCCAGCGAGTACCTGTTCGACGCGGCGGCCGCGCGCGGCGTGCCCGTCATGCTCTCGCGCACGGACACCGAAAACACGGTCATCGCGCTGGAGGGCATCTTCGACCGGACGCGCTTCCACGGGGAGCGCAAGCTGGAGCGGATGTCGGAGCTGTTGGGGTCGACGGGGCTGGCGGAACGGGTGGCGGTGGCGCTGGGCGGCTAAGGGGTCTTCGGCCCTGGGTATCCGTCCAAGAAGAGTAGTTGGCTGGCGTAGCCTGCGGCTCGTCCGAAACGTTCCTGACCCCACCGGACCAAGTCATCGCCGGAGGGGAGTTTCCCATCAGGGAAGTAGTTTCGCTTGACGGCTTCCCTCACCCATCTGTCCACCGGAAATGCCTCGGGCTTGTCCAGCGCGAAGAGCGAGATGCAGTCGGCGACTTTGGGACCGATGCCTCGAGAGAAGAGCAACTGCCACCTAGCTTCGGGATAGGGCACGCCGGGTTGGGCGAGGGTGTCGAGATTGAGTGGAGGAGTTCCGTCGCCACAGACGCGCGCGGCGGCACCGAGGATCTTGGACTCGCGGTCGAGTCCCAGGCGTAATTTCTTCACACACTGCTCGCGCTCAAGCACGGTTCGGGGAGAGGGAAAGCTCCAGCGTTTGTCGCCGGCGAGGACGAGCGGGCTCCCGACCTGGCTTGCGATTCGCTCCACCCGGGTCTTCGTGCCCTTGATGCTCGTTGTGGCTGTGCAGATGAAAGCGACGGTGGTCTCCCAGGGGTCCGGCTGGCGAAGTACTCGCATGTGAGGAAAGCGTCCGGTTAGCTGGGCCATCGTGGTATCGAGGGATGCCAGCTCGTTACGGGTGATCTCGGTGTCCCCGTCGAGTCGGAAGTAGGACCGCAACACGTCACTGCAGTCGGCGTTTCCGCTCGCGTGGTACTCGAGCACGCCGTCGTCCTGGCGGATGTGAATCAGATGTCCCTGGAGTACGCCCGAGTGCCAGTTCACCCCTCCGCCATCTTGCCAACGCTTCCAGCGGAAGTCTTGGGTATTGAGGTCGAGGGTCCCGTCGAGGTTGAAGGGCTGGGTGAGCGGGAGTCTCCGCGTTGTTGTGTCCATTGAGGGGGCCGCCGCCCTAGCCGGGGCGGCGGCGGACGAGGGAGGTGGAGCGGCGGACGAGGCCGCCGAGCGCGCCGCGGCCGGATTCGGGGCCCTCGATGTGGTTGGGGGCGGGTCCGGGGGCGACTGAGGGGGCCTTCTCGCGGGCGCAGTAGGGGCAGGCGAGCCAGCCGTAGTCGAGGGGTTTGCCGCAGGCCGTGCAGGGTTCCTTCAGGTCGGTCAGGCAGGAGGGACAGACAAGGAAGTCGTCGCGCACGCGGCGGCGGCAGGCGGGGCAAGCCTTCTGGTCGTCGAGATCCTGGAGGATGGCCTCCTCCTCGAGGGAGCGTTCGTAGAGCTCGGTGAGGGTCTGGCGCGGGCGGAGGATGAGGTAGACCCAGTGCCCGGGGAGGAAGAAGGCGAGGACGAGCAGCACGGAGATGAGCTGCATGATGGGGTCGCGGGTGCGCTGGCGGATGTCGCGGAATACCCAGAAGATGAGGGCTACCCAGATGACGGCGCCGTAGATCGCCAGCACCGTGAGGACGAGCCGTACGGTGTCCTGCCACTCGCCGCCGGGCCAGTCGAACATCGAGCGTCCTTACCTTCCGGCCACGTAATCGCCGTCTCGCGAGCGTGGCGCACCGCCAGAATCTGAGGTTACAACATCGCCCCGTAGGTGCGCGATGGAAACTGTTCAGTCGCCTGATCACACTGCGCGCGCGGGAGGGGCGGAGCCGATACGATACGAGGGTGACAGCCACCCAGCCCCCATCCCCTGCCGTCGAGGGCCTGAACCCGGCGCAGCGCGCGGCGGTGGAGCACTCCGAGGGCGCGCAGCTCATCCTGGCGGGGCCGGGCAGCGGCAAGACGCGGGTAATCATGCACCGCATTGCCTGGCTCGTCGGGGAGCAGCGCGTCGCGCCCTGGCAGATCCTCGCGGTGACCTTCACGAACAAGGCGGCTCGCGAGATGCGCTCGCGGGCGCAGGGCCTCCTCGGGGAGGATGCGGCCAAGCTGCATCTCGGCACGTTCCACTCGATGTGCGCGCGCTGGCTGCGCATTCACGGGCAGGACATCGGGCTCTCGCCCGACTACGTGATCTACGACGACGCCGACCAGACGGCCCTTATGAAGCGCGTGCTTGAGAGCCTGCACGTCGACTCGCGCCAGTTCACGCCGCGGTCGGTCCTCTCCGCGATCTCAAGCGCGAAGAGCGAGATGCGGGGCGCGGACCACTTCAAGCGTCAGACGGAGAACTACTTCCAGGAGGTGGTGGCGCGCGCCTACGAGCGTTACCAGCAAAGCCTGCGGGAGGCCTCGGCGCTCGACTTCGACGACCTGCTGACGGAGACGGTACGGCTGTTCCGGGAGTCGGAGGCGGCGCTGGAGCGGCGGTCGGGGCAGTACCGGCACGTGCTCGTGGACGAGTTCCAGGACACGAACCCGGCGCAGTACGCGCTGGCGCGCCAGCTGGCGTCGGTACACGGGAACATCTGCGTGGTGGGCGACCCTGACCAGAGCATCTATTCGTGGCGGGCGGCGGACGCGCGCAACACGCAGTACTTCCTGCGCGACTTCCCCGAGGCGGAGACCTACCTGCTGGAGCAGAACTACCGGTCGACGCAGCCGATCCTCGACGCCGCCAACGCCGTCATCAGCAACAACCGCAGCCACATCGAGCGCGCGCTCTGGACGGAGCAGGAGTCGGGCCAGGCGCTGGCGACCTACGAGGCCTATAACGACGAGGAGGAGGGCGAGTTCGTGGCGCGCGAGGTGGAGCGTCTCGCGACGACGGACCGATCCCTCGGGTCGATCGCGGTGCTGTACCGCACGAACGCGCAGTCGCGACCGATCGAGGACGCGCTCGTGCGGCACCGGATTCCGTACCGGCTGATCGGGGGCGTGCGCTTCTACCAGCGGCGGGAGATCAAGGACCTCATCGCGTACCTGCGGCTGGTGCACAACCGGCTCGACGAGGCGAGCCTGCTGCGCATCATCAACGTGCCGGCGCGGGGCATCGGCGACACGACCCTCGCGCGACTGTCGGAATACGCGGGCTCCACGGGCCTGGCCGTGTGGGACGCGTGCGAGGCGGCGGCGCGGGGCGAGCCGGTACCCGGCATCGCGGCGCGCGCGGCGACGGCGATCCGGCGGTTCGTTCACGCGGTCGAGGCGATGCGCGGGGAGCGCGACCGCCCGCTGGCGGAGTTGCTCGACCACGTGCTGCAGGAGAGCGGCTACGTCGAGTATCTGCGCGACCGCGACGAGGGCGGGGAGGAGCGGCTGGAGAACGTGCTGCAGCTTCGGACGGTGATGGCGCAGTACGAAGACACGACCGGGGGGGAGGCGGCGGACCTCGCGAGCTTCCTGCAGGATGTGGCGCTGGTGGCGGACGTGGACGAACTGGAGGGGGCGGTGGAGGCGGTGACGCTGATCACGCTGCATGCGGCCAAGGGGCTGGAGTTCCCGGTCGTGTTCCTGGTGGGGATGGAGGAGGGGGTGCTGCCCCACATCCGCTCGTTCGATGACCCCCGGCAACTGGAGGAGGAGCGGCGGCTGGCGTACGTCGGGATTACGCGGGCGGAGGAGTCGGTGTACCTGACTCGGGCCTACCGTCGCTACCTAGGAGGGCGTCCGCTCACGAACCCGCCGTCACGGTTCCTGGCGGAGATACCGGAGCACCTGCTACAGCCTTACCGAAGCGGCGAACGGCGGACGGTAGGGGATCGAGTCGCCCCGGCACCGCGCCCCGCCCCCGCATCGGAGCCGGCCGCGACCTCGGCTTCTGCGGTGGCCGCAACCGAGCCCGAGTGGCAGGCGGGCGAGCGGGTGCGCCACTCGCACTTCGGGGAGGGGATCGTGGTGAGCTCCCAGGAGCGCCGGGGGGATGTGGAGGTGGTGGTGGCGTTCGACGACACGAACGCGGGGGTCAAGCGGCTCCTGCAGAGCCTGGCCCCGCTGGAGCGGGCCTAGGCCGGCAAACCCTCCTCGGACTCGGGGAACGGCACGACTGCCTCGATCAGCAACGGCCCGGCACTGTCGTCGAAGTAGATGCTCGAAGGCATTGGCCGGTTCCAATGTGCATATATCTCCGTCACCGCCGCGAAGGCATCTTCGGCGTGAGCAAGGCACTCGGCCACGGTGTCGCCCTCGGTGATTAGTTCCTGCAGGAGGGGGGAAGTGACCGTGTAGCCGCCCTCAGGCTGGGGTTCCAGGAGCAAAGGGATGCGTGCCAGCATGTCCAAAGAGGCTACTCGCCCGGATCGCGCCTGGGGACCATGACCTTGCGGGTGAATGTGAGGACCGTCTCGTCGCGCTGGTTGTAGGCGCGCGTGTCGACGGTGACGATGCCGCGGTCGTTGCGGGAGCGGGACTCGACCTTGTCGGTCACGGTGGTCTCGGCGTAGACGGTGTCGCCGTGGAAGGTGGGGGCGGTGTGCCTGAGGGACTCGACCTCGAGGTTGGCGATGGCCTTGCCCGAGATCTCGGTGACGGTCATGCCGAAGACGATGGAGTAGACGAGGGTGCCGACGACCACGTTCTGGCCGAACTGGGTCTCCTCCTCGGCGTAGCGCGCGTCGATGTGGAGGGGGTGGTGGTTCATCGTCTGCATGCAGTGGAGGATGTCGTCGTACTCGGTGATGGTGCGTCCGGGCCAGTGCTTGAACACGTCGCCGACCTCGAACTCCTCGTAGTAGCGACCGAAGTCTTCGCGCCCGTCGTGGACAGTCATATCTGGCTCCTGGTTGTTGGCTCTTGGCTGTTGGTCCCCGCCTGCCCCTCCCGGGACTCGCTAGTCGATGGCGTACTCGCGGAGGAGGTTGCGGGCGATGACGATCTTCTGGATGTCGCTGGTGCCCTCGGCGATGACCATGACGGGTGCGTCGCGGTAGTAGCGCTCGAGGGGAAGCTCCTTGCTGTAGCCGACGCCGCCGTGGAGGCGCAGGGCTTCGAGGACGACTTCCTGGCAGACCTCGGTGGCGAAGAGCTTGGCCATGCCGGCGTCGAGGTCGGAGCGGGCGCCGCTGTCCTTGCGGCGGGCGGCGTCGAAGGTGAGGAGGCGGGCGGCGCGGATCTTGGTCGCCATCTCGGCGAGGCGGATCTGCTGGGCCTGGTGCTGGCCGATGGGCTTGCCGAAGGCGTGCCGCTGCTGGGCGTAGGCGATGGCGTCCTCGAAGGCGGCCTGGGAGACGCCCACGCCGCGGGCGGCGACGTTGATGCGGCCGACCTCAAGCGCGCTCATGACGTGCTGGAAGCCACGGCCCTCGTCGCCGCTGAGGAGGTTGCCGGCGGGGACGCGGGCGTTGTCGAAGGCGAGCTCGGTGGTCTCGACGCCCTTGTATCCGAGCTTCTCGAGCTTGCGGCCGACGAAGAAGCCCTCGGTGTCGGGCTCGACGAGGAAGGCGCTGATGCCGCGATGGGCGGGTTGGGCGTCGACGTTGGTCTTGGTGAGGACGAGGTAGACGCCCGCGCGCTGGCCGTTGGTGACCCACATCTTCTGGCCGTTAATGACGTAGTCGTCGCCGTCGCGGGTGGCCTGGGTCTTGATGGCCTGGGCGTCGGAGCCGGCGTCGGGCTCGGTGATGCTGAGGGCGGCGCGGATCTCGGGGTCGATCATGCGCGGGAGGAAGCTCTGCTTCTGCTCCTCGGTGCCGTAGGTGGAGATGGCGTAGCCGACGAGGACGTGCGTGTTGAGGACGCCGGCGAGGCTCATCCAGCCGCGGGCGAGCTCGATGCAGACGCCGGCGTAGCACTCGAAGCTGAGGTCGAGGCCGCCGTAGGCCTCGGGAATCTTGATGGAGAAGAGGCCCATCTCGGCCATGCCGTTGACGAGGGGCTCGGGGTACTCGTCGGCGTGCTCGTACTCGCTGGCGACGGGCTTGACCTCGCGGTCTACCCAGACGCCGACGTTGGAGACGATCTCCTGGGCGATGGGATCGAGGATGTCGGCGGCGAAGTCACGCGCCATTCAGCAGGTCCCTTCCTGGTGTTGGGTGATGCAGCCGCGTGGTCGCGGCCCTAGCGGCGTCCCTGTCCCTCTTCGGTGGCGCCCACGAGGATCGCCATGTTGCCGTCGGGGTGGCGATTTTCGAACATGAGCTGGTGGCAGGCGCCCGTCTCCTCGAAGGGGAAGACGCGGGAGAGGCAGGGGTCGATCTTGCCCTGGATGACGAGGTCGTTGAACGCGCCCGCCTGCTCGTCGTTGGCGAAGTGGGAGCCCTGGAAGCGCTTCTGGCGCATCCAGAGGTAGCGCAGGTCGATATCGGCGTTGTAGCCGGTGGTGCCGGCGCAGATGACGACCATGCCGCCCGTATCGCACACGAACATGGAGGTCGGGAGGGTGTCCTCGCCGGGGTGCTCGAAGACGATGCGGGGGCTGCGGCGCTCGCCGAGCACGTCCCAGATGGCCTTGCCGAAGGCGCGAGCCCCCTTGGCGAACTTGCCCATGCCGGACTGGTCCTCCCAGTCGGGGAGGCGGCCCCAGTGGTCGAAGTTCTTGCGGTTGATGTAGCCGACGGCGCCGAGCTGCTTGCAGTACTCGCCCTTGGCGTCGCTGGAGACGACGGCGATGGGCTTCGCCCCCTGGAGGGCGGCGAGCTGGATGGCCATCGTGCCGAGGCCGCCGGCGCCGCCCCAGATGAGGACGACGTCGTCCTCGCGGACGGTGTGCGGCTGCCAGGAGCAGAGCATGCGGTAGGCGGTGGCGCCCACGAGGGTGGGGGCGGCGGCCTCTTCCCAGCTGAGGTGGGGGGCCTTGGGCAGGCACTGGTGGGCCTGCACCTTGGTGAACTGGGCGAAGGAGCCCCAGTTGGTCTCGTAGCCCCAGATGCGGAAGGAGGGGTCGTACATGGGGTCGCCACCCGAGGTGATCCCGGGCGCGTGCACGTTCCAGATGCCGCAATGGGCGATGACTTCGTCGCCGACCTTGATGTTGGTGACGTTCTCGCCGACGGCATAAACGATCCCGGAGGCATCGGAGCCGCCGATATGAAAGTCCTCGGCCTCGCCGGCCTTCTGCCGGGCGGCGATGACATCGATGGGGACGCCGCGGCCGGCCCAGACGTTGTTGTAGTTGACGCCCGCGGCCATTACGTAGACGAGCGCGTCGTCGGGGCCAACGGGGGGGATATCGACGACCTCGGGGGCGAATGCCTGGAGGGGCTCGCCGAAACGGGACTCGCGGATGAGCTGCGCGTGCATCCGTGCGGGTACTTCGCCGAGCGGCGGCGCTTCTCCGAGCGGGTACAGTTCGCTGTCGGTGCCGGTGGTCATGCGGCCCCTGGTGGAGAGGGTGAGCGGAATGTTACGCCTAGGCTTCGCAGGGGCAAATCGGGCGCCTGACGCGACCTCCGGGGACCATATTCGAGCGGGCGGCGGCGGTGCGGACGGTCGGTCGGGCACTGGTCTTCGCGCCTGGCAGGGCGAGGGACACGGCGTGTTCAGTCCCGAGCGGGGCGCCGCACGTGTGGCTCCGTTCCGGGCCAGGCGGTTGGATGCCTTGACGCCCCGCGGAAGTGACCTCTAGGTTGCAGCGCGGAGGGCGCCTTTCGGCGGGGCTCAGGCGCGGGGTCACTGTTCGGTTGCTCCTGCAACGGCGAACGTTGCCCGGCCCCTTGGCGCGGCTGTCTGAAGAGCGCGGCAAGGCGGTGACATGGCATCTGACCGCTCGGGGTCGCCGGGTCTGATAAAGCTCGTTGCGTTGGCGGTCCTGGCCGTTCTGGTCATGGGGGTTGCTTTCGTCTCGGCGCGGAGCGACCCGACAGGTACGGCCCCGGAAGCGGCGGAGAGGGCGCCTGAAGCGGTTGCGCCCGCGGACACGAGCGCTCCGGCGGACTCGCCTGCGGCGCCCGCGGCTGTGGAGGTAGACACACCCACGGTGCGGGAGCCCGTCCCCGACGCGGGGATTAAGAAGGAGTCGCCGACCGCCGCGGGGGTCGTGGCGCCGGCTGAGATTCCCGAGGTGTCAATCGCCGCGGGGCCGAGCCTGGCGACAGAAGGCACACCCGCGGTGTTCACGCTGACGCGTACGGGTGAGGCGTCGGTGGCAGTGACCGTTTCCGTCGACGTCGCGGAGAGCGGTTCGATGCTGGACGGCGCGGCGCCGGAGACGGTCACGTTCGGGGCGAAGGAGCGTACGGCGACGCTCGCGGTGGCGACCGACGATGACGGGGCGGTCGACGTGACCAGCACCGTGACGGCCACGATCACACCGGGGTCGGGCTATACGGTCGACGAGCAAGCGGATTCGGCGAAGGTGTACATCGCGGACAACGACCGCGTATTCCTCCTGCCCGACCTGGTGGCCGATCCGCCCGTTCAGTGGGGCGAGGTGCAACCGGTGACGTGGGAGGGGGAGGAGTTCCTGGCCCTGCGCTTCGAGGGGTACGTGACCAATCTCGGTGACGGTCCCCTGGACCTGTCTGGGGATCCCCGGTTGGCAGATCCGGAGGATCCGACGAGTCACGATGTCTGGCAGCGCGTCATAACGTCAACGGGCGACTGGGTGAGCCTGACCAAGCCGCCCGTGCGCTATCAAACCGATGATGGACATAACCACTTCCACCTGATGGAGATTGTGGCTTATTCGCTGTGGGACGAGGCGGGCACGACCCAGATCCTGCCGGGCCGGAAGGTTGGGTTCTGCATGCTGGATGTGGAGAGCCTGCCCGAGAGGCACCCGCACCCCGGTGAGCAAACCTACGAGTCCGAGGTTGTCGAGAACTGCCGCGCAAATGATCCGGACGCGGACAGCCTGCGCATGGGCGTGACCGAGGGGTGGCGGGACGTGTACGAGGGCTCGGTCACGTTCCAGTGGGTCGATGTGTCTGATCTGAGGCCGGGCAACTACCGGCTGGCGGCCGAGTCCGATCCCTATGACATCGTGGTGGAGACCGACGAGACCAACAATGGCGCCGCCGTTTCGGAAACCATCAGCGTGGTGCCGGGCTATATCGCGCAGTCGCTGACTCTCAGTACGGAGGTAGACACTGCGGTTGACATGGTGCTGGCCGCCACGGTGTTTGGCAGCCCCGGCCCGCGATACTTCCGTCTTGTAGCGGCACCCGCCAACGGAACACTCAATGCGACGGTCGGGGTGCCGTTGTCCGGGACGATCCTGTGGTACACGCCGAACGAGGGATTCTCCGGCGTCGACTCGTTCGAATACGAGGCCTACGACGTCTACAGCGCCTACCCACGGACGGCGGTCGTGGCGACCGTGGCGATCACCGTGGGCGAGGTCTCCGCAAGCCTGTTGCCCTCGGAGGCGAGGGCGGCCTTCGAGGCGTTCGCCGTGGCTACCAAGGGCGCGGGAAACACGCCCCCGATGGTCACGAACCCGGGGACGCAGTCCTTCACCGTCGGCGACTCGGTCGACGTGAGTGTCGCAGCCGCCGACATCGATGGCGACTCGCTCACCTGGTCGGTCGACGCGCTGCCGGCGGGCGTGGAGATCGTTGCGCGGACTGGCCGGATCGTCGGCAACCCCACGGTGGCAGGCTCCCTGACCTCGACGGTGACGGTGAGCGACGGCGCGCTGTCCTCACGCGTGACGATCTCGTGGGTCATCCGTTCGGCTCCCGAGGTCGCCAACATCGCGGGGGCGGGTCGGGAGTAGGCCTGCGCGAACGCCCGTGTTTGGTCCCTGCGGGGGGGACCGTGCTATAGTTCCGCCGGTCTTAGCGAGAGATTTCACAAACGGCCAGGGCGTGCTCCACGAATACGGCCACATCGCCATTCTTGTCATCATCGCGCTGATATTTCCGGCGGGCGCGATCGTGCAATCGTGGGCGTTTAAGTTCGTCAACATCCGCCCCGAAGTGCCCTCGGACCCGGTCAAGGAAGACACGTACGAGTGCGGCATGGTCACGCGCGGACCGGCGCTCACGCAGTTCAACTTCCGCTTCTACTACATCGCTTTGCTGTTCCTGCTGTTCGACGTCGAGATCGTGTTCCTGTTCCCCTGGGCAGTCGTGTTCGAGGATGCGGGGCTCGTGGGGCTGGGCAAGATCGCAATCTTCGTAGGCACGTTCGTCGTGGGCGGGCTCTACGCCTGGCGCAAGCGCGCACTGGAGTGGAACTGATGACGCGCTGGTGGACGGGCGAGGAGCTGGGGGAGGCGGCGGAGCGGCTTGTGCCTGGGTCGGTTTCGAGAACGACCGAGACGGCCTGCATCCTGCACGCCGAGCACGCCCACGAGGCGCTGCTGGCCCTGCGCGACGACGCCGAGACGAACTTCAAGCACCTCTCGAACCTGTGCGGGGTGGACCAGTGGGACCGCTTCGAGGTGGTGTACCACCTGCAGTCGCTGGAACGGAACCAGATGGCCTGCGCGAAGGTAGAGGCGCACGACCGCGAGGACGCCTCGGTGCAGAGCGTCGTCGATATCTGGCACGGGGCGTGGATCCAGGAATCGGAGACGTACGACCTGTTCGGCATCGGCTTCGAGGGGCACCCGAACCTGCAACGCATCCTGCTCTGGGACGGCTACCCGGGGCACCCGCTGCGCAAGGACTTCCTCTCGATGCCGGGTGGTTTGCAGCCCGGTCTGAACGAGTTCGCGGGCACCTCCGCCAAGCCTGAGCCCCCGGTACGGCCGGTCACATGAGCGACATCGTCCAGTCCGAACCGTTCGTGATGAACATCGGGCCGCAGCACCCGTCGACGCACGGCGTGTTCCGGGTGAAGGCGACCGTGGACGGGGAGCAGGTGGTCGATGCGGAGATGGTGATCGGGTACCTGCACCGCTCGATGGAGAAGCTGGCGGAGGAGCGCACCTACACGCAGAACATTCCCTTCACCGACCGCACGGACTACCTGAGCAGCATGTCGAACAACCTCGGCTACTGCCTGGCGGTGGAGAAGCTGGCGGGCATCGAGGTGCCGGCGCGGGGGCAGGCGATCCGCGTGATCATGGCGGAGCTGCAGCGCCTCGCGAGCCACTGCATGGGGGCGGGGGCGTTCGCGAACGACACGGGCGCCTGGCAGACGCCGATCATGTGGTTCATGCGCGAACGCGAGAAGATCCTCGACATCTTCGAGATGACGAGCGGGGCGCGGCTGACGTGCAACTACATGCGCATCGGGGGGGTGGCCTTCGAGCTTCCCGACCGGTTCGAGGAGTTGGTGCGGGAGTTCATCGGGCCCATGCGCGAGACGATCGCGAACGGCGAGGGGCTGCTTTCGGGGAACGAGATCTTCCTGGCGCGATCGCGCAACGTGGCCGTGGTCCCGCCGGAGCTGGCGGTGAACGCGTCGCTGAGCGGGCCCATGCTTCGCGGCAGCGGCGTCGCCTGGGACATCCGCAAAGCGGACCCCTACTGCGGCTACGAGCAGTACGACTTCGCAATCCCCATCGGCTACCAGGGCGACGCCTACGACCGCTTCATCGTGCGGCTGGAGGAGATGCGCCAGAGCCTCAACATCATCGAGCAGGCGCTGGACGGGCTGCCGGGCGGGCCGCACAGCACGGAGGTTCCGCTGGCCCTGCGGCCGCCCGCGGGCGAGGCCTACGCGCGCATCGAGAGCCCGCGCGGCGAGCTCGGCTACTACCTGGTCAGCGACGAAGGGCCCTCGCCCTACCGCTTCCACATCCGTCCGCCCTCGCTCATCAACCTCAGCGTGCTGAAGGAGATGACGGTGGGCGGCTCCATCGCCGACGCCATCGTGGCGCTCGGCTCGATCGACATCGTCGTCGGTGAGATTGACCGCTGATGCCGATACTCGTGACGGACCACTGGTACGACTTCCGCGATCTCTCCAACCTGTCGCGCGTCATCCTCGAGGGGATCGACAAGGTGGCGCCGTACGAGCTGGCTTACATCGTGGCGCCGATCATCGGGTTCGTGGCGGCCTTCGTGATCTTCGTGCTGCCCTCGCAGCTGTTCGTTGGGGTGTACGGGGAGCGGAAGCTGATCGGGCGCATCCAGGCGCGCCGGGGACCGAACCGGGTGGGGCCGTTCGGGCTGCTGCAGCCAGTCGCGGACGCGCTCAAGTTGCTGCAGAAGGAAGCGCTCACGCCCACGGCCGCAGACAAGCCGCTCATGTGGGCGGCGCCGATCTTCTTCGTGGCGCCGGCGGTGCTGCTGTTCGCGGTGATCCCGTTCGGGCCGAACATGGTCTTCGCGGACGTGCCCGCGGGCCTCATCTTCTTCATCGCCGTTTCCGGGCTGCCTGTGCTGGCGGCGTTCATCGCGGGCTGGAGCTCGAACAACAAGTACAGCCTCTTCGGGGCGATGCGGATCGTGGCCATGTCGGTCAGCTACGAGGTGCCGCTCGTGCTGATGCTGCTGTGCGTGGTCGTGTTCACGAACACGATGAGCCTGCCGGGCATCGTGGAGTTCCAGCGCGACACGAACCTGTGGCTCATCTTCATGCAGCCGCTGGCCTTCGTCGTCTACTTCATCGCCGTAAGCGCCGAGCTGAACCGCACGCCCACGGACATCGCCGAGGCGGAGTCGGAGATCGTGGCCGGCTACCTGACCGAGTACAGCGGAATGAAGTGGGGCCTCTTCTACGGAATGGATATCGGCTACGCGCTGGCGGCCGCCGCCTTCGCCTCCACGATCTTCCTGGGCGGCTGGTCGATGTGGGGGCTGGAGCAGTGGGTACCGGCATGGCTCATCTTCGTCGCCAAGACGCACCTCTTCTATTTCGTCTTCATCTGGACGCGGGGCACGCTGCCCCGCCTGCGCATCGACCAGCTGATGGGCTTCGCATGGAAGTTCCTGCTGCCGCTGGCGGTTGTCAATCTGTTCCTCGTATCGCTTGAGCGTCTGTGGTGGTCGGAGGCGAACCTGGGCAACGGCATCGTCTTCGCCTTCGCCGGGATCAACATCGTCGTCTCCGCGGCGGCGGTGTACCTGTGGGCGCGGTTCCTGGGCTACAAGCCCGAGTCCGTTCCGATGCGGCCGCGGTTGGTCCGGGAGGCGGGCGGCTACGTGCCGGTCGAGGACCCGGCGGCGGGAGGGGGCAAGTAGATGGAAGGCGCGGGCGTCCAGATCGGCTTCTACGCGCTCTCCATCCTCACGCTGGTGGCGGCGGGCGGCGTGATGGTGTCGCGCAACCTGCTGCACGCGGTGCTGTTCCTGATCGTGGCCTTCATCGGGGTGGCGGGCTTCTTCGTGCTGCTCTCGGCCGAGTTCATTGCAATGGCGCAGATCGTCATCTACGTCGGCGCCATCTCGGTGCTGATCCTGTTCGCGATCGTGCTGACGCCGCAGTCGGTGCGGGACAACTCGGAGACGGCGATGGTCGGCCCCGCGATCCTGCTGGGCGTGGCGCTCGTGACCGTGTTCCTGTTCGTCATCCACGACACGGCCTGGTCGACCGCCGCCGGGGACCCGGGGCTGTCGGCGAGCGACCTCGGGCGGGCGCTGCTCTCAACGTGGGTGCTGCCCTTCGAGATCGCTTCGGTGCTCCTGACCGCCGCCCTGGTGGGCGCAATCATGCTCGTGCGCTCCGAGGCCGAGGAAAGCGAGGACGTGCCCGATGCTGACGATTGAGCACTTCCTCACCGTGGGCGCGCTGCTGTTCTGCCTGGGGCTCGTGATCGCCCTGAGCAAGCGGAACGCTATCGGCGTGCTGATGGGCATCGAGCTGATGCTGAACTCCGTCAACCTGACGCTGATCGCGTTTTCGCGCTTCAGCGGTGGTCTCGTGGACACCTCGGCGCTTCACAACAAGGACTTTCCCCCGGAGATCGGCGGGCACGCCTTCGTGGCGTTCGTCATCACCGTCGCCGCCGCGGAAGCGGCCGTGGCGCTTGCGCTCGCGGTTTCCGTCTACCGGAACCGCCAAACCGTCGAGGTCGACCAGCTCGACCTCCTGAAGTTGTAACGCCATGTGGGTCGAATTCATGAGCGTGGCAAACGGGTACGTGGCGGAGACGTGGCGCGAGCTGTTCGCAGCCGAGGGGCTGCGCATCGTGATCATGCCGCCTGTGGGACGGGGCGAGGACGCCTCCATGCGCGACGAACGAACCATCTACGTGCCGACGGGCAAGGCCCACGTGGCGCGCGAAATCCTGAGGAAGATCTGAGCCGATGACCGAACTCTTCGCGGCTGCGACTGGCGAGGTTCCTGGCATCAGCGAGGCCGTGCTGTGGGCGATCATCGTCGCCCCGCTGGCGGCGTTCGTGGCGATCACGCTCTACGTGCGCCACCTGCCCAAGATCGCGGGCTACCTGAGCATCACCGCGATCGCGGCCTCGTTCGTGCTCTCGCTGATCACCCTCGTCGACGTCCTCGGGGCGGGCGGGGGCGTCGCCATCCATTCGTACGAGTGGTTCCAGGCGGGACCGGTCGAGTTCGCCCTCGGGGTGCGCATCGACGGGTTGACGGCGGTAATGCTGGTGGTGGTCTCGAGCGTGTCGCTGCTCGTGCAGGTGTACTCGCAGGGGTACATGGAGGGCGACCCCGGCTACGGGCGCTACTACGCCTACATGAGCCTCTTCATCACGGCGATGCTGGGGCTGGTCCTGGCCGACAACCTCTTCATGCTCTTCATCTTCTGGGAGTTGGTGGGGCTTTCGAGCTACCTGCTCATCGGCTTCTGGTTCCACAAGCCGAGCGCAGCCGCTGCCGCCAAGAAGGCGTTCATCGTGACGCGCATCGGCGACCTCGGGCTGCTGGCCGCGATCCTGCTCATCTGGACGCGTCACGAGACGTTCGCCATTCACGAAATCCACGACCTGGTCATTTCCGGCGCGCTCGCCGGGACGACGCTCACGCTGTTCGGGCTGGGGCTGTTCGCGGGGGCGGTCGGCAAGAGCGCGCAGTTCCCGCTGCACGTGTGGCTACCCGACGCGATGGAGGGCCCGACGCCGGTCTCCGCCCTCATCCACGCGGCCACGATGGTCGCGGCGGGCGTCTACCTGATGGCGCGCTTCTTCCCGGTGATCGAAGCGTCGCCGCAGGCACTCGATACGGTCGGCTGGATCGGGGCGGCGACGGTCATCGTGGGCGCCTCGCTGGCGCTCGTGCAGACGGACCTGAAACGGGTGCTCGCCTACTCCACGATCAGCCAGCTCGGCTACATGATGCTGGCGCTGGGCGTGTTCGGATATGCGGTGGCGGTGTTCCACCTGTTCACGCACGCCTTCTTCAAGGCGCTGCTGTTCCTCGGCAGCGGTTCCGTGAACCACGCGACGAACACGTTCGACATGCGCCGCATGGGCGGCCTGCGCACGGTGATGCCGATCACGTTCTGGACGTTCCTGATCGGCACGCTCAGCCTCTCGGGGGTGTTCCCATTGGCCGGTTTCTGGTCGAAGGACGAGATCCTGCTGGAGGCGTGGGTGAATGACCGCGCGCTCTACGTCGTCGCCGCGGTGGCGTCCTTCGTGACGGCGCTCTACATGTTCCGCGCGATCTTCATGACGTTCTTCGGGGAGTACAAAGGCGGCGAGCCCGTCGACCACGAGGACGAGGACTCGCACTTCCACGGCGATCCCGCCCACCCGCACGAGTCGAGCTGGGTGATGACGGTACCCCTGCTGGTCCTGACGGCGGGCGCGATCGCGGCGGGCTGGTGGGGCTGGGGCAAGGAGTTCCAGCACTTCGTCGATGCGGCCGTCCCCGAGGGCGTCCTGCACAAGGCCCCGAACTTCAGCTACTGGATCGCCATCACCTCCTCGATCATCGCCGTGGCGGGAATCGGGACGGCCTGGGCGATCTACCACCGCCGCCTCATCTCCGCCGACGACATCCGCAAGACCGCCTTCCCGATCGCCGCGGTGCTGGAGCGGAAGTTCTTCCTTGACGACCTGTACGAACGCGCCTTCGCCATCAACATCTTCCAGCGCGGCTGGAACCGGCTGGTGGAGCAATTCGACACGCTTGCCGTGGACGGCTCCGTGAACGGGGTCGGCTGGGTAGGCCAGCAATCGAGCCGTGTGCTGCGCCACGCCCAGACGGGCCAGGTGCAGCTCTACGGCGCAGGAATCGCCGCCGGCGTCTTCATCGTCGCCATCATCGTCTTCATCGCGAATCCGCTGTAGGAGGGTGGAATGCCACTGACCGTGCTCGTGTTCCTGCCCGCCTTCGCGGGGCTGCTGGGGCTGCTGCTTCCAGCCAACCGGGCGCACTACGCCCGCTGGGTCGCGCTGGCCGGCTCGCTGCTGGCGCTGGCGCTGTCGATCGTGTTGTTCTTCGACTTCGAGACGGGCGGGGGATTCCAGTTCGTCGACCGTGCCGCCTGGATCGACGTGGGCGTGTTCGACATCCAGTACTTCCTCGCGGTCGATGGTCTGAGCCTGCCGCTGGTGGTGCTGACGACGTTCCTGACGACGGCGGCGGTGCTGGTCTCGTTCAGCATCGAGCACCGGCCGCGGGCCTACTTCGCCTGCCTGATGGTGCTCTCGACGGCCGTGCTGGGCGTCTTCACGGCGATGGACTTCCTGCTCTTCTTCCTGTTCTGGGAGCTGGAGCTGTTCCCGATGTACCTGCTCATCTCGGTGTGGGGCTCGGGCAGGCGCGAGTATTCGGCGATGAAGTTCGTGCTGTACACCGTGACTGGCTCGGCGTTCATGCTGGTGGCCATCCTCGCCCTGGCCTTCAGCGCGGGCACATTCGACATGCAAGTGCTGGGCGAGTCGAGCATCTCGAGCGCGGTGCTGCCGCTGCGCTGGGTGTTCCTGTTCCTCTTCATCGGGTTCGCGGTGAAGCTGCCGATCGTGCCGCTGCACACGTGGCTGCCGGACGCGCACAGCGACGCGCCCACGGCCGTCTCGGTGATGCTCGCGGGCGTGCTCCTGAAGATGGGCGGCTACGCCATCATCCGCACCTGCGTCACCATCCTGCCGGACCAGGCGAACGACTACGGCATCTGGCTTGCCGCGATCGGCGCCATCAGCGTGCTCTACGGGGCGTTCGTGACGTTCCGGCAAACCGACGTGAAACGGCTGATCGCGTACTCCTCGGTGAGCCACATGGGTCTCGTGCTGCTCGGGATCGGGGCTCTCGGCACAACGGCGATGGTGGGCGCGGCCTACCAGATGCTGGCTCACGGCCTGATCACGGGCATGCTCTTCGTGGTCATCGGGTTGATGTACGAACGCACGCACACGCGCGAGATCGGAAAGCTGGGCGGACTGGCGCGGCAGATGCCGCTGATTGCGACGGGGCTCGTGTTTGCGGGCTTCGCGAGCGTGGGGCTGCCGGCGCTAGCCGGGTTCATCGCCGAGGTCACAGTCTTCCTGGGAGCCTTCCAGAAACACGAGTGGGCCGTGATCATGGCCATCTTCGGCGTGGTGCTCTCCGCCGGGTACATCCTCTGGACGCTGCAGCGGGTCGTGTTCGGGCCGGTGCGGCACGAGTGGGACGAGGTGGACGACCAGAAGCACTGGTGGGAGCACGCGAGTGTCGTGGGGCTGGCCGCGCTGGTGATCCTGCTGGGCGTCTACCCGAGCCTGATCATGGACATGCTTGATCCCGCTATCGGGGTCGTGAGCGCGAGGGTGGCAGGGTGAGCGAACTCGACATCGTCGGACCGCAGCTCGCGATCCTGCTCGCCGCCGGCGCCGTGCTCGTCTGGGACGCACTCCTGCCGACCCGTCGCCAGTACCTGCCGTACATCGCGCTCGCGGGCATCCTGGGAGCGGCCATCTGGACCTCGACGTGGGTCATCCGGGGCGACTTCCAGACCGCCTTCGACGGAACCTTCGCAATCGACCAGTACGCGGTGTTCTTCCAGTACGTGTTCGCGGGGATCACGGCGATCGTCGTTATCGCTTCGATCGACTGGGTCAACCGGGTTGGCCGGCGGCAGTCGGAGTACTACGCGCTCGTCCTGACGGCCTCCGCAGGGCTAATGTTCCTGGCGGGCGCCCGCGACCTGATCACGATCTTCCTGGCGCTCGAGCTGAGCTCGATCCCGCAGTACATCCTCGCCGGCTGGGGCAAGGACCAGCGGTCGAGCGAGGCGGGCATGAAGTACCTGCTGCTGGGCGCCATCGCCTCAGCACTGCTGCTGTACGGCATGGCGCTGCTCTACGGCTTCGCCGGATCGACGCTGCTGACCGACATCTCCGCCGCCATCGCCGACAGCGGGGCCGGGAACCGCTCGCTGCTGATCGTGGCCTCGGTGCTGTTGATCGCCGGCTTCGGCTTCAAGATGGCGGTGGTTCCCTTCCAGATGTGGGTCCCCGACGTGTACCAGGGGGCGCCCACGCCGGTGGCGGCGTTCCTCTCGGTGGGGTCGAAGGCGGCGGCGTTCGCGGTGGTCATGCGGCTGTTCTTCGAGGGGCTGGGGGAGCAGTTCCTGAGCAACGACTGGGCGATGATCTTCGCGGTTATCGCAGCCGTCTCGATGACGCTGGGGAACGTGTTCGCGATCGTGCAGCGCGACATCAAGCGGATGCTGGGGTACTCGTCGATCGCGCAGGCGGGCAACTTCATGATCGGGCTTGCGGCGATCTCGATCGCGGGCGAGCACTTCGTGCAGGGGGCGAGCGGCGTGCTGCTCTTCGTGGCGGCGTACGCCTTCACGAACCTGGGAGCCTTCATCGCCGTGATCGGCATCTCGCAGAAGATCGGCAGCGACGACATCGCCGACTACGCGGGGATGTGGAAGCGGGCGCCGCTGCTGGCCCTGGCGCTGGCCTTCTGCCTCATCTCACTGGCGGGCATCCCTCCGACGGTCGGCTTCTGGGCGAAGCTGTACGTGTTCAACGCGGGCATCCACGCCGACCTCGCCTGGCTGGTCATCATCGGGGTGCTGAACTCGGTGGTGTCGGCCTACTACTACCTCGCGGTCGTGCGGCAAATGTTCATGGGTGAGGCGGAGGACGAGCAGAAGCTGGCCATCTCGCCGACCGTGGCGCTGGCGCTGGGCGTGGCGACGATAGGCGTGATCGTGTTCGGCATCATCCCGACGCCGCTGGTCGATGCCGCACGCGAGGCCGCCGCCATCTTCGCCGCTAGCTAGTCGCGGCATGGCCCACACCATCGACTTCGTGGTCGAGATCGAGCCGGAGGGCGTCGAGTTAGGGGCACTCGAAGCGCTGGCGGGGCGGGTTTTGGTGGGGGAAGGCGTGGCGGACGGGGTCGCGCTGACGATCCTGACGACGGGGGACGAGGAGCTGCGGGAGCTGAACAACCGCTTCCTCGGGATCGATGCGCCAACGGACGTGCTCTCCTTCCCGGAGCCGGCGGAGGCGCCGCTGGGGGAGGGGGGGGAGCGGAGCCTGGGGGACATCGCCATCAGCGTGCCCACGGCGGTGCGGCAGGCGGCGGAGGTGGGGCACGGTCTGGGGGACGAGATCGCGCACCTGCTGGTACACGGAATCCTCCACCTGTGCGGGTACGAGCACGAGGGCGGGGGCGAGGAGGCGGCGCGGATGCGGGCGCGGGAGGAGCACTACCTAGGCGACATAAAGGGGCACGAGGGTGGGAGTCCGTAGCCGGACTACATCGAGGCGAGGACGCCTGCCGTTATGCCCATGGCCGCGAGCAGAATTCCGGTCGCCGCAGTAACCATCATCCCCATACGGATGGTGAGGCGCTGCTCGAGAGATTGGAGGTCATCCTTCGTGGCGAGGCGCTCATTAACAGCTTCTGCGACGGTGGTAACAATGGCACCCGCCTTCGCCTCATGGAAGCCTGCTTCCTGCAGCCGCAGAGCCGCCCTGAGGGTGTCAAACAGCGCCATGTGGCAATTGTATCCCAATAACTAGTCACTCCACAATCATCTATCGAGGCAATCTGAGGGCTTTCTGGTCCACTTGCCGCTTCCGCGTAGGATGAGCCGCCGCACATCCCAGGGAGGCAACCGATGGCGACACTGAACCGGAACGGCGTGAACCTGCACTACGTGGACGAGGGCAGCGGTCCCGCGATCCTGTTGACGCACGGGTTCGGGGCGAGCTCGCGGATGTGGGAGGGGCAGGTTGAGGCGTTCCGCGATCGGTACCGGATCATCGCCTGGGACATGCGGGGTCACGGGGATACGGACAGTCCGGAGGACCCGTCCAAGTACTCGGAACCGGCGACGGTGGCCGACATCGCCGCCATCCTCGATGCGTGTGGCGTCGACAGCGCCGTCATCGGCGGCCTCTCGCTGGGCGGGTACATGTCCCTGGCGTTCAACCTGGCGCATCCGGAGCGGACGGACGCCCTGATGCTGTTCGACACGGGACCCGGGTACAACAACCCGAAGGGTCGAGAAGGCTGGAACCAGTTCGCCATACGGCGGGCCGAGGCGTTCGAGACACGCGGGCTCGACTCGCTCGGGGACTCGGCGGAGGTGAAGGCGGCGCGGCACCGCTCGGCGGAAGGGCTGGCGAAGGCGGCGCGGGGGATGCTGACGCAGCGCGACGCGAGCGTGATCCAGTCGCTGACGGCGATCGACAAGCCGACGCTCGTCGCGACTGGCGCAAACGACCAGAACTTCCTGGCTGCGCACGGCTACATGAGCGAGAACATCCCGGGGGCGATGAACTTCCTCATCGCCGATGCCGGGCACGCGGCGAACATCGACAACCCCGCGGACTTCAACGCGGCGGTCGAGGCGTTCCTGGCCTCGCTCCCGGCGTAGGACCGCTAGAAGCGGGACTTCTTCGACTCATAGTTCGATTGCACGTCGATGAGGACGGTGTGTCCGTCGTCGTTGAGCTGGCGCGCGGTCCGGATTGCGTCGCCGAGGTCGTCCGGCTGGGTCACGGTGATGCCCGTTGCGCCGAGCCCCTCGGCAATGGCGGCGTAGTTGCCGGTCATGTGTGAGACGCCGAACTGGGTGCGGGCGGTGGGGAAGCCGCCCGGGTAGGTGGCCATGCCGCCGTTGTTCAGCAGGACGGTGGTGATGGGGAGGTTGGCACGCACGGAGGTCTCGAGGTCGAGGCCGGACATACCGAAGGCGCCGTCACCCATGAAGTTCAGGCAGAAGCGGTCGGGGCGAGCGAGCTTGGCGCCGATCATGAGGGGGATGCCGAAGCCGAGGTGGGTTGTCTTGCCCCAGCCGATGTAGCTGTGGGGTGAGGTGGCGGTGAAGAAGGGCACCATCGAGTCGCGGGGGGCGCCGGCATCGTGCGTGACGACCGAGTTCTCGTGGTCGACGTTGCGGTTGATCTCGTGGATGACGCGGTAGGTGTTGAGGGGCGCTTCGTCGGAGGTGAGGTAGGGGGTCCATTCGGCCATCCACTCGGCCTGCTTCTCAGCAAGCTTCGCGGCGGCGTCGGAGGTGCGGCCTTTGCCGTCGGTCTGGGCCTTCACCTCGGCAACGAGCGCCTTGATGGTAATGCGGGCATCGCCAACGAGAGCGATGTCGGAGGCGGTGTCCTTGTTGATGTCGTCGAGGGCGTTGGTGTTGTGGATGACGGTCTTGCCGGCGGGGACGATCTGGGTGTAGCCGTTGTGGGTGAGGCTCGCGCCGAGGGCGAGGATGGTGTCGGACTCGACGATCCAGGCGTGGGCGGCGCCGGTGGTGGCGCGGCTGCCGGCGCCGAGCGAAAGCGGGTGGCGCTCGTCGAAGGCGGACTTGCCCTCCATGGTGGTGAAAACGGGGATGTCGAGA
Source organism: Chloroflexota bacterium (assembly GCA_026710655.1). GTDB lineage: Bacteria > Chloroflexota > Dehalococcoidia > Tepidiformales > Tepidiformaceae > UBA2991. Next base: position 12,207 of record JAPOQN010000030.1, on the reverse strand, counting down.
AGCTCGGCGAGCTCGCGGAGCGCTTCGGTGGCATCGGCGGTGAGGACGCCCGATCCGGCCCAGATCATCGGGCGCTCGGCGGCGAGGAGGGCCGTGACGGCCGCCTGGATGTCGCCGTTGGAGGGGCTCTGGCGAACCCTGCCGGGAGAGTCGTAGTGGGTCTCGCCCTCCGGGACCTCCTGGGCGCAGACGTCGGAGGTGAGCTCGACGACGACGGGACCGCCGCGACCGCTGCGGAGTGCGTGGAAGGCGCGGCGCATGGCGGGGGCAATCTGGGCGGTCGTGTCGATGGACTCGACGGACTTGACGATGCCGCGGTAGTTCTCGACAGCGGAGAAGTTGGGGCGGACCTGGCGCTCGATGAGGGGGTAGCCGCCGGGCAGGACGAGGATGGGGACGTTATCGCCAAAGGCCTGGGCGATGCCGCCCATGGCGTTCTCGGCGCCGGCGGCGTTCTGGGTGGCGACGACCCCGAAGCGCTCGCCGTCGTTCATGCGGCTGTAGCCGTCGGCGGCCATGACGGCGCCGCGCTCGTGGCGGAACATGATGGGACGGATCCCGAGCTTCGCCACCTCCTCGATGAGGGGGTTGTTGGGGAAGCAGGTCATCTCGTTGACCCCTTCGTCCTTGAGGATGCGGGCGACCAACTCGTTACCGTTCATGGCGTACTCCGTGCGCGCGGGGATCCGTCAGGCGGTCCGCAGGCGGCCCCGCGATCTCAGCGCATGGAGGCGGGAGGGGCAAGCGCGGGGGGCGTGTCTGGTACGATTTTCGGAGCAGACACCGCGCCAACCCCCGGAGGAACCCCGTGCTCACGATCATCTCGCCCGCCAAGGCCCTCGATTTCTCGCCCGTGGGGAACGGGCTCGCCGCGACGCAGCCGCGCTTCGTCGACGACACCGCCCTGCTGATGGATACCTGCAAGACGCTCGAGGCGAGCGATCTGCGCAAGCTCATGTCGCTAAGCGACTCGCTGGCGAACCTGAACCACGCCCGTTTCCAGGAGATGAGCCTGCCGCTGACGGCGGAGAACGCGAAGCCGTGTGTGCTCGCGTTCCAGGGGGACGTCTACAAGGGGCTCGACGCGGCCAGCCTCGCCGACGAGGACCTGTCGTGGGCGCAAGGGCGTCTGCGCATCCTCTCGGGGCTGTACGGGCTGCTGCGTCCGCTGGACCTGATCCAGCCGTACCGGCTGGAGATGGGCACGAAACTCTCGAACGAGCGCGGGAAGAACCTTTACGAGTTCTGGGGCAGCCGGCTCGCGGATGCGCTGAACGGCGAGGATGCCGACCCCAAGGCGCCGGTCCTGAACCTGGCCTCGCAGGAGTATGCGAAGGCGGTGCCGCCGAAGAGCCTGGAGCGTCCGCTGGTGAGCGCCGACTTCAAGGAGGAGCGGAACGGCGAGTTGAAGACGGTCGGGCTGGTGGCGAAGCGCGCCCGCGGCCTGATGGCTCGCTACGTCATCCGCAACCGCGTGGAGTCAGTCGAGGACCTGAAGGACTTCGACGACGGCGGGTACGGCTTCCGGCCGGAGCTCTCGAGCGACGACCGGCTCGTCTTCAGCAGGGCGAAGGGGTAGCCCAGCCCCGCCCTCGCTAGCCCTCTTCGATCGTCACGGTGCCGGTGGAGCCGTCGATGCTGAGCATCGTGCCGGTGGCGATGAAGTCGGTGGCGCCGCGGATGCCCGTGACGGCGGGGATGCCGTATTCGCGCGCGACCGTGGCGGCGTGGCTGAGCAGGCCGCCCGTTTCGACAACGACACCGGCGGCGGGGAGGAAGAGCGGGGTCCAGGGCGCGTCGGTGACGGGCGCGACGAGGATCTCGCCGGGGAGGATGGTCGCCTCGGAGGCGCCGTCCGCGCTGAGGACGACGCGGGCGCGGCCCCGAGCCTGACCGGGGCTGACACCGATGCCCTCGAACGAGGTCTCGCCGCCGGCGTCGGCAGTCTCGCGCGGGGTGGCCTCCACGGGGCGCTGGAAGATGATGGGCAGTTCGTAGTGGTGGAGCACCTCGTATTCGTGGCGTCGTTCCACGATCGCGTCCTGCAGCTCCGCGGCGGAGAGGCCACCGTCGAGGGCTTCGGGAAGCTCGACGAGCCGCAGGAACCAGACATCCTCGACGTCATCGATGTCTCCACGCTGGACGAGGCGCCGGCCGGCTTCCAGGATTGGCTGGCGATAGGTGCGGCAGAGCCGGGTCCAGCTCGCCTTGGTGGTCTCGCGCTTGCCGTTCATGGCCTGCACGAGGTCGAGGAGCCTGCGGAACTCGGGGCGCTGGTCTTCGGGCAGAGCCGCCTCGACCTCAGCCTCGAGGGCGACGCGGTCGGCGGCGGAGCGTTCCTCGCGGAGGTAGGGGCTGTGCTCGTCGCCCAGTGGGAGGTCGGCCTGGAGGCTGCTGAGGACGAACTGGGGCGAGTCGTTCCAGGTGGTGCAGGAGGGGTCGGTTTCGCGCTGGCCGCGGAAGCCCAGGTCGGCGATGAAGGCGGCGTATTCGCGGGCGAACGCCGCCCAGTCGTCGTTGGGGGGTGAGGCGAGGCGGGCCTCGAAGCCGTCCACGGCAGTGCCAGCGAGCTCCTCAGCGAGGGAGGGGCGGGCGATGGCGAGACGGCTGAGGTCCCAGATGGCCTTGGAGGGGCGGGCGCTCTCCACGTCGGTGAGGCCGCTCGTGAGGCCGGTCATCCACCCTGCCGGGTGGTCGGGCACGTGCTCGCTGAGCAGGCCATCGAGCAGCGTGGTCTGCAGGCCGCCGCCGCTGCTGCACCAGTAGTGCGTGAAGAAGATGTCGCCAATGTGGTCGGTCGTCTCGTGGATGGCGGCGACGAGGCCGGCGTCATCGACGGCGGGCCAGTCACGGGCGAGGGTGGCGGTGTAGTGGGCCTTCGCACGCTCGGCGTCGGCATCGACGAGTTCGCGGGCGCGTACAAAGCGAGCCATGAGGCGCTCCTGGACGGCTTCTGCGCGGGAAGTGTCCTGGGCCACCTCGGCGGTGACCTCCTCGTCAACCTCGAAGAACTGCTTCAGGTAGTCGGCGCTGCCGCCGGTCTCGAAGCTGGAGGTGAGGGCGTTGACAATGCTGATGTTCACGCAGAACTGGCCGCCGACGACGGGGAGCATGGTCGGGCCCGGCTTATCGGGGATGGGGACGAGGTCTTCGATCTGGAGTTCACGGGTGCCGACGACGAGCCACTGGTAGTTCCACTCGCGGATGAGGTCGGCGGGGAGGGGCCTTGTGATGCCGGGGAGGACTTCGTCCGTGTTCCCGGTGGTGTAGTCGTTGTAGCGCTCGTCGATGGTGCTGTCCCAGCTGCAGAACGGCTCTTTCAGGTTGGCCATGGCGTCTCCCCGTGCGCGGAATGCGGGCACGATCGGGGACTTTACCGGCAGCGGGCGTTAGGGCCGATGGGCGGCGCTCCTGTACGATGCCCGCGGCCCCGCAGCGGCCCGGCGAGGTAGGAGTTGGCCACATCTATTTCGTCGTCTGAGCCGGTGCTGGGCGTCCTCCTGAGCGAACGCGAGAAGATGCTGCTGCTCCTCTCGCTCGCGATGTGCATGTTCCTCAGCTCGCTCGACGGCTCGATTGTCTCCACGGCCCTGCCGGTGATGCTTGCGGATCTGGGTGGGTTCCAGCTGCTCTCCTGGGTGTTCACGCTCTACATGCTCACCTCGACGGTGGTGGTGCCGATCGTGGGAAAGCTCTCGGACATGTTCGGGAGGCGGCCGTTCGTCATCTCGGGGGTCGTCATCTTCCTCATCGGGTCGCTGGGATCGGGGCTGGCGCCCACGATGATCACGCTCATCATCGCGCGTGGCGTGCAGGGGATCGGGGGCGGCTTCATCCTCGCCTGCGTGCTGGTGGTGATGGCGGACATGTACACGCCCATCGAGCGGGCCAAGTACGTGGGCTACATCCTCGCGATCATCACGGCGGGGTCGCTGCTCGGGCCGCCCGTGGGCGGCTTCTTCGCGGATGGGCCGGGCTGGCGCTGGTGCTTCTTCATCAACCTGCCCATCGGCGCGATCGCGCTGGCGACCATCTGGGCGACCCTGCCGAATACTCGCCAGGGGGGGCGCATCGGCGACATCGACTTTACGGGCGCGGCGGTGCTGACGGCGGCAACGGTGGCGGGGTTGCTGGCCTCGGCGTGGGCGTACGAAGCCTACGGATGGGGATCGGCGATCACGGTGGGGCTGCTCGTGGCGGCGGGGGTGCTGCTGGTCCTGTTCGTGCTGCAGGAGCTGCGGCACCCAAACGCGATCATCCCCATGTCGCTGTTCCGCAACCGGATGTACGTACTCACGGGCATCATCGCGATCCTCTCAAGTGCCGTGCTGTTCTCGGCGGCGATCTTCCTGCCGACCTTCATCCAGACGTCGCTGGGCGCCTCGGCGAAGGTCTCCGGGTTCCTGTTCATGCCGCAGGCGGCGGGACTGGTGGTGATGAGCTTCATCGGCGGGCGGATCGTCGCGAAAACGGGGCGCTTCAAACAACTTGTGGTGATTGGCTGCGCGTTGTCGGGGCTGGCGGCGTTCCTGCTGCAAACGATGGGGGTGGGCGACCCCCGCTGGCACGTGGCGCTGTACATGGTCGTGTTCGGCATGGGCTCCGGGTTGGTGACGCCGCTGATCAACGTGATCGTGCAGGCGTCGGTCTCGCAGGAGGAGACGGGCGTGGCGACGAGCAGCCAGATGTACTTCCGCCAGATCGCGCAGGTGCTCGGGGTGGCGCTGTTCGGCGTCCTGTTCACCACCTCGTACACCTCGTCGTTCGCCGGGAACCTCGATGAGGAGGTGCGGGCGGCGATGCCGGAGGCCGTCTACGAGGAACTGGAGGGGGATGCCACGCTGGCGCTCGACCCGGGCCGGTTCGAGGAGACGCGGTCCAGCTTCCTGGAGGCAGGCGGTACGGTGGCGCTGTTCGAGCGGGCGCTGGACGCACAGAAGGAGGCGGTGGCGGTGGCGAACAAGCGGTTATTCCTGATATCGGCGATCGGGGGCGTGCTCCTGGTGGCGCTCTCGCTCGCACTCACGGAGATCCCGTTGCGGGGGAGGAAGTCCGCCCCCGCGCCGCAGGAAGAGGAGCAGCCGGCGACGGCTTCCGCTTCGCGTTAGGGCCGGCGCGGGTAGGCTTCCCGACGATCAGTTCATTCACACCCGGAGAGACAGCGTGGAGTTCTGCCCCAATTTCATCAGCGTCGACGACGACCCCGCGCAGTGGGCGCGGGATCGGGAGGCGGAGGGCTACCCGATCATCTCGGTGGCGGACCACATCTCGTCGCCACAGCCCCACCCGCACGTGTGGGTGACGGCGACGACGTTCGCGCTGGCGACGGAGCGCACCCGCGTGATGATCGCCTTCGGGAACAACCTCTTCCGGTCGCCGGTCGAGTTCGCGGCGGCGGCGCTGGCGCTGCACCGGGTGAGCGGGGGGCGCTGCGAGGCGGGGCTGGGGGCGGGCTGGGCGGAGAACGAGATCACGGGCATGGGCTGGGAGTTCCCCTCGGCGCGGGACCGGGTGGGGCGGTACGTCGAGGCGCTCCAGATTATCCGCAGCCTGCTGCACACGGGTTCGTGCACCTTCCACGGGAATTACTACGACATCGACATCCCCCTGATCGGGCCGCTGCCGAAACCACCGCCGCTGCTCATGTCCTCCTCGGCGGGACCGCGCACGCTGCGCGAGTCGGCGCCGCACGTGGACCGCATCGAGCTGATGGGCTTCCCCGTGAGCGACGTGGGGAACCCGGTCGAGTTTGCGGGGAAGGTGGCGGCCTTCGACGAGGACGCGCTGCGGAAGCGCGTCGAGATGGCGCGGGAGGTCGCGCCGGGCAAGCCGCTAGGGTTCCTCGCGCTCGTGGGCGCCGGGGACGACCCCGAGTTGCGTGAGCGGGGCAAGGCGATGGGGGACCGCATCTTCGGCGGGATGCTGGGCGAGCCGGAGCGGGTCGCGACGAACCTGCGGCGTCTGGGCGAGCTCGGCATCGACCGCGTGCAGATGGCGCCCTCGACGCCGGACACGCTGACGCTGCTGGCCCCCTACCTCAACGAGGGCTAGTCGCCGGGGTTACCACTCCCGCTCGAGGTAGGTCTCGAGCACCTGGTAGAAGTGGCGCAGCTTCATCTCGTTGTAGTCCGCGAGCTGAAGCACGCCGCCTTCGAGCGAGTGCACGCCCTTCTGGACCCAGGGCATGTTGCCCGTGTCCTGGTCCATGACCATGGCGAGACCACCGATCTCGGGAGCCAGTGTCCAGCTGTCGTCGACGCCGATCTCGTGGACGGGGGGCGCCGGCGGGGGCTCGGTGCCCTCGGGCGTGGGGGCGATGCAGATCGCCTCCATGATGCACTCCTCGGGGTTGCTACCGTTGGGGCGGAAGCGGAACCAGATGGCGAGCGGCCCCCAGGAGCTGCTGGGCATGAGGTTGGGGAACAGGTTGTAGTAGATGTTCCCCGTGAGCTCCGTGTCCGAGACCCTGTCCATGAGGTCGCCTAGGAGGGGGCGCATGGCCTCTCGCATGTCGCTGGCGGCCTTGGCGCGGACCGCGGCGGTGGCCTGAATGCGCTCTTCGCGCGTCTGGGGCTCGGTGGGGGCGGACGGCGCGTCGTCCTCGATCTGGGCGTAGAGCTCGGAGCCATCGGGCGTCGTGCCGTTGTCGGCGGGGGCTGCGCCGTTCTCGCCGGGCGTTGCGCCGTTGTCGTCGAGCCGCCCGCCGGTGGCGTTGGGGTCGAGGTCCTCGGGGACGGCCATGCGCAGGTTCTCGGCGACCTGGGGGCCGGCGACCCACTGGCAGAGGTGCAGGTCGGCGTGGCCCAGCTCGCCCTCAACCCATACGGCCTGCTGCGTGAAGACGCCGCTGCGTCCATCGGGCATGGTCACGTCGACGTTGCCGTCGGGGCGGCGCTCGTAGATGGCGCCGGTGAAGGCGTGGCGCTCGCGGGGGACGCCGTCGGGGGAGGGCGGAAGCGGGGTCCACTCGATGCCCTCGAGGTGGGGGCTGGGGGCGCCGGCGGGGTTGTGCTGGCGCGAGTAGTTCTTGAAGGCGTCGAACTGGGCGTTGCAGTCGCCGAAGCCCCAGACAACCTGGGGGTGGGTGGAGAAGACGTGCCAGGACTCGGCGAAGGCGTCCTGGGCGACCTTCCAGTTGGCGCGAATGACCTTGCGCACCTCGGCGACCTTATGGCGCTTCTCGTAGGGGAGGAGCTCGAAGTTGTCGGGGAAGTCGTCGAGGAACTCCTCGAAGGGCTCGCAGTCGGGATCGGGGTTGATGAAGATGAAGCGTCCCCAGCGGCCGACGGCCGCCTCGGGGAGGTCCTGCTCTTCCTTGTTGACGTAGGGGAAGTCCCACTGGCAGGGGATCTCCTTGATGGAGCCATCGAGGTTCCAGGCCCAGGCGTGGAAGGGGCAGCGCAACTCGTGGGTCTGCTTGCCGGGGCGCTCCTTGAGGCGGCGTCCACGGTGCCGGCAGGCGTTGCGGTAGGCCTTGAACTCGTCGGGGGCGGTGTGAACGATGAGGAAGCTGAGCTCGCCGATCTCGTAGGGGAGGTAGTCGCCGACGTTGGGCAGGTCGTCCTCGTGGCAGGCCATCTGCCAGACATGTTTCCAGAGCTGGTTCATCTCGCGCTCATGGTGGTCGCGCGAGAAGTAGAACTCGGCCGGGACGAGGGTCGGTCCAGGAGGCATAGGCGACTCGCGGCTGAGGTACTCGGGGACCTCGTGCGTGTCGTACTTGATCAGCTCCTGGACGGACAGGCCAGCGGAGCGATTCGTGCCGGTCAGCGTTTCAACCATTGCTTCCCTCGTGGGCGGAGTTCGTACCCAAGCGGGAGTTTACCGGTTCGCGAAACGGGAGGGGCAGTGTCGGGGTGGTGGGGCCCGTGGGGGCGGTCGGGGCTACGATAGGTGCGGGCCCGTAGCTCAGCTGGAAGAGCAGTGGACTTTTAATCCATTGGTCGGGAGTTCGAGTCTCCCCGGGCCTACCAGTCCTTGAGCAGGGCTGCCGAGGTCGGTGTATTGGCTGCGGGCTGGCCAGGGGCCACAATGGTTGGGGGAGTACGCGTGACAGTCGAGACCGACCTGTTGGACCGCATCACCGTGAGGGCCGATGTCTTCGGCGGCAAGCCGATCATTCGTGACCTGCGTATTGCCGTTGAGCACGTGCTCGGCATGTTGGCGGCAGGCGACTCCGCGGAGACGATCCTGGACGAATACCGGGTTTTGGAGCGCGAAGACATCCAGGCGTGCCTGCTCTTCGCTCACCGCTCGATAGCTGGTGAAGATGTGCACGAGCGCGTACCCGTCCACGACTCTTGAGATTTCTTCTCGATGTGTGCGCTGCGTCCCGCAGCATGCATGCAGCGCTGACCGAGCGCGGCCACGATGTCTTGTCGGCCGTGGAGGTCGCGCCCCGTGCCTCGGACGATGAACTGCTCGCCATGGCCCTCGCGCAGCAACGTGTCCTCATCACCGAGGACAAGGACTTTGGCGAGCTGGTGTTTGTGCGTCGCCTGCCGCACCCGTGCATCATCCGGTTCACTGATATGCCGCGTGCCGAGAAGGTCGCGGCGATGCTGGACCTGATTGAGCGTCACGAAGAGGACATGGGTGAGAGCACCATGATCGTGGTAACGCGAAACCGAGTGCGCATCCGCCACGGAACGGGCTAGTCTCCCTCGCCTCCGGTAGGCGTTGGCCTACCACACAATGACCCGTGGGGCGTCCCTATAATGGCGGTCGCCAGCGGGCGCCGGGAGCAGCGAAATGACTACGGAAACTGTCGCAGCGAGTTACGACCTTGATCCTGCGGATCCGGTCGCGGGGATTACGGACGAGGTCATCGAGCGGTGGCAGCAGGACGGGGTTGTCATGCTGCGGGGGGCGCTTGGGCCGGAGTGGATGATGCTGCTGGGGATGGGACTGGGGAAGGTGCTGGCGGACTCGGGCATGGCCAAGGCGACGTTCTTCGAGGGGACGGAGGGGGAATTCCACGAGACCGTCCGGAACTTCGACTACTGCTTCGAGATCAGGCGGCTGCTGTACGACTCCCCGATCAAGAAGATCCTGGGGCGCTTCATCCGCTCGAAGAACGTCTGGTACTACTCGGACGAATTCTTCCTCAAGAGCTCGGGCGGGGCGGAGCGGACGCCCTGGCACCAGGACACGCCGTACTACCCGATCGGGGGCTCGCAGTTCGCCTCGATGTGGATCTCGCTGGACCAGCTCAAGCGTGAGGAGTGCCTGGAGTTCGTGGCGGGCAGCCACCTTGGGACCATGTACGACGGGTTCAACCCGTCGAAGCCGGACGACCCGTCGAGCGGCTTCTACGGCGAGGAGTTGCCGATCCTTCCGGACATCGAGGCGGACCGGGACAGCTTCCCGATCGTCGGCTGGGAGGTGAACCCCGGCGACGTGATCGTGTCCAACCCACACATCATCCACGGGGGCGGGCCGACGAACCTCGACAGCCAGCGGCGGGCGCTCGCGGTGCGGATGTTCGGCGACGACGTGGTCTTCGCGTCGCGGCCTGCCTCGCGGCCAACGGTACCGATGACGCCGGGGCTGGGTCTGCACCTGAAGCCGGGTGATCCGCTGCGGAGTCCCTGGTACCCGCAGCTGGACCCGCCGCCTGCGTCGGAGCGGTACGGATAGCGGAGTCGACCTCAGTGCCCTTCAGTTGCCCGCGGCGAACACCGCTGCGGGCGCCGGGGGCAGCTCAACGGTCCAGGTGATGGGCTCGGTCGCGACAATCCAGTAGGTGCGCCCCTGCCTGAATACCGTTGGGGTGTTGAGAGCGGGGGCATCCTGCTCGCCGGGGAAGAAGCCCAGCCAGCCCTGCGTGGCTTCGTCCCACTCCCAGATAGCGACCACTGCGTCGAATACGCCGCCCTCCAGGAGCGCCTCATCGATGGCGGTCCCGTCTGCTCCGGGCCACTCGAACGATGTCAGCGTTGGCTGGAGGTCGAACGTGACGATGACAGGGCGCGGCGGTCCCCCGAAGACGTAGTTGGGGAGTTCATCGCCGATGGGGGTGTTGCGCCGAATGATGTCGGCGAGGGTGGTGGCTCGCAGGTCGGCGAGGAGCTCGGGATTGGCGAGGAAGTAGGGGTCGTTCTCGAACCAGAAGCGATCGCCATCGCGGAGGCGCAGGAACTGGTCGGCGATGATGGTGTGGAAGGTCTCGCCGAGCATGGCTCCCGGCAGGTGGTCTTCGGAGAGCCCTCCCGTCCAGAGGTCCAGATAGCGGAGTTCGCCGTAGGCATTCTCGAGCGCTTCCTGCACGAGCGGGTCCGAACAAACGTCGGCGAAACTCCTGGCGGGCGGCAGACCGTAGGCCATGCGGACGCTGTTGTAGTCGGGGAGGCCGTGGTCGCGGCCCCGCTGGATGTTCAGGGCGGCGAGGTCGCGGCCGGGACCGCCTGGGGGGCCGAAGAGGAGGTTGCGAACGTTGTCGATCAGGCGCTCGTCCACGCGCTGGGCCTGCTGCGTTGCGAGGCCCCGAAGCAGGCCGGAGATTCCCCCCTGGGTGATCATGGCGGGGTTGAAGAAGGCGCCCCGCAGGGACATCGCCTGTTCCCTTCCTTCGTCGTCGATGAGGAGGAGGGAGGGGGAGAGCATGGTATGGCCGAACCGGTAGGCCGCGGTCGAGAACTCGTTGGCGATGCCGGCGTCGATGTCGGGCTTGTACCCCTCGTAAGGCTCGATGGCGTCGGGGCCGAGCAGAAGGGGGAGGAACTCGTTGTAGGTGATGACCTGCATCTGCGCGCCGACGATCTTGCGGGCGAGTTCGAAGATCTCCTGACCGGTCATGCCGGAGTCCTCCATGAGATCGGCGAGGCGGTTGTGCTCCCTGACGAAAAGGGTGTGCAGGGCGGTCAGCCCGACCTGCTCGTTGGCGCGGATGTCGCCTGCGAGGAAGAGCGCCTGCACCTGGCGGGAGCTGCCATTGTCGTTCTCGATACGGTCCAGGTTGAAGGGCAGCAGGCCGCCAGTTGAGGTCTTGAGCCTGCCCGTGCCGTCGTTCGTGCGGAGGGCGCGAGTCCTGCCGGCGTCGGAGCCGTAGACGTTGGAGGCGTCGATGAACGCGGTGATGGCGTTGATCTGCTCCCGGGGGTTATCGGGGGCCGTGCCCGTACCGGAGTCGACGGCGGAGCGGTTGAAGGCCATGGAGCGCAGCCCGCTGTTGAAGGGATCGAAGACGGGATCGCCGAGGGGGATGGGGATGCGGAGGGTCTCGCCGGGGTTGGCCTCGGGGGTGAGGCTGATGTCGTGGTCGAGGAACTGCGCTCCGGTTTGGCAATCGACACGAACTCCTCGTCAGCGGGGATGGCGAGCGTGAGCGTGACGTTGTTCTCGCCGTCGATCGTCGCCTCCTCCAGCAGCAGGTCCAGCACCTCGCGGCGCTCCGCGTCCGAAAGGCCGTCGAGGCCGCCGCCGGCTGCGCGCGCCCACTCCACCACCTGCTCCACCGCCACACGCCGGCCGGCCTGGGCCGAGGTCCTCGCCCGGTGCTCATCGAGCCGCGCGCGCAGGCGCTCCAGCCGCTCGCCGATGAAGCGCCGCTGGTGGTCGAGTTGCGCCTCGCTGATCTTCCCCGACACGTAGAGCCGGATGGCGCGGTCCTCCTCCGCCTGCACCCCCGCCAGCTCGCGCTCGGTGCGCGCGGCATCGTCGGCCTCGCCGCCGTCCTCGTCGGGGTCCAGCGCCGCCAGCCCGGCCGCGATCAGGTCCGGGTCCTGCAGCACGCGCCTGACCTCGCCCCAGACCAGCTCCTCGAGCCGCTCGGCACGGATGAAGGGGTGCTCGCGGCAGTGCAGGCGGTAGGGCGCCCCCATCCCGTAGCAGCGGTAGTAGCGGCGCGGCGTCTTGAGCCGGTAGGTGTACGTCTTGCCCCCGCGCCGCGTGCTCTGGCTGCGGACCGCCCGGGGACCCATCAGCATCCCGCACTCGCTGCAGTGCACGAGGTGCTGGAGCAGGTGGAAGGTCTTCGTGTTGCGCGGCGAGCGCGTCAGCCGCCGCTCGCGCAGCGTCTTCGCCCGCTCCCACGTCTCCTCGTCGACGAGCGGCGGGAAGGGGACGCTGATCCAGGCGTCGCGGGGCTGCGCGTGCACGCGCGTGCCGGTGTCGGTGGCGGTGTGGCGGGCCTTGCCGTACCACCAGGTACCTTTGTAGGCCTCGTCGCGGAGGATGCGGTTGATCTGGGTCGCGTGCCAGCGTGCG
>JAPOQN010000029.1 GCA_026710655.1 Chloroflexota bacterium | reverse complement strand
GACGTTCATCGTTCGGCTGCTCCAGTCCGGGTTGATTGATGCGGATAACCTGCCGCACAAGTACCAGCACGAGTTGCACGCCAACGAGATCCTGCTGCTCGCCTACTACATCGCTGGCGTCAACATCGAGAGCGCCTACCGTGAGGCCCTCTCAGAGACAGGGTGCGAGGAGGCGTACAAGCCCTTTGGCGGCATCGTGCTCACCGATACCTTCCAGCTGTCCGAAGAGGGCGACCCAATGGACGAGGTGTTCTTCCCGCGCAACAACGCCCGCGCAGAGCGGCAACGGGATCTCGACATCAGGGTGATTCTCGGCAACCCACCCTGGTCTCGTGGGCAAGGATCCCAGAGCGATATGAATCCGAATCAGTCGTATCCCACGCTCGACCGCTCGATCGAGGCAACCTACGCTGCCCCATCCCAATCGGGGGGAAAGGCTCCGGTATACGACTCCTACGTCCGTGGCATCCGATGGGCGTCGAATCGCGTGCGGGACTCCGAGGATGGCGGCATCGTCGCGTTCGTGACCAATGGCAGCTTCATCGATCGAGGGAGCTTTGACGGGTTCCGCAAGGCTGTGACCAGCGAGTTCCACGAGGTCTACGTGTACAACTTGCGAGGCGCGGCTCACGGATCTGGCGAGATGCGCAAGCGGGAGAAAGGCAACGTCTTTGGCGGCGGCACCCGTACGGCCGTAGCGATTCTGCTTCTCGTCAAGCGAGGGGGGGCCGTCACTCGGCCCTCAGTCGTGCGCTACAAAGACATCGGGGACTACCTCACGAGGGGGCAGAAGCTGGAAGTCGTTGCCGATTCAGACCTTGGAGAGATGGATTGGCACGACGTGTCACCGAACGAAGCTGGTGACTGGATCAATCAGCGCAGCAAGCGGTTCCTCTCGTTCCGCCCGCTCGCCCAAGTCAGGGGACAGCCGACCGGCACCGCCACCCCGATCTTCGGCTTCTCGACACTCGGGATTGTGAGCAACCGCGACGCGTGGGTGTATGGCTCCTCCAAGGCAGTGCTTCGATCGCAAATCGAGCGGACCGTCGCGTTCTTCAATGAGCAGGTGGCTGGCTTTGTTCCACCTCCCGGATCCGCTGCCGACCGGCTTTCGGCCGCCAAGCTCTACGCAAAGCGTGATGACTCGCGGTTCCGTTGGGCCGAGTCTTCCGAGCAGCGGCTGAGCCGGAAGCAAGAGATCGAGATCGAGGCGAGCGGCTATCGCGTGGCCAGCTATCGCCCATTCTTCCGGCAGCATCTCTACATGGATCAGGCGCTGAATCACAGGACTTATCGGATGCCGCGTGTGTTTCCTGTCGGGGTCGAGCGCGCCGTTGGGATTGCCGTCGCGAACAGAGTTGCCGGCGACAGCATGGGAGTCCTGGCTGTGGATGCGATTACGGCCCTTCACTTCCCAGGCAGCGACGGCCAGTTCTTTCCACGGTACCTCCCACCTGAGGAGGGAACCGCCACCCCGCAGGGGGCACTTCTGAAGGGCGAAGCCAAGATCGATGACAACATTCACTCGGATGCCCTCGCCGCCTACCGGAGATGTCTTGGCCCAGACGTGACTCCAGACCAGGTCTTCGCCTACACGTATGGTGTCCTCCACTCACGCGAGTACTGCGAACGCTACGCTGCAGACCTCGCGCGCCTGCTTCCGCGCATCCCGGATCCCGCAGACCGCGCGATGTTCGACGCCTTCGCCGAGGCGGGACAGCGGCTACTCGACCTCCACATCGGCTACGAGGGCGTCGAGCCATACCCGCTCGACGAGCACGTCCTGGACGGCGCGCCGCCCGGGCCCGAGCGTTACCGGGTCGAGAAGATGCGGTGGGGCGGCCAGGCCCGGAACCCCGACCTTTCCCGGATCATCTACAACGACTGGGTTACCCTCGCCGGCATTCCTGACGAGGCACACGACTACATGGTCGGGCCACGCTCCGCGCTGGCGTGGCTGATAGACCGCTACCAGGTCAGTACCGACAGGGCCTCGGGCATTGTCAACGACGTCAACGACTGGGGCCTTGAGCGCGACGAGCCTCGCTACATCCTCGACCTCGTCAAGCGCATCGTGACCGTTAGCGTCGAGACAATGTGCATCGTCCGTGGCTTACCCGAGTTGCGGGAGGCAGACTAACCGCGAGGAAGGGCGGAACATGCAGAAGGTACTCCATCAGAAGGCGACTGTACGTCCAGGCGGCAAGCTCGAGATTGTCAGCCAGGAGTTGGAGGCTGGCCAGATTGTCGACGTCGTAGTGCTGCACGAGTCCAGCGCTACAGACAGGCGCTCCATCATGGAGATTCTCAACGGCGGTCCTGAACAGCGCCTGTTCGACAACGCCGACGAGGTAAGGGCTTATTTGGCCGACGAGAAGGCGTCGTGGGACCGCTGACTCTTCCGACTGGCGGCTTGGTGTATCTCGACGCCAGCGGTCTCATCTACAGCGTCGAGCGGGTGGAACCGTACCGCACGCTGCTGGAGCCAATGTGGCAGGCGGCGCAGAACGGCGACCTCACACTCGTGAGCAGCCCCATTCT
>JAPOQN010000028.1 GCA_026710655.1 Chloroflexota bacterium | reverse complement strand
GCGCGGGGGGTGGCGGTCTGGGTGGTGGGGGTCTGGGGGACGGGGGTGGCGGCTTCGGGGGCGGGGGTGGGAGTCTCGACGGTGGGGGTTGGCGCGCTCTCTTCTTCGCCGCCGCCGCAGGCGACGAGCGTCAGCGCGAGGCCGGCGGCAAGTAGCAGGAGCGTGCGTTTCACGACGGGAGCGAGTCTACATTCGAACCTGCGGGCACTCCGCTCGAACTTTCGCTACAAAATGATCGAAAAACCCTTGCCTGTGAGGGCAGTCCCTCCTACGATCGAGGCATGGACCGGCACCTGCACGGAACACGGGAGCGCGTGCTCGCTTATGTCGTGGAACACCACGGCGCGCGGGTGGAGGAAGTGGCGGATGCGCTGGGGGGGAAAGCCGGGGCGATCCGGCGCCACCTCGACCATCTTCGCGGCGACGAACTCATCGAGTCGCGACCGGTGAAGCAGGCGACGGGCCGTCCCTTCCTGAGCTGGTACCCCACGGCAAAGGGGGCCGGCGAAGCGCCGCCCGCCTATGCCGACCTGTTCGCGCGGGTGCTGGGGTGGCTGGACAAGGAGCACATCGACGAGGCCGTGGCGACGGGCGTTGCGGCTTCGCTCGCCGAGCGCCACCGGGACGAGGTGGAGGGGAGCGCCAGCGGCGAGGACCGCGTGGAGCACGTGACGGAGAGCCTTCGCAGCGAGGGCATCCTGGAGACGTGGCGGGCGGAAGCGGACGGCTTCCACCTGGTGAACTCGTGCTGCCCGTATCCCCAGGCGGCCGAGCTTTCGCGGCTGCCGTGCGAGGCCGACCGGCGGGCGATCAGCCTGCTGATGGGCAAGGACGTGGAGCAAATCGAGCGTATCGTGGACGGCTCGCCCTGCTGCGAATACCTCGTGCAAATTCAAGAAGACCCGTTTGCACCGCCCCAGGCGGCGACGGGGGAACAAGAAGGCGCCGCCGTGGGCGACGCCACCGAAGGGAACGCATGACCGAAGCACCGCTTCTCGAAATCGATGCCCTGCGCGCCGACGTGGCGGGCACGGAGATCCTCAAGGGGCTGAACCTGACGGTTCGCCCGGGCGAAGTGCACGCCATCATGGGGCCGAACGGCTCCGGCAAGAGCACGCTCGCGAACACGCTCATGGGCAACCCGCGCTACGCCGTCACCGGCGGCGAGGTTCGCTTCCTGGGCGAGACGCTCGACGGGATGGCTCCCGACGAGCGGGCGCGGCGCGGCCTCTTCCTCGCCTTCCAGTACCCCGTAGCGGTACCGGGCGTGACGGTCGTGAACTTCCTGCGGCAGGCGGTCAACGCCGTCCGCGGGGAGGAAGTGCCGGTACGCGAGTTCCGGCAGGAGCTGTTCGCGAAGATGGAGCTGCTGAAAGTGGACCGCGACTTCGCGCGCCGCTACCTGAACGACGGGTTCAGCGGCGGCGAGAAGAAGCGCGCGGAGATGCTGCAGCTGGCGATGCTGCAGCCGCGCATGGCGGTGCTGGACGAGACGGACTCGGGGCTCGACATCGATGCCCTGCGGACGGTTGCGGACGGCGTCAACGCACTGATGAACGAGAACATGGGCCTGCTGCTGATCACGCACTATCAGCGGCTGCTCAACTACATCCAGCCACAGTTCGTACACGTGCTGATCGACGGGCGCATCGTGCGCTCGGGCGGCCCCGAGCTCGCGCATGAGCTCGAGGAGAGTGGGTACGACACCATCGAAGCGGCCGCCTCGACGGCCTGAGGAGACGATCCATGACCTCCACACCGGAACAACTGGTCCGCGATGACGGCTACAAGTGGGGCTTCCACGACGAAGAGGAGGCGCTGTTCAAGGCGAACAAGGGCCTGACACCGGAGATCGTCTCCATGATTTCGGAGATGAAGGACGAGCCGCAGTGGATGCGGGACTTCCGCCTCGACGCGCTCGATCGCTTCAACGAGATGGAGAACCCGCCCTGGGGCACGGACCTGCTCGAGACGATCGATTTCGACAACATCCACTACTTCGTGCGCGCGACCGATCGGGATGAGCGCTCGTGGGACGACGTGCCGGACTACATCCGGGATACGTTCGACAAGCTGGGCATTCCCGAGGCGGAGAAGAAGTTCCTCGCTGGCGTGGGCGCGCAGTACGACTCCGAGGTGGTCTACCACAACATCCGCGAGGACCTGGAGAAGCTGGGCGTGATCTTCCTGGGGATGGACCAGGCGCTCGCCGAGCACGAGGACATCGTCAAGGAGTACTTCGGCACGGTCATCCCGCCGGGGGACAACAAGTACGCGGCTCTCAACAGCTCCGTGTGGTCGGGCGGGTCGTTCATCTACGTGCCGAAGGGCGTGAAGGTGGACATTCCCCTGCAGGCCTACTTCCGCATCAACACGGAGAACATGGGGCAGTTCGAGCGGACGCTGATCATCGCGGACGAGGGCAGCCAGGTTCATTATGTCGAGGGCTGCACGGCGCCGACGTACAGCAGCGATTCGCTGCACAGCGCGGTAGTCGAGATCATCGTGAAGAAGGGCGCGCGCGTCCGCTACACGACGATCCAGAACTGGTCGAACAACGTCTTCAACCTCGTCACGAAGCGCGCGGCGGCCTACGAGGACGCGGTGATGGAGTGGGTCGACGGCAATCTCGGCTCAAAGCTCACGATGAAGTTCCCGAGCGTGTTCCTGATGGAGCCGGGGGCGCACGGCGAGATCCTCTCGCTGGCGTTCGCGGGCGAGGGACAGCACCAGGATGCCGGCGGCAAGGTGGTCCACATGGCCCCGGACACGACCTCAAGGATCGTGTCGAAGTCACTGAGCAAGGACGGCGGCCGCACCAGCTACCGCGGTCTGCTGAAGGTGTACGAGGGCTGCGACAACGTGCGCTCGAGCGTGCGCTGCGACGCCCTGCTGATCGACGAGGATTCGCGCTCGGACACCTACCCGACGATGGAGGTGGACGCACCGGACGTGTCGATCGAGCACGAGGCGTACGTCTCCAAGCTGAGCGAAGAGCAGCTCTTCTACCTGCAGAGCCGCGGGCTGAGCGAGGACGCCGCCGCCAAGATGATCGTCAACGGCTTCGTGGAGCCGATCGTGAAGGAGCTGCCGATGGAGTACGCCGTCGAGCTCAACCGGCTGATCGAGCTGCAGATGGAAGGCGCCATCGGCTAGGACCGGCAGACCCGAACGCCGCGTGAGGCGGAGCCGGAGACGGCGACCGCCCGCGCGTAGCGCGCCAAGAGGAGTGCGAACCGCATGACATCAGCCCCAAGCACAGCCGCCACGGCGCTCACGGCCGAGGCGAGCCGCGCCCTCGGCGAGGCGCTCGGCGACGGCGCGTCCGTCGCGGCATTGCGCGCGAGCGGGCGCGAGGCGCTGGACCGGGCGGCGATGCCCTCTCCGGCGATCCAGCGACCCTGGAAGTATGTCGACCCGGCGGCCCTGGAGCTCGACGGGTTCGCACCACTGAGCGCCGCAACGGCAGCCACGAGTACCACGGCAGCAGTCGACGGGCTGACGGTCGCGGGCTTCGAGGAGGCCGGCGAGGATGCGCTCGGGCGGCTGGGCGAGGCGGTAGGGGTCGATGGCGACCGGCTGTCGGCGCTGCACTACGCCTTCCTGCAGGGGGGCGTGCTGGTCCAGACGAAAGCAAACGCGGAGATCGCGGAGCCGGTGCGGTTCACGCGCGAGTTCACGGAGGCAGGGGCGCTGGCGACACCGCACACGCTGGTCGTGGCGGGTGCGAACAGCCGCCTGACCCTGATCGAGGAGTACCGCTCTGGCGACGAGCCGATGGCCGTGCTGCCGGCGGTCGAGCTGCTCCTCGGGCCGGGAGCGGTCGTGAGCTACATCTCGCTGCACCGCTGGGGGGCACGCACGCGCGTCTTCGCCGAGCAGCGGGCGGTCACGGAACGGGACGCCGAGGTGCGCAGCCTGAGCCTGGTGACGGGCGGGCGGCTCGTGAAGAGCCACATCACCTCCTCGCTGGAGGGGCGGGGCTCGAGCAGCGAGCTGTACGGGCTGTCCGTGGGCGGCGGGAACGAACACATCGACTTCTACACGGTCCAGGACCACATAGCGGAGGACACGCGCAGCGACCTGCTGTTCAAGTCGGCGCTGGGTGAGCGTTCGCGGGCGGTGTACTACGGCGTGACGAAGGTAGGGCTGGGAGCGCGTCGCTCGGACGCCAACCAGGAGAACCGCAACCTGCTCCTGAGCCGGACGGCGAAGGCCGACAGCGACCCCGTGCTCGAAATCCTCACGAATGACGTGCTCCGCGTGAGCCACGGCGCAACGGCGGGGCCGGTGGACCAAGAGGAGCTGTTCTACATCCAGTCGCGGGGGCTGACCCGCGAGGGGGCGGTGGGGCTGCTGGTGCGGGGCTTCCTGGGCGAACCGCTCGACCGGAGCAGGCTCAGCGAGGGGCTCCGCGAGGAGTTCACCACCCTGGTCGAGGCGAAGCTGCAGGCGCTGGGGGCGCGTGGGTGAGCATCGATACGGCCCGGCTGCGGGGGGACTTCCCCATCCTGGGCCGCGAGGTGAACGGCCATCCGCTGGTGTACCTCGACAACGCCGCGACGACACAGAAGCCGCGCGCGGTGATCGACGCGCTCACGCACTACTACGAGAACCAGAACGCCAACATCCACCGGGGCATTCACGCCCTCTCGATCGAGGCGACGGAGGCCTACGAGGGGGTTCGCGCGAAGGCGGCGGGGCATATCGGGGCCACGAACCCACAAGACATCGTTTTCACGCGCAACACAACCGAGTCGATCAACCTGGTGGCGAGGGCCTGGGGCGACGCGAACCTGGGCGAGGGCGACGAGATCGTGCTCTCGCTGATGGAGCACCACTCGAACATCGTGCCGTGGCAACTGCTAGCGGCGCGCACGGGCGCGGTGCTGCGCTACGCCGGCATCGACGCCGAGGGGCGGCTGGACCTCGACTCGCTGCGGGGGCTTATCGGCGAGCGAACGAAGCTCGTGAGCATCACGCACATGTCGAACGTGCTCGGCACCATCAACCCGATCGCGGAGATCGCGGAGATGGCACGGCCGGCAGGGGCGCTGCTGCTCGTGGACGGGGCGCAGAGCGCGCCGCACCTGCCGGTCGACGTGACGGCGCTGGGCTGCGACGTGTTCGCGTTCTCGGCGCACAAGATGCTGGGGCCGACGGGCGTGGGCGTCCTCTGGGCGCGGCCGGGGCTGCTTGCGGAGATGGAGCCGTTCCTGGGCGGCGGCGAGATGATCTCGATTGTGAAGCCGGAGGGGTCGACGTGGGCGGAGGGGCCGCACAAGTTCGAGGCGGGCACGCCCAACATCGCGGACGTGATCGCGTTCGGGGCGGCGCTCGACTACCTGCAGGACCTCGGCATGGAGAGTGTGCGGGAGCACGAGAAGCGCATCACCGCCTACGCCATCGATGCGCTGGAGGGGTCGGGCGGCATCACGGTGCACGGTCCGCACGATGTGGAGGTGCGGGGCGGGGCGGTCAGCTTCGAGGTCGAGGGGGTACACCCCCACGACATCAGCACGATCGTCGATGCGTACGGCGTCGCGATCCGGGCGGGGCACCACTGCGCGCAGCTGCTGATGCGCCACCTGAGCGTTCCGGCGACGAACCGGGCGAGTTTCTACATCTACAACGAAGAACGCGAGGTCGATGCGCTGGTGGCAGCGCTCGACGAGGCGAAACGAGTGTTTGGATATGTCGAGAGCCGAACCGCAGTTTGACGAGCTGTACCGCGAAGTGATCCTCGATCACTACCGGCGGCCGCGGAACGCGGGCTCGCTGGAGGCGCCCACGCACCAGGCGGAGGGAGCCAACCCGGTCTGCGGCGACGAGATCGAGCTGGACGTGGCGATCGACGGGAACGTCATCTGCGAGATGGCGTTCCGGGGACAGGGCTGCTCGATCAGCCAGTCCAGCGCCTCGATGATGACGGAGCGCGTCTGCGGCGCGACAGTCGCGGAAGCGCGACGGGTCATGCAGCTCTTCGAGGCGCAGCTGGTGGAGTCGGCGGAGCCCGATCCGGCGCTTGGCGATCTCGAAGCCTTGCAGGGTGTGGCACAGTTCCCCGTACGGGTGAAGTGCGCCCTCCTCTGCTGGAAGGTGCTGCACGCAGCCCTGGAGACGAACGACAACGAGGCAACGACCCCGCAAGGAGTGTGACATGGCCGAGACCGAGACGAAGACCCGACCAACCGACGAGGAGCTGCGCGAGCGCATTCGCGAGGTGAAGGACCCCGAGATCGACATGAGCATCGTCGACCTGGGGCTGGTCTACGAGATCGAGTGGGACGAGGGCACCGTGAACGTGAAGATGACGCTCACGAGCCCGGGCTGTCCGCTCGGACCGATCATCCGGGGCGCGGTCTACGCGAAGGTTAAGGACCTGCCCGGGGTCGAGGACGTGGACGTCGAGATCGTGTGGAACCCGCCCTGGGACCCGCGCACGATGGCGAGCGAAGACGTCAAGATGGCGCTGGGGATCTGGTAGGCGGGCAGTACCGTTCGTCCTTCCCCCACTCCTGCTGAGGCCGCCGAGCGCGGCTGTAGACTAGTCGTGTCCGATGTCGTGCGAACAAGAGACAGCCACGACCCTGCGCGAGTCCGGCTTCCGGGTGACGCCGCAACGGCTGCTCGTGGCCTCGGCGCTGCGGCACGCGGGGAGGCACCTGAGCGCGGCTGAGATCGCGGAGGAGGTGCGAGCGGTCTACCCGGTGGTGGACCTGAGCACCGTCTACCGGACGGTCGAGATGCTGAAGCGGCTCCACCTGGCGACGGCCACGGACATGGGCGGCGACGACCTGCTCTTCGAGTGGTCCGCGGGCGAGGCGCACCACCACCTCATCTGCTCGAGCTGCCGCAAGATGCAGGTGCTCGACCACGCGTACCTCAACAGCCTCGCGGAAGAAGTGGGGCGCGACTTCGGGTTCGAGGCCGACCTCCAGCACTTCGCCATCTTCGGGCTCTGCAGCGACTGCCGGGAGGGGGCGCAGGCGTGACCGCGAACGCAGACCTTCTGAAGGCCCTGCGCGACGTGGTGGGGCGGGAGCATGTGCTGCACAAGCCCGAGGACCTGCTGGTGTACGAGCTCGACGGGACGTTCGACCGGGCCTTGCCTGAGGCAGTCGTGTTCCCGGGGGACACGGAGGAGGTGCGGGGGGTGGTGCGGGCCTGCAACGCACGCGATGTCCCGGTTACGCCGCGGGGGGCGGGGACGGGGTTGAGCGGTGGGGCGGTGCCGGCGCGGCAGGGGGTGGTGCTGGCGACCGCGCGGATGCGACGCATCCTGGACGTGGACCCGGTCGAGCGCACGGCCATGGTCGAGCCGGGAGTTCCCAACATCCGGCTGTCGGAGGTGGCGGCGGAGCACGGGCTGTTTTACGCGCCCGACCCGAGCAGCCAGAAGGCCTGCACGATCGGCGGGAACGTGGCCGAGAACGCGGGCGGGCCGCATTGCCTCGCGCTGGGCGTGACGACGAACCATGTGATCGGGATGGAGATCGTGACGGCGAGCGGGGAGGTGGAGTGGCTGGGAAGCCGGGGGCCGGACCCAACGGGCTACGACCTGCGGGGCCTGTTCATCGGCTCGGAGGGGACGCTGGGGATCGCGACGAAGGTCGTCGTGCGGCTGCTGCCGGTACCGGAAACGGTCGTGACGCTGCTGGCCATCTTCGATGACGTAGAAAGCGCGAGCGAGACGGTCTCGGCGGTGATCGGGGCGGGGCTGGTGCCGGCGGCGCTCGAGATGATGGATCGAGTCACGCTGCAGGCGGCGGAGGCGGGGCTGCGCTGCGGTTATCCGCCGGACGCGGGGGCGGTGCTGCTGGTCGAGCTGGACGGCATCGAGGAGGTCGTGCTGGGGCAGGTGACGCAGGCGCGGGCGGCCTGCAACGAGCACGGCGCGACGGAGATCCGCACGGCGACCGAGCCGGCGGAGCGGGAGCTGCTGTGGAAGGGACGGAAGGGGGCGATCGGGGCGCTGGGACGGATCGCGCCCAATTACTACCTGCTCGACGGGGTGGTGCCGCGCTCGAAGCTGGTGGAGACGATGGGCGACGTGTCGCGCATCAGCGAGGGCTACGGCTTCCCCGTGGCCAACGTTTTCCACGCGGGGGACGGCAACCTGCACCCCTGCCTGCTTTTCGACGAGCGGGAGGAGGGGGCGACGGCGCGTGTGCTGGAGGCGGGCGGCGAGATCATGCGGGTGTGCGTCGATGCGGGCGGGGCGCTCACCGGGGAGCACGGGGTGGGCTTCGAGAAGAACCGCTTCATGCCCTGGCTCTACAGCGAGACGGACCTCGAGAACATGCGGCGCGTGCGGGGTGTCTTCGGGAACGAGGGCGCGTTCAACCCGTGCAAGGTGCTGCCCGAGGGCGCGGGCTGCGGCGAGATGGCGCACCAGAAAGGGGCGCTGGCAGCGGCCGGGCCCGACGCCTATGTCTGAGGCGGCGACGCAAGCGCCGCCGCTCGTGGCCGGCCGCACGCCGGAGGCGGTGGTCGCGCCGGCGAGCCTCGACGAGCTGCGGGAGCTGGTGGCCGAACGCGACGGTCGCACGCTCGTGCCCGTGGCTGGGGGCACGCGGCTCTCGCTGGGGAACGCCCCACGGGAGCCGTTCGCGCTGGTCGACGTGCGGGGGGCGCTGGCGGGGGAGGTCGAGCACGAGCCCGCGGACCTGACGGCAGTCGCGCCGGCGGGAGTCACGCTGGGGGAGCTCGACGCGCAACTGGCGGCTTCGGGGCAGCGACTGCCGCTCGACCCGCCACATGCAGAAGACGCGACGCTCGGGGGGGTGCTGGCGGTGGGGACGGGGGGACCGCTGCGGACGCGCCACGGCCTGCCCCGGGACTTCGTGCTGGGGATGACGGTGCTGCGGGCGGATGGGGAACTGGTGAAGGCGGGCGGACGGGTCGTGAAGAACGTGACGGGGTACGACCTGATGCGGCTCTGGTGCGGGTCGCTGGGGACGATCGGGATCGTGACGTCGGTGGCGGTGCGGGTGCTACCCCGGGTCGAGACGGTCGACCTGTGCTTCGAGGTGGGGTCGCTGGGGGAGGGGCAGGCGCTGGCGGAACGACTCCTGCGGGCCGACCTGCGGCCGGAGTGGCTCGACCTTACGGGGGGCGATGGGGGCTGGCAGGGAGTTGTGCGGCTGGTCGAGGGGGCAGTGCCAAAGGCGACGGAGATCGCCGGAGCGGACTTCGTTCCGGGGAACGACGACGCGTACCTCGCGGCGCGCGACCTCGGGTTCGGGGACGCGGAAGCGCTGACGCTGCGGGCCTCGTGCGCGACGAGCGCGATTGCGTCGACGGCTGCGGCCCTCGAAGCGCTGGCGCCGTCGCGGATGCTGGTGCGGCCGCTTGCGCGCGAGGTTCGCGCCACCTGGGAGGGGGACGCCGTTCCCGAGGCGGACGCGGTTGCGGGCGCAGTGGGGCGGCTGCGGGCGGGGCTGGCGGAGGGCGGGGGAGCGCTCATCGCGGAACGCATCCCGGATGCGCTGCGGGGCACGCTCGATACATGGGGGCGCACGGCGAATCCCACACGGATGGCGGCGGTCAAGGCGGCATTCGACCCGGACGGGCGGTTGAACGCGGGCCGGTTCGTTGGGGGGATCTGACGTGACCGGCTGGCCGCTCGCGGAGGACGCCCCGGACACCGCCGACCTGGCGAAGTGCGTCCACTGCGGGCTGTGCGTGAACGCGTGCCCGACGTACGCGATCACGGGGCTGGAGGTGGAGTCGCCGCGGGGGCGCATCCACCTGGCGCGGGCGGTGGCGGAGGAGCGTATCCCGATTACGGAAGCGGTGCAGGGGCACTGGGAGCTGTGCCTCCAGTGCCGCGCCTGCGAGGCGGTCTGCCCGAGCGGGGTTCCGTACGGGCACATCATGGAGCGGGCGCGGGCACAGCTCGATGCAGCCCCGCCATCCAAGGGGTGGGAGCGGCGGCTGCGGCGCTTCGCGCTTCGCAACGTGATCGCGAGACCGCGCGTGCTGGCGGCGATGCTGACGCCGGTGCGCTGGTTCGCGCGATCGCCGCTGCGGGGGCTGGTGCGGGCGTCGGGCCTGCTGCGGTTCACGGGACCGCTGGGGCGGCTGGAGGCGCAGCTCGGGCGCCCGGGACGGCCGTTCCGTCCACGGGACGGGGCGGGGGAGGGCGAGGTGGCGTTGTTCACCGGGTGCGTGATGGGGGAGCTGTTCGGGGATGTGCATCGCGCGAGCGTGCGCGTGCTGGAACGCAGCGGCGCGAAGGTGTTCGCGCCGCGGGGGCAGGGCTGCTGCGGGGCGCTGAGTGCGCACGACGGCGACCTCGAGCAGGCGCGGAGACTGGCGCGGGCGAACATCGCCGCTCTTGAGGAGTCGGGCGCGGAGACGATCGTCGTGAACTCGGCGGGGTGCGGCGCGGCGATGAAGGAGTACGGCGAACTGCTGGCCGAGGACGGCGAGTTCGCGGAGCGCGCGGAGGTGATGGCCACGCGGGTGGTCGACTTCAGCGAGTACCTGGCGGGGCGCGACCTGCCAGCGGGGAGGCTGCGGGGGCGGGTCGCGTACCAGGACGCGTGCCACCTCGCGCACGCGCAGGGGATCAGCTCGGAGCCGCGGGCGCTGCTGGGGGCGGTCGAGGGGTGCGAGCTCGTCGAGACGGAGGGGGCGGACATGTGCTGCGGGGCGGCGGGCATCTACAGCCTGGTCCAGCCGGGGATGTCGGGGGAGCTGCGGGCGCGCAAGGCGGCGCAGTTCCGCGAACACCGGCCTGACGTCATCGTGACGGCCAACCCCGGCTGCCAGATGCAGTACGAAGCGGCGGTACGGGAGGCAGGCATCGAGGCGCGAGTCCTGCACGTGGCGGAGGCACTGGACGAGGCGCAGGATGGTGGTTAGTGGCTAGTGATTAGTGGATGGTGACTGGTGGCTAGTTACCAGCTACCACCCGCCGCCTGCCCCTGCAGCCGAGACGGTCCACAAGCCACTAGTCACTAATCACCCTTCCCTAGTCGCTGCTACCCTGTTGCGACGCCCGAGCGTTTTGCGCTCGGGCCGATCGGCGTTGGGGCGAGCGATGACGAGTCAGCTGGCGGGCGTGCGGAGCATCGTCGAGGAGCACCTCGGCAAGGTGGCGCGTGTGCGCGAGGCGACCGCGCTGGGGGCTCCGGAAGCGGCCAAGCCGGTGACGATCGCGGCGCTGGCGGCGGGCCGGGAGGGTCCGACGCTCGTGCTGGCGGCATCGCCGGGGCGGGCGTCGCTGCTCGTGGAGGAGCTGGCGCTGTTCGCGGGCGACCTGCCGATCGCGCAACTGCCGGCGGGGGAGCGGCTTCCGTACGAGTTGGCCGAGGCCGATCCCGCCGCGATCGGCGAACGGGATCGGGCGCTGCGGCAGCTGCGGGCGGGGGAGCGGTCGCTGGTGGTGGCGTCGTGGGCGGCGGTGGCGGAGTTCCGGGCGGGGCCAGAGGTGGAGGGAGCGGGGACGGAGGTGCGGGCAGGGGCGACGCTCGCGCCGGAAGCGCTGCAGCGGGCGCTGGAGGGGGCGGGATACCGCTTCGAGCCGCTCGCGGACGAACCGGGGGGGGCGGCGAGGCGGGGGGGCATCCTCGACGTGTTCCCGGCAGGGGCGGAGGAGCCGCTGCGGATTGAGTTCTTCGGGGATGAGGTCGAGAGCATCCGGCGAATCGACCTGGAGACGCAGCGGAGCATCGAGCGGGTGCAGTCGACCATGCTGCCGCCGCTGGCGAGCCACACCCCGGAAGCGCAGGCACGAGCGCGCGAGGTTCGCGACGCGATCGAGGTCGGGGGGGAGGCGGCGGAGGCGATCGCGCAGGAGCTGGAGCTGCTGGCGGGCGGGGAGCGAAGCCGCTTCCCCGGATACTTCGAGCCGCTGCTGAATCGCGCGACGGTTTTCGACTACGTCAGTCCGGAGAGCCTGGTGGTGGTCGACGAGCGGGAGGAGGGGGTGGAGGCGCTGGCGCTGCACGTGCGTCACCAGGAGGAGGCGCGGGGGGCGCTGGAGCGGCGGGGGGAGATCCCGGAAGGGTTGCCGGACCTCGGGCTCGAGCCCGAAGCCGTGGAGGCGTTGCTGGACGGGCACGGGGCGCGGGTGGAGCTGGGGCGGTTCGGGGCGGAGGAGCTGGGGGCGGAGCGGCTGCCGTTCGCGACGCCACCGGCGTTCGGGGGGCGCATCCGGGAGGTGGTGCGCCAGGCGGAGGCGTGGGCGGAGGAGGGGCGAGGGGTCGTGCTGGCCTCGCAACAGGCGCTTCGCCTGGCCGACCTGATGGAGGAGGAGGGGGTCGAGCCGCGTCTGCTGCGCACGCTCGACGAGACGCCGCAGCCGGGGACGATCGCGATCGTGCCGGCAACGGCAAGCGGCGGCTTCCTTCTGGGGGAGACGTTCGCCCTGATCAGCGACGAAGAGGTGTTCGGGTTGCGGCGGACGCGGCGGCCACAGCGTCGCCGGCGGGGCATCACGCCGAACATCCTGACGACGCTGCAGCCGGGCGACTCGGTTGTACACATCGACCACGGGATCGCGCGCTTCGCGGGGCTGACGCGGCGGACGACGGACGGGGTCGAGCGGGAGTACCTGGAACTCGAGTACGCGGAGGGCGACCGGCTGTTCGTTCCGACGGACCAACTCGATGCGGTGAGCGCCTACGTGGGGCCGAGCGACCGGCCGCCGTCGCTGACGCGGCTGGGTTCGCAGGAGTGGGCCAACACGAAGCGTCGCGTGCGGCGAGCGGTGGCGGAGATCGCGCAGGAACTGCTCGACCTGTACGCACGGCGGGCGGTGGCGCGGGGGGACGCCTGCCCCGAGGACGGGCCCTGGCAGATCGAGATGGAGGGCGCATTCCCCTTCGTGGAGACGCCGGACCAGATGCAGGCGATCACGGACGTCAAGGCGGACATGGAGTCGAACAAACCCATGGACCGGCTGATCGCGGGGGACGTGGGCTACGGCAAGACAGAGGTGGCCGTGCGGGCGGCGTTCAAGGCGGTGATGGCGGGCCGGCAGGTGGCGGTGCTTGTACCGACGACGGTGCTGGCGGAGCAGCACGGGCAGACGTTCCGGGAGCGGATGAGCGGTTTCCCGGTGGAGACGGCGGTGCTGTCCCGCTTCCGTTCCACCCACGAACAGCGCGAGATCGTCGACGGGGTCGCGGCGGGGGACATCGACATCGCGATCGGGACGCACCGGCTGCTGCAGCGGGATGTGGCGTTCAAGGACCTCGGGCTGGTGGTGATCGACGAGGAGCAGCGGTTCGGCGTGGCGCACAAGGAGCGCTTCCGGCAGATGCGGGCGGAGGTGGACACGCTGACGATGTCGGCGACGCCGATCCCGCGGACGCTGCAGATGTCGCTGGCTGGTATCCGGGACACGTCGATGGTGGCGACGGCGCCGGAGGAGCGGCTACCCATCCGCACGTACGTGACGGGGTGGGACGACGAGATCGTGCGCGAGGCGATCGTGCGCGAGATGGAGCGGGGCGGGCAGGTGTACTTCGTGCACAACCGCGTGCAGAACATCGAGCGGGTGGCGCTGCAGCTGCGGGAGCTCGTGCCAGAGGCGGCGGTCGCGATCGGGCACGGGCAGATGCCGGAGGAGCGGCTCGAACGCGTGATGGTCGAGTTCGGGGCGGGCGAGTACGACGTGCTGCTCTGCACGACGATCATCGAGAGCGGGCTGGACCTGCCGAACGTGAACACGATCATCATCAACAACGCGAACCAGTTCGGGCTTGCGCAGCTCTACCAGCTGCGGGGACGGGTGGGCCGCTCGGCGAACCGCGCGTTCGCCTACTTCCTTTACGACCGAAACCGGGCGATCTCGGAGACAGCGCAGAAGCGGCTGGCGGCGATCTTCGAGGCGGCGGAGCTGGGGAGCGGGTTCCAGATCGCGTTGCGCGACCTCGAGATCCGGGGGGCGGGGAACCTGCTGGGGGCAGAGCAGAGCGGGCACATCGCAGCGGTGGGGTTCGACCTGTTCTCCAAGCTGGTGGGGGAAGCGGTGGAGTCGTTGCGGGGCGGGCTGGAGGGCGGGGAGGGGGGGCCTTCGCTGCCGCCCGCGCCACGGGTGGACCTGCCCGTGAGTGCGTCGATCCCGGAGCGTTATGTCGCGGATATGGAGACACGGCTGGCGATCTACGAACGGGTCGCGCAGCTGGAGTCGCCCCGGGGCGTGGCGGAGATGGAGGAGGAGCTGCGGGACCGTTTCGGAGAGCCGCCGCCGCTCGTGCAGAACCTTCTGGGGGTGGCACTGCTGAAGGCGGTGGGGCGGCTGGCGGGGGTGGAGCGCATCTCGACAAGCCCGGAGAGCTTCCACCTGCGCCTTCGAGGGGGGACGACACACCACCACCAGCGGGCGGTGGCGGCGCTGGGGGTGCCGGGCGTGCGGGTCGGGCCGGAGCAGGTGCGGATTCCGCGGGAGCAGGCGGGCACGGAATGGATGCCGCTGTTGGTGCGGATGCTGCGCGCCCTGGCGGACGCATCCTGACTGGACGGCGCGGGGTCTCGGTCCATACTGAGGGCGTGGACGGCGCGAACCTTTTCACAATGCTGTCGGCCTACCGCCCCGGGGCCGGCACTTCGCCCTTCGAGGACTATTGCACCAACGGCCTCGCCTACCTGCTGGCGACCGGTCGCGAGGGGCTGGGCGCGCTCTTCGCGGAGGCGGCGGGGGCGCAGGGGGCGGTGGCGGACGTGTCGGTGCAGCCCGGCCCCGATGTGCCGTTGGCGGACCTTGGCGTCACATTCGGCGACGGGCGGGAGGCACTGGTGGAGGTGGAGGTGGCGCCGGGGGAGGCGGTCGAGCGACCAGACGCGGGCGGGGAGGCGGCGCGCCTGCGGGTGGGGTTCGACGGGAAGGAGCCGGGCGCCATCAGTTGGGACGCGATTGCCGACGCGCTGGCGAACGACCCGGACCGGCTCGCGCGCGAGTTCGCCGAGTTCGTACAACGGGACGTCCTCGGGCTGGAGGCGGTGGGTCTGGACGACGCACTCCACACGAACCGGCTCTACGCGCTGGGCGGGGCGGCGCTGCGCGAGCGCTTCGGGAACGGGGTGCGCTACGAGAACAGCTCGTCGCCGCCAGTACAGGGTCGCTACCGCTACCTGGGAACGACGTTCTCGCCGGACGGCGGGGAGCTGCGCTACTGGATCGGGCTGGTGAACGAGTCGCTGCCGCTGAGCGAGCACTACCACCTGATGCTGGCGAGCAAGGCCGCGCCGCTGGTCGAGCCCGCGGGCCAGCCGCGCGCGACGGGAAACTGGCGCTGGGAGTACTGGTCGGGGATGGGCAGGGTAGTGCGGCCGCTGGGTCTGCGGGAGTACGGGTCGCTGCTGGGGCGGATGGGTTAGCACTGTGGAAGGAGATTAGAGCAATGCCCGTGCCTTGGGTTATTCAGAGGAAGAACGTTTGGAACGCCTACTTTGACGGAGGGCCGACTCCTGTCGGCAGGAAGTACGCAACCAAGTACAAGACGCAGAGAGAAGCAGAAGAAGCGTTGCCGATTGCTGCGGATATCCTCAGAGTTGAGCAGGCGGAACTGGAAGCCCTTAAGTTGACGTCCAGCGGCAAGCATCACCCAGGCCAGCCCAGCTACGGCAGGCGGCGTTCGGGCTCTCCGGCTGCGAAGAGCGACGTGCGCGAGGACCGCTCTTCGCAGCCGATCAGCATCAACCAGGAGTGGGACGATGACCCGCTGAGCGACTACATCAGGCGGGCACAGGCGCACGTCGAGTCGGGACGGCTCGATCGTGAGGAGATGGAGTACAAGCGGGAGATCATCAGCAGCCTTGGGGAGGCACGCGTCGCGGTGCGCAGCCGCGACGGTACCTGGCCTACGCTGGTCAGAAAAGCGTTCCCGCAGACGGGTAGTCCCATCCAGTGGCAGGCGCGCGATACGCTGGTCAAGTGGTTCGACGCGGAGCCCAAGCGCGCGGGGGATGCGCTTGAGGCACTGTGGATTGATGGGGATGTGGCGCCGGCGGATCGAATTCGAGGCTTCATCGCGTCGCTTCCCGACGGCGTGCTCCCGAGCGGCAAGGGCACGCGGCTGCGGGTAGTGGCGGCGCTGCTTATGGCGTTAGGCCCCGAATACCCACCCTATGCGGTCAGGAAATTCGACGCTGCCTATGACGCGACTGGCTACGACCGGCCGCCCGAAGAAGCCGACGAAGCGGAGACGTACAACCACGCCCTGGCGTTTCTTGATGCGATCGTTGCGAGGACCGCATGGCTGGGATGTGACCGACCCTCGGACCGCCTCGAAGCCCAGTCGGTGGTGTGGATGATGCAGGGCGCCGAGCCCGATGATCCTGCGCTGTGGCAAGTCCGGGCGGGGACTGATGCGGATGGCGCACCCAGGTTCCTTGAACTGAACCAGATCGACATCGGCTTCCAGTGGCACAGCGATGTCGGGGCGGTCAGCTCCCGCGAAGAGTTCAATGGCCTGCTCACGGAGGAGGGAGGCTCGGCGGACACCTCAGCGCACCCGAGGTCTGCCGGGACACAGTTGTGGCAGTTCGCCCATGAGATGGCCGTTGGGGATCTGGTTGTGGTGCCGCTCCCCGGCCGACAGGTGCATATCGGCGAGATCACGGGACCGTATCGGTTTGACGAGAACCCGTCCGGCCACTCGCACTCGATGGACGTGCGCTGGCTGGCCCAGAGTGTCCCGCATGAGCAAATTGGCGTGGCACTAGGCGTCGAGCGGCTTCAGTCGTTAGTGCCAGAAGGGCAGAACGTCCCCCCTGAGCGAGTCAGCAACGCCATAACCGGCGCGTTCGTCCGCTGGACAGTTCAGAGGCTGGATGACCGCGTGCGGGCATTCTTGACGGACCCCGATAACAAGCCGTCTCCACTCTCCCTGGAAACGCTCGCCGACGAGCTTCTGTACGACGTCAGCTACTTGCGCAACATCAAGCGGCTGTTGGACGAGAAGCGGCAGGTCATCTTCCAGGGGCCGCCGGGGACGGGGAAGACGTACGTCGCGCGAGAACTGGCACGGGCGCTGGCGGGGGCGGACGAGCGCGTGCGGCTGGTCCAGTTCCACCCGTCCTACGCCTACGAGGACTTCGTGCAGGGTTATCGCCCGACGCTCAAGGACGGGCAGGCCGGGTTCGAGCTTCGGGACGGGCCGCTGGTCCAGGCGGCCAACGAGGCACGGAACTCCGCTGCGAATCACTACTTGATCATCGACGAGATCAACCGGGGCAATCTCGCCAAGGTTTTCGGCGAGCTCTATTTCCTGCTGGAGTACCGCGACCAGCGGATGCGCCTCCAGTACGCGAAGGAGGAAGACGAGGACTTCTCGCTGCCCGAGAACCTCTACATCATCGGGACGATGAACACGGCGGACCGCTCGATCGCGCTGGTGGACCTGGCGCTGCGGCGGCGCTTCTCGTTCGTCGAGTTCCATCCCGGGAAGGCGCCCGTCGAGGGGCTGCTGGGGCGCTGGCTGGAGAGGAAGGAGATCGACCTGCCGTGGCTCGCCAGGGTTGTCGATCTCGCCAATACAAAGCTGGACAACCGCGAGGCGGCGATCGGCCCGAGCTACTTCATGAAGGACGACCTTGACGAGGAGCGCGTCGGGCGCATCTGGGAGCACGACGTGCTGCCGTACATCGAGGAGCAGTTGTACGGGCAGCACGAGCGCCTCGCGGAGTTCGTCCTTGACACGTTGCGGGGGGAAGCAGCGGGCGAAGGCCCAGACGCCGGTGACGATGCCACCGGCGAGCAGGAGGACGAGCCCGGCTCCGGCGATGCGACCGATTAACCTCAAAGAGTACAAACGCAGCGGGCCGGAGCATCTCTCCGTCGCGGAGCGCGATGCACTCAAGGCGGCCGTACCGTCCGTCACCATCGAGCCGGCCGAAGGCGAAGAGGACGCCTACCATCTGACGCCCGGCTCCACCGTGGGGGCGCTGGACATGGGCAGGCTCTCGGTCATCATCCGGCCCAAGCTGGAAGTCTCGCGCGTGCTCTACCTGGCGTCGTACGCGATGGGCGCGTTCAAGCTGCGCAATGACCCGTTCGCGTTCGCGGAGGCGCCCGATCTGGTCGCCGCGCTGGCCCCCGCGTTCGTCCGCGCGGCGCAGCGGGCGTTCGGGCGCGGACTACTGCATGGCTACCAGACGGAGGAGGAGGCGCTGTACACGGTGCGGGGTCGGATCGCGTTCGCGGAGCAAGTCCGGCGGCGGTTCGACGTGCCCCTGCCGGTCGAAGTGCGTTATGACGACTTCACGGACGACATTCTCGCAAACCAGTTGGTGAAGGCGGCAGGTGCGCGGCTCGGCGCGATGCGCATCGCCGACCGGGAGTCGCGCGACGGCTTGCGCTGGATTGACGCGACGCTCGCGAACGTCTCGCTGGTCGCGTTCCGACCCAGCGACGTGCCATCCGTCGAGTTCGACCGGCTCAACGCGCACTACCGCGAGGTCGTGGAGCTTTCGCGGCTCATCCTGCGTCACGCCACCTTCGAGTCGGAACGTGGGGGCGTGCGCGCTTCTGGCTTCCTCATCGACATGAATGTCGTGTTCCAGGAGTTCGTGACGCGCGCGCTGCGGGAGGAACTGGGCCTGGACGGGCACGCCTTTCCCGCGGACACCGGCCTCCGCGGGAGGATGCCTACACTCGACGAAGGCGGGGACATTTCGCTCGGGCCCGACCTCTCGTGGTGGGAGGGTGGCGACTGCGTGTTCGTCGGCGACGCCAAGTACAAGCGCACCGAAAACAACCGCGCCACCAACGCCGACCTCTACCAGGCGCTCGCCTACGCCACGGCGGTCGACCTACCGGGGGCGACGCTGATCTACGCGAAGGGGGAAGCCGAACCGCGCAAGCGCCGCGTGCGCCATGCGGGGAAGTTGCTGGAGGTCATCGCGGTTGACCTGTCGGGCGAGATCGAAGATTTGCGGACGTCCATCGCCACCCTCGCAAAGCATGTGCGTTCGCGGAAGCCTTCGCCTCAGCACCAGCGCTCCGGCCGCGCCGCCTGAGCGTCGCCCAAGAACCCGCCCCTGGACGCCACATGGCACCCAACCAGCGGGCCTTCCTATGCCTTGACGGGCTGCACCTCGGCGAGCTCGGCCATGAGCTCCATCTCCTCCTGGCGGGTGGCGTTGACGGTGATGCCGGTGATGGGGTCGTCGGCCCAGAGCTTGTAGCGCTCGCGGATGCGCTCGACGGGGCCGATGAGGGCGGTCTCGTCGAGGAACTCGTCGGGGACGGCGGCGGCGGCCTCTTCCTTACGTCCGGCGAGAAAGAGCTCCTGGATGCGCGCGGCTGCGTCGGCGTAGCCGCGACGGACCATGTTGTCGTTGTGGAAGTTCTTGCTGCGGTGGCCCATGCCGCCGATGTAGAGGGCGGTGCCGGGCTTCATGGCGTCGAGGGCACCCTGGACGTCGTCGGTGATGCGGACGGTGGCGCCGACCTGGATCTCGAGGTCCTTGAGGCTCTTGCCGCCGCCGGCGCGGCGGAAGCCCTCTTCGAGCCAGGGCATGAAGTGGTCGAGCTTCTTGCCGGGGACGTAGCCGAGGGGCAGCCAGCCGTCGGCGATCTCGGCGGTGAGGCGGGTATTGGCGGGGGTGCCGGTGCCGAGCCAGATGGGGATGTTCTTGTTCATGTGGAGGATGGAGCGGAGGGGCTTGCCCAGGCCGGAGGAGCCTTCGCCGCCGTACGGAAGCGATATCTCGCGGCCCTCGTGCATGACGGGGCGCTCGCGCTCGAAGATCTTGCGCATGATCTGGACGTAATCGCGGATGCGGTAGTAGGGCTTGCCCCAGGGCTCGCCGTACCAGCCTTCGACGATCTGGGGGCCGGAGACGCCGATGCCGGCGATGAAGCGGTTGCCCCCGGCCATGGCGTCGACGGTGGCGACGGACATGGCGCAGTTGGCGGCCGTGCGTGCGGCGAGCTGCATGATGCCGGTCCCGAGGCGGATGCGGTCGGTGACGGCGGCAAGGTAGGCGAGGGGCGTGACGGCGTCGGAGCCGTAGGCCTCGGCGGTCCAGACGGAGTCGTAGCCGAGGCGTTCGGCCAGCTGGACCTTCTCGACTGGCAGGTTCATCTGGGGGCCCGAATAGCCGATGCTGATGCCAAGCTTCATAGCGTTCTCCCGGGGAGCGCTGGTCGCAGGCTCCGCTGTGCGGGGGATTCTACGGGGAGCGGGGCCAGTAGACCGGCCGGGACGTGATCGGTCAGACTGCGGCGGCACTCAAGGGGGATTGCGATGGCAGACAGTTCGGCGATGACCCGGGAAACCCTGTTCCAGACGCTCTGCGAGCACTGGCAGCACACCGAGGACGCCATAGCGGCAGCGGGGGAGCACTTCGACAAGCCGGGCTACGACGGATGGACCGTGGGCGACATCTTCCGGCACCTCACCAGCATCGCCCACGACACGGCCTCGCAGGTGCGGGAGATGGTCGCGACGGGCGAGCACATCCTGAGCACGGCGGAGGAGAACGAGGCGGGAGTGGCGCGGTTCCGCACGCTCGACTACAAGATGCTGCGGATCGAGCTGAACACGGCCCACGGGGTGGTCTGGATGTACATCCAGCGCTTCAGCGACGAGGACCTGGCGCAGCGCTACAAGATGGGAGACGGGGATATCGGGCTCGGGGAATTGCTCGGGCTGCTGGGTCAGCACGAGAGCTGGCACATGGCGGATGCACTCAAGGCGGCGGGACTCGAAGAGTCGACGGTGGTTCCGCTAGAGACCGCCCATCGCTGGGCGTAGGCGCACACAAGACACGGAGGTTCACCCATGGCAGAAGGAGAGGCGATGACGCGCGAGGCGCTCTTCCGGGAGGTCTGCGAGTGCTGGCAGCGAACGGAGGACGCGATCGCTGCGCTGGGGGAGCACTTCGAGACGCAGGCCAACGACGGCTGGACGGTCGGGGACCTGTTCCGGCACCTGACGGCGGCGAGCCACATCATGTCGGGGCGCATCCGGGCGCTGCTGTCCACGGGCGAGCTTCCGTTTCCCGGGGACGACGGCAATGCTGCCGGGGTCGCGAAATTCGCGTCGCTGGACTACAAGATGCTGCGCATCGAGCTGAACACGGCGCACGGGGTGGTCTGGATGTACATCCAGCGGTTCAGCGACGAGGACCTGGCGCAGACGTTCGCGATCTTCGGGGAGGAGCACACGCTGGGCGAGGTGATCCGGCAGCGGGTGCTTCATGAGGCCTGGCATGTGAACGAGGCTCTTGAGGCGACGGGACTACCGGAGTCGGCGATCGTGCCGGTGGAGACGGCGCATCGCTGGGCCTGACGGAGTGGAGCGCCGCGCTGCATTCATTGGCGCTCGACTGCTGCCGCGCTCGCGATGCGCGGCTGAGGGTGAGGAGAGCGCCGGGCATCATTGGCGCTCGGCTGCTGTCGCGCTCACGACGCGAGGCTGAGGGGTGAGTGCCGGGGCCGCGGGGCGGGGCACAGTTGGGCGCCACCCTACGGAGCAGGGCGATTCGTGAGGGTGCATCTGGACCGGCCCAGCGGGATGGGCCACAATGCGGGTCGCACTCCTGGAGGTAGACGATGGCAGCTGACGCAGCGGTTTCCCGAGAAGCGTTGTTCCAGACGATTTGCGAGACGTGGCAGAGGACCGAGGACGCGATCGGAGCGCTCGGCGACCACTTCGACAAACCGTCATACGAGGGTTGGTCGGTGGGGGACATCGTCCGCCACATCACGGCCATCAGCCACGACACGTCGTCGCACGTTCGCGCCATGCTCGCGACGGGCGATTTCCCGGCGGACCCGAGCGGCAACCAGGCGGGCGTCGACAAGTTCGCGTCGCTGGACTACAAGATGCTGCGCATCGAGTTGAACACGGCCCACGGGGTGATCTGGATGTACATCCAGCGGTTCAGCGATGAGGACCTGGCACAGGAGTACTCGATCGGCGGGAACGCCTTCTCGCTGGGCGCCATCCTCGGGCTGCTGACGCAGCACGAGCACCAGCATGTGACCGAGGCGCTCGAAGCGGCAGGACTCGACGAGTCGGCCGTGGAGGAGCTGGAGACGGCGCACCGCTGGGCCTGACGCTCTCCCTCCTTCCAACGTGATACGACAGGAGACGCCCTCAAGGGGCGTCTGCTTTTGCCTGCGGGCCGGCGACAGACCTGACCGGCATCGCGTGGACATGGCAAGATGCGGGGGGCCCGCGCTGGCGGGCGGAGGCCGCGCATGAAGTTCGGAATCTCGGTGGGCTGCGTCGTAACGAAACCGTGGGACGCAATGAGCGAATCGCGTGTCTTCCACGAGGCGGTCGAGGTGGTGGAACTGGCGGACGAGCTGGGATTCGACAGCGCCTGGTCGGTGGAGCACCACTTCCTCGAGGAGTACTCGCACATGTCGGCGCCGGACATGTTCTTCGCGTACTGCGCGGCGCGGACGAAGCAGATCCGGTTCGGGCACGGAATCTACCTGATGCTCCCGAACATCAACCACCCTGCGCGGGTGGCGGAGCGGATCGCGACGCTCGACATCCTGAGCAACGGTCGCGTGGAGCTGGGGACGGGGCGGAGCGCGACGTGGACGGAGCTGGGCGGGTTCCTGGTGGAGCCGGACGACACGAAGGAGATGTGGGAGGAGTCGACGCGCTCGGTCGTGAAGATGTGGACGAGCGACGAGTTCTCGATCAAGGGACGGCACTTCTCGATGCCGCCGCGGAACGTGCTGCCGAAGCCGGTGCAGCAGCCGCATCCGCCACTGTGGGTGGCGGTGCAGAGCCCGGAGACGGCGGTGCTCGCGGGGGAGAAGGGCATCGGGATGCTGGGCGTGACGCTGGGCGGGATCCCCAAGTACGCGGACCTGATCGCGGACTACCGGCGGGCGAGCCGCGAGGCGGAGCCCATCGGCGTGACGGCGAACAACCAGGTGCGGGCACAGGGGCAGCTTTTCTGCCACCCGGACTCGGACTTCGCGCAGAAGATGGTGGGGAAGGCGCACGAGCAGCTGGCGGGCCCGCTGAGCTCGTACCTGATGACGATGGGCTCGACCTACCCGAGTCCCGCCTACCACGCGCACTCGCTGGGCTCGGGGGCGGCATTCCGGCCGCCGCTGGGGGCGGACCAGGTGGGGAAGCTCGTGGGGACCCCGGACGAGGTCGCGAGGGCGGTTGAGGACTGGCAGAAGCTGGGCGTGGATGCGCTCAACATCGGCGTCAGCGGGCGCTGGTCGACGCACGAGCAGAACCTGGAGTCGATGCGGCTGTTCGCGAAAGAGGTGATGCCCGCGTTCGCCGACGATCCGGTGGCCAGCGAGGCGTCGGCGTGACGGCCACGGCCGGGTACCGGACGGTCTCGGCGGAGGAGGCGGCCTCGGGGGTCCGCGACGGGGACGTGCTGTACTGCTCGCTGACCTCACTCGACTACGTGCTCGACGCGATCGCGGCGCGGCGCGACCTGAAGGACGTGCGCGTGCGGCTGACGACGCCGGGACAGGACCCGGGCTGGCTCGCGCCGGAAGCGGGGGACGAGCGCTTCACGGTCGACTTCCAGATATTCATCGGGGACTTTGCGCGGTTCTCGACGGACTCGAAGGTGGCGTCGTACATCCCGAACCTGTTCTCGACGGAGATGAAGCAGATCGAGCGGCCCGACGACTGCCTCTTCCCGGACGTGTTCATCACGCGGGTGAGCCGCCCGAACGAGAAGGGGTACGTGAACTTCGGGCCGATGATGTTCAACAAGCGCGGGTACGTGAAGCACTGCCGCACGGTGATCGCGGAGATCGATGACACGTACCCGGTGTTCCACGGGGACTGCACCGTGCACGTCTCCGAGATCGACTACCTGGTGGAGGGCGACTACGGGCCGAGCAACGAAGAGATCCGGGCGAAGGTGGAGGCGGTCGAGGACGAGCGGAAGCGGGAGGGGCTGCTGGACCTGATGGACTCGGTGCCGGACCGCTGGCTGCGGGGGATGCTGCGGCGCAGCTTCTGGTTCTTCGAGAAGCTGGACCCCGCGATGGTGGCGCCGCTGCTGGGGAAGGGTCCCGAGCCCGACGCGGAGTCGAAGGCGATCGCGGCGCACGTAGCGGAGGTCGTCTCGGACGGGGCGAACCTGCAAATCGGCGTCGGCGAGCCAAGCAGCTCGCTCGTGAAAGGCGGGGCCTTCGACGAGAAGGAGGGGCTGGGGCTGCACTCGGAGATGATCATCCCGGGGTGGACGAAGCTCATCCGCGAGGGCCAGATGACGGACGCGAACAAGGCGTTCCGTCCGGGGGTGGCGGTGGCGGCGGGGTGGGCCGGCTGCACGCCGCAGGACCTCGACTTCATCGCGGAGAACCCGCGCTGCGAGCTGCACCCCTCGGACTTCGTGCTGGACCCGAAGGTGATGTCGGCGAACGACCGCGTGCATGCGATCAACAGCGCCATCAACGTGGACTTCCAGGGACAGATCAACGCGGAGACCGTCCACGGGCCGCGGATGATCAACGGGACGGGCGGCCAGCCCGATAGCCACTACGCGGCCATGTACTCGAAGGGCGGGCGCGCGATCACGGTGATGAAGTCGACGGCCCTGGGCGGGGCGGTGTCGCGGGTGGTGCCGGTACACGAGCCGGGCACGGTCGTGACGATTCCGCGCTCACTGGCGG
Organism: Chloroflexota bacterium; assembly: GCA_026710655.1. Taxonomy (GTDB): domain Bacteria; phylum Chloroflexota; class Dehalococcoidia; order Tepidiformales; family Tepidiformaceae; genus UBA2991. The sequence continues at coordinate 64,203 of JAPOQN010000028.1, read as the reverse complement.
ACACGATCGTGACCGAGTACGGCGTGGCGCAGCTGTTCGGGAAGAGCACGCGCGAGCGGGCGGCAGAGCTGATCTCGGTGGCGCACCCGGATTTCCGCGCGGAGCTGCGGCAGGAAGCGGAGCGGCTCTTCGGGCTGCGTCCGTGAGCGAAGCGGCACGGATCGTCACGGACTACTCGAGCGCGCTCGAGGGGGACGCCCTCGATCGTGTGGCGGTGATCGCGCCGGACGAGGGGAAGCGGCGATTCAGCGACCCGGCCCCTCGCGCGACGTACACGGCCGCCTTCCGGGAGGCGCTCAGAGAGGGGCCGGAGCCGTTGCTGTGCCTGGTCGGTCCGTACGGGTACTCGCCCGCGTTCACGGCGGCGGCGGGAGGGCGGAACGACCTCGCACGGGAGGAGATTGACCCGGACCGGGTGAGGGTGCTGAACGTGGGTCGCAGTTTTCTCGGGCTGGGGGCGCTCACAGCGAGCCTGGCGGCAAGCGGGCTGGACCCGAAAGGGGCGACGGACTGGCTGGACGACGCGGGGGTGGCGACGGGGATGTGGGTGGTGGCGGAGTCGGAGCGGGTGGAGGGGGCGCCGGGGGAGGCGTTCATCGAGGCGCCGGATGGCATCCCGGAGGAGCCGTATTCGCTCCTGCGGGTGCGGCTGGCCTCGCGGGTGCTGGGCGGGTTCGAGACAGTCGAGGAAGCGGCGGAGGCGGCGCTCGCGTCAGTATCGGCGGCGGGGGGCGTGGGGCTGGTGGCGAACGCGCCGGCGGGGCTCGACGCGTGGAAGCAGGCGACGCCCGCGCCCGTAGAATGGCGCGAGTGCGAGCTGCCCACGTTCCTGGCGACGCACTTCGGCGAGGCGCTCGCGTTCGCGATCGCGCCGCGGGCCTCGGCGTGAGGGGCCGGCGGGGTCAACGTGCCTGACTTCGGGACACGCACGCTGGCGTCGATGCCAGACCTGCTCGCGATCGCCCCGGGTGAGGGCGAAGGAGAGGACGGCTGGGAGCTGACGGACACGCGGGTCGTGAGCCTCACCTTCGAGCTGTCCAAGCACCAGATGATGGACCTGCTGCCGGAGGGGCTCATCCGGCCCGTGCCGCCGTACGCGAAGGTGATCATCGTGGACGCGCCGGACTCGCCGGCGGGGCCGTACCGGGAGGCGGGGCTGTTCCTTGGGACGCGCGATCGCGTCCAGATCCGCAACGTGCTGCTCGACGCGATCGTGCAGGGGGATAAGCAGCTTGCGAGCGGGAGGCGGTGCTTCGGGGGGTCGCGGCGGGCGGGGTCGATCGAGCTGGACGTAAGCGATGACGAGATCCGGGCCGTCATATCGGGGGAGGAAGGGGAGCTGTGCCGCATCCGCATGGGCGCACTGCGCCGCTGCGATGCGACGATGCTGAAGTTCGACGCGCTGCTGGTGGCGGGGGAGGAGGATGGCGCGCCGGGGCTGCTGCGCTACGGCGTCCGCATCCCGCTGGCGGACGTGGAAGGCACGCTTTCGCGCGACTGGGAGGTCACGATGGCGCGGGGGGCGGGGGTGTGGCGGCAGCTGCGGCCGGCCTTCAACGTGACCGCGTTTGCGACGCTCGGGGACGCGCGGCTGGAGTTCCCACGCGTTCCGAAGGCTCCGGCGGCGCGCTAGTCCTCCGCGGCCGCGGCCAGCTCCGCGGCGCGCGGTGTGTCGGGCTGCACGACCATTTCGGCCTGGCCGATCTTCGAGTCGTCGCGGATGAATTCGAGCACCTTGTCGGCGATCTGCTCGGGCTGGAGCATGGTCGTCCCCGCGATGGCGGGTCGGAGCCACTCCGCGGGATTCACGCCGTCGCCGGTCTTGCCGATGATGGGCGTATCGACCATGCCGGGGAGCACGGCGTTGACGCGGATGTTCTCGGTCTCGGCGAGCATCGCGCAGGACTCGGTGAAGTGCACGACGGCGGCCTTGGAGGCTGCGTACATGGGGTCGAAGGGCATGGGGCCGAGGGCGGCGACGGAGGCGGTGTTGACGATGGCGCCACCTCCGCGCTTGCGCAGGGCGCGCACGGCGGCGCCCGTGCCCATCATTACGCCGGCGACGTTGACGCTGATGACGAGCTTGATCTTGTCGAGGCCGACATCGGGCCAGCCGGGGGTGTCGCCGGTCATGATGCCGGCGTTGTTATGGACGATGTCGATGCCGCCGCAGGCGGCCTCAACGGCGGCGAAGAGCGACCTGACGCCGTCGGGGGTGGAGACGTCGCCTGCGAAGAAGCAGGCCTGGCCGCCGGCTTCGGCGATGGCGCGGACGGTCTCGGCGCCGCCCTCGCGGTCGATGTCGGCGACGGCGACGCTGGCGCCCTCAGCGGCGAGCGCGAGCGCGGTGGCGCGGCCGATCCCGGACGACCCTCCGGTGACAAGCGCGACCTTTCCCGAAATCTCCATGACGGCCTCCTGACTTCCTGGCGGGTGTGGGGGGATTCTAGCGACCGCGACCGGTTGGCGGTGGCGTCAAACGGCAGGGAGGTCGTCCTGGGCGCCGAGTTCGCCGAGGACCTCGTGGAACCAGCCGATGACCTCGGGGTGGTAGGGGATACCGAGCTCGGCGCGCTCCTCTTCCTTCTCGGAGGCGTTCAGGCCGGCGTAGTAGACGCGCTCCTGGCCGGGAGCGGTCTTGCTCTCGCGCAGCGTGCGCAGGTAGAGGTCCATGTCGTCCTTGAACTGGTCGAGGTCGGTGAAGGCGTCGACGCGGTAAGCGAGGAAGTGGTGACCGTTGCCCATGCGCGTGGCGAAACCGGGGCCCGTTCCGGAAAGGACGCCGCTGAGCACGTCGACGACGATGGCGAGGCTGTAGCCTTTGTGCGAGCCGATCTCGCGGGTGCCGCCGACGGGCAGCATCATGAATTCGTCGGGCACGGGGCGCTCTTCCATTATGGGGGTGCCATCGCCTTCGGCAATCCAGCCGGGGAGGACGCTCGCGCCGAGGCGGCGGGCGAGGCGGATCTTGTTGCCGGCGACGGAGCTCATGGAGGCGTCGAAGACGAAGGGGGCCTCCTCGCGAGCGGGGACGGCCACGCCGATGGGGTTAAGGCCGATGAGGGCTTCGGCGCCGAAGGTGGGGGCGACCTGCTTGCCGCCGACGGTGGTGGCCACGCCGATCATGTCGTGGGGGACGGCGCGGTGGGCGTGGAAGGCGGCAGCGCCGAAGTGGCGACCGTTCATGACGGCGACGGAGCCGATGCCGCACTTGCGCGCCTTCTCGATGGCGAGGTCCATGGCCTGGGGGCCCACGGTGAGGCCGAGGCCCTCGTCGCTATCGATGGTGGCTGTGGCCTCGGCTTCGCGCACGATCCGCCACTTCGGGGCGGGGTTGATGGCGCCGCCGCGGATGCCGGCGACGTAGACACGCATCATGTTGCTGACGCCGTGCGTATCGATGCCGCGGCGGTCGGCGTAGAGGAGCGTCTCGGCGCAGCGCTCGGCGTCATCTGGGGGTGAGCCGAGGGCCTCGAAGATGCGGACCACGGTCGCCTTCATAAGGGGCGGGGGGACGCGCACGGCGATGTCGTCGGGGACGTGGAAGCGATCGAGCATGAGCGGGCATCATAGCGAGTAGCAGGCGGGGTAGCATGTGCCGTACGCGCCACTTCGCGCGGGCGGGTCGTGGTGGAGATCGATGGGGAGCACCGCTTCGAGGTGGCGAAGGACGCGCTCTGGCAAGCGCTCTTCGACCCCGCCGCCCTGCGAGGGGCGCTGCCGGCCTTCGAGTCGCTGGAACGGATCGACGAGGACACGTACGAGCTGGTCGCGTTCGTGGAGGTGCGGGGATTCTGGGGGCGGTTCCGGGGGCTGGCGCGGGTGAGTCACATCGTGGAGGGGCAGTCGTACCACCTGCGGCTCTCGGGGGCGGCGGCGGAGGGGACGGCCATGGCGCAGGGGACGATCACGCTGCAGGGAGGCGAAGACGGTGTGCTGTTCACCTACCGGGGCGACCTGACGGTCCACGGGGCGTTGACGCGACTCGGGGGACGGTTCATCGGCGGGGCGATCCGGATCCTCATCCGGGACTTCCTGCAGGGGCTCGCGCGCAACCTCGCGGATGATCCCGCGGGCGAGCAGACGGAGTAGCGGCGGCGCGCATGCGGCTGGAGTTCAAGTACATCGTCGCGCTCATCAGCGTGTTCGGGATGTTCATGAACCTGCTCGATCTGACGATCGTGAACGTCGCCGTGCCCGTGCTGGCCTCCGAGCTGGATGCCTCCGCACGGGAAGTGCAGTGGGTGGTGACGGCCTACCTGCTGGCGGTGGCGGTAGCGATCCCGGTGAGCGGCTGGGCGGGCGACCGCTTCGGCACGAAGCTCATCTTCGTGCTGGCGCTGGCGTTCTTCACGGGCGGGTCGGCGCTGTGCGCGTTCGCCTGGAATATCGAGAGTCTGATCGTGTTCCGGGCGCTGCAGGGGCTGGGCGGGGGCTTCCTGATGCCGGTCTCGCAGACGATGGTATTCCGCGCCTTCCCGCAGCAGGAGCGATCGAAGGCGGCCGGCATCCTCGTGGTGCCGACGACGTTCGCGCCCGCGAGCGGCCCGCTCGTCGGGGGGCTGATCCTCGACTACCTCTCGTGGCCGTGGATCTTCCTCGTGAACATCCCCGTGGGGGTCATCGGCATCGTGCTCGCGGTCGCGTTCCTGCGGGAGCAGCGCGAGGACAACCCCGGCCGTATCGACATTCCGGGGTTCATGCTCGCCTCGGGCGGGCTGGCGGTGTTCCTGTACGGCCTGGCGGAGGCGGGAGAGCGGGGCTTTGGCGACGCGGTCGTGCTCGGGTTCGGCGGGGCGGGACTGGCGCTGCTGGCGATCTTCGTACTGGTCGAGCTACGCACCGAGGAGCCGCTCATCGACGTGCGGCTCTTCCTGAACCGGATGTTCGCGCTGGCGAACCTCACGCAGAGCGTGGCCTTCATGGGGTTCGCTTCGACGCTCTTCCTGTTACCGCTGATCCTGCAGCTGGAGCGAGGGATGAGCCCCTTCGAATCCGGACTGGCGACGTTCCCGCAGGCGATCGGCGTCATGGTGATGGCGCCGGTGATGGCGCGCATCTACCCGATCGTGGGGCCGCGGCGGCTTGTGGCCATCGGCCTGGCGGTGGCGAGCGCAACTACGGTTCCGCTGATCCTGATGGACCTGGGCACGAACGTCTGGCAGATACAGGGAACGATGTTCATGCGTGGCGTGGGCTTCAGCATGATGCTGGTGCCGCTGCAGACGGCGGCCTTCGCAGGCATCAGCATGGCGGACACGGGCCGGGCGACGGCGGCCTTCAACGCGACGCGGCAGGTGGCGCAGAGTTTCGGTGTGGCGATTATCGCGACGGTGCTCACGAGCCGCCTGGCGCACCACGGCGCCATGCTCGGGCCGCTCGACGATGTGGCGGCGTCGGTGAGCGCGTTCTCCGACGGCTTCATCGTGACCGGGGCGTTCATCGCGGGGGGGATCCTGGTGGCGCTGCTCATACGGGACCGGGAGGCGGCATCCACGCTGCGGGCGCGTATCCCGGCCGCGGAGCCAGGTAAGGACTAGCCAGAACGTTTACCGCTTTGCCTTTCCGAGCGTGACTCCTCCAGCACACACTGGGTTGGAGGTAGTTGGCCATGTCTGGCATCAACCGTCTCGCCGTTCCCTTCCTCGTCGGCCTGCTGGCAGTGGGCGTGATCGGGGTTGCAGTGGCGCAGTCCGACTCCGGGGTGGTGGCGGAAGTGCGCGTCTGGCAGGAGATCGACGACCCGCAGAACCTCCACATCTCGGCTCGAGCCAGGGGCGGAAGCTGGGAGACGATGGGGACCGTGCCCCTGTCGCTCACATCCGGGGTGAGCAGCGACGGGCGCTATCGCTACGGCGACTTCACCGTGCAAGCGGAACCTGCCGGGGAGGCGGAGTCAGGTGACGGAGTGGTCACGGGAGTCGTCTTCTACCGAGGCGGAGCCATCGGGCTACCGGATGGGACCGTGGTCACGGTGCGCCTGGTCGATATCTCCTCGGCCAACGGCGACACGGTGACTCTGGGCGAACACGTCATCGCAGGGATGGGGCGCCTGCCGATCGAGTTCCAGGTGCCGTACGACCCCGAAGCCATCGAACCGTACGGGCTCTACACCCTCGTCGCAGCGGTCCACCACGAAGGTCGCCTGCTGTACCAGACCGAATTCGTGCACCCGGTGCTGAGCTACGACTACCCCGCCGACAGCGACGTGGAAGTCGCCGTGGCATGGGAGGCAGTATCAGTCCTCCCGACCACGCCTCTCCGTTAGTCGACGAACTTGCCCTGGCCGCCATCGACGATGATGTGGGTGGCGTTGATCCAGCTGGCCGCGGGGCTCGCGAGGAACGTGATGGCGCGGGCGACCTCCTCGCCGCTGCCGAGGCGTCCAAAGGGGATGCTGCGCTCGACCCCCTTGTAGAAGTCGGGGTTGGCCTGGCGGGTGCGGTCCCAGTTGCCGCCGGGCATGAGGGTGGCGCCGGGGGAGAGCGCGTTCACGCGGATGCCCTTGCGGCCGAGGGCCTGTCCGAGCTCGTTGGCGAGCACGCGCATGGCGCCCTTGAGGGGGCCGTACGAGGACCAGCGTCCGAACCACTGCTTGCTGGCGGTGGAGCCGATGAAGATGACGCTGGCGGCGTCGCTGGCCTCGAGGGCCGGCTGGCCGGCCTCGACGGCGTGGACGGCGGCCATCACGTCGACATCGAAGGTGCTCTGCCAGCCTTCGGCGTCCTGGCCGGACTGGCCGGTGGCGTTGTGGATGAGGATGTCGAGGCCGCCAAGGGCTTCGACGGCGCCGGCTACGAAGGCGCGGGTGGAGTCGGAGTCGGCAAGGTCGGCGGCGGCCGCGTGCACGGTTCCGGGGCCGCGAGCGGCGAGGTCGGCGCGGGTCTGCTCGAGGCGTTCGGCATCGCGCCCGCAAATGGCGACGTTCGCCCCTTCGTCGAGGAGTGCTTCCGCCGTGTAGCGGCCGATGCCACGGCTCGCGCCCAGGATGATCGCATTGCGTCCCGCCAGTCCAAGGTCCATGACCCACCTCCTGAGCGGGTAGGGTAGAGGAGCGAGCCGCTAGACGCGGCTACGCCAGGAGGAGCGCATGGCGCGCGTGACGGTACGGCCCTTCGAGCACGGCGACCTTGACGGCGCTGCGGCGCTCGTCGCGGAGAACCACCGGCGCGACCGCGAGCGGCATCCGGTGCTGGTGGAGGGGCTGGCGGACGTGGGAGAGGCGCGGGCGATGCTGGCGACGTGGCTCGACAACGAGCGCACGGACGGGGTAGTGGCCGTCGACGGGGAGACGCTCGCGGGGTTCGCAATCGGCGAGCGGATGGCGGGAGCGTCGCCGGACAACTACATGGGCCAGCTCTCGACCCCTCGTGCGGTCCGGGTCGGGTCGCGCGACCAGGCGGTCGCGGCGGGGTACGACGCGAATGCCGTGTGCCGGCTGCTCTACCGGGAGCTGGCCGAACGATGGGTGGCGGCGGGGTACTTCCACCACTCGGTACACCTGATCGAGGGGGACGAGCGGCTGCAGGAGGCGTGGTTCAACCTCGGGTTCGGGCGTCACGTCTCGATCGCCGTGCGAGAGGGGACGGGGCCGGTGGCGGGGGCGCATGCCGAGGGTGTCGAGGTCCGGGAGGCGGGGAGCGAAGACGTGGGGGTGCTGCTGGAGCTGGCTCGGACGCTGGGGCTGCACCACATCGCCTCACCCATGTTCATGTTCTGGCCGGTGCTTCCCGAGTACGACGGGATGGCGCGCACCTTCTTCTCGGCGATGCTGGAGGGCGATGGGAACCCACACTTCGTGGCTTACCGGGACGGTCAGCCGGTGGGGCTGACGAGCTTCCTGAAGCAGGGGTTCTTCCCGCCATACGTCAACGCAGAGAAGAACGTGTACCTGTTCATGGGGATCGTCGACCCGGAGGCGCAGGATGGGGGCGTGGGGCGGGCACTGCTCGACCAGGGGATGGCGTGGGCGCGGGGCGAGGGATACGAGCGCTGCACGCTGCACGTGCTCTCGGCGAACTACAGCGGTGAGCCGTTCTGGTTCGCGAACGGGTTCCAGCCGGTGGAATACACGCTGGAACGGCACATCGACGAGCGGGTGGCGTGGGCGCGGGGCGGGTAGCGGGTGGTCAGGGGCGGCATGCGTGCAAGCCCACTATGATTCGCGGCACGAACAGGGAGGTACGCATGCCCGAATTCAAGACCGTACTCTACGAGAACCTGACGCCGGAGATCGTGCGGGTCCGCATGAACCGGCCGGAAGCGCGCAACGCGCAGGACCTGCAGCTCACCTACGACCTGAACGACGCCTTCGACGCGGCGAACCAGGATGCCCAGGTGAAGGTCATTATCCTCAGCGGCGAGGGGCCGCACTTCAACTCCGGCCACGACATGCGCGGGGGCACGGGGGCAACGCGCGCCGACTTCAAGCCTGTCGGCACGTGGGCCAACTTCGACGCGCCCGGCGCGGAAGGCGCGATGGCGGGCGAGGAAGAGATCTACCTGCAGATGTGCCGGCGCTGGCGCAACCTGCCGAAGCCCATGATTGCCGAGGTGCAGGGCAAGACCATCGCCGGCGGCCTGATGCTGGCCTGGGTCTGCGACATCATCATCGCTTCCGACGACGCCGAGTTCCGCGACCTGGTGGTCGGCTGGGGCATCCCGGGCGTCGAGTACTTCGCCCATCCGTGGGAGTTCGGCCACCGGCTCGCCCGCCAGATGCTGTACACGGGCGACTGGGTGAGCGCGCAGCGCTGCTACGAAGCGGGCATGGTGAACGAGGTCGTGCCACGCGACGAGCTGAGCGCGTACGTCGAGGACCTTGCGCGAAAGATCGCGGAAAAGCCGTCCTTCGGCCTCAAGATCACGAAGGAAGCGGTCAACCAGACGCAGGACGCGCAGGGGCTCTGGAACGCGCAGCAGGCCGTGTTCATCATGCACACGCTGGCGCACACGCACTGGCGCGACGTGAACGAGAGCGGCATGCCGCTCTACACGGGCGAGGGCGCCGCGACGATCCCCGGCCGCCAGGCTGCGGCCGCCAACTAGGCAACGGGTGACGGGGCGGCTCGCGCCGCCCCGTTCGCACGCCGACCACCACGAACGTGTAGCGTCCCCGCCCGGAGCAGCGCGATGAGCAGCGACCTCGGCCACGAACTGGACCGGCTGGCGATCATGGATCTGCTCATCCGCTACGCGAGGTCGGTGGACAGCCACGACTTCGCGACGATGCGCTCCTGCTTCGCGGACGACCTCGTGTTCGTGAATATCGGTTCGCCGGAGACGCAGCACGGCGGGGACACCTACACGGAGACCATCCGCCGACTGCTCGTGCCGTTCGGGGCTACGCAGCACCTGCTCGGCAACCAGGTCGTCGAGTTCGACGGGGACGTTGCGCACGTCGAGACGGGGCTGCAGGCGACCCACTTCATGGCCGGCGACCCGGACACGATCACGACCCTCTGGGCGAGCTACATCGACGAGATGCGGCGGGTCGGGGACGGCCACGACTGGATCATCACGCACCGCGACCTGCGGACGCGGGGCACGCAGCGCACAACGAACGTCCCCTGAGGAGAGAGCCATGCTGATCAAGGCCGACGAGTACCCCTTCCACCAGATCCCGGAGTCGTTCGCGGCGGTTCACACCTCGGACAAGCACTGGAACGACGGGCACTACATCTGCCTGTGCGACATGGACGGGGACGTGTCGCTGGTATCGACGGTGCGGCTGTACCAGAACACGAACGTGCTCGACGGTTTCGTGTGCATCCGGCACGAGGGGAAGCAGTACAACATCCGCGTCTCGCGGCAGCTGCGGCCGGACTTCGAGTACCGCGTGGGGCCGTTGCGGGTGGAGCTGCTGGAGCCGATGAAGTCGATCCGGCTGGTGCTGGAGCCGAACGAGTACGGCATCGCCTGCGACATCGTGTGCCACTCGGTGGGGCGGCCGTATCACGGGCCGCTGAGCACGAACCGCATCGACGGGTGGCTGCTGATGGAGCGCATGACGTACGAGGTGGCGGGGCGCGCGGAGGGGTGGATCGAGGTGGCGGGGAAGCGCTTCGAGCTGACGCCGGAGCGGTCGGGGGTGTTCCGAAATCACTCGTGGGGGATCCTGCGGGGCCGGGGGGGACCGCCCATGCACGCCTCGCCGGCGCCGACGGTCCAGCGCCCGCAGGGGCTGCGCAACTGGGTGCTGTACACGATGCCGGACCACGCCGGCTTCTACGAGTTCATCGAGGATCCAGACGGGACGAAGTGGTCAGGCGCGATCGCAAACGTGGATGGGTCGTGGAACAAGATGACGGGCGAGATCCTGCACGAGGACCGGGAAGTGTTCGTGACGGACGTGGACCACAACCTCACGTTCTACGATGGCAGCAGCCGCATCAGCGGGGGCAGCATCGCGATCCACGACTCGGAAGGCGTCAGGCGCGAGTTCGAGATCGAGGACATGGGCTGGGTGTACTGCCAGGGCGGGGGCTACTTCGGCGGGTTCAACGACCGGCTGGGGCAGGGCGCCTACCGGGGCGAGTACCACGAAGAGGGTGAGGTATGGGACTGCACGCACCCGACCAAGATCATCGACGGCGACGGGAACGAGGTTGAGTTCCCGACGGTGCTGGCGGAGAGCTTCGTGCTGCTGAAGAGCGGCGACCAGGTGGGGTCGGCGCACTTCGAATGCGCGGCCTTCGGACCGGTTCCGAAGTACGGGCTCACGGGGCAGGGCGGCAGCTAGGACGCCTTCTGGTCGACGCGGAAGGCGAGGGTCGTGACCTCCTCGCCGTCGATGGAGGCGCGGACCTCGTACTCGCCCGCGCGCTCGAACTTGAGGGGCAGGTTGACGGCGATGGGGTGCGGCTGGGAGGCGCCCTGGGGCAGACCAGCGCTGCGACCGACCTCGAAGCGGGCGTCGATCCTGGCGAGCTCGGCCTGGCCCTCCTCGCGGATGATGCGAATCGCGAGATCGTGGGGCTGGTTGGTCTCGTGCCACTCGACGCGGGGAGAGACGGCGATGGCGATGGTGCGGCTCACGGGCAGGGGCTCGCGAGCGTTGATGGCGGTCCAGCCACCGCCCTGCAGGTAGATCTTGCCGTTGATGACCTCGGCCCAGTCGGCGAGGATGAGGTAGTCGATGTTCACGCCGGTGTCGCCCCCTGGGTCGTAGCGGTGGCGGGCCATCCTACTCGGGACCGATGCAGGACACCGGCAGACTCGAACGGCGGTTGGTCTCCCCCGGCTGTAGGATTGGCCGGCGATGACGACGTACAGACCGCCACGGATGAAGTTCGGCATCTTCCTGGGGCCGTTCCACCGGGTCGAGGAGAACCCGACGGTCGCGTTCGACCGTGACCTGGAGCTGCTGGAACAGCTCGAGCGGTTCGACTTCGACGAGGCCTGGATCGGGGAGCACCACACGGCGGGGTGGGAGATCATCGCCTCGCCGGAGCTGTTCATCGTGGCGGCGGCGCAGCGCACGAAGAAGCTGCGAATCGGGTCGGGCGTGCTGAGTCTGCCCTACCAGCATCCACTCATCGTGGCCGACCGGTTCGTGCAGCTGGACCACATGACGCGGGGGCGGGCCATGCTCGGCATCGGGCCGGGAGGGCTCAGCTCGGACGCCGTGATGATGGGCATCGACCCGCTCGACCAGCGGCGCATGATGAACGAATCGCTCGACGTGATCATGCGGCTGTTCCGCGGCGAGGTGGTCACGACCGAGACGGACTGGTTCAGGCTGCACGAGGCGCGCCTGCAGATCTCGCCGTACACGCACCCGCACCCGCCGATGGCAGCGGCAGCGGCGGGGTCGCCGGCGGGGGCGCAAGCGGCAGGGCGGCACGGCATCGACATGATGTCGTTCGGGGGGTTGAGCGACGCGAGCGGAGAGGCGCTCTCGCGCACATGGAGCTGGTACGAGGAGGCGGCAGGGGAGGCGGGGCACGAGGTGTCGCGTGACCAGTGGCGGGTGGGGGTGCCCTTCCACCTGGCCGACTCGCGCGAGGAGGCGATGGATCAGGCGCGAGCCGGCTACGAGCGCGAGCTGGTGGAGTACTTCAGCGGGACGATCAGCTCGGCCAGCCAACCCGACGCATCGACGCTGGAGGCGGGGATGGAGCAGGGCGGGGTCATCATCGGGACACCCGACGACGCGATCGCGGGCATCGAGCGGTTGCTGCAGATAACGGGCGGGTTCGGCGAGTTCCTGGCGCGGGCGCACGAGTGGGGCACGTGGGAGCAGACGGTTCACAGCTACGAGCTGTTCTCGCGGTACGTCATCCCGCACTTCCGCGGGCAGATGGAGTCGAAGCGTAGCAGCCAGGAGTGGGTCGCGACAACGCCCGACGCGAAGATCAGTCGCGCGGCGGTGGAGAAGGCGTTCGACGACGCGGGGATCACGCTGCCGACTCCGGAGGAGCAGGCGGCGGCGCGGCGGCGCTAACTCGGAATCTCGCCCTTGTCGGTGAGGCCCTGGGCGAGGGAGTCGCGCTTCGCGCGGGCGTGGGCGCGGGAGGCGGCGGAGTCTGCCGGGTCGGGGGTGAGGCTGCGGGCGGCGACGAGCGCGGGCCACTGGTGGTAGGCAATGCCCTCGCCGGCGTACTCGTAGCACCACTCGGCGATGGTGGCGGCGCCGGGCGAGAGGTCGCCCTCAGTCATGAGAATGGCGTAGACGGCGGCCTCGCGACCCGCCTGGCGGTCGCCTTCGGAGAGGAAGCGCGAGAGCTGGTCGAGGGTGGCCTCGGTCTCGGCGTCGAACTCGGCCATCAGTGCACCGAGTGGCGGGTCTCGGTGTCGCGCCAGCCGGGAGCGTCGACGATGCCCTCGAACTGGTGGAAGTCGACCATGTGGTCGCGGCGGGAGGCGGTGGTCTTGGTGTCGTGGAGAGCCTGGTAGGTCTCGCCGATGGCCTTCGCCGCGGAGAAGAGGCCGGAGAGGGGGTAGACGACCATGGTGAAGCCGATCTCCTGCAGCTCGGCGGCAGTGAGGAGGGGGGTCTTGCCGCCCTCGATCATGTTGGCGAAGAGGGGAGTGCCGCGGGGGAAGGCGCCGGCGATGGCGCGCAACTCGTCGAGGGACTGGGGGGCTTCGACGAAGACGACGTCGGCGCCGGCCTCGTGGTAGAGCTTGCCGCGGCGGATGCCCTCGTCGAGGCCGAGGGGGCCGCGGGCATCGGTGCGGCCGATGATGACGAGGTCGCTATCGCCACGCGCCTCGACGGCGGCGTGGAGCTTGGCGACCTGCTCCTCGGCGGGGATGACGCGCTTGTTCTCGAAGTGGCCGCACTTCTTCGGCCACTCCTGGTCCTCGAGGATGATGCCGGCGACTCCCGACTCGACGCACTCGCGGACGGTGCGGATGACGTTGAGGGGGTTGCCGTAGCCGGTGTCCATATCAGCGACGAGGGGGACGTCGATGGCGCGGACGATGTGGCGCACGCGCTCCATCGTCTCGGACATGGTGAGGAGGCCGATGTCGGGGGCGCCGAGGGCGGAGGCGGAGAAGCCAAAGCCTGTCGTGAAGAGCGCCTCGAAGCCGGCCTGCTGGGCAAGGCGCGCGGAGAGGGCGTCGTAGGCGCCGGGCAGGACGACGATCTCGGGGCGGTGGAGCATGGCGCGGAGGGTCGTGGCGTGGTCCATGGGGCCTCCCGGTTCCCGGGGCGTGCGGGGACGATACCGCCCCGCCGCGAGGAGCGTCGAGATCACCACAGCCGGACCGTGGGGGTCCGGCTGCCGACAGTGGTTGTCGTATCGCCGATGGGGTCGGCTAGCGGTCGGGGCCCTCGAGGTAGCCGTCGAGCACGGTGTGCATGTGGCGGATGCGGCGCTCGCGGTAGTTGATGAGCAGGCCCTTGTACGCGCGCGAGTTCATGCCCTTCTGAACACGCGGCAGGTTGTAGGAGTCCTGGTCCATCACGAGGCCGATGGAGATCTCGCCGTGCTTGTGCTGGGTGTGGACGGGCCGCGGGGGCGGGTCGGCGCCCTGGGGGACGCGCACGTAGCCCTGGAGGTCGAAGAACATCTTGTTCGGGTCGGTCGGATGCGGGCGCTGCCGGAAGAAGCCGAAGCCGAGGGCGGTGATGTTCAGGGTGAGGTTGGGGAAGATGTAGTAGTGGTAGTCGTCTGACATCTGGTCGTCGTTGAGACCCGACACATCCATGCCCTGGGCCACGGCGGCAGCGCGAACGGCCTTCTGCATGGCCGGACGGACATCGCCCATGCCACCCTCGAAGGTGTCGGGGTCGATGCCCGAGCCCGCCAGGAACTGCTTGAGCGGCTGGGTGACCTCGTTCTGGTTCGGGTAGCGCGGGCTCACGAGCCCGAAGGGGACCAGGTAGCGGTTGTGGCGCTCGTAGAGGTCGATCTGCACGTGGATGTCGTCAAGCGACTCCAGCAACTGGGGGTGGATACCCTGCACGTGGTAGACCTCGTTGAAGGCGTCAACGGAGGCCTTCCAGTTGGTGTCCCACTCGACCGTCATGTCCTGGCCGATGGCGTACTCCTCGAAGTGGTAGGGAGCGAGGTGCTCGGCGACGACACCGAGGAAGTCGAGCAGGGGCTCGGCGTCGGGGTTCATGTTGAACCAGACGAAGCCGCCCCACGTGTCGCAGGACACCTCGGTGAGGGCCGTCTCCTGGGGAACGCCCTGGGTGAATGTGTCCTCGTCGGGGACGAACTTCTTGGAGCCGTCGAGGTTGAACTCGAAGAAGTGGTAGGCGCACTGGAACGACTCGGCGTGGCCCATGCCGGCGTTGCGAATCTGGTTCCCGCGGTGGGGGCAGACGTTGTAGAAGGCGCGGACCTTGTCCTCCGCCTCGCGAACGATGAGGAAGGACTCGGAGCCGAGCTCGGTGGTGAAGTAGTCGCCGACGTTGGGGATGTCGGACTCGCGGCCGGCCATGTTCCAGACCTTCGTCCACATGCGCTCCCACTCGAGCTCCATGTACTCCGTGGAGGTGTAGCGCTCCTTGGGGATGAGCCGGGTCCCCATCAGGGGCTCGGAGGCCTTCTCCGTGGGGGTGGTATAGCCGGTTTCGATGACCATCTGGGGGGTCTCCAGGGGCGCGCGCAGCACAAAGGGCGCGGCAACGCTCAGTGATACTCGCAATGCTACGCGAGCAGGGGACGGGGCGCGAGGGGAGGCCACTTGGGCGGAGGACGGAACTACAGCCGAAGCCTTGTCAGCAACTCCTCAACACTCAAGTCATGGTGAGCCGCGACACTCTTGAGAATGCTGGACAGCGTCTTGACCTTGATTGGGTTGTGCTGTGGAACTACCTCGTGGTGCTCACCATTGACCTGGGTAGTGACCCGAACGTGCGAACCGGTCTGACGAGTGGCCTCATATCCGAAGCGCCGAAGGGCCCACTGCAGTTCGCCCCGGTCACGTCGCGGGGAAGCCTCACAGGGCAAGGACTTCATCACGTACAAAGTGGAGACGGATCACGGTAGGACGTGGCATCGTCTCGTCGAAGTAGCACTCGACAGCATCCCGGACACTCGCCCGAACTTCTTCAATCGTCTCGCCCTGAGTATGGATGCCATAGCCAAGCGCGGTGGCGGAGTAGCCGCCATCGACCTCATCCTGGCTGACCTCAAAGACGATCTCGGTTGTCTTGCTCATCGATGCTGCCTTCCGCTTCTACGATAGCGCCCGCCACTTGCCTCGTCTTGCTCAACCATCACCCACGAGGAAGGCGATGATGGTCTCGGCGGCGCGGGGGTCCTGCCAGAAGAAGCCGTGGCCGCCCTCGAACTCCTCGTAGCGAGCGTTCTCGATCTGGTCGACTATGGCGCGGCTGTTGGCGGGCGGGGCGATGCCGTCGTAGGCGCCGGCGCAGACGAGGACGGGCATGGCGAGGGCGGGGAGGCGGTCGTAGACGTCGTGGTGGACGCGGGCCTCGAGCTGGAGGCCGGCGCCGACCTCGCGGCGTGGCTCGTCGGCGCCGATGACGGCCATTGTGCGGCGCTGGTCGAGCAGCGCTTCGAGCTCCTCGGCGTTCGCCTCCTCCCACTCGGGAGTCACGCGGGTATCGCTGAGGCGGATCTGGGTGCGCATGCGGGTTTCGGGTTCGAGGGACTGGAGCTCGTGCAGGGGGTAGGAGGGCTTGCCCGCGCCCCCGCTTGAGGTGCAGTTCAGGACCAGCTTCTCGACACGCTCGGGGAAGGTGACCGCGAACTCCTGGGCAACCATGCCCCCGAACGAGGTGCCCATGACCATGCAGGTGTCCCAGCCAAGGGCGTCGAGGAGGGCGGCAGCGTCCGCGGCGTAGCCGGCCATGCTGTAGGGGCCATCGGGGATGGTGGTCTGGCCGAGGCCACGCTGGTCGTAGGAGAGGGTCGTGAGACGGTCGGAGAGGAGGGAGGCGAGGCCGGGGCGCCGGCGGAGGTCGCCGCCGGTGCCGCTGATGTTGAGGACGCGCGGACCCTCGCCCTCCAGTTCGTAGTAGATGTCGATGTCGCCGGCCTGAACGAAGGGCATCAGGACCAGGCCTCGTGCCAGTCGGCGTCGAAGACGCGGGCGGCGGGGCCGGTCATGAAGACGGAGCCCCGGCCGTCCCAGGAGAGGTGAAGGTCGCCGCCGGGGAGGGAGTCGGTGATGGCATCCCCGGTGCGGCCGGTCAGGCGTCCGGCGGCGCAGACAGCGGAGGCGCTGGTGCCCGAGGCGAGGGTGATTCCGGTACCCCGCTCCCAGACGCGGTGGCGGACGTGGTCGCGGCCCACGACCTGCACGACCTGGAAGTTGGTGCGGTTGGGGAACAGCGGGTGGTGCTCGACGAGCGGGCCGATGCGCTCGAGGGGGAAGTCGTCGACATCGCCATCGAGCCAGTGGATAGCGTGGGGGTTACCCATACTCGCGAGGGTGAGTCGCAGCTGCATGCCGTCGACCTCGAGGGGATGGTCGACGACGGGGCCGGGGCCGTCGACGGCAGCGGGGAGGGAGGCGGGGTCGAAGCTGGGCGGGCCCATATCGACGCGGGCGGCGGCGACGGAGCCGTTCGCGCGGAAGAGCTGGAGCGTGAGGATGCCAGCGAGCGTCTCGATGGTCACCGACTCGATGTCGGAGGGGACCATGCCCTCCTCGACAGCGTATTTCGCGAGGCAGCGGATGCCGTTGCCGCACATCTCGGCCTCGGAGCCGTCGGCGTTGAACATGCGCATACGCAGGTCGGCCACGTCGGAGGGGAGGGCGAGGATGAGGCCGTCGCTGCCGACGCCGAAGTGGCGGTCGCTGACCTGCCGGGCAAGGGCAGACCAGTCCAGCTCGGCCTCGGGCCGGAGGTAGACGTAGTCGTTTCCGAGGCCGTGCATCTTCGTCACACGCATGGTGGCGAGTGTACGACAGGATGGTGTGCGCGCATCCGGTACCATGTGTGCATGACGCGCACAACCGTGACGATCGACGACGGAAAGCTGGACGCGCTGCGCAGCCTGGCGGCGGAGCGGGGGGTGTCGGTGTCGTGCCTGGTGCGGGAGGCGATCGACGACAAGCTGTCGAAGCTGCCTCCGCCGGGACCACGCCCGAAACCGCGCCTCGGAGTCTTCGCCGCCGACGACGACGGCTATCCCCCGTTGTCCGAACTCGCAAGCGACTTCGGGGAGATCGTGGAAGCTGGAATCGATGCGGTCCGCGCCCGCCGCAAGCTCAGTGCCCTTGGTACCGGCTCGTCCAAGGAAGGCCCCACGGCTCGCGAACTCGGGGATGTCCGGCCGGACTATCCACCCTTCCGCTAGGCACTCGGCAGCAGGAACGGGCCAAGCGCCTCGGCTGCCCCGTCGAGATTGGTCGCCCAGGCGATGCGGGGGTCCTGGGGGCGGAACCACTGGCGCTGGCGGCGGGCGAGACGCTTGGTCGAGCGCTTGGTGAGTTCGATGGCCTTGTCTCGGGTTATGTCGCCCCTGAGTTCGCGGAGGGCCTCGGAATAGCCGATGGAGGAGAGGGCGGAGGCGTCGGGGGCGACGCCTGCGTCGAGGAGGGCCTGCGTCTCCTCGACGAGGCCGCCCGCGAACATGGCCTCGGTGCGCCGGTTGATGCGCCAGATCAGTTCCTTCTCCTCGCACCGGACACCGAGGATGCGGAAGTCGAAGTCGGGCGTGCCCTTCGTCTGCCAGGCGGTGATGGGCTTGCCGGTCACCTCGTGCACTTCGAGGGCGCGGATGACACGGCGAACGTTGCGGGCGTCGATGCGGTCGGCGGCTTCGGGGTCGACGGAGCGGAGGCGGGCGTGGAGGGTCTCGGGGCCTTCAGCTTCGGCGACATCGGCGAGCGCGGCTCGGAGGTCGGGGGGTGGGGCGACGTCGGGGACCTGCCAGGCCTCAAGGAGGGCCCAGACGTACTGGCCGGTGCCACCAACGAGCCAGGCGAGCTCGCCGCGCGCCCAGACATCTTCGAGCGCGGCGGAGGCGTCGTTGCGGTAGAGGGCAAGGCTGTAGGAGTCGGTGGGATCGGCGATGTCGTAGAGGTGGTGGGGAAGGAGGGCGCGCGTCTCGGGGGAGGGCTTGGCGGTGCCGATGTCCATGCCGCGGTAGACCTGGCGACTGTCAGCGTTGACGACCTCGCCGCCGAAGCGCTGGGCGAGGGTCAGGGCGAGGGCGGACTTGCCGGCGGCAGTCGGACCGACGACGGCGACGAGCCGCCGCACGGGATCAGCCCGCGGCCGCAACGATGGCGGCGAACTGGTCGGCCTTGAGGGAAGCGCCGCCGACGAGGGCGCCATCGATGTCGGGCTGGGCGAGGAGTTCGGCGGCGTTGCCCGGGTTCACGCTGCCGCCGTACTGAATGCGGATGTCGCCAGCCGCATCGCCGCCAAGCTCGCTGAGGAGGTTGCGAATGAGGGCACAGGCCTCCTGCGCCATCTCCGGGGTGGCGGTCTGGCCGGTGCCGATGGCCCAGACGGGTTCGTAGGCGACGGTGACGCGGGCGCTCAGATCGAGGCCCGCGAGGCCACGGCGGACCTGCCGATCGAGGACGTCGGCCATCTCGCCGGCATCGCGCTGGGCCAGCGTCTCGCCCACGGCGACGATGGGGTCGAGGGAGGAGGCGAGGACGGCGGCGGCCTTGCGGTTCACCCAATCGTCGGTATCGCCGAAGAGGGCGCGGCGCTCGCTGTGGCCGATGATGACGTAGCGGCAGTAGGACTCGAGGGCGGCCACGCTCACCTCGCCGGTGAAGGCGCCGGAGGCTTCCCAGTACACGTCCTGCGCGCCGACGGCGACATTGCTGCCGTCGACGGCCGCACGCACGGCGGCGAGGTGGGGGAAGGGCGGGCAGACGGCAACGTCGCAGGTGGCGCCGGCGGTGGCCTCGGCAACGCCCGTTGCGAGGGCGGCGGCCTCCTGCTCGGAGGTGTTCATCTTCCAGTTCCCGGCGATGAAGGGGCGACGCATGGCTTCTCCTCAGGCTCCGTATTTCTGCAGGCGTCCGGCGTGGGCCATGGCGAGGGGCATGGCCTCGACGGCGGGGAAGATGCCGAGGCTCCCCCCTAGGCACTCGCGTTCAGTGAAGTGCTGGACGCTTCCCCCACGGGCGACGGCCGAGTGGAGGAGGAAGGGCACGGGGTGCCAGGAGTGTGCGGCCATGAGCGCGGGGGTGGAATGGTCGCCGGCGACCATGAGGACGTCGGCGCCGAGGTCGGTGAGGCCGGGGACGTGCGTATCGAACTCCTCGAGGGCACTGACCTTGGCAATGAAGTCGCCGTCCTCGCCGGCGGCGTCGGTCTTCTTGTAGTGGATGAAGAAGTAGTCGAACTCGTCCCAGCGTTCGCGGGCAACGGCTAGCTGCTCCTCCATGCCGCCGGGGCAGGCGAGGGCGCGCATGCCCGCGAGCTTGGCGAGGCCGCGATACATGGGGTAGACGGCGAGGGCGGCGGCGCGAAGGCCCCAGACGTCCTCGATCTGGGGGAGCGCGGGGTAGGTGGCGAAGCCGCGGAGGGTAAGGCCGTTGGCGGCCTTTTCCTCTGCGAGCAGCTCACCAGCCTTCGCAACGAACTCGTTGACGAGGGCGGCGGTGCGCTCGCGGGCGGGATCGGCGCCCTCGGCGGGGAGGGGCGGGACGCCCTCGCGCTGGGGGTCGGTGGTGCTGACATCTTCGCCCAGGCCGGGGGCGCGGAGGACGAGGACGAAGCGGTGCTCGCGTACGGGCTCGACGCAGACCTCGGCGCCGTCGAGCTCGACTGTGCGCAGGCGCTCGACGATGGCCGCCGACAGCTCGCTGGCGATGCGCCCGGCACGGCGGTCGCTGATATTGCCGTCGGCGTCGAGGGTGCAGAAGTTGCCGCGCGCGGCGACGTCGTCGGGGCCGAGCTCGAAGTCGATGCCGACGGCTTCGAGGACGCCGCGGCCGATATCGAAGCGGTAAGGGTCGTAGCCGAAGAGGGAGAGGTGGCCGGGGCCGCTGCCGGGCGTGATGCCGATCCCCACGGGGATCGTCAGTCCCACGTCGGAGGTCTCGGTGAGGCGGTCGAGGTTGGGGGTGTCGGACTGCTCCAGCTCACTCCGCTCGGTCTCGGGGCGGGCCATGCCGCCGAGGCCATCGAGCACGCAGAGTACGACCTTGGATTCGGCAGGCTGTTGCAGTTTCGCGGCGAGGTCGAGGTCCATGCGGCGATCTTACGGGCGCGGGGGGAGAGGGGCGAAGCGCGTCAGGCGTCGAGGAGGGCGGCGACGCCGGGAAGCTCGCGGCCCTCGAGCATCTCGAGGGAGGCGCCGCCGCCGGTCGAGACGTGGGTGAAGCGCTCGGCGAGGCCGGAGCGGGCGACGACGGCGGCGGTCTCGCCGCCGCCGACGACGGTCGTGGCGTCGAGTTCCGCAAGTGCGCGGGCGAGGCCGAAGGAGCCGCCCGCGAACTGCTCGATCTCGAAAACACCGAGCGGGCCGTTCCAGACAACGGCAGCGGTGTCGGCGAGGGCACGCTCGAAGGCGGCGAGGGTGGCGGGGCCGACGTCGAGGATCATGCGGTCGGGGGGGAAGGCGTCGACGGGGACGGTGTCCGCCTCGGCCTCGGCGGAGAGCCGGGCGGCGACGACGGCGTCGACGGGGAGGCTGACGGCCACGCCCTCAGCGTCGGCTCGGGAGAGGATGTCGCGGGCCATGTCGAGGAGGTCGTCCTCGACGAGGGAGGCGCCGACGTCGACGCCTTTCGCCTTGAGGAAGGTGTTGGCCATGCCGCCGCCGACAAGGAGCCGGTCGAGTTTGGGGAGGAGGTGGTCGATGGCGGCGATCTTGGTGCTGACCTTGGCCCCGCCGACGATGGCAGCGAAGGGGCGGGGCGGATCGGCGACGAGCGAGCCGAGGTAGCGCACCTCCTTCTCCAGGAGGAGACCGGCCACGCCGGGGAGGAAGGCGGCAACGCCGGCGGTGGAGGCGTGGGCGCGGTGGGCGGCGCCGAACGCATCGTTCACGTAGACGTGGGCCATGGTGGCGAGGACGGCGGCGAAGGTCCGGTCGTTGGCCTCCTCCCCGGGGTGGAAGCGCAGGTTCTCGAGGAGGGCCACCTCGCCGCGGCCGAGGTCGTGGGCGACCTCCACGGCGGGTGCGCCGATGCAGTCCTCGGCGAAGGCGACGGGTTGGCCGAGAAGCTCGGCGAGGCGCTCGGCGACGGGAGCGAGGCTGAGGTCGGGGTTACGCTCGCCCTTCGGCCGTCCGAGATGGGAGCAGACGAGCACGGAGGCGCCGTTCTCGACCAGGTAGCGGATGGTGGGGAGGGACTCGCGGATGCGGGTGTCGTCGGCGACGGCGCCGTTTTCGAGTGGCACGTTGAGGTCGGCGCGGAGAAGCACGTGCTCGCCCTCGACCGGAATGTCGCGCACGGTTCGCTTGCCGATGCCTTCGGCGGTCATCCGTTCACTCCCGCGCGCCGCAGGACCTCGATAGCCGCGAGGCCGAGATGCCCGGCGATCGTGGCCGCCGGGAGCGCGCCCTCGCGAAGGATACGGGGAGGGTCGACGCTACAGTCGATGACACTCGAGTCGAGGCCGTGGGAGGTGGGGCCGTCGTCGATGGCGGCAGCGCAGCGGTCGCCGAGGGAGGCGAGGGCCTCGGCGCAGGTGGTGGGGCTGGGGTCGCCGTGGCGGTTGGCGCTGGAAGCGGCGACGGGGCCGCCGAGGCCGGCAAGCACGGCCTGGAGGGTGGGGACGGGGGGCATGCGCACGCCCACGGTGCCGCCACCGGCAAGGGCGGGGCTGGACCAGCCCTCGACCGCGGGGGTGATGATGGTCCAGGGGCCGGGGCCGAGGGCGTCGATGAGGCGGGCGGCGTCGGGGCTGAGGCGGGCGTAGGGGGCGAGGGCGGCGGGGTCGGCGGGGAAGAGGAGCTGGAGGGGTTCGTCGGGGCTCTTGCGCTTGGCCTCGTAGAGGGCGCGGACGGCATCGTCGCGGCGGATGTCGGCGGCGACGCCATAGACGGTGTCGGTGGGGAGGATCGCGAGGCCGCCGTCGCGAAGGGCGGCAATGGTCTGGGCGATGGATTGCGGGGAAGGTTCAGAAGCGGCAGGGACGGCCATGAATTCGTTGACCAGACTATACAGTTTTGCTAGCTTCCACTGACGGAGCGCTGAGCAGAGTTGGCCGAAACCCTGATCGAAGCGGAAAACAGGACCATCTCGCGTTCGCCCCACGCCGCCATCGTCGTTGTTGATTTCGGCTCGCAGTACAGCATGCTGATCGCGCGCCGCATCCGCGAGTTGAACACCTACTGCGAGGTCGTTCCGTACAACGCCGAGGCGGCCGCGCTGGAGCACCTCGACGTACGCGGCTTCGTCCTCTCGGGCGGGCCCAACAGCGTGTACGACGAGGGCGCGCCCCACGCGGCTGACTGGGTCTTCGAGTCGGGACTGCCCGTGCTGGGCATCTGCTACGGGATGCAGCTGCTGGCCGAGCAGCTGGGGGGCAAGGTGGGGCCGGGCCGCGAGCGCGAGTTCGGCCCCGCGACCATCTCGGCCTCGGGCAGCGCGCCGCTGCTGGCCGGTCTTCCCGCCGAGCTCGACGTGTGGATGAGCCACGGCGACCGGATCGAGGAGCTGCCGCAGGGATTCGCCTCGCTCGCGGTCTCGGAGAACTCGCCCGTGGCCGTGATGGCAGACGTGGAGCGGGGCTACTACGGCCTGCAGTTCCACCCCGAGGTGGTGCATACGCCGCGGGGCGGCGAGCTGCTCGGGAACTACGTGCGCGAGGTGTGCGGGGTCGAAGCGGACTGGACGCCGGGGAATTTCGTCGAGGAGACGGTAGCGGCCATCCGCGCGCAGGTGGGCGACGGACGCGTGATCTGCGGGCTCTCGGGCGGGGTCGACAGCGCGGTGGCGGCAACGCTCGTGCACCGCGCCATCGGTGACCGGCTGACCTGCATCTTTGTCGACAACGGACTGCTGCGGGCGCGGGAGGCGGAGGAGGTGGTGGACACCTTCGAGCGCAACCTGCACATGAACCTGCGGCACATCGACGCGAGCGACCGCTTCCTGGCGGCGCTGGCGGAGGTGACGAACCCGGAAACGAAGCGCATCCGCATCGGCAACACGTTCATCGAGGTGTTCGAGGCGGAGGCGAAGACGATCGAGGGGGCGGGTTTCCTCTGCCAGGGGACGCTCTACCCGGATGTGATCGAGAGCGCCTCGCACGGGGCGGGGTCGGCGCGGATCAAGAGCCACCACAACGTGGGTGGACTGCCGGAGCACATGGACCTGGAGCTGGTGGAGCCGCTGCGATTCCTCTTCAAGGACGAGGTGCGGCGGATCGGGGCGGAGCTCGGGCTCTCGGACGAGATCCTGTGGCGGCAGCCGTTCCCCGGGCCGGGCCTGGCGGTGCGCATCATCGGGGAGGTGACGGAGGAGCGGGTGGCGGTCTTGCAGGCGGCGGACGCCATCTTCCTGGAGGAGGTTCGCGCGGCCGGACTCTACCGCGACCTGTGGCAGAGCTTCGCCGTGCTGACAGACTCGCGCACGGTGGGCGTGATGGGCGACTTCCGCACGTACGGCAACGCCATCGCGCTACGGGCGGTGGTGGCGGAGGACGCGATGACGGCGGACTGGGCGCGCCTTCCCTACGACCTGCTGGCGCGCGTCTCGAACCGCATCGTGAACGAGGTCGATGCCGTGAACCGGGTGGTCTACGACATCACGAGCAAGCCGCCGGGGACGATCGAGTGGGAGTGAGGGGCTAGTGGGCGCGCGCGTTCTGCTGGTGGGGCAGGGGGGCCGTGAGCACGCGGTCGCGTGGAAGCTGAGCCGGAGCCGCGATGTCGACGCCATTTATGTCGCGCCGGGGAACGGCGGAACCTCGCGGGTCGCGACGAACGTGGACGTCGGGCCGAAGGACATCGACGGGCTGGTGGCAGCGGCGAGCGACCTCAACATCGATTTCTACCTGGCGACGATGGACGACCCGCAGCCGCTGGGTCTGGTCGACCGGCTGCGGGAGCGCGGGCTTCCCTGCTACGGACCGACGGCGGCGGCCTCGCAGATCGAGGCGAGCAAGGCATGGTCGAAGCAGTTCATGGTCGACCACGGCATCACGACGGCGAGGCACCGCACGTTCCAGGACCACGGCGAGGCCGTTGCCTACGTGGAGTCGCTGCCGGATGGGCCGCTGGTGGTGAAGGCGAGCGGGCTGGCGGCGGGGAAGGGCGCGCTCGTGTGCGACGACCGCGAGGGGGCGCTGGCGGCGTTGCACGCGATCATGGTCAAGCGCGAGTTCGGCGCTTCCGGCGACCAGGTGGTGGTAGAGGAGCGGTTGCAGGGCTGGGAGACGAGCGCGCACGCCATCTGCGACGGGGAGACGGCGGTGGTCACGCCCTCCTCGACGGACTACAAGCGGGCGCTCACGGGCGGGCGGGGACTCAACACGGGGGGGATGGGCGCTTACAGCCCCAGCGCCGACGTCACCCCGGAGCTGGCGGCGGCGATCGAGCGGGACGTGGTGCAGCCGACGATCGCGGGGATGGCGGCAATGGGGCGGCCCTTCAACGGCACGCTCTACCCGGGGCTGATGATCACCGAGGCGGGGAATTACGTGCTCGAATACAACGCGAGGCTCGGAGACCCGGAGGCGCAGATCCTGATGCCCCGGCTGGAGAGCGACCTGTTCGCCGTTTGCAGCGCGGCGGCGGAGGGCGCACTCGCCTCGGTGGACGTGGAGTGGTCGGAGGAGCCAACGGTGGGGGTAGTCGTGGCGAGCGGGGGGTACCCCGAGTCGTACACGACAGGCCACCTGATCGAGGGGCTCGATACCCTCGATGACGACGTCGAGGTGTTCCACGCGGGGACGAAGCAGACGCCCGCGGGTGTCGTGACGAACGGCGGCCGCGTCCTGACCGTGACCGCGCGCGGGCCGACGCTCGCGGCGGCGCGGGCGAAGGCGTACGACAACGCCCGCCGCATCAATTTCGAGGGAGCCTACATGCGCAGCGACATCGCGCAGATCGAGGAGACGGAATGAGCACATCACTGGTCGCGATCCTGATGGGATCGAAGAACGACATGGCCTCCATGGAGCCGACGGAGAAGGTGTTGACCTCGCTGGGCATCCCCTTCGAGACGCACGTGATGTCGGCGCACCGCAACCCGGAGAAGGTGCACGAGTTCGCGAAGGGCGCGATCGACGCGGGCCTTGAGGTGTTCATCTGCGCGGCGGGCGGGGCGGCGGCCCTGCCGGGGGCGGTGTCGGCGCTTACGACGCTACCGGTCATCGGTGTGCCACTCGCGACGAGCGAGGTGGCAGGCGGGCAGGACGCCATCTACGGGGTGCTGCAGATGCCGCCGGGCGTTCCCGTCGCGGGGGTTGCGGTGGGGGGCTGGGGGGCGCGAAACGCCGCCTACCTCGCGGCCGCGATCCTCTCGCTTTCGCACGACAACATCCGCGCGAGCTACGCGACATTCCGTGAGGAGCAGTCCCGCTAGTTTCCGGCGCCCTCCAGCGCGTTCGCGACGGCCCGACGGACGGCCTGGCCGTGCTCGTCGAGGGCGGGGGCGCGGTTACGGGGCGGCTGGGCGGCGAGCGTCACGAGGGGACCGGGGTGGTCCATGGGGCGGCCGCTGGCGGTCACGATGGGCTCAAGGAGCCAGGAGGGGTCGGGGTGGCCCTCGGCGAGGGCGTCGTCGAGGGTGGTGAGGGCGGGGCCGCGCTCGCCGGTCCTTCGCGCTTCGATCAGGGTGTAGGAGAGCGCCGCCACCTGACCGATGTCGAGGAGCGCCGCGCCGTCCCCCTCGCCGAGGCGGCGGCGGGCGACTTCGCGCAGGACCGCAAGGAAGGCGGTGATCGCGCCGATGGGGTCACCGTAGGGGTAGCCCGAGTTGGCAGCTTTGCCACCGCCGAGGGCGGAGGCGTAGCCGGAGGCGACCTCGAAGGACCAGCCCATGCCGCGCAGGGCTGCCAGCGGTCCTTCGGTCTCGTAACCGGGAAGGGAGACGGCGATGACGTTGGGGTTGAGGGCGGCGACATCGGAGAAGGCGAGCCCGGCGCGGTCACGGGCGCCCCGCGACAGGTTCTCGATGCGGGTGTCGCAGGCGGCTAGCAGCGCCTCGAGGAGGGAGCGGTCGGTGGGGTTGCGGAGGTCCATGGTCATGGAGCCCTTGCCCAGGTTGATGGGCTCGAAGGTCCAGGAGATGCCCTCGTCGGGGAGGTTGCCGGTGACACGCCAGAAGTCGCCGCCCTGGGGCTCGCACTTGATGACGCTGGCGCCGTAGTCGGCGAGGAGGCGGGCAGCGAGGGGGCCGGCCCAGTGCTGCGTGACCTCGACGACGAGGAGGCCGGAAAGCGGCCCCTCGACGGGCGGGGGGAGGGCGGCGAAGAGGGCCTCGCGGACGGCCTCGCGGGAGGGGTGGGGGGCGCCGGCGGCGGAGGCGTGCTCGACGCGGAAGGGAGCGCCGGGGAGGAGGTCGCCGGCGGGGCCGGTCGCGACCGTGCCGCGGCGGCGCAGGTAGGGGGAGTCGGGGAGGGCGTCGATGGGGAGGACGGGAGCGTAGGGGAGGCCGGCCTCCTGGGCGATTCGCACGACCTCCTCGACGGTGCGGGCGCGGAACCACGGTTCGGCGGCCTCCCAGATGGCGGCGCCGTTCTCGCGGCGGGCCTTGACGGTGGGCAAGCGGTCGACGATGTCCTCGCGGCCGATCATGGCGCAGAACTTCGGCCACTCGGTGGGGACGGCCTGGTAGGCGCCGGCCTCGCCGTCAGCGCAGGGGACGATGCCGAGGGGGTAGGTGATGCGGCTGGGGGACGGCACCGGCGAGCGCTTCACGCCCACGGAGAGGGCGGAGACGACGGGCATGATGATGTGCAGGGCGAGTTCCTCGACATCGACGCGGGCGGGGGCGGGGCGCCGGCCGGCGGCGAGGGCGAGCGCCTGCAGGAAGATGGCGGAGGCAGCCGCCTCGGCGACGACCGTCGCGATGTGGCCGGCGGGGGGCATGAGGCCGTGGTCGGGGTGGTCGAGGGTGGGGTTGCGGGCGCCGACGGTGCGGCGCGCGCGGGCAACGCCCTCGTCGGTCGCGGCGACCTGGACGCAGGCGTCCGCCTCGACGGGCGGCTCGCCGTCATCGCAAACGCAGACGGTCAGGCCCGCGCCCGGCTCGGTGGCGACGCCGAGGGCATCGAGCAGGGCCGTCAGGGGCGTCGCGACGCGGGACCGCGTGCGCACGAGCACGGTCAGAGGGAGGGGTTCGAAGCTCATGGGGCGCTACGGTAGCGGAGTCGGGGCGCGGGCGGGGCTAGCTGGCCTTCGCGGGCTTGCGGCGACGGCGGGGCGAGGGGGTGGCCTCGGGCACGTCCTCGGGGGGCGCGTCGGCGGCTTCGAAGGCGTCGAGTGCGCGAGTGATGACCTCGCCCATAGTGAGGTCACTGGCCTCCGCGACAGTGTGCAGCCTGCCAATCGTCTCGAACGGAAGCTCCACCCTCAGGAACGCCCTTTGGTTCTCCGCAACCTGGAGAGGAACTGACGTGAGTACCGCATCAGGGTCATCCCTGGCAGCCTCGGCGTCGGCGATCAACTGACGTTCTTCCTCAGGACTAAGCCTGCTCACGGTAGTGTCTCTCTTCTCTCCGAGTCTTTTGCGGAAGGAAACCAAGCCTTCCTAGCGAGGGTAGCAGGTGAGGTTGCCCATGACGTCGTCGAGGCCGGAGACATCGACGGTGAGGGTGTGCTCCTCCCCGTTGGAGGGGATGACGCGGAAGATGAGGGTTTCGCCGCCGAGGATGCCGGAGATGAAGTCGCCCGGGTACTGGGCGAAGGTGGCCATTCCGTGGGTGGCCGGCAGCCAGCGTTCGCTCGTGGGCACACTGCCGTCGACGCGCCAGACGGCGGCGACGCTCCTGATGGTGGGGATGGGGTTGTGGCGGACGGGCGCGAAGATGGGCTGGTCCCAGTAGATGAGGGCCTGCAGCTCGTCGCCACGGCAGTAGAGCTGGATGTACGGGTCGTCGTACTCGGCCGTTGTCCAGACCTTGTTGATCACGGCGTCGGTGCCGAGGATGGCCGAGACTGTCTCGACGTCGTAGATGGCGTCGTAGAGCCTGCTGATGGACCAGTGGCCGGAGGACTGCTGCGTTCCCAGGACGGCCTGGTCGGCGTCGGAGACGCTGAAGGGGAGGACGACTGTCAGGTCGCCGTAGCGGAAGCGACCGTCGGAGCTGTCGCCATCGTCGGCTGCCAGGGGAAGGGTCTCGCTCCAGTCGCCGCCCTGGGTACGGATGCTGATGTAGTTGTCCGAGGGGTCGTCGGCGTGCGCCCAGAGGCGCACCTCGACGACGCGGTCAACGGTGCGGGTGGCGGCGAAGGCGCCGATCGCGCCCCCGACAGCGATAACCGCGACGAGCGCGGCGATGATCCAGTTCTTCATGGCGTACGCCTCCAGCCTCCCCACCTGGAGGGAACGCTAGCACAGCGCGATGGGGATTGCGCCCTCCCCCGAGTGACCGGGGCTACTGAAGCGGCGAGTAGTCGGTGGGGGCGAGGATGCGGTTCTCGATGTGGTGGACGAGGGGCCCGTCCTCCTCGGAGGCGGCGCGCACCTGGCGCCACTCGGGATCGTTCATGAAGGTGGCCCAGGCCTGGTCGCGCTGGGCCATGTCCTCGAAGGCGATGACGTACCAGAGCTCGTCGCTGCGGCCGCCGATGGAGTTGGTCCAGTAGGCGACGTTACGGATGCCGCAGCGCTCGAAGATGCCGAGGGTGTGGTCGCGGAAGCGGGCCTGGAGGGCAGGGAGCTTGCCGGGGTGGGCGGTGTAGATGCGGAGCTCGTGAATCACGGCGGGGCCTCCTTCTTGGGGAGGGGGATTGTACGGGCTCGCTGGCCCGACACGGCGGCTCCCGCTAGGCTGACGGGCTATGACGAGTAGCCGCGAGATCCAGCCGCTTCCCCAGGACAACGACGCCATTCGCAAGGCGCTGGAGGACGCGCATCTGCCGTCGCTGCTGCCGGCGCTGGCGCAGATCACGGGGGACCACTCGCTGCTGCGGGACGACCTGTTTCCGGAGTCGGTAGTGCTGGCGGACCCGCAGGGCGGGCTCTCGCCGGAGAAGCAGGCGGAAGCGCGCGATCTGGCGGTGACGACGCTGGCGGCGTGGCGGGATGCGGGGTCGGTGGTGGCGCCGCCGCCGTCGCTGGAGCAGGTGCGCGGGATGATGGACTACCTCATCGGCGAGCATGTGAGCGACGAGTACCTGCCGCTCCTGCTGGAGGAGCTCGCCTTCGCCGACACCGATCCGCGCGCGCCGGAGTGGAGCAAGAACGGGATCAACGCCGAGCGTTCGATGCGGGTTGTCATCATCGGGGCGGGGATGTCGGGGATCCTGGCGGCGCACCGGTTCAAGCAGGCGGGCATCGACTACACGGTCATCGAGAAGAACGCGGACGTGGGGGGCACGTGGTTCGAGAACACGTACCCGGGTGCGCGGGTGGACTCGTCGAATCACGCCTACAGCTACTCCTTCGCGCAGAAGTTCGACTGGCCCTACCACCACTCGCCACAGGAGGTGCTGCTGGACTACTTCAGCGAGTGCGCCACCGAGTTCGGCATCCGCGACAACATCCGCTTCAACACCGAGGTGCTGACGGTCACGTACGACGACGCGCGCGCTTTCTGGGAGGTGCGGGTGCGGGGGGCGGACGGCGGGGAGGAGACGATCGAGGCGGAGGCGGTGGTGAGCGCGGTGGGGCAGCTCAACCGGCCGAAGATGCCGGATGTCGCGGGGGGGGGGGCGTTCGAGGGGCCGTCGTTCCACTCGGCGGAGTGGGACCACTCGATCGACTTCGCGGGGAAGACGGTGGGGATCATCGGGACGGGGTCGAGCGCGTCGCAGTTCATCCCGCACCTGGCGGACGAGGCGGAGGGTGTACGCATCTTCCAGCGCACGCCGAACTGGTACGCGCCCGCGCCGAACTACCACGAGGAGGTCGCGGAAGGCTTCCTCTGGCTGCTGAAGCACGTGCCGACGTACGCGCAGTGGTACCGATTCTGGCTGTTCTGGGCGATATCGGACGGGTTCCTGCCGATGGTGGAGGTGGACGACAACTGGCAGCCGGGGGACGGGGTGACGGGCGAGGGGAACCGGCAGCTTCGCGAGCTGCTGGAGGGGTCGATGCGGAAGCAGTTGGAGAGCCGCCCGGACCTGATCGAGAAGACGCTGCCGGACTTCCCGCCGGCCTCGAAGCGGATCGTGGTCGACAACGGGACGTGGCCGAACACGCTGCTGAAGGAGCACGTACACCTGACCACGGAGCCGATCGAGCGCATTACGCCGCGGGGCATCCTGACGGAGGACGGGGAGGAGCACGAGCTCGACGTGCTGGTCTACGGGACCGGGTTCCAGGCCTCGAAGTTCCTGACGCCGATGAAGGTGGTGGGGCGCGGCGGCGTCGACATGCACGAGCAGTGGGGCGGGGACGCGAGAGCGTACCTGGGCATCACGATGCCGAACTTCCCCAACTTCTTCTTCCTGTACGGGCCGAACACGAACATCGTGGTGAACGGCAGCATCGTCTACTTCTCGGAGTGCGAGGTGCAGTACGTGCTGGAGTGCCTGAAATTCCTGCTGGAAAGCGGTCAGCAGGCGATCGACTGCCGCACGGACGTACACGACGCCTACAACGAGCGCATCGACGCGGGGAACCTGAAGCGGGCGTGGGGCGTCTCGAGCGTGCCCAGCTGGTACAAGAGCGCGTCGGGGCGGGTGGCGCAGAACTGGCCGTTCACGCTGCTGGAGTACTGGCAGCAGACGAAGCGGATGGATCCAGCGGACTACGTGCTGCTCTAGGAGCCGGGACCGTGCCCGCGAGCGCCTGACAGCGGGCGGGGAGCTATCTCTTGCTACTCGAAGACAGGGTTGCCCCTGATGCCCACCAGGAGCGTCGGAGCGGGGATGAGCTGGTGGTTGGTCGTGTCCGGAACCAGGTCAAGGCTCTGTAGCGAGGTCGCGCCAAGCAAGTACATGCCTTCATCTCCGAATATGACGGGAGCGGTCCTCTCCCGCTCTCCAACGCTGAAGCGCAGCTCACCGACCGAGTATGTCCTCATCTCACGGTCCGCGAGGGCAAACTCCCGTTCATCATCGGGGGATACGCCCAGCTCCCTCAGGAACGAAGCAGGCAGAGCGGAGTGGGTAGCGCCTGTGTCAACAAGCATGGTCCTTTTGTGGAAGACAGGGTCTGCCGGGTTGGCCACCCTGACGACAACTTCAAACAGTCCCATTCCCTGACTCCCTACCGACGGCTTGCTGCCCCTGCCCACCGGGGAGCCGTCCACCCGACTGCAACAACCTTACCACATTTGTGACCATCAACGGTGTTTCGGTTTGCTTGCCTAGCGGGAGACGCGCTCGGCGGGGACGGGCTCGCAGAAGATCTCGGTGCGGCCGGTGAAGTCGTCGTAGTTGCCGGTGACCACGCGGATACAGACGTCCACCGCGGCCACCTCATCGAAGCGTGTCGTGGCGAAGATGAAGGTGGCCTGACCGCCGACGGTGTCGTCGCCGAACTCGGTGGGGTCGAGCTCGCCCGCGGTTCCCTCGATGGTCTCGCCCGCCGCGTCGAGCAGGATGAGGTTGATGTTGGGCAGAAGGCCCATGTGGACGAAGACGTTGGCCTCGGGGGCGAGGTCGAGGTGATAGTCGAAGGTGGCGGCGACCTCGGACCCGGAGAGGGCCTCGACGCGCATGTTCCAGACGCGGGACTCGGGGAGGTCGGGCGTGGGGGAGGGCGTCGGGGACTCCCACCAGGCGGGGGCGCTGGGGGCGGCGGCGGAAGGGGGGGCGGGCGGGGCAGGGGGAGGGGGGGCGGGGGGGGGGGGGGGGGGGGGGGGGGGGGGTGGGGGGGGGGGGGGGGGTGGGGGGAGGGGGGGGGGGGTGGGGGGGGGCCGCGCCGCCACCGCACGGAATCGCGAGGGCGGCGGGGAGGGCGAGGATGGGCCAGAGGCGTCGGAGCGAGGCCATCAGTCGTCGAGGGGCGGCAGGCCGCCACGGGCGACCAGCTCCATGCGCACGCCGAGGTCGTCGGTGACGTAGCAGAAGCCGGCGAGCATGCCGTCGCGGTCGAGGCCGGCCATTTCGAGTTCCATGCCGGGGCCAAGCTCGTCGATGGCGGCCTGGACGCTATCGACGTAGAGGCCGAAGTGGTGGAGCTGGGAGCGTCC
This sequence comes from Chloroflexota bacterium, assembly GCA_026710655.1. Classification (GTDB taxonomy): domain Bacteria; phylum Chloroflexota; class Dehalococcoidia; order Tepidiformales; family Tepidiformaceae; genus UBA2991. Next base: position 31,592 of record JAPOQN010000028.1, on the reverse strand, counting down.
GGTCACGGACCAGACGGTGCCGGGAAGCGCCTCTATGAGCTCGAGGGCGATGGGGGTGCTGTTGTCGCAGAAGGTGACGCGGGGGGAGAGGATGCGGTCGCCGGCGTGGTCGCGGACGCGGACGGTGGCGGTGGAGGGGTCGCGCCAGCCGACGTTGAAGCGGCGGCCAAGCTCGTCCATGGCCGCCTCCATGTCCGGGACGATGATGCCGACGTGGTAGATGTCGTCGAAGGTGATCACGGCACGGACTCCTAGGGAAAGATGCCCTGGACGGCGTAGGACTGGGCGACGCGGTTGATGGCGAGGGTGTAGGCGGCGACGCGCAGGTCGGGCATGGAGCGCGACTTCCAGGTCTCGTGGACGGAGCGGTAGGCGTGGATGATCGTGTCGGTGAGGGCGGCCTCGACCAGGTCGATCTCGTCCGGGCCTTTCACGGCCTTCATGAAGTCCTGGTCGCTGAGGTGGGCGCCGGTGGCGCCTTCGAGCGCCTTCACGACGCGGGTGGTGGCGACCTCCTGGTAGCGGCTGGTGAGGCGCTCGGGGGAGACGTGCTGGATGTTCTTGAGCCACTCGAAGTAGGAGACGGTGACGCCGCCGGCGTTGAGGAAGAGATCGGGGATGACGAGGATGCCGCGCTCGCGGAGGATGGCGTCGCCTACGCTGTCGACAGGGCCGTTGGCGGCCTCGGCGACGACGCGGGCCTTGATGCGGTTGGCGTTGTCGGCGGTGATCTGGTTCTCGAGGGCGGCGGGCACGAGGATGTCGCACTCCATCTCGAGGACGGGGCCGGGCCGCTCGATGGTGCGGGTTCCAGGGGCGCCGCGGATGGAGCCCGTCTCGGCGCGGTGCTGCTGGACGGCTTCGACATCGATGCCGACGTCGGAGGCGATACCGCCGTCGTACTCGGCGATGGCGACGATGCGGGCGCCTGCCTCGCGCAGGAGCCGGGCGGCGTGGAAGCCGACCTTCCCCAGTCCCTGGACGATGACGCGCTTGCCTTCGATGCCGGGGGTGAGGCCGACGGCCTCCATGTCCTCGGCGGAGGCGGTCGCCTCGGCGATGCCGATGGCGACGCCGCGGCCCGTGGCCTCGGTGCGGCCGGAGATGCCGTGGAGGGAGATGGGCTTGCCGGTGACGCAGGCGAAGGGATTGAGCTGGCTGGGGTTGAGGGCGGTGTAGGTATCGACGATCCAGGCCATCTCGCGCTCGCCGGTGCCGTAGTCGGGGGCGGGGACGTCGACAGCGGGGCCGATCATGTTCTTGCGGTTGAGCTCGGCGACGTAGCGGCGGGTGGCACGCTCAAGGAAGCCCTCGCTCTCCTTGCGGGGGTCGATGCAGACGCCGCCCTTGGCGCCGCCAAAGGGGGCCTCGACGATGGCGCACTTGTAGGTCATGAGGCTGGCGAGAGCGCAGACCTCATCCTCAGTGACATCCGGGCTGAAACGGATGCCGCCCTTGGTGGGGAGGCGGTGGAAGCTGTGCTCGGCGCGATAGGCCTCGACGGTGCGGATGGAGCCGTCGTCGTCGCGCACGGGGAAGCTCATGCGGTGGACGACGTTGCACATCTTGACCTGGTCGAGGAGGCCGCGGGGGTGGTGGCTGTAGACAGCGGCACGCTCGAACTGGGCGTCGACGTCGGCGAGGAGGTTGCCGGCTTCGGTCTTCATCACACTCCCTGCGAACGGAAAGGCCGCGACCGTAGTATAGGCGGGCGCCTGGCAGCAGCCGGGAAGGGTTGCGAAGGCGGGGGGCGAGCATGTCCCTGGAAGAGCTGATCATCGCGATCGTGCGGGTCGTGGGCTCGCTGGCGGTACTGAAGTGGGCGTTCGTCGGGGGCTGGGCAGCGATCCTGATCGACCTGAGCGACCTGTTCCTGCGGAACCTGCTCGACCTGGGCGGGGTGAGCAACTACCAGGCGTTCGACAAGTGGCTCGACCAGGTCTACATGGTGGCGTTCCTGGTGGTGGCGTGGCGCTGGGGGGGACCGGCGCGGAATGTGGCGGTTGCGCTGTTCGCGTTGCGGCTAGTGGGGTTCGTAATCTTCGAGTTCACGGAGGAGCGGTACGTGCTGCTGGCGGTGCCAAACGTGTTCGAGGTGTGGTTCCTGTTCGTGGCCAGCCTGCCGCACTGGCGCCCGGACTTCGAGTTCTCGAAGCGCAACATCGTCCTGGCGCTGATCCCGCTGACGGCCCTGAAGGTGTTCCAGGAGTACGCCCTGCACGGGGGCAAGTGGCTCGACAGCTTCACCGCGGTGGAGGCGGTGGAGGCAATCGCGGACTGGTTCGCGGGGCCGTTTACCTAGCGGGGCGGGCGTCCTCAAGGTGCTGCCATCGAGCCTAGGGCTCTGGGATCGAATAGAGTTTCACGCATGCATCGCTGGCTCGTCTTAGTCATTGCGGGCGTGTTTGGCATCTCCGCCTTGCGGGCGGTGACACGTCTGGCTCGCACGATCCTTACGCAGCAGGGCGACGCCCAGACCGAGACTCACCCCGGTGGCGAGCATGCCGGTCATGAGGCACCGGTCTCCATGTTCGACCAAGCGCTCGAATTCACCGAGAATCTGCCCAGCCGTACCGCGAGTGAGTTTGAAGGCGTTCGGGCCCTTCATAGCTATGTGTTGGGGATGCTCCCCAACACGGCCCAGCGACTCATCGACGCCAAAGCCCGGGGCCGCGAGCTGAACGCTCCGGATGAGGCGCTTATCAGGCTGTGCAACCGGCTCTTCAACGAGTCGTTCGCCGGTTACATCGCGCTAAGCCACGGATTGCTCGGGGCGGCACTGCACCACCTCCGGGCAGCGGTGGAGACCACCAATCTCGCGATTCTGTTCCTGGACCAGCCCGAGCACGCGGAGCGCTGGCTGAACGACAAGGCGTATCGGCCCGTGGAAGTTCGGAAGCGCATTGGCGCTCCAGAGGAGTTGCGCAAGTGGTATGCGCACCTCTCAAAGATGACGCACGCGAACGCCGCCTCCTCCGTCACGAGCGTCTATCCGCTGGGAGACAGCGCTGAGGCACTGTCCTATGGAGGACATCATGCCCCTCGTACAATGGCCTCCACGGCGATGGCCTTTGTCTGGGTTGTGTTGGGATTCTTGCGATTCTTCTATCACTACCGCTCCGATGATCTGGAAGAAATATCTCTGTTGTGGAAGCCAGAAGTCGCAGAAATTGCCAGCGAGATTGATCTCACATGGGATCGATTCATCGATTTCTATGAGAAATTGGCTGAGGACATCCAACGCGAGATTTTGGCACTTCCCGAAGATGCCGTTCGCACGCCTGACTGGGCCAAGGAGATTCTCTCCCGCCGGGCTTCGCACTCACCTGAACGAGCGAACAGCCAGCCATGAGCAACCCGGGGCTAGCTACCTAGCGGGGCGGGCGTCCGGTGGCGGAGCGCCAGGTGCCCTCGGGCATGAATCCGAGATACTGGTCGATCTCCTCGGCGCAGTGAAACATCTCGAGGGAGAAGCCCTGGTCGTCGTTCACGTAGGAGGAGGTGAAGGGGCCCTCGGTGTTGGGTTCGACGTTGGCCGTGTAGCCGTTGTCGATGAGGCGGGTGAAGGCCTCGGTGAAGGCCGGGCGCGTGCGGTAGCCGAGGGCGATGTTGAGGATGCCGACGTCGCTGAGGAGGTAGCCGAGGGGGCGGGGACGGGGAGCGGGGTCGGAGTACTGCTGGAGCTCGATGAGCTGGTCGCCGGCGCGCAGGAGGAGGGTCTCGCTCTTCGCGCCGGGGAGGCCCCAGAGCGCCTCCATGTCGGGGGTGTGCAGGAGGTTGGGGTCGACGACTTCGAGGGAGAGGGTTTCGACCCAGAAGCGTCTCGCCTTGTCGAGGTCGGGGACGGAGAGGCTGACGGCGCGGATGGCGCAACCGGCCTCGGGCCAGCGGGCGGGACGCACATCGGTCAGGGCGTCGCGCTCCATGACTTCGATGATGAAGCCGTCCTGGTCGCGCAGGCAGACGCGGCGGTCGCCGGCGGGGCCCTGGGGGTCGGTGATAGTGGAGGCGCCGACGGTGGGGATGCGGGCGACGACGGCGTCGAAGTCGTCGACGTGGAAGGACATACGGGTGTAGCCGATGTCGCTGGGGCGCCAGTCGAGGGGGAGGGGACGGGGGACAGGGCGGGTGTAGCCCCAGACCTCGAGCTGGACGAAGTCCTGGCGGTCGATGAGCCACCAGAGGGAGGCAGCGGGGTCGGGCACCTTCTGGAGGGTGGCGAGGAAGTCGCCCCAGATGAGGAGGCCGCCGGCCTTGAGGCAGCCGATGACGTCGACGTAGAGCTGGGCGGCGCGGGGCATGTCGCTGGCGCTGACGGCGAACTGGGCGACGCCGGGGTCGGGGCCATCGGTGCTGGTCATGGGGCCTCCAGGGGGCGCGATTGTACGGCTCAGTGGACGGCGGCGAGGGGTCGGGTGGGCTTCGATGCGAACACGATCAGGAGGGCGCCCAGGAGGGAGAGGATGCTGAGCACGACGAAACCGGTCTCGAAGCCGCCGGTGATGTCACGCATCAACCCGGCGAAGATGGGGCCGCTCATCATTCCGGAGGTCATCACGAGCTGGGAGAGGCCCATGATCTTGCCGAAGTCGCGGCGGCCGAAGTAGTCGGCGCGAAGGGCGAGGAGGACGGGTCCGCGGACGCCCCAGGCGGCGCCATGGGCGAGGGCGAAGACGAAGATCATCCCGAGCGAGTTCGCGAAGACGAGGACGAGGAGGGCGCAGCCGGCCGTCAGCATCGCACCGGCTCCGAGGGCGCGCTTGTTCACGCGGTCACCCAGTATCCCCCCGGCGATCGTGCCCACCACTTGGGCGATGGGAATGACGATGTTGATAGCGCCCGCCTGGGTGAGGGAGTAGTCGAGGCTCTCAGTGAGGTGGGTGAAGAGGTGCACCATGACGGCGGAGACAACGAGCAGCGCGGACCCGTGCCCGAGGGAGATGAACCAGAACTGGCGCGTGCGCAGCGCCTCGCGGACGGTGAAACCGGTGTCCTGGGCGATCTCAGCGACGGCGCCGGTGGCCGAGGCGGCGGGGGGCTCGGGGGCCGGGTCGCCATCGACGCGGGCGCCGTAGTCCTCCGGGCGGGTGCGGATGAGCTGGGCGGCGGGGAAGCCGAGGGCGAGGATGATGAGGGCCGAACTGAAGGCCGTGGTGCGCCAGCCGAACGCTTCGATGGCGAGGACGACGAGGTAGACGATCACGCCGCCGACGGCGAATCCGCCGGTAATGAAGCTGATAGCCGTCGCGCGGTAGCGCTCGAACCAGTTGACGATCGCGACCATCACGGAGAGGAACCCGCCCAGGCTCATGCCAACGGCGACGACGAAGAGCGCGGGGAAAAGGTGGGCCAGGGCCGTGATCTGGCTGAAGATCATGAGCCCGCCGGCCAGGAGGACGAGGCCGACGCGGATGACGGCACGCGGGCCGAAGCGATCGGTGAGCCAGCCCTGGCCGGGGCCGACGGCGCCGTTCGTGCCCTGGATGGTGGAGTAGCCCAGCGAGAGCATCGTGCTGCTCCAACCGAACTCCGTCTTGAAGACGGCGACGTAGGCGCCGTAGGCCTGCATCACGAAGGCGCCAATGAGGGCATTGATGACCACGCCGGCGCCGACGATCCACCAGCCGTAGAAGAGTCGGCTGGGATCGGCGACGTACTGGGATCCCGGCAGGCGGTTTAGAACGGGGGCCTCCCACGGGCGACGGCGCGGTCGCGGCGTGCTCGCCCGATGGTAGCAGCGCGGCTCGTTGGGGATGCAGGGCGCTCTATGCTGGAAGCATGCGACGAGATCCGAGACTGGCCCCGCTCTCGGAAGAGCACCACCACGGGCTGGTGTTCGCCCTGCGGATCGAGCGCGAGCTTCCGGGCGCCAGCGAGGCGGAAGTCGAGCGGCTGTACTCGCAGCTCTTGCGGTTCTGGTCGCGGGGGTTGCTGCCGCACTTTCACACCGAGAGCGAGTGCCTGCTGGCGCGGCTCATCCGCCACCGTCCGGTCGAGGACCCGCAGATCCAGCGGCTGCACCGGGAGCACCTGTCGATGTACGGGCTGGTTGCGCGCATGCGGGACGCCCCCAGCCCCGCCGGTCGGCGGGAGGCGCTGCGCGAGTTCGGCGTCACGCTACACGACCACATCCGCTGGGAGGAACGCGATCTGTTCGAGTTGGCGCAGGCGGAGTTGTCGGAAGGGGAGCTGGATGCCCTGGGCGGGGAGATTGCCGCGCGTCATCCGAAGCTGGCCAGGGCTCCCTGGGAGGACGTGGGGGAGTAGCCGGAGCGCTGGCAAAATGCTGGCACTGCTGGCACAATGCTGGCATGACAGTAAAGATCACCATCAGGAACGTGCCCGAGGACGTCCGCGATGCGCTGGCGCTGCGTGCGGCTCGCAACCGGCAGTCGATGCAGGAGTACCTTTGCGAGGAACTGGAGCGGCTCGCCTCGCAGCCGTCCATCGACGAGTGGCTGGAAGAGGTCCGAGCACAGAAAGCGACCATGACCAACTCCGTGACTGCGGCGGATATCCTTGAGGCTCTACACGCGGATCGAAAGTGACCGTCGTTGTCGATGCATCCGCGCTTGTCGCGACACTGGTCGGCCGAGATGCGGACGGCCTCTGGAGCGAGAGGGTGCTGGCCAGCGAATTGCTGGCTGGACCGGAGATCGTGCCGGCGGAGGCAAGCAACGTTCTACGGCGGCTTGAACAGCGCGGAGCGCTCACGACGGCGGAAGCTGCCAATGCCCACGTGAGGCTTGGAGAGGTCTCCATGGCGCTCTACTCCTTCAACCCCTTTGCCGAGCGAGTCTGGGAGTTGCGCAACAACCTGAGCAGCTACGACGCCTGGTACGTTGCGCTCGCGGAGGCGCTCGATTGCCCACTGGTCACGCTGGACCTCAAGCTGAGCCGCTCACCCGGACCGGCCTGCACGTTCCTTACGCCACCTGGCGAGGACGTGTAAGGGACCGGACACAACCCGGACCCAGCACCTAGCCCGTATCGCGCAGGAAGTCGCTCAGGGCGCCGGCAGTGGCGTCGGGCTGCTCGACCCAGAGGTCGTGGCCGGCGCGGGCGATGGTGACGTGGCGGCTATCCGGGATCAGGTCCGCGATCCGGGCGCGGGGCCACCGTGGCCGCGGATCGGCCTCGCCGTCGAGCACCAGCGTGGGGACCGCGATGCGGGCGACCTGGTCGGGAAGCTCGCCGGCTTCCTCCATGCGGCTCAGCTCGGCGTTGAGGGCAGCGTTCAAGGGGTAGTTGACGGGGAAGCGGTCGTAGCGGGGGAGCTCGGCGAGGACGGTCGGGTCGTTGTACTCGGTTGCTTCGAGGAGGATCGCGCGCTCGGCGTTGATGGCGTCGAGATCCGCACCGGTCGCCGTGCTTCGCTGTTGTTCGAGGTGGCGGAGGCGGTCACGTTCGGGGGGCGGCAACTTCGCCTCCCGGTTGCGGCGGTATTCCTGGTGCCAGGCCGGGTCGATGCCCGTACCGGACATGTAGACCAGCCGCTGAGTGCGGTTCGGATACTGGATGGCGTACAGGAGGGCGAGGGTCGCGCCCCAGGAGTGGCCGATGACAGTCCACGCTTCGTAGCCCCAATGCTCACGGAGGGCATCGAGGTCCTCGACGAAGGTGACGACGTCGTTTGGGGGCCGGTCTTCGGAACGGCCGCAACCGCGCTGGTCGTAGCGGTGCACGGTGGCAAGGCCGTCGATCATGTCCGCCACGGGCTCAAGGTAGTCGTACAGTCCCGGACCGCCGTGACAGAGCACGACCGGGGGTCCGGCGCCCTGGGTGGCGGTCCAGAGGGAGAGTCCGTTCGCCGTTACCTGTCGCTCGGTGGCGGCCATCGCGGTTGGCACTACTCCTGCGGGGGCGGCGCCTCAGGCGCGCTCGTAGACGGAGACGTGGCCGGTGCTGGCGGAGGTGAAGGGGTTGCGACGCCAATCGGCCCAGCGGTCCCGGAGCTTCATGCCGGCGAGCTGGGCCATGAGGTCGAGCTCGGAGGGCCAGGCGTAGCGGATGTTGACGGGGTACATGCGGACGCCTTCCGGCGTTATGTAGAGGTGCGACGAGACTACGGTCTGGGTGGCGATGTCGTGGCTGTCGAGGTTGATGGAGAGGCGGTCGTTCTCGACGATGCCGGCGGAGATTCGCTGGCCGCGGTCGAAGCGGGTCATGTCGGGCACGAAGACCTCCACGAGGAACACGCCGTCGTCGTCGAGGTGGCGGAGGACGTTGCGGAAGCAGTTGATCTGGGCCTCCTGCGAAGGGAGACCGAAGAAGGTGTTAAAGACGATGTAGATGAGGGAGTAGCGCCCCTCGACCTCGAACGCCTCGAAGTCGCTCATGGTGACGGGGATGGCGTCGCCGCCGGGCTTCTCACGGAGCTTCGCGACCATGGCCTCGGAGGCATCGAGGCCGTGGACCTCGACGCCGCGCTCGGCGAGCGGCAGGGCGATGCGGCCGGTGCCGATGCCGAGCTCGAGGGCAAGGCCGTCGCCGGCGAGGCCGGCAAGCACGTCGACCATGGGGTCGACGACCTCGGGCGCGCCCAGATGCTCGTGAATCTCGTCGTAGACCTCGGCGATGCGGTCGCCGTAGGTGGAGGCGTTCGTGTCGTCCATGCGGGACCTCCGAGCGATCCATTGACCCACGGGCGGGTGCGCCAGTCCAGCGGGGGCGCCCTGCCCGAAGGCTCAGTTTCCGGCGGTCTCCCGAATCAGGCTCAGGTAGGCCTCTTCCAGCGTGGGTTCGCGGGTAACGACACCCTGGATCGTATCCGCGCCCGCCATGTTGCGGAGGGCGGAGGCGACGTCGCGACCGACATCGGAGTAGAGGCGGAGGCGCTGGGCGGCGCCCTCCATCTCTGACTCAACCGCGTTCACCCCGCGCAGGGCGCGCAGGCGCTCGGCGAGGTCGGGGTCGGCGTGGCGGAGGGTGGCCTCGGTGACCTGCCCCTGGCCGAAGCGCTGCTTCAGACCCTCGGGCGTGTCGAGGGCGACGAGCCGGCCGTGGTCGATGACGGCGATGCGCTCGCAAAGGAGGTCGGCTTCGAGCATGTAGTGGGTGGTGAGCAGGATGGTCTTGCCGCGATCGCGCAGCTCGGGGACGAGGCGGCGGAAGTCCTGGGCGGCCTCGGGGTCGAGGCCGATGGTGGGTTCGTCCATGAAGATGACGTCCGGGTCGGGGAGGAGGCCGCGAGCGACGTGGAGGCGCTGGCGCATGCCACGCGAATACTGCTCAACCTTGCGGTCGCGGGCGTGGGTGAGCCCCACCTCCTCCAGCACGGCATCGGCCCGCTCAGCTCCTTGCCTCGGGTTCATCAGGTAGAGGGAGGCGAAGTACTCGATGTTCTGGCGGCCGGTGAGGCGCTCATAGAGGCCGCGCTCGCCGCCCAGGATGAGGCCGATGCGGCGGCGCACGTCCCCCGCCGCTCCGACGACGTCGTGGCCCATGACGCGGGCGGCGCCGGCGGTGGGGATAAGGAGGGTCGAGAAGATGCGGATGGCGGTCGTCTTACCGGCGCCGTTCGGGCCCAGAACGCCGTAGACCTCGCCGGGGTGCACCTGCAGGCTGAGCGAGTCGAGGGCGACAACCTCCTCGCGCTGGCCGGTGAGCCGGCGGGAGCGGAACACGCGCCGCAGGTCCTCACACTCGATGGCGAAACCGCTGTCCATATGGCCTCCTACCCCACCCTCGCGAGCACGCCGCGCCGCTTGGCCTGGACCTCGGCGATCCGGAAGAGCAGCAGGCCGACAACGCCGTAGCCGATCCCGAGGGCCGCTTCGCGGGCGAGGTCGGGCCAGTAGCCGGAGCCACCGGCGAAGGCCACACGGAGGCCATCGAGCCCGTGGGTAACGGGCAGGATCTGGCCGAGCTCGAAGAGGACGGCGGGGAGCTCGGCGGTGGGGATGATGACGCCGGTGAGGCTGAGGAGGAGGCCATCGAGGATGATGATCCAGTTCGCCCAGCCTGTGCCCGAGAGCAGGATGAGGGTTGCGACGAAGAGGGAGAAGAGCATCGTCGAGAACGTCATGACGGCGAAGGCGGCGATGAGTCCGCCCCAGTCGACCTGCTCGAACCCGAGCCCGAGGAAGAGAGCCGCCGAACCGAGCACGCTCAAGGCGACGAGGGCGGCGTTGGGGACGTGCAGGATGCAGCGGCTGAAGTAGAGCGTGGCGCGGTTCACGGGCGAGGCGTAGACGGCGGCGAGGGTCCCGAAGGCGGCGTCGCGGTAGAGGGACTGCATCACACCGCCCGCGATGATGCGTCCCACCGAATAGCCGGCCAGGCCGACGGCGTAGGCGCGGGCGGTCTCCTCGTCGAGGGCGTACTGGGCGAGGAAGCCGAACATCATCACGGCGAGGACGGGGCGGAGGAGGATGTTGGAGGTATAGCTCACGGGGGTGAGCCAGAGGAACAGTCCCCGGTAGGAGAGGTACGACTGGAGAGCGAAGCTGCGAACGGCGTTCAACATCGCTACAGCGCCAGATCGCCCGAGAGGCGGACTTTGCGTTCGACGAGCCGGAGGAGAGCCTGGGCGACCCCGAAAAAGAAGACCATGAGGAGCAGGCCGAGGGCCAGCTGACCAACGATCTCCGCGGAGCCAGCTCCGCGGATGGAGCCGTCGACGGCGCGCATCGCCCAGGCAGTCGGCCAGAACCAGGTGAACACCTCGAGACCGAGGGGGAGCACCGGGGCGGCGAAGGTGAAGCCGCTGATGACGGCGGCGAAGGGGCGGACGGCGTTGGTGAAGCCGCTGCGCTCCCGCGAGAGGACCATCAGCGGCGAGAGGACGAGGCCGAGGCAGAGCAGGGTCACGTAGCCGAAGACGGCCGAGAGAGCGAACAGGGGCACGCTCTCGACGCGCAGGGGCACGTCGGCGATGGCGACGATCGTGAGGACGCCACCAACGGCGGCGACCAGCCCAAGGACGAGGTCCGAGGCCACGCGCCCGGCGAGGATGACGAAGAGGGGGGTGCGGGTGAGGAGGCTGGGTCCGAGGGTGCCCACGAAGAATTCGGTCTGGAGGGAGAAGCCGGTGCGGAAGGCAGCGCCGTTCCAGACGCCGAACAGGACCACGCCCACGCAGAGATAGGTGAAGATGGCCTCATCGCCGCGGGAGTTGGCGACCCAGGCGACAACGGCGGCGGTGGGGACGCCCGTGGCGAGCCCCATGAGGAACGTGTCGAGGTCGCGGCCTTCGCGGAGACCCTTGAGGAAGGCGCCCCGGAAGGCGTGGATGTAGCCGAACTCGATCGTTCTCAATGGCGCTCCCGCGCACCTATGATCGCTCAAGCGATGCCTCTGCCCAAAGCGGTCCACGGCGAACGTCGCCACCGTTGTCGTCTGGCTCGCCGAGCACCCCATCCCGGCCGCAGAGGGCGCAGCCGGCGGCTGAGACCCCAAAGCGTCAGCTCAACAGCTCGGACAGGGAGTGGACAATCCTGTCGGGGCGGATGGTTGAGCCCTCGGGGAGGCCCGCTTCGCCGGCATCCATCCAGACGGCGTGAATGCCGACCTGCTGCGCGCCGAGGATGTCGGCTTCGAGATTGTCGCCCACCATCCAAGCTTCGGCGGGCTCGGCGTCGAGCGCGGCGAGGGCGTTGCGGAACGCGCGGACATCCGGCTTTCCAACCCCGAACTCCTCCTCGATCTGGATGTGATCGAAGAAGGGTTCGAGGCCGAAGCGGGCGACCTTGCCGCGCTGGGAGGCAGCGTTCCCGTTGGTGAGCAGCCCCAGGCGGACGCCTGCGTCCTTCAGACGCCGAAGCGTATCCGTGGCGTCCGGGAAGAGCCGTATCGCCTCATGGCGGAGGGCCGTGAAACGGTCGGCCATTGCCTCCGCGGCCGGCGAATAGGAGACCTCCAGGCGGCGAAGGGCCCGCCGCACGATTTCTCGACGTGTCCCCGTCATGTTGAGGCGGGCTCGACGCGAGCGCTCGGGATCGCCCCATATCCAGTCGCGCGACTCGAGGACAGCGGCATGAAGGGCTTCGGGCGAGGGGGCGCCGACCCGTCCGGCAAACTCCCGGCAGACGCGGACCCAGGCCTCGTCGGGGTTGCGGTGGGCGTCGAGGATCGTGTCGTCGAGGTCCAGCAGCAGCGCTCGGGGGAGAGACGTCACGTCTGCGAAGGCCCGCCTCAGGGGCGGGTCATCTCCTCGGGGCGGACCCACTCGGCGAACTGCTCCTCGGTGAGGAGGCCGAGGGCGAGGCCGGCTTCGAGCAGGGTGCTGTTGTCGGCGTGGGCCTTCTTGGCGATGGCGGCTGCGTTGTCGTAGCCGATGTGGGGGTTGAGGGCGGTCACGAGCATGAGGGAGGACCGCATCAGTTCGTCGACGCGCTCCAGGTTGGGCTCGGCGCCGGCGATGCAGTTGTCGGTGAAGGAGACGGCGGCGTCGCCGAGCAGCTTGATGCTCTGGAGGTTGTTGAAGGCGATGACGGGCTTGAAGACGTTGAGCTCGAAGTGGCCGGTGGCGCCGGCAACGGAGACCGAGACGGCATTGCCCATGACCTGGGCGCAGACCATCGTCAGGGCTTCCGACTGCGTGGGGTTGACCTTGCCGGGCATGATCGAGGAGCCGGGCTCGTTGGCGGGGAGCATGAGCTCGCCGAGGCCGGCGCGGGGGCCGGAGCCGAGCATGCGCACGTCGTTCCCGATCTTCATGAGGGAGACGGCGATGGTGTTGAGGACGCCGGCCAGCTCGACCTGGGCGTCGTGGGCGGCGAGGGCCTCGAACTTGTTCGGCGCGGTGACGAAGGGGAGGCCGGTTAGCGTGGCGATCTCGTCCGCGACGCGCTCGGCGTACTCGGGGTGCGAGTTGATGCCGGTGCCGACAGCGGTGCCGCCGAGGGCCAGCTCGTAGAGACGGGGGAGGGTCTGCTCGGCGCGGGCGATGCCGTAGGCGACCTGCTGGACGTAGCCGCTGAACTCCTGGCCCAGGGTGAGGGGGACGGCGTCCATGAAGTGGGTGCGGCCAATCTTGACGACCTCGGACCAGGCATCGGCCTTCGCCTGGAGGGCATCGTGGAGGTGGCGGAGGCCGGGGATGAGGTGGTGCACGGTCTGCTCGGCGGTGGCGACGGCCATGGCGCCGGGGAAGACATCGTTGGAGGACTGGGACATGTTGACGTGGTCGTTGGGGTGAACGGGGGACTTGGAACCGATCTCGCCGCCGAGGAGCTCAATGGCGCGGTTGGAGATGACCTCGTTGGCGTTCATGTTGGACTGGGTGCCCGAGCCCGTTTGCCAGACGACGAGGGGGAAGTGATCGTCGAGATCGCCGTCGATGACCTGCTGGCCGGCGGAGCGGATGGCGCCGGCGAGTTGGGCATCGAGCTTGCCCAGCTTCTCGTTGGCGCTCGCGGATGCGTGCTTGACGATGCCGAGGGCGCGGAGGATGGGGCGGGGCATGCGCTCGCCGCCAATCTTGAAGTTCTGCAGGGAGCGCTGGGTCTGGGCGCCCCAGTAGCGGTCGGCGGGGACCTCCACGGTTCCCATCGTGTCTGACTCGATACGGATGTCACTCATGCTTCGTCCTCGGTGTGGTCGGGGTGAAGGGGCGTCGGGGCGACGCCGCACAAGTGGGATTGTGGCATCGAATGCGCGCAGCCGCTCGGGGGCGGGCGCGGGAGGGGGCTACGCGATTCGCGTCAGGGGAGCACGGCTTCGATCTGGGCGATGTGGTCGTGGCGGTGCTGCCAGCGTTCGACCGCGAAACCGAGTCCCTCGGCGACGAGCGAGTCGCGCCGGGCCGCCGACAGACCTGCCAGCGTGGCATCCACGAGTTCGGCGGCGCGCACTGCTTCGGGCCCAACCGTGTCGGGGCGGATGACCGACGCGAGGGACACGAGGGTGTCGTTCACCGTCTTGTCTTCCGCGGGAAAACCCTCGCCATGTGCATAGACCTGCAGGGCGAAGTGCTGGCGGGTATCCCAGAAGGCCAGGTGCGCGAGGGCGAACGCGACCGTCCAGCCACCGCCCAGCGAGCGTTGCAGATCCGCCTCGTCGAGTCGCTCGACGAGGGCGCGGAGGCGGGCCGTCGCCTCGGCGTTTCGTTGCGGTGCGGACGCACCCCCGCTCAACGGTCCCCGTCGACGGCCTGCACGACTCCAACCGGGCAGCCGACGCCGGTCCCGCCGATGCCGCAGTAGCCGTTGGGGTTCTTGGCGAGGTACTGCTGGTGGTAGTCCTCGGCGTAGAAGAACTCGGGCGCGTCGATGATCTCGGTCGTGATGGGGCCGTAGCGGGCGGCGGTGAGCGCCTGCTGGTACTGGTCGCGGCTCTGCTCGGCGGCCTCGCGCTGGGCCTCGTTGTAGACGTAGATGCCGGAGCGGTACTGCGTGCCGACGTCGTTGCCCTGGCGCATGCCCTGGGTGGGGTCGTGGCCCTCCCAGAAGGCGCGGAGGATGTCGGCGTAGCTGATCTGGGCGGGGTCGAAGACGACGAGCACGACCTCGTTGTGGCCGGTGCGGCCGCTGCAGACCTCGTGGTAGGTGGGGTTGGGGGTCATGCCGGCGGCGTAGCCGACGGCGGTGCTGTAGACGCCGGGGAGCTGCCAGAAGATGCGCTCGGCGCCCCAGAAGCAGCCAAGCCCGAAGACCGCTCGCTCCAGGCCCTCGGGGAACGGCTCATCGAGGGGCCGGCCGTTGACGAAGTGCTGAGCCGGTACGGGCATACGCTCGGAGCGGCCCGGAAGGGCGTCGTTCGCCGTGGGGAGCTCGGCCTTCTTGCGGAAGAACAGGGACATTGGTGTGTGCCTCTCGGTGTGTGCGTGGTTCACGATCAATGGTACGCGGTCGACCCTCAGCGTTCCGTAAGGGCGGGCTGCACGGGCGTAGAATGGGCCCACGCACTGCTGGCTGCCGGACCCGGCAGCAACGCGCGAAAAGGGGCCTGCGCCATGTCCGCACCATCGACACACGACCAGAGGATGTTGAACGCCGAGATGGCCTGCCCGATGCAGGTGGGCGAGGTTGACCTGTTCGCCCCCGGGTCGCAGGAGCACTGGTACGAGGCGTACTCCCTGCTGCACGAGCAGTCGCCGGTGCTGAAGATTCCCGAAGGCGGGAAGTTTCCCGGCACAGACGCCTATGTGATCACCAAGTACGAGGACATCTCGCGCATCATCCGCGACCCCGAGACGTTTCCGCCCGCGGACTTGCGGCAGGCGAGCGACGAGGCTACGGAGATCTTCCGCGAGACCGGCTACGGCACACCGGGCGATACGCGGAAGTCACTGCGTCCGGACCTGGAATCGCACAAGCAGCACCGCCTGCAGCTGACCGACCCCTGGGTGGGGCCCGTGGGGGCCGACCAGCACGAGGACATGATCCGTTCCCAGGTCGATCTGCTGCTTCAGGGCTGGGACGAGCGAAGCGAGGCGGAGCTGGTCGAGGAGTTCGCGCAGCCGCTCCCGCAGCGGGTGATCACGACCATCCTGGGGCTGCCGCTCGAGGACATGCCGAAGCTGAGGGCGTTCGAGGAAGCCCAGGTCCGGCGCTTCGTCTACTTCATCAACCACAAGGACGAGCTCCCGCCCGCCGAGGAGCTTGAGAACGCGCGGGCGCTCGTGGAGTTCCAGCGGTACCTGAAGGAGCAGGCGGACGAGAAGCGCCGCCACCCCGGGGACGACATGCTCACGTTCCTGACGCAGGTCGAATACGAGGGTCGCAAGCTGACGGACGCCGAGATCGTTTCGGTGACGTTCGGAATGCACATCGGCGGCAACGAGACGACGCAGTTCGCGCTCACCTCGGAGTGGCTCCTGCTGGCCCAGAATCCGGACGTGTGGGCGGAGCTGAAGCGCGACCGCGGCAAGGTGCGGTTCTTCGTGGAGGAGGCGCTGCGCGTGTATGCGCCCACGCAGGGCAGCTCGAGCCGCGTAACAGCGCGGGATGTCGAGTTCCAGGGGGTGACGATCCCGAAGGGCTCGCTGCTGCACGTGCGCTATGGCGCCGGGAACAGGGACGAAGAGGCGTTCCCCTGTGCGGACAGCATCGACCTCGCGCGCCCCAATCCGGGGCGGCACCTCACGTTCTCGCAGGGACCGCGCAACTGTCCCGGCGCGGGCCTCTCGCGGCTGGAGCAGAACCTTGCGGTGCACGGCTGGCTCGACCAGTTCGAGTCGATCGGTCTGGCCGAGGAGAAGAACGACTACCGGCACATCCCCGGCCGGATGCTGGGGCTGCGGGAACTGCACGTCACGTTCGAGCCGGCCAGGTCCTGAGGGACCGGACTACTCCTCCGGGAACTCGTCGGCGGGGAAGACGTCGTTGACGAGCCGCAGGTCGGCGTTGGGGCAGTGCGGGAGCACGGTGCGGCGCCACTCGGCGCGGGGGATGTGGTAGAGCACCTCGTCGCCGACCACGATCTCGGCTTCCAGCTCGTATCGGTGGTGGCGGCTGATCCGCACGCCCTCGTGGGGCAGCTCGAACTTGATCGGGAAGCCGTCGAGGTCCCCCCTGCTGGCCTGCGTAACGACGACCGGGTCGTCCGGTTCTGTTACATCCACCAGGCGCACGTGGAGTACGGCCCCTTCGGGCGGATCTTCGTCGCGGAAGCTGGAGTGAAGCTCCCCCGGCAGGGGTTCGACGCAGGTGTCGAAGGGATTGGTGGAGACGACCATGACATCGCTGTTGCGGGAAGCGCCCCGGGTGAGGACGGGGTGGACGGTGTCGTTGACGTAGAGGAGGTCGTCGCCATGCCTGACATCGGCGCTGAGCGTGTACTCGGCGCGGTCGGAGATGCGGTCGCGGTCGTACTCGATGCGGAAGCGGACGGGCAGACGGTCGGCGTTCTCGATCACGTCGCGGCCCAACTCCACGGCGGATGCGTCGGCCAGCGAGGTATCGAGCAGCCTGACGGTGACGACGGCGCCCTCCGGCAGCGCGACCTCGCGGGCGAAGCGCACCTCGCCGGTGATGGCGCCGGAAGACCCGGATGAGTCGCAGGCGACGGCTGTTCCGAGAAACACGGCGAGCACGGTGGCAACAAGGAGACGCGACACGAGCACGGTCACCGGTTCACTCCCCTACCCGCCTGCAAGAGAGTATGCGACCACCGCCGGAATCGTTCCCGCCGGAGCGCCGGTGGCTCCGCCCTTAAACCCGCACCGCGCGCCTCGCGCAACGGTATCCTGCGCAGCACATCTGATAGGGAGCGATCTGTCATGGGCGTGAAGCCACCAACCCTCGAAGAGCATCTCGAGATCGAAGCGATCAAGCAGCTGCGGGTGCTGTACTCGCATCTGTTCGACAGCCACCGCACGGACGACATGGCGATGATCTTCACGGAGGACGCCGTCTGCGAGTTCAGCGACGACCTGCCGTACGGCGACTGGGTCGGTCGCGACGAGATCCGGAAGCAGTACAAGGAGGTCGCCAGTCACAGCACCAAGCCCTTCTCGTACATGCACGCGACGACGAACGGCTGGGTTGAGCTAACGGGCCCGGACAGCGCGACCGGGAGCTGGTTCCTGCTCGACCTGGGGATGGGGGACAACCCCAACCCGGTGGGCCTGATCGGCGTCTACAACGACGTCTACAAGAAGGTCGATGGCGAGTGGTTCATCCACCGCACGCGGATCGACCACATCTGGACGCAGGGGTCGGCAGGCGGGAGCTAGGCCGGGACTGCGGTAGGCTGCAACCCACCAAGATTGGGGGCAGGCTATGGGCAGGCGACCACCAACGCGCGCCGGCCGCGCCCTGATTTCACTGCTGGCCGTGGCCGCGCTGCTGACCGCGACATTTGCCTTGCTGGCCGGCTCCGCCAGGGCGGGCGACAGCGAGGAACCGACGGCCCAGTTGCGCGTGAGCGTGGACGAGGCGCAACCGGGCGAGACGATCACGGTTGAGGGGTCCGGTTTCCGGGTGGAGACGGAAGGGTCCTTCATCTATAGCTCAACCATCACGATCGGTAGCGTGCCGATTGGCGGCGTGACGAGCGTGGACCCTGCCTCGGGCTTCCTCCATTTGGGCAGGACCACCGACACCGGGCTGTGGGTCGCCGAGCACATCGACATCGACCCCTCCGGCACGCCGCCCGACGGCGCTTTCACCGCGACGTTCGTGCTGCCCGAGGACCTGCCGGCAGGCGACCACGAGCTGGTCGCAATCTCCTGCTGGGCCGGTCCGGACGGGGACTACCCCGAAGACGGGGTGGCGCCGTGCGGCATCGAGGGTCTGGGCGGCGGCGTGAAAGACCGCGTCGCCACGGCCACCCTCACCATCATCGCCCGCAGCGCCGGGGCCCCGGTCGCTGCGGACACCGGGAACGCCGGACCCGGTATCGAGCGGGACTCCGGCGTGCCCGCAAGCGTGGTCGCCTTCCTCGTCGTAGCCATCGCCGGCCTCGCGGTACGGCACGAACTCTCGAAGTGAGGGCGGCCGTGCGGGGCACGGCTGCGGTGTTCGCCAAGACGAGGAGGGATTCGTGATGACGGAAGGCGCGAACGTCGACCTTGCCAGCCTGGAGAAGCTGGGTGAGGGATACGAGGCGGAGATCTTCGCGTGGGAGGACGGTCAGGCCCTGCGGCTGTTCCGGGAGGGGTACGAGGGTAACGTCGAGCCAGAGCGGGTCGCGATTCCGGCGGCGCTGGCGGGAGGCATCCCGGCGCCGCGCATCGGCGAGGCGCTGAGCCTCGGCGGCCGCGCAGGCACCCTCATGGAGCGCATCCACGGGGAGAACCTGCTGGACCTCGTTGGGCGCAAGCCGTGGCTCCTGGCGCGGGAGTCGTGGGAGACGGGCAGGATCCACGCGAAACTGAACGCGCTTCCCGCCCCGGAGGGGATCGCGACCGTGCACGAGCGGTCGCAGGAGTGGATCGGGAGCGTGGAGGTTCCGCCGCACCTGGCGGCGCTCGCCAGGGAAACCCTCGAAGGGCTCGAAGGCGGGGACCGGTTCTGCCACTGCGACTTCCACGCCGGGAACATCTTGCTGGAGCGGGGAGGGCGGCGGGTCGTCATCGACTGGGGGTCCTGCGCGGCCGGGCCACCCGAGGCGGACGCGGCACGGACGGTGACCCACTTGCGGCTGGGCGAGCCACTGGACCCGAGTCCGGCAATGCGCGTGCTCCCCCGCCTGTTCCGACCGCTGGCGGCCTTCGCCTACCTGCGCGGATACCGGCAGGTGGCGCCGTTCGACACGGCCCTGATGTGGCGCTGGGTGGTGGTGCGGGCAATCGAGTACCTAGTGACCGTGCGGGCGATTCGTCCGTCCGAGGCGGACATCCCGCGCCGAGTGGCAGCGGTCGAAGGGCTGGTGACGTTGGCGCAGAAGCGGGCGGGCGGGGAGCCCCGCCTCTCCCGGCGCCAACCCCCGGCGGGGTCCTGCTGCAGCCAAGTGCGCTCGCACGGGCGCCAGCGAAGGGCTCACCAAGGAGGCTGTAGACGAACCTTCGAGCCGACGGTGGGGCTGTCGCCTGTGGACCGGGCATAGGTGTGGGAACTCGCTTCGACCGGGGTTAACCTAGCGGCATAGTGCTATTTGGAACATGCAGATACAGATATCTGCTGGGTGTCCTGACTGCGGCGGCGTTGCTCTGGGCGCTGGTATCCGGGGTGGAGACCGCGCTGGCAGCGGGCGACACGGTCACGACCGAGCTCCATCCCGGGTGGAACCTCGCCGGCTGGACCGGCAAAGAGACCGATGTCGACGTGGTCTTTGCGGCCATCCCCCAACTGGTGACCGCTTACGCCTGGGATGCGCACGAGCAGCGCTACCGCTTCGCCTATCAAGATGGCGAGACTGTATTCGGCGACCTTGCGACGCTTTCGCCCGGCACGGGGCTGTGGCTGTTCCTGGAGGGCGAGGAGACGGTGCCGTGGGAGCGGCCGCTCGTCCTCCGGGCTGGCCTCGCGGACCTGCGGCGCGGCTGGAATCTCGTCACCTGGGCCGGAGACGACGGCATCGCTGCCGCCGTTGCCCTGGCTGAACTAGACGCCATCCTCCTCGAGACGCGGAAAGCGAACGGCAGCGCCCCGCAGACGCTGGAGAGGGGCCGGCCCTACTGGCTCAGGGTCTCTTCGGCGAAGCAGTGGTGGCAACTGACGCCTCCGCCCCACATCGACTTCCAGGGTGAGTTCACGCCGGAGCGGAAGCGGGAACTGCGGGCCTATGTCGACGATGTCGTGGCGTTCTTCGTCCGGCGCCACGGCGTTGCCGTGCCGGGCCTCACGGTCCAGTTCGGCGACGCCGCTTCAGCCGTGTGGTGCGGAGGCTACGGCGGTCGGACGATCGGCATACAGGAACTCTGCATAACCGCGTTGCCGCACGAATACAGCCACGCCGTCCAGGAGTACCTCGCCACGCTCGATGCGGAAGGGAACTGGGGCACCATCAGGAACCGGATCGGTCCGGCATGGTTGAGCGAGGGAATGGCGAACCACGCCGCAGCCGTCTACCACGATATGACCGGACTCTATCCGTTTCCCCGGTACCTCGACGACGTGGCGAATGGCGTCTGGCTGGCAGCCAACACGCTGGAGGCCATCGAAAGCGACATGTCCATCGACAATGCGGGAGCGAACTACTCGCTGGCGTCGCTCGCCACCCTGTTCAGTATCGAAATGGCAGGCGAAGCAGCACCAGTGGAGTTCTACAGGCAGAGGCCTCTGGATCGGGACTGGAGGGACACCTACCACACGGTATTCGACCTCCCCATCGACGCCTTCTACGAACTGTTCGAGTCTCATCGAGCAGGGATCAGGCCAACGCAGCCAAGGGTTGAGGGAATCGTGCAGCTGCCCCTCGGCGACCCACAGCAGGGTATCCATGTCCGCCTGCACAACCCGGACAGCGGCTTTATTGCGGGAGCCGGAACCCGACCGGATGGCACATTCAAAGCCCTGGTCCCCGAGGGCGACTACGAAGTTCTGCTCTACGCGGAGGACTACGACTGGTGCCACCTGGGCGCGTACAGCACGAACGACAGCCCTCCCATCTATGGAAGGCCCCCAAGGATTACGGTGACCGACGCCGGCGTCACCAATGTCACCATCCAGCTACCAGGAACCGTGCCCGAACTCTGCCGACGCATGAGCGGCACGATCCTCGGGCCAGCGGGCGACCCCCTGGAAGGCGTGCATGTCCGGCTCCATCGACCAGCGGATGGCGTGCTCGCGGGAAACACGACCGACTCCCAGGGAAGATTCAGCGTCGTCGTCCCGAATGGTCTCTATGAGGTCCTGCTCTACGCCGAACGTCATGACGGGTGCTTTCTGGGTGCTTACGACAGGGACGCCGACGCCCCGGTTGCTGGAGCACCGCCGCTCGTTGACCTTCGCACAGAGGATCCGGCCGACATCGTCATCCAACTCCCTCAGACACCCGCCGAATTCGCCCGACAGAACTGTGGATGAGCAGCCGGGAGGCGTCCGATGTGAGCGCCAACCGCAGCTCTCAAAACCAGCTCAACCCGTGGCGTCGCCTGGCCTTCCATGTAGAGCGACCGTGGACACGTGGGCTGGCTGACTGTAGGACGAACTTTCGAGCTGACGGTGGCGCTGTAGGCTACGCTCGGACACAGCGGGCACGCATCCGCGCCGGGATGCGCCAAGCTCCCGTTGTTCCTGCGAAGAGCGGTCCGCCCGCAACGTGCTTCCAGTCCATCGAGCCCAGCGTCTGGAAGTCGCCCTCATCCTCTCCTGTCTGAGACGGGTTACAGACAGGGTTCATCACGCCCACCGGAACACCGGGATCGTCGATCTCGGGCCGCACCTCGACGACCTCCTCCCGAGTCTCCGCCTGCCTCAGGAGAGCGGCGTCCAGACGACGGTGTCCGGGTGGAACTGGCTCCAGGCGAACCAATACGCCTGGTGACTGGGCAACGGGCGGCCGTCGGTCCACTCGGCGCGAAGTCCGCCGCCGTCCAGGACGAGCTGGACCCCGGCCAGCACCACGGCGTCGCCTGCCTGGAGCGCGGCTCGCGACTGGGCGACCGGGAACGCAAGCGCCTCCCCTGCCGGCGTGACAACCCCAAGCACGTGTTCTTGCACGGGGAGCCGCGGGTCCACGGCGCCGATGGGGAAGATGGGTCCCGCAGCGTCGCGCCCGCGGAGCGGGTCGAGGGGGTAGCTGCGGCCGATGCCGCCATCCGCCGCCACGATCGTCGTGTCGGGGTAGGCCGCCTTCCATTCCCCCCAGGTACTGGTGACGACGGGCAGCATCTCCAGGACGAAGCGCTCGTCCTGGAGCGGCCCCGAGAGCGCCACGCCGGTGAATGTGTCGAAGACGGAGTAGGTGTGGAAGTCGAACATCACCTTGTTGGATCGGGAGAGCAGCCCCGACGTGCGCAGCTCGATTGTCGCGAAGCCACGCGGAGGCCGGTCGGTGAAATAGGCCTGTGCCGAACCGCAGAGGGTGCAATAGGGCATGCCGATGCGCCGGCCGCCGAGGGTGTCGTTGACCATCTCATGCACTTCCATGATGTGCCTGGGGTAGGCACGGGCCTCGCCGTTGACGACGACTCCGAAGACGATGCCGACGTCCGCGTACCAGGAGCCGCCGCGGACGCCGGTGGTCGCGGGGTCATTGAGCGCGGGGATGCAGCCCTGGGGGCAGGGGAGCTTGATCTGCTCGAAGGGCCGGTCGTCGATCAGGACGCCCCCCCAACTGACCAGGCGCCAGTCGATCGCAGCGTCCTCGTCCTCGAAGAACGGCGCCCAGCCGCGCTCGACCAGTTCGAACGGCTGGCGCTTCCAGGTCACGTAACCGGGCGGCGCCGGCAGATCCCAGGCGATCAGCCAGTTGGTCACGATCGGCCAGGCGAATCCCCTCGGCACATCGGTGGCTGTTAGCGCCTCGAAGGCCGAGACCACGCGATCGGCGCTGTCCCCACCCTGCAGAAAGCGCAACAGGTCCGCGAGCAGCCAGGCCACGCGCGCGTCTCCCGACGCTCCGACGCGTGCGAGCGCGGCGCGGTCGATCGCCGGGCCGACATCGCCGAAGAGCAGGTCGAGGTCGGCAACGAGCGCCTCGTCGAGAGGGCCGCTCGGGACCGACGGCGCCGGCGGCGGCTGAGAACCGTCAGCAAGCACAAGCGGGGGGATGCCCTCCTGCGTTGGGTCGGACCGGGCGTCGGCGGCGCCGGCCGCGGGCGAAGGGCTGCCGCCGGCTCCTTCTGCGTCGCCGCCCGCTGCGCCGCAGCCCCACACACCCAGGCAGGCGACCAGGATGGGCAGCCACAGGGAGACCCTGTGCCAGGGGGATGGGGCTACGCCCACCCTCGTATCAGGGCGAGGCGGAGGCCTCCACGAGCGCAGCCGTGCCCACAGCAACGCCAACGCCCTACTTCGGCAACCACTCATCGTTGTGCTCGCCGAGCAGAGGAGCGCGATGAACCGACCACGGCGACTTCTCGAACTTGTAGGGCGCACCGGGGTAGGTGAATGAGCGGCCGTGTTCGCGGTGTTCCACCTCCACGGGGAAGCCGCGGGCGACGAAGTGGGGGTCGGCCATGGCCTCCTCCGGCGAGTAGATGATGCCCACCTGGAACCCACGCTTCTGGGCGCCAGTGAAAAAGTCATAAGCGGTGAGATGCGAGGCGATGGAGGCCATGGCCTCCCGGCCGGCGCCGTAGATCGCACGCCAGTCCTCGTCGAAGGCTAGCTTCGAGAGGTCTATCCGTTCGCATTCGGCGCCCAGCAGGAGCAGGGCGGCAGGGTGGAAGTGCTCCAGCAGATCGAGTTCCTCCAGCCACTGGTGGATCAGCTTGAAGTCGTGCGGGCGGCGCGGCGCGACACCCGTGTTGACGTAGCGGCCGTCGGCGGAGCGCACTTGCGAGGGCATGGTCGGGTTCTCGGCGGCGTGGCGGCCGGTCTGGCGCTGCACGGTCTCGCGAGCCACGAGCCAGTTGTAGGTGCCGGCCTCGGTTGTGACGTTGGCGGCGGCGTGCATGTTCACATCAACGTGCTGGCCGCGGCCCCCGTTGTCGCGGTGGAGGAGGGCAACGAGCGCAGACATGACGGCGAAGTGGCAACCGGTGTGGTAGCCCTGGTTGCCGCCGCCACGCACGGGCGGGAGGGAGTGGTCGTCGTAGCCGTTGTTCCAGCCGGGACCCCCGCCGGCGAGGATGGTGAGGTCGTTTGCCGGCTCGTTCGCGCGGGGCGCGTTGCGGCCGAAGGGCGTGATCGAGACGTAGATGAGCCGCTCGTTCGACGGCTGCAGGTCGGGGAAGTCGAGGCCAAGGGCGGCCATGACGCCGGGGTCGCGGTCCTCGAGAAGGATGTCGGCGCGGGCAGCCAGCCGCCGAAACGCATCGCGGCCGGCGTCGCTCTCGAGGTCGAGCGTGACGCCCCGTTTGCTGGTGTTGTAATGCCAGAAGTAGAGGCTGCGTTCCGGGCCGGGCTCGTCATCGAGGAACGGCGGATAGGTGCGCGTGATGTCGCCCCCGGGCGGCTCGACCTTCACGACGTCGGCGCGCATGTCGGCCAATAGCTTGCCGGCCCAGGCGCCGCGCTCGCTGCACAACTCGACCACGCACAGGTCCGCCAGAGGGCCGCTCAAATGACGCCCTCCTCGCGTAGTGACGCCATCTCGGCGGGCGCGAGGCCGAGGACCTCGCCATAGACGTAGTCGTTGTGCTCGCCGAGGCAGGGTGCGCCACGCTCGAGGCGCCAGTCCGTCTCCGACAGATGCACAGGCAGGCCATCGACCCGAGCGTCTCCTATCACGGTGTGTTTCACGCTGGGCCAGAGGCCCCAGCCCTCGGTGTTCCGGTCTTTGTCGATGCGCTCCTCGGGACGCTGGACGGCGGTCGCCGGGAGCCCGGCATCGCGGATTCGCGCGGCGAGTTCGAAGCGCTCGTGCCCGCGAGTCCAGAGCTCCATGTTGCGGTCGAGTTCGTCCTCGAACTCGAGCCGGCCCGAGAGGCCGTCCCAACGCGGGTCTTGTGTCCAGCGCTCACCGACGAGTTCCCGCAGGGCTCGCCACTCCTCGTCGGAGCGGCAGGCGACCGCGATCCAGTTGTCTTCGCCCCTGGCCGCGTAGATGTTGTGCGGCGCCATCGGCGGGAACTGGCTGCGATTGGCGTGGGGCATCCCCTCGCGGCGCAACGGCCGGCCGTTCACGGTGGCGTCGAGCAGGGCCGGGCCGTTGAGGGTGCAGGCCGCTTCGGTGCAGGCCAGGTCGACCCACTGACCTTCGCCGGTGACGTTCCGGTGGTGCAAGGCCATGAGGATGGCGATGGCCATGAAATAGCCGCCGGTGTGGTCCATGTAACTGTAGCCCCAGCCTGCCGGCGGCTCGTCGGGCAACGCCGAACCAAAGGTGAGGCCGGAGACCGCCTGCACGATCGGCCCCCAGGTCTTGTAGTCCCGATAGGGGCCTGAGTGGCCGAAGCCGCAGTTCGACACGTAGATGATGTCGGGGCGGATCGCCTTGAGCGCCTCGTAGTCGAAGCCCCAGCGGTCGAGGACGCCCGCCGAGAAGTTCTCGGACACGACATCGGAGACGCCGATGAGTTGCCGGAGCAGCTCACGGGCGCGTTCGGTGCGCAGGTTGAGCGTGATGCCCAGCTTCTCGACGTTGTGGTTGTTGAAGGCGCCGCCGAGTTCGATGCCGCGGCGCTCGTCGACGTACGGCGGGTTGCCGCGAAGGATGTCCCAGCGCCCCTCGGGTACCGGATCCTCGATACGGATGACCTGCGCCCCGAAGGCTGCAAGGAACCGGGTTGCCCCGGCACCGGCCAGCTGCCCGGTGAAGTCGCAGATACGGAAATGGGAGAGTGCGCCGCCCGCCGCAGCACCGGGTCTGCGGGTCACCGGTAACGGGCCAGCGCAGCGACCGGAGCCGGGCGGCAAATCGACGAATACGGGTACTTACCTTCCCTCGATGGCATCGGCCCCGCTAGGCCAACCACAAGTCGGCAGCGTGACGGGCGATCGTGTCCCAGTTCTCGAAGTTGCCTGCCAGGGGCTCGGTGGCGCCCGGGATGATGGGGAAGCCTCGCACGTCGGGCGCATAAATGCCCGCCTGGTGCAGGCGGTGGTCGATGAGCTGGGGCATGTCCTCCAACAGGATGCGCTGCGCCGCCAAGACGTCCTCGCTTGCCTCCGCCGGAATGAATTTGGCGTTGGCACTTGCGACCAACGCATCAAGCTCCGGGTTGGAGTAGCCCGAGAAGTTGTTGCCGGCGCCCGTGGTGTACTGGCCGAGGTCCGAGGACGCCGGCGACGAAGACCCGATGGGAAGGTGGGAGATGTCGAAGCCACCGTTGGTCAGCGCCTCAATATGGGCGGTGGCATCCGCGGAGAGGCGCCCTTCGACATCGATCTCCGGGAAAGCGCTTCGCCAATCGTCCATCTGCCGAATGGAGAAGTTGTAGCCGTAGGCCTCCCAGATCGTATTCCCCATGAACTCGAAGGACAGGCCCTCACCCTGGGGGAAGCCGGCGGCCGCGATCAGTTCGTTCGCGGTCTGCAAGTCTTCAGTCTTGTCCACCCGCCACCCCGGCATTGTCAGGAGCTCCTCCTGCGGGATCCCTTCGGCGTGGGCATTGTTCAGGACGCCGCCCAGGTGGAAGAAGCCTTTGCCCCAGAAGGCCTCCTGGTTCGCCACATAGTTCGTCGCCAGGTGCATGGCGCGCCGCAGGCGCGGATCCTCGAACGTGGCTCCGCTCCGCGTGTTGAAGATCGTGTAGGCGCACGTGGAACCGGCCCAGTGGAACAGCTGAGAGCCTTCGCGCGCATCAATGATGGTCTCGCGCTCCACCTTCGACGGATTGTTGAAGAACGTCCCGTTTCCTGCAATGAACGAAGCCGACTGGCTGACGCGGTCCCCAGTCGGCTTCCAGATCACGTTGTCCATGTACGGTGCGCCGTCCCAGTAATCGGGGTGTCGATCGGCGGTGAAGCTCTCGTCCGTCTTGTACTCGGAGAGCGCCCACGGTCCGGTGCCCGATATCGTCTCCGGGGCCGCATTCTGGAGACCGCCAGACTCGAAATTCTCCACCGGCATCAGGGATGCGTAGGGAAGCGTGAGGCCCCACGGGAAGGCCAACGGACTGGAGAACGTCACCGTGACCTTGCTGTCATCGACGGCTTCCGCGGAAACCAGTCCCTGCAGGAGGTTCGCCATCCAGTAGGCGCTGGCGTCACCGTCGGGAGCCAGCAGGCCGGCTATGCGCTCGAGGTTCACGGCGACGTCCTCGGTGTTGAACAACCGGCCGCCGGTCAGCGGCCCGTCGTGGGTCTTCACGCCCGGCCTGATTGTCACGATGTGCTCGAGGCCGTCGACAGTCTCCCAGGCGTTGAAGAGCTCCGGTACGAGCTCGCTCCCATCGAAGTTTCGCCGCACGGCGATATTGCCGGCGAAGAGCCACAGCCTGACACCACCCGAACCGGCAACGTGAGGATCGACCACGGCGGGGACAAACCTGATGCCGTCGCCCTCCCAGATGTACGAGCCACCCTGCTGGGGAGCATCCGCTGCGGGCGCTTCCGTCGGCGCCTCCGTTGGGGCTTCCGTAGCCGCTGCGGTTGCCGCGGCTGCGGGCTCCTCTACGTCGTCGTCGTCGTCGCCGCACCCCACAACGCCAAGAGCGGCCGCCCCTACGCCCAGCCCCACGGAACTGCCAAGAAAGGCGCGTCGCCCCAAGCGTGTCCCCGGGTAGCGCCGGCTCCAATACGAGTGTTCGTCCCTCATCCCAATGTTCCCCTCTCAAGACCCTCGGCTGCCGGTATTTCGAATCCAGATTTCCAGCAATCGCTAACCGTCATTGTAGACCCACGGTCAAGGCCCTCGATTGCCACGGCGATCGCCACGGAGATCAAGGGTGGGAACTCGACCGGCAGATGTCCCTCTACACTTCCACGCCGACCTCAGCGTCGGGGCTCAACCTCGTCGAGCGGCTCTTCGCGGAGAGCACAGACAGGGCCATCCGGCGGGGGCGTCTGCAAGCACGTCAGAGCGCTGCAAGGCGCGATCGAAGCCTACCTGGCTGTGCTCAACGCCCACCCGCATCCCTCCACGTGGATGGCATACGGGGGCGCCCCCGATCGAGAGGATCCTCGCGAGAGTCGGTCCAGCGCAGAGGGCACGCAATGCCATCAAGGAGTCTTCCGTGTGAGTACACGAGCGTCCCCCACCAACGGCAGACTGTATGCTGCCAACGAATCACAGCGAACCTAATGTGGGATGAGCCGTCTGGTCGACCCGACGCGCACGGCTCATCCATCAAGGGTTGGACGCTGTCTGTGGGGGCGGCATGACGAAGTACATCATCGCCCGCCTCGCCGGCATAGTCCCCACGACGCTGCTGCTGTTGTTCACCGTCGTTGTGCTTGTACGCTTGCTGCCCGGCAGCGCCATCGATGCGCTCGAGGCCCAGGCGGCCGTAGCCGGAACTACCGGTATCAGCGGGGAGGCGCGGGAAGCGCTCGAACGGCGGCTCGGACTCGATGAGCCCCTGCCTCTGCAGTACATCGAGTATACGTGGAATGCGGCGCAGCTCGATTTCGGTCGATCGGTCCTGAGAGGGGAACCGGTGACGAAAATGATCGAGCGCACTCTGCTGCCGACCCTAATGCTGGGGGTCCTGGCGCTGGCCTGGGCCTCTGTGGCCGGGATGATTATTGGTCTCCTCTCCGCCGTCACCCGGGGAACCGCGGGGGACTACGTCATGCGGAGCCTCTCCATCCTTGGCCTCAGCATTCCGAACTTCGCGCTCGCCACATTTGTCATCGTGCTGCCCACCATCTGGTGGAAGTGGTCGCCGCCGGTCACGTACACCTCGTTCGACGGCTCGAACCTGTGGACGTACGTCTCACAGTTCCTCATACCCGCCCTTGTCCTGGGCCTTGCCCTGAGCGCAGTCGTTATGCGTCTGACCCGCACCCAGCTGCTCGAAGTGCTCGGCCAGGACTACGTCCGGACGGCGCGCGCGAAGGGCCTGCCGGAGCGCACGGCCGTGCTCCGGCACGCGTTGCCAAACGCGCTCATCCCAGTGGTTTCCACGCTGGGGCTCGAGGTAGCGACCTTGATCTCCGGTGCGGTTCTGATTGAAGCAATCTTTGGGCTTCCCGGTATGGGCCGCATGCTGCTGACCGCGATCAGCGAGCGTGACTATCCGGTGATCCAGGGGATCGCGGTCGTGACGGGCATGTTCGTGATATTCGCGAATCTGCTCGTTGACATATCGTACGGGTGGCTGAATCCGCGGGTGAGGCTAGGTGCATGACGACGGCACCGTCCTCAAGGCGACCCGCGGCCTTGGCCCCAGAGACGCGAACGGTCTGGGCCGGCTTGCCATCGAGAATCGCGCGATTCAGCCGCCGTCAGCCGCTTGGAGCCTTCTCAGCGGTGGTCCTGGTGGTGCTGGTGCTATCCGCAACGCTGGCGGACGTGATCGTCCCCTACGACCCGATTCGAAACAACGTAGGTCCGAACCTGGAAGGGCCGGATGGCACCCACCTCTTCGGCACCGACCACTTCGGGAGGGATGTCTTCAGCCGCGTCGTATACGGGGCCCGGACATCGCTCTATGTCGGAATTGGCGCGACCCTGCTGGGAGTGCTCGCCGCCACGTTGCTCGGCGCGGTCAGCGGCTACATGGGCGCGAAGCTCGATTACTTCGTGCAGCGATTTGTCGATTTGGCGCACGCGATCCCGCCGCTGATCTTCCTCCTGGGCGTCCTGCTCGTTCTCGGTCCTCGTACGGAATACGTCATCCTGGCGCTCGGCCTTCGAACGGGGCTTAGCCTGTCCCGCATCGTGCGTGGCTCGGTCATCGACATCAAGGGCGAGGACTTCGTCGAGGCGGCGCGGTCCTTCGGCGCCAGCGACGCGCGGATCCTGACCTTCCACGTTCTCCCGAACATCTTCGCGCTGATCATCGTCCTCGTCTCGACGACCATCGGCGGCCTGATCGTTGCCGAGGCGGCGCTGAGCTTCCTGGGGTTTGGCGTGCCGCCTCCCACTCCATCCTGGGGAGGGATGCTGAGTGTGGACGGAAGGATTTACATGCTCGCCGCCCCGTGGCTGCTCGCCGCCCCGGCTTTCTCCCTCACCCTTGTTGTGTTCGCCACGAATATGTTTGGCGATGCGCTTCGGGACGAGCTGGACCCGCGATTGCGGTCCGCCTAGCAGGGTGCCAGTCGATGCCACCTGACCATCTGAACAAGGGCACGCTGCTGACGCCAGGCCATCCTCAACGCACCTGGTCCAGGAGGGGGGGCATGCCGCCACGAACCCGGCCAGTCCTATCAGTCTGAGGGAGTAGTTCAGCATTGAAACGCACAGCCAGCCCGTGGAGGATTCCTTGATGAGCCTGTCCCTTGGCCCGCTGCGTGAGGGGGATCTTGAGGCGAATCACCATCTGGTCGGTACGTCCTTCGGGAGCGCGCGGGCGTTCGACCCCGAGCGTGCCGTGCCCCCGGACCAGGTACTAGCTGGCTACGAAGGGAGCGAACTCGTCGCTACCGCGACGCTGATTCCCGGGGGCCAGTGGTTTGGGGGCTGCCCGGTTGATGGCGTAGCGGTGAGTGCCGTTGGTGTCGCACCCCATCATCGCGGCGAGGGGATCTCGAAACCCTTGATGGTTGAGGCCCTGAGACTCATGCACGAGCGTGGCGCGGCGATCTCCACGCTTTTTCCGACGACCGCCTCGCTGTACCGATCGGTCGGCTACGAGATGGCCGGCGACTACGTAAGGCGCCGCATCCCTATCACCGACCTCGCCAAGCCGAAGATTGAGGCCGACGTCGAGTCGTTCGCAGCGGCTGACCTCCAGTCTCTGGCGCCGGCCTACGATGCGCTGGCCCGACTCTCATCGGGTTCCGTGGCGCGCGGAGAGCACTGGTGGGAACGGCGCCGGGGAAGGACGATGCATGCCGACGTGCGCGTCTTCCTGGTAAAGGTGCAAGTCGCTGAAGGCATCGGGTACGTCGTGATGGGGGCTCAGCCTTCCGCAGACAGCTTCATGGATCTGAGGATCGACGATCTCGGGGCCCAGGACGGGGCGGTCCTTCGCGCTCTCGGGACCGCGATCACTCGCTTCGGCACGGTCACCGGCACCGTGACCGCCTTTCAGCCACCGTGGGTGCTTGAAGCGCTAACCGACCATGGGCAGCGCTGGAAGGCCACGGAGAGTATCCCCTGGATGCTGCGCTTCGTGGACCTTGCAAAGGCCATCGAGCTACGGGGCTGGCCCCCCATCACCGCAACGGTCGCTCTTCGCGTCAGCGACTCCACGCTGTCTCACAACGACGGTAGCTTCGAGCTCCAGGTCGTCGACGGACAGGGAACCCTGGTGCCGGGCGGACCCGGCACGTGGCAAGTCGACATTCGCTCACTTGCCTCCTGGTTCACGGGGTGGCGCAGCGCGTCCCAACTTGCCTCGCTCGGGTTGCTCACCTCGGAGTCGGGAACAGCGTATGAGCTGAGCGTCCTCGACACCCTCGCAGCTGGACCCCCTCCCCTGATACCCGAATCGACCCTGTCTGTAGGCCCGTCCGGTCGGGAGACGCCCCCCTTCTGAGGTAGCGCCCACCGGCTCCACGATGCATTGCGGGCCGTAGGCGCTACTCGACGACCCGCCACTGCACGAGCGTGTACGCCTCGTCGCCCTCGCCCTTGTCCTCGAACGCCACCTCGACCTC
>JAPOQN010000027.1 GCA_026710655.1 Chloroflexota bacterium | reverse complement strand
CCCAGCCCCTGGATGGCCTGGTCCGCGCGCCAGCCCGGCTCCAGCAGGTAGTGGACCCGGCGCCCGGTGTTGGCGGACGAGAGGTCCGAGTGGTAGCTCCGCCCGGTCCCCCCGGCCATGGAGAAGACGAGGATGCGCTTACGGCCGTCCATGAACGCCGCGGTCTCGGCGAGGTTGGCGGAGGCGGGCCGGCCGCGGAGCGCCAGGCGCTCTCCGCCCCCGTCCGAAATCCTCAGAACCCGCCGGGAGCGGCCGGTTACCTCCGCCACGGCCTCGTGGCCGAAGTGGTGCACGATCTGGTCCAGGGCCGAGTGCACGGGCGGCAGGGACGCCAGCTTCTCGATGAGAGCGTCGCGCTGCGCGAGCGCCTCCTGGCACAGGACCGGATCGCCGTCGGCATCGACGGCGGGGCGGCTCATGAGGTTCCCGTCACCGTCGGTGAAGGGCTCCTGAAGCTGGACAGGGAAGGCGTGGGCCAGGAAGTCGAGGACGGCCTCACGGGGGGTCAGGTCGACGCCCAGGTCGTCCCATTCCGACGCCGGTATGTCGGCCAGGCGCCGCTCCATCAGAGCCTCGCCCGTGGACACGAGCTGGATCACGGCGGATCGGCCGGCGTCGAGGTCGGCCTCGATGGCGCGGATGAGCGACGGGCACTTCATGGCGGTCAGGAGATGCCCGAAGAAGCGCTGCTTGGCGCCCTCGAAGGCGCTCAGCGCCGCGGACTTGGCGTTCCTGTTGAGGGTGGAACCCTCCTGCATGATTCCGGTGGCCTCGAGGGCTGCTTCGATGTTGGCGTGGATGACCTTGAACGCTCCGGCATAGGAGTCGTAGATGCGCCGCTGCTCGTCCGAGAGCGAATGCACCAGGATGTCCACCTCGACGCCGTCGTAGGCCAGAGCGCGGGCCTGGTAGAGACCCAGAGCCTTCAGGTCCCTCGCCACCACCTCCATGGCGGCGACCCCGCCCGCTTCCATGGCCGAGACGAAATCGCTACGGCTCTCGAACGGGGTCTCGCCGGCCGCCCACAAGCCCAGGCGCCCGGCATAGGCCAGTCCGGGCACGGTGGTGGCTCCGGTGGCGGAGACGTAGGTGATGCGCGCGCCGGGGAGCGCGTTCTGGAGCCTGAGTCCTGCGCGGCCTTGGGCGGAGGGCTTCATCTCGCCGCGCTCGCTCTTGCCCCCGGCCGCGTTGGCCATGGCGTGGGCCTCGTCGAACACGATGGCGCCGTCGAAGGCGTGGCGGCGCTCCTCGTCCGTCCCTCCGGCGAGCCAGCCCACGATCTGGTCGAGCCGTGAGGCGCGGCCCTGGCGGGAGGGCGAGCGCAGCGTGGCGTAGGTCGTGAAGAGGATGCCGGCCGTGTGCGGGATCTCGGCCCCCTGGCGGAAGTCGCCGAGCGGGATGAGATCGTCCTCGCGTCCACCGAGGGCGGTCCAGTCCCGGCGCGCGTCTTCGAGGAGCTTGTCCGACTGGCTGAGCCACAGAGCGCGTTTCCGTCCGCGGAGCCATCCGTCGAGGATGACGGCCGCGACCTGGCGTCCCTTGCCGCAGCCCGTGCCGTCGCCCAGCATCCAGCCCCGGCGGAAGCGCACCGGCTCCGACAGGGTCTCGCCGTCGTCCGTGAGGGCGGTGTCGTCCTGGTCCTCCTCGCCGCAGCGCT
>JAPOQN010000070.1 GCA_026710655.1 Chloroflexota bacterium | reverse complement strand
AGTGGTGAATGACATGTCAACAATGTCACATGATAGCCGAACAAGCAGATTGGTATGATTACGTTCAAATTTTCATAATTACATATACAAAAATGTTTAATCTCTGACCTTGGCATGGGCTCACTTCTCATGAGTAGTATAGCCATTTATCAGAAGCAGTGCTGCGTATATACGTAACTAGACAGATTAAATATACTTTCAAGGCATACTTTCAAGTGAATTATACCTGCACATAAGCAATAGTGTGCTGAGTACAACCATAGGCATGGCGATGTAATCTTTACATTAAATCTGGCTCCTAGTAGTATACCTAATAGTATCAACTGTAAGAAGCATACATGACACAAATGACCTCATTTCTGGTCATTGTGCTACGTTCTATTACTCAAGACTTCCCAGTTTACTACAAAGAAGAGTCAGATGTATTTACTGTTATATCACATAGAAGGAATGAGGATGTGCAGACAGACGCTACATTGGGTTTATTTTTTTAAGACTGCACATGTGCCTGCATACCTGTTGTGGAAGCCGTCAGCCGAGCAGCATGTTTCTTAGAGGCACGACCTTGATCATTCACAGCCAAGACTTCAAAGGTATAGTTTGTGGCTGGTTGGAGTTCAGTGAAGGTGTAGGTTCGATCTGTGACGGTAGCCACTCGCTGTCTGTTCCTCCTAACCACAAACCCAGTGACTCCATCTCTGTCATTGATCCTATCTGGTGCAGGGTCTCTCCAGGTGATAGTGATGGAGGTAGTAGTGCGGTTTGCTACAGCTAGGCCCTGTGGTGGTCCAGTGGGAACTGGGGAAAGTAGAGGAAAGAATGAGGTATGAGGGTTTGTAAACAGGACATTTTCTTTCTTCTCAAAAAGCAAGGGACAAAGGTGAGATTGACAACTGAATTGAATCATATCATATAGAGTGTTTTATACCTTGCAATGGCAATGTACAGCCAAAAGGGTTGTCCTCAAAAAACATAGCATATAATCACAGGGCTGTCATAGCATTCTTACCATCTGGTTTAGTGGTGACGTTCACACTGATGGCTGTACTCTCCACATCTCTCAGCACTGCAGCCACCTGTAGTCTGTAGGTCACATCTGGAGTGAGACCAGACATTTTGCGTGAGCGTGTGGGTGACTTGTGAAATGTCTTATTTTGTGGCTGAGGTATCCCGGTCCTCAGGGGTATAAATGCTACTTTGTGGGTGACTCCAGAAGTGGGTGATCCAGTAAATCTGTAGGAGATACGGCGCTTCCTTATGTTCGAGGTCTGCAGATTGCTGGGTGGCTGAATACTTGTGGAGATCCCTGAGGACAGGAAGATAAGAAGGAAGAATCTGTAGTGAGGGGTTGGGCACATGATACTACATACATACATGTTGATAGGCATATCAAGTAAACAGGAAGATAGGCAATGTTATACGTGCCTCTAGTGGTAAGTACTTTAGACTTGATTTCTATCCTAAACCTTAACACAATGTTGATTCACTTCTAAAGAACAGGCACCTTTGAATCACTCGAAATGT
>JAPOQN010000026.1 GCA_026710655.1 Chloroflexota bacterium | reverse complement strand
TGAGGCTGCCTCGGGGTTTCGGCAGCAAGGACGCGATCCGCTCGTACTGCGCATCCGTCAGTTCCATCGGACCCTCGGGGCCCACCGCCTACCCCAGCAACATCCTGCCAGCACTCCGCGTTAAGGTGAACAGGCCCTAGTCTAGTCTAGTCCATATGAGGGGGGCGCGATGACGACCCAGCAACCCGAGACGCCGCGCACCTGGACAGTCGCCGAGGCCAAGGCCCGCCTCTCCGAAATCCTCCGCCTCGCTGAGGAGGAGGGCCCCCAGCGCATCGGTCTTCGCAAACCGTTCGTAGTGGTCCCGGAGAGCCAGTGGCTCGACCGCACCCACGACCTTGAGTGGCGCAGGCAGATCCCCGAGCCCATGCCCATGGGCAAGTGGCTCGTCGAGAACATGCCCCGCGGAGTTGACCTCGATCTCCCGGATCGTACTGATCCCCCGCGGGACATACCTTTCAGCGACTGGGACGATGAGTGACCGGCTACCTTCTCGACTAGAACGTTGTCTCGGAAGCCATCAAGCCAAAAGCCAGACCCTTGGGATGGTCCTGATACGGCCCTTCCGCCAAGGCCATAACAACCGGCGGCGCTATGCTGACCCCATGGCCAATGGCCCCAACCCTGTCTTCCAAGAGCCCGCCCCGTGACCGAACCGCTTCCCCGTCCCCGCGTCCTCGTCGCCGACCCCATCGCTGACGAAGGTGTCGCCTTGCTGAAGCAGGGCGCTGACGTTGACGTGCGCACCGGCTTGCCCCCGGACGAGTTCCGCGAGGCGCTCGCCGGCTACGAGGGCCTTGTCGTACGCAGCGAGGCGAAGGTCACGGCCGATGCTCTCTCGAACGCGGGCCGTCTGCAGGTCGTCGCCCGCGCCGGCACGGGCGTTGACAACGTCGACCTCGACGCCGCCACCGAGCGCGGCATCGTCGTCGTGAACGCCCCCCGCGGCAACACCATCGCCGCCGCCGAGCACGCCTTCGCCCTGCTCATCGCCCTCGCCCGCCACATCCCCCGCGCCGACCGCTCGCTGCGCGGCGGTGAGTGGAAGCGTCGCGCCTTCATGGGCGCCGAGCTTCGCGGCCACACCCTCGGGCTCATCGGTTTCGGCCCAATCGGCTCGGAGATGGCCCGCCGCGCTCTCGCCTTCGAGATGAACGTGGTCACCCACGACCCCTTCGTGCCCGCCGAACGCGTTCGCGCCCTCGGCGCCCTGCCCGTCGACCTTGACCGGCTCTACGCCGAGAGCGACTTCATCAGCGTCCACACCCCGCTCACCGCTTCCACCCGCGGCATGGTCGCGCGCGACCAGTTCGCCGCCATGAAGGACGGAGTCCGCGTCGTGAACGCCGCCCGTGGCGGCATCATCGACGAGAACGACCTGCTCGAGGCCGTGCGCTCCGGCAAGGTCGCCGGCGCCGCTCTCGACGTGTTCACGACGGAACCCCCCGGGGAGCACCCCCTCTTCGAGGAAGACCGCATCATCGTCACCCCCCACCTCGCCGGCTCGACCGTCGAGGCCCAGGAACGCATCGCCATCGACATCGCCGAGCAGGTGCTCGACGTGCTCGCCGGCCGCCCGCCCCGCTACCCCGTCAACGCCCCCCTCGTGCCCCCAGAAACCCTCGAGATCGTCGGCCCCTACCTTGCCGTCGCCGAGCTGCTGGGCACGGTCGCGACCCAGCTCCTCAGCGGCCAGCTCACAACCATCGACCTCTCCTTCTTCGGCGAGATCGCCGAGCACGATGTCACGCCCCTCAAGGCCTTCGCCATCCGCGGCCTGCTCAGCCCCATCAGCGAGCAGAACGTGAACCTGGTGAACGCCACCAGCATTGCCGAGGCCCGCGGCTGGACCATCGACGAGCGCCTGCGCGCTTCGCACGACGAGTTCCACAACCTCATCGAGCTTCGCGTCGGCAGCAGCGATGCCGAGGTCACGATCAGCGGTACGGCCAGCCACTCGCGACCGAGCATCGTGCGCATCAACGACCTCGACATCGACCTGATGCCCGAGCCCGGCGGCTTCCTCCTCGTCTGCGAGAACGAGGACCGCCCCGGCATGATCGGCCGCCTCGGCACCGTGCTCGGCGGGCGCGACATCAACATCAGCGCCATGCGCGTCGGGCGCAGCAGCCCTCGCGGGCGCGCCCTCATGGTGCTCATGCTCGACGACGAACCGGACGCCGCCGCCCTTGAGATGATTGAGGCCGTCGAGGGAATCGCCAGCGCCCGGCTCGTCCGCCTCTAGCGGTGGAGATCGGCGACCTCGACCCCGCCGACGAGGCGACCATCGCGCAGGTCGCCCGCATCGTCGTCGATGCATTCTGCGACCACACGCCCTCCTACTCCGATCTCCCCACCGCCGAGGCAGAGGTTCGCGAGTCCTTCGCCGAGGACCGCATCAGCCTCGTTGCCCGCGAGGGCGATGTCGTCCTTGGCTGGATCGCCGGCATCAAGGAGTACGACGGTCACGCCTGGGAGCTCCACCCCCTCGCCGTCGACCCCGCCCGTCACGGCGAGGGCGTCGGCCGTGCTCTTGTCGCCGCCCTCGAACAGCAGGTGGCCGCTCGTGGCGCCACCACCCTCTACCTCGGCGCCGACGACGAGGACGGGCGCACCTCGCTGAGCGACACGGACCTCTACCCCGACCCTCTGAAGCACCTCGCGAGCATCGACAACCCCGGCCGCCACCCCTACGAGTTCTACCTGGCTTGCGGCTTCTCCATCGTTGGCGTCATCCCCGACGCTAACGGCCCCGGCAAGCCCGACATCCTCATGGCCAAGCGTCTCGGCGAGGACTAGGGCGAGAGCGGCCCGAACACGAGCCCCGTCCCCAGCTTCGGGTAGTAGAACGTCGACTTCTGTGGCAGGCGCTCACCCCCGTCCGCCAGCCCGATGACCTCGCTGGCGGGCACGTGCTGCAGCAGGAACCCCACGCCCCCACCCCGTAGCGCCTCCACCACCTCGCCCACCTCGTGCGTGAACGTCACGGCGCCCGCACGAAGCTCCTCGTCGCTGATGTCCCAGAGCGGGTCCAACACGCCGAGTCGCAACAGGTTCGGCGCTGTCGCCGCCCAGCGCGCGCTTGCGCCTGCGGGCGCGAGGCTCGCGATGGCCGCCTCGCTCCTGGGCCGTAGTACGTGGACGCTGCCCGGTGACAGGTTGACCGCCACGATCCCATCCGGCGCTCCCGCCCGCACTGCCTCCAGCGCCCCCGGATCGACCCCAGCGGATGCCTCCTCGATATCGAACAGCGGGTCCAGGCGCTCGGGCCAGTCGGCGGGCGCCTCCCGCGGAACAAAGCGGTGCAGGGGCCGGACCACCAGCCCTTCGTCCGCTACCGGGACGACGCCCGCCATCGCGAAGCGCGCGGGATGGTCGCTCGGGAGCGTGCCCTCGCGCTCCGCCAGCCACCTGCGATAGGCCAGCGATGTCTCGTAGCGGTGGTGCCCGTCGGCGATGTAGAACGCCTCAGAGAGTAGCGGCGCGAGCTGCCGCAGTCGCTCGCGGTCCGCGGGCAGCGCCCACAGCCGGTGCGTCACGCCGTCGGCCGTCTCGCCCGATGTGTCGAGTGCGGCGCCCTCGGCCGTGCTCGCCAGCAGCCCCGCCAGTTGCCCGGAGCGGTCGCGCGCGAGCATGAAGATGGGGCTGAACTGCGTTCCCGTCGCCTGCAGGAGTCGCAGCCGGTCCTCCTTCGGCGCCGACATCGTGAACTCGTGCGGGAGCACCGCCCCCTCCTCCCACGGCTGCGACTCCACGCCGCAGATGAGCGCTCGCCGCCTGCGCTCGACGCCCGCCTCAACGAAGACCTGCTCGTACACGTACAGCATCGGCTCTGCGTCGCGTTCAAGGACCCCCTCCGCAACCCACCGGTCGAGCTCCCCCGCCACCGCCGCGTACCGCTCGCCTTCCGCCTCGGCGAGCTCCAGGCGCACGGCGTTGTGTGGCGACAGGTCCGCAAGCCGTTCCCGCTCCCGCTCCCCGATCACGTCGAATGGCGGCGCCAGCAACTGGTCCAGCGGCCCCGCTTTGTCCGTGTACCGCAGTCCGCGGATGGGCATCAGCCTCGGCATCGTCCAACCTCCCGGCGCGTCGCCATCATCGTGGCTACGCCCTCGACCTGTAGAATTGGGCTCCCGCTATGAAGCGTGCCCCGTACTGCGTCTTCTGCAACATCGTCGCCGGCACCGAGCCCGCAAATGTCCTCTACGAGGACGACGAGGTCATCGTCATCCAGAACGTCCTCCGCTGGGTGCCCGTCATGCTGCTCGCCATGACCAAGGAGCACCGCACCCAGGCCGAGCTCTGGGACGACGGAATCGCCGACGTGGGTCGTATCGCTGCCAAGATCGGCGCCGAGGCCTGCCCCGACGGCTTCCGCCTGCTCTCCAACTTCGGGTTCGAGGCCATGCAGAGCCAGGAGCACGGGCACCTCCACATCGTGGGCGGGACGCATCTCGGCCCCTACGTCTGAGCGGCCCGCAGGGCCT
This sequence comes from Chloroflexota bacterium, assembly GCA_026710655.1. Taxonomy (GTDB): domain Bacteria; phylum Chloroflexota; class Dehalococcoidia; order Tepidiformales; family Tepidiformaceae; genus UBA2991. Next base: position 59,265 of record JAPOQN010000026.1, on the reverse strand, counting down.
CGCGCTGAAATTCGAACAGCTCCCCGATGCCGCCTCGCGCCAGCTCCACGAGCGCGTCCAGCGACGCTCCGTTGAACGGCTTCCCTTCGGCCGTCCCCTGCACCTCGACGAACGCATCCGCGCCCGTCATCACGACGTTGAAGTCGACCTCCGCCGACGAGTCCTCCTCGTAGCAGAGGTCGAGCAAGGGCGTACCCGCGACGATGCCCGCCGAGACCGCTGCCACCTGCGTCGCGATCGCCTCGGGGGGAATGAGGTTCCGCATGGCGAGCTTCTCCGCCGCCAGCCGCAGCGCGATGAAACCGCCGGTGACCGACGCCGTGCGTGTGCCGCCGTCCGCCTGTAGCACGTCGCAGTCCACGGTGATGGTGCGAGGCCCCAGCAGGTCGAGGTCGACGGCTGCGCGCAGCGAGCGCCCAATAAGGCGCTGGATCTCCTGCGTCCGCCCGCCGGGGCGGCCACGCTCTACCTCGCGCTGCGTGCGCGTCGATGTTGAGCGGGGGAGCATCGAGTATTCGGCTGTCACCCAGCCGCTCTGCGTGTTTCGCAGCCAGCCGGGCTGGCGCTCGGCCACGCTCGCCGCGCAGAGCACGCGCGTCTTCCCGAAGGAGATCAGGCAGCTGCCCTCGGCGAATTCCTGGTAGCCCGTCTCGATCGTTACGGGGCGCAGTTCGTCGGCCTCGCGGCCGTCCACTCGTGCTGGCATGGGGATGGCTACGCTACCCCTCCCCCTCGGCAGGCGCAAAGCTCGCCTCCCAGTGCTCGGCGCGCACGCTGATGCTAGCTCCGTCGCTCACGATCGTCACACGGCCGTGCCTGTCCGTCCGCAACACCGCCCGCCCCCCGAGGTTGCCCAGCGTCTCATCCGTCGGGTGCCCGTAGCGATTGCCCTCCCCCGCCGAGATGACCGCCACCCACGCCCCCGAGGCCTCGAAGAAGCCGTCCGAATTCGTGCTTGCGCCGTGGTGGGGGACCTTGAGCACGTGCGCGTCGAGGCCGCCCCTCGCCATGAGCGCCTGCTGCGCCGTCTCCTCGATGTCGCCCGTGAGCAGGATGGTGGCCTTCCCGTAGGTCACGCGCAGCACCACCGAGGACGCGTTCCGCGGCCCCTCAGACGTCTCCGGGACTGGCCACAGCGTCTCGAAGCGCACCCCGTCGACCTCGAACACATCGCCGCGACGCAGCGTCTCTCGCGCCCCGGCAGCCTTGGCGAAGCGCGCGAAGATGGCCGTGTCCCGCGTCTCGCCGTTGTCGTACACCCGCCCGACATCGAAGCGTTCGAGGAGCGCCGGCAGCCCGCCGACGTGGTCGGCATCCGCGTGCGTGAGCACGACGGCGGCGATGCCACGTTGCCAGTGGGGGAGCACATCGCTGAGTTCGCGCGCCAGCACGATGCCGCTCGGCCCGCCGTCCACTACCACCCGCTCCCCGTTCGGTGTCGTCACCAGAATGGCGTCCCCCTGCCCCACGTCGAGCACGGCAACCTGGAGCTCCCCTGGCCCACCGATGGGCCACAGGCTGATAACGACCACCGCCGCCACAAGCGCCCCCGCCCCGCCCGCCAGCGCCCCTGCCCGCACGGTCCGCGCGAGGTCTCCCTGTGCCTCTGGGGGTGGCGCGAGCCGTGGCGCGAGGTAGCGGTAGGCCGGCCACCCGAGCGCCCCGAGGGCCACCGTCGCCACCAGCGCTGCCTCCGCCCCGAAGCGGGGCACCGCGACCGCCGCCCGCGGCAGGCTCGCCCCCGCCTCCGCCATCCAGATGATGAAGGCCAGCGGGGAGTACGCGACCAGCCCGATGGCCCACCCCGCCGGCTCCCACACCGCCCCCGCGATTGCCGCCGCACCGCTCAGCCAGAAGGCGAGCGCGAATACCGGGACCGTCGGGATGTTGACCAGCGGGCCGATGAGCGAGACCTGCCCAAACGTGACCCAGATGATCGGCAGCGCCGCCATCCAGGCCGCCAGCGACAGGGCAGCCACCTCCAGGAGTACGTTCGGGATTGCTCCGGCCGCCCCGACCCGCGCCGTTATCCAGGTCAGCCCGTAGTGGATCCAGGGTCCGAACACGATGAGCCCCGCGGTCGAGGCCACGCTCAGCTGGAACCCCGCCTCCAGCGCGAGCCGGGGTTGCGCCGCCGTCATCACGATCGCGGCCGCCCCCAGCGCCGCGAGGCCGCTCCGCGGCCGTCCCAGCCAGAACCCGACGAGCACGATCAGCGCCATGATGCCCGACCGCACCACCGTCTCCTCCGCCCCCGCCAGGAACACGTACAGCACCAGCGATGCGGCCGCGGGCAGGATCGCCCAGTTGCGCCCCACCAGGGGGACGAACAGCAGGAACGCGAGCGCCGTCACCAGCGCGATGTTCGAACCGGAGACCGCGACGAAGTGCGCCAGCCCCGTCTCCCGGAACGCCTCTGTGAGATCGCGGGGCATGGTCGCGTCCCGCCCCATCACGATGCCGGACCCGAGCGAAGCGGCGGGCTCGGGCAGCGCCGCTTGCATCGACCGCTCCAGCCGCAGCCGCATCTCTGCGGCAAGGGCGCGGGGGCTGCCGCGCGGCCCATCCCCCAACCTCTCCACCCGCGGGAAGCTCATCGTGCCCACGATGTCGCGCCGGGCGAGGAAGGCGCGGTAGTCGAACGCCTCCAGCACCGGGGGCTCCTCCAACCGCCCCGAGAGCCGCACGGGCGTGCCGTAGCTCAGCGACTCCGTCTCCCGGACCGTAATCAGCGCCCGCCCCTCGGTTTCCCGCCAGACCCCGCCGGCCTCCACCCGCTCCGCCCGTACGTGGTAGCGAAGGGTCGTCAGGCCGGGGTCCGGCTCGGAGTCGATGCGCCCTTCGATCGTCACGTCTCCGCCAAGCGACCGTGCGAGGTCCGGCAGGGGTTCGTCGGCCCACTGCTCGAACCGCCAGGCTCCGAGGACCGCCAGAACCGCCGCTGCCATCAGCAGCAGGGCCGGTCCGCGACCCCTGAGCGCCCACATCCCCGGCGCCGCCGCCGCGAACCACGCTCCCGCGACCCAGGCAGGCGCTCCCCAGACGCCAACAACGGCGAAGCCCAGGAGCCACGCGGCGGCAAGGAACGGAAGAGTCACGGGTGCGGGAGGTTACGGCATCGCGTCAGGCGACGAAGCGGTAGCCCTTGCCACGAATCGTCTCGAGCTGCTCGTCGCTGCCGAGCACCGACCGCATCTTGCGGCGCAGGTTGCTGACGTGCGCCCGCACGAGCGTGTTCGCCCCGGCGTCGTCGTGGTACTGCCAGACCTCTGCCAGCAACGTGCGCGGGTGCAGGATCTCGCCCTCGTGCGCCATCAGGTAAGCCAGCAGGTTGGCCTCAATGTTCGTCAGATGCTCGGCGCCCTCCGCGCCCTGGAGCGTGTTCGTGTCCGTCTCGACCTGGAAGGGGGCCCGCTCCGTGCGCGTGGGATCGCCCAGCAGGCTGCGCAGCGTCTCGCCGAGCTTCTCCAGCGGGAAGGGCTTCTTGATGACGGGGCCGGGAACGTGGAAGTGCGGCCGCCGCGATCCCTTCCGCAGCAGGTAGACAAGCGAAGGCGTCGTCTCCGGGTCCTGGTAGGTGCGCGACAGCCACTGGCTGAACTGGGTGAAGCGTGAGCCCGGCTCGCCCCGCGGCACGCCCTGCACGTCGACGACGAGGGCCGTGGGCTCGGAGGGATCGAGTTGGGCGATGAGTACGTCGTAGTTGGGGTAACTCGTTACCTCGTACCCGCGCTCGCGCAGGTAGGTGTCGAGGGCCTCTCGCATACGAGGGTCTCGGCTGACAGCGACTACGACAGGCATCAAAGCTCGCGTTCTCGCGGGGCTCGCGGTTTCGGATGGCTCGTGCTTTACGGGTGGCTCGAGTTCTTGGGTGGCTCGCGCATACTAGGATGCTGGTCTGGGGTGTCAAGGGAATCGAACAACATAAATTTGTGAGTTCCGGCGAGAACGGTTCGGGCTGCAGGGACGGTGTCTCAGAAGCTATGTCGGCGCCCCTTCGAAACGTCACCCGAGGGAGCGATTTGTGCCTTGTCGCTACTCCTCGATAGCTGCCAATTCGTAGGTCAGACGCTCGATCCGCGCTCGCACGATGCGGTGCGGGGCCTCCTGCTCGATCCAGACCAGCTGTGTCACCGTGCTCGTCTCGATCCGCACCTTCCAGGTCGCGAACGTGCCCGCCGGGACCTCCACGCGTTCCTGCCCCTCCACCACCATGTCGGCCCCGAAAACCCTGCCCGTTGAGGCGTTCACGTTCGTGAACGACCCCTCGAAACCCTCTTCCAGGGGGATGCCCCGCACCAGCCACAGCAGTTCCTCGTCGTCGTACCAGGCCGGCTCCGGGACGGCATCCGTCGGCTCCGGGAGGTCGCGCTGGGCGTCCAGGCTCTCGGTCGGCTCCTCCTCTCCTGCGTCGTACTGCTCCGACCGGAAGCGCACAAGGCCTTCCTCCCGCACATACGTCGTGGCGAAGTGCCGCGCATCCCCCTCCTCCAGGTCGAGGACGATCCGCAGCGATGAGAGCGGGCGCAGGGTCACGGAGTCGACCCGCGCGGAGCCGTTGTCCTCGTAGCGACCCTCTTCCGCGTCGCGACAGAGGCGCCGTACCTCCGTCACCCCCGGGGCGACCTCCGGCTCGGTTTCGAGCACGCACATCCCTTCGAGGTTGTCGCGCTCCAGCAGGTTGTAGTGAAGCCGCTCGGGCCCGGTCCAGGGCGCCCCCGCGAAGATCGAGGGGTGCGTCTCGAGCGGCTCGCTGCCGCACGCGATGAGCGCCACGCCCGCAAGCGCGAGGACTGCCAGTCCCAGCCGGCGCCTCACCCGACCGCCACCGCCGCCCGTTCGATGCGCCGCAGCGCCTCGTCGATGCCAGCCGCATCGACATCCTTGTGGGTCACCATGCGGATGCGGCCCGCCCCAAAGGGCACCGCCCGCACCCCCGCCTCCGCGAAGCCGGCCAGCCAGCCGTCACGCGTGCCTTCCAACACCCGCAGGACGACGATGTTCGTGGCCGGCGTCTCCACCGCGAACGGCCCCATCCGGCCCAGCCCCTCCGCCAGCGTGCGTGCGTTCGCGTGGTCCTCGGCCAGACGCTCGATGTTGTGGGCCAGGGCATGGATGCCCGCCGCCGCCAGCACGCCCGCCTGCCGCATACCACCGCCCAGCATCTTCCGCTCCCGCCGCGCCCGCTCGATCAGGTCCTGCGGTCCGCAGAGCACCGACCCCACCGGGCACGCCAGCCCCTTCGATAGGCAGAACGAGATCGAGTCGGCGGGGGCCGCGAGGGCAGCCGCCGGCGTCTCGCTGGCAACCTCGGCGTTGAAGATGCGCGCCCCGTCGAGGTGTACGGTCGCACCAGCCTCGCGCGCGATTCGCGCCAGCGCCTCCATCCGCGCGAGCGGAACGACGGCGCCTCCGCAGCGGTTGTGCGTGTTCTCCAGGCAGAGCAGCGCCGTTCGGGGCGCGTGGATGTTTGGTTCTCGTACGGCCGCGCGCACGTCCTCCTCCGCCAGCCCGCCCCCGCGATCGTTGGCAAGCGGCCGCAGTTGCACGCCCCCGACCCGCGCCGCCCCCGCCACCTCGTAGTTGAATACGTGCGACTCCTCGCCCAGCAGCACCTCGTCCGTGGGTTGCGTATGGCTCAGGACGGCTACGAGGTTCGCCATCGTGCCGCTCGGCACGAAGACCGCCGCCTCTTTCCCCACCCGCTCCGCCGCCAGCGCCTCCAGGCGATTCACGCTGGGGTCGTCCCCGAACACGTCGTCGCCGACCTCCGCCTCGGCCATGGCGCGGCGCATGGCCGCATCCGGCTGCGTCACCGTGTCACTGCGCAGGTCGATCGGGCGCGTGTCGCTCATTCGCGCTGCCAGATGGTGCGCATGCCTTCGCCCCCGCGCACCGCCGCCACCACCTCGCGGCGCTCCTCGTCCAGCAGCTCGCGGTGGACCTGCGTTGCCGCCTCACCCGCCGCCTCGCCGCCAATCGACTCCATCCGCCCCCGGACCACGTCCCACAGCCCCGACTCCGCGATGATCGACACCCGCCGCGGCCACGCGAACGACATCAGCTTCTCGGGATAGGGGAAGGCGGGCCGCAGCTCCTTCACGGCGCGGACGCGCTCCTCCACCGAGTTCACCCGGGGAACCCGCGAGATATACGGCGGATCCGCCGAGGTACTGCGAAAGTCGACCAGCACGCGGCTGCCCACGGTCTCAAGGCGGATGATCAGCACTTCCGAGTTCTCGATGACGCGGCGCACCTCGTCCAGGTCGATCCCAAAGTCGTCGCTCAAACTCAGTGCTCCCTGCGGGTTCTTGTCATGGTAGCCAGCCCTCCAGTGGGCCGCCAGCGAACACGCCCTACCGGCACAGCAGCGCGAACGTGTAGCCCCGCGCTACGAGCTCCCCGAGCACCGTTTCGAGCGCCTCCACGGTCTGTGAGCGCTCGCCCCCGCCGTCGTGCATCAGCAGGATCGCCCCCGGTCGCGCGTGCGCCAGCAGGTGTTCGGCGATCTGCGCCGCGCCCGGCTGCCGCCAGTCCTGCGGGTCCACGTTCCACAGCGTGAGCGTCTTCCCCAGTTCCGCCGCCAGCGCGCTCGTCTGCGCGTCGTAGGCGCCGTACGGGGGCCGTAGGCACGAGATCGGGTCCGCCTGCGCGCCCGCCGCGGCGTGGATCGCGTCGTCCGTATCCCGTACTTCCGCGATGAACGTCTCCCGGTCGACTTTGTCCAGCGAGGCGTGGTCGAAGGTGTGGTTCTCGGCGTCGTGCCCCGCTTCGACCAGGCGCGAGGCAAGCTCCGGGTAGCCCTCCACGTTCTGCCCGAGCACGAAGAACGTCGCCGTCGCGCCGTGCCGTGCCAGCACCTCCAGCACCCGTGGCGTCCACGTCGGGTGGGGACCGTCGTCGAATGTCAGGTAGACGACCGGTTCTCCCGCCCCGCCGTGCGCCGCGTGCGCCGCTGCGGGCGGCGATGTCGAGGGAGCCACACCCTGCGACTCCCGGGCCGCCTCCGCGACCGCTGCCTCCAGCGCCTCCCACGTCGCCCCGTCGACCACGCCCGTCGGCGGCAACCCTGCCTCGACCTGCAGCTGCAGGACAGCTTCGCGTGTCGCCTCGTCGTAGACGTCGTAGTAGCGCCCCGGATGCTGGAACCCCAGCGTTGGCACCCGCGCGAGGCGCTGGTGCAGCGCCCGCACCGCCCGGCCCCGGTCCCCTGTGCCCAGCGTGTACTGCTCGAAGTACGACGCGTCCGGCGCATCGAGGAGCGTGTCCGGGCCGGGCTCCTCGGGCGGCAGGCCGGGCGCCACCTCGACCGACTCGAGGTAGGCCTTCGCTTCCTGCAGGAACGGGTCGTCGGGAGCGAGCCGCAGGGCCCGCCCGATCGACGAACGCGCCCGGTTCAGGTCGTCCGGCGAGGCGAGCGCCTGCCCCAGCGCCCGAACCGCGTGAATGGCAGGGTCGTCGTCGCGGACCTTCAGGGCCTCGTCCGCGTAGAAGAGCAGGTAGGCGACCATCGTCGGCAGGTCCGTTTCCGCTGCGGTGCCGCCGACCAACGGCCCGTCCAGCGCGAATGCCTCCTCCGGCGGGAGCGCGCGCATCAGTGCGAGGGCCGCCTCGTACTCCCCCGCGAGCACGTTCGCCAGCAGCGGCTGACCCGGTGACCCCGCGTAGCCCAGCCGCAGCGCCGCCGTCCGGTTCACGACGATCGAGAGCCAGCGCAGACCCTCGTGCTCGGGCGCCCGACGGGATGTCCTAATCGCGAGGGTGGCCGCGTCCCGCCACAGGTTCGCCTCCGCGAGCTGGACCACGCGTTCGGCCGCTGCGGCGAGGTCGCCCTCAAGGTCGTCCGGGGCTTCCAGGGGAACGGCGTCGTACTTGACCCCGTTCCAGCGGTAGACCATCTCGCCCCTCTCCTCGACGGAGCAGGCGTAGCAGAAGACGTACGGGTTCGAGCTGTTCAGGATGAGCTCGAGCACCCCGTCTCCGTCGAGGTCGGCGATGCTGCCCGCGCCGGGCCGTGCGCTGACGTGCGAGACCGCCACTGCCAGCAACTCCCCTTCGACCACCACGACGTCCAGCGTTCCCGCGTGTGCGCCCGTCCCTCCGCTGATGGCGATCAGGGGCGCCGTTCCCTGCCAGGAGCGCGGTCCCGTGTCGTACACCTCAACCTGCGTTCGCTGGGGGGCGGTTTCCAGGGTCACCTGGTAGAGCACGTCCGACCACGTCGCATCCGTGTTCCGCCGGTACAGTGCGATGAAGTGGAAGAAGTTGACGGGCTCCCCGTCCTCGTCCACGTAGAACGGCTGTGGTCCGTTCGTAACCACCACCCAGCGCGTGCCGTGCTCGTCGCCGGGGCCGACCGGGAGCGCATGCGCCGTCAGCCCATCCGCGCTCTCGCCGAACTCGTCCCGCACTGGCGCCAGCGCCACTTCGGCAAGCTCGGCCGCTAGCGTCTCTGGGTCTTCGGGGGGTGCATCCTCCCTGGCCGCCGTTGTATCCCCAGTAGGCGCTTCGGTTGCGGTCGGCGTCGTTGTCGTGGCGACCGCCGTCTCCGTGGCCGTTGTTTCGGGCGACGCCGTCGCGGCTGCTTCGGGAACCGGGCTCGGGGCTGGCGGCGTCGGCTCGTCTGAGCCGCACGCGAGCGATAGGGCGACGACGGCCACGGTCGCAAGCAGAACCGCAGGGATGAGGCCCCTCGCTGGCATGCGTGGCCCTTCTCTCGTACAGGATTGGTCGGGGTGCCCGGATTCGAACCGGGGACCTCGCGGCCCCAAACCGCGCGCTCTACCTGGCTGAGCTACACCCCGTCCAGCCAGCCTACCCCACCGCTTCCACAGGCCCTAGGAAAGAACCGGCTGCCCGCACCCAAACGCTACCGAAGGGCCACACCGTGTCCCCGGCGCACCCGCCCCGCGGCGTACAGTGTTGGACAGCCTGCGCGAAGCAAGCTGATCATGAAACACCGAGTGGGGCACTTTGACCATGGACTGGCGCGACTACATCACGGTCGACCCGAATGTCTGCCACGGGCAGGCCTGCATCGCCGGTACCCGCGTCATGGTTACGGTCATCCTCGATAATCTTGCAGCGGGCCTGACCGCTGAGGAGATTTCCGAGAGCTATCCGGCTGTCTCTACCGATGCGGTCACGGCGGCTCTCCACTACGCGACGGAATTGGCCAGGGAGCGGACCGTGCCACTGGGCGCGTAGGGACGCTGCAAGCGGGTCAAGCTCGATGAAAGCCTCCCGGTACAGTTGAAAGCTCTGTTTGCGGAGTCCGGTCATGATGCGGCGAAGGTCCTCGATGAGGGCTTGGGCGGCGCGTCGGACCCGGAGGTGGCGGCTGCCTTCCTGCCGAGGAACGGGTGTTGGTCACGCAAGACCTCGACTTCTGTGACGTACGGACGTATCCGCCTGCGGAGTACTTCGGGACTGTCGTATTCCGGCTGTCCACTTCAGCCCGGGACGCAGTCCTGGACGTGGGGGGCACGTTGATTCAGCAACTGGAGCGGGCGTCCCCCGGCGGTCAGCCCATGGATAGTGGAGGAATCGCGGATCCGAATCCGGGAGTGATTAGGCGGGAACTGGCTGCGCACTCCCGATGATGTCGTGCACGTCCGCGATGCCGTGCGACTCCAGCCACGCCTCCAGCCCTTCCAGCACATCGAGCGTCGCCCGCGGGTTCGAGAACGAGGCCGTCCCCACCTGCACCGCCGTCGCCCCCGCCATCAGGAACTCGACCGCGTCCCGGCCCGTGCTGATGCCGCCGCAGCCGATGACCGGCACGCGCACCGCCTGCGCCACCTCGTACACGACGCGCAGCGCCACCGGCTTAATCGCGGGCCCGCTCAGGCCGCCCGTGGCCCGGGGCAGCACCGGTCGCCGGGCCTCCGCGTCGATGGCCAGTCCGGGAACCGTGTTGATGGCGCAGATGGCGGACGCCCCCTCATCGGCGCAGGCCCGGGCAATCTCCGCCGGATCCTGGGCCGCGGGCGTCAGCTTCACGATGACGGGCAGCTCGCAGCTACGTACCGCTCCCCGCGTCGCCTGGGCCGCCGCCATCGCGTTCAGGCCGAAGTCGAGCCCGTTGTCCACGTTCGGGCAGCTGAAGTTGAGCTCCAACGCGGCCACGCCCGGCACCCCGTCGAACGCCCGCGCGAGGTCGCCGTAGTCCCCCGCCGTCTCCCCCGCGATGTTCACGATGACGGGTACGTCCCAGCCCGCCCAGACAGGAGCCATCCCCGCGATGATGCGGTCGGGACCGAGGTTCTGCAGGCCGATCGAGTTCAGCATGCCCGAGGGAGTCTCCGCCACGCGCGGCTGCGGGTTCCCCGCCCGCGGCAGCGGCGTGACCCCCTTGGAGACGACCGCCCCGAGCCGGTTCACGTCGAACTGCCGCGCGAACTCCATCCCCCAGCTAAAGGTGCCCGAAGCGGGCATCACGGGGTTGCGAAGGCTCAAATTGGTCTTGCGCTCGGGCGCGAGTTCGACCGCCAGCTGTGGTGTCACAGGTTCAGTGTACGACGCGTGTTAGGCGCGGTTCGACGCTGGCTCCTTGCGCCCCGACCGGCGGTTGCGCCAGAGCCGTTCGCTCTCCGAGTTCTCGAAGTTGCGTTCGGTCCCGCAGTGCTTGCAGATGCCCTGGCTGAAGTGCCCGTTGGGCGTCGCGATGATCCAATGGTGCGTGCACGTACCCGTTGCCGCGCGGTGCCTGCTGGCATGCATGTCAAACCCCGTTGGGTTCTGCGCCCCGCCTCGCGCGAATCCACTCTCTTTACCTTACTCCCTCTGTCTACCCCCGCGCCTGCCTCTGCGGCTGCGCAGGACCTGCTCGAACCACAACCCACCGTCCGGCCCCTCACCCGGGACGGGGCGAAACCCCATCCGCACCCAGAAGTAGACCGCCAGACCCCGGTCCGGCGGCGCCCACGTCCGCACCATGTCGTACCGCCGCGCCAGCGTTCGGAGCAGGGCCGTCGCCGCCCCCGACCCCGCCCCGTACCCCCGCGCCTCCTCGTCGATGCACAGCCGCTCGATGAAGGGAACCTCCCCCGACAGGTCGACCGCCACCTCGCCGATGACCCCCCGCCGTCCCCGCCGCCGCACCTCGTAGCGCGTTGCGCCACCCGTTTCGACGCGCCGCAGGGAAACCCACTCCCCCGCGATGCGTTGTGGCAGAGGCCTCGGCGCGCTCATCGGGCCAGCCACTCCCGCGTGCGTGCCGCCATCGTCTTGATGTCCGCGTGCAGCCGGGTGCACCGGGGGATCGCGTCGAGGAACTCGCGCCCGTACCGCTTCGTGCGAACGCGGCTGTCGAGCACCGCCACCACGCCCTGGTCCTCCCGGTCCCGGATCAGCCGCCCGAAACCCTGGCGGAAGCGCAGGACCGCCCCCGGCAGCGAATACCCTCCGAACGGGTCGTCGTACAGCTCCGAGCGCGCCCGGTGGATCGGGTCCGTCGGCACCGCGAAGGGCAGCCGCGCGATGACCACGAGCGAGAGCGTGTCCCCGCGGATGTCGATGCCTTCCCAGAAGCTCGATGTGCCGAAGATGACCGTGCGCGGGTCCTGCACCAGGTTGCGCATGAGCTGGCGCGGGGCGCCGTCGCGGTCCTGCACAAGCACGCTGATGCCTTCTCCTTCGAGCCCCCCCCGCGAGAGCTCCGCCACCCGCCGCAGGGAGGCGTGCGACGTGAATAGCGCCAGCGCCCTCCCCCCCGAGGCCAGCGCCAGCTCCGTGATCGTCTCCGCTGCCGCCTCGTCGTAGTCGCGGTTGCCCGGGTCGGGGAAGCCGGCCGGCGTCGCCAGCAGCGTCGAGCGCTCGTAGTCGAAGGGCGACCCCAGCGCCAGCGTCGCCGCGTCAGGGAGGCCCATCTGGTTCGCAGTGAACGCCATCGAACCTCCCGCTGCCAGCGTCGCGCTCGTCGCGATGACCGTTGCCCGTCCCGCGAACAGCTCCGCCTCCAGCAGCGGCCCCACCTCCAGCGGCGCGGAGTTGAGCGCTGCGTTCCCGTCCCGCGTGGTCGATGCCCACACGATCGCGTTCGGGTCGTTCCCCTCGACGAGGTGCTGGAGGTCCAGCCGCACCCCCTCGAGCCGCCCCGCTGCCGCCTCCAACTCCTCCCCCGCCGTCCCCCCGTCCTCTCCGCCAAACAGCCCCGCCGCCGCCCGACTGCTCTCGACGGCGTTCGCGAGGGCCGCATCGAGCGTTGTCCACCCCTCTTCCACCTCCCCCCAGTGCGTGCCCGAGCGCAGCCCTGGCGTGATGCTCACGCGGTCGTCGCGCGACTCCCCGGCGAGCTTCCCCAGCGCCTCGAAGGGGCGCCCCGCAACCTCCGCCGCCCCCGCGATCGCCGCCTTCAGGGCGCTCGCCGCCCCCGCCCCCAGCGCCTCCGGCAGTCCGCTCGTTGCCACCACACCGCCCTCCCGCCGCTCCGAGGTCCGTGGCCGGTGGATCGCTTCGAGCGCCTCCGTTACCTGCCGTGTGCCGATGTGCAGCCCGAACTGTTGCGTCGCCTGCGCCTCCAGGTTGTGCGCCTCGTCGATGATCAGATGGTCGAACGCGGGAATGGCACTCCCACCGCTCGCGAGGTCGGCCAGCAGCAGAGCGTGGTTGACCACCACGAGGTGCGCCCCCTCCGCCGTCTTTCGGGCCCGTTGCAGGAAGCAGCGCCCCTCCCGCACGAACGTGTGCTGCCGCGAGAGGCAGTCGGCGTCCGATGCCGAGAAGCGCGCCCAGGCCGATCGCGCCCCCGGGTCCAGGCGCAGCTCCGAGCGGTCGCCGCTGTGCGTTTTCGGCAGCCAGCGCGCCAGCGATGCCGCCAGCCGCGCCACGTCGGGGTCGGCCAGGCTCGCCGGGTGATTCATCCAGCGCTGCACGCACAGGTAGTTCGCGCGGCCCTTCAGGAGCGCCACCCGCAGCTCCTCCGGCTCCCCGATGGCGCCCGCCTCGCGCAGGATCTCGCGCAGGGCGGGCACGTCCTTCCCCAGCAGCTGCTCCTGCAGCGCGATCGTGTTTGTCGAGATGACCACGCGCGTGCCGTTGCGTAGCGCGTACAGCGCCGCCGGGATGAGGTACGCGAGCGACTTCCCCACGCCCGTGCCCGCCTCGATCAGCCAGTGGCCCCCGTCCGAGAACGCCCCCGCGACCGCCTCCGCCATCTCCGCCTGCTGCGGGCGCTCCTCGAACCGCTCGACCACCCGCTCCGCCCCCGCCAGCGCCTCCCGCACCTCCTCCGTCGTGACTGGTTCGGGCGTCTCCGCGCGGGCCAGCGGTTCCGGCGGCTGCCAGCGCTCCGGGAGCGCCGGTGCCTCGAATTCGTCGCCGGCCGCTTCCTCCCCTCCCAGCTCGCGCGCAAGCGCGGGCTCCTCCAGCGCCACGATTCTCGCCAGCGCGGCGCGCTCCCCCGGCGGCAGCGCCGCCGCGCGTTGCCGCAGCTCCAGGAACACCAACGCAGCCGTGCGCGCGTCGGCGAGGGCGCGGTGCGCGACCGGCATCTCCACGCCGAGCTCCGCCGCCAGGTCCGAGAGCGCCCCCGGCCCCTCCGGGAAGAGAACACGCGCGAACCGCAGCGTATCCAGCGCCGGCCCTTCGAACTGCAGCCCCGCCTCGGCCAGGAAGGCCAAGTCGAAGCGCACGTTCTGCCCCACCACCGCGCTCTCCCCCACGAAGGCCGCCAGATCGTTCGCGATCTCACCGAACGCTGGCGCTTCCCGCACGTCTTCGTTCGTGATCCCCGTCAGCTTCTCCGTGAACGCGGGGATCGCCCGCCCGGGGTTGATCAGCTGGTCGAACACGGCCAGCTGGCGACCCGTCTCGTCGAAGCGCATGGCCCCGATCTCGGTGATCCGGTCATCCGTCGGGTCCAGCCCCGTCGTCTCGATGTCGAGTGCGACATAGGTGCGTTGTGAATCGAACATGCGTGCGACCGGAGTCTACAGGAGGCGCCCTCGATCTGCCGCCGCAAGGGCCCGCCGAACGCGTAGAATCGCGCCCCAATCCCCGGCCCCAGCGGCCACGAGGCGCCCACGATGAAGCTCTACTCCTCCGAAGACATCCGCAACGTTGTTCTCGCCGGCCACGGCAACGTCGGCAAGACGACGCTCGGCGAGTCGGCCCTGTTCGTGAGCGGGGCGGTGACGCGGATGGGCTCCATCGAGGAGCAGAACACCGTCGGCGACTACGACGAGGACGAGCACCGGCGCAAGTTCAGCCTCAACCTCTCCGTCCTCCCCGTCGAGTGGAACGGCGCCAAGATTAATCTGATCGACACTCCCGGCTACGCCGACTTCGTCTCGGAGGTCATCTGCGGCGTGCGCGCCGCCGACCTCGCCCTCATCGTCGTCGACGCCGTCTCCGGTCCCGAGGTCGGCACCGACCGCGTCTGGCAGATCGCCGAGGAGCGCGGCCTCCCGCGGATGATCCTCGTCAACCGCCTCGACCGCGAGAACGCCGACTTCAACATCGTGCTCAACGCCCTCCGCGAGAAGTGGGGCACGGCCGTCGCCCCCCTCTTCCTCCCCATCGGCCAGAGCCACGACCTCGGCGGCGTCATCGACCTGCTCGCCATGAAGGCCTACCTCGGCGAAGGCGGCGAGCCCGGCAAGGTGCCCGCCGAGTTGCAGGAGACCGCCGACGAGCTGCGCTCGGCCCTCATCGAGAGCATCGTCGAGAACGACGAAGACCTCATGATGAAGTATTTTGAGGACGAGGAGATCACCGCCGAGGAGCTCCACGGCGCGCTCCGCACGGCCCTCGCCGCGGGCGACATCGTGCCCCTGCTCTGCGCCTCCGCCACCCACCAGGTCGGCGTCCGCCAGGTCCTCGATACACTCGTCGCCGTCGCCCCCAGTCCCCTTCAGCGCGAGGTCGTCGACGCCGACGGAGGAAGCCTCGAGGTTGGCGACGGCGCCACGCCCGCCGTCCTCGTCTTCAAGACATCCGCCGACCCCTACGTTGGCCGCCTCAGCTACCTCCGCGTCATGACCGGCACCGTCAAGGCCGATAGCCACCTCTGGAACAGCAGCAAGTCCTCCGACGAGCGCCTCGGCACCATCTACCGCCAGCGCGGAAAGGACCAGGAGCCGGTCGAGGGGCTGTCCCCCGGCGACATCGGCGTGGTCGCCAAGCTCAGCGAGACCGGTACGGGCGATACCCTCGCCACCAAGGACACGCCCGTCCAGCTGCCCACCATGATCTTCCCCGAGCCCGTCTACAGCATGGCCGTGCGCCCGGCCGCCAACGCCGCCGTCGACAAGCTCGGTCCCAGCCTCCAGCGCCTCGTCGAGGAAGACCCCGGCCTCCGCCTCCGTCGCGATGCCAGTACCAGCGAGACCATCCTCGAGGGCCTCGGCGATGCTCACCTCGACGTGGCCGTCGGGCGCCTCCTGCAGAAGTTCAACCTTGAGGTTGACCTCTCCCTGCCGCGCGTTCCCTACCGCGAGACCGTCGGCCGCTCCTCGTCTGCCGACTACACCCACAAGAAGCAGACCGGCGGGCACGGTCAGTACGCCCGCGTCTCCATCGAGATTAAGCCCCTCTCGCGCGGCTCGGGCCTGCAGTTCAACAGCAAGGTCGTTGGTGGCTCCGTGCCCCGCGAGTTCATCCCCGCCGTCGAGAAAGGCGTCATGGAGACTGCCCGCGAGGGCGTGGTCGCCGGCTACGAGCTGACCGACTGCGAGGTCACCCTCTTCGACGGCAAGCACCACCCCGTCGACTCAAGCGAGATGGCGTTCAAGCTTGCCGCCAACCAGGCCCTTAAGGAGGCCGTCGCGAGCGCCCATGCCGTCCTCCTCGAGCCGGTCATGACCATCCGCGTGCGCGGCCCCGAGGCGAACGCGGGGGACATCGTTGGCGACCTCAACACGAAGCGTGCGCGCATCCACGGCATCGTGCCCGATGGTGGCCTCAGCGTCGTCGAAGCCGACGTGCCCCTTGCCGAAGTCCAGCGCTACGCGTCCGACCTGCGCTCGCTGACGCAGGGCCGCGGCCTCTTCGAACTCCAGTTTGATCGCTACGAGGAAGTCCCCGGCAACGTCGCCCAGCGCGTCATCGACGCCAGCAACGACGACGACTCCGCCTAGCGGCTAGCCGTTCTCCCGCAGCCAGCGAGCGGCCGCCCGGACCGCCTGCCCCCGGTGGCTGACGGCGTCCTTCTCCTCGGCCGTGAGGTCGGCGGCGCTGCGGCCCCCGCGTGTGCGAAAGATGGGGTCGTAGCCGAAGCCGTTCGCGCCCCGCGTCTCGTGCCCGAGCGACCCCTCCCACGTCCCCTGGAAGCGCTCGATGCGTCCGTCCGGCCAGGCTACCGCGACAACCGCGCGGTAACGCGCCCCGCGCTCACCATCGGGCACGTCGCGCATTTCGCGCAGCATGAGGTCCGTGCGGCCGGCGTCATCGAGGCCGGGACCGCCGTAGCGGGCCGAGAGTGGCCCCGGCCCGCCCCCGAGCGCGTCCACCTCGATGCCCGAGTCGTCTGCCAGGGCAATGCACTGCCCCGCCTCGGCGAAGGCGTGCGCCTTCAGGGTCGCGTTTTCGGCGTAGCCGTCGCCGTCTTCCACTACGTCAAGGGAGATACCCAGATCAGCGGGCGTCACGACCTCGAACGGCTCGCGGGCGAGCAGGCGCCGCATTTCGCGGACCTTGCCCGGGTTGTTCGTTGCCAGCAGCAGTCGGGTCACGGGAGAAGGAGCGCCCTGCGGCTCAATGGCCGTGGTCGTCGTCCTCGGACGCGGGGTAGTCCGAGTCATCCTCCGGGAGCGTCCGGCTTGCGATCACGCTGATCGGGGCGGTCCACGCCCCCGGCTTCAATTCGAAGCCGCCAAGCTCGCGCTTCAGCAGGTAGAGCACACCCAGCGCCCCGCAGAAGAGGAGCACTCCCACGATCGACCAGATCAGCGGCGGCACCACGTCTCGGCCTGCCTCGGCCTCCTGGGCGGCGGGCACTGCGGCCTCCGTGAACGGGGTCGCGTCGAGCGCGAGAAGCGGTGCGCTGGCGGCCAGCGCGAGCACGCCCGCGAGGGCGGCCGGAGCGATCAATCGAGTCAGGGTGCGCATGTCGGCGAGTCTACGGGCCGCCGTGCGCGGGTCAAGCTGGCGCCTACAGCCCCAGCGCCCTCCCCACCCCTTCGAGGGTGGCGGTCGCCCGCACCACATCCGGCACGGTGTGCGCCTCAGCCGTCTCCGGGTCCTTCAGGCCCGACCCCGTCAGTACCGCCACCACCCGTCCGCCCCGCAGCGCGCCCTCCCGATCCAGCTTCCGCAGACCCGCCACGCTGGCCGCGCTGGCGGGCTCCACGAACAGCCCCTCCGAGCCTGCCAGCAGCCGGTAGGCGTCCAGGATCTCGTCGTCGCTCACGGCGTTGATGAGCCCGTTGCTCTCGTCGCGCGCTTGCTCGGCGGGTTTCCAGCTCGCCGGTTTCCCGATGCGGATGGCGGTCGCCACCGTCTGCGGGTTGGCCACCGGCTCACCCCGCACGATCGGCGCCGCTCCCGCTGCCTGGAACCCCAGCATCCGCGGGTGCAGGCTCGCGAGGTCGCGTTCCGCGCACTCGACGAACCCCTTCCAGTAGGCCGTGATGTTGCCCGCGTTCCCCACGGGAATGGCGAGCGCGTCGGGCGCGTCGCCCAGCGTCTCGCAGATCTCGTAGGCGGCCGTCTTTTGCCCCTCGATGCGGTCGGGGTTGACCGAGTTCACGAGCGCGATCGGGTGGGTGTCCGCCACCGAGCGCGCCAGTGTGAGCGCCTCATCGAAGCTCCCCTCGATCTCCACGATGCGCGCCCCGAAAGCGACCGCCTGTGCGAGCTTCCCCACGGCTACCCGCCCGTGGGGCACGAGGATGCTCGCCTCGAGCCCGCAGCGGGCTGCGTAGGCCGCCGCGCTCGCGCTGGTATTGCCCGTGCTCGCGCAGAGCACCGCCTTCGCGCCACGCTCCATCGCCTTCGCCACCGCCACCACCATCCCCCGGTCCTTGAACGAGCCCGTGGGATTCGAGCTCTCCAGCTTGAACCAGAGCTCGTCCAGCCCCAGCTCCCGCTCGATTGCGACGGAACGCACGAGAGGCGTATCGCCCTCTCCCAGGGTGATGCGGGGTGTTTGCGGGGTGATGGGCAGGATCTCGGCCCAGCGGGCCAGCACCCCGAGGCGCTGCGGCTCGCTCACGGCTCGTCGGGCGGACGGAGCGAGTGGAACTTCATTTCCCGCAGCTCCTGCTCAAGCGCGTCGATCTGGCGCTTTCGCGACCGCTCCTGCATGTCGCTGAATCGCGTGAACTCCTCGCGCACGTGGTCCACCATCTCTGAGATGTCACGCCGGATCAGGCCCACGCGCTCGCTCAGGCCGGAGTGACGCCCGTCCAGCAACGCCGTCGCGCCCCGCGCCTCATCGAGTTCCCGGGCAAGGTTGTCCACCGCCCCCTCGACCCTGCTCACCTGCGCCTCGATGCGCTCCTGCTCATCGCGCCGCCGCCCCATCTCCGCGTGCACTTCCTCGCCCAGTTGCTGTTCCGAGCGGAGCGCCTCGATCGCCTCCTCCGCCCGGTGCGACAGCTCACCCAGAATCTGCAGCCGCTCGTGGATGATCTCCATGGGGCGCTCCTGTGCGGCCTGGGCCGCGGCCACCACCCGTACCTCGACCTCCTCGGTGACCTCGGTCAGGCGCTGCAACCGCAGCTCGAACTGCTCGTTCTGCTGGCGCACTTCCCGCTGCCAGTCCGTGAGAACACTCAGCGACTGCCCCAGCTGCTCCAGCTTCGACTCGCGCGCCGCAGCCTCGGAGGTGAGCAGTTCAAGCCGGTCATCGAGCCCGTCCAGCCGCCGCAGGGCCTCCCGCAGCTCGCGGCTGGCCACCAGCGCTTCGGCGTCGCGTGTTCGCTCGTTCGTCTCCAGCGTCGCCCGTGCCTCGGTGACGGCATTGCGCATCTGCTCGGCGTCCTGCGCGAGCTCCGTGACCTTCTGCGGAAGCCCCTGGTAGCGGGTGATCGTCGTCTCGATCTGCCTCGTCGCCCTTCCTTGCTCCTCGTCCTGCTCCATCGCAGCCTGGATCTGCCGGCGAAGCTGCGTCAGCTCGCGCGCCATCGCTTCGTTCGCCTCGCGCTGGGCGCGGCTCTCCCCTTCGAGCAGGACCAGTGTCTCCTCGATTGAACGAAGCGCCGGTTCGGAGGTCATGTGGCGGCCTCCACGCGCAGCATCGTATCCACATCCCGCACTTCCGGAAGACTCCGCAGCGTCTCGATCGCCGCTGCAAGCGCCAGCTCGCGAGCGCGATGGGTCATCAGCGCCAGCTCCGCCGTGCCCCGCTCCTCGTCCGTCTCGCGCTGATCCACAGCTGCGATACTGACCTGCGCCTCTCCGAGGATGCGCGCGATCTGCGCGAGCACGCCGGGCTGATCGACAACCGTCATGCGCAGATAGTAGCGCGTCTCCAGTGCCCCCAGCCCGAGCGTCTCGCCGTTTCGCCATGCACCGGGGTCCCAGCGCGGCTGCGATCCCTCCGCCAGCGACCGTGCGATGTCGAGCACATCGGCGAGCACGGCGCTCGTCGTGGGCGCCGCCCCGGCCCCCGCCCCCTGGAAGGTGAGCGTGCCCGCAAGGTCGCCCTGGATCTGGGCGGCGTTCTGCACGCCGTCGACGCGCGCGAGCGGTTCTGACTCGGGCAGCAGCGCCGGGTGTACGCGCGCCAGCACGCCGTCCTCGTGCCGCTCTGCGATGGCCAGCAGCTTGATCACGTAGCCCAGCTCGCGGGCGTACTGGAAGTCCTGCGGGGCCAGCGATCGGATGCCCTCGGTCGCCACCGACTCGGGCGGCACGTAGGTGCCGAATGCGAGCCCCGCCATCAGCGCGATCTTGAAGGCCGCGTCGAATCCGTCCACGTCGTTCGTCGGGTCGGGCTCCGCGTAGCCCAGCTCCTGCGCCTCCGCGAGTGCGTCCTCGAAGCTGTCGCCGCGCTGGGCCATGTTCGTCAGGATGAAGTTCGTCGTCCCGTTGATGATCGCCCGGATGGCGACCACGCGGTTCGCCGGCAGGTCTCGCAGCAGCGGCGAGATGACGGGGATGCCGCCCCCCACGCTCGCCTCGAAGCGCAGCGAGGCCCCGTTGTCGCGTGCCAGGTCGAATAGCTCCGGTCCCGCCTTCGCGATCAGTTCCTTGTTCGCCGAGACGACGTGCTTGCCCCCCGCCAGCGCCCGCCGTACGTAGTCGCCCGCGGCCCCGTCCCCGCCGATCACCTCCACCACGATGTCAACGGAGGGGTCGTCCAGCACTTCCTCCGCGTCGCCCGTGAGCACGCCTTCCGGCAGGTCGATGCCTCGCGCCCGGGCCGGATCCTTCACGGCCACGCGGCGCAGCGCCAGCGACGCTCCCGTCTGCTCGCGGAATACCTCGGCGCGCTCCAGCAGCGTCGCCACCACCTTCTCGCCCACGTTGCCCATGCCCAGGAAGCCGATGCCGATCTCGTTTGCCACGGTCTAGCTCGCCTTTTCGATCGCCCAGTCGGCGTCGTCCGTTGTGAAGTCGCGTTCGATTGTCACACGGGAGCGCGCCGCTTCGAGCGCCTCCGCGAAGCGGAGCTCAGTGAGCTCCGCGATGTGCTCGTCCGTGTAGGCGCCGGCGGACTCGCGGCGCTCCAGGCGCATCACCCAGAACATCTCCCCCACTTCCACTGGCTCCAGGAGTACGTCTTCCTCGGCTGCCGCGAGCACTTCCTGCAGTTCTGTTTCCAGCAGGTCCGGCGGTGAGAGCAGCAGGCCGTCGTTCTGCCGCGACACCTCGTGCAGGGAGTCCAGCTGGGCAACGGTGCCCATGTCCTCGCCCTCCTCGATGCGCGCCCTCAGTGCCTCCGCCTCCTCCAGCGTTGCTGCCGTCACGACCCGGATGTGCAGCAGCGATCCCGTCTCGCCGACCTCCGTGCGCAGAGCCTCCCGCAACTGGCGTTCCGCCTCCCGGGCCTCAGCCTGGCGGCGGTAGTGCCCGTCGCTCAGCCCCGAGTCGCGCAGGGCGTCGCGGTAGCGGCTGTCGAACAGGCTTCCCCGCGAGGTATTCGGGGGCACCCCGAGCTCGAACGCGATAGCGGCCGTCACGTCATCCTCGCTCAGGGCGATTCCGCGCTCTGCTGCGGCCTCGAGCATGAGGCCTTCTTCCTCCAGTTGTGTGAGCAGCGCCTGCGTTACCAGCAGGCCGCTCCCCTGGGGATTGGTCCGGGCGAATTCAGGTAGCCGCGCCGCGTAGTAGGAGAGCGAGAAATCCTGCTCGCCCACCTGCAGCACGACCTTGCCGGGCTGCGCGATGCTGCTGTCGTACCAGTTGTAGGCGACGAGCGCCGCCACCACGAGCAGCGCCGCAACGGCCGTCCCGATGATCCCGTACCGCGCTGCCCGCTGCCGGAGCAGGCCCGTGCCCTCGCCCCCGCGCGCACCGCCACGCCGCCCGCGCTGGGCGACGGGCAGGCCCGTGGTGCGATCGCGGCGCGTCATCGGGGCGTGGCCCTAGCCCCGCAGGGGGAAGATGCGGGTCTCGCGCACGTGCTGCAGCGTGTAGGGCAGCAGCCCCACGTGGCGCGCCCGCTTCACCGCGTGCGAGATCGCCCGCTGCGCCAGCGCGCAGGTCGCGAGCTTGCGGCGCGGTTCGATCTTCCCGCGGTCGTTGATGAACTGCCGCAGCCGGTCGACGTCCTTGTAGTCCACCTTGTACTCGTCACCGGGCGAGCAGCGCACTTTATTGCAGAGGCGGCAGAGCCGCCGCCGTCCGCCGAAGCGGCGTCCGCCGCCGCCCCGGCGGGGACGGTCCCCGGGGCCCCGGCGGTCCCGGTCCCCCGGTGGGCGCGAGTCCGGACGCGAGTCCGGGGGGCGCGAGTCCGGTGGGCGCCAGTCCGCGGGGCGATCCCCGCCAGCAGGTGCGGTTGCGCCGGGCGCAGCCGGCGAGGGTGTGAATGGTCGAGGTTCAGTCATGGGTTCTCCTCCCGATGGGTTTCGTGCGCTCGGGCGCACCGGGCAGGGGGACCGGCAAGCGGCCCCGTGTTCGTTTATTCGAAGGGCAGGTCGTCGAGGTCGGAGGGGGCCGAGCCGCGGCTGCCGGCGCCACCGGCGCCGCCACCGCCGAAGTTGCCTCCGCCGCCACTCCAGTCCCCACCACCGCCGCCGCTCTCGCCGCGGCGGTCGAGGAACTCGACATTGTTCGCGATCACCTCGGTGCGGTAGTGGCGAACGCCCTGGTCGTCGTCCCAGTTACGGGTCCGCAGGCGACCCTCCACGTAGAGCTGCTTGCCCTTGGTGATGTACTGGCTGATCCGCTCGGCCCGATCCCCGAACAGCACCACCTGGAACCATTCGGTCTCGTCCTCCCAGTCGCCGCTCTGCGACCGGCGGCGGGAGTTGACGGCCATGCTGAAGTCGGAGACAGCGGTGCCGTTCGCGGTATACCGAAGCTCCGCGTCCCGGCCCGTGTTGCCGATGATCATGACCTTGTTCAGGTTGCCCATGGCGGCTACTCCTTCGCGGCGTCCTCTTCCGCCTGCGGTTCAGCCTCTTCCGCGCTCGCCTCAGGTGCTGGCGCGGTCGCTTCTTCGGTCTCGGCGGGAGCCTCAGCCTCGACTTCGGCGGCGGGAGCCTCAGCCTCAGCGGCGGGAGCCTCAGCCTCGGCAGCGGGAGCCTCAGCCTCAACGGCAGGAGCTTCAGCCTCGGCAGCGGGAGCTTCAGCCTCGGCGGCGGGGGCCTCAGCCTCAACGGCAGGACTCTCCGCAACTGGCGTGGGCGCCGCTTCGACCAGCGTCGCGGCTGCCGGGGCAGGAGCCGCAGGAGGTGCGCCCTCCGCTCTCGGACCCGTCGGTGAACCCGGACCCCGCGACCCAGCCGGCGCGAGCGCTGGCCGGGGTGGCGGCAGTTCGTCGGCGCGTACCACCAGGTGGCGGTACACCCGCTCCTCGATCTCGAAATCCGCATTCAGCGGCGTGACCGCCTGCGGGTCGAGCTCGATCCGCGTGATGATGAAGTCCGCGTCGAGCTGTTTGTTCATTGGATAGGCCAGCCGCCGCCGGCCCCAATGGTCGACCTCGGTGACGCTTCCGCCGTTTCGTTCAACCAGGGTCGTGAGGTGTTGGACGCTTGCGTCCTGGCCGCCCTCCTCGATCACGCCGAGGTCGTAGACGGCCATCAATTCGTACTCGCGCATAGCGCTCCGGATGCCGAACGGTGGGATTCCCCCAGCTCCAGGGCTGGGGCGCCCGGCTGCCGGGGAAGCGTAGCACTGCCCCGGTGTGTGCTCAATGCAATGACGCCCTGCGACGGCGCGGTCGTCAGGCGTCCGTGATGCCCGGCACCGGGTACGCCCTCGCGAACTCCGCCACTTCCTGGCGCACGCCTTCGCGTACGCCATCGCCGTCGGGGTCCTTCAGCACGCGCACGATCCACGCCGCCAGCCGCCGCATCTCCTCGGCGCCCATGCCCCGCGAGGTGAGCGCGGGTGTGCCGATGCGCAGTCCGCTCGTCACGAAGGGCGAGCGCTCGTCGTACGGGATCGTGTTCTTGTTCGCGATGATCCCCGAGCCCTGCAGGGCGTTCTGCGCCTTCATCCCGCTGATCCCCAGCGTGCTGCAGTCGATCAGGATCAGGTGCGTGTCCGTCCCGCCCGAGACGAGCCGCAAGCCGCCGGCCTGCAGCGCCTCCGCCAGGGTCGCCGCGTTCTCCACGACCTTCGCCGCGTATGCCTGGAACTCAGGCGTGGCCGCCTCGCCGAAGGCCACTGCCTTGGCGGCGATGCTGTGCATGTGCGGTCCGCCCTGCGTTCCCGGGAACACCGCCTTGTCCAGCGCCGCCCCGTGCTCCTCTTTCGTAAGCGCGAGCGCGCCGCGCGGACCCCGCAGCGTCTTGTGCGTCGTCGTCGTCACGATGTCCGCGTGGGGCACCGGCGAGGGGTGCACCCCGCCCGCCACAAGACCCGCGAAGTGCGACATGTCGACCAGCAACAGCGCCCCCACGTTCCGCGCAATCTCGGCGAATGCCGCGAAGTCGAACTGCCGCGGGTAGGCCGTCGCCCCCGTCACGATGATGCGTGGCTTCGCCTCCGCCGCCAGTTCGGCCACCGTCGCCATGTCGACCACTTCCGACTCGCGGTCCACGGAGTACGGCACGAAGTTGTAGAGCCGCCCGCTGAAGTTCACCGGCGAGCCGTGCGTCAGGTGCCCGCCCTGCGTCAGCTCGAGGCCCAGGAACGTGTCCCCCGGGTCCGCGAAGGCGAGGTAGGCGGCCATGTTCGCCTCCGCCCCCGAGGTCGGCTGCACGTTCGCGTGCTCCGCCCCGAAGAGCGCCTTCGCCCGCTCGATCGCGAGTGACTCGACCTCGTCCGAGTGCGCGTTGCCCGCGTAGTAGCGCTTGCCGGGATAGCCCTCGGCGTACTTGTTCGTGAGCACCGAGCCCGTCGCCTCCAGCACTGCGGCCGAGGCGTAGTTCTCGCTGGCGATGATCTCGAGCGTCTCCGTCTGACGCTTCTGCTCGCTCGCGATGATCGCGGCGACTTTCGGGTCACGTTCCTGCAGTGCGCTCATGCGCGACCTCATCGATGTGGGATGCGTCGATCGTAGCGCCTTCCCTACCCGCGCGCCGTAAACTGGCCTGAATGCGAGACCATACCGAGCGCCTCATTGAGGCCGCCAGCGGCGGCGAGCCCGTTCTCCTCGCCACCGTGCTCGAGCCCGGCCCGGCCCCGCTCGACCAGGGCGCCAAGCTCCTCGTCGACCCGGACGGTGGCCGCAGCGGCACCCTCGGCGACCCCCATCTTGACGAGCTCGTGGCCGCCCGCGCCCCCGAGGCCTTCCGCCGCCACGCCGCCGAAACCGTCTACGCCGGCCCCGACGGCCTCTCCGAGCGCACTATCCCGGAGGCAACAGCCGTATACCTCGAGGTCGTCGAGTCCAAGCCCGTCTTTCTCGTCGTCGGCGCCGGCCACATCGGACGCGCCCTCGCGAAGCTGGCCGACTTCCTCGACTACCATGTCGCCGTCCTCGACGACCGCGAGGACTTCGCCGACCCGGAGCTCCTGCCCGAGGCTGACGAGGTCATCTGCGACGACTTCGAGGCCGCCCTCGACCGCTTCCCCATCAACCCCAACACCGCCATCGTGATGGTCACGCGCGGCCACAAGCAGGACGAACTCTCCCTGCGCCGCTGCCTCGGCCGGGATGCCGGCTATGTCGGCATGATCGGCTCGAAACGCCGCACCGCCGCCGTCCTCGAACACCTCCGCGAGGAGGGCTTCGACCCCGACGAGCTGGACAAGGTGCGCACCCCCATCGGCCTCACGATCGGCGCCGAGACCCCCGAGGAGATCGCCATCAGCATCATGGCCGAGGTCGTCATGCTCCGCCGCGGCGGCGACGGCACCCCCATGTACAACCGCCGCGGCCCCATGGGCCCGCCCCTGTCCGGCGGTCGCTAACCTGCTCCCACCAACTCTGCCCCCGGCTCCCGGGCCAGACGGCGGTCGAATGTATGGAGGGGCGCGGCTCCAGCCCGCACGGCAGCGGCCAGGATCATCCGGTCCGAGAACCCGGGTCCGCCCTGGTCGTACTGAGAGGCAACACGTGCGACGTCATCCGCAGCCTCAAACACGAGGTCATCGCTGGCAAGGAGCGCCAGAAGAGCCTCGGCTATCTCTCCGCGCGGGAATTGGTAGGAACGCTCCAGAACCCAGGGAACCTCGATCACAACCTCTCGACAGATGTAGCCGGGTTGCTCCGGCGTCAGACCATCCAGGAGGGCACTCACCGCTTCCGCCTGCTCGGCATCGTCCCTAACCAGAAAGCGCACCAGGACGTTCGTATCGATCGCGATCACGCGTCACTCGCGCCTTCGGCGATTGCCTGGTCCATCTCCTCCAGTGTCACCGGGGGACCGTCGTACTTGAGCATCCCAAACAAACGCCCGACCGGCCCAACCTTGAGGATCCGAACATCCCCGTCCTGGATGACGTACCGCACTCGGTCCCCGGCTCGCACCGAGAGGGCCTCCCGAACCGCCTTGGGCAGCGTGGTCTGCCCCTTCGCCGTAATCCCCGACTCAAGCATGGGGTCCGCCTTACTTTTCTTCTGATTGCATTACTTTAGCGTACGAATTCCACCAAGGCACCTGGCCGCCTGCTCGGCCCCCACCCCCTAACAACCCCACCCGCTACGATAGGTCCGTGGACGGTTTCGAGGTCTCGCCGGTCGAAGGGCTGCGCTCCCCCGTGGTCGTGGTGTCGTTTACCGGCTGGAGCGATACCGGCACCGTCACCACCGACGCCGCGCGCCACCTGATCGACACCTTGAGCGCGGAGCGCTTCATCAACGTCGACCCGGAGGAGTACTTCGTCTTTACGGAGACGCGCCCCGAGGTTCGCCTCGTTGAGGGCGGCTTGCGCGAGATCACCTGGCCCACGAACGAGGCCTGGGCCGCCCGCCTGGCCGACACGCCGCACGATCTGATCGCCATTACCGGTACCGAGCCCAACCTGCGCTGGGAGCCCTTCGCCTCGCGCTTCGCCAGCGCTATCGCCGCCCTCGATCCGTCCCTCGTGTGCACGCTCGTGGCGCGCCCCGCCGCCACCCCCCACACGCGCCCCATCCCCGTCAGCGGCTCCGCCGCCGACGCCACCCTGGCGCGCCGCTTCGGCCTCGAGCCCTCTCGCTACCAGGGTCCCACCGGCATCATCGGCGTCCTCCACGACGCCATGCGCAAGCACGGCCTGCCCCTGGTCAGTGTCGCCGCCTCCGTGCCCCACTACCTCAGCGTCGACGAGAACCCGCCTGCCACCCTCGCACTCCTGCGCGCCCTTGAGCCGATGCTCGGCTTCCTCCCGCCCCTCGGCGAGCTCGAACGTGAGAGCGTCGCCTTCCTTGAGCGAGTCGAAGAAGCGTCCAGCGGCGACGACCAGATCGTTCAGTACGTGCGCGCCCTTGAGGAGCAGTACCAGGAAGGCGACCCGCCCCTCGTCCAGCCCGACTCGGAGCTTTCCGCCGACGATGTCCTGCGCGATGTCGAGGACCTGCTCCGCGGCGACGGTTCCTGAGCCTGAGGCTTTTCTACGGCGCCTCGCCCAACTCGAATCGCGATAGCCGCCACGCCGCCAGCCCCGCCGCCGCCGTTGTCACAACGATGATGAGGATGACCGAGTAGGTCGTGCCGAGGTCGGCGTCGAACACCCAGGGGCTCGGGTCCCCGGCGGCTTCGGCGATCGAGGCGGTGAACTCGCGGATGCTGAAGCGCTGCACGCCCGGGGCGAAGTTCGTGATGACGGCTTCCCAGATGAAGGCGTACGCCAGCCCCACGAACAGCGCTCGCGAGGTGACCAGGCTCAGCAGCACGAACAGCGACGAGTAGGCCATCGAGCCGACCGCCAGCGCAACCAGGAAGCCGCCCAGGATGCGCCAGTCGCCTTCGCCCGCCAGGGCCACCACCCCGCTCACCACCGCGCTCGCCAGCACGATGACGGCGGTCGCCCCCCACGCTGCCAGCAGCTTCCCTGCCACGATCCGCCAGCGCTCCACCGGCTTCGAGAGCAGGTAGACAATGGTGCCGTCCTCGACCTCGCTGCCCAGTGCCGCCGTCGCGAGGAGCAGCGCCGTCAGCGGCAGCAGGGCGTTCACGATGAGCCCGTTCAGGAGGAATTGCGCCGTGAATTCCGCGGCCTCTTCCCCAGCGTCTCCCGCCCGGAAGATGATCGCGGCCACGAGGGGAAGCAGCCCCAGGCCCGCCAGCACCAGCGTGCGCTTTTGCCCCAGCAACTGCCGCAGTGTCAGCGTCAGGACGAGGACGGTCATCGTGTCACCAGGTACTCGAAGACGCTTTCGAGCGACTCGTCCTCGGGGCGCACCTCGAACAGCGACGCGCCTGCCGTTTGCGCCGCCCGCGGCGCCGCCGAGGCGAACGCCCCGAGCTCGTTCGCGCGCACCACGACGGTGCCGTCGTTGAGCTCGACGCCGAACACGCTCTCCTCGGCCATGAGCGCCTTCGCCAGTTCCCGGTTGTCGCTCGACCGAATCGTGAAGGTGTGTGGCCGGTCTGTCATCAGCTTGCGGATGGCGCGGAAGTCTCCCGAGGCGGCCAGCCGCCCCGCAACCACCACCAGTACGTTTTCCCCCAGCCGCTCCACCTCCTCCAGGATGTGGGAGGAGAACAGGATCGTGCGCCCCTCCTCGGCCATGCGGCCCAGGAGGGACATCATCTGCAGCCGCTGCCGCGGATCCATCCCGTTGAAGGGCTCGTCCAGCAGTAGCACCTCGGGGTCGTGGACGAGCGCGGCAGCAATCTTGACCCGCTGCTTCATCCCCTTCGAGTACCCCCCCGTTGCGCGGTCGGCGGCGGAGGTCATCTCGACCCTGCGAAGCGCCTCGATGGTTGCGGCCTCGGGGTCGGGCAGTTCGTGCATCCGGGCGCTCAACCGCACGAACTGGTAGCCCGTGAGGAAGTCGTAAACCGCCTCGCGTTCGGGCACGAGCGCGACCCGTTCGTAGATCTCGGGTGTGCCGAAGGCTGTCTCCCCCAGTACCCGCACCTCCCCCGCCGACGGCTTCAGGAACCCCGCGATCATGTTCAGCAGGGTCGTCTTTCCCGCCCCGTTCGGCCCCAGCAGCCCCGTCACGCCCGGCTCGAGCGCAAAGGAGATGCCGTTCACCGCCACCACGTTCCCGTACCAGCGCGAGACGTCGAGCACCTCCACCGCCGCTTCGGGCGCCGTCCCCTCCGCCGTGCTCACAGGCTCCTCCGTCCGTAATGCCGCAACAGCAGCGCGACCCCCAGGGCCGTGACCACCAGCGCGAAGAAGAAATACCAGCCGCCCGCGAAGTCCGCCTGGATGAGCGGGTGCCCATCGCCGAAGTCAGGAGCGGCATCGAAGAACCAGTAGGTGAAGCCGTCGATGACGAAGAAGGGGTTCAGGAACACGCCCAGCCGGCCGATGAAGTTGTCCAGCGTGTTCACGAGGATCCCGGAGATGATGGGCAGGAAGATGAACGGCGCGATTACGCCGACCGTGGCGAAGGCGCGTCGCGGGCTCTGTGCCGAGATCAACATCCCGATGGCGGCGAAGAAGAGCGAGATGAGAATGCTGCTCCCGATGATCGGTCCGACCTGCCGCCACTCGTCCTTGAAGTACCCGCCGAAACTGTCGACCACCAGTGCGTTCCCCAGGAACAGCAGGGCCTGCGGTCCGAGGGTCAGGGCGAGCAGCGCGGTCGCCATCGCCGCATACCGCGCCAGCGCGTACTCGCGCCGGCTCAACGCGCGTGAGAAGTAGAGCGGCAGGGTCGCGTACCGCTGGTCCCGCCCCAGCAGCTCTGGCGCCACCGCCGCCAGGAACAACATCAGCGCGGCCGGCGGGAAGAAGAAGACCGAGCTGAAGTAGTCCTCCGCCCGGATGGCATCGGAGATGTCGATATCGATAAAGGCCGCCGCCATCAGGTACCCGATAGCCGGCAGCGCCGCCACCAGCCCGAGCCCCATCGGAAACATCTTGCTGCGCGTCCGCCGCCCCAGTCCGAACGCCGCCCGCAGACCGTGCACGTACAGGGAGAGGGTCGCCTCCCGCCGCCCCAGCCGCAGCCCCTCGTAGCGGCGATAGCCGAGGTCGTAGATGCTCCCCGTCGCGCGCTCAGACACGCTCCGCCACCGCCTCGGGCTCCTCCGGCCGGAAGATGTCCTCCAGCGACTGCCGCCGCTGCTCCAGCCGAACCAGCCCCATCTCCATCTCGACGATGCAGTCCCGGATCGCGTCGTACGGGTCCACGCCGTTCAGGGCCACATGCGCGATGAAGCCCTCCCCGCGAGCCTCGAAGCCGCGTTCCGTGAGTGCGTCCGCCAGCGCCCCCGCGTCCCCCTCGATTTCCACCTCCAGCGACCCCAGCCCCGCCGTGAACTCCGCCACCGCCCCCGACCGCACCAGCCGCCCCCCGTCGATCACGACCAGCCAGTCGCACACCCGCTCGATCTCCCCCAGCAGGTGCGACGACATCAGCACGGCGATCCCGAACTCGCGGCCCGTGCGCCGTACCAGGTCCAGCATCTCCTCGCGACCCGCCGGGTCGAGGCCGTTGGTAGGCTCGTCCAGGAAGATCAGGCGTGGGTCGTGGACGAGCGCCTGCGCGAGCTTCACGCGCTGCTTCATGCCCGTCGAGTACCCACCCATCTCCCGGTAGCGCTCCTCGAACAGGCCCACGTGGCGGAGCGTCTCCGCCGTCCGTTCGCGGGCGGCGGTGCGGGGCA
The DNA here is from genome assembly GCA_026710655.1 of Chloroflexota bacterium. Classification (GTDB taxonomy): domain Bacteria; phylum Chloroflexota; class Dehalococcoidia; order Tepidiformales; family Tepidiformaceae; genus UBA2991. The sequence continues at coordinate 29,047 of JAPOQN010000026.1, read as the reverse complement.
GACCGCTCACCTCCGCCAGGTGGGTCACGAACTCCGTCGCCGAGAGATCGGGCGGCAGGCAGTCGTGCTCCGGCATGTAGCCCACGATGCTTCGGATCTCGCGTCCCTGCGTGTTCACGTCCATGCCCAGCACGTGGGCGGCGCCGCGCGTTGCGGGCAGCAGCCCCAACAGGATCTTGATGAGCGTGCTCTTGCCCGCCCCGTTCGCCCCCACCAGCCCGATCACGCCCGGCTCCACATGGATGTCGAGCGCGTCCAGCGCCAGCACGCGGGGGTATTGCTTCGTCAGGGCATGCGTTTCGATGAGGGGCACGACTCTATCCTAGCCGCTCGCAAGGATCGGGTCTGCGCCGGCGGGTCAGGCTCCGGTCAGTGCGACTGGCAGGGAGGTGTAGCCCAGCACGACGCCCGTGCCCGTCTGCCGCACGGGCGCCGCCGCTGGCTCGATCGCGGCGAAACGGTCGAGCCATGTGTTCAGCGTGATTCGCGCCTCCGCCCGCGCCAGCGGCGAGCCCAGGCAGTAGTGCGTCCCGTGCCCGAAGCCCACGTGCGCGTGCAGGTCCCGTTCCAGCACGAACTCGTCCGGCTCGTCCCACTCCTCCGGGTCGCGGTTGGCCGCGCCGTAGAAGACGCCCACCCGCTGGTCCGCCGGGATCGTCACACCGTTCAGCTCCACATCCCGGGTTGTCCGCCGGAAGAGCACCTGCACGGGACTCTCGTAGCGCAGCATCTCCTCGATCAGCTGTGGTATCAGCGAGCGGTCCTCCCGCAGCTGCGCCCACAGATCCGGGCGCTGCGAGAGGAAGGCGATCATGTTGCCCATCAGGTTCGTCGTCGTTTCGTTCCCCGCGATCAGGAGCAGCATGCAGAAGCCGAGCACTTCCCAGTCCTCCAGCGCCTCCCCCTCGATCTCCGCTTCCACCAGCGCCGTGATCAGATCCTCCGCCCCGTGCTGCCGGCGTGCCGCCGCCATCTGCCCGAAGTAGGCCATCATCTCCTGCGTCGATTGCTGCCGTTCCTCCCTCGACCGTGGGTGGACGCCCAGCGCGTCGTCCGTCCACTTCTTGAACGTCTGGTACTCCTCCCGCGGGATGCCCAGCAGTTCCGCGATGGCCATCACCGGCAGCGGCATCGTGTAGTTCTGGACCACCTCCAGCTCGCCTGCGGGCGCTCCCTCCAGGAGCTCGTTCACGACCGACTGCAGCCAGGGCTCCAGCTCCCGGATGCGGCGCGGCGTGAAGGCCTTGTTGACCAGCTTGCGGAAGCGCGTGTGACGCGGTGGGTCGTCGTTCAGCAGCACCAGCCGCATCGAGCTGTTACTGGACTGCCCCCCGGTCGACTGCGACGAAAACGTCTCGTGGTCGGCCAGTGCGCCGTACACGTCTTCGTACCGCAGCAGAGCCCACAACCCCCCGGCCGAAGAGCCCGCTTCCTGCCCGAAGAAGATCGGCGACTGCGCGCGCAGCCGGTCGTACTCGGGATATGGGTCGGCGTTGCACTCGGGTGTCATCAGCGTGGTGGCGGTCGCGGTCGGTGCGGTCATCGACTCTCTCCAGGGGCGTTTCGGGGCTGGAGTCTACCGGACCTCGGCGTCCTTCCTGTTTCGCCCTCGGGGGCGGGCGGGTAGCATCTCGCCACGCCCGTCTGGGCCCCGGAGAAGCGGCATGGAAGTCCCCATGGTCGTCAACGATTTCCTCTTCCGCGCGGAGAGCCTCTACGGCCCCAAGGAGGCTGTCGTCGATGGCGACAAGCGCTTCACCTACGCCGAGTTCGCCAGGCGCTGCTACAAGCTCGCCCACGGCCTCGCGAGCCTGGGCGTTGGCAAGGGCGACCGCGTCGGCATCCTCAGTCCCAACAGTCACCACTTCCTCGAGTCCTTCTACGGCACCTCCCTCCTCGGCGCCGTCCTCGTCCCCCTCAACTACCGCCTGGTCTCCGAGGACTTCCAGTACGCCTTCTCCCACTCCGGGGCGAAGGTCATCATCGCCGACTCCGACCTGACCGCCGCGCTCGACGCCATCCGCCCCGACCTCCCCGATGTTGAGCACTGGATCGTCGCCCGCTACGGGGACGCCCCCGTCCCCGACGGCTGGCGGGACTGGGAGGAGCTGGTCGCCGGTCAGCCGGAGACCGTTCCCGCCGATCCGGGACTCGACGAGAACGACCTCGTCAGCATCAACTACACCTCCGGCACGACCGCCCGCCCCAAGGGCGTGATGCTCACCCACCGCAACTTCTACGCGAATGCCTACCACTTCATCGCCCACCTCGGCATCAGCCACGACGACGTGGAGATGTGGACCCTGCCGATGTTCCACTGCAACGGCTGGGGCGGCGTCTATGCCCTCACCGCCATGGGCGCGAAGCACGTCATCGTGCGCACCCCCGAGCCCGACCTGCTCTACGGCCTCATGCGCGACGAGGGCGTCACCTTCGCCTGCATGGCCCCCGCCGTGCTCGCCCGCATCCTCGATTTCGAGGACGCCGGCGAATACGAGATCGCCACCAGCCCCCGCTTCGTCTGCGCCGGCGCCCCGCCCCCCATCACATTCGTCGAGCGCCTCGAGAAGGAGCGCGGCTGGACCTTCATGCAGATCTACGGCCTCACCGAGACCGCCCCCATCCTCACCGTGGCCGAGCCCAAGCCCCACGTGAACACCGACGGGGACGCGCTCTACCGGCTCAAGGGCCGCGCCGGCCACCCCTCCGTCGGCGTCCAGCTTCGCGTCGTCGGCGAAGGCGGCCGCGACGTCCCCTGGGACGACACCGCCATCGGCGAGGTCGCGGCCCGCGGCAACATGGTCTTCAAGGGCTACTGGAACCAGCCGGAGGAGACCGCCAAGGTCGTCCGCGACGGCTACTTCTATACGGGCGACCTCGCCACCGTGAACGAGCACGGGTACATCAACATCGTCGACCGCGCCAAGGACGTCATCATCTCCGGCGGCGAGAACATCTCCTCCATCGAGGTCGAGGACGTGCTCTACCGGCACCCCAAGGTGCTCGAGGCCGCCGTCGTGGGTATCCCCAGCGAGCGCTGGGGCGAGACGCCCCTCGCCGTCATCGTCCTCCAGCAGGGCGAGGAGTCCAGCACCGACGAGATCGTCGACTTCTGCCGCGAGAACATGGCGCACTTCAAGGTGCCCCGCCAGATCGAGTTCGTCACCGAGCTCCCGCGCACGGCCACCGGCAAGCTCAAGAAGTTCGAGTTGCGCGAACCGTACTGGGCCGCCAGCGGCGGCCGGCGGGTCAACTAGAAGTACAGTGCATGCAGTGCTTTCACTGCGAGCGTTGATTGCGAATCACTGCATGCACTGCTAGCGTTGCAGGCAACAGGTGTGTCGATCGGGAGGCCAATCGTGGCAAGCATAACTGTGCGGAACCTGGACGAAGGACTGAAGCGACGTCTGCGCATTCGCGCGGCCGAGAACGGCAGGTCGATGGAGCAGGAGGGGCGGGAGATTCTCGGCGACGCCCTCGGCGAGGATCCCTCCGTGCCGCCCGAGGAGCCCCCCAGGACAGGCGCGGATCTTGCCGCCGGCATCATGGCCCTCTTCGCCCCCATCCACGCCGAATTCGGCGACGTCGAACTGGAACTGCCGCCCCGCGACCCCGTGCGCGAACCGCCACGGTTCGACTAACGCTGACCGGTGATCATCGTCGACACAAACGTCGTCTCCGAGTTGAGGCGTCCGGCTCCGGACCTGACCGTGGTTGGGTGGTTCGCCCGTCAACCCGAAGAAGACCTGTTCCTGACCGCCGTGAGCGAAGCTGAGTTGCGCTACGGCATCGAGATCCTGCCTGCGGGTCAGCGCCGAACCAGGCTGGCTATGGCCACTGAGCGCATGCTCCAGCAGTACTTCGCAGCCAGCATCCTGCCCTTCGACAGCGATGCCGCCCTCGCCTACGCCACGATAGCGGCCGCACGCCGAGCCGAGGGTGACCCCATCAGCCAGGCGGACTGCCAGATCGCGGCGATTGCCCGTTCGCGAGGCGCGCCAGTCGCGACGCGAGACGTCAGCGACTTCAGCGGATGCGGCATCGACGTGATCAATCCCTGGCAACCCTGACGCCCCGCGCCTGGCTCGCCACCCGGTAGCATTCCACCGACCACAGGAGGCACCCATGATCGTAATCGCCGGAAGCATCGACCTCGACCCCGCCCTGCGCGACCAGGCCCTCGCCACGGCGGGCCCCCATATCGACGGCGCCCTCGAGGAACCCGGCTGCCGCAACTACGAGTGGACCGCCGATCCCCGCGTCGCTGAGCGCATCTGGGTATACGAGTTGTGGGACGACGAGGCCTCCCTGCGCTTCCACTTCGAGAACGCTCCCTATCGCGACATGGGCGCGCACCTGGGCGCTCACGGCATCACCGGCTCCCAGATCAGCAAGTTCCGCGTCGACCTCGAGGAGCCTGTCTACGACGACACCGGCACGCCCCGCGCCGACTTCTTCACCGCCACCGACTAACCAGACGGGCGTCCCTACGAGATCAGGATGATGCCCGCCACCGCCACGGCTACGCCCACCAGCAGCCAGAGGGTTAGCCGCTCGCCCAGGAAGATCGCTCCCAGGGGCACGGCGAAAAGCGGGGAGATGGCGCTCGCCACGGCGGCCCGCCCCACGCCCGCCTCCTGCACGGCGTAGATCCAGAGCAGGCTGCCGACCCCCGTGCCCGCCAGACCCGCCAGGAAGAGGGCGCCGTGGTCGAAGCGCGAGATGTTCCACCGGCGGACGCTCGATCGCGGCATCGCCGCGGCCACGAAACCCACGAGGAGTGCGCTTGCGGGTAGCCGCAGCGCCGTGACCGCGATCGCGTTCTGTCCCTCGACTGCGTCCCCCAGCCAGACGGTCGCAATCGCCCAGATGAGTGCCGTAATCCCCACCAGCGCGAGCCCCCGCGGGACGTTCCCGCCCCCCGTCACCCCCGCCGCCGGCGCTCCCCGCTTCCGCCCCCGCAGGGCCACCAGGTAGACACCCGCCAGCACGAGCAGCGAGCCAACCACCTCGGCCAGCGTGATCGCGTCGCCCAGAAAGACGATCCCGAGCACGTAGGTCAGGAAGACGAACAGCCCGAGGCTGATGGTGAAGGCGCGCGTCAGCCCCAGCGCATTCAGGGAGAAGACGTAGAGTGTGTCCCCCAGCGAGTGGCCGACGAGCGCGGACCCGATCACCGCCAGCGCCACGGCCGCGTCCATTGCCTCGAAGCCGCCCGACACGATCACGAACGGCAGCGCGATTAGCAGCGCCACCGCCCCCCACGCTCCCCGCACCGCGCTCACCGAGACGGCATCGACACGCGTCGACGACGACGCCATGAGCGTGCTCGCCACCGCCCAGATGGCGGCCGAGCCAATCCCCGCGAGGACTCCGGGATTCACGGGTCAGCGGAGAGTCGCGGGTCGAACGAACACGGCGGCTCTCCCTCTCGCTGCGGGGCTGCGTGCGTCCGCACGCACCGGCAGGATAGCGCCTCCCCCTCGCCACGGGGCGCACGCCCTCCCCCCGGGCACGCTACACTGCCGCGCCATGCAGGCAGGAATCATCACCGGCAAAGAGATCGTCGAACTCCTCGAGTTCACCGAACCCACTCCCGCGGAGGACGAGGCCGTCGTCCGCATCAGCTACTGCGGCATCTGCGGCACCGACCTCCATGCCTACCAGTCGGGGGTGATGGAGAATCCCGCCGTCTGTGGCCACGAGTGGATGGGCGAGGTCGCGGCCGTGGGCGCGGGTGTGACCAACTTCCGTGAGGGCGACCGCGTCATCGGCGGCATCGCCCCGCCCTGCGGTGACTGCGCGGCCTGCCGCGCCGGCTACGCCCGCGACTGCCCCCATCAGCTCGGCAGCCTCATGGGCACCGCCCACGGCGGCTTCGCTCCCGCCATCACCGCCAACGTCCGCCGCCTCACGCTCGTCCCCGATGGCCTCGACGACCTCGATGCCGCCATGGTCGAACCCCTCGCGGTTGCCCTCCACGGCGCCCGCCGCACCGACATCCGCCTCGGCGACAGCGTCGCCGTCATCGGCGCCGGCCCCATCGGCCTGCTGACGCTGCAGTGCGCCCGCGCCGCCGGCGCCGGGCGCGTCGACGTGATCGAGCCGGTCGCCGACCGCGCTGCCCTCGCTCTCGAGCTCGGCGCCGACCGCGTCTTCAACCCCCGCGAGGACGACGTTGCTGCCGGCCTGGCCGAGGTCACGGGCGGCCTCGGACCCGACGTCGTTTTCGAGTGCGCCGGGATCGCCCCCACCATCCAGCACGCCGTGGACTACGTCCGCCGGGGTGGCGCCGTTACCCTCGTCGGCCTCGCCAACGAGGACGCCACCATCAACCCGGGTACGTGGATCTCCAAGGAAGTGCGGTTCGTGGCGTCGGTTGCCTACACCCATAAGGAGTTCGCCATCGCCGCCGACCTGATCTCATCCGGACGCATCCAGGTGCGACCGCTTCACACGCACACGGCGTCCCTGTCGAACATCGCGGACGCCTTCTCGCTCCTGAACGGGGACCGCAGCCAGATCAAAATCTTGGTCGACCCCCGCGGCTAGCGTCAGGGGCGCTCCAGGGCCGGGGCGCCCGGCTCAAGCGGTCCGTCGGCGGCCGCCTTTGGCCGGTCGCGGATCTCGAGCGAGGCGAAGAGGTTGAGGATGGCCCCGCCCGCCAGCACGAGCGCCAGGAGCCGGAACGCCCCTTCCCCCGGGTCGGGACCGAGCAGGGCCGCGATTACGGCTGCCCCCACGATCGCGCCCGCGTAGCGCATCATCGAGAACGTCCCCGAGACGGAGCCCGCCACGTCCCGTCCCCACGCCTCCAGCGCCGCCGATGAGCGCGCCGGCCCGGAGATCCCGAGCCCGATCCCCACGCCGATCAGCGGCCCGATGATCGCGGCCAGTGGCGGGTCGTCGAAGAGCACCACCAGGGCGACGGTGGCGACGGCGATAACGAAGCCGCCTCCGAGCAGGAGCGGCCTGCGCCCCACGCGGTCCGTCAGCGCCCCGCCCACCGGCGAGAGCGCGATCATGGCCGCCATCAGCGAGAACAGCACGAGGCTCACGACCTGGTCGCTCACACCCCGCAGGTCGACGAGGTAGAGCGGCAGGCTCACGAGGAACGAATACATCACCAGGTTCGTCAGCGCCTGGCTGCTCGCCGCCGCCCGGAAGTTCCGGGCCCCGAAGAACCGAAATTCGACGATGCTCCCGCCCCTGCGCGACCGCAGCCAGTAGGCAGCCACCGTGACCGGTAGCAGTGCTCCGCCCGCGATCAGGAACGCCGGGTTCTCCACCCGCGTGGCGCTCCCGATGAGGACCAGGCTGGCGAAGATGAGCACCAGCGCTCCGAGTGAAGGCAGGTCGATGTTGAGAGTCGAGCGTCCGTGCCCCTTGTCCGGGCTCAACCGCAGCAGCATCGCGATTGCGACCACGGAGAGCGGCACGTTCACGAGGAACAGCAGCCGCCAGTCCCCCGCCAGCAGCAGCGCCCCGCCGACCACGGGACCGGTGGCCGCCGCGATCGAGAGCGCCGCCCCGTTCATGCCAAGCACCGTTCCCAGCCGCGCCGAGGGCGTCCGCCTGCGCAGCACGGCGATGCCGTTCGGCAGCACCAGCGCTGTTGCCGCCCCCTGCAGTCCCCGCATCAGGATCAGCATGGGCAGGCTCGTGGCCAGCGCCGAGATCGCCGAGATGGCGATCAGCAGGACAAGCCCGATCATCATGACGCGGATAGACCCGAACGCGTCCCCCAGCCGTCCGGACACGGGCTGCATCGCCGCCACCGCCACCAGGTAGACGCTGATGAGCAGCGCCATTTCCCCCACGCCCACGTCGAAGTGCGACCGGATCGCGGGCAGTCCCACCGCCAGCATCGTGCTGTTCAGGGGCGTCAGCATCGCCGCGAGCGCCACCGTCGCCTGGAACTCGATGCTTCGCCAGCCGCCGTTCAGAACAAGCGCGGAGTCTGCTGCCTCCGGGGACTCTCGCTGCACGCCCCCATGTTAACGACCCTTAACGAGACACCAACGCCCGTTGGACCGCGAGGGTTTAGGTGACTCGGCAGTATCCGGCTACGTGCAGCAGACCTCGGCGTTCGCCTCGCAGGCTGCGGCCCCGCCTTCAACCAGGGGCATCTCATCAAGCGGCGTGATGAGCTGTCGCGCCGGCGATGGGTTGTCGTCGGTGATGGCGTAGACCTCCCAGCGCAGCCCGCTAGGGTCTGTGGCCCACACCTTGTCCTGCTCGGCGTGGCAACACACCACGCCGTCCTCGACCTCCAGGTCGTGGCCAAGGCCGCCCAGCCGTTCGGACTGCGTGGCCACTTCGGCGGTCGTATCGACCTCGATACCGATGTGGTTCAGGTCCCCCCCGCGCCCGTTCTCGAACAGGATCAGCTTCAGGGGCGGGTTCGCCACCTCGAAGTTCGCGTAGCCCTCCCGCACCTTGTGCGGCTCCGTCTGGAACAGGTCGCGGTAGAAGGCGATGGCGGAGTCAATGTCCGCCACGTTCAACGCCAGTTGCACTCGTGCCATTCTGGTCCCCTGCTCGGCCGTGCGGCCGGTGTGGTCTGGCTCCAGTGTATGCAGTGGCGTCCAGACCGGCACAAGCGGTGGCTGCCGGTCGCTAGCGCTCGGCGAGGCGCTCCCGCAGGGCTTCCTGCTCGTCTGGAGGAAGCAGGTATTCCTCGAACCCCGCTTGCCGCCGCTGCCGCGTGACCTCGTACAGGAGAAGCGCCGCCGTCACCGACAGGTTGAGGCTGCGCACCATCCCCGCCATGGGGATCGTGACGAGGCGGTCGGCCAGCGCCACCGCCTCGGGCGAGAGGCCGCGCTGCTCGTTCCCCAGCATCACCGCGATGCGCGACGCCGTCAGGTCCGCTTCGAACAAGTCCTCCGCCTCACCCCCCGCCACCGTCGCGACCACTTCGTAGCCGTCCTCGTGAAGGGCGTCGAGGCATGCTTCCGCCGAGTCGTAGGTAGCGAAATCGAGCCACTTGTTCGCCGATGAGGAGGTCAGCTTCCCCACCCGGCGCGGGTCGAACGGCTCCTCCTGGTCGAAGATGAGGCACACCCGCTGGAACCCGAAGGCGTCGCAGCTGCGGAACACCGCCTCCGCGTTGTGCGGGTCGTGGATGTCCTCGAGCACGACGACGCCCTGCTGCCGCCCCTCGGCGACCTCGCGGAAGCGCTGCACCCGTTCCGGCGTCGGCACCGCCCGAGCGTAGGCCCGCGATACGCCCTCGATCCAGCCGTGGCCTGCCTGTTCGGGCCTGTTCGGTAAGATAGGCGGACTCCCTCGAATACGTCGGGAGAGGAGCAGGGCTGTGAGCGAATCGAACGGACTGGAGCGCGCCCGCGAGCTGCGCGAGGAGTACGACGAGGCGGTTGTCGCCGAGGGCCGCGAGTCCGCGGGACCCTTCATGACCGTCTCCAGCCGCCCCATCGACCGGCTCTACGACCCCACCGATGTCGCCGACCTCGACTACGAGCGCGACATCAACGTGCCCGGCTCCTACCCGTTCACCCGGGGCGTCCACAAGACCGGCTATCGGGGCAAGTCGTGGACGATCCGCATGTTCAGCGGCTTCGGCTCCGTCGAGGAGACGAACCAGCGCTACCACGACCTCCTCGACGCCGGGAATAACGGCCTCTCCATCGCCTTCGATATGCCCACCCTCATGGGCTACGACCACGACGAACCCTGGGCGGAAGGCGAGTTCGGCTCCTGCGGCGTCGCCGTCGACTCCCTCGCCGACATGGACATCCTGCTCGACGGCCTGCCCCTCGACAACATCACGACCTCCATGACCATCAACAGCCCCGCGCCCGTCATCTGGGCGCTCTTCATCGCGGCGGCGGAGAAGCGCGGCGTGCCCCGCTCGAAGCTGGCCGGCACCCTCCAGAACGACATCCTCAAGGAGTACATCGCCCAGAACGAGTTCATCTACCCGCCGCGCGAGTCCATGCGGCTGGTGACCGACACGATCGAGTTCGCCTCCGACGAGATGCCCCTTTGGAACCCTGTCTCCGTGAGCGGCTACCACATCCGCGAGGCCGGCTCGACCTCCGTCCAGGAGCTCGCCTTCACCCTCGCCGACGGCATCGAGTACGTGAAGTGGGCCCTCGACCGCGGCCTCGATATCGACAGCTTCGCCCCGCGTATCTCCTTCTTCTTCAACTGCCACAACGACTTCTTCGAGGAGATCGCCAAGTTCCGCGCCGCCCGCCGTATCTGGGCGCGCCAGATGCGCGAGCGCTTCGGCGCCAAGAACTCGCGCTCCTGGCTCATGCGCTTCCATACGCAGACCGCCGGCGTCTCCCTCACCGAGCAGCAGCCCGAGGTCAACCTCGTGCGCGTCGCCATCCAGGCCCTCGCTGCCGTCATCGGCGGTACTCAGTCGCTCCACACCGACTCGATGGACGAGGCCATTGCCTTGCCCTCCGACAAGGCCGTGCGGCTCGCCGTGCGTACGCAGCAGGTCATCCAGCACGAGAGCGGCGCCGCCAACACCGTCGACCCGCTTGGCGGTTCCTGGTTCGTCGAGAAGCTTACGAACGACATGGAAGCCGAATGCAACGCAATCTTCGAGCGCATCGAGGACCTCGGCGGGGTCATTCCCGCCCTTGAGACGGGCTACTTCCAGAAGGAGATCGCCGACGCCTCCGCCCGCTTCCAGCGCGAGTTCGAGACCCGCGACCGCATCATCGTGGGTGTCAACGACTTCCAGACCGAGGAGCCCATCGAGATCCCCATCCTCAAGATGGACCCCGAGGGTGAGCGCCGCCATCTGGCCCGCCTGAAGAAGGTGAAGTCCGAGCGCAACGCCGACGCCTGGGGCGAGGCTATGCGCGCCCTCGAGAGCGGCAGCAACGACCCCAACACCAACCTCATGCCGCTCATCATCGACGCGGTCAACGTCGGCGCCACCTCCGGCGAGATCTGCAACATGTGGCGGCGAGTCTTCGGCGAGTACAAGGAATTCGTGGTCGTCTAATGACCAACGAGCTCGTGGACCTGGCAATCTTCTCGGGAAGGACCTACCCCGCCTTCACGGAGGCGATCTGCTCCCACCTCGGGATGAAGCCCGGCGACGCCGACATCTTCGAGTTCGCTAACGAGAACATCTTCGTCCGCTACCAGGAGAACATCCGCAGCCGCGATGTCTTCCTCGTGCAGCCCTTCTTCCTACCCGTGAGCACCTCCATCCTCGAGCTGCTCATCATGATCGATGCCGCCCGCCGCGCTTCCGCCGGACGCATCACCGCCGTCATCCCCTACTACGCCTACGGCCGCAGCGACAAGAAGGACCAGCCCCGCGTCCCCATCAGCGCCCGCCTGCTCGCCAATCTGCTCGAGACAGCCGGCGCCGATCGCATCCTCACCATGAACCTGCACGCCGGCCAGATACAGGGCTTCTTCAACATCCCCCTCGATGAGCTCAACGCCCTCTACCCCGTGAGCGCCTACTACCGCGGCAAGAACATGGATGACTACACCGTCGTCTCAACCGACGTCGGCGGCGAGAAGCTCGCCCGAGACATGGCCGTCCGCCTCGACCTGCCCATCGCCATCGTCGAGAAGCGCCGCATCGGGAACACGGGCAGCACCGAGGCCCTCAACGTCATCGGCGATGTCGCCGGCCGCAACGCGCTCCTCGTCGACGACGAGATCGACACGGCCGGCACGATGGTCCAGGCCGTGAACATCCTCCGCGAGAAGGGCGCCCGCGAGGTCCTCGTGGCCGGCTACCACGCCATCCTCAGCGGCCCCGCCATCGACCGCCTGCGCGCTGCCGATGTCCACGAGATCGTCGTCACCGATACCGTTCCCCTCCCCCCCGAGAAGCGCCTCCCGAACATGCACGTCATCTCCACCGCCCCCCAGTTCGGCGACGCAATCGCCCGCATCCACACCGGCCAGAGCGTCGGCGCCCTATTCCAGTAGCGTCTAGCCACCTTCCCAGGCTTTCAGCTCTTCCTCCGGTAGGGGGTCGAAGAAGCTGTCGTCGAGCTTGATGCGACCCTTCAGGGAGCCGAACTGTCGCTTTCCTCGTTCCCGGTACGCCACCAGCTTCCCTACCGCCCTGCCCTCGCGCGTGATGATCACCTCTTCCCCGGCCTCGACCCGCGTGAGCAGGTCGACGAATTCCTCCTGAGCCTGTTCCGCACTGACTGTCACCATCGCCATCTCCGTCGGGCGCTTCACCCGAGTGTTCAATCGAAGCAGATTGATACCGAAAGCAACAGCCCCACTCAGCCGCGCGCCAGCGCGGCGCTCTCCTCAGCGAGCAAAGCGAGCGCTCTTCTCAGGCGCCCGTGAGGGCGGCGCTCCCCTCAGGCGGGCGACAGCCCGCCCCCCTCCTCCTCGTCCTCCGGCAGGAGGGCGTCCCGGGCGCCGAGCTCTGCGCCCATGTGCCGCAGTTCCCGGCCGAAGCGCGTCGTCCGCGCGGCGACCCCCGCGAGTTGCGTCCGCTGCTCCGTGACACGCACCCACAGCCGCCGCCGCGGCACGTAGAACGTCACCCCCAGGCCCAGCATCGCCAGCCCCACCGCCACCCAGATGAACGTGTCCCCCGGATCCCGCCGCACGTCGATGCCCGAGGCGTCCACCCGCCCCCCGAAGCGGTAGCGGTACCCCGAGGACGTCTCGACCGTCGCGCCCTCCGCGATCACGACGTTCCCCGCGTCGATGTCCGTGATGAACAGGAACGGACGGCCGTTGGCGTCCTCGGGCATCTGCACGTTCACGACTCCCACCGTCTGCCCCCGCGGCATGTCCAGCACCGGGATCGCCGGTACCGAGGCGATCCCCCGGAACGCGATGCGGTGCCTCCCCGTGTCCACCGCCTCCCCCGGGCGCAGCTCGACCGGGTCGAGTCCCTCTCCGTCGATCAGTGCGACAAGCGTCTCCCCCTCCGCCCGCCAGCTCACGCCGTACACCGTGTCTCCCAGCGCCAGCTCGGCCAGCCCCAGGTCGCCTTCGTACCCCAGCGTCGACCCCGGCACGCTCGCCATCTGCGGCAGCGCCTGGTCGAACACCACCGCCCCGCCCGCGTCCGTGACGGTCAGCGCGGGCGTCGCCGTCGACTCGTTCTCGAAGTCGAGCACGTCATCGAAGAGCACCCGCCCGTCCGGACCCCAGATGGTCAGGTAGGCGAGGTCATCAAAGAAGGCCGCCTGGTGGAAGCGGTGACCGAAGGCCGAGCATGGGTCGTTCACGGTCGCCGTGCAGCGCACCACCTCGTCCCCGCGCCGCAGCAGCAGGTCGCTGTGGAAGTCGACGATGTTGCCCGCCGCGTCCACCCCGCGGTGCGCGTCCTCCATTCCCACGAAGATCTGGCCTGGTCCCGGGTCGCCGAAGAGCGGCGCCGCCGGGCGCGACTCCGCCAGCGCCAGCGTCCGCTGGAACCCCGCGAGGCTCGTCAGCAGCCCCCCGACGAGCAGCATCAGGAGGGCCATATGCGAGATGAAGGTGGCGTACTGGGTCCAGGGGAAGCGCTCCGCAAACAGCTCCGTCACGCCCTCGTCCTCGCGCGTGCGGGTCACCTGGTAGCGGCGGCGGCGCAGCAGCCCCTCCACCGCCTCCACGCCCCCCGCATGCGTGAACGAGGCCCGGTGCCGCGCCGTCTCGAAGTACCGCTCCGCTACCCGCATCTGCGGGCGCTGCACGCTCCGCCACGTCGGCGGGAAGCGGCTGATCGTGCAGACCGTCACCGCCGCCACGATCACGAACCAGAGCCCCACGAACCAGGGGCTGTGGAACACGTCGAACAGGTCGAGCCCGTCCAGGGTCCCCGTCAGCCACCCGAAGTCCTGGCGCTGCAATTCCAGCCAGGCCGAGCGCGCCGGTGGATTCCCGCGCATCTCCGCCGGAAGCTGCGGCAGCACCACCCCCAGCAGGCTCGCCAGCACCGCCAGCGAGACCAGCGCCACCGCGAACTTCACGTTCGTCAGCAGCCGCCAGGTCGCCCGCAACGGGTCGAACTTCGGCATCGGCGGAGTCGTGGCCGGGGCGTTGCTCGCCATCAGGGAAGCTCCGCCGCCAGCGCGGCGAGGTCTTCGTCCGTTAGCGCGCCCAGGTGGACCCCCTGGATCACGCCCTCCGGGTCGATCAGGAAGCTGACCGGCAGCCCCGTGGTCACCCGGTAGGCCGACGACACCTGGCCGTCCGCGTCCAGAGCGATCGGGTACGTCACCCCGAATCCGTCAGCGAACTCCCGCGCCGTCTCCGCCCCTTCCTGCTGGTTCACCCCCACCACCACCAGCCCCGGCGACTCCCGCTCGAAGAACGCCTGCAGGGCCGGCGTCTCCCCCCGGCAGGGACCGCACCACGAGGCCCAGAAGTTCAGCAGGACATACTGCCCCCGGTAGTCCGTCAACGCGGCCACGGAACCGTCGGGCGATCGCAGCCGGAACGCCGGCGCCGCCCGCCCCACCTCCGCCGCCGGCGCCTCCCCCGTCGGGTTCAGCGACTCCGCCAGCGCCACGACCCCCAGCCCCGCCTCCGCCTCAACCCCGCCCCCATCGCCGCGAATCTCGAGGAACCAGATGCCCAACCCCACAACCGCCACGACGAGCACCGCCATGCCGAACGTGAACCCCGGCCCCGCGTATTCGCGGCGCTGCTGCGGACGTTCGTCGGGAAGGGTCTCGGCCATAACGGTCGCCGCCGGGCGGGGGCTTGTCGCGCCCGCGCTCGCTTCGGAGCGTACCAAGGCCCCGCCGTGCGCGCCCCTGCGCCTACTGTGGTCGCTCGTCCGGAACCACGTGCCGGTCCTCCTCCGCCCCCCACACGCGCCCGATGATGTACAGCAGTAACACCCCGCCCACCCCCAGCACGCCAGCAATCATCAGGGTCTCCCGGATCCCGATGACGTCGGCCACTATCCCGATCGGCAGCGATGCGATCCCGAACAGGCTCCACGACAGCATGTTCAGCGACTGCACGCGCCCGTGGTAGCGCGACGCGGAGTAGGAGATCGAGAGCGCGTTGTTGAGCGACTGGAATCCCGCTGAGCACGCCCCCACCAGCAGGATCGCTCCAAGCCCCGTGGCGAAGTTGTTGGCAAAACCCAGCAGCGTCACCGAGCCCCCGAAAGCGAACGCCAGCAGGAGCTGCTGCCCCCACGCGCTGGCCCGGCCGGCGATGCCCGCTACCAGCACCACCGCGATCACCGCTCCCACCGCCTGCACCGCCGAGAGCACGCCCAGCCCCTGGGATCCTGTGTTGTAGATGTCCTCGGCGAGCGAGGGCAGGAACGACTGGAAGGGGAAGGCGAACGCCGTCAGCACGAACGACGTCAGGATCAGGGTCGCCACCGATGGCCGGCTGCGGACGTACCTCAGCCCGTCCATCAGGTCGCTCAGCGGGGAGGTTGCCTCTGCCCGTGCTTCCGGCTCGCCGGCCGGCAGCCGCCAGACCGTGAGGATCGCGATCAGGAATCCCGTCGCGGTGATGAAGTACACGCCCCCCACGCCGATGAACCAGAGGGAGATGAACACGCCCGCAAGCGCCGGACCCACCACGCGCGTCCCGTTCATGCTCAGCTGCTGCAGGACGATCGCGTTCCCCACCGCCTCGCGCCCCACGAGGCTCCCGATGAACGCGTTTCGCGCCGGCCCCATGAACGCGAATCCCACTCCTTGGGTGAAGCTCGCCGCGAGCAGCATCCAGAACTCCATCAACCCCACCGCCACCATGACGGCTATCCACGCGGAGTTCAGGCAGAGCACACCCTGCGAGATCAGCAACGTCCGCCGCCGGGGCAGCCGGTCCGCGATCACGCCGCCCCAGAGCGTGAATACGAGGCTCGGGGCGCCGAAGGCCAGCATCATCGCCCCGAGCGCCGTGTTCTGGCCCGTCAGGTCGAAGGCCAGCCAGCCCCGCGCCACGATCTGCATCTGCATCCCGAAGAACGAGAACACCGTGCCCGTCCAGAGCATTCGGTACTGGGCGTTCTCCAGCGAGTAGAAGGTCCGCGCGAAGTAGTTCGCCGGTCCCCGCAGTCCCTCCCCCGTTCGTAGCACGCGCTGCCGCTACTCCCCGGAGGGGATCCCGAGCAGCCCGGCGACCGCCCCCCACGCCGCCGCCTCCACCGCCTCCGGTTCCTGCGTCGCGTCGATCTCGACCCACGACCCCTCCGGCGCCTGTGCGAGCTGCTGGCGGTACCCCTCCCGCACCCGCTCGTGGAAGGCCAGCCGTTCCCGTCCCACAGCCGGCCCTTCAATGTCGGCTCTTGAAGCTTGTACAACAAGTTCTGGGGGGACGTCAGGGAGGGTTAGTGAGGGCTGGACAGACTTGTATTTCCGTTGCAGGCCAATCTCTGGCGGAACGTCAAGGTAGATGGTGAGATCTGGCACGAGCCCCTGGGTTGCCGAAGCGTTCGCCTCTGCTAACCGTCTAAGGTCGAGCCCTCGGCCGTAGCCTTGGTAGGCCACCGTGCTCGCGCGGAAGCGGTCACAGAGCACCGTCGCCCCCCGCTCAAGTCCCGGCTTGATTACACGACTCACCAACTCTGCTCGTGCCAGCAGGAAGGCGAATGCCTCGCCCCACGGCGTAAGGGACTGGCCTAGTAGCTCGCGTGCCGCCTCGCCTGCGGCCGTGCCCCCTGGCTCCCGCACCTCAATCGTGTGGACCCCTGCCCTCTCCAGTCGTCGCACCAGCTTGGCTGCCAGCAGGCTCTTTCCTGCCCCCTCGCCCCCCTCAAAGACGATGAAGCGGGCTTCTGAGACTCTGCTTCGCCGCCGTGGCACCGCCCGTCTCTCATCCTCCTCGAAGCCGAAGAGGCGCCCCCCCGAACCCTCGCTGGTCACCGTCCGCCCGACCGTGGTGGCTCGGGCAGGATGCGCACGCGCCGCTCCGGCTCCTTGCCGTGGCTCTCGCTATCGAGGTTGAAGCGTCCCGCGAGCTCGTGCTGGACGCGGCGGATGTAGCTGTTCGCCGGCGCCAGCTCCAGTGCGCGCCCGTCCGTGAGCACCTGCGCGATCGCCTCTTCCGTCTCTCGATACGCCTGCGCTACCGGGTCGCGGCGCGCCCGCTGTCCGCGGAACTGGAGCAGCACCTGCTCCATCTGGAAGAGCGTGTTGCTCTTGATCACGTAGATCGGCAGCGACCGCTCCTCTGCCTCGCGCACGGGCGCCGGCTTCTTCCGGTACGAGTGCCGCAGCGTGATGAGCGCGTCCGCCTGGCGCAGGTCGTCCACGATCTGGATGGGCACGCCCGTTTCCTGGATCGCCTGCACCAGCCGCCCCCGCGAGAGCCCGAAGGGGAAGAGCCGCGTCTCCGGCTCGGCTGCGGCCGAGCCGTTGGCCTCCTGCGTTTGCCCTTTCGCAACAGCCGCGGGCTCATCTGGCTCCTCCGCCGCCACCGTCGCGATCGTCCCCCCGTCGGTCAGTTCGCGGACCTCCGGCGGCGCCGCGAAGCCGCGCAGTTTCGCGTCCACGGTTGCGCCCACGTCCTCGTGCAGCGCCACCCGCCGCCACCCCTGGATCTCGATAACCGCATCGAAGGTGGGTGGCGCCATTCGCTCCAGGATCGACTTCTGCGTGCCCCGCCGCCGCGCTTCCTCGTCGCTCAGCGTCACCGACTGGATGCCCCCGATGAGGTCGCAGAGGGTCGGGTTCGCCATCAGGTTCTCGAGCGTGTTGCCGTGCGCCGTCCCGACCAGCTGCACGCCCCTCTCCGCGATGGTGCGCGCCGCCGATGCCTCCAGCTCCGTGCCGATCTCGTCGATCACGATGACCTCGGGCATGTGGTTCTCCACCGCCTCGATCATCACGCCGTGCTGCAGGGCCGGCGTCGAGACCTGCATCCTCCGCGCGCCGCCGATGGCCGGGTGGGGAATGTCGCCGTCGCCGCCGATCTCGTTCGACGTATCAACGATCACGACCCGCTTGTTCGCCTCGTCCGCCAGCACGCGCGCCACCTCGCGCAACATCGTCGTCTTGCCCACGCCCGGACGCCCCAGCAGGAGGATGCTGTTCCCGCTCATCACGAGGTCCTCGATGATGCGGATCGTTCCGTAGACCGCCCGTCCGATGCGGCAGGTCAGCCCCACCACCTTCCCTCGGCGGTTACGGATAGCGGAGATGCGGTGCAGCGTCCGTTCGATGCCTGCGCGGTTGTCGTCCCCGAACTCGCCCACCCGCGAGATCACGAAGTCGATGTCTTCCTCGGTCACCTCGCGGTGGCTGAGCACGATCTCGCGGTTCGGGTAGCGCGCCTCGGGCAGCCGCCCCAGGTCCATCACCACCTCGAGCAGCTCGTTCCGGTGGTCCGCGGTCTCCAGCTTCTCCGAGAGGCGTGGGGGCAACGTCTCGATGAGCGCGTCAAGGTCGTCGGTCACGATCCGCTCGGGCGCCGTGCCGTTCCCTTCGGTCATCGCCACTACCCTACTCCCGCTGCGTGATTTCTGGCGCCCATCACGCCCCCGCTCCCGCCCTCGGGCGCTCGGCGGCCCCGATCGTGAGGAAGTACTCGTGCAGGCGCGTGTCTCCCCCCAGCTCGGGGTGGAACGCGGTCGCCAGCAGGTTGCCCTGGCGCGCCGCCACGATGGCCCCGTCCTCGAGCCGCCCCAGCACCTCCACGCCCTCCCCCACCGACTCGATCACCGGCGCCCGGATGAAGATCGCCCGGAATGGCTTCCCGTCCAGCCCGCCTATCTCGATGCCCGCCTCGAAACTGTCGACCTGCCGCCCGAACGCGTTGCGCGCGACCGTCATGTCCATCGTCTCGATGCCGGGCCGGTCGAGGTCGTCCACCTGCTTCGCCAGCAGGATCGCGCCCGCGCACGTGCCCCAGGTTGGCCGTCCGCTGGCGCAAAACGCCCGCAGCGGCTCGGTGAAGCTGTAGCGCAGGATAAGCCGCGCAATCGTCGTGCTTTCGCCGCCCGGGATAATCAGGGAATCCAGCGCGTCGAGCTGCTCCGGGCGGCGCACTTCCACGGCCGCCTGACCGATGCTCGCCAGCATCTCGGCATGCTCCCGGAAGTCGCCCTGCAGGGCGAGAATGCCCGTGGTCACGTCGTTTGCGTCTCGCCAGATCGTTCGCGTCCAGGCCCCATGCGCCCAGCGATTGTAGCAGCCGCTTCTGATCGCGCCCCGTCCCGAGCCGCTATCCTTCCCCGCGCAAGGAGGCGCTATGCCCGCCCAACTCACCCCGGAGGAAGTCAACGACTTCCTCGACAGCCGCCCCGGCTGGATCACGTTCACCTCCGTCGGCAACGACGGCTACCCCCACAGCGTCCCCATCGGCTACTTCCGCGTCGACGACGATGTCTACATCGGTTGCCGCGACCGCACCCAGAAGGTGCTCAACGCCCAGCGCAACCCGAAGGTCAGCCTCTCCCTTGAGAGCGGCAACACCATGCAGGACATCAAGGGTGTCCTCATCCAGGGCGATGCCACCGTCATCAACACCCCCGACGCGCTCCTCGAGCTAACCCGCGAGGCCGCCCGCCGCCGCGGCGCCCCCGAGCACGCCCTCCCGACGGAGCCACCCCCCGGCGCCGCCTACATCAAGGTCGCGCCGACGAAGGTCATTTCCTGGGACTACTCCAGGCCGGGCTAGCCCGCACTCAGCCGCGCGCAGCGAAGCGGAGTCCGGCGCTCTTCTCAGCGAGCCTAGATAGCGCTCTCCTCAGCCCTGCGCCAGGGCGGCGCTGCACTCAGGCGGGAGATAGCCCGCCGCCCTCCTCATCAGGCCACCAGCGGTAGACCCGCAGGTCGACCGTGTCCGCCTCGTCAAACACCACCCCCTCGCCTTCGAGCAGTTCCCGCTGCAAATCGGCCCCGTGTCCCCGCCCGCGCAGGCTGATGCCGCCCTTCGCGTTGATCACCCGCCACCAAGGTGTATCCGTCTCCGGCGGAAGCGCCCGCAGCGCGTACCCCACCGCCCTCGCCGCCGACGGCGCCCCCAGCACCACCGCCACCTGCCCGTAGGTCACCACCCGCCCCCGCGGCACCTCCCCCACGAACGCCCACACCCGCTCATAGAAGTTCGGGGGCAATGACTACTTGGCCCACTGGTGCTGCTGCAGGTCAACGCAATCCCCGAACACGAAGGACACGCCCTCCTCGCTGAGCAGTGCCTCCTGGTTGCGAGGCGCTTCATAACTAAGGAAGCCTCCCGCCCTGACGACCCGCTGCCACGGCACGTCTCGGTCTTCTTCTTTCGCCTTCCTCATTGCGTTTCCTACCGCTTGAGCTGCCCTAGGTGACCCTGCTGCCTCGGCCACCTGCCCATACGTCATCACCTTTCCCCGCGGAATGTCGCCCACGACCCTCCACACTTCTTCCTGGAATGACTCTGGCATCTACTCCTCACCCTACGCCCGCGGCAGGCCGAAGCCGCGCGTCGCGATGATCGTGCGCATCACTTCGTTCGAGCCCGCCCCGAACGTCGGCATGACTGCAGCCCGGTACCCCTGCTCGATGCGCCCGCCCAGCGGCGCCAGCTCCGATTCCGGCGTGAGCTGTCCGTACGGACCCAGCAGCTTCGTGCCCGTGTGCAGGATGCGCTGCATCAACTCCGTGCTGAAGATCTTGACCTCGCTCGCCTCGTGGTTGGGGTGCTCGCCCCGCTTGATCATCCCCAGGTTCCGGTAGGCCAGCATCTGCAGCACTTCGAGCTGCACCTTGTAGTCCGCCAGCGTGCGCGACACGTGCGCGTCATCGATCGGACGTCCGCCCCCCGGCCCCTCCTCCCGCGCCCACCGCATGAGCGCGTCGAATACCGCCCGCACCCCCGACACCGTGAAGATCGAGACCCGCTCGAAGTCGAGCGCGTGCGCGGCGTAGTACCACCCCCGGTTCTCCTCCCCCACCAGCGCGTCCGCCGGGACCCGCACGTCCTCCCAGTAGACCTCGTTGGTGCGGATGCCGGACATCGTCCAGATCGGGCTCACGGTGATCCCCGGCGTTTCCAGGTCGACCAGGAACATCGAGATGCCCCGGTGCTTCGGCGCCGACGGGTCCGTACGCGCCGCCAGCCAGACGTACTCCGCCCGGTGCGCCGCGCTCGTGAACCGCTTGATCCCGTTGAGCACGTAGTCGTCGCCGTCGCGCACGGCGCGAAGCTGGAGCGAGGCCAGGTCGGTGCCCGCGTCCGGCTCTGTGTATCCCAGCGCGAAGTCGATCTCCCCGCGCGCAATCCGCGGCAGGAAGGCCTCTTTCTGCGAATCCGTCCCGTACGTCATCAGCGTCGGGCCAACCTGCTGCACGCCCACCGTCGCGCCCGGGGCGCTCACGTAGTTGAGCGCCTCCTGGAAGAGGTACTGCTCCTCGTAGCTGCGCTCCTCGCCGCCGTACTCGCGCGGCCACGACATCGTCAGCCAGCCCTTGTCCGCCAGCTTCCGCCGGAACTCCCGCTCGACCGCGTACCGGTCCGGCGACGCATCCAGCGCCCGCCGCACCTCGGGACTCCACTCGACCGCGAGGAAGTCCTCCACCTCGCGTTCGAACGCCAGCGCCTGCTCCGAGAAGCGAAACTCCATCGCGCGGCAGTCTACCCCCGCGAGGCGGGCCTCGACTGGCCTAGTTGCTGCTCTGCTTGGGGAGCTTCGGGATGAGCCAGCTCAGGAAGCTGTCCTCCGAGCGCGTCTGCATGAAGAAGCGCCCCGGACCTGTCAGCTTCACCACCAGCCCCTCGCCGCTGAACAGCGTCGACTTCCAGCCGCCCGAGCGACCGACGTCGTACTGCACGGAGTCGTCGAATGCGACCATGTGGCCAGTGTCGACGGTGTACGGCTCGCCCACGCCGAGGTCGATCGGGTGGATCGCCCCGTAGCTCGAAAGCCAGATGGTTCCCTGGCCCGTGCAGCGCAGCAGGAACAGCCCCTCGCTTGAGAAAAACGACTTCGCCCCGCCCCACTTTGTGTCGACATCCACGCCCTCGGTGGCTGCGAGGAACGAGCCCGACTGCACCAGCAGCGTCGTCTGTCCTGTCAGCTCCAGCGCAATGATGTCTCCCGGTAGCGCTGGCGCCACCGTCACCTGCC
Organism: Chloroflexota bacterium; assembly: GCA_026710655.1. Lineage (GTDB taxonomy): Bacteria > Chloroflexota > Dehalococcoidia > Tepidiformales > Tepidiformaceae > UBA2991. Next base: position 7,056 of record JAPOQN010000026.1, on the reverse strand, counting down.
CGGCCTCGTGTTCCGCCCGGAAGGTGTTGATGAAGAAACTCTCGCCGCCAAGCACCGAGCGCCGCAGGCCCGAGAGGAGCCCACCTCGCGTGCTCGTCTCCATCTCGATCGCGGACGACATGCTCACCATCGCCCCAGCTTCGGCCTGGATCGACTCACCCGGATCGAGGTCGATGAACGCGAGGGCGTAGGAGGGCTGGTACTTCACTTCGTGGCGCATTCGGTGCTCCCGTCTCGATGTAGAGGCCCGCACGTACCGCGACCCGGGCATGCGGTGCCTCAAGTGCGATTGTGGGCCCTTGGGGCGTAGGTTACGGTAAGGCTCCGGACGCGCGCGCCGCGTCCTTGAGGAGAGGCCATGCCTTCACGCTTCCGCTACTCCCTGTGGGATGGCACCCAGGAAGTCGCCGACCTCGACCCTGACCAGGTCCTCGACAACCTCTCCGACGACCTCATGAACTTCGGCGACCTCCAGCACGCCCTCCGCAACCTCCTCCAGCGCGGCATGCGCAACCCCAACGGCGACCGTACCCAGGGCCTGCGCGACCTCCTCCAGCAGCTTCGCCAGCAGCGCCGCCAGCAGCTCGACCGCTTCGACCTCGGCTCCATCTTCGACCAGCTCCGCGAGCAGCTCGACGAGATTCTCGACATGGAGCGCGGCACCATCGACCAGCGCCTCGAGGAGGCGGGTGTCCCGCCCCAGGGCGCCGACGGCCAGGAGGGCCAGGAAGGCCAGCAGGGCGACCAGGCCGACGGCTCCCCCCAGGACGGCGAGGGTGATGGCCAGCAGCAGGGCGCCGAGCAGGGCCAGCCCGCGAACGAAGGCGGCCAGCCCGGCGAAGGTCAGCAGGGCGAACAGGGCCAGCAGGGGTCGCAGTCAGGCGGCGCCAGCGGTGAAGGCAGCACCCCCACCAGCGAGTTCGCCGACATGCTGCGCAACATCGCCAACCGCAAGCAGGAGTTCCTCAGCGAGCTCCCCGACGACACCGCCGGCCAGGTCCGCAAGCTCCAGGACTACGAGTTCATGGACCCCGAGGCGCAGGCCAAGTTCAACGAGCTCGTCGAGTCGCTGCGCCAGGCGATGATGAACACCTTCTTCAAGGACCTCTCCGAGCAGATCGCCAACATGTCGCCCGAAGACCTCGAGCGCATGAAGAACATGACCAAAGACCTGAACCAGATGATTCAGGACAAGATGGCCGGCAACGAGCCGGACTTCGACAGCTTCATGCAGCAGTACGGCGACCTCTTCGGAGACAACCCGCCCCAGTCCCTCGACGAGCTCCTCGCCCAGATGCAGCAGCAGATGGGCCAGATGCAGAGCCTCCTCGGCAGCCTCCCCGGCGAGATGCGCCAGCAGCTCCAGGATCTCCTCTCCGACAAGATTGGCGACCCCGAGCTCCAGCAGGGCCTCAACGAGCTCGCCCAGAACCTCGAATACCTCTTCCCCACGCGCGACCAGCGCAACCAGTACCCCTTCCGAGGCGAGGAGCAGCTCGACCTCGACGCCGCCATGGAGCTCATGCGCCACATGCAGTCCATCGACGAGGTCGAGCGCCAGCTCGAGCGCACCCAGTACGGCGGCGAGATCGACGACATCGACGCCGACCAGCTTGAGGAGCTGCTCGGCCCCGAGGCCCGCGAGACGCTCGACGAACTGCGCAAGTTCCTCGAGATCCTCGAGGAGGCCGGCTACATCCGGAAGAAGGGCTCAGGCTGGGAGCTGACCCCCCGCGGCACGCGCAAGATCGGCCAGCGCGCCCTCGTCGAGCTCTACGCCCAGCTCAAGGCCGACTCTTTCGGCAAGCACGAGGTCCACGAGAACGGCTTCGGCGGAGAACGCACCGACGACACCAAGCTCTATGAGTTCGGCGACCCGTTCCACCTCGATATCAAGCGCACCATCATGAACTCGCTCCACCGCGAGGGGACGGGCACGCCCATCAACCTGCGCCCCGACGACTTCGAGGTCGCGCGCAGCGAGCTCGTCACCCAGACGGCCACGGTCATCATGCTCGACCTGAGCTGGTCGATGGCCCTGCGCGGCAGCTTCCAGGCCGCCAAGAAGGTCGCCCTCGCGCTCAACAACCTCATCTCCTCGCAGTTCCAGCGCGACAGCCTCTACATCATCGGGTTCAGCGCCTACGCCCGGGAGTTGAAGGCGGAGGACCTGCCCTACGTGCGCTGGGACGAGTCCGTCCTCGGCACGAACATGCACCACGCCCTCATGATCGCCGAGCGCCTGCTCGCCAGGCACACCCAGGGCACGCGCCAGATCATCATGATTTCCGACGGCGAACCGACCGCCCACCTCGAGCGCGGCCGCAGCTACTTCGCCTATCCCCCCAGCCCCATCACCATCCGCGAGACGCTCAAGGCCGTGAAGCGCTGCACGCGCAAGAACATCACGATCAACACCTTCATGCTCGACCGCAACCACTACCTGAAGGAGTTCGTGAACCAGGTCGCGCGCATCAACCAGGGCCGCGTCTTCTACACCACCCCCGACAAGCTCGGCGAGTACATCCTCGTCGACTACGTCGCCCAGAAGCGCAAGCACCTCACCGGCATCGCCGGCTAAATTCGGCAGCCGGCCCCGGGCCGGCAATCCCGCCCTACGGAAAGTCGCTCCCGGGCACGCTCTGCGGATCTTCCACAAGCGCGCTCCAGTTCTGCGCGAGCGTCGCCAGCGAGGCTTCCGGTCGTTCCCTCACCACAACTCCCCGGTTTGCGGCGTACGCCACCAGCCCCTCCACTTCGAGCCTTCGAAAAGCCTCCCGCACGGGTGTGGCGGAGACGTGCCAGCGCAGGGCCACTTCCTGCTGGCGAAGACGATCGCCCGGCCGGAGTTCCCCGGACAGGATCGCCTCCCTCAGTGAGGCGTGGACGCGGCTCGCCTTCGTCTGTTCTCTCGACGACTGCTGAGCGGCCACCCGACCAGCATACCCGCGACGCGTCCCCGCTTCAGGACGGGGGCGCGAACGCCTGGTCAAGGAGGGCATGAACCTCCTCGTCGGCGAGGCTCGTCACGCGCCCGTCTTCATACTCCGTCATCAGGCGTGCAAGGGCTGCCAGCAATCGCGGGTCGCGCTTTCCCAGGCCGGCGGCCTCTGCGGGGCGGTGTTCGCGCATCCACATCAGGAGTCCGGCTGCTCCCGACTTGTCGCCGATTGCTACGCCCGGCGGGCGGTTCAGCAGCGCCGCGGTGTCGAACGGGTTGTAGATCTCCTCGTCCTTGATGAGGCCATCGGCGTGAATCCCCGCCCGCGTCACGTTGAAGTTCTCGCCCACGAACGGGAGGCGCGCGTCCACCGGCTCGCCGATGGAGCGGTAGAAGTCCGCGATCTCGCTGATGACCGGCGTCTCGATGCCCTGCGTTTCCCCAGTCAGCCCGATGAGCCAGAAGACCAACGCCTCGATCGGCGTGTTGCCGCTGCGCTCGCCGATGCCGAGCAGCGTGCCGTTGTTTGCTGCCGCGCCGTAGAGCCAGGCTGCAACGGCGTTCGGAACGATGGCCGAGAGATCGTTCTGACCATGGAACTCGAGCGCTTCCGCGGGAACGCCCGCCTCGCGGCGCAGCGCATGCGTGAGCTGGGGGATGCCGCGCGGCAGGCTGGCATGCGGATCAGGGACGCCCACGCCCAGCGTGTCGGGGAACCGCACCTTCACCTGGATGCCTGCCTGCCGCCCCCGCTCCATCAGCGTCTGCACGAACGGCAACACGACCCCATAGAAGTCGGCCCGCGTGCTGTCCTCAAGGTGGCACCGCGGCACGACTCCGTCCGCCAGGGCGGCGTCCACCACTTCGAGGTAGCTCTCGATCACCCGCTCGCGGTTGGAACCGAGCTTCTTGAAGATGTGGTAGTCGGAGATCGACGTAAGAATGCCCGTCTCTCGCAGGCCAGCCGCGCGAACGAGTTCGTAGTCGCCCAGCGTCGCGCGGATCCAGCCGGTGATCTCTGGAAAGCGATAGCCCAGATCCTGGCAGCGCTCGACCGCCTCGCGGTCTTTCGCCGTGTACAGGAAGAACTCGGTTTGCCGGATCCTTCCCCGCGGCCCGCCCAGCCGGTGCAGAAACGTATAGAGCTCGGCGATCTGCTCCACTGAGTACGGCGCTCGGCTCTGCTGTCCGTCACGAAAGGTCGTGTCGGTGATCCAGATGTCCGGAGCCGGATCGAGGGACGCCGGGGCGGCTTCGAACTGGACGAGGGGTGGAAGCGAGTAGGGAAAGACCTCGCGGGAGTAGTTGGGGGCGGGAGTGGAAGTCCCCGTATGGTTCTCCGTGGACCGTGTGAGCCAGGCCATGACTGCTCCTCCAGTGTGGTTTCGCCAGGATTATATATAATCCTACAGTCCCTGCGTCCCCCCTTCCCAGCCGTCACCAGTGCTGGCGCTTGTCAAGCGCATCCGCCGGCCCCACACTGCTCGAAAGCGGTGTCCCATGGCGATCCTCCTCGACCACATCACCGACGAGCAGGCGGACCTGATCCGTAGTTCGCACGTCTTCTTCGTCGCATCCGCCGACCCCGCCCTCGGCGAGGGCCCCGACGGCCAGGGCGCCGTCAATCTCTCCCCCAAGGGCGCCGCTGACCTGCACATCGTCGACCGCAACACCCTCGCCTACTTCGACTACGCAGGCAGCGGCAACGAGACGGCCCGCCACGGCATGGCCGGCGGCCCCGTCACGATCATGGTCACCTCCTTCGACGAGGACGCCGCCATCGTCCGCCTCTACGGCTGGGCCCGCGCCAAACCGCTCGAAGAGTCCCTGCTCGCTGCCCACGCCGAAGAGCTCCGCGCCGTCGAGACGCCCACGCCCGAGCGCCAGGTCATCGAGATCACCGTCCAGCGCACGCAGACCTCCTGCGGCTACGGCGTGCCGGTCTACGAGTACCAGGGCGACCGCACGAAGGCCCAGCGAGGCCGTCGGTTCAAGTAACCGAAACAGTCGAAATTCCTCGAAAACGGACGGGGTAATTCGCCCCTTCGATCCCTACGCTGGTCCCCATGGGGCAACGAACGCGCATCCGCCCGAGCCGTGCCCCTCTCGCGGCGGCCGCCCTGGTGCTCCTTGCGGCACTGACCGCATGCGGCGGCGGGAACGACGCCACCACGTCCCCGCCGCCGTCCTTCTACCTCAAACGCGACTAGCTGCCATAACCCGACCCCGTGCTACCATCGCTCAATGCTCCAAATCCACCACTCAGCGAGCGCCGCGAGCGCTCTCCTCAGCCGCGCGCAGCGCAGCGCGGCGCTCTCCTGACCCTATGCCTACCGACCGAGTCCAGCTCTACGACACCACCCTTCGCGACGGCTCCCAGATGGAGGGCATCTCCCTCTCCGTCGCCGACAAGGTGCGCATCACCCAGAAGCTCGACGAGCTTGGCGTCGAGTGGGTCGAGGGCGGCTTCCCCGGCTCCAACCCGCGTGACGCCGCCTACTTCCAGCGCCTCAAGGAAGTGCAGCTCTCCCAGGCGAAGGTGAGCGCCTTCGGCGGCACCCGCCGTGCCGGACTCACCTGCGAGACCGACCCCAACATCCAGAGCATGGTCGCCGCCGAGACCCCCGGCGTGACCCTCGTCGGCAAGGCCAGCCAGTACCAGGTCGAGCGCATCCTCGAAACCAGCGACGAGGAAAACCTCGCCATGATCGCCGATACCGTCGGCTACTTCCGCAAGCTCGGCAAGACTGTCTTCTTCGATGCCGAGCACTTCTTCGACGGCTTCGCCGGCAACCCCGACTACTCCCTCCAGTGCCTCGCCACCGCCGCCCGCGCCGGCGCCGAGGCCCTCGTCCTCTGCGACACCAACGGCGGCATGACCACCCCCGACCTCCTTCGCGCCATCGAGGCCGTCCAGGAGCGCGTCCCCGACGCCCGTCTCGGCATCCACTGCCACGACGACGTCGGCCTCGCAGTCGCCAACAGCCTCGCCGCCGTCGAGGCTGGCGTCTGGCAGGTGCAGGGCTGCGTCAACGGCTACGGGGAGCGCTGTGGCAACGCCGACCTCCTCACCGTCGCTGCCAATCTCAAGCTGAAGATGGGCGTCGACATCATCGAGGACGACCAGCTCGCCCGCCTCACCGAGGTCTCCCTCTACGTCAACGAGCTCGCCAACCTCGTCCCCGACCCGCAGGCCCCCTTCGTCGGCCAGAGCGCCTTCGCCCACAAGGCCGGCTACCACGTGGCCGGCATCATGAAGGACGAGAGCTCCTACCAGCACATCGACCCCGGCCTCGTCGGCAACAGCCGCCGCGTGCTCGTCAGCGAGCTCTCCGGCCAGCGCAACCTCCTCAGCAAGATCGACGAGCTCGGCATCGACTATCCCTTCACCCCCGACGAGATCAGGGGCCTCCTCAAGGCCGTCAAGGAGAAGGAGAGTGAAGGCTTCCAGTACGAGGGCGCCGAGGCCAGCTTCGAGCTCCTCGTCCGCCGCCAGATCCCCGGCTACGTCCGCCCCTTCGAGATCGAGGACTTCGTCATCGTCGAACGCCACCGCCACCGCCGCGGCGACGATCAGCGCAACGACATGCTCGCCGAGGCCATGGTCAAGATTCGCGCCGGCGACGACGAGCACCACACCGCCGCCGAGGGAAACGGTCCCGTCAACGCCCTCGACCTCGCCGCGCGCAAGGCCCTGGGCAGCGCCTATCCCGATGTCCTGAACGTCAAGCTCGTCGACTACAAGGTGCGCATCCTCGATAGCGAGTCCGCCACCGCCGCCCAGGTGCGCGTCCTCATCGAGAGCACCGATGGCGCTCGCTACTGGACTACCGTCGGCAGCTCCACCGACATCATCGAAGCCAGCTGGCTCGCCCTCGCCGACGCCCTTGAGTACGCGATCACCCTTCCCAACGCATAAGGTGCATGTGCTAGTATTTCGGTGTGACAAGCACGGCCGCCGCCCCTGAGCCCGCAACCCGCGCCGATCTTGACGCCCTCCGCGACGAGTTTCGCGGGGACATGGCTGCTCACCGAGCGGAGTCTCGGGAGGACATGGCCGCCTTCCGCGTCGAGATTCATGAGGACCTGGCTGCCCACCGCGTTCAGATTCACGA
>JAPOQN010000025.1 GCA_026710655.1 Chloroflexota bacterium | reverse complement strand
GTGGGGGGTGTGGGGGGTGGGCGGGGGGGGGGGCGGTGGGGGGGGACGTGGGGGGGGGGGTCGGGGTGGAGGGGGCGGGGGCGGTGGGGGTGGACGGGGCGGCTGGGGTGGGCGGCGGCGGGGAGTCGCCTCCGCACGCCGCGAGCGCTGTCACGACCAGCGCTGTTACCGCTAGGAGGGCGGTCTTTCGCCTTGACAGGCCTGTCATCGGGTCGAGGCTAGCACCCGCGCGCGCGAATTACCCCCCGTCCGTGCTGCGCGCGCCTATCGGCGAGCGGCTCGGGAGTGGGGGGGCAGTAGTCCGGATCCGGCACGCTCTCGATCAAGTCGTAGCCATAGTTGCCATAGAGATGGTCTTCCACCATGCCGGCAAAGAAGTCACTCCTGTCGAGGCGTTTCAGGACAAGGATTTGCTCCTTCAGACAGGTGACTGTCGCGGTGTCACTGTAGTCGCCTCCGCCCCGGTAGCGATTATTGACGCAGGCTTCGAAAACGAGTACACCGGCCAGCCATATGGCCTGGTCGGACGCGGCGTATCCAGGAGCGAAGGCCTGGTCTTGCACCACCCGTACCTTGCCCTCGATCACATCCTGAGCGGTATACGCGCCGAAGGGCGTCAGGAGGATGGTCTCAACACTCCCCTCTACCCAGACGAGGGTTTCAGGCACATGTACACCGAGCAGGTAGAGAGCCGCCTCAACCTGCGCAACGAAGCTCTCGGAGCCAACGATCTCTATCTGGGTGTCCCGCGGTGGGGTGGACGGGGCGGCGGCGGGCGCCGGGGAGTCGCCTCCGCAGGCCACCAACACTGCGGCAGCCATCGCCACCAGCACGAGGAGCAGCCCGGACTGCCTGAGCTTCCACTTCGTCATGGCCTGGCTCTCTCGCTCCGCGACCCTCAGCCGCCGCCGATGGCGGGGACGAACTGGATCTCGGTGGTCTCCGTCACGGGTTGGAGGAGGCCGAGGTGGTTCGTCTCGCCGTCGATGGCGGCCATGATCTCGGGGATGAGGGCGCCGTCCTCGTCGAGGAGGCGCTCCTTCATGCCGGGGTAGCGCTCGTCGAGAGCGTTGATGACCTGTCGCAGGTTGCGCCCGGACACCTCGACGGTACGGGCGCCGCCGGTGAGGCCCTCGAGCAGCGCGGGGATGAAGACGGTGGCCACGAGCCCCTCGCTAGTCCTCCGGCGGCACCGCTCCCAGCGCCTCAAGGACATTGCCCGGCGACATCGGCAGGTGCGTCATGCGCACACCGGTGGCGTCGTGGATGGCGTTGGCGATGGCGGCCATGGGCGGGACGATGGGAACCTCGCCGACGCCACGGATGCCGTAGGGGTGGCCGGGGTTGGGCACCTCGATGATCTCCGTGTCGATCATGGGCAGGTCGAGGCTGGTGGGCATGCGGTAGTCGAGGAAGCTGGCGTTCGACATGGCGCCGTCTTCCTGCCAGACGTACTCCTCGCTGAGCGCCCAGCCGATGCCCTGGACGGCGCCGCCCTGCATCTGCCCCTCGACGTAGCTGGGGTGGATGGCGGTGCCGACGTCCTGGATGGCGGTGAAGCGGAGGATGTCGACCTTGCCGGTCTCGGGGTCGACCTCGACATCGACGATGTTGCCGGCGAATGCGGGTCCGACGCGGGTGGGGTTGGAGCTGGCGGAGGCGCTGATGGGACCGCCCGTGCGGAGCTGCTTCCCGGCGACTTCCTTCCAGGTCATCTGCTTGCCATCGGCGAGGGAGAAGACGCCGTCATCGAAACTGACATCGTCGACGTCGGCTTCGAGCAGGATGGCGGCGCGCTCGGTCATCTGGCGCTTCACGTCCTCGGAGGCGGTGATGGTGGCGATGCCGGTGGAGAAGGCGGTGCGGCTGCCGCCGGTCACGCCCGTCCAGCCGACGGAGTCGGTGTCGCCGACGGTGGGCTGGACCTCGTCGGCCGAGAGGCCGAGGGCCTCGGCGGCCTGCATGGCCAGCACGGCGCGCATGCCGCCGATATCGACGGAGCCGGTGACGAGCGCGATGGTGCCGTCGGCGTTGACGGTGACGGTCGCGGAGGACTGGTTGCCGCCGTTGAACCAGAAGCCCATAGCGACGCCACGGCCACGATTCGGCCCCTCGATGGGGGCGGAGAAGTGCGGGTGGTTCAGGATCGCTTCCTCGACCTCGACGCAGCCGACGGTGGGGAAGGGCATGCCGTTGGGCATGCGATCGCCTTCCTTGGTCGCGTTCTTGAGGCGGAAGTCCATGGGCGCCATGCCGATCTGCTCCGCGACCTCGTCGATGACGCTCTCGACGGCGAAGGCGGCCTGGGGGGAGCCGGGGGCGCGGTAGGCGCCGACCTTGGGCTTGTTCACGACGACGTCGTAACCGTCGACGACGAGGTGCTCGATGTCGTAGGGGGCAAGGGCGGTGGAAGCGCCGGCGCCGACGGGGGAGCCGGGGAAGGCGCCCGCCTCGTAGGCCATCCAGAGCTCGGCGGCGGTGATGGCGCCGTCGTTGGTGGCGCCCATCCTGGCGCGGATGGTGGTGGCGGAGGTGGGGCCGGAGGCCTCGAAGACCTCGGTTCGGCTCATGGTGACCTTCACGGGGGCGCCGCTCTTCTTCGAGAGGAGGGCGGCCACGGGATCGACGTGGACGTAGGTCTTGGCGCCGAAGCCGCCGCCGATCTCCATGGGGATGACGGTGACCTTGCCCTCGGGCACGCCGAGGATGGCGGCCGCCTGGCCGCGGATGCCGAACGCGCCCTGCGTGCTCGTCCAGATTGTGACGTGGCCGTCGGGGTCCCAGCGGGCGGTGGAGGTGTGGGGCTCGATGTAGCCCTGGTGGACAGTGCTGGTAGTGAACTCGCGCTCGACAACCACATCAGCCTTGGCGAAGCCCTCGTCGAGGTCGCCGCGCTTGAACTGCAGGTGGCTGGCGATGTTGCTGTGAACGCCGGTGTCATCGCCGCGGGTGAAGCGCTCGGCGATGGAGCGGGTGGTCATGGCCTCGTGGAGGAGGGGGGCGTCGTCGCGCATGGCTTCGACGGCATTGAGGACGACGGGGAGGGGCTCGTACTCAACCTCGATCAGGTCAAGGGCTTCCTCGGCCACATGCGGGTTGAGGGCGGCGACGGCGGCCACGGCGTGGCCCTTGTAGAGCGTCTTCTCCTGGGCGAGGCAGTTCTCGGCGAGGAGGCGGGCGTTCCCCATCGTCTCGCCGTAGTCGATCATCATGTCCTGCACGATGGGCACATCGGCAGCGGTGACGACAGCCTTCACGTCGGGAAGGGCCTCGGCCTTGCTCGTATCGATGGAGACGATGCGGGCGTGGCCGTGGGGACTGCGCAGGACTTTGCCGTGCAGGGTGCCGGGCAGATTGATGTCGGCGCCGTACTGGGCGCGCCCGGTGACCTTGTCGACGCCGTCGTGGCGGATGGGGCGGCTTCCGACAACCTTGTAGCCGGCCTTGGGCTGGCTGCGTTCCTCAATCGTAGTCATGCTCACGTCTCCCTCGGGGTTGCAGGGCGTAGCCTACCGGATCAGCGCATGATCCCGTGAGATCGCGGAAGGGTGACGAACGCTGCCGAAACCGGCAGAATGCCGCGACGATGAAGGTAAAGACTCAGGCAAGGCTGTGGCTGGCGGGACTCGCCCTCGTGGGCGGCATGGCGGTGGTGGCCTGTGGCGGAGGCGACGGGGATGGGGGCGAGGACGACAGCGAGTCGTTGGATGTGGCAGTGCTCCTCGACTCGGCGGTGACGGAATTCCTGGAGTTGGAGAGCTTCAACTTCGCCCTCGACTTCGACGGGAACACGTCTCCGCTGGAACAGCTTTCGGTGGATATGGAGACGATTGCGGGCGACGTCATCCTTCCCGACAAGCTCAAGGCGCAGGTGCGGGCGAAGGCGAGGCAGTTCGGCGGCATCAACGTCAACGTGACGCTGGTGGGGGTGGGCGAAGACGCGTGGGTGACGAATCCGTTCGACCAGTCGATGTGGCTCCCCCTGGAGGGTGGCAATCCGCTGAACGGACTCTTCAATCCCTCGGAAGGCGTGGCGGCGGTCATCCGCGGAGCCGCGAATCCGATGCTGGCGGGGGAGGAGGAGGTCGATGGCGTGGCGATGTGGATGGTGGAGGGCACGGTCGACTCGGGCGACCTGAAGGCGTTCCTCGAGTCGGCGGTTCCGGGCTATGACGTGAAAGGCACGATCTGGATCGGGAAGACCGACAACATCATCTACCGCATCCACCTGCTCGGGCAGCTGGCCCCCGAGGAGCCGGTGGACATCCTGCGGCGGTTGACCTTCTCCAGCTTCAACGACGTGGAGCCCATCGAGCCGCCGTGACGGTAGCGGAGGGCGCGGCGGCTGGGGCTCGATCAGCCTGGCCGGTAGTGATCGCGCTCGGACTCGGAGTCTTCATCGGGGGCTTCGACCAGACGTTCGTGGTGCCGGTCCTGACGGACATGCTGGGCGACCTCGGGGTCTCCGTGGACCAGCTTGAGCAGGCCTCGTGGATCCTGAACGGGTACCTGCTGGGGTACACGGTGGCGTTGCCGCTCATGGGGCGGCTGGCCGATGTACACGGGCACTACCGCATCTTCGTCATCGGCATGCTGATCTTTATGGGCGGCTCCGTGTTCGTGGCGTTCGCGCCCAACCTCACGGTGCTCACCATCGCCCGGGCCGTGACGGCGCTGGGCGGAGGCGCGCTGGTGCCGGTGGGCCTCGCGATTGCCGCGCATACGTTGCCCGGTTCGCAGCGCACGATCGGGCTGGGAGCGATCTCGACGCTGGACGATGCCTCAAGCCTGGCAGGGCCGCTGTGGGGAACGCTCATCGGCGTCTGGATCGGGTGGCGCGGGCTGTTCTGGATGAACATCGTCCTGGCCCTCCCCATCCTGATCCTCGTCCTGGTCCTCGCCATTGGTCCCACACGAGTCATGAACGCGTTGCGGAGCCTGTTGCGGCTGCGCGGGCGCTCAGAGACCGGCCGGACGCTCAAGGGGTTGGGGCGGAGTCTGCTGATGGTCGAGCCGGAGTCGGCGCCCCCCCGCTCCAACGAGCAGGTGGATTGGCAAGGGGGGCTGCTCCTCTCTATTTCGCTGGGGGCGTTGACGTTCGCCATTGCCGGGGCCGGTGAGAGCCTGCGCGAGCTCTGGATGATCCTGCTGCTCTACGCGACCGCGGCGGCCTTCATGGGCCTGTTCGTGTGGCGACAGCTGCGGGTGGCGGCCCCGCTCATTGACATGCGCATGTTCCACATCCGGCGTGTCGCCTTAGCCAATGTGGTCTTCCTGCTGGAGGGGATGGCGCTGATCACCGCGCTCGTCAATGTGCCGCTGATGGCGCAGGTCGTGTGGGGCCTGGAGGGCACGGGGCCGGGGCTGATGCTGGGGCGAATGGTGCTCTTCATGGCAGTCGGGGGAATTGCCGGGGGCGCACTGGCAACGATCGTCGGGTACCGGTTGACCACCCTGGTGAGCTTCGCGATTGCCGCAGCCGGCCTCTTCGCGATGGCCGGCTGGGCGTCGGAGCCCAGCCAGATCGCGCTCTGGACCGCGCTGGGCCTGGCGGGGCTGGGCTTCACGCTCGCCGATGCTTCCCTCTACGCGACGATCATGGAGGGGGTGGAGGCGGGACGGCGGGCCTCCGCGACAGCCGTGCTCCAGGTCTTCCAGACACTGGGCATGGTGGTCGGCATGGCCCTCCTGGGGTCGGAGGGGCTGGGCCGCTTCGACCAGCGCGCCGGCGCCCTCTTCTCCCAGAGCCTCTTCGAGATCACCGAGGAGGATCTGATCGAGGTCGTCCGCCAGACAATGGATGAGACGTTCTTCGTGGCGGCCGTGCTGATGGCGGCGGCGGCAGTGCTCTCGCTGGGCCTCGGCGGCGGACGCCTGTGGCGGAGGCGGGGAAGCGGCGGAGCCGCGGCTCCCGCAACGGGCGAACCCTGACGCGCCAGCACCCCGAAGGAGGGCCTTGATGGCTGAATCAGTGCGTGAACAGAACGACCGGATCGCGATCACAGACGTGATCAACCGGTACGGGACGACGATCGACGCGGGTGACTACGAAGGGCTGGCCGCGTGCTTCACTCGCGACTCCATCACTCGCTACGGCGGAGGGCGGGAGTTCCGGGGTGGGGAAGCGGTAGCGGAGTTCGTGAAGGGTATGACGACCGATCTCGTGGCGCAGCAGCACCTGCTGGGAAATCACGAGATCGCGCTCGATGGCGATCGAGCAACGGCCACGACGTATCTGCACGCCACGCAGATCGAGCGGGAGGAGGCGGGTGGCGGGGTGATCGTCACGGGGGGCATCTACCGTGACGTGCTGGTACGCACGGACGACGGCTGGCGCATCGCGGAGCGCGAAATGCAGTCCCTGTGGCGGGAACGGCGGGAGCCCTCCAGCTAGCCGGTCGAGGAAGACGGCGCTCTATGATGCGCCGGTGCTCGACCCGGTGATGCGCCAGTGAGCGAGGAGAGCGGGAGCGCCGCGGCTGCCCCAACGCGTCCCGCCAATCGCCCGTCGCTGCCCACGATCGAGACGTTCTCGGCATTCCAGTCGCGCCCCTTCACATACCTCTGGATCAACACGTTGAGCTTCGCGCTGGTGCAGGCGATGCAGCGCTTTGCGTTCGTGTGGCTGGTGATCGAAGCGGTCGAAGTGGGTGGGCTGGGGCGGGGGTCGGAGTGGTCTGGGGCGGTGTTCTTCGCGCTGGGCATCCCGGTGCTGTTCGTCACGATTCCCGCTGGGGTGCTCGCGGACCGCATCAATCGCCGGTCGCTGGTGCTCGCCAGCCAGATCGTCGCGGTGGGGGTCACGGTGGCGGCGGGCGTGATCATCGTGGCCGGAGCGATGACGACGGTGATCGCGCTGGTGCTGGCGGCGGGGGTGGGCGCGACCATTGCGGTGGGCCTGCCCGTGCGGAACGCGATCGTGCCCACGGTGGTGGATCGGGACACGCTGCTGAAGGCGATCGTGATGATGAGCATGGCGATGAACATCTCGCAGATCGCAGGGGCCTCGCTGGGTGGCCTCGCGATCGCCTTCTGGGGGATCGGCGGGGCTTTCATCGCGCAGGGGGTGGTGCTGTTCGTCGGCACCCTGGCGCTCATCCCCCTGCGGGTCCCGGACGTGCGCACGGCGGAGCAGCACCGGCAGCCGCTGCACGAGCTGCAGGAGGGCTTCCGCTACGTCTGGGACCACCAGGGCATCCGCACGCTGATCGTGTTGCTGGCTATCTCCGGCATCTTCCTGATCGGTCCGTTCGGGACGCTCCTTCCGCAGATCGCGAAGGAGGAGCTGGGACGGAATGCGCTGGAGGCGAGCCTGCTGTTCACGTACATGGGCGTGGGCACGGTCATCAGCTCGCTCACCATCGCCTCCGTTCCGCAGCTGCGGAACAAGGGGGGCTGGGTCATTGGCACGCTGATGTCTGCGGGCATCGTCGTGCCCTTACTGGGGGTTTCGCCCTGGTACCCGGTAACGGCCGTGGTCATGTTCTGCGGGGGCGTGGCCGCGGGCATCTTCATGAACCTGAACCAGACGTTGATCCAGGCGAACACGCCTCCCGAAATCATGGGGCGGGTGGTGAGCATTCACACGCTCGCGTTCCAGGGACTGGGGCCGTTCGGGGGGATGCTGGCGGGGCTCATGGCGGCGTGGATGGGGGCGCCCATGTGGATGGTCATCAGCGGGGCGGTCCTGCTCACCCTCACGACGGCGGCGTTCATGACGCAGCCCGCGTTACGGAACATGTCCTAGGCGAGGCGCTGGCGCCGCGCAGCCTGCTAGTCGGTGAAGACGCCCCCGTGGGGGTGGAGGAGAGCGCCGGTGTAGAAACTGGCGTCGTCACTGGCGAGGAAAAGCGCCGTCGTGGCGACCTCCTCGGGCACGCCCATGCGCCTCATGGGGGTGATGGCCATGGCCCACTGGCCCGTCTCGCTGACATTGAGGCCGGCCGTCATGGGGGTATCGATGAAACCCGGGCCGATGGCGTTGACGCGGATGTCGTAGGGAGCGAGCTCCATGGCCAGGACCTTGGTCACCATCCAGACGCCTGCCTTGGAGACGCAGTAGGGACCCACTCCCACCTGGGGCACCTTCGCCATGATCGAGGCGATGTTGATGATGGCGCCGCCGTTGCCTGCCTCGATCATGCGGCGGGCGACGGCGCGGTCGGAGAGCATGACGCCGTTGAGGTTGACGTCGAGCACGCGCTGCCAGGAGCTAACCGGCTGGTTCACGAGGAGCACGGAGGAGGGGTCGGCGGCGACATCGGGGGTGGCGCCTGCGTGGCCGATGCCCGCGGCCGCGACGAGGATGTCGACGGCACCGAAAGCCTCGACGGCGGCCTCGGCCATGGCCTCGCAGGCGGCCTCGTCGCTGGTGTCGGTGCTGACGTAGGTGGCTTCGCGACCGCGCTCCCGCACGGCGGCGACGGAGTCGGAGCCGTCCTGCAGGTCGGCGATGACGATGTTGGCGCCCTCATCGGCGTAGAGCTCGGCGGTGGCGCGGCCGATGCCGCTGGCCCCGCCGGTAATGACCGCTACCTTGCCCTCAAGCCTGCCCGCCATCTGGAACCTCCTCGCGCGCGGATGGCGGGACTATAGGCGACGGAGAGTGACGGGGCATGATGATTGCCCTGTAGGATGCGGCGATGGTCGAACAGGCGCAGAGCGCCGCGGAAGCGCCCGCACGCCCTGCCAATCGTCCCACGCTGCCAACGCTGGAGACGTTCTCCGCCTTCAAGTCGCGGCCTTTCACCTACCTCTGGATCAACACGATGAGCTTCGCCCTGGTGCAGGCGACGCAGCGGTTCGCGTTCGTCTGGCTGGTGATCGAGGCGATCGACGTTGGAGGTCTTGGGAAGGGGTCGGCGTGGTCGGGAGCGGTGTTCTTCGCGCTCGGCATTCCCGTGATGTTCGTGACGATTCCCGCAGGGGTGCTGGCGGATCGAATCAACCGGCGGTCGCTCGTACTCGGTAGCCAGCTGGTGGCGGTGGGGGTGACGGTGGCGGCGGGCGTGATCATCGTCGCAGGCGAGATGACGACGACGATCGCTCTGGTGCTGGCGGTGGGGGTGGGCACGACGATCGCGGTGGGCCTGCCCGTGCGCAACGCGATCGTGCCCACGGTGGTCGATCGGCGGACGCTCCTGAAGGCGATCGTGATGATGAGCATGGCAATGAACATCTCGCAGATCCTGGGGCCGGCGCTCGGCGGGATCGCGATCCAGGTGTGGGGCATCGGCGGGGCGTTCATCGCGCAGGGCGTGGTCCTGCTGATCGGGACGCTGGCCCTCATCCCCCTCCGGGTTCCGGACGCGCGCACGGCGGACCATCAGCAGAAACCCCTCCAGGATCTGCGGGAGGGGGTCCGCTTTGTATGGGGTCACCGGGGCATCCGCACGCTCATCCTGCTGCTGGGGTCACGGGCATCTTCATGATGGGTCCGTTTGGGACGCTGCTGCCGCAGATCGCGAAGGAGGAGCTGGGGAGCTCGCCGTTTGAGGCGGGGCTGCTCTTCGCCTTCATGGGGGCGGGAATGATGATCAGCTCGCTTGGCATCGCCTCGGTGCCCGATCTGAAGAACAAGGGCGGCTGGTTCATGGTTTCGCTGATGACGGCGGGTTTTGTCCTGCCCGCCCTGGGACTCTCGCCGTGGTACGCACTGACCGCCGTGGTGATCTTCCTGGGAGGGATGGGTGGAGGGGTGTTCATGAATCTGAACCAGACGCTGGTCCAGGCCAACTCGCCGCACGAGATGATGGGTCGGGTTGTCGGCATCCACACGCTGGCGTTCCAGGGGATCGGGCCGATGGGCGGAATCCTGGCGGGATTCATGGCGGCATGGCTGGGGGCGCCGATCTGGATGGCGATCAGCGGAGGCATCCTGCTCGCGTTAACGACGATGGCGTTCCTGACGCAGCCCGTGCTGCGGAAGATGGAGTGAAGGCTGGAGCCGTTTACGGCCTGTGGGGCGTCTGGTAGCGTTCGGGCGGCCCCGAACGGGCGCGGAGAGGCCCCCATGGACTTCCAGGACACCCCCGAACAGGCCGCCTGGCGCGAAGAGGTGCGCACGTTCATCGAGAACGAGCGCCCGCCCGAGTACGACCCCGACAAGGGCATGCAGGGCGGGGAGGAGGGTCCCCCACGCAACGCCGCCTGGTACAAGCGGTGGACGGGGAAGCTGTCGGAGCGGGGCTGGATCGCGCCGGCGTGGCCGAAGGAGTACGGCGGCGCGGACCTCGGCGTGATGGAGCAGTTCATCATGAACGAGGAGTTCGCCGAGGCGCGGGTGCCCTCGGGGAGCATCGGCAACGGCGTCTCGATGCTGGGGCCGACGATCATCGCGCACGGCTCGGAGGCACAGCAGGAGGAGCACCTGGGGCGCATGCTGCGCGGCGAGGTGATCTGGTGCCAGGGCTACAGCGAGCCGGGCTCCGGCTCAGACCTGGCGTCGCTGCAGACGCGCGCCATCCGCGACGGCGACGACTACGTGATCAACGGCCAGAAGATCTGGACCTCGGGAGCGCACTACTCGGACTGGATCTTCATGCTGGCGCGGACCGACCCGGACGCGCCCAAGCACCGCGGCATCAGCTACTTCCTGCTCGACATGAAGACACCGGGCATCACCGTGCGGCCGCTGGTGAACATGGGGAACATGCACAACTTCAACGAAGTGTTCTTCGAGGACGTACGGGTGCCGGCGGAGAACATCGTGGGCGAGGTGAACCGCGGCTGGTACGTGGGGGCGACGACGCTCGACTTCGAGCGCAGTTCGATCGGCAGCGCCGTGGCGCACCGGCAGACGCTTGAGCGCTACCTGGACTACTGGCGCGAGCACCAGGACGGGGTCTCGAACCCGGAGAGTGTGCGAGAGGCGCTGGCGGAGCGCTGGATCGAGGCGGCAACGGCGAAGATGTTGAGCTACCGCGTGATCGGCATGCAGGCGGCGGGCGAAATCCCGAACGCCGAAGCCTCGATCGCGAAGATGTTCAGCACGGAACTCTCGCAGCGGATCGCGGGTACGGCGATCAAAATGCTGGGCACTGCCGGGCAGCTCGACGGCGGCGCGAACGCGCCGTTCGAGGGGCGGCTGGGGGCGGCGTACGTGGGCTCGGTCTCGGCGACGATCGCGGGCGGCACGAGCGAGATCCAGCGAAACATCATCGCGACGCGCGGCCTGGGGCTGCCGCGGGCCTGAGCCCGCGGCCTCCCGTGGCCCCCGACCCTCCGGAAGCACGGTACTGCCCGTACTGCGGGGAGGGCCTTCGTCGCGAGGCGACTGACGCAGCAAGCAGGCATCTTCCCGAGGAGACGCTGAAGCCTGGCTGCCTCGCGTGTAACTACGTGCACCTCGATGCGCCGACTCCGGTGGCGTCCGTGATCATTGAACGGGAGGGCACGGTGCTCCTGGCACGCCCGCACCACTCCCCGGATTTCGCGCTGGTGGCGGGCTTCGTCGAGCCGTACGAGACAATCGAGGCGGCGGCGGTGCGGGAGGTGCGGGAGGAGACGGGGCTCGAGGTTCGCATCGAAGGCATCCTCGGGAGCTACTCCTGCGAACCGATGGGGCGAAACCTGGTGCTGGTCGTGTGCGTGGCCACGATTGTTGGGGGCGAGTTCCGGCTCCAGGAGGAGGAACTGGCCGAGGCTCAGTGGTTCCCCCTGGAGCAGCTGCCGGACTGGCCCGAGGGGACGCCGCTACCGGGCGTGTTCGAGGACTACCGGGAGCGTTAGGGCGGCGAAAAGGGTAGGCGGATGGTAAAGGGAGAGCTTGCCAGGGTGCGGTAGAATTGGGAGTGTAGAGCCAATGAGTGTTAACCGCTACACTTGCTGTTCCACAACGTTGCAAAGGCTCTTTCGGCATGACTTCTTCAGCAGCGGATGAACTAAACGAGGCACTGACTCGCCTCCACAATGACCGCGACGTCATACTCAGCGAGGTCGCAGGGATCGAGCGTGACCTCGCGGAGAAGCACGAAGCGCTCGCCGATCTGAACGAGAAGATCGACGCGATGCAGAAAACGCTCGCCGTCCTGCGCCCGGAACTCGCACGCGAGCTACAGCCACCGGCTCCACCAGAGGAAGACGAGGACGAAGCCACCGCCACGCCCGCGGCCGAGAGCACGCCGGTGACGGCAGTGGACTTCTCACACCTTCCGCGGCAGACAGCCGTGCTGGGCATACTCGCGGGGTCGGCGGCGGAGATGCACTACCAGGAGATTGCGGAGATCGCGGGGGCGCCGGCAAGCAGCGTCTCGCCGAACCTCTCGCACCTGAAGTTCCGGGACCTCGTGGAGACCACCGACCCGGGCAGGTACCGGCTGGCGCCAATGCTTCCCCTGGAGAGCGAGCAGGAAGTCAACGAAGCGCTGCGGGCGGTGGCCATCGCGATCGTGGACGAGCAGCAGTGGGACATCCTCGAAGCGGTCTTCGAGATGGACGAACGCCTGCCGTTCGTGGGCTTCGAGCACTTCCGGCGGAACCGGCTGAGCAACGTCACGGGCACCCGCTGGGCGAACGACCGGATGACGCACGCGATCATGAAGGAACTGCTCGGTCGCGAACTGATCGAGGTCTACCACACGGACAATCCGCGTAACCCCGAATTCCCGACCGCGGCGATCAGGCTGACGGCGGAAGGGCTCGACGAGATCGAGGAGTAGCGCGGCGCCCTAGATGACCTTCGCATCCTTGAAGCGCTCGATGTCCTCCCAGCTGTAGTCGAGCTCCAGCAGGATCTCCTCGGTGTGCTGACCCAGGTCGGGCGCCGTCGACTTGGGGCCGGCAGGAGTCTCGCTCATCTGGATGGGGGTGCCGACCACGCCGACCTCGCCGAGGTTGGCATCCGGGAGTGTGGTCAGGTACTCGTTGGCGATGACCTGCGGCTCCTTCGCCACCGCGGCGTAGTCGTTGACGGGACCGCAGGGGAGGCTCGCACCCTTGAGGAGGGCGAGCCACTCGTCGCGGGGCTTCGTCGCGAAGGTGCGGTTGAGCTCTTCGATGAGCTCCTCGCGGTTGCCGGTGCGGCCCGCGGGCGCGGCGAAGCGTTCATCGACCATGAGGTCCTCGCGCTCGAGCACTTCACAGAAGGCGGGCCACCACTTTGGGTCGAGCAGGCCGAGACTGAGGTAGAGGCCGTCGCCGCAGGGATACCAGGTGAAGAGGGGATTCCAGCGGGTGCCTCCGGAGCGCTGTTCCTTCTGGCGGAGGAAGCCCGTGAGCCCCAGCCCCTGGAGGGCGAGCTGGGAACCGAGCAGGGAGGTATCGACGTGCTGGCCAACGCCGTGCAGCTCACGGGCGGCGATGGCGGCGGCGATGCCGAGGGCGAAAATCATCGCGCCGACCTGGTCGGCCATGCCACCGATGACGACGGAGGGCTCGGCGCCGGGTCCGCCTCCCTGGGCGATCGCGATGCCGCCCATGGCCTGGCCGATCGAGTCGAAGGACGGCTCGTGCGCCTGCGGTCCCTTCGGGCCGAAGCCGGTGGCGCTGGCGGTGATGATGCGGGGGTTGATGGCGGCGAGGGAGTCGTGGTCGAGACCGAAGCGCTTCATCATGCCGGGGCGAAAGTTATCGGTGACGACATCGGTCTCGGGGATGAGCCGGTAGACGATCTCGCGGCCCTCGGGCGTGCGCGTGTCGATCGTGAGCGAGCGCTTGTTGCGATTGAGCGCCTGGAAGTAGGCACACCAGCCATCGGGCTGCAGGCCGAGGCTGCGGCCGAGGTCACCGTGGGTGGGCTCCTCGACCTTGATGACGTCGGCGCCGAGATCGGAGAGCAGGACGGTCGCGAACGGCCCCTGCTGGTAGCGGGTGAAATCGAGGATACGGACTCCTTCGAGCGGGCCTGGCATGAGTCCCTCCTGGCAGCGGGTCTGGCGTCGAGCATCGTACCCAACTCCTTGCCGCCGCGCGCCCGGGGAAGACCGGCGTTTCCGTAGGGAGGGTCTGCGCTACGCTGCCGCGAACTCCACGAAAGGCTGCGAGCCGCCATGTCCCCCCTGAGCCAGGTCGACCTCCGCACGTACTCCCTCGATCGATTCCGCGACGTAGTCGAAGCAGACGCGTTCGAGCGCGCGCTGGCGGTGCTCGAACGGAGCCGGGACTTGCTGGCCGGGCGCACGGTCTGGCACGTGAACTCGACGGCGGAGGGCGGCGGCGTGGCGGAGATGCTGCGGTCGCTGCTGGCCTACGCGCGGGGCGCGGGAATCGACGCGCGCTGGGCGGTAATCGAGGGCGAGCCGGAGTTCTTCCGCATCACGAAGCGTCTGCACCACGCGCTGCACGGGTCGGCGGGCGACGGATCGCCGCTGGGGGCGCAGGCGTCGCGGGTGTACGGCGAAGTACTCAGGCCGAACATCGAGGCGTTCCTGGAGGACGTGAAGCCCGGGGACGCCGTGTTCCTGCACGACCCGCAGACAGCAGGGATGGCGCCGGCGCTGATCGCGCACGGGGCCACCGTCATCTGGCGCTGCCACATCGGCACGGAAGACCTGACGCCGGAGGCGGAGCGCGGCTGGGGGTTCCTGGCGCCGCACGTGCGCGAGGCGCCGCTCCGGGTCTTCTCCCGGAAGGCGTACGTCCCGCCGGTGCTGGACGACGGCCGGAGCGCGGTCGTCCAGCCCTCCATTGACGCCTTCTCGGCGAAGAACGAAGAGCTCGACGAGGGTGTGACGCGCGCCATCCTGGCGCAGGCGGGGCTGATCGCCGGCCCGGGCGGCGATGCACCGCGGAGCTTCACGCGGGAGGACGGGACAACGGGGTCGGTCGAGCGCGAGGCGGAAGTCCTGCGGGAGGGCGACGCGCCCGGCTGGGACGACCCCCTCATCGTGCAGGTCTCGCGCTGGGACCCGCTCAAGGACCACGGCGGCGTGATGCGCGGCTTCGCCTCGTTCGTGGAGCGCTGCGACGCGGACGGGCGCTCGCAGCTTGTCCTCGCAGGTCCCGACGTCTCCGGGGTCACCGACGACCCCGAGGGCGCGATCGTGCTGGAGGAGCTGAAGGCAGAGTGGGCGTCCTTCCCCGAGCACCTGCGGTCGCGGATGCACCTCGCGTCGCTGCCGATGGACGACGTGGGCGAGAACGCGGCGATGGTCAACGCGCTGCAGCGGCATGCGAGCGTGATCGTGCAGAAGAGCCTGCGCGAGGGCTTCGGGCTGACGCTGACGGAGGCGATGTGGAAGAGCCGGCCCGTGATCGCGAGCCGCGTGGGCGGCCTGCAGGACCAGGTCACCGATGGCGAACACGGCCTGCTGCTGGACGACCCCGCCGACGTGGAGGCGCTGGGCGACGCGCTCTGTCGGGTGATGCAGGACGAGGCGCTGGCAGCAAGGCTGGGGACGAATGCGCGGGAGCGGGTTCGCGCGGACTTCCTCGGTATCCGCCACCTGGCGCAGTACCACGACCTGCTGAACGGCCTGCTTTCCTGAGGGCGGCGCGACCGCTCTCCGCTTACGATCGGACGCGATGCGCGAGGCGGTGATCCTGGCGGTGGCGCTGGCGGCGGGGGCCGCGGTCGCGCTGGGCCTGCGCGCGGCGTTTGACACGACGGGGGTGGCGCTGGCTGCGGGGATCGTTGTCGCCTGGATCGCGTGGGGGGAACTGGGGGACCGGCTGGGAGGCGCACAGGAGGAGGCGGAAGGGGAGCGGCCAGTGCTGCTCGACCCGGTGCAGCGGCGGCGGGTTATCGGCGTGGCGGCGCTCATCCTGGCGGTGGTCTTCGTCATCGGGGACTTCGCCCTGGGCGGCCTGGAGACGGACGACATCCGCGAGTGGGGCGAGGGGCTGGGCTGGTGGGGGCCGGTGATCCTGATCGCGGTCCTGGCGGCGGCGATGGTGTTCGCACCCATCCCCAACCCGCCCTTCATGATCGCGGCGGGCCTCATCTGGGGGACGGTGCTGGGGGTGGTCTACGCGGTCATCGGGCAGGTGATCGGGGCGGCGATCATCTTCTGGATCTCGCGCCGCTTCGGGCGGGCATTCATTCCGCGGCTGGTGGGGGAGCGGGGGGCGGAGCGCGTCGACATGCTGGCGACGGAGATCGGGCCGCAGCTCGTGTTCTGGTGGCGGATGATGCCTATCTCGTTCGACTTCGCCGCCTACGCCGCGGGGCTGACGCCGATGTCGTTCCGCTTCTTCATCACGCTGGTGCTGCTGGGGTCGATCGTGCCAACGGCGGTGGTCGTGCACTTCGGGGACTCGCTCACGGAGTCGTGGACGGCACGATTCGTGGCCGGGGGGCTCATCATCGTCGCGATCGTGACGCCGGCGACGATCCTGTACCTGCGGTACCGGCACCGTCTGCCTCCACCACGCGAGATGTGGCGGTCGCTGATGGAGTGGGCCTCGTAGGGACTGCGCCTAGCCGGAGTCGCGAAGCTCGCGGTTGAGGTAGGCGCGGGCGAGGGTGAGCTGGTCGTAGGAGAGGTCGCCATCAAGCGCCTCCCGGACGGGGCGGAGGGCGGCGATGGGGCGGCCCGCGGCGACGCGCCGGACGCGGGCGAGGTCAGCATCGCTGACCCAGGGGCGTACGTCCTCGATGTGGCCGTCCTCGATGAAGCGGGCGAGGTGCTGGGCGATGGTCTGCGCCTTGAAGCCACGGCGGGTGGCGATGTCGTCGATCGAGAGTCCTTCCTGGTGGAGCTCGAGGGTGCGCTGGGCGGTCGGGGGCAGGTTGCTTCCCGCGCGCGGCTTAACCAGTGGACGGCCCGGCTCGTGGGGGGGGGGGGGGGGCGGGGGCTCGGGCGGGGGGGGCGGGGCGGCGGCGGGGGCGGGGGGCGGCGGGGGGGGGGGGGGGGCGGGGGCCGGCCGCGC
>JAPOQN010000024.1 GCA_026710655.1 Chloroflexota bacterium | reverse complement strand
GCACCATGCCGCCCACTCCCCATCCCGCGCCCGTCCATGCCCAGGAGTGGACCGTCTCGAGCATGCGCTTGCGTATCCGTTCGATTCTCCGGTCCTCGACGATGTCCACGATCGGGCTGGGGCTCTTCCGTCCCTCCGCCCACTCGTGCATCTGGCCCGAATTGGGAGAGTATCCAATGGACAGCTTGACCTCCGCGAGGGTCCCCATGCCGGCGATGCGCCAGTCGTAGGCGGTCGTGGTGCTGAAGAGTGCTATGGAGGGAAAGAGGACGACCACGAGGACAAAGCCCAGGATCTCCCAGCGCACCAGTTGGCCCCACATGTGGACGTCGTGGAGCAGGGTCTGGCCGCCCCGGAGCGTCGCCTTGCCGAACATCATCGGATCCTGCCGTCACGGCCCGAGCGCTTCGTCCCGGCCCATCGGACCGCCGCCCACGCGTTCCTTCTTCCCGCCCGCATCCGGCGCCGCGTTCCCGGCCGTGCCGTAGAGTTTTCCGCCGAGCCACTCGCCAACCAGCGGGACCGATTCGGCTGCGTGCTCGCCGAAGGGCCGGCCGGTCTCGGCCGCCACCCTGGCGCGGCCCTGCTCGCTCCGCTCGCCCGCAACGCCACCCCGCGCCTCGCGTTCCGCCTCCCGGATGTCCAACTCGGCGTCCGTCTCGGCGCGGAGGCGCTCGGCGCCTCTCCCGACGCTCCCCCGCGCATGCTCTCCGCCTCCGCGTCCGTGGTCCCGGGCCCAGCCCGACCATTCCGCCCAGGCCGCCGTGGGCTTGCTCTCGTGAGAGTCCTGCAGCCCTTCCAGCGCACGCCCGTATGCCGCCAGGTCCGGCGCCGAGGCAGGGTCCGGGCCCTTGGGCGCGGGGAAGCGTTCGGCTATGAAGGCGGCGGCGTGCGCGCGGAGCTCCTCGGCGTCCTCGGGCGTCTGGGGCGAGGCGAGCCGCATGGCGCCGGCCACGCCGATCTCGCGCCCGCCGGCGCCGGTGCGCGTGCTGAGCCAGTTGAAGAAGGGCTGGCCCAGCTCCCGGTCGATGGCCTGCGCCTGGCTCCGCACCTCCGCCGCCTGGTCGCTCCAGCTCTCGGCCTCCCGGTGGCTTATGGCCTCCTGCTCGCCGAAGCGGCGCATCCTCGCGAGGTTGGCCCCGAAACTCTCCTCCAGGCTCTTGAGCTCGCTCTCGCCCGAGGCCGCGGAGTAGCGCCTCGACGCCTCCGCCACCCGCGACCAGACGTCCAGGACGCTGTTCTGCTCCGCGTAGTCCGTCATCCGGTTCCAGGCCTCCCGGCTCAAGGTATGGCCGCGCCAGCTCACCGAGCCGTCGGCTCCGAACTTGACGATGAAGTCGAAGCCCCCGCCGGCCTTGGCCTCGCTCGTGAGGGCGGCCGCCTGCTCCTTCGAGATGCCGCCCGCCTCGGACAGCCTCTCGTAGTGGGATTCGAGGCTCTGGACCCTCTGGCTCTCGCTCTCGCTCACTCCCCTCGAATGCGCCAGACCCGTGCTCACGTCGCGCGAGAACCGCTCCACCCTGGCCGCCGAATCGGTCGCGACCGCGGTGCGCGCCGCCGCGGCCTCGGCCGACCAGTGCCGGGCCGCTTCCTGGGCGGCGCCCGCCCGGCTCTCGTGGCTCGCGGCCAGGGACTCCGAGAGCCTCACCCCCGCGGCCGGGATGCGGCTCGTGGCGGAGCCGGCGTCCGCCACCGCGGTGCCGTCGCCGGTGACGGTGAAGGCCGCGCCTTCGGGAGAGAACCCTGTGTAGCGGTCGGTGTCGGCGTGCAGCGAGGTGCGGACCTGGTTTCCCTCGACCGTCGCGAAGCGGTGGGTGTCGGACTGGGTGTTGGCGAGGGAGACGTTTCCCGTGGTGCCCTCCAGGGCCGCGGACGAGGCCGCTTCCTGCCCTACCGCCAGCACCGAGGTCGCGAGCGAGGTGGCCCTGCCCACACCGTAGGCCAGGGCCGCGGCCAGGAACGGCACGGACATCGAGAGATCCCCCGCCATGACCGCCACGTCCGAGGCCACCGCCTGGATTCCCGCCTGGGCGACGAGCGACACGCCCGCGTCGCCGCCCGGCATGAGCGCCCCCGCGCTCATGCGCTCGGCGGCCTCCCCCATGGAGATCCGGTGGAGGACCGCGTAGAGCGGACCCCAGCTCTGGAGCCAAACGAG
>JAPOQN010000023.1 GCA_026710655.1 Chloroflexota bacterium | reverse complement strand
GCGCTCAGCCACACATTCCGCTTCGCGTCGGGCATCTAGGAGCCCTCCACCGCCTTCGTCGTGCGCAATCCGGCGCAGACCCGCCGCGCGCTGCGACCCGCCGACGACGTGCGCAACGGCGGCGTCACCGTGATCGCCGCCGCCGACCCCCGGCGTGGGGTGGAGGACGCTCTGGTGGACATCGAGTCACAGGAGGGCGAAGGCGGCCCGCCCATCTCCGTGATGGCGCTTGGCCGCTACCGAAGCGCCCGGGAGGCGGTGTCGCCTCGCCGTCCGGGCCGGCTGCGCGTCGAGTTCAGCACCGTCCATGCGGCCAAGGGGCGCGAGGCCGACTATGTGGTCGTGCTCGACCTCCGCGACGCCCGGAGGGGCTTCCCCTCACAGGTCGAGGACGACCCCCTCCTCGACCTCGTGCTGCCGCCTCCCCCGGAGGGTGAGTACCCGCACGCCGAGGAGCGGCGTCTCTTCTACGTCGCCATGACGCGGGCCCGCCGGGGCACGTACCTCGTCGCCGACGCGCTGCGCCCCTCCGCCTTCGTGGAGGAGCTGCTGCGCGAGTCGCCCGGCCTGCGCCGCCTCGGGGAGTTCCGGCGCGAGCGCACGCCCCCCTGCCCGCGCTGCCGCACGGGCCGCCTCGATGAGTCGGCGAGCAGACGCACCCTCTACTGCCTGAACTTCCCCTTCTGCCGCTACCGCGCTCCCCGCTGCCAGGCCTGCAGGCGTGGGTTTGCCGTCATCGCCAGGGATGTCTCGCGCTGCACCAGCGGCTCGTGCAACGCCAGCCCGCCGGTCTGCGGGTCGTGCGGCGCCGGGGTCATGGTCGTCCGGGAGGGGCGCACCGGCCGCTTCCTGGGGTGTTCGGAGTACGCCTCTGACCAGCCCTGCAGGAACACCCGCAACCTTCCCGCCCGACGCTAGCGCTGACCTCCTGCCCACCCTCCAACGCACCTCAGCCCGCCCGATCCCCGGCTTCCAGCTACAGGGCCAGCAAGTGTGCTCGCCTCGGGACCAGTTCCGGCACAGGGGTTCGCTTACGGTGGTTGCCCTTGGGACGGCGGCGACGCAACACGCCGGAGGAGCGCGCTCCCGTCGCGACCGCCCAACGATGCCGACGATGCTACCGGACTGGCTTTGGTTCTTGGGGTGGTGGGTTAGCCGTCTACGCCTTCGCCTTTTGACTGATGAGGCGGTTTCCCTTCGGTCTTGCGTCGTTCGCACATGTCCCGTACCGGAGACGTTCTCGGTCGGCTTCGAGATGCACTAGGTACTTGGGTCGGACCGTACCTTCCAGAAACGCGTATCGTCCGGCAGGTCAGCGTGATCCCAAGCTTCCTCAAGAGTGCCCTTAAGTTCGGCGAGATCGAATCCACAAAGCTCGAAGAAATACCAGGCCGAGATGGCGAACCACTGGAGAACCTTGCGACCAAAGTCCAAGAGCTTCACCCTTGTATCTGTCAGCGAAAATACGGTCATCGGTCGATAGTGGCCCATAGCTGAGAGAAGCCCATAGTCCCTCCCCTGCCCAATAGACTCTGAGGCCATTTCCCCCGGCCCCAACACTTTGGTTGCACCCACGCTCTTGATGCGTCGAGGTTGCTTGCCTACAGGTCGAATCTCGATGCCAAGGTCCTCTGCCTGCGCCTCCAGATAGCTCCATCGTGTAAGCAATTCTTCCAAGGCTCCCTTCCTGCCCGGAAGTCGAGTCTCTCCGAAAAAAGAGGCCACATCATTTACGAAGCTTCGTGACCTTTGGATCTCATCCAACTGGATAGTGAGACTTCGCTCAACCCTCTTTATGGAATCTACGGAGGGATCTAGAAGCCAAGTCGCGCGGGATGCCATCTCCAAGTGAGACCGTACTAGCACCCAAGGGGAGATAAACAAGGCGTCGTCTAGCAGAAGCAAGTATGCGAGAGTGAATTGCAACTCGCCCATGATACGAATTGCATACCACCCTTGTCTTACTACCTCCTCTACCGGCTCTTCACCCACATCCCGGGCCTGCTCGGCGGCAGGCGACCGGTCTGTATACAACGACGGCCCCGACACCTCGTTCAAGTCTGGTATCTGACCGAAAGTCTCCTTGACAACCCCCATGAGCGAATCCGCCAGGCCCTTGACCTCGGGATCCATCGCCTCCTCGGCTGTCGCGTTGTTGGCCTCGCCGTAGCCGACGTAGTGCGCGATGGCGGTAGTGAGGAAGCGGTTGAGGCTCACGTTGTCGTGGCTGGCAAGGGCGACCGCGCGCGCATGCAGCGATGGCGGCATGCGCAGCTGTGTAATCCCCGAGAACTCACGCAGCTCAAAGGGTTCCGGTACCTCCTGCCCTCGCTCGAGCATCGCCGCGAGCACGCCGGCAAGCGCACCGCGGGCGGTGGCAAAGGCTTCCTCGGGCGTTTCGCCCTCGGAGATTACCCCGGGCAGCTCCAGCGCCTGCACTGTGCAGACGCCGTCTTCGCCTTCGGTCATGACGAAGGCGTACGGCCTGGACGCCAATGCGGCGGCCCGTGCATCGATTTCACTCATGGCTGGCCTCCTCGACCTGCAACTGCTGCACAATCCGGCGGACTGTGCCGGTCCCCCTGAGCCTGGCTGGAAGGGAAACGATCTCCGGCCACCCTGCCTTCGCGTAGACATCGTGGCCCTGAGCCCGCCGGACCATTTCCCATCCCCTTTCCTCAAGCGCCGCGACTAGCACCCGTCTCGGTACCGAGCCGGGGTAGCGGTACATTTGCTGGGGGTTGGAACCCCGAATCACAGGTGTACTATCACACCTATCCCTCGGCAAGTCCACAGCTGACAAAGGCAGTAGCAAGAAGAACGTAGGTACAAGCCTGCCCCACGGGACCGCGTATGTGCAGCAGGGACGGAGCGTTTTCCATGGGGCAGGATGCCCATACGGGGTTGGCAGGGTGAGTCTCCTTGCTGGAAGCTCCTCGCACGGCGTTCAGACAGAGTGTCACCCCACGCGAGGTAGACTGATCCCCACATGCCCCGGGTTGCGTACTGAGACCATCCCGACTACGATCGTTCATACAGAATCACTGCTGAAACGGGGTACAAATCAAATGTCGGAAAGCGTGACGATCAGCATTCGTGTTCCCCGGTCTGTGCACCATCTGCTCCTGATGCTGGCCCACACCCGTACCGAAGGCAACCTCAGCGAACTCGTTCGGGACCTGCCGCGCCTGCACGACGAAGCCGAGCGTGCAAAGAGAGACTATGAATTGGCCTTCACCGCACTGACGGGCTTGCTGATGGAACAAGGCAGCGTCTCAGACGACCCTACCGTTGCGGTTGCGGAGGCCGCTCTTTGGATGGAGGCCGCGCGCGTCTTGGCAGGACGCTTCAGCTTCAGTGCTGTGCGCCCCGTTGCCAAGGCGCAGGCTTACATTCAAGCACGAGCCGTTGTGATGGAGGACGGCGAGGGGAAGCCCATCGACCCCCAGCAGTTCACTGCCGCGGTCCGAAGAATGTGGCAGGCGGGGCCCCACCCCAAGGACCCGTCGTGACCGACATCAAGGGTTTCTTCCAACCCTTCGCTCCCCACCCCTACGTCTCAGTGGCTGTCAAGGTGGATCTGCTCGGCATCGACTGGACAGTCGTTGACGTTCTCATCGACACCGGCGCCGACGTGACCGCCATCCATGCTGCCGATGCGCTCACCCGACTGGGGCTGAGCAAGGCGCACCTCTCCCCTGACGGGTGGCCGCCGTTGGAACGCGATTCCTATCTCGGCATCGGTGGTGACATCCAGTACCGTCGGGTTCCAGCCGCCTATCGCTTTCGTCGTGCTGATGGTAGCTCGCAAGAGATCCGGGGCGACCTCCGCCTGGGTGAGTACCGCGAGGACTTTGAGGACTTGCCGTCGCTCCTGGGGCTGGACCTCCTGAAACACTTCTGTCTCACGTTGGATGGCCCCGCTGGAGTCGTCACTTTGGGAGCATCACGCTCGTCCTGAGAAGGCTCTGCCAGCACGTGTGCGTCATGTTCGCGCCTCTGGCGGTCAGGGTTGTACGCTTAACCCCTTGACACGTCCCACCATACTCATTAAGAGGAGTAGGACATGGCGACTGGCGATCACCCGCCAACCCAGACCGGGGATCGAGTACTGCTCCGGCAGTTTGAACGCATGGATGCCCTCAGGGGATTCTGGTATGAGCATCACGCTGAGTTCCTTGAGCGTTATCGCGGCCGGTTCATTGCTGTAAAGGATCCCCTTGGAGACTATGAGGTTGTCGCCTCGAACAAGAGGATAGGGAGCCTTGTCGAAGCGGTTGACGCTATGGGCCTCGATCGTCAGGGGCTCGGCTTCAAACTAATCACCGATGAAGCGCGCGCGCCAATGCCCGTGCTGCTCAAGCACCCCGAGGGATAGCCCCAAACTGCTGCCCACTGCGCGCCCTCGAGGGCCGAGGCGCTGGGCATGGAGACCAAGCAGATGCTGCGCTGGCGGCACGGCACCGAGCCCCGCGGCGGCCCCTACCACGAGCTGATCATGCTCGCCGGGCCGCATCCCCGGCGGGCCCGCCATCCTCCTCGGCGAGGACTTCCCCGCCGCCGGGGTCTGAGCGCATGCGCCGGCAACGGGCGAGCTACGACTATCCGGAGGACTTCGCCGGGGCGCTGATCCGCTTCAAGGAGACCTCGGGTTGAGCTGGGGCGCGCTCGCGCGCGAACTCGGCACCTCCCACCTCAACCTCTGGCGCTGGCGAGGCAAACGCGAAGAGGAGAATGGGGGACGTCTGCCGTGCGAGCAGGTAGAGGACCTTCTAGACTGAACCCTTACCGACCTCTGGAGTGAGCCTGTGACTGACCCGATCGACCCCGCCGTTGCCAAGATTGAAGCGCTTCTGGATGAACACAAGGGGAAGCAAGTCATAGCGAGTTGGCTCATGTGGGTTCTCTCCTATGACTCGCCCCTTGAGCCGTGGAGCGAGAACCAACACCTCACCACCGCCATTCACTTGATGAAGATCTACGTTGAGGGAGGCCCACAAGGGGCAGAATGGACTGGCAATGTGCAAGAAGCAGAGCTGGCGGCGAGGGATACATTCGAGGAGTGGTCCACAGCAGCCAATCAGGGTACAGCGTATGCAATTCAGGCTGCCGCTCTGGGCCTCGCGGCGGTACGTCGAGAAGGCAGCGCGTTTCCGGCCGCCCAAGCTGCTATCAACGCGGCTCTCCATGACCCCGCTGGCAGCAACGACTCTGCAGCCGAGAGGTTGCTCTTCATGCTGGAAGAGACGCTGGACATTTGGCCAGAGTAGTTGCGGCTGCACCAAGCCCCGTCAACGAGTCCCATCCAGCCATACTCATCCGGGCCTCCTCTGCAGGGTCCTCACAACTCCCGTCCCCGCCATTCCCTCAGGCGCCGTGGCAGTCCCCCAGTAGTCCCGACGGGGAGCATCGCAAGCGGGAAGCCCGCCACTACGAATGGACCGTGCCTACGAGGGCGGTGCGGGACCTGGTGGAGGACGCGGTGGTGACGCGGGGGATCACGGCGGGGTTCACGGACAGCCGCGTGTTCCGCAACCAGGAGGTCGTCGCCTACGGCTTTTCGGGCGGGCTGACATCGCCGAGCCTGGCGCGCACGGTGCACGGCAACAACGAGCGCATCACGCTGGAGAGCTTCCGGCTGAGCTGC
>JAPOQN010000022.1 GCA_026710655.1 Chloroflexota bacterium | reverse complement strand
CGACGCCCACGCCTCGAGCAGTGTCCCGTCGACGGTGAAGTGCTCGGCCGAGAGCAGCCTGCGGCGCTTTGCCTCGGCCACCACCTCGGCGAAGAACGCGCGCGCCGCGTCCACCTCCAGCAGGCGTGCGCGGTTCTTCGAGAACGTCGAGGCGTCGAAGGGCTCGTCTGCGACGTTGAGGTCCAGGAACCACTTGAACAGCAGGTCGTAGCGCAGCCGCTCGCAGAATTGGCGCTCGCTGCGCACCGAGTAGAGCGCGATCAGCAGGCTCGCCTTGAGCAGGTGTTCGGGCGGGATCGAGGGCCGCCCGCCCCTGGCGTACATCGTGTCGAAGAGCGGCGAGAGGCGCTGCAGCGCAGCGTCGACGATCGGCTTGATGCGGCGGACCGGGTGGTCGGCCGGGACGAAGTCGTCCGGCGTGAGCGCCAGCATGATGTCGGCCTGACGCTCGGCGTCGCCTCGCATGGGGCAGCCTCCAGGCTACGCCCCCGCCGCCTCGCTCATCCTGCCAGATGGCCTCGCCTTTTTCATCACCCTGCTAGGTCACCAGCGCGGGTTCTCTTGCTCCCTGGCGGCCTTCGATCACCGTCAGTGCGGCGGCCACCCGCCATCCAGCCCGATGCCCCAGCTGTGGTCGGTCGAGCAGTGCTTGTGTCCGGGCCACCATCCATGTGCGGCAACGCTCACTCGCGAGGACCGCGCGCCCGGCGGAGCCACTCCGAGTCGTTGGGACCAGGACGCGCTAGGGCGGAAGCCACTTCGCCGGCCACTCGCAGCGCGTGTTCGTCTTTCATTTCAGCGATCCACCAGTACTGCTTGCCATGGTCGTCAGCAAAGTAGAACCCAACTCCATCCCGGGAAGCGAGGACCTCGCCGCCGCGCTGGGTCGAGTTGGGCTCGAAGAAGCGAATGGTCAGGTCCGACGGCTTTGTCTCAATCCCGAAGTGCTCCCATTGGTCGGGTTCGGGCTCCACGATTAGACGGAGATCCTCTCCACTGCCACCGACCTCAGCTGTTTCCAACGGAATGAGGGGGGCGAGGGGAAAGCCCGTAAGGGTATCGAGGCGGACGCTGTCGCACTTCGGCTGTAGGCAGAGGAAGTACTCTCTTTCGTTGGGTTCTCCTGTTCGTAAGACAGTCCCGATTGTGAGTCGCGGAACCCGCCCCGGGTAGCGCGTCTTAAGGCTGAGCAACGCCGCAAAGCCGCGGTCCGAGCGTTTCGCCGCCTCCTGATCACCCACAAACGGCTCCGTCGCTCGCTTCCTCAACGCTGCCTTCCCTACATTCGGCGGAAGTGCAACTCCAGGAGCATCGACTCCTCCTAGCAGCAATTCGCACCATGCATCGACCGAATCTCTGGATGACTCGAAGCTAAACGGTTCGGAGAGTCGCAGGCCTTCAGCCTCACGAAGCGTAAGCCAAGCCCCAATCGCCTCAAGGTTCGCGTGGGATCCCGGCTGATGCTCCTCGATCACGGACACTATCTCCGCTCCAAGCGCCTCCTCGACGTGCTCCTGTGCATCAGGCGGGTGCGGGAGCATCAGCCGGTGCCCGAGGTAGGCCGGGTCCAAGCCCTTCTCGAACTTGGCCAGTATCCTGTGCGCGTTATCCCTGACGGTCGCTATTCCTGCGATGGCAGCATTCCAAAGCAGTCCTCCGGTCATCAGAGCGAATTCCTCGACCAGCCGGTTGGCCAACCCCCCATCGGTCGCGGTCGGAATACCGAGTTCCGGCGAGCTGCTTGCGATGCCCTCTTTCGCCAGGACCACGATGTGCAAAGGGCCCTTCGACAGGCGAAAACCGTCGAGCTTCACGTCGTGCCCTTCGTGGAAAGGGTCGATAGCGCCCTGTACCCGATCGCGGATCGTATTGAGGTCGGGTCCCTGCGTGTATACAGCTATCAGCCTAAGTCGCTGGCCCTGATCGTCGCTCTTCAGGATCTCCTGCAGAATTGCGAGCGCCTCGTCGCCAACTGTTCCCTCAATCGTCCAGTCGAGAACCACAATGTCGGCGCGGCGGGCAGCCTTGACAGCTCTGGCCCGAAACTCGGGGCTGCGGGCGGCACTCAAGACCGCGCAGACGGAGCCGATGTCGGCAAAGCCCGCGATCACTGCCGCGGCGTCTAGGGGCCCACCTGCCGGGTCGCGGTCAGTCGCCGGGTCGGCGGGCGTTGTGGATTGAGGGTACCCCGGTTCTGTGAGCGATACTGTTGCTGAGTCTGCTACAGGCCCATGGCTGGTTGGCATCTCTGGACGGTCGTCCAGAACGACCACGGACTGCAGGAAGGCTTCAATGGCCTGCCGGCTGCGTGATCGGAATCCGGTTTGTGCATCGGCGCTAGTCATCGTCGCTCCCTTGCCTAGGGCGAACCGTGAAAGCAGTACCCTCCCCGTACGGAGAGTCGCCAACGATGAGCTCATACCCGACACGATTGAGCACGTCGCGTGAGATGTAGAGGCCGAGGCCACGCCCCCCCGGCTTGCGGGTGAAGCCGAGTTCGAAAATGGCGTCGCGATCCTCAGTGGCGATGCCTGGTCCGTTGTCCGCAACGACCATCGCGTCACCCTCGATGTCGAGGCGGATGGTTCGTGGAGCTTCTTGGTCACGCAGCCAGAAAATGGCGTTGTCTATCAGGTTGACGAACACCGGGTAGAACGTCGATGGATAACCCAAGAATGTGTGTTCCATAAATGCTCTTGAGGCAGACACTTGCACTCCATGTCGATCAAGCCGATCTCTGAAGAGATCCACTAGAAACTTGCGGATGTCTCGCCCCTTAATCTCTATCTCCGACCTGTACAGGCGTCGGTGTAGGGGCGTAAAGAGCGTGAGGTATCCGTCGAGATGGTCGAAGCTAACGCGAATGCCGTGGTAAACATCAGCCAGTTGCTCGTTGACGTCGGCCCACGCCCTGAAGCGCTGCAAGTTGCTCCGGATGGAACGAATGGTGGCTTGAAACTCGTGGTCAATGATCTCAATGGCCATCCCTAGTTGTGTTAACTCCAAGTCCGCATCGGCTCGTTCCTGAAGCGCGACCAGTTCTTCGTCAACTGCACCGGACACATCGACCTGCGTAACGATTTGACCCGATTCATCTGGCTCGAGGACGATTGCCCGAAGCTGCTCAGATATCGCATCCAGCTGTGCTTCCTTCGCCAATGCGATGGAATCAATTTCCGCTTCTAAGTCAAGCCTCAATTGCACGACTTCCTCGTCAGGCTGCGCGGAAAGATCGGTTCTCTGCACACGTTGGGCGATTTCATTGAGTTGGGTTTCGAGATCCGTAACCGTCTGTCGAACGGCGTTGGCGACCTGAGCCCTGGTCTCTTCGAGTTGGGCACTTGACGCGCGGCTACGATCCATTACGGCTCGTCGGGCTGACTCCCATGCGTCTTCGGCTGCGGCTTCGAAGCGGAGACGGCGGGCCGTGTCAAGGCCGTGGGTTGCCTCCGAAATCGCCTCATCGATTAGGTCGTAAGCTGGCTTGAGCACCTGCGAGTCAAATTGGGCGTATTCGGCTCTGTGGGCTGCGAGGTTGCGGCGCAGCGTCATAGGAACGGCAAAGCCGCGCGGCTGTGGAGCCCTGAGTGCCGAACCGAGTTCAGACAACTGCAATCGAGCGGTACGTTCCGCTTGCATGATCGTCCTAAGGCGCGTGTCTGGGTCCTCGATTTGCGCGGCTGCCTCTACCTCCCGAACTAGTCGGTCGAGCGCCCTCCCGACCGACTGTTGCGGTTCATCGCTTTGGAGCCTGGCTGCGCGACCCTTCAGCGCTTCCTCAAGGGCCCGGCGTCGTGCGCGCGACTGCTGCCTCTGTCTCTCGAGTGCTAGTGCTTGGCGCTCGAGGTCTGTCTTGGTTCGCCTATATTCGGTGCCGCGCGCCGTCTCATCGCGGAAGTAATCGGCAGCGAGTTGAACGAGGAAGTGCTCTAGTATCTCGCGGAACTGCCGGTACGCGCTGTTGTCCCGGAAGCCCTCGCGGCCGGCCTTCTCAATCAGCCGGTTGGAGCTGTCAGTCGGTAGTTCGATCGCACCGAACATCCTGCGCGCGGAGAAGAAATAGTATGCCGCGCCGAGATTCCTACGCTCCTCTATTCTCAGGAAATCGTTGTCGGCGCTCCCGTACGGAAGAATGCGGATTCCGTTTCTGTAGACATAGAGTCCTCCCATGCGATCCAGCTTCTGAATAATGGCCGCATGCCGCTCGCGTGGCAGACGCGACTCACGAGCAGCGCCCTGCACGTAGGCGAATTTTATTGAGAATGGCCCACATCGGGTTGGCCTACCCCTCGCCCCGGGCCAGGCAATCACATGATCGCTCGGCTCGCCACCATACACGGCAACAGTACCGGAGAACTGCCCATATTCGTCGAAGTGTCCCTGGATGTGATGGTCTGCGTCGAGGAACTCCTCCGGGGTGAAGAACTCCTCGCGTCCGATCACGGATTCAAACAGATCTCGAGACTTGTGGTCCCGGAATGCGGTCGCTATCGCCGGGTCTGGACGCTTAGGCATCATTGTGTTGGTGAAGCCGGTGAGAATCCTCTGCAAATCCCCGATGGAGCGCCTACCACCCTCGGGCTCCAACGCGACCTCAAGCATGGGGTCCGTTGGCTGGATGTAGAAGTGAGTCCCGGTTGAACCGTCGACGAGCGCCGCTGACTCGAAGCGCCCCTGCAAGGCGGCGACGTCAATCGAAGCCTCGTCCAACTGCGTCTCGATTCTGGTGATCGTGTCGGGGGCGACACGTCCCCGGACCTGCTCAAGGTTCTGGCGCACGGCGTCAACCAGCGAGAGACAGTCGTCGGCTGAGGGCAGTTCCCCGCTTCGGAACTCGCGCACGGGAACGTCGATCTCGTCTAGGGAGACGCCCGGGAGTTCGAAAAGAGACCAGTTGACGAATGCTGCAACGGGCGGGTGCAGGCCATCTGGACGGCGAGCGCGCGTGACCAAGAGCACCTGGGGGCCAATGGCTGCGATGGCTAGGCGGCCGATTCCTTTCTCACCTGTCGGTTGTCTCGGCCCCATCCCGAGAGCCTTCGCAAGGTTGGTCATCTCCGCATCGCCGTCGAGCTTGCTGTCGGTCCCCAGGACGAGCCAACGCTCCAACACATCCTCAAGGGTCATGCCGAGGCCGTTGTCTCGCAGAACGAGGAGCTTCTCCGGCCGGTAGAAATCGGCCTCCACGAGCGTCGCGTAGGCATCATGCGCGTTCTTGAACAACTCGCTGATCGCAGTGGGAATTCCGGCAATCTGCTGCCGCCCGAGCATGTCAACTGTGCGGGCGCTCGTCCTGAACTTGGCCATGCTCCCTCGCCCCTGGTATCGCGAAGCCTAGGCTCGGACCCTGGCTGACACCCTTGCTGCGTCGCTGACGATACCCGCAAGGTGCCGGTTAAGGCACGCCCCGAAGTGTTGAGCGAGCAGGGGCGGGACGGCGTTGCCCACTTGTCGGGCCTGGGCGTTCAAGTTCCCGGTGAGGACAAAGCTCGAGGGCAGTGTCTGTAGGCTAGCAGCCTCACGGACGCTGATCGCCCGATCTTGCTCCGGGTGCCCGAATCGCCCGTTCGAGTAGCTGATGCACCTGGTCGTCAGTGCGGGTGCCGGCGCATCCCACTTCAAACGTCCGTAGACATCGGTGAACCCGTTGAATCCCGATTGGCGACTCGCGGGCAGCAGATCGGAGGGCAAGTCGCGCCATCCTCCGCCGGGCGGGGTGGCGCGTATGCGCCTGAGGTTGAGCGGCGACAGCCGCGCCGCACGATGGTTTGGGACGACCGGGTGGGTCTCACCTGCCGCGATGGCGGGAAGCGCCCCGATCCACTCTGCAACGGTGGGGGGCTCCGCATTGGGCGCTCCGGCGCCATGGGTTGGTGGCGGGAAGTCGACGGGTCCTAAGACGCTCGCCAGCAGTACGAGCCGAGATCGCCGCTGCGGGACTCCATAGTCCTGCGACCTCACGACGCGATGGCTCGTCGAGTACCCGAGTTCGTCCAGCGTTCTCAGGAGTTGTCGGAAGATCCCGTGCCCGACGCCGTCCTCGCGCAACCCGGGCACGTTCTCGGCAAAGATCAACTCGGGACGGTACCGGCGCACGAACCGCAGCACGTGGTGAAGGAGACCGAGTCGCTCGTCACCTGACGGTGTCGCGCCGTGGCGCTGACGCGAGAACGGCTGGCACGGGGCGCAGGCATTGAATAGCAAGGGGTGCCCTCGGCAGGCATCCACGACGGCATCGAGGGCCGCAGCTGGAACCCCCGCTATGTCCTCTCCGACGAATGTCGCTTCAGGGAAGTTGGCTGCAAACGTGCGTTGTGCGTCCGGGTCGTTGTCCAGGCCGAGCGCGATCTCCATCCCGGCAGCCCGCAATCCGGCGCTGGCCCCTCCGCATCCGCAGAAGAAGTCGAAGACTCTCACGGGCTTGGTGAGATCGGGAAGGGCTCGGAACGGACGCGGATCAGGCTGATCGATCACCGCGAGCCTCCTGCCGTCATCGCCGATGCCTTCTTTGTACGCCAACCTGCAAGACCGTCTTGCACCCTAACCCCCGCCACCCGGGCGCGTCGGCTTGCCGCCGTGCACCGAGGGCTCCTCGCACCACTGCAGGCGTAGCGCCGCCAACGGCTCGAGGATCGACTCGGGGAGGCCGAGCAGGCCGCACAGCACGGCGCGGTCGAGCGCCTGGCGCGTCTCGTCGCGGTAGGCCTCGTTGGCTGGCAGGAAGTCGCGCTCCGCGAACTCGGCGAACAGGCGCTCCGTCTGCTTGAGCTGCTCGTCTTCGAGCGTCCGCACATCGAGGGCGGTGAGGCGCGGCAGTTGCGAGATGGTGAGGATGGCGCGGCCCTCCTGCTGGCTACCGGCGATCCACCAGAAACTGATCAGGCCGGGCGTGGTGTTGGCCCACAGCGCTAGCGCCCGCTCGCGCCGCGGGTCACCCTCGACGCGGAAGTTCGGCCACGCCCGACCGCCGATCGCCGGCTCGGGCGTGAGGCAGGCAGCGAGGCTCTGCGAGTTGAGCCTGAAGTCGCGGTTGAAGTGCAACCGCGTCGCCGTCTCCCAGACCTTCTCCGCTTTGTCATCCATTCCCTCGCGCACCTCGCCGCGGCTGTCCGGCGCGACGACGAGCTCTCGTTCGCGATCCGCGTCGTGGCTCCACAGCGCCGGGTACCGGTCGTCCAAGCGCGCAGGCCGCTCGATGTCGAAGGGGCCGCGCGGCGTTCCAGCACGGTTCGTCTCAGTGCCGGAGATGTCTCGATCGACCAGTCCGCGCTGCCCAATCGTCGCAAGGGGCGCGAGCGGCAGCGCCAGGGCCTCCGCCACGCCCGGCAGCCGCAGCGCGCCTGTGCGCAGGCCGGCTGCCGCCGACCCGAGGTACGGCTCGCCCAGCGCGGCGCATCCGCCGTCAGCAAGGGTGGCGCGGACAAACGAGCCGATTTCCTCTTCGCCAGAGCGGATGAACCCGCTGTCGTCCTTGGGGATGGCCATGAGCGCCCGTGCGAATCCCTCGGCCTCGATCGAGGTGAGGGGGCGACGCGCCAGACTAATGAAGAGCGCAGGCGCCTCCGGAGGTTCGATCCCGGCTTCCTCGTCGCGCTTGACGCCGACGAGCAGCGTCTCCGCCATACCGGTGTCGTCGGAGAACGCGCGATCCTCCGAACCGGTCGTTGCAATGGAGATCGCGGCGATGTCGCGGTACCAGCGCGCCAGCAGGCTACGTGCGCCATCCCACGCGCTGCCGTTCGCGAAGGTGAGTGGCAGCACCAGCGCGAGCACGCCGCCCGGCTTGAGCTTTTGGTGGGCGAGATCGATGAAGTTCGACCCCAGGCCTGCATTGCCATGACCGGCGGGCTTGCCCGACTTGCTCACGCCCCGCCGCTTCTTGGCGAGCACCTTCGACGCCTCGGCCTGCACATCGGCGGTGGTGCCGAAGCCGGCGAACGACGGTATAGGCACATCGGCGTGGGTTCCCTCGTGATTGGTCGGCCGGGCGAAGGGCGGATTCATGATGGCGAGGTCGAGCGAGGCGGGAGGGACGCGGATCGGCGTGCCCTCGCCCCCGCCACGACCGTGCTCCGCGCTGCTCAGCGTGAACATCGTGGGTTGCTCGGTCTTGTCAATGAGATCGAGCGAGCCGATGGCGACGCCGCCTCCGTCGATGCGCCCGAAGTGGAGGGTGTGGACGCGGGTGCGGGCATAGGGCTGCGCGGGCTGCGCGCTGGAGAGCATCGAGGCGGTGAGGTGTGCGGCGGCCGGCATGATGTCGGCGCCAA
The DNA here is from genome assembly GCA_026710655.1 of Chloroflexota bacterium. Classification (GTDB taxonomy): domain Bacteria; phylum Chloroflexota; class Dehalococcoidia; order Tepidiformales; family Tepidiformaceae; genus UBA2991. The sequence continues at coordinate 21,865 of JAPOQN010000022.1, read as the reverse complement.
TCAGCGACTGCTCCATCATCTGGCGGTGCAGCTCGCGGTCGTCGCCGCCAGCGCGCCGCCAGCGCGAGGCGACGGCGCGGTACGCCGCAGACAATAGCGCCCCGGTGCCGCACGCCAGGTCGGCGACTTGCAGCGCCTCTACCGGATCGGCGTCGGCCCAATCAGTGTCCAACCGCGCGACCGCAAGTTCAGCGAGCAGCGCTGCGGACTCGGGGCGCGTGTAGAAGGTCGCCAGGAATTTGCGGTCGGCGATGAGCTTCCCGAACATCTGCCCCGCGAGGTCCTGCGTGGTGGTGATGCCCAGCGCGGCGAGTTCGTCGGCAGCCGCGCGCAGGTACTCAAGTAGGCGGTGCGCTTCCGCGTCAGGAATGCACGTCAGCACCTTGCGCGCCACGTCGAAGATCGGCCAGTAGTTGATTTCGAGGATGCGCTCCCACGCCTCCAGCGTGCGTGCCTTGTCGAGTGGCCCGTCGTTCGAGAGTTCGTCGAGCGACGGGATAGGCCCGTGCGCGCTCGCAATGCCGTCATGCACGGTGAGGGCGTTCGCGATGATGGTGACGGCCATTCGGGTGGTCTGCTGGCGCCGCCCGTCCTTCTTGTGCCGCTCGTTGGGACTGTCGCCTCTGCCGTCTTTCTCGTACGCCTGCCGTAGCACCTTCGCGATCGCGGCAAGGTGCGGGCCCGGCGACGCGCGCAGCATGGCCGTGCCGGTGCGGACGCTGTTCTCCAGCACGCGCAGCCCGTCGGCGATCATGCGCTCGGAGACCGCCGCGCGTTCGATCAGGTCGGCGATGACCTGAGCGTCGCCGTGCAGCCAGCCCCGCTCGGGCCAGCGCGCGGCCTCGATCCCGTCCTCGCCGAGCGAGATCAGGCAGTAGCGGAACTCGGCGTTGCCGACGCGTTCGGCCAGCGCCGACTGATCGCTTCGCAGCTCATCGGGGATGACGAGAGCGATCGCCTGCTCGACGCCGGAGTGCGCACCAGCATCTTCTACGGCTGCGCGAAGCGCATGGCGGGCCTGCGCCTCGGCGGCGTCGACGTCTACCTCGACGGCGGCGATCACTGGCGCGCCGCCCGGGTGGCGAATGAGGATGCCCGCGCCCGACTGGCCGCCGCCCTCGGGCGCGATGCGGTCGATGCGGTCGCCCCAACGGGGGTGCAGTCCGCGCAGCGCGTTAGCGAGTTCGGAGCTGACGGCAACGGCGAGCGGCGGCGCGGGCACGGCGTCCCCGGCGGCGGGCGGCGTCGCCGTCAGCCTGCGGAAGCGCTCGCCGAAGCGCCCGTAGGGCGTCTCGTGGTCGAGCGCTTCGCGCACACGGGCGGCGACGTGGGCGATGGTCAGGCTGGCTTCTTCGTCGAGGCGGAAACGCAAGACGCTCAGGCGGTCGAGTAACGCCCGGCCGCCGATGCCGCGCCGTGTCCAGTGTTCGCGACACAGCGTGGGCGCGCCGCTCTCGCGACGCACCCACTGCCAGACCTGCGCCTGGCGGCGGGCGTCGGTGAAGACGATCGCGCGCTCGAACGGCAGGTCGGAGGCGCGCTCGATCTTGCGGCGAGCCGCGTACGGGGGAATGGCTCCGGACGGCCCCGGCGAGCACTCGTAGATCGCGAACCCGGCTTTCTCGGCGATGGGGCGCAACTCGTACTCGACGCCGTCGGCAGTGGCGGTGAGGGGCGTCGCTGTCGGGTGATTCCATCCGAGGTGTTCGACGAGCAGCGTCTCGTGTTCGCACGCCTCGAGTAGGCCCCGCATCGCGTCTACGGGCGGCATCAGGCGGGTTCCTCCGTGGTGCGAAATAGGCCCAGCGAGCAGATGATGCGGGGTTCGCGGCGTTCCGAACCATCGCCGGCGACGCAGAGGCGGTCGTCGGCGTGCAGGCCAACCACGAGGTCGGCGAGGTCTGCGTCGTTGATTTGGCTCCGGAGCTGGCGGTTGATGGTGTCGGCGGCGGACTGGCGCAGGGGCCGCTGGTAGATCGCGTCGATGACAGCGCGGATCGCCGCTTCACCGAACTGCCCGGCGATCGCGTCGGCGTGTTCCTTCAGCCGCACGTAGGCCTTGTGCCGAGCGCCCGAGGGGCGGCCGAGGTGTCCACCGGTCTGCCGTTCGCGGTGGGCGATGGAGCGCACGCCCGCGGCGACGAGGTCGTGGTGGTCGTCGTGACGCGGGGCGGCGGGCGTGGCGGGCTCACACTCGGCTGCGGCGAGGATGTCGAACTGCGAGCCCCCGATGACCTCGCCGTCGGCGCGCACGCGCGTGAGCACGTCCGCACCCTCGGGGGTGCGGACGAAGACGAGCACGCCCTCGGGGCCGGCACCGGGACGTGGCGCACGCGAGGAGTACGTGACGTCGGGTAAACCGGCGACGGCCCGCTCGACGGCGGGGTCGGCGTCGATGGCGTCCTTCCATATCTGGTAGGCATGCGAGGCGAGGTCGACCTCGTCGTCGGAGTCGTCGTCGAAAACGCCGGAGCGCTCGTTGTAGAGGTCGTGGAGCACAGCGGTCGTGTCGTCGTCCTCGAAGAACGCCTCGTCGGCACCAACGACCTCGGCGTTCTCGCGCAGCCGACGCCGCACGCGCCCGCGCAGATCGATGATCTTCTCGACGCCTTCGGCGGGTAGGAAGGAGTAGCAGAGGATCTCGCCGGACCGCTGGCCGATGCGGTCGACGCGCCCGGCGCGCTGGATGAGGCGGATGATGGCCCACGGCAGGTCGTAGTTGACGACGACGGCGCAGTCCTGGAGGTTCTGCCCCTCGCTGAGCACATCGGTCGCCAGCAGCACGCGGACCTCGTCGTCCGCGCTCACCTCGCCGCGTGCTCCGTTGCTCACGGGGCTGAAGCGTCGCGCGAGTTCGGATGGGTCACCAGAATCACCGGTAACAGCAGCGAGGGCGAGGCCGTCATCCTCGAGCCGGGGCAGCTCACGCTCCAGGTAGCGGACAGTGTCGGCGAACTGCGAGAAGACCAGCACCTTGCGGTCAGGGTGGTCGCGCGCGACGAGGTCACGAAGAGCGAGCAGCTTAGCGTCGCGCTCCGGCCTCCACGGGCCGTGCTCGGCCAGCAGTTCGAGGATGGCGTCGGCGTCCGCCTGCAGGTCCTTGGCCAGCCGGTTGGAGAAGAGGCGTGCCGGGAGCCAGTTGAAGCGCGTCTCGTAGCGGTCGCGGTAGGCGCCGTAGGCGTCGGCAGCGGCCGCGCGCAGCGCGGCCTCGTCACGCAGGCCGCCGGCGGTGGGCTGGGGGTCGTCGCCCGGGTCCTGTTCGCCGTCGTCGCCGGGGGCGGGCTCGTCCGCGTCTGTGAAGCGTGAATCGAGGAGTGCCGCGTCCTGCGGGCCGATGGGGAGTGGCAGACCTTCGCGCAAGGCGTGGAGGAAGATGTGGTTGCGGAGCGCGTGGCGCTCGAGGGTAAGCAGGAACGCCTCGCCGCTGCTCTCGAGGCGCTTGAAGAGGTTGGTCTTGCAGAAGCCCATGAGCCGCTTGCCGGCCCGCGAAAGGTCGTCGAGCAGCCGCTGCTCCTCGGCGGAGGGACGCGGTTCGAGGTCGCTCGCGAGGTACTGGTCGAGTCCGAGGCCGTAGCGCGGCAGATGCAGCCTCCCGATCGCCTCCACGACAGGCTGCGCGTACATACGGGCGTACGCGTCGGTGGGGTCATCGGGGTCGGAGTGGAACGCGGCGCGCCTGGGCGCGCGCTCCGGGAAGTACGAGCGCTCGCCGCCGTCGAGGGTGAGGTACTTCCGCCCGCTGTCCGGGTCGGTCTCGGCGTAGTGGCGCTGGATGAAGCTACGCGTGCGGCGCACGAGGTAGAGCCGCATGAGGTTGCGCCAGTCGTCGGTCTCTTCGCTGTGGTCGAACGCGGCAAGTGTGCCGGGCTTGGCCTGATGCTTGCGCGCGAACTCCGCCTCGCCTATCGAGGCGATGTAGCGGTCTGGGCGGATTCCGAGTTCCTGCTCGTCGTCGAGGAAGAGCCGAAGCTGGCTCGAGAGGTCGAGGTACGTCTTGTTGTAGGGCGTGGCCGACAACAGGATGCACTTGCTGTCGTTGTCCCGGATGTAGTCGCGGATGGCGCGGAAGCGCTTGCTCTCGCGATTGCGGAGGTTGTGACTCTCGTCGACGATCACGAGCCGGTAGCGCCGCAAGTCAGGCAGCCTGTTGATGGCCTGGCTGATCGGCAGCACGTTCGCGCGCAGGCCATAGTCGCCGGCGTAGTCCTCCCACATCCGCACGAGGTTGCGCGGGCAGAGGATCAGCGTCTCGATGCCCTGATCGTCCTCGAAGATGCGCGCGACGGCGGTAGCCATGAGCGTCTTGCCGAGGCCGACCACGTCGCCGATCAGCACGCCGCCGCGCTGGTTGAGGTAGCGGGCGGCGATCTTCACCGCTGCTTCCTGGTAGGGCAGCAGGCGATCGCCGAACACGGAAGGGATGCGGAACTCGTCGAGCCCCGCTCGCGCCTCGTTGGACAGGTGCCACGCCATCTTGAGATAGACGTGGTAGGGCGGCACCGGCGTCTCGCGCGCCCAGCTCTCATCGATGATGTCTGCCAGTTCGTCGGTGACGTCGACGCAGAAGGCGTCTTCCCAGCGGTCGTTGAACCAGTCCTGGAGCTTGCGCGCGGCGTCCTGTTCAAGAACGTCGATGTTGAGTTCGCCCTGCCCGGCGAGCCCCGAGAATGTGAGGTTGCTGCTGCCGACGTAGCCCACGAGCGGCACGATGGGATCGTCGCGCCCCATCAGGTAGAGCTTGGCGTGCAGCGAGTGGCGGAGAAAGAGCTTCACGACCACTTTCCGCGCCCGCAGCTGCGCGGCAAGCTGCCGAAGCGTCCGCTCGTCCTCGGCGGTCGGGGCGCCGGCAGTCAGTTGCTCGCGCATCCGCTCGGCCAGCTCGACGCGGTGGCGGTGCGCGGTCGCGTTGTCGATGCCGGACGCATCGCCGGGCAGGTTGAGCGTCTTGCGGAGTGCCTCGCGCAGTTCCTCGTCGGGCCTCGGCTGCATCCCGATGAGGACGCGGCACGGCCCCTCGTCCTCGCCCCAGCGGTCGATGTGCGGCGCGATGTCGCGCCAGCCGCGTAAATTGAAGTAGCCGACGCAGAAGTCGGCACGAGAGGCAACGTCAAGCGTCTCGCGCAGCGCGGGCAGCAGCCGGGTCCCCGGCGTGAGGTTGTCGAAGATGCGCGGCAAGCGGCCCCCTTGAACTCGCCCCGAGGAGCGAGGCATCATTCCGGGGGACAGTGTAGGCAATCACGCGCGAACGGCGGAGCCGTTCGTTCAGTGGGCGAACGGTCAACCTGAGCTTGACCGGGTCCACTGCTCCCCAGACTAGCGAGGCGTAGGGCGGCCCAGATGTCGAGTGGCTCTCCCGCTACAGTGCGAACAAAACCTCGAATGTGGTACTGCCTACCGTCAAGTTAGGCCCACCACCTCGTGTTACTCGGCGATGCCGTGGGCAATGGCGCGGAGAAACTCCACATACGTTGGATACTCCTCAGCCAGGGCCCCCGAAGGAATCGTGCGGACCGTTGTGCCGGTGTCGTCGGCGATCTGCTGGACAACCCGTGCGCTGAACTGCGGTTCCCTGAAGATGAAGGGTATGCCCAGCTCGGTGATGCCCTCCACCAACTCCTTGATGGACGATGCGCTCGGCTCCTCTTCCGGGTTCTCCACCACGAAGCCCAGGATCGTCAGCCCGTAGCGCTCCGCGAAGTAGCCGAAGGCGTCGTGGAAGGTCACCAGGTAGCGCCGCCCCTCCGGAAGCCCTGCGATGAGCTCACGAATCTCCGCGTCGACCTCCCGCAGCTCCGCGGCGTAGGCCTCGGCGCGCTCGTGGTAGTGGTCCGCCCCGTCCGGGTCGATGGATGACAGCTCATCGCGGATTGCCTCGACGGCCTCGATCGCGAAGTCGATGTCCATCCAGAAGTGCGGGTCGAACTCGCCATGGGCGTGCCCGTGCTCGTCCTCGTGCTCGTCCTCGTCTTCGTGTTCGTCCTCGTGTTCGTCTTCGTCGTGCTCATCCTCGTGCTCGTCGGCGTGTGCCAGCGCCTCCGGGAAGGGCCGAAGGTCCATTTCGTGGGTCAACTCGAGGACAGAGCCCTCGGCGCCGTTCGCAAGAATTTCCTCGATCACGGCGAGCCCACCGCCCACGATCACAAGCAGGTCCGCCTCCGACGTCTTGGCGATGTCAGAGGGTGTGGCGCTGTACCAGTGCACGTCGGTCTCGAAGGGAACAATGCTCACGACCGACACGCGGTCGCCCCCCACCTGCTTCACCAGGTCCGCAACGATCGTCGTGGATGTCACGACCGAGGGCATTGCCGGGGATGCCACGGCTGAGGGCGTGGTCACGGCTGTGGGCGTGGTCGTGGTAGCAGGCTCCACTTCCTCGTCGCCACCGCAGGCGATAACCAGCAGGGCAACGGCGATGACCGCTGCGGGTCCCAGTCGATGGAGCATTGCGTTCTCTCTTCCGTGTTGATTCCTTAGTGAGACGCAGTATCACTAAGGGCCCCTTCGACGTCAAACTCACTTGGGGCGAGATGGACGGGCGGGTCTGCACAGCCCGTTCGGGTGCGCATCCTCGTTGGTGGGGGCTTCGCCGGGCTGAGTGCTGCCTACATCCTGATGAAGCGGGGCATCACCCCGCTCCTGCTCGAGGCCGGGGAGCGGGCGGGCGGACGCGGCAAGGGTGATCGGGTGGACCGATTCTCCCTGGACATGGGCGCGTTCTTCTTCACCTCCACCTACGACACCGCCTCCGGCTGTGCGAAGAGTTGGGACTGCCGCTCGGGGGCTGCCTCGTTGCTCTCAGGGTGGTGGCCGCCCTGTCCATAGACGGTGCTGGATTGGCGCTCGGGCGGATGTGCGAGCAAGCACCTTCGCTACCAGTTGCGGGACACTGAAAGCCCGCCGTTGCGCGCCCTGCTAGCTGTCGCCGGCGAGTCGCGGCATCACCCTGGAGGCAAACAACTCCAGGTTCCGCAGCGATTTGGCCAGGGGCATCCCCATGTGGGTGAACTCGACCAGCAGGTACTCGAGGTGACAGACCTCCCGCAACTCCTCGATCTTTCCCACCACGTCCTCGGGGGAACCGACAAGCAGGCTGCGGGGCTCCAGGAAATCCCAGTCGAGCTTCACGTCGTCGCCAAGAACCTCGCCGGGGTTGGTGAACACCTGCCTGCCGCGAAACGGGTCGTTGAAGACGAACGCGGACATGATGCTTTCTTCGGCATCCCGCCGGGCCTCTTCCATCGAGGAGGCGACATACGTGGACCGCATCACCGCCTGGTCTTCTGCGAGAGCGAAGGGTCTCCCCTCCCGCTCGGTCCTGACTTGGGCGTAGAGCTCCATCCGCTCCCTGATCCTGCGGGCGGGGGGCTGCCAGTAGCACGCCTTCAGCCCGAGTTCGGCCGCAGTCGTCACGGACCGGTCCGTGGAGACGGTCATCCACAGCGGCGGGTGGGGTTTCTGGTAGGGCCTCGGTGTCACCCGAAGCTTCGTCACCCGCTCTCCGTCCTGCCAGGCAGGGTTGGGGGGATACAGCGGATGGGAGAAGGACGTGCCGTCGGCGGGGAAGCGGTAGTTGGTTCCCTGGTACGAGAAGTACTCGTTGGTCCAGATCTCCCGCGCGATCTCCACCGTCTCCCGGAAGAGCTCCCGGTTCTCCGCGTCCTTCCGCGGGTCCGCCTTGGGGTGGAACTGTGGACCCTCGTACGGCCAGATGCCCCTGCCAAAGCCGACCTCCACGCGCCCGCGCGTCAGGTTGTCCAGGATCGCAACATCCTCGGCGAGCCGTATCGGATGCCACCACGGAGCGATGTTCGCCATCTGCCCGATGCGAATCCTGGACGTCCGCGCCGCGAGGTCTGCGCCCAGCAGGATCGGGTTCGGCAAGTCGCCTACCGCATAGGGCCCGAAGTGGTGTTCCCCGAGCCACATCGCCTCGAAGCCCAGTTCCTCCGCCAGGATCGTCTGTTGCCTGAGGTTGTCGATGTGTTCCTCGGCGTTGGTAGCCTCTCCAGCGGAACCCGCAACGGTCGTGAACGCCGCGAATTTCATGCTCAGCCTCCTGTGGCGCCCGGGTCCCCGAACAGTCGTGCCGCGCCTGCCGACCACGATACCCCCGGGAGTGGCGCCATGATGTCCGGGCGGCATCGAGGTTCACGATGCGGGCGTGGCACTTCGGGGACGGTCAGGCGAACGCGAGGATTCGGGCCGGGTTGGCCTCGGTAATCGCCCGAATCTCGGCTTCCGCAAAGCCCTTGCGCCGCATCGTGGGAACGATGTTCTGGAGGATGTGGCCGTAGCCGTGCCCGCCGTACGTCACCAGCCGGTGCCTGGTGAAGATGTCCTGCCCCATGACGACCCTGTTGCCAAAACCGGCGTCGACAATGCGCCTGATGAAGTCCAGCCGCTGGGCGTCGCTGGGCATGTCGATGTCGGCCTGGGGGTAATACGACCCCTCGTTGCCGAACAGGTCCCATTCGAGGTAACAGCCCGACTCGGCGATGCGCCGCAGCGTGTCGAACTCGAACACGGTGCGGTCCAGGTGTCCCATGATCACCCGGGACAGGTCCGCGCCAATCTCCGCCAGCACTTCCAGGATCTCGGCGGGGGCGCCCGGATTTCGTCCTGGGTGAATCAAGGTCGCCGCGCCTGTCTCCCGCTGCGCTATCGCCGCTGCCGCAAGTGACTTGCGCTCGTTCGGCGTGAGCGGCCAGCTGCAGCCGACCTCCCCGATGATGCCTGCCTTGATGCCGGTGCCGTCGACCCCTTCCGTCAGGTCGGCGGCAATCTCGGTGGCAAGGTCCTCCACACTCCGCTCGTCCATGCCCTCGGGATGGGCCGCGTCTACATAGAAGCCCGCGCCCATGACGATGTGCACTCCCGACTCGCGGGAGATGCGGGCCAACACGGAAGGGTCGCGCCCGATGCCCGTCGTTGTCGCATCCACGATCGCGCCGCCGCCGACGTCTCCGTACATCCGCACTTCCTCGATGGCAGTGTCCAGGTCCGTCAACTGAAGATTGGGACGGTTGCTGTAGTAGTTGCGCCGTATCCATCCCAGGTTCTTCAGCTCGATGGGAGCATCCTCCAGTTCCCGCGATGGCGAGTACCGGGCGGGGCGAAACAGGAACGAGATGTCGACATGGAGGTGCTCATGAGTCGTGGTGGGGCCAAGCTCCGATGGGGACACGGAACCCAGCACGGTCTGGATGAGACCCCGACTCTCTCCTCGCGGCATGGGGTGATCCTCGCAGGAACGTGTTCCGCAAGTCCAACATGGCTGGCTCGGCCGCTCAGCCTCCCGGCCGCGGTGACAAGAGCGCGGTCCAGTCAATGCGCTAGGCTGTGCCCGTGGCTATTCGCGGGCTGTGGAAGCGCAGGCACAGGTCGTTACCCGAGGGCGACTTCGAGTCGGGAAACGGTGCGAGCCCCGAGGAGCGCACCCTCTTGCGGGCGCTCCAGGACCTCGCGGGCGCAGCCCGTGGCGTCATCTACGATGTGCCCCTTGCCGACCGCCCCCTGCGCCTGCCCCTGAGCCCCGTCTACCTGGAAGGCTCCAGGTCGTGGCGCCGCTTTCTGCACGCACGTCGCGCCCTCGACGACGGACACCTCACCCTGCTCCTCTCCCTCCGCCAGCTCCCCGATGACGAACGCCGGCTGGTAGTGGACTGGGGTACCGCCCACGCCAACACCTTCCTGCTGGTCGAGCCGGGCGAGCCCGGCTGCGACCTTTCCGACCACCGCTCGCCCCTCGCCCGCGAGGTGCTGGAGCTCTGCCGGCTGGCGGTGCCGTCCGAACCCTCCGTCGCCGAGGCGGCTCGCGAGCGCTGGACCGCGCCCACGCCGCTCGGGGCTCGGTTGCGCGAGCTCTACGGCCGCTGGGTCTGGTGGGACGCTCCCTTGCCTGAGGGACGCTCGGGCGCGGAGCCCCTGCGCCTCGCCGGTACCGCCGACACCCTTTCGATGCACTTGCTCCCCCTCCTCTACGAGCGTTTCCCCCAGCCGAGCTTTGATGTCGCCCTCGCCGAGCTGCAGGTGGCCGAGCGAGAGCTGTTCGGGGGCACGGTCGCCGCCGCCCGTTCCGTTTTCCGCACCCGGCTGGGACTCCCCGTCCTGCACGACGACCGCGCCGTTGACCGCGCCGTTCGCCACCTCGTCAACCTCGGCCGCATGTCTGTCACCAGCGGTGGAAGGGACGCCCTCGTCTTTGGCCCCGACCACCCCGTCCCCGACGACCTGCCCGACGAGGAGTTCGAGCGCCTCTTCATCCTCTAGACCAACTGCTCCTTACCCTTGTACTCTCTTGGTAAGGAGCCCATGGCGATGATCGTCAAAGTCACCTCGAAACGACAGGTCACCTTCCCCAAGCGTGTCCTGGAGGCCCTTGGTGTGGGGCCCGGTGACCAGATCGAGCTTGAGGAGCGGGAGGATGGCTTCTTCTTGCGCCCAAGACGCGTCATAGAGGACTGGGTTCCACCGTTGGCCGGCAAGATTCCGCCGGGCCTTCCTCCTCCAGACCTCGAGAAACTCCGCGAAGAGGGCTATGACTGGTCACTTCGGGATTGACACGTCTGTCCTCTTGCGGCTGGTAACGGGCGAGCCGCAAGAGGACTTGGAGCGTTGTCTGGCGGGACTTGCTGGTGAAATCGAGGCAGGTGGGCAGGTCTTCGTCTCCAACCAGGTGCTCCACGAGGCGTACATCGTTCTTCAGCGGTTCTACGGAACGTCGAAGCCGGCAGCCCGCCTTGCCCTCCTGGAAGTGCTTCAAAGGGGCCTCGTGGCTCCCCTGGGCGGGGATTCGGTCTTCGAGGTGCTCAGGGCCTCCGGAGGCGCCGGCCTCCTCGACCGCCTCATCGTTGATGGTTACAGCCACGATAGCCTGGAGACCCTGACGCTGGACCGCAGGATGGGGAACCTGCCCCGGGCGCGGCTTCTCTAGGCCCGTCAACACTAGAATCCCTGCAAGGTGTCTTCAACGTGAAGGGTCCCTCGTAGCGATGCCCGGCTTCACCGACGCTCAACCCCTCTGGACGCTCGCCGAGCGACGGGGCATGGGGCGTCGCCGCTTCCTCCAGCTGCTCGTGGCCGGCGGCGCGACCGCGGTGCTGGCCGCTTGCGGCGCAGACCCGTCCGGCGACGATCGCAGCGAACACCCCGGCTGGTTCAAGAACACCGACCCCTTCATCCGCCACGCCGACGGCAAGAGCCTTGAGGCCCGTCTGGAGCTGATGGATGGCCTGATCACCCCTTCCTCGTTCTTCTTCGTGCGCAACAACTCCGTCAGCGTCGATGTGGCCGCCGGCGACTGGCGCCTCTCCATCGACGGCGATGGCGTCACCGATCCGCTGGGGCTCTCCTACGACGCTATCCGGCGGCTGCCCAGCCGTACCCTCGTCTCCTACCTGGAGTGCGCCGGCAACCATCGCGCCATGTTCGACCGCGTCCAGGGCAGGGCCGCCGAGGGCACCCAGTGGGGAACCGGCGGCGTCGGCAACGGCGAGTGGACCGGCGTCGCCCTGGGCGACATCCTCGAGCTGGCCGGGGTCCGGCCCGATGCGGTCAGCGTGCTCCTGGTCGGCCTGGATACAGGGTCACCTGAAGAGGGGTTCCGGCGCGTCATTCCCGTCGAAAAGGCGATGCATCCCGACACGCTGCTGGCCTACGGACTCAACGGCGCGAGGCTCACCCGCGACCACGGCTACCCGGTACGGGCGCTCGTCCCCGGCTGGGTGGGCGCCTCCAACATCAAGTGGCTGGGACGCATCGTCGTCTCCACCGAGCAGCTCTGGACCCGCAACAACACCACTTCCTACGTCCTCATTGGGGACGACTATCCGCCCGAAGGTGAGGCGCTCGGGCAGCCCGTAACGACACAGACGGTGAAGAGCGCCCTCGCCCTCCCCTGGCCCGCCGAACTGGAAGCTGGCTCCCACCGCCTCCACGGCTACGCGCACTCCCCCGATGGCCCCATCGCGAAGGTCGAATGGCGTGAGGGCTCCGGGCGCACCTGGCGCCCCGCGAGCATCACCGATCCGCAGGTCCAGTATTCCTGGGCGCGCTTCGAGTTCGCCTGGGAAGCACGTCCCGGCGAGCACACCATCATGACCCGCGCCACCGATGCCGCTGGCGCGACCCAACCGCATTCCGTCCCCTTCAACCAGAAGGGCTACCTCTTCAACCAGCCCGTCCCGCATCCCATACGTGTGTCGTGACCGTCCCCGCTAGGCCAGCTTCGTGAAGCCCAGCTTGAGCCGGATGGGAATCCGCTGGATGACGCTCGGGACGTAGGGGGGGTCCCCCTCCTGCATCTGGATGTCGCCCATGCGCCGCAGCAGCTCCTGCACCGCCACGCGACCCTCCTGCCGGGCCAGCCCTGCACCGGGGCAGTAGTGCACCCCGTGCCCGAATCCGAGGTGTGGGCACGTCTGTTCGCGCCCAAGGTCGAAGACCTCGCTCTCCTCGAACTTCTCCGCGTCGTGGTTCCCCGACCCGTAAATGATCATCACCTTTTCGCCGCGCTTCACCGCCACGCCGCCCACGGTCGTGTCCTGCAGCGCGATGCGGAAGACGCCCGGCACGGGCGTGTCGTAGCGAAGCACCTCTTCGATGAACCCGCCCGCCAGCGAGGGGTCGTCGCGCAGCGCCTGCATCACGTCCGGCTGGCGCAGCAGCACCAGCATCGAGTTCGTCATCAGCTCCGGCGTGTTCGCATCGCCCCCCGCCGCGTAGAGCAGCGTGATCATGCTCACCAGCGATTCCAGCGGCACCGGCTCCTTCGTGTCCGTGAAGGTCGCGTTCGCGAGATCGCTCATGATGTCGCCCTGCGGCTGCTTCCGCCGCTGCGCCATCGCCTCCATGAAGTAGTCCGTCAGGAACTCGTTCTCCGTAATCTCCTCGCGCTCTTCCTCCTGCCGCTGGTAGACCCCCGTGGGGTCCTCCGCCGCCCGCGCCATCGCCGCGAGCCGCTCCATGAAGTGCTGCTTGAAGTAGTCGGCGTCCTCCGCCGGCACCCCGATCAGCTCGCCCACCACCAGCCGCGGCAGCATGTGCGCGAACTGCGTCACGAATTCGACCTCGCCCTCGTCGATGAACGTGTCGATGATCTCGTTCGTGATCTCTCGCACGCGCGGCTCCAGCTCCGCCACGTGCCGCGGCGTGAAGAAGCGGTTGATGAGCCGCTTGTGCCGCGTGTGGTCGGGTGGGTCGTTCGAGAGGATCTTGTCGCTGAAGGGCTGCGAGTCGCGCCACTGCGGTAGCTCGTCGAGCGGCGCCGGCGGGTCCGTGTAGGGCGCGTTCGCCACGAGGATGCTCGAGAACACCTCCGGCTGCGCGTTCACCTCGAGGATGTCCTCGTAACGGCTCACCAGGAACACGTCGTAGTCCGGCTCCCGGTAGACGGGCGCTTCCTCGCGCAGCGCGCGGTAGAAGGGGTACGGGTTGGCCAGGATCTCCTCGTTCAGCTTCAGGAAGCCGTAGTCCGCGAGTGCCTGCGTCACGGTCTACTCGACCTCCATCCACTGGTCGTAGAGATCGTGGAAGTGCCGGATCTTCCCCTCCGAGTAGGCCGAGAAGTAGACGTACGGGTCCTGCTTCGTCTTCAGACCCTTCTGGATCTTCGGCAGGTTGTAGCAGTCCTGGTTCAGGACGCGCGCCAACCCGCCCATCTCCGGCGCAAGCGTGAAGTCCTCGTCCTCCTCCAGCCAGTGCATCTGCGCGGCTGGCGGTTTCTCTTCGCCCTCCGGCCAGGGCACCAGGTAGAGCACCTCCATGATGCTCCGGTCCGGGTCGCTCCCGTACGGCCGGAAGCGGTAGACGATGCGGCTGAAGCAGCCCCACGGGTGGAAGTTCGGGAACAGGTTGTTGAAGTACCCGTCGATCACCTCCGCGTCGCAGAACGTGTCCGCCTTGTCGCCCATGGCCTGCCGCAGACCCTCGCGCGCCAGCTCCGCGCCGCCCTTGCGCATCTCGAAGATGTCCTGCGGGTCGGGGTAGATGCCGCGCTGCGGGCTCGTGTTGCCGCCCACCGTGATCGCCCGGCACCAGTTGCCGAACACGTCGTACTGCATGTTCGCGCCGTCGCCGCCGAAGGCCATCGCCTGCGGGTGCGTCGCCATCACGTGGTAGCCCTCCATGAAGGCCTCCTGAGTGATCTTCCAGTTCGCCGCGATCACCTTCGCCACGTGCATCTGCTTGTAGCGCTTCTCGTACTCGTATTTCGCGTAGTGCTGTGGCAGCGACCCGATGAAGTCGTCGAACGGCTCGCAGTCCGGGTCCGGGTTGATGAACACGAACCCGCCCCAGGTGCCGACCTTCGCCTCGCGCAGGTGGCTGGCGTCCTCGCGCACCTCGGGGAAGTCCCACTCCGACGGGATCTCCCGCAGCGAGCCGTCGACTTCCCAGCACCAGCCGTGGAAGGGGCAGCGGAACTCGGTCGCCTTCTTGCCGTCGAACTCGCGTATCTGCCGGCCCCGATGGAGGCAGGCGTTGTTGTACGCCTTGAACTCGTTCTCGCCCGTGCGCACCACGAGGTACGAGAGGTGGGCGATGTCGTAGACGATGTAGTCGCCGACCTCGGGGATGTCGTCGACGTGGGCGGCGTACTGCCACACCTTCTTCCACAGCTTCTCGACCTCGAGGTCGTGCCACGCCTGGCTCGTGAAGCGTTCCGTGCCAACCTTCGTGACCCCGCCCGTCATGGGCGAGTCCTCCCACAGCTCCGGCGGAATGCGCTCCGGGTAGGTGTCACCCGCGAGCACCTCGTGGAAGGAGATGCCCTTCGAGCGCATCCCCTTCTCGGTCTCCCGCCCGGGGTCGCCCACGTACTTCGCGACCGTCGTCTCGCCCTGCGCGAAGATCATGTTGCGCATGCCGTAGCGCGGGTCGCGCACCGAGCCCGTGTAGGCATCCTCGGCGAGGTCGCCCGCAGTCAGCTCCTGCTTTACCTGCTCCGCGGCTGCCTCACGCGCTGCCTCGAGTTGCGCCGCCATCTCGTCGACGCCCGGCGGCAGGTCGGGCCCGCCCACGTAGTTGAGGAGGTGGGGATCGGCGCGCGTGATGTCGCCCTCTTCCCACCGCCCCTCCCAGTCGAAGATGCCGTAGCTCTCGCCCTTGTGGACGCGCACCCGGCCATCGCCCATGTCGTCATAGGTCGCGCCACTGATGGCATGCACTTCACTTCGCATCGCAGAACCTCCGCAGGCCCGCCAGGGCCATTCGTGCCCGCAATCTTACGCCGGTGGGATGGGGGTGGTCGCAACTTGCGCTTGTTGCCCTGCGCAGCCCACGATTGTTGGACGCAGGAGACAACCGTGAAGCTGAACTACGACCCGACCACGGACATGCTCCACATCTCGTTTGGGAGAGGCGTCGAGGTGGAGGGTTTCGATCTGTGTGACGGCGTGGTCGTGCATCTGGACGCCGAGGAGCACGTAGCCGGCATCGAAATCGAGAACGCTTCTGCGCGGGTTGACCTGGAGGAACTGCAAGCGGTCGCCATGGGGAGCAATCGTAGGTGATTGACGATGACTATCCTGAGATTGGAAAGTCGATATTCGGAGGTGTCGGGTCGGAGGGCGAGGCTTCCCTCGAAACCGACTGGAGAAGTGCATCGGGATACCGTCACGCCTACCAGACGGCAGCTGACAAGCTGGTACAGGATTTGGGGGAGTCCGGCGGTTTTAGCGATGATGACCCTGATGTACTGGTGTACCCGGTGCTCTTCCTGTACCGCCACTGCCTAGAGTTGAGAATTAAAGAGACGCTCCTATGCCTAAGGATTCTGCAGGATGTGCAGCCGGAAATCCCGGAAGGCCACGGACTTGCGGGGCTCTGGAAGGAGGCTCGGCGGAGACTCTTGGAACATTCCGAAGGAACGGGAGAGTGGGATCCCTTTGTCCCTGATTTGGAAGCAAGAATCCTAGAGTTTCACACAATCGACAAGGATTCAACAGGACTACGATACTCGTTCGAGAGGGATGGGGCGAAAACGCTTTCAAGTTTTCCCAATCGAAGCGGGGCGAAGGATAAGAGCATAAGTCTTGCCCACGTCAAGAGTGTTTTTGCTGACATGGATGCTGTATTCGAGTTGATTTATCTCACTCTGGACAATGCGCTTACAGCCCGTGGAATCTATCTCTGGGACATGTAGGTGGATAAATTGGAGGGTTGGGCCGGTAGTGCACCTGCTACCACACTGGTCCCTATCGCCCAAGAGAGCTTGAGGATCGAAGCCGTTAGCGGTTTGCGAAGTCTTTCCATGTTACTTACCTGCCTTTCTGTCGTGGAGCTGCTGCTCCGTCGTTGCTTTCCCCGCAGCCAAGGCTGTGAGACAAGCCAGTTCCAAAGAACCGACCCAGAGAAGGCGATAAGGCCAATGGCTAGCTCTGGGCTTAGCCCAAGCGCACCGACCCCGTGAACTACCGGCCCAACCCTCCAACCTCCGTAGCTTAGCACCGCCGTCCTGTCCTCGCCCCCCGCCCCCAACCCCACCCGTTATCCTGACCCCGCCATGACTACCGATACCTTCGACGCCGCCCTCCTCGAAGGCGAGGAGTTCCAGCTCAACCCCTACCCCGCCCTCAAGCGCCTGCGCGACGAGCATCCCGTCTGGCAACACCCCTCCCAGGGCATGTGGTTCGTGACCCGCTACGAGGATGTCGTCGCCGGCTTCCTCGACCACGATGCCCTTTCCAGCACCATCTTCGAGCAGTCCCACAGCGCCGTCTTCGGCCCCTCCCTCACCGCCATGGACGGCGACGAGCACACCCAGAAGCGCGCCATCATCGCCCCCGAGTTCGTCGGCCGGAAGCTCGAGGCCTTCCTCCCCGTCATCGAGGACAACGTGCGCCGCCTCATCGTGGGCTTCACCGAGAAAGCCGCCCGCGACCTCGTCGAGAAGTTCCTGGAACGCCGCGAGGTCGACCTCGTCGACGCCTTTAGCACGCGCCTCCCCGTCAACGTCATCGTCGACATGCTCGCCCTCCCCCAGTCCGACCACGACCGCTTCCACTACTGGTACCCCACCTTCCTTGCCGGCCTCTCCCCCGACCCCGTCCTCCGCAAGAAGGGCATCGAGGCCAACACCGAGTTCCACGACTACCTCGACCCGTTCGTCCAGGAGCGCCTGCGCAACCCTGGCGACGACCTCATCTCCAAGCTCTGCGAGGCGGAGGTCGACGGCGAGAAGCTCACCGTCCACGACATCAAGTCGTTCACGAGCCTCCTCCTGACCGCCGGCGGCGAGACCACCGACCGCGCCATCGCGAACCTCTGGTGGCTCCTCCTGAACCACCCCGAGCAATTCGAAGCCGTCAGGCAGGACCACTCCCTTATCGACCAGGCCTTCACCGAAACGATGCGCTGCGAAGCCCCTGTTGGCGGCGAAGTGCGCCTCGTGATGCAGGACTGGGAGATGCGTGGCGTGACCGTCCCCGCCGGCAGCGTCGTCAACCTCTCGATACACGGCGCCAACCACGACGAGCGCGTCTTTAGCGACCCGGCAACGTTCGACATCTTCCGCGACGACCTCTACATCGGCCGGGAGATGCGCGTCGGCTACCGCGAGGCGGGCAGGTCCAGCCACATCGGCTTCGGCCTGGGGAAGCATTTTTGCGTGGGCTACCAGCTCGCCCGCACGGAGGCCGTCGTCGGCACCCGCATGATCCTCGAAGCCATCTCCGACGTGCGCATCAAGCCCGGCCACAACCCCGTCATTGGGGAGAACGCCGGGATGCGTTCCGTCACCTCGCTCGACCTCGAGTTCGAACCCGCCTGAGCGGGCGCGCCTCGCGCCCCGTTGCCCTACACTGCCCCACGCGAACGAACCCAACAGGAGGCGCACCCCCTTATGGAATACCGCAACATCGGCAGCTCGGACCTGCAGGTCTCCGTCGTAGGACTTGGCTGCAACAATTTCGGCATGCGCATCGGCCAGGACGGCGCCAACGCCGTCGTCAACAAGGCGATCGAGCTCGGCGTCAATTTCTTCGATACCGCCGAGATGTACGCCGGCGAACACGGCCCCTCCGAGGAGATCCTCGGCAAGGCCCTCGGCGACCGCCGCGGCGACGTCATCATCGCCACCAAGTTCGGCATGCCCACGGCCATGACTCCCGCCGGCATCCAGTCCCCCGGCAGCGGCACCCGCGAGTACATCACGAACGCGCTCAACAACAGCCTGCAGCGCCTCGGCACCGACTACATCGACCTCTACATGGTCCACTTCCCCGACCCGGACACACCCGCCGCCGAGACGGCAGGCGTGCTCAACGACCTCGTGAAGGAAGGGAAGATCCGCCACGCCGGTATCTCCAACGTTTCCGGCGAGCAGATCCGGGAGGCGAAGCAGGTCACGGAGTCGAACGGCTTCGCTCCTTACATCTCCGTCGAGAACGAGTGGAGCCTCGTCGATCGCGCAATCGAGGCCGACGCGGCCCCCGCGGCCGTCGAGAGCGGCTACGGCATCTTCCCCTACTTCCCCCTCGCCGGCGGCTTCCTCACCGGCAAGTACAAGCAGGGCGAGGAGATGCCCGCAGGCGGCCGCCTCACCGAGGGCGCCCTCGCAGGCCTCGCCGGCAAGTACATCAACGACAAGAACTGGGGCATCCTCCACGCGGCCGAGGCCTACGCCGCCGACCAGGGCCACTCCGTGCTCGATCTGGCCATTGCTTGGCTGCTCGCCCAGGACGGCGTCCCCAGCGTCATCTCAGGCGCTACCCGCCCCGACCAGCTCGAGTCCAACGTCGCCTCCGGCGGCTGGACCCTGAGCGCCGATGACGTGGCCGCAATCAACGCCTTCGCGAGCTAGCCGTTGGCGATCCTGCCAACGCTCTCGCTCAACCTCGGGAGCCCCGAGCCCGAGCGGTTAATCGCGTTCTACCGCGACACCCTCGGGCTCACCCCCGCCCCCGAGATGAGTCCCGGCGCCTTCGCCCTCGGTAGCGGCTTTCTCATCGTGAGCGGCCACAGTGAGGTCACCGGCCCCGCCACCGACGCCGTCCGCTGCCTCATCAACTTCGTCGTCGACGACCTCGACGGCGAAGAGGCCCGCCTCGAGGCGAGCGGCGTGGTGTTCGTCCGCAGCAAGGGCGAGGAGCCCTGGGGCGGCCGCATCTCGACCTTCCTCGACCCCGACGGCAACTACTGCCAGCTCATCGAAACGTCAGAGACGCGCTCGGCCGGCCTCAAGCCGGGCGATGGCGATCCCGCCCTCGCCCTGAACGGCGTAGAGCAGCCACGCCTCGCCGCCTTCCTTGAACACGGCCGGGTCGCGTAGCTGGTTGACCGGCTCGGGCGCGTAGCCCCGCACGCTGGGCTCTCTCGGGAGGTTCGCGCCCTCCCACGCATGGACCGGGCGAAGCACCTCCACCGCTGGTCCCGCCGCCCACTCCCGCCAGTCCCCCCGCAAGCCGACCGGCGAAGCGAGGATGCGCTCAGGCGCGTCGCCCACGTTGCTCCAGAACACCCAGAGCGTGTCGTCGCGGCGCAGCAAGGCGCAGTGGCGCATCGTGTCGGGGAAGAGCTGCGGCCCCTGCTCGAATGCGCCCAGACCGTCGTTGGATCGGTACAGGATTCCCGGCATCGACATGCCGAACCAACCCGGCTCCGACACATCGTCCAGCCGCAGCATGCGCAGGTAGCTCGTGGACAGAACCTCCTCGCGCGCCTCGAAGTGAAGCCCGTCGCTGGAGAGCGCGACTCGCGACACCTGGCGCCCATCCCGCAGCTGGCCGTGGTAGTAGAGGCGAATCTGCCGCGCCTCTTCATCGACGTGAACATCTGGGGAGGCGATGTGCGCGTAGACCTCACCCCGCGCGATGTGCTCGGCCAGCTCGGGGGGAAACTCGTCGAGGGTGCTGGGGAAGTGCGACTCCTCCAGTTGGAGCGTGCCTGCTTCGTACGTGGCCCAGGGTCCGGTCAATTCGTCGGCGTAAGCCAGGCGGATGTAGCCGCCTTTGTGGTGCGCGAAGTAGAGGTAGTACTCCCCCAGCCGTCCCGCATCCGTTTCCGCCAGCCATACGGGGGCGCGGGTCAGAGATGGCCCGTTGATGTTGTCTCCCATGCGGGCGTCCATGTGGGGCCGGATTATCGGAGCATCGAGAAGGCGGGTCGCGTGCATCAGGTTCGCCCAGCCTGCCCTCCCTTGTGGGCAGGGGTCAACGCAACGGTGTCGGGCTACGCTCCCCTGATCCGCGCATCCGTCGTAGGGCACGACCCAGTGCCCGGAGCGCCAGCGAACTGCCAAGCGCGCTTACCGCGAACGAAGCCACCGCCGCCGTGATGTTCATCGCCAGCTCGCTCTCCCCACTCGCCGTCTCGACATAAATCTCGTCGAGATCCGGCCACCTTGTGCGCGGCTCCGGCGTTGGTGCCGGTTCGGGAGCCTGTGTGGGAGGCAGCGTCGGCGAGGCGCGTACGGCCACGGCTGTTGTTGGCGCCGTTGGTTCGGGTTCCGGCACAGCGGTCGGCGCCTGCACGGGAGTGGGCGTTGGCAGGGGCACGGCGGCGGTAGGCGAAGGCGTGGGCGCGGGTGCGGGTGCGGGTGCGGGTGCGGGTGTGGGTGTGGGGGTGGGTGTGGGGGTGGACGTCGGCGTAGGTGTTGGCGTGGGGGTGGACGTCGGCGTAGGTGTTGGCGTGGGGGTGGGCGTCGGTGTCGGCGAGGGTGTTGGTGTCGGGGTTGGCGTGGGCGTCGGCGTCGGTGTTGGGGTCGGCGAGGGTGTGGGTGTTGGCGTGGGTGTTGGCGTGGGCGTCGGCGTCGGTGTTGGGGTCGGCGAGGGTGTGGGTGTTGGCGTGGGCGTGGGTGTTGGCGTGGGTGTTGGCGTGGGCGTTGGAGTCGGTGTTGGAGTCGGTGTTGGTGTTGGTGTTGGTGTTGGTGTCGGTGTTGGCGGCACAAAGACGACCGCCACCGGCCGGGATCGTGGTCCTGGCAGTGAAGGCGAAGTCGGCGTCGGAGTGGGCGTCGGAGTGGGAGTTGGCGTCGGCGTCGGCGTCGGCGTGGGGGTCGGTGTCGGCGTCGGCGTCGGAGTTGGCGTGGGGGTCGGTGTCGGCGTCGGCGTCGGAGTTGGCGTGGGGGTCGGTGTCGGAGTTGGGGTTGGGAGGGTAGCCGCCGGTGGGTTGATGGCCACCGTTACCGCCCGCCACTCCCGCTTGGTCGTCTCCAGGAACGAGAATGTTGCCGCCCCGCTGGCGCCCGGCTCGGCCACCAGCTTGTCCGCAGCCCCCGCGTGGACGCCGCTGCCGCCCTTGCTCCTCTCGGAGAAGCGGTCTGCAAGCTCGTCGGGTGCACGGATCGTCCGGTCTCCGTCGCCCACCGCATACAGGTACAGGATGCGTGTTCCCGCCGCTCCGGCATCGACGCTCGGGGCGACCGGCGTATTGCTTTTCCCCGTGGACACGGCAAAGGGGCCAATCGAGGTGCCCGGTTCAACCCTGCGATAGCGAAGGATGGCGCCTACTGCCTGGCTCTGACCCCAGAGCCAGCTGAGCGTGTGGCTGGCCAGCTCCGAACCGTCGGCCACCCGGTACCAGATAGCGAGCGTCGCCTCCTTCCCCTGGGCCGTCCCGCTGTCGACGCGCGTCCAACCCTCAGGCGCGCTGGGAGCACGCTCGAACCGCGTCGCGAGGATGGCCACCAGCAGATCGCCTTCCTCGCCGGGAGGAGTAGCGATCGTGACCTTCTGATCCCCGTCACTCGCGGTCTTCGTCGCGACCTCCAGTCCAACGAATGTCGGCCCTTCGACCGTCGGCGGAGGTGTTGGCGTCGGGGTGGGAGTCGGCGTTGGCGTCGGGGTGGGAGTCGGTGTTGGCGTCGGGGTGGGAGTCGGTGTCGGCGTCGGGGTGGGAGTTGGCGTTGGCGTGGGGGTGGGCGTCGGTG
>JAPOQN010000021.1 GCA_026710655.1 Chloroflexota bacterium | reverse complement strand
GCATGCTACCGCTCGCGGACCCGCCCCGGCAGGTGGCGGGTCGTTCTGTTTCCGGGAGGAGCAAGCCATGCCGCGAACGAACACCAACAGCCAGCCCGTGAGCCGCCGCGCCGCCATCTACGCGCGCGTCTCCGCCAAGAGCCAGGCCGAGGACGACAAGACCTCCATCGGCGAGCAGTTGAGCGACATGGAGGCCTACTGCGAGCAGCGGGGCCTTGAGATCACCGCCCGCTACCAGGAGGTCGGGCGCATCTGCGGTACCCTCAATCACCACGTTTGCTGACGTGGGTGTTCCACGCTATCGTCGCGTGGAATGGCTGCCACTTTCGAACATCGCCGGGACACCGTCGGCACGACCGCCAGCTGCATGAGCCACCCGCTCGAGCACAAGCTTCGCGACGCCCATCTGGCCGCTGCCCACGGCGGTGTCAGCTGGCGCCACTACGGCAACGTCGGCAAGACGTTCCTGGGCGAGGATCCCCCGCCCCAGTACGCCACTCCCACCCGCGCGTAGGGAGCGTCCGCGTAGCTATGGTGAATTGGGAAGGCCCTGATGGCTCCTTGGGTAGGTATGTCGCGCGGGAAGTGCGCAAGACGCTGAACTCCTACCGCGCGCAGCCCAACCTCGTGGCCGAACATGCCAGCCAGGAAAAGGCCACTGCAGACGGCGGCTACGCTCACCGTCAGATTGTCGAACTTGCCCAGAACAGCGCTGACTCCTGCAGTGGCCTTGTGGCGAAGGGGCGCATCGAGATCCGACTCACCGATGACTATCTCTATTGCGCTGACAGCGGTTCTCCGCTCGACGAAGACGGCGTTACGGCGCTTATGTTCTCCAACCTCTCTTCGAAGCGGGGCCTGAACCTGATCGGGCGCTTCGGGCTGGGTTTCAAGTCGGTGCTTGGTGTCACGGACGCACCCGAGTTCTTCAGCCGCTCAGTATCGCTGCGCTTTGACGGGGAAGGCTCCGCACGCCTCATCCACAGCGAGGGCGTCGATGCCGACGAGTACCCCAAGCTGCGGACGCCTGACCCCATCGACCCGCAAGAATGCGCCACGAGCGATGACACGCTCCGTGATCTAATGGAGTGGGCTACGAATGTCGTGCGTCTCCCCCTCGGGCGAGGCGCCTCCGGCAGGCTCAGCGAGCAGGTTCGTGAGTTCCCGACGGAGTTCTTGCTCTTTGTCGGACACCTCGGGCGCCTGTCTCTACGCGATGACATCACGGACGCGAGCCGAGAAGCGCAGGTTGATGTCGTGGGCGGCGTGCACATGCTCACCGAGGGCGATAGGAGAAGCCCTTGGAGGGTCTTCTTTCACAACCACCGCCTCTCCGAAGATGCGCTTGACGACTGGGACTCTTACCGCGACTCTCCCGAAGTACCCCTCTGGTGGGCGGCTCCCGTCGAGCGACTACGAGAGCCGGGACGTTTCTGGGCATTCTTCCCCACACAGACCGAGAGCCTCGTCGCCGGCATCCTCAACGCGCCCTGGAAGACCAACAGTGACCGTCACAACCTGCTCCCGGGTGCCTACAACGACGAACTCATCGTCGTCGCTGCCAATCTCATCGCACAGAACATTGCCGCTCTCGCCACCCAAGGCGACCCGGGCCGTCACATTGAAGCCCTGCCCAGACGCCAAGAGCAAGGCGACCACGATCAGGCCAACCTTCTCCGTAGATCGGTGTACGGCTGCCTACGCGACCTGCCAGTGATTCCTAACCAGAAGGGGCAGATGTCTCTCGCCTCCGACTTGCACTATCCGGCTCCTGTTCAGTCGGAGGCCATTGTGCGTTGGGAGGCGTGCGACGCTCGCCCCCAAGGCTGGGCCCACAGTCGCGCTCTCACACGCGAACGGCTCAGCCGCGTCGAGCAGATCGCTGGTGGTGCTATCGACCGCGCCGCCGTGCCCAGTTGGCTTACCGCGCTCACCAGCCGGAAGCAGGGCGCACGGGCCATAGAAGCATCGAAGGCCGCCATCGAAACCGCCGCTATCCTTTCCCGTGAGAACACGCCACCACCCTACGGCGCCATCGTGCTCACAGCCGCCGACACTTTCGTCGAACCCCATTCCGGGAAGGTGGTGCTTCCCGATGAATCCGGGAGCGCTGGCTTCCCGAAGGACATGCTTGTCCACAGTGAACTCACGGCCAGTGAGGAGACCCTGTCGGCACTCTATGATCTGGGAGTCAATCCCGCCTCCCCAGACAGTGCGTTCAAGATTCTTGCCCAAAACGTGCTTGGGCGGCCGGTGACCGATCTTGTGAACGAGGAAGGGCAACAGGCCTTCTGGCAAAGCGCTCGCAAGGCTTCTGCCCCCGCCCGCATTGTCCGGGAGTGCGAGGGTTGGGAGGCGAAACTCCGACTCCGCACGCGCTCCGGCGACTGGCGTCCCATCCACTCGGTCCTTCTGCCAGGCCCAATTGTGTCGGAGGAGGGTGATGCTGATGTCGGCGTTGCAGTGGACGTGGACTTCCATGCCGAGGATATCGATACCCTCGGTGCGCTTGGAGTAGTGGACCGCCCTGTCGCCAGCCTCTCACTGCGAGGGGAGCCGTGGTTCCGGGAGTACCTGCGTGAGCAGCGCGAAGCCTTCCGTGAACGTCCGGATCTGCGCAGCCGGCCCAAAGATGACCTCGTGAACTTCAGGAGTTTCCACGGCCCTGGGCCACTTCACGTCCTTCGAGAACTCTCCGCTACGTCTCGTGACCGCTATGCCGGAGCCCTGCTCGAATTTGATCAGGCGTTCAAGCCTTGGGTGCTGAGGCACACCAGCGAACAGACCTATCCCCCGCTGAAGCGCGAGTCTCCTGTCATCTGGATGCTTCGTAGGTCGGGCGTCGTCGAACAAGAGTCGTGGGAGCGCTGGCGCAACCACTCCCGAGCGAGCGAGATCCGTGAGGCGTTCGACCTTGAGCCGCCCGAACCTGAACCCGTCGCCGAGTCTCCGCCCATCCCTCTCACGGACGCATGGCCAGGTTTGCGCGCGCATCTCCGCGAGGACGATCAGCAGGCGTTCGACCTCATCCGTTGCGACCGCATCTTCTCGCGGGGCGAGACTATGAGCGTCCATTGGCGGGATGCCGTCTATGTCGTCAGGGCCGACGATGTGCAGGAGGTCCGTCGTATCTCCGACGCGTTGGACCTCGACCTCAGTGATGTGCAGATCGATCACCTCGTCCGGCTCGAGTTGGCGAAGGAGGTTGAGGAGAACCGCGCCGCCGTTCGCGCCATGACGACCGACGCCGAGCGCCTGCTTACGGCTGTTGGCGGGAGCGCCCTCCGGGCTGGACTCCCGCAGTCACTGCTGGAGGTCATGGAGCACGAGAGCGGCGTCGTCACTGGTACCGACATCGCCGAGGCGGCCATCGCCACCTACGACACGGGCGCTCTCAAGCAGTTCAGGCAGCATCTGGATCATCTCGACCCGCCGAAACAGTGGGCTGGCTCGTCCCGAACGGTGGCGTTCGTCGAGTCCCTCGGCTTTAGTCCCGCTTGGGCGGGTGAGCGCAGCACACGTCGCGATCCGTACGAAGAGGCCATGGGGCCGCGCTCGCTCCCGCCCCTTCATGGCTACCAGCAAACTATCGTCACGAACATCCAGGCCATGCTGCGTGGCGACACGCCCCAGCGCCGCGGCATGGTCACCCTGCCCACGGGGTCCGGCAAGACGCGCGTCGCTGTGCAGGCCGTCGTCGAGGCCATGCGTGACGGCGACCTCGACGGAGGCGTCCTCTGGGTCGCGGACCGCGATGAACTCTGCGAACAGGCCGTCGAGGCGTGGGTGCAGGTCTGGGCCAGCGAGGGCCGGGAAGCGGCCCGCCTGCGCATCTCGCGCCTCTGGGGTGGGCAGCATCCGCCCGATCCCGCGGGCGACTTCCATGTCGCCGTCGCCAGCATCCAGACGCTGAAGGCACGCCTCGGGCGCTCCGCGCAGTACGAGTTCTTGCAGCGCTCGCAACTCGTCGTCCTTGACGAGGCCCACCGCTCGATAGCGCCCACCTACACGTCTGCTATGGATGAAATTGGGTTCACGCGCCGCCGGCTGGATGACGAGCCCTTGCTGCTGGGCCTTACGGCTACTCCCTATCGCGGAACGGATGAGAGCGAAACGGAGCGACTCGTCAACCGCTACGGTCGGAACCGCCTCGACCACGGCGCTTTCCCCGATGACGGCCCTGAGTCGGTCATGCGCGAACTCCAGCGCATGGAAGTCCTTGCCCGCACTGATCATGAAGAGATCGAAGGGGGCACCTTCCGGCTCACCGACGAAGAAGAACAGAAGGCCCGCGACAGACCCTGGCTCCCCCAGTCCGTCGAAGACCGCATCGGGAGCGACGTCGAACGGACACGCGCCATCATTGACGCCTACGCAGAGCACGTTGAGCCGCACAACTGGCCGGCGCTGATCTTCGCCACATCCGTTGAGCACGCGAAGACCGTTGCCGCCCTTCTCTCGCGACGCGGTGTGAAGGCGCGAGCCGTCAGCAGCGAAACCGAGCGCGCCACCCGCCGGAAGGTTGTCGAGGAGTTCCGCAACGACGAAATCCTTGCGCTCGTGAACTACGGGGTCTTCCGCGAAGGCTTCGACGCTCCCAAGACGCGCGCTATCATCGTCGCCCGTCCCGTATACAGCCCGAATCTCTATTTCCAGATGATCGGGCGCGGTCTGCGTGGGCCGCTCAACGGCGGCGACGATCGCTGTCTCATCCTCGATGTTCGTGACAACATCGAGAACTATGATCGCCAGCTCGCGTTCACCGAACTGGACTGGCTCTGGACCAGCTAGCCGCATCCCCGGGTGCGCCCGAACCCGTACAAGCGCCGCCCCAATACGCCGCGCCCACCCGCGCGTAAGCCGGCTTGCGTCCAACAGGCATCGGCTGGGACAGAACTCCCCAAAGTAACTCAGCTGGTGTCGCCGGACCTGCGGAGCGTGATGAAGGCCTTCCCCCTCCCGCGATGGGTCAGCCGGAAGAGGTCCGGGCGCGTGGCGATGAGATCGGGGAATGTTGAGTGACCGTATTCCCGATAGTCGAACCCGTCGACGAGGTTCTTGATCTTTGGGAGCACCCTTGAGGCAAGCCGCCCCCGCGACTCTCTTGCCCGCTCGACAACCTTGACGAGAACGGGAGTCCAGTCCGGGAGTTCATCCTTCGGGACGGGACGGTCCGCTGCCGAACGCACGTATGGCCGTCCCTCGCGTCTTGCCCTCGAAGGCCTAGTCACCTCGAAGATGTCCGGCCGCCGACGGAGGAGGTCAAGGAAACCATCGGGAGCATCCTCAACCACGTCCCGAAAGTCGGGATGCTCGTCGAGGAGCGCGCGTTCAACCTCTTCGACGCGGCCCCAACCAGTGGCGTCCCGCGTCGATGCGAGAGCAGCTCCAGCCCATCCAATCCACTCCGGTTCGGAGTCGTCGTGCTCGGCACCTGACTGCCCGGACTCGTCGGGGACCTTTGCTGTAGCAACGGGGGCCTTCTGAGAGACCTTCGCCTCATGCTGCATCCCTTCGATCTCTTCGACGGCTCCGACGCAGTCGGCCTGCTTGAGCAGCACGATCATGGGTCCGACAAACTCGTCCAACTCTTCGTTGGTGAGTTCGCTGTCGTGGGGATGGGCAACTTGTGTGTTTCGTACCACCATCACGTACTGGAGTCGCGCCTCCAGTAGGTCACGGTGGGGGAAGAGGTCGGCGAAAAGATCCCGCGTGTTCCTAGCGATGAGGATCTGTCTGATGTGGGACGGATCAAACGACTCTTCGACCCTCCGAGAAGGGGCCCTGTCGATGGCCTTCTCTAACTCTCGCCGAAGAGGGGTGTCGCTCAGGGCCTTTCGAATTTCGGTGGGATACCAGTCCTCCTCGAACTCAGCCTCCAGCCTTGTCCGCACGAGCTTGCGGAACTCCCTGAGCCAAATCCTCAGGGCCCGAGTCAAGTAGTCAACGTTCTCCCACGACATGCGTCCATGGACCTCCAGGGACCAGCATTGTAGAGCGCGATCAGAGTGCAACGCCGATCCACCCACTGTTGGGCCGGGGGGTCTTCCTTGAGCGCCGGGGGTACGATTGCCACCATGAGATTTGTAACCATCCGGCTGTGGGGCGAGGCGATCTCGTACGACGGGGAAGCGGGGTGGTCGAGCCGCCAGGAGTTCCTCGACACCTTCACCCCTGACAACACGCCCGACATCCCACAGTGGCCGCAACTCGTGGCGGAGACGGTCCGGGACCAACTCGGGGCCGAGATCCTATATGTCATGCAGGTGGAGAGTGTTCCCGGGCGGGTGTACTAGCCTCCGATAGGCATTGGTCGAGGGCACACGGGACCCGCACACACAGCCCCATATAATTCCCCGCTGAGGGGATTCGAACTGCACGGCGAGGCTGTCGACCCCACGGAGGACACTTGTTGCGTGTCCGCCCCCTACCCACCTCTCGGAGGCAATGCGGCTCCCCAGGAGTAGCGCAGCGTTACTCGTGGGAGGTGGCGTTGCATCCAACGGCGGGCAGGGGCCGGACTCGCTAACGAGCCCCGTGGTGGCACCGGGTCGGTGAGTTGATCCCGAACCTATGCGCCACCCAGCGCATGTTCGCGTTCCACGCGTAGATGGTCGCCCAGCGTCAACTCCTCAACTGTACGGCTGACGTCCGCCTGGATGTTGCCCGCGACACTGGTATCGGTTTTGACTCGAAGGTCGACGTTGACCTGTAGGCCCTCCCCGGCTTGGAGCTTCGGCAGGATGCTTCGTCCGAAGCGGTTCCATGTCTCCGGCGGGATGGCACCGGTAATCCGCAACGTCGTCCTCCGTGTCGGAAGGCGTTCGGGATCGAACTCGATCTGTTCTCCCGCATCCAGAGGCCAGTCCGGCTGCTGGGCTTTGAGATCGAGGGGACCTGGTGGCTCCGGCTCGGGAGCCGGCCCCTCGCGCAACTGCGTCGCCTTCTCGCGGTTAAGCAGGAAGACGCCAGACTCGAAAGCGATCTCCTCGCGGCCCACGCTCTCGCCGAACCACACGCGCCCGAACTCGCGGCCTTCCGGGCCTCCCGCGGCGAGGCCGAAAACGCCGCCCTCCACCCAGCTTCCGATCTGCCGCCGGATCACCTCGTCCAGGTCGAGGAGCCGCGTGAGCGAGCCGACGAGGAACTCTGGCGCAGGCTGACCCAGCGGCCAGGCGCCCGCTTCCCTGAACGCCGGCGGCCAGTGGCGCTCGATGTAGCCCTCCCCGATGGTTGAGCAGCCCCTGTGACTTCAACGCGCTGATGACCCGGCCGCCGAGCGACTCGCCTGCGCTGGCATGGCCCGCGCCGAGATCGATGACCTTCAGGCCGTTCTCCCAGGACGAGTCGCTCACGACCACGTAGCGATAGCCGCCCCACACCTCGTCCCTGACCGCCTCGTCGGCGTCCTGGTCCGCACGTCCGCGCGGTCCGCCTCGGCGATGTCGTCGCCAGGCGCGCCCTGGGCGATCTTGCCGGCGACGCGCTGCCACGCCAGCGACAGTGCGACGCTCTCCCGCAGCTCGCGCCCGGGCTTCCGCACGCACCAAACGAGCGAGGCGGGATAGAGCCGCGGCGAACTCTCACGCTCCCTCGTCCAGTTGGCGACGCGCTCGGCGATCTCGTCTCGGCCGCGCCACTCCCAGGCCGGATCGGCGACGACGAGCGTCAGGCGCGGCGAATCCGGCGCGGCCGTCCTCGGGAAGCAGGTGAGCGGGACCGGAGTGCCCTTCCCGAACTCGGCCTTGACCAGCCGGAGCATCGCAGGCCGGACCTCCGGCTCCTCGTCGAGCGAGGCGTGGCGGTCGCTGACCGCCTTCCGGAGCGTCGGCTGGTGGTGGACGCGGTAGCCGTCAAGTAGCGGCGTACCACCGTAAGCGTCGCGCCAACCCCGTCGTCAGCGCCTAGATGACGGCGGACGGAAGGAGCTTCCGACGAGGAAGGGAGTTGGGAGGCGGGAACACACACCTGAGCCTGACTTGGATCGAGGTCAGGCATCGGTGGCTGCTAACGCATGACCCAGGACACTGAGTCCGTCGAGAGGCGCCCAGAACCGCCACCCCTCAAAGTTGTCGAGCCCATTCACGAACGGGGTCGCTGATATACTGGCCTCCGCGCTGCGATATTCGGATTGAGGGCGAAGTCATCTGAGGGGCAACACGATGATCGAGAACCGCCTCCGGGGTCTGTGGGAGCAGTTGCAAGGCAAGAAGCCCCACATGCCGCACTTCCTGTCGGAAATTCGGTTGGATGGCATTCGCGGCGTCAACAATCTCCGGGTCGTGCTCGACTATCCCGTCAGTGTCATTGCCGGGGGAAACGCCACTGGGAAGTCAACAGTGCTGTTCGCGGCCGCATGCGCATACAAGGTTCCCGATGCGGGACCCAAGGACTTTGTGCCGTCAACGCTCTTTCCCGACTATCGCCCGAAGCTGGGCGGACGAGAAGACGAGAGACCAACGATCACACTCCAGTTTGACTACTCTACCAGTGAGGGTCGGCTTGCCATGCAATGGCAACGCAACAAGGGCTGGAGCCGCAATTTCCTTGGCCGAAAAGGGGTGAAACAGCCAGAGCGACAGGTCTACCTGAGGACCCTGAGCAATCTCAGCAATCCATCCGAGGTGCGCGGGGTTCTCAGTATGTCACGGCTGACATCTGAGCCGAACGTCAAGCCACTGACGGCATTACAGGTTGAGTTCGCTAAACAGATGCTCCCCTTCCGGTACTCGGAGGTGGTCGACCTTTCGAGCGGCAAGAAGAACCTGCTCTTTGCCGCCCATGAAGGGGGACCCCAGTACTCAGAACTACACATGGCGGCTGGAGAGCGCGCCATCCTGCGGCTCTCACAGGAGATCGCTCAACTTGATGGCGCGCTGGTCTTGATCGATGAAGTGGAGGCCGGACTGCATCCCTGGGTGCAGCAGTTGCTCATGCTGCAGCTTCAGCAACTCGCGCTGCGTCGCGATTTACAGATCATTGTCACTTCCCACAGCCCGGTCGTGCTCGAATCAGTGCCTCCAAACGGGAGGATCTTCCTTGAGCGCGATGACTCCGGCCAGGTAACCGTAGCTCAACCCTACCGTGACCTGATTCAGGATGCGCTCTATGGCCGTTCCACCGAGGCTCTCAACCTTCTTTGTGAAGACGAGGTGGCGGAAGGCATCTTACAGGGCGTATTCGACTATCTCCTACCGCAATTGAGAGTGAGGAACGAGTCGGTTCGCATCGGTCGAGATACCGGAGCTGACCAGTTCCCAGAGCATGCAGCTGCATTTCGGAAGTTCGGCCAGGTTCAGAACTTCGTCTTTGTGCTGGATGGCGACAAGCGCGACAGCGACGCGCAAGCCAAGATTCATGACAAGGCGGGGAGGACCGTTCCCGTGCTCTTTCTTCCCAGCCGGGATGCGCCGGAGACCTGGGTGTGGGATCGGTTGAGGCAGCGGACGGAGGGTATGGCAGGGGAGCTTGGCCTGCTGGCTAAAGATCTGACCACCCATATGGATCGGCTGGATGCAACCTACGACTCGGCGTCCGACCCTCCTTCGCAGATTGCCAAGAGCAAGCTGCGCGCCCTAGCGGATCTATTGGCCCGGGATGCTGCGGGCGTCGGTCGGATCGTCGCCCGTGTCGAAGCCGGGCTCAACGAGAGCGATATCCAGCCACTGGTCGAGGGTCTGAGGGATGCCCTAGCGCAATGGCGTTCTGATTAGCCTTGGAGTACCGCGTCAACCTCGACGCGACCACCGGCATCGCGGAGTTCCGGCGCACATGGGCGCAGCGCAGCGGCGCTCTCCTCTTTCGCCGTGGGCTGGCCCGCCCCGGCGCTCCGGAGGTGAGCGTGCCGCCCGCGCGCGTGCCGCCGGACGACGCCGAGAACGGCGAGGACCCGGGTGAGGGGGCGACGCGCCTCCTGATCAGGACGGCGATGAGCCGCTTCCCTGATTCGCCGGCGGGCGAGTAGCAGGAGGGAGGCCGCGGCGAGCACTGTCTTAACGCTCACCGCGGCCACCGGCGTTTCGTCGGCGGCTGAGCCGCCCAATGGCTGAGGCCTACGCCTGCCCGCCGCGGACGGCCCCGCGCCCGCCACGCTCGCCGCCTTCGCGCGTGGCTCCTGCGAGTCCTGCCTGCGCCACCTGGTGCTGCGGCGGCCGCTCGCGCGCGGCGAAGCATACGGGCAACTGCCCGCGGGCCGGCCCTGGCGGCCGTGGGCACGGCCGTAGCGGCGGAGCTGGAGCGGCGCGTGCGCCTGCGGGGGGGCGCACTGGGCGGAGGAAACGGGGTTTAGGTGGGTGGAACCGCAAGGCCCCCACCCCCGGTACTGGATTACCACTGCCCTTCGCTGGCAATATCGGGTCGATGAGGAGCGAACGCATGATCAAGAACCTTGTGATCGCGGTGCTAGTTGGCGCCCTTGTTCTCACAATGGCCGTCGCGGCACTCGCGCAGGGTGCCAACACGGCCAACGTGGAGATTCGGGTTTGGGAGCGAACTGACGATCCCGCGCGCAACTACATCAGCGCCCGGCCCGAGGGCGGGAGTTGGCAGACGCTCGGAACGATCGCTCTCCCGCTCGACGGTGAGACGAGCAATGGACGCTTTCGCTATGGCGACATCACCCTCGCCGTGCCTTTCCTAGAGGTTCCAGACACGCCTCCGCCCGCGACGACACTTGGAGCATGGGAGTTCTTCGAGGGTGAAAACATCCAAGGGCCCTTTGGGGGGTACTACGTGTGGGAAACCGAGAGTGTTGAGGGTGACCGGACCGCGCTCGTGGTTCGCTGTACGAACAGCGACCACCTTGATGCCTTCGTTGCGACAAGCGACCACGTGCCAGGGGAGGAGCCGGACAGCGATGTTTCCGTGCGCTACCGGTTTGCCGAGTCAGAGGTCGATGTGACGAGCGAGGATTGGCGTAGCGGACTGGGAGACGGGGCAGTCCAGACAGCGCTCTTTCCCCAGAACACCGCCTTCATCATGGCATTGAGGACGGCTTCCGGGAGGCTGTTCTTCAACGTCACGGACTCCCTCAACATCACCAGGTACTACAAGTTCGACGTGACGGGCGCCCAACGGGTGTTCGCGGAGTTAGACTGCGAATAATGGGGCTAGGCGTGACGGCCAACTCCCCGCCGCCGCAGCTCTTCGCCCCCCCATGAATCCCGACCGTGGAATCCGCTGATCGCCCGCACGTTTTGTCGACGCGGGATCATCGAGGAGTGGGTAAGCGGCACGCTCAAGATGGCGGAGCTGGCCACCGCAGGTGGGCTCCCCCTCCCCGAGATCGAGGACACTGGTGATGCGGTGACCGTGCGCTTCCGCCACGGCCAGCCGGTCCGCAGTACGAGCGGATCGCGCCCTTGCTGCCGAAGCCCCGAGGCAGCCTCACCATTCCGCACCGACAGGCCCTGAATGCGCTGCTCTACGTGGCCAAGGAGGGCTGCACGTGGCGGGGCCTGCCGGAGCGCTTTGGCAACTGGCACACGGTCTACGTGCGAGTGAACCGCTGGGCGCGACGGGGTGGTGCGGGACCCGGTGGAGGACGCGGTGGTGACGCCGGGGATCACGGCGGGTTCACGGACAGCCGCGTGTTCCGCAACCAGGAGGTCGTCGCCTACGGCTTTTCGGGCGGGCTGACATCGCCGAGCCTGGCGCGCACGGTGCACGGCAACAACGAGCGCATCACGCTGGAGAGCTTCCGGCTGAGCTGC
>JAPOQN010000020.1 GCA_026710655.1 Chloroflexota bacterium | reverse complement strand
GGCTCAAGGACGACGCGCTGCTGGTCGTGGCCGACATCGACACCGGGGGGGGGGGGGGGGGGGGGGGCCGGGGGGGGGGGGGTGGGGCTCGTCGGGTTCAACGGGCTCGTCGGGTGTGGCTGCGGGAGTCGGGGTGGGCTCCGGGGAGGGCGTGGGGGTGGCCACGGGAGTGGCGGCGGGGGGTGGGGATGGCGTCGCTGTGGGGTCAGGGGTGGGGGTCGGTTGAGGGGTGGTGGCGGGCGTGGCGGCGGGCGTCGGGGATGGGGCGGTGGTCGAGGTGGCGGTGGGCGGCGGCGCGGTGGCTGTTTCGGTGGGCACGGGCGTCGGGGGCGGGGTGGCGGAGTCGCCGCCACAGGCGACGAGGGTCGCTGCGACGAGCACGGCCGCCAGCGCCTTCGGGCACAACTTCGCCACCATGCGACAAGGGTAGCGGCGCGACCCCCGAATTACCCCACCCGTTTCGGGTACGACCCGGCCGGTGCGGTGGCGCTTGCGCGCCTTCCCTCGTTAAGCTTCGCGGTTGGCTCTGGGGCGTTGGTCGCGGGGCAGATCACTATGTAACTCAGGAGGGGTGTGATGAAGCTGGAAGGCAAGGTCGCGGCGGTAACCGGGGGGACCCGGGGCATCGGTCGGGGCATCGTGGAGGCGTTCCTCGCGGAGGGCGCGAGTGTCGTCATGAACGGTCGCAGCGAAGAGAAGGGCGCACGGGCGCTCTCGGAGCTCGGTGCGGGCGACAAGGCCCACTTCATCGCGGGCGACGTGACGCAGGAGGCGACCCTTTCGGGGCTCGTCGACGGAACGGTCGAGCGCTACGGCAAGATCGACATCCTCGTGAACAACGCGGGTGGGAGCTCGGGCTTCGCGCCGGTCGCGGCGATGGAGAACGAGGCCTGGGACCACACGATCACGTGGAACCTGTCGGCGACGTTCTGGGGCATCAAGCACGCCTTCCGCTACATGGTTCCGCAGGAGAGCGGGCGCATCATCAACATCTCCTCGCTCGAGGGGAAGCACGGCAAGCCGGGCATCGCCGCGTACGTGGCGGCGAAGCACGCCATCAACGGCCTCACGAAGAGCTCGGCCCAGGAAGTAGGCACGACGGGCATCACCGTGAACGCCATCTGCCCGGGGCTGATCGAGACCGACATCCTGCTCGACAGCGGGCCCGAGGCGGCCGCCTCGATGGGCCTGACCTACGAGGAGATGGTGGAGCAGTTCTCCAGCGAGTCCTCGATCAAGCGCATGAACACCGTCGAGGAAGTGGGCGCGGTGGCCGTGCTGCTCGCGTCCGATGTCGGGTCGGGCATCACGGGCGCGCTCTGGTCGGTCGACGGCGGGACGGCGGCCTACTAGGTCGCCCGCGCCACAGGAGGGATAAGAGGATGAGCGACGAGCTTCACTGCAGCTGGGACAGCCATCACGACATCGTGCAGGGCAACTACACGACGGCGAACGCCGCGGAAGTGCTTCCGGGCGTGACCAAGCCGCTGGCCGCCGACATCTGGCGGGAGTGGGACTATGGCTGGAACTACGGGGTCATGGAGGATCTGGGCACGACCGACTTGCTCGAGATCCCGAAGCCGCCAGTGGCGACAACGCTGCCGTTCATCGGGGGCCGCTTCGTCATCAACTTCGGAATCAACATGGCCTTCACGGCGCTGTACTCGGTAGGCGAGGGAAGCGACTTCCTGAAGAATTTCCTCGAGGGCGGCGAGGAAGAGTTCACGAGCGAGGCCCACGGAGATGAGGAGCGGGCCCTTGCGACGCGTGCCGCCATCACCGAAAAGTGGGAGACCTCCGAGGCGATACGGGACCGGAACCGCGAGATCACGAAGAACGCCTACCGGCAGTCGCGCACCCGGGACTACCGCTCGGCCAGCGATGCCGAACTGATAGAAGCGCTCGACGCGGGCACAGAACTCGCCGGGACCATCTTCAAGGCGCACTACTACAACTCGGTGGGCGGCGGCGAGTACACGAGCGTCATCGGAGCCATCCTCGACGAGCACATCCCGGACCACCCGCCGGAGTGGACGAACACGATTACGAGCGGCCTGACCGGGGTCGAAAGCGCCCTACCGGCGAAGACGATCTGGGATCTGAGCCGTTTCATCGCGGCGCGGCCGACACTCGCCACCGACTTCGCGTCCCTAACGGCAGACGGCCTGACCGCGAACCTGGCGAATCCGGGCAGCGACGACTGGCAGGCGTTCGCAGCGGAGTACGCCGCGTTCATCGAGGAGCTTGGTTTCCGCGGACAGAACGAGACCAACCCCTCGTACGTGACCTGGGACGAGGCGCCGAACTTCGTCCTGAGCAGCATCCAGGCCGACCTGCAGGCCAGTCCGGATCGGGATCCGCATGAGCTTGAGCGGAAGCAGGCCGCTGCGCGAGAGGCGGTCGAGCGGGAGATCGAGTCGAAGCTGCCTGCGGAGGTGCTGGACGAGTACCGTCACGCCCTGCGGCTGGCGCAGACGCTGAACCGGGGCCGCGAGAGCAGCAAGGCGAACTGGGCCCGTGCCTGCCGCACACAGCGCCCGCCTGTGGTGGAGCTTGCACGACGGCTCGTCGAGCGGGGCGTCATCGACGACACGGATGACGTCTGGTTCCTGCGGCTGCCGGAGCTCCGCGCCGCCTCCGAGGGCAACCTCGACGCGGGCGAGGCGAAGGCCAACATCGCCAGTCGCAAGGACGAGTTCGCCCTGATGGAGCAGCACGAGCTGCCGGTCATGTTCGAGTGGCCCGTCGAGCTCATCCCGAAGGTGGCCACGGAAGCGGTCAGCACCGCCAGCTACGAAGGCCTGGGCATCAGCCCAGGGCAGGCTTCGGGCAAGGCACGCGTGATCGAGAGCGCCGAGGCGGCGATTTCGACCATGCTCGAACCGGGTGAGATTCTCGTGGCGCCGGTGACGGATGCGGCCTGGACGCCGCTCTTCATCCCCGCTGCGGGCGTCGTGGTGGAGACCGGCGGAATCCTGAGCCACGCGGCCACGGTCGCGCGCGAGTTCGGCATTCCCGCCGTCGCCCAGATCCGGGGGATCACCTCGCTTATCCCGAACGGGGCGACCGTCACCATCGACGGCTCCACGGGTACCGTGACGGTCGAGCCGTAGCGACAAGCTGGCAGACCCCACGTCCAGGGCACGCAAGTCACGGCCTCAAAGGGTTGCGTCCCTGCGAGCGCCCACTGGAGGGCTATGCCGATGGCGGACAACCTGCTCTGTAGCTGGGACAGCGTTCACGACCCGGTTCACGCCGCGTACACGACGACCAACGCCGCGGAGATCAGTCCCGGGCTGACCAGGCCTCTCCCTGCCGACATCTGGCGGGCCTGCGACTACCTCTGGGACCGTGGCCTGGTGGAAGACCTGGGGACGCAGGACCTGGTCGCGATACCCGAACCGCCGACGGCGACCACGATGCCGTTCATCGCGGGGCGGCTGGTGATCAACTACGGGATCAACGTGGCCTTCGCGGGTACGTTCGCCGTGGAGGAGGGGAGCGACACTTTCAAGCAGCTCGTGGGAGGGGGCGAAGCCGTCAGGACCGGGGCCAGCGAGAACCAGTCGCGCAACGTCGCGACGCGCCGGCGCATGATGGACCGCTGGCAGCAGGCCGAAGTGGTCGGAAACAAGCACCGGGAGACGAGCACGCGGGCATACCTCGAGTCGCGCTTGCGCGACTGGAAGGCGCCCAGCGACGGCGAGCTCGTGGAAGCGCTGGACGAAGCCATCGCGCTGCTGGGACGGATCTTTCTGGGTCACTACTACGCCACGCTGGGCGGGGCCGAGTTCACCACGGCGATCGAGAACCTCCTCAAGGAGCATCTTCCCGACCACCCGCCGGGTTGGACTAACACCGTCACGAGCGGGCTGACCGGCGTGGAGAGCGCCGAGCCCGCAAAGGCGATCTGGGACCTGAGCCGCTTCATCCTCGCGCGTCCCCCGCTGGCGGGGGAGTTCGCGTCTCTCAGCGCGGACGACTTCGCCGCCCGCCTGGAGGCTCCCCCCGGGGAGGACTGGCAGGCGTTCGCCGGCGAGTACGCCGCATTCATCGATAGCTGCGGGTTCCGGGGCCAGAACGAGATCGATCCCTCACACCGCACCTGGGACGAGGCCCCGCACTTCGTCCTCAGCATCATCCAGGCCAACCTCAACGCCGGCCCGGATCGCGACCCGCACGAACGGGAGCGGAACCAGGCGGCTGCACGCGAAGCCGTCGAACGGGAGATTGAGTCCCGGCTTCCCGCGGAAGCGCTGGACGAGTACCGGCAGGCGCTTGAACTTGGACAGATGCTGAACCGCGCCCGGGAGATGACCAAGGCGAACTGGGTGCGCGCCACTCGCAGCCAGCGCCCACCGGTGGTGGAGTTGGGCCGCCGTCTCGCCGAGCGCGGGTTGCTCGACGACGCGGAGGATGTCTGGTTCCTGCGACTCTCCGAGCTACCCCAGGCCGCCGAGGGAACGCTCGACGCAGGCGAGGCGAAGGCCAACGTCGCGGCCCGCAAGGCAGAGATGGCCTCCCTGGAGGGACACGAGCTGCCGGTCATGTTCGACTGGCCGGTCGAGCTCATCCCGAAGGAAACGGCCGAGGCCGTCACCTCCGCGACCTATGACGGGCTGGGGATCAGTCCCGGCGCCGTGACCGGAAGGGCGCGCGTGGTGACAAGCGCGGCCGCCGCGATCAGTGCCGAGCTCGAACCGGGCGAGATCCTCGTGGCGCCCGTGACGGACGCCGGGTGGACACCGCTCTTCATCCCCGCGGCGGGCGTGGTGGTGGAGACGGGGGGCATTCTGAGCCACGCGGCCACGGTGGCGCGCGAGTTCGGGATTCCCGCCGTCGCCGGGGTGCGGAAAGCGACCGAGCTCATACCGGACGGGGCTACGGTCACCATCGACGGCTCCACGGGCACGGTGACGGTCGAGCCGTAGGGCTTGCTTGCCCGCATACCACCTTCACCTTAGCGTGAGGGTGTGCGCGATTGGCGCACAGGGGGCCCCTTGGCGCAGTCGACCAGCACGCGCGCCGAGGCCATTCTTCGCTCCAATCCGGTCACCGGACGCATAGCGTCCCTGCCCACGTTCGCCTCGTTCAGCGAACGCAATTTCCGCTGGTTCTACCTGGCCATGCTGGGTCAGATGGCGGCGATGAACATCCAGCTCGTGATGCGAGGGTACGTGGTCTTCGAGATCACGGACTCGTTCGCGGCGCTTGGCGGGATTGCGCTCGCCTCCGCGCTGCCGATGCTCTTCCTCGGCGTCTTCGGCGGGGTCCTCGCCGACCGCGCGCCGAAGAAGGTCGTCCTCCAGGTGGGGCAGTTCGTCTCCGTTCTCAACGCCCTCGTGGTCGGTATCCTCATCCTCACCGACGCGATCGTGCTGTGGCACCTCTTCGCCGCGGGCGCCCTGCAGGGGATCACGATGGCGCTGATGATGCCCGCCCGCCAGGCCATGATCCCCGAGGTGGTGGGGCGCGACCTGCTGATGAACGCAGTTGCGCTCAACTCGGCGGGGATGAACCTGATGCGCGTCCTGGCGCCAGCAGGCGCGGGCCTCCTGACGTGGGCCGCGGGTGGCGGCGTGATTGGGGCGGGCCCCGTCTACATGGTCATGGCCGCCTTCTACTTGTCGGCGATGATTACGCTAGCGCCCCTGCCCAGGAGCGAGGCGGCCTCCGAGGGTTCAGCGAAAGGCGGGTTGGGAGACCTGCGCGACGGCTTCTCCTACGTCCGGCGCGACCCAACCATCCTCGCCGTCCTGGGCGTGACGCTTATCAGCGCCTTCCTGGCGATGCCGTATATCCAGCTCCTGCCCGGTTTCGTGAAGGAGGTGCTGGGCGGCGGGCCGGTCGAGCTGGGGCTCCTGACGGCCATCAGCGGCGGCGGCGCGCTCTTCGGGGCGCTCGTCATCGCCTCTCTGCCGGAACGCCGCCGCGGGCTACTGCTGCTGCTGAGCGCCATCCTGCTGGGGGTGTCGCTGGTCGTGCTGTCCGGCTCGCAGGCCTTCTGGTTCGCGGTCATCGCGATCGTCTTCGTGGGAGTCGGCACCGCCGGGCGGCAGGCGTTCAGCCAGATCCTGCTGCACTCCTACGTCGAGAACGAGTTTCGGGGCCGGGTGATGGCGCTGATGATGCTGCAGCCGGGGATGATGGCGCTGGGCGCGTTCGTCATCGGCGTGGTGGCGGAGCGCGCCGGGATCGACATCGCCATGGCATCGCTCGCGGTTGCCCTGGCGGTCGTTGCGGGTCTGCTGGTGGTGGTCTCGCCGCGGCTGCGGCAGCTCCAGTAGGGAGCGGCCTACTCGATCTCGCCCCGGGCCCACCGGGCTGTGCCCTCGCGACCGCTGATGTCCATAATCTCGACACGGAGGGCCTGCTCGCTCTGCAGGTAGGCCCAGCTGTTCAGCCGTCCGCCCGGACCGATACCGGCTGCCTCGATGGCCTGCCCGAGTCCCTCGAGACGCTCGATCTCCGCCTCGACATCGTCGACGTGGACGCCGATGTGGTGCAGGTGCGAGCCGGGCGTGAGCGCCCAGACCGAGTCCGGTACGGCCTGCAGCACCTCGAGGAAGAGCGGCCCCTGTTGCGAGTAGACGACCGAGAGGTTGAGCGTTCGGTCGCCACGCGAGTCGCGCACGGGAAGCTCGAGGTGGCGGGGCGTCGTCCACTCGACGCCGTAGACCTCGCCGACTTCCTCCATGCCGCGCTGAAGGTCGGCGGTCACGAAGGCGATGTGATGGATGTCCTCGTAGCGGATCACTGTTAACTCCCTGCCCGCGCCATCAGCCGCCACCACCGCCGCCGGCCACGGCCGAAACGATGAAGAGGATGACCTGGATGGCGATGAAGACGGCCAGGAGCTTCGACCACCAGGGAAGACCCATGAAGAAGCTCCAGGCGGAGTCCGAGCGCTGCGGTCCCTGCTGCTGGGGGCGTTGCGGTCGCTGGGGAGGCCTGCCCATGCGGTCCCGCTCCTCGAGGTTAGAGAGGTCGTCGAGGGGCGAGGGTGGCGGCTCGCGCCGGGAGATGGGCTCGTCGCGCTGGGGCGGAGGGGGTGGAGGTGGCGGAG
This sequence comes from Chloroflexota bacterium, assembly GCA_026710655.1. Lineage (GTDB taxonomy): Bacteria > Chloroflexota > Dehalococcoidia > Tepidiformales > Tepidiformaceae > UBA2991. The sequence goes on along the minus strand of JAPOQN010000020.1, from coordinate 89,374 downwards.
GGGGAGGCGTGCGGAAGGGGATGGGGTCGTTGCGCATCTGGCCACAGCCGACGCACTGCATGCGCTTGCCATCATCGCCATCGAGGGGTCGCCAGGCATGGATGCCGAAGATGTGCGCCAGCCGTTCGGGGAGCGTGGGCATGCCGAGGGTGGAACGGTGGGGGGAGGCTGGGGCCGCGGGGGCTGGCCGTCGTGGCTGGGCTGCGGGGGCGGGCGCTTCCGCGGCCTGCCGTGAAGCAGGCGCCTCGGCAGGGCGTTGCGGGGCGGGCGAGTCGGACTCGGGCGGGGAGGAGAAGTCGCCGCTTTCGAGGGCGGCGGCGAGTGCGCGGCGACCGTCTTCGGTCGTCTCGCCATCCTCGGAGATGTCGTTGGGGAAGCGCGCGCTCACGGCGGCGATCTGCTCGTCCGTGTACTCGCTCAGGTCGTAGCCGCGCCAGCGCATGGTCTCGCGGAGGCGGCGCACCTTGGGCGAGTCAGCCGTCGGGCGGGCGCGCTGGTCGCCATCGCCGAACCCGAGAGCACGCGTCAGACGGCTCATGCCAAGGCCTTCCGCACGCCAACGCGCACCGTACCGCACCGGTGGCCGGTCTTCATGGCCTCATTGTCTACGACATCGCGCGTTTTGTCCCAGCGCAGGGCCCCGGCAGGCTTTACCGGCGGGGGATCGGGCGCCCTTTCAGCCGCGGGTGTGGTAGCCGCGCTCGAACTCGTACCAGCCCGAGCCCTTCACCTTCAGGGGCGGAGCGTCCGTGCCGGCAAGCAGTTCGTTGTGCTCCGCGCGACCCTCCCACGCGTTCGGGTCCCGTTGCCACTCGTTGAGCACGCTCTCGGCTTCCTCGTAGCTGTCGGCGTCGACCTCGTAGATGCAGATGTACTCGGAGGGGATGTCGATACCGACGTGGCCGCCGCGCAGCTTGTAGACGGTGCCACTGAGGAAGTTCGGGCAGAGGGCCGTGTCGTAGACGTGCTGGCCCAGGTACCACTCGTCGAACAGTTCCTGCTGCTCGGGGCTGGGTGGCTCGATGAGGCCAATGAGGACGAAGCGCGCCATGGGAATCCTCCGTGGTTGGTATGGCGGAACGGTAGCACGCGGTCGGGCGCTCGCGGGGCTTGCCGGGACGCCGGTGGCCGTTCGCGTACGATGGGATTCCTTCATGCGTGCAACTGCCCCTGCCGCCGCCTCCACCCTCCGGACGATTGGGAGCGCCCGGGCGTGAGCAATGTCGCCGCCCCCAGTGTGCCCCTCTCCCCAGAGGTTGCGCGTTCGCTGCAGGCGAACGTCTGGAAGTTCTACCTGTTCCGCTTCTTCGTGGACTTCCAGCTGTGGCTGCCAATCTGGGCCGTCTACCTGATCGAGGAGCGGGGTCTCTCGCTCACGCAGCTCACAGCGCTGGACGCCCCGTTCTGGATCCTCCTGATCGTACTGGAGGTACCGACGGGCGCGATCGCGGATCGCTGGGGACGGAAGGTCTCGCTGAGCTACGGGGCGCTGACAAACGCGATCGCGGTTGTTGTCTTCGGTATCGCCACAAATTTCGGCGTCCTGCTGATTTCCTACATGGTGTGGGCGGCGGCCTTCACCCTCTACTCGGGCGCCGACTCGGCCTTTGTCTACGACTCCCTGCGGGCTGTCGGCCGGGAACGCGACTACCCCAAGCTCTGGGGGCGGGCGCGCGCCATCCAGGCGGTCGGCGCCATCCTCGGGCTCCTCATCGGCTCCCTGGTGGCGCACTACACGACCCTCTGGATACCGGTCGTCGCGAGCGGTGGGCTCATGGGCGTGGCCTGGCTCGTGAGCTTCAGCTTCAAGGAGCCGCCCCGCTTCGAGGAAACGGACGGCCAGCAGAGCTACCTGACGGTGGTGAAAGAAGCCTTCGGCGTGGCCTTCGGGAGGCCGTCGGTGCGCTACATGATGCTGCTGACGGCGGGCGTGATGGGCGTGGGGGTGAGCATGATCATCCTGCAGCAGCCGTTCCTCGACTCCCACGACATGCCCATCTGGTCCTTCGGCCTGTTCCTCACGCCCGGGCAGCTGCTCTCGATGGTGGGCGCGCTCATCACCTACCGGGTGATCACGCTGCTCGGGGTGAGCCGCATCATCGTGCTGATGCCGATCGTGGTGATGATCACCGCGGTCGGGCTCGGGGCGATCGACTACGTGGCCGCGTTCGCGTTCTATCCGCTCACGACGACGATGTTCGCCATGAGCTTCGTCGTGATATCGGACTACCTGAACCGCCGCATTCCAAGCGCCAACCGCGCCACCATCCTCTCGATCCACAACATGATCTTCAGCCTCGCTGTAGCGGGGATGGAGCCCCTGCTGGGGTGGCTGGGCGACACCTGGGGACTCCCGTTGGCCTACCGTGCGGCGGCGATCATCGTGGTCGTGTTGGCAGCGCCCCTCTTAGCACTCTGGCTGCGCGCCCACCGGCAAGAGCAGTTACTCGGCGAGGAACTGCTGGGCGCCCCCGACGCGGAACCCCAGCCGGCGGAGCCTCCCTAGGCTTCGCCGGCGGCTTGCATGGCGGCCCAGCGCTCGCGGGCGAGGACGAAGATGTGCTTGTTGCCGGTCGTCCAGGTGACCGTGAGCTGGCAGCGGCGGATGCGCCAGCCGTCGGCAGCGCGGACGAGGGTGTTGGTGTAGTAGCCGCCAAGGGTGAGGGTGTTGTCGCCCTCGTCGTTGGGGAGGTAGTGCTGGGCCTGCATGTAGGAAACGCAGGTCGCCTCGTCGCCCCCATCGGCAAACGTGATGACGTGGTTCGTGCTGATGTGCTGGGTCGCCGAGAAGCCGCTGAGGCCGGCGCGCACGCCCGCGGTCCAGTCGTCGGCGCGCTGGGTTGAGGGCTCGCCGCCGCCCCACGAAGTGAAGTCGATCTCGACCTCGTCGGTAAAGCAGGAGCGGTAGGCCTCCCAGTCGCGCATGTCGATACCGGTGGCGTAGCGCAAGACCGTATCGCTGATGGCCTGGCGGTCGAGCAGGGTCTGGAGGGCGTCGTCGCTCATGGGGAACCTCGTGGTGGAGAGTGGCTGGTGGCTAGTGACTGGTGGGGAGTGTAGCGAGGCGTTCGGCCATCTGCTGGCGGACGAAGCGGCGCTGGATCTTGCCGGAGGAGGTGGCGGGGAGGACCTCGAAGCGCTCGATGGCGGCGGGAATCTTGTAGCCGGCGAGGCGGCTGCGGAGTAACGGCTCGACGCGCCCGAGCTCGACGGGCAACTGCGCGACAACGGCGGCGACGACGCGCTGGCCCCACTCTTCGTCGGGCAATCCGACCACGGCTGCGGCTTCGATGCCGGGATAGGCGAGGAGGGCCGCCTCGACCTCGGCGGGATAGACGTTTTCCCCGCCGGAGACGATGACATCGTCGCCCCGGTCGAGGACGGTGAGGAAGCCGTCCTTGTCGAGGAAGCCGATGTCGCCGGTCTGCAGCCAGCCGTCGGAGAAGGCGGTCGCGGTCGCTTCCGGGTCGCGGTAGTAGCCGGGCGTGACGGCGGGGCCGCGGATCTGGATCTCGGCGGGCTCGCCGGTGGGGGCATCGACGCGAACATCGGCGGAGAGCAGGGCCCGTCCGGCGGATCCGAGGTGCGACATCGCCTCGGAGGGGGAGAGGGTCGTGACCTGGCTGCAGGCCTCGGTGAGACCGTAAGTCTGGACGACGGGCAGACCGCGCGCGGTGGCGCGCTCGAGCAGGGCGGGGGGTACGGGACCACCCCCGACGAGTACCGCACGGAGGGAACCGTCGAAGGGATGGTCGTCGGCGTTGAGCATGCGGCGGAGCATGGTCGGGACGACGGAGAGCAGGGTGACATCGCCAAAGCGGACCGCGCGGTTCACGGCCTCGGGCTCGAAGCGGGCGTGGAGCTCGACGGCGGTGCCGTAGATGGCGCTGCGGATGGGGATGGAGAGTCCCCCGACGTGGTTGAGGGGGAGGCAGGCAAGCCAGCGGTCGGAGGGATCGAGGCCAAGGTTGAGGGCGGAGGCGCTCGCGCTCGCCCAGAAGTTCCCGTAGGTGAGCATCACGCCCTTCGCGTTCCCGGCGGTTCCCGAGGTGTAGACGATGCTGTGGCAGCTGTCCTCGTCGTGGGCGGCGGCGAGGGCGGCCTTCTCCGCGACGGGGGCCAGGGGCAGGCGGAAGGGGACGGGGCTGCCGGCGAGGGCAGCGGCTTCGGCGGCGAGCGCCTCACGGGGTTTGTCGCAGAGCACCACCGCCGGCTCCGCGTTGCGGAGCTGGCCGGCCAGCTCGGCGGCGGTGAGGCGTACGTTGAGGGGTACGAAGATGGCGTCGGTGAGCGTGGTGGCGTGCATCGCCACGACGAAGTCGCGGGAGGTGCCGGCGATGACGGCGACGCGCTCGCCGGGGGCGGCGCCGGCAGCGACGAGCGCGTTCGCCTGGCGCACCGCGTATTCGTACAAGGCGGCGTAGCTGATGCCCCGATGGCGTCCGCTCGCGATGGCAGTCACGCGGGGGAGGGCGCGGGCGCGGTGGGTCAGCCAGTCGGGGAGCATGGCGCTCATGCGGAGACGCCTTCCCAGGGACCGGTAGGGAATCGGTCAAGGGCGGCCTCGTCGAGGGTGACACCGAGGCCGGGCCCGGTGGGGAGGGGCAAGCTGCCCGCTTCGGGGGTGGGGCAGCCACGCACGATGTCGCCGGCGAGGAGCAGTAGCGTGGCGAGTCCGCAAGCGGAGCGAGGCTCGGGGAGGAGCGCGGCGAGATGGAGGGCGAGGGCGGTGCCGGCGCCGGTATCGAACGTTGTGGTGAGGATGCAGGGCAGATTCCGCACCGTCGCTTCCCGGATCATGGCGAGCGCCTCCCTCAGCCCCGTGCGCAGCGGTTTGATGACGACGGCGTCGACGGCCTCCGCGTCAACGAGGGAGCGAAGGTCGTGGAGCGAGGCGCAGGACTCGTCGGCGGCGATGGGGACGGGGCTGGCGGCGCGGACGCGCGCGAGTCGCGCGGGGGCGTCGGGGCCGGGGGCCACCGGCTGCTCACAGAGGGCAACTCCGTGGGCGGCGTGCTCGACGAGGGCGGCTACCGCCTCCTGCTCGCTCCAGGCACCGTTCGCATCGATTCGGATGCCGAGATCGGGGCCCACCGCGGCGCGCACGGCACGCAACCGCTCGGTGTCGGCGGCGCGGTCGCGGCCAACCTTGACCTTCACGGTGCGGAAGCCGCAGGCCTTTGCGGCTTCCGCCTCGCGAGCGAGAGTGGCGGGGTCGAGCGCCGACAGCAGGGCGTTGGCGGGGATGGGGGCGGAAGCGGGGGCCGGGAGGCCGGTCTGGTCCGCGAGCCAGTGGGCGAGCGGGGCGCCACACGCCCCCGCGAGCAGGTCGGCGAGAGCGGTTTCGATGCCGACGTCGGCGACGGGGACGTGCTCGCCCGCCGGAAGGGAGGTCCAGGCGTCGGCCGGAGTGCGACCGAGGAGTTTCCGGCCAAGCTCGGCCATGCGCGCCGCGAGGTCGGCCGTCGACAGACCCTCGCCGGGAAGCGGCGAGCACTCGCCGGTGCCGGTGGCGCCATCCGCGGTCTCAACGCGGACGATCAAGCCCTGGCGCTCGGTCATGTCGCCAGCGCCGGTAACGATGGGTTCACGCAGGGGGATGCGCCAGGGTCGCCAGCGGACGCTCGCGATGGGGGCGGCGGGGGTCATGGCCGTCGGGGGAACTTGTCCATGTCCGAGTAGGCAGGCTCGCGCTTCTCGACGAAGGCGTTGCGGCCCTCCTTGCCCTCGTCGCTCATGTAGAAGAGCAGGGTCGCGTTGTGGGCGAGCTCGGTGATGCCGGCCATGCCGTCGAGCTCGGCGTTGAAGGACGACTTCATGAGGCGGAGCGCGAGCGGGCTGTGGCGCAGCGCTTCGCGGGCCCAGGCAACACCTTCGTCCTCGAGTTGCTCCAGGGGAACGACGGCGTTCACGAGGCCCATCTCCAACGCTTCCTGGGCGTCGTACTGGCGGCAGAGGTACCAGATTTCGCGGGCCTTCTTCTGGCCGACGAGGCGGGCGAGCTGGCCCGCGCCGAAGCCGCCGTCGAAGGAGCCAACGCGGGGCCCCGTCTGGCCGAAGCGGGCGTTCTCGGCGGCGATGGTGAGGTCGCAGATGACGTGGAGGACGTGCCCTCCGCCGATCGACCAGCCCGCGACGAGAGCGATGACCGGGATGGGGATGGAGCGGATGAGCTTGTGCAGGTCGGTGACGTTGATGCGGGCCACATCATCCTCGCCGACGTAGCCGCCGTGGCCGCGGACCCGCTGGTCGCCGCCGGAGCAGAAGGCGCGCGCCCCCTCGCCGGTGAAGAGCACGACGCCGACCTCGGGGTCCTCGCGCGCCTTCTGGAAGGCGTCGATCAGCTCGAAGACGGTCTCGGGACGGAAGGCGTTGTGGACCTCGGGCCGGTTGATGCTGATGCGAGCCATCCCCTCCGCTTTCCCGTAGAGGATGTCCTCGTAGTTACCGGCCGGCTCCCAGGCTACCGCCATGTTCGTGCTCCCTCGCGCCCTCCTCCAGGAAGGCCGTAATCGTCCGAACGCAGTATGCCGGTTTCTCGATGTGTGGGGCATGCCCGGCGTCGCGCACGCGGTGGGCGCGGGCGTCGGGCATGGCGGCTGCCATATCGCCGGCGATGGCGGCGAATTTGGCATCGAGGGCGCCGGCGAGCAGCAGCGACGGGGCCGTTATGTCGCTTAGCTGGTCGTGGAGCGGGGGTTGCGCGCCCGTACCCATGCCCCGAAGGCTGTTGGCGAGACCGCGGGCATCGTTCGCGAGCCGGCCCCGGCGGATGGCGAGCCTCATACCGGCAGGCAGACGGGCCTGGGTCGCGAACAGGGGCAGCGACTCCCAGTGGTCGACGAAGGCAGGGACGCCCTCGCGCTCGATGCGATCGGCGAGAGCCTCGTCGGAGGCGCGGCGGGCCTCGCGCTCCTCGGGGTCGGCGAGGCCGGGGGAGGCTCCGATGAGCACCAGCCGCTCGACCGCTTCAGGGAATGCCGCGGCCACGTGCAGGGCGAGGCGGCCGCCCATCGAGTAGCCCAACCACGCGCTCTGTCGGAAGCCAAACGCCAGCATGGCGTCGACGGCGTCGCGGGCAGCCTTGTCGATGGCGTAGCGGTCCACTTCTTCAGGTTTGCTGGAGGCGCCGTGACCAACGATATCGACGGCGAGGAGGGTGAAGCGGGCGGCCAGCATCTCGGCGAGGGGTCCCCAGCTTCTGGCCGAGCCGGTGAAGCCGTGGAGGAGCACGAGCGGCGGCCCCTTGCCCGTGCGCTCGATGTTCAGGAAGAAGCCTCCGTCGAGGGGGACGCGCGTCACGACCAAGCCGCCTCGCTGGCTCTCGCCCAGGCTTCCTCGTGGAGCTCGTGGTTGCGGACGCGGTCGGTCCGGAACTCGACGATGCAAACGCCCTGGCCCTCTCCGGCGAGGGCGCCGTCGAGCTCCTCCCAGTCATCGAGGACACGGTGGCTCGCGCCGTAGGCCTTCGCCGCGGCGGCAAAGTCGACGTCGCTGGGGGTTCCGAACCACTCCTCGAACACGTGGCCGTGAGCGGCCTGCGGCAGGTAGTGGAAGATGGCGCTGCCGGCGTTGTTAACCAGCAGCACCGTCAGGTCGAGGCCGTGGCGAGCGGCCGCCCAGAGGCCGTTGAGGTCGTGGAACAGCGAGAGATCGCCGATGAGGAGGGCGACCGGGCCGGCGCCGGCAGCAGCGTGCCCGAGCGCCGACGAGACGACGCCGTCGATGCCGTTGGCGCCGCGGTTGGATGCGACGGCAAGGGGCTTCGCATCGCCCGCGAGGAACGCGTCGACGTCGCGAACGGGCATGCTGCTCCCGGCGAAGATGGTCGCGCCAGCAGGGAGCGCGCGCTGCAACTCGACGACCGCGCGTCCCTCGAAGGGTTCGGTCGCGGCGAGCGCGTAGTCGGACAGCGCCGCGCGAGCACGGGCGTCGCGGTCGCGCCACTGGGCGAGCCAGGCACTGCCGCGTTGGCCAGCGACCAATTCGCGGAGGGCGTCGGCAGCGGAACGCGGATCCGCCGTAAGGCGGTGCGTCGTGACACCGTTGGGGTCGCGGAAGGAGCCGGGCAGATCGCAGAGGATGTGGGTGGCGCCCGGTACGTCGCTCGCGCGGACGAGGAACTGGTTGAGCGCCTTCGAGGTGGGGGCGGCGCCGAAGCGCAGAACGCAGTCGGGCGCGAGGGTTATGGCACGGGGGTCGCGCAGGAAGGCGTCGTAGGCGTCGACGACGTGGGTGCGGTCGTGGGGGCCGGTGCGGAGCCCGCTGAGGGGGTCGGCGAGGACGGGGGCGCGGAGGGCGAGGGCGAGGGCGGCGAGGGCGCGGGCGGGGAGGCCGCCGCTCTCGGGTCCGGCCACGATGATCGGCCGCTCGCTGCGGTACAGGGCTTCCGTCGCGGCTTCGAGTTGGGGGGTGGCGGGAGGAAGGGCGGGGACGGCGGGAAGGGGGCCGGGGATCGGGGCGGCGGTGGGGCCGGGGGGAGCGGCGGGTGGTGCGATGAGGGGCTCGTCAAAGGGGAGGTTGAGGTGGACGGGTCCGGGGAGGGGGGAGAGCGAAGTTACGACGGCCTCACGGCCGGCCTCGGCGAAGAGATGGGGGGGTGCGTCGGGGGAGCCGGGAACGGGGAAGTCGCGCTCGTGGCGAACGCTGACACCGTACAGGCCAACCTGGTCGATGGTCTGGGGGGCGCCAACGTTGCGGAGGCGGCGGGGCCGGTCGGCGGTGCAGACGATGAGCGGGACGCGCGAGAGTTCCGCCTCCACAACGGCGGGGTGGAAGTTGACGGCCGCCGTCCCGGATGTGCAGACCAGCGCCACGGGCCTGCCGCTGGCGCGGGCGAGCCCGAGCGCGAAGAAGGCGGAGGAGCGTTCGTCCAGGTGGAGCCAGGGGCGGATAGCGTCCTGCTCGGCGAGGGCGACCGTCAGGGGCGTGGAGCGCGAGCCGGGTGTGACGCAGGCGTCGCGCACACCAGCGCGGGCAAGGCCCTCAATGAGGGCGCGGGCGGCGGCGGTGTTGGCAGCGGCGCTCACCGCTACGCCCCGTGCAGGGCCTCGAGGAGCGGCTGGAGCTTGAGCTCGGCCTCGGCGAGCTCCCGGTCCGGATCGGAGCCGGCGACGATGCCCGCCCCGGCGTAGAGGAGCGCCTCGCGCCCGTGCAGAAGGGCGGAACGCAAGGCCACGGCGAAGGCGCCCTCGCCGTTCATGTCCATCCAGCCGATGGGGCCGGCGTACCAGCCGCGATCCATGCCTTCGAGGCGGGCGATGGCCTCGAGCGCGGGCTCGCGCGGCGAGCCGCCGACGGCGGGGGTGGGGTGCATGGCGAGGAGAGAGTCGAGCACGTCCACACCGGTCGCGGCGCGCCCCTCGATCGGCGTCTGCAGGTGCTGGATACCGGTCATGCGCAGGAGGCGCGGCGCATCGGGCACGGACAGGTCCGCGCAGAGCGGATCGAGGGCCTCGCGCGTCGCGCGCACGACCAGGTCGTGCTCGCTGCGTTCCTTCTCGCTGGCGAGGAGCGTGCGGGCCAGCTCCTCATCCTCTTCAGCATCCCGGCCGCGGGCGCAGGTGCCGGCGAGGCTGAGGGCGCGCACACGTCCACGTTCGAGCGACACAAGGAGCTCGGGGCTGGCGCCGACCCAGCTTGAGTCGCCCAGACGGTAGCCGAAGACGAAGCAACCCTCGTAGCGCTCGGCGAGGGACGTCAGGGTGGCGGCGACGTTGTGCGGTCGGGGTGAGTGGCAGCGCGCCTGGAGGGCGAGCACGGCCTTGCGGTAGCGCCCGGAAGCGATCTCCGAGAGCGCACCGGAGACGGCAGAGCGCCAGTGAGCGGCATCGGGGCCGGTGCGCTGGTAGCGCGCCGAACCAATTGAGGGCGGCGTGGGCGCCGCGGCGACGCCGGCGATCGCTGCCGCGACGGCAACGGCGACCTCCTCGCGTGTCTGCTGGGGGCGGACGGCGAGCGTCAGGGAGGCGCTCAGGCGGCCACCGCGCAGGGCGACGATGACCTCGGGGAGGACGAAGCGCCAGGCGCCGAAGGCTTCCCAGGCCGGGTCGTGGTGGGGGGAACTGGCGTCGAAGCGGGCGCCGCCGAAGAAGCGCGGACGCGCGAGCGGATCCACGTCGCCCGCGCGCAACTCGTCGGCGGCCTCGCGCAGGGCCGGGGCGGCGGCCGCCAATGGCGCGCCCGCAGCCGAACCGAGGTCGAGGGCGCGGCCGAATCCGAAGAGGTGCAGGTCGTCGGAGGGCTGTTCCCAGGAGACCGTTGCGGCGGCCCGAAGCTGTCGTGGACCCCACTGGCGCGCGCTGCCGAGCAGTGCCGTGGGGAGCGCGACAGTGGCAAGCCCGGCCCCGTCGTGACGCGAGCGCAGACGCAGCAATTCACCGGCAAGGTCGAGGGAGGAAGGGCGCGTGGGGGCAGTCTCGATTTCAGTCACGCGAACCGCTTCCAGACCTGCTCATCGCTCTTCGCCACATTCCACCGTAGCCAGGTAGGGCGCCCTTCGCCGTGTGTTCGCTCACCGGCCAACGTCAGCGCGAGGCACTGGTTGACGGCCTCAAGGCGCCAGCCGGAGGGCGCATTGAAGTATACGGCGTCCCTTTCGTACGGCGATGAGCGCCAGACCGGGCCTCTGTGCGGGGTCTGGCGTACGATCGAAGCACGTCCCGTAGACCCTGCAATCGACTGGAGACCGAGAGTTCCCATGTATCGCACCCTTTATGCACTGCTTGCGCTCGCCCTGCTGTTCTCGCTTGCCGCCTGTGGCAGAGACGAGGAGGAAGCCGCCCCGGAAGTAACCGCTCCGGAAGAGGTCTTGACCATCCTCTACTGGCAGGCGCCAACGCTGCCCGGCCCGTACCTCTCCGGCGGCTACAAGGACCGGGATGCGGGGGCGATCACCCTCGAGCCACTGGCGCACTACGGCCCGGACGGAGCCCTTGTTCCGGCGCTGGCGACGGAGATCCCGACCATCGAGAACGGCGGCGTTTCGCCGGATTTGCTGTCGATCACGTGGAAGCTGAAGGAGGGGGTGAAGTGGTCGGACGGCAGCGACATGACCGCCGCGGACGTGGTGTTCACCTGGCGCTACTGCACGGATAAGGCCACGGGCTGCACGGCCGAGGACACCTTCGCCGGCATCGCTTCCGTTGAGGCGCTGGACGAACACACCATCAAGATCACCTTCGAGGAGCCCAGGCCGTATCCCTATGGCGCCTTCGTTACCTCGGGCTCCCCGGTCATGAGCGCCGCGCAGTTCGCGGACTGTGTGGGCGAAGCCGCAAGCGGGTGCGCGGAGAACGTGCGCCCGCTCGGCACCGGGCCGTACCGCATCGTCTCGTTCACGCCCGACCAGGAGGCGGTGTACGAGCGCAACCCGCACTTCCGCGGCGACAAGCCGTACTTCGACCGGGTTGTCCTGAAGGGCGGCGGCAGCGCGGAGGGGGCAGCGGCGGCCATCCTGCAGTGGGGCATCGCCGACTACGCCTGGAACCTGCAGGTCGAACCCGAGGTGCTGGCGGAGCTTGAATCGGCCGGGTACGGGACGGTGGTGTCCGCGTTCTCCGACCTCGTCGAGCGCATCGTCGTCAACCAGACGAATCCCGACCCGGCCCTTGGCGACAACCGCTCGGAGTACCTGGACGGGGAGAACCCGCATCCGTTCCTGTCGTTCCACCCGATCCGCCAGGCGATGTCGATGGCCATCGACCGGGACCGGCTGACGGAGCTGTACGGCTTCGCCGGGAAGCCGGAGTGTGACCTCATTGCCGGGCCGGACCACTACGTGTCGGGGGCGAACACGGGGTGCCTGACCCAGGACATCGCGGGCGCCAACGCGCTGCTCGACGAGAACGGTGTGGTCGATAGCGACGGCGACGGGGTTCGTGAGTACAACGGCATCCCGCTGCGAATCACCTACGTAACCTCGACCAACTCCGTGCGCCAGGCCACGCAGGAGCTCGTGCGCGACTGGTGGCGGGAGATCGGCATCGAGACGGAACTGATCCACCACGACGCGGCTGTCTACTTCGGGGGCGACCCCATCGAGGACAAGGAAGCGACCTACCGGCGCTTCTTCGCGGACGTGCAGATGTACGCGACGGGAGGGGGCATTGAGCCGCAGAACTACCTCTCCGACGCTCGCTGCAGCCACATTCCCACGCGCGACAACAACTGGGCGGAGGGGAACGTGGCGCGCGCCTGCAACCCGGAATTCGACGCGGCCTTCGAACAGCCCCCGCCGCTCCCCATCGGCGCGGAGCGGGAAACTGTGGTGAAGCAGCTCAACGACATTCTCGTGCAGAGCTACGTCGAGATTCCGCTGGTGAGCCGGGGGGTCGTCTCGGCGCACGCCAACACGCTGAAGGGCGTCGAGTTCAACGCCTGGGACAGCGAGATGTGGAACATCGCCGAGTGGCATCGCTGACCGAACCGGCCCTGGCCGTCCGAGCGATCGAGACGCCGATTGGCGCCCTCACGGTCGTCGCGTCGGCGCGGGGCGTCCGGGAGGTACGGTGGGGCAGCCAGGCCGGCGACGGCGGGGCCGAGCCTTCGGCCAGCGAGCACCTGGAACGAGCCACAGGGCAGCTCGACGAGTACTTCCGGGGCGAGCGCCGGCAGTTCGACGTGCCGCTCGACCTGGAAGGCACGGAGTTCCAGCGTGCGGTGTGGGGCGCGCTGAATCGCATTCCCTTTGCCGAGACGCGAAGTTACGGCGAGATCGCACGGGCGGTTGGGCGGCCAGCGGGGGCGGCGCGGGCGGTGGGAGCGGCCACGGGGCGGAATCCGGCGCCCATCATCGTGCCCTGCCACCGGGTGGTGGGGGCGGGCGGCGCGCTCACGGGCTTCGCGGGCGGCATCGAGACGAAGCGCGCCCTGCTCGCGCACGAGGCGGAGTTGGCGGGAGGGGCCCGGGAGGGACGGCTGCCCGGGTTCTGAGGAAGCCCGTCCCGGCGCTCGACGAGGCGGGAGCGGCTCGCTAGGCTGCCGGCATGGGCCGTCGCAAGGGTCGCAAGCGCCGTTCCCGGCGCAACCGGGAAAGCCTGGGCGCGGAGGCGTTGCGCCGCTCCGAGGATCGGCGCCGGCGCCGCCGCAGCGACGACGACTCGTTCGCAAGCGCCTTCGCCGCGGCGCCACCGGACGACAACCTGCGCGCCGCGCCCTGGCAGTCCGGGCCACGGAGTCTCGTGGCGATGGTGCGGGAGGACCTGGGCCCCGGCGCGAAACCGGCCCTGACCTGCGAGGGCTGCCACGAGTTCGTGCCCGGCGAGACGGGCCGGGGCCGGTGTCTCCATCCCGGCAGCGGCATCCTCGGCCCCTGGCCCGACACGGAAGCCTGCCAGTTTCACGAGCCTCGACGGCGCCGGTAACGCCCGCGTTCAGGCGCTGAGCCCGCACACCTGGTAAACTGTTATGGTGGGTTAGCAGCCCCAAGATGTTGTAGCCGGGGTCTTGACAGGTCCCCAAGATATGGGCATGCTGCGCTTCCATCGAGAAAGGCGTTAACACCCGTTAACAGTTCGGAGCCGTTATGCGCTGCCCCTTCTGCCACTCAGAGAGTTCCCGCGTAACGGACAGCCGGGGGACCGGCAACGCCGTTCGCAGGCGGCGCGAGTGCGCGGACTGCGGGGAGCGCTTCACGACCCTCGAGACCGTCCTTCGATCCGCCGTGCAGGTGGTGAAGAAGGACGGCCGTCGCGAGGACTTCGACCGCGAAAAGCTCCTGGCGGGACTGCGATCGGCCTGCGCCAAGCGCAGCGTCTCCGCCGACCAACTCGACGCCGTCGTGGCCGACATTGAGGGGCGCGTCACCCGCGACGGGCGCCTCGAAGTGCCGTCCACCGTCATCGGCGAACTCGCCGTCGATGCGCTGCGGCGGATCGACCACATCGCCTACATCCGTTTCGCCTCCGTCTACCGCGCCTTCGCCGACCTTGACTCGCTCAAGGACGCGCTCCAGGCGCTGGACGAGGGGCGCGTTCCGTCCATCGAGGAGCGCACCCAGCAGCTCGCCTTCTTCGAAGAAGAGGCGCGCGCGGAGGCCGGCTCGCCAGAGCCGACCCCGATCGTGCGGTCTGTGGGATAGCGATGGAGCTTGCAACCCGGGGCGCGTAGCGCTAACCTTCGCGCCCCGAACAAACGTTCTGTATCCGCCAGCCACCTGGATGCTAATGGAGGACCCCATGGTTACCACTTCCGAGCCCACTCCCGACACCGGCGCTGGATTCGATCCAACACCGCTCTCGGAGAACGCCGTCGTGGTCATGGAACGCCGCATCGTGGCGCGCGACGACACGGGCGAAGCGATCGAGACGCCCGACCAGTGCTTCCGGCGGGTGGCGCGCAACCTCTCGCAGGCTGAGCTGCGCTACGGCGGCACGGAGACGGACCGCGAGGCCGCTGACCAGGACTTCTACCGGCTGCTCTCCTCGCTCGACTTCCTCCCGAACTCGCCGACGCTGGTGAACGCGGGCCGCGACCTGCAGCAGCTTTCGGCCTGTTTCGTGCTGCCGGTGCCCGACTCGATCGACGGGATTTTCAAGGCGATCCGGGACACGGCCGTCATCCACAAGTCGGGGGGCGGCACGGGGTTCGCCTTCTCCCGTCTGCGCCCGGCGAACGACCGCGTGCGCAGCACCATGGGCGTCGCGAGCGGCCCCGTCTCCTTCATGACGGTGTTCGATTCAGCCACGGAAGCGATCAAGCAGGGCGGTACGCGCCGTGGCGCGAACATGGGCATCCTGCGGGTCGACCACCCGGACATCGACCACTTCATCGGGATGAAGGCGGACATGACCACGCTCACGAACTTCAACATCAGCGTGGCCGTGACGGACGAGTTCATGACCGCCCTGGCAGAGGACGGCGAGTACAGCCTGATCAGCCCCAAGACGGGCGAGGCCCTCGAACGCCGGAACGCGCGCGCGGTCTGGGAGACGATGGTCGAGAACGCGTGGCAGAACGGCGACCCGGGGGTCGTCTTCATCGACCGCATCAACGGCGGGCGCGCGAATCCCGTGCCGGGACGCGGTCCGATCGAGTCGACGAACCCCTGCGGCGAGCAGCCGCTCTACTCCTACGACTCGTGCAACCTGGGCTCGCTCAACCTGGCCCACTTCGTGGTCGGGGAGCCGGCGGCGAAGGCAGTCGACTTCGAGCGGCTGGGCTCGACGGTGCATCGCTGCGTCCACCTGCTCGACAACGTGATCGAGATGAACCAGTACCCGATCGAGGAGATCGAGGAGACCTCGCGCGCCATCCGCCGCATCGGGCTGGGGGTGATGGGCTGGGCGGACATGCTGCTCGAGCTGCGCATTCCCTACGACTCCGAGGAAGCGCTCTCGCTGGCCCGCGAAGTGATGGGCTTCATCCAGCGCGAGGCGGACGCCGCCTCCCACAACCTGGCGGCCGTACGCGGCAACTTCCCCGAGTGGGGGCAGTCGCTGTACGGGCCGGGCGGGGGCGAGGGGCCGATGCCCCTGCGCAACTCGACGCGCACGACGATCGCGCCCACGGGCACGCTCAGCATCATCGCCAACTGCTCCGGGGGCGTGGAGCCGGTCTTCGCGCTCGCCTTCGTGCGCTCGCACTACCTCGACAAGGACGACCCCACCAAGCGAGTCGAGCTGAACGAGGTGAACGAGCACTTCGAGAACGTGGCCCGGAACGAGGGCTTCTACAGCGACGACCTCATCGACTTCCTCGCCCACGGCGGGCACCTGGACGAGCGCAACGACGTGCCCGACTGGGTGAAGGAGGTGTTCGTGACGGCGCACGACATCGCCCCGGAAGCGCACGTACGCATGCAGGCGGCGTTCCAGGAGCACACGGACAACGCCGTCTCGAAGACGATCAACTTCCCCAACGAGGCCACGGTCGCGGATGTCGCTACCGCCTACCAGCTGGCGTACGACACGGGCTGCAAGGGCATCACGATCTACCGGGACGGCTCGCGCGACCTCCAGGTGCTGAAGCACGCCGGCGAAGGCGAGGCGGAGACCGAGGAAGCGGCCGCCGAGGCGATCGCCGCGGCGGAGGCGCTGGTGGCGGAGAAGGGCCGGCCCGTGCGCCGCCGCCTGCCCGACGAGCGCCAGTCGATCACGCACAAGTTCCGCGTGGGCGAGCAGGAGGGCTACATGACTGTGGGCCTGTTCGAGGACGGCACCCCGGGCGAGCTGTTCGTGAACGTGAGCAAGCAGGGCTCGACGGTGATGGCGCTGATGGACAGCCTTGCGATGCTGACGAGCTACGCGCTCCAGTTCGGCGTACCCATCTCGGTGCTCGCGAGCAAGATGCAGGGCAGCCGTTTCGAGCCGAGCGGCCCCACGGGCAACCCCCAGATCCCAATCGCGACCAGCATCACCGACTACATCTTCCGCTGGCTCGAGCTGAAGTTCGGCGACCGCGAGCCGGTGGTGCAGCCCACGCTCATCCCGCCATACGAGGTGGCGGACAGCCGTGGCGTGGACGAACCGGCAATCGCGCACGGGAATACGGTCCCGAGCGGCGTGGGCTGCCCCGACTGTGGCTCCGTCCTCGAGTACGGCGAGGGCTGCCTGGTGTGCCGGAGCTGCGGCTACAACAAGTGCGGTTAGGGAGCGCTCCGGCGCTCTCCGGGCACGGGTAGAATCGTAGCCGTGGGCCGTCCTTGCGACTCCGGCGACGAACGGCGCTCGACGCGCCCCGGCTGGCCGTCGTGAGTACGGTCGCCCTGCAGCAGGACGTTGCCGCGGGTCTGGAACGGGTACAGCGACGCATAGCCCGCGCCTGCGAACGAGCGGGCCGCGACCCCGCCTCCGTGACCCTCGTCGCGGTCAGCAAGGGGCACCCGGTCGAGGTCGTCCGGGCCGGGTACGAAGCCGGCATCCGGCACTTCGGCGAGAACCGCATCCAGGAAGCCCTGCCCAAGATCGAGGAAGCGACTGCCGCGGGAATCGAGGCCACGTGGCACCTGGTGGGGCATCTCCAGTCGAACAAAGCGAAGGCGGCAGCCTCAGCGTTCGACGTGATCCACTCGGTCGACTCCGCACGGCTGCTGGCGCGCCTCGACGCGGCCGCGCCGGCGCCCCGGGACGTGCTCTTGCAGGTCAACGTGGCGGCCGAGCCGCAGAAGCAGGGCGTTGCCCCCGACGAGGTCGGTGGGTTGGTGGAGGCCGCCCGGGAGGCCACCAGCCTGAGGCTGCGCGGACTCATGACGATCGCGCCCATCGCCTCTGACCCAGAGGCGGTGCGTCCGGTGTTCCGCGCCCTTCGCCTTCTGGCCGAGCGCTTCGAGGTTCCGCAACTCTCGATGGGGATGACGGACGACTTCGAGGTCGCGATCGAGGAGGGGGCCACGCTGGTGCGGGTGGGGCGCGCCATCTTCGGGGAGCGCACATCGTGACGGTCGCGATCGTGGGTGGCGGGGTGATGGGGGAGGCGATCCTGGGGGGCGCCATCGACCGGGGAGTGCTGGGAGCGGAAGAGGTGACGGTCATCGAGCTGATTGCCGAGCGCCGGGAGGCGCTGGCCGAGCGTTACGGGGTCGCCACGACCGCGGAGGCGGGGGACGTGCTCGCCGGCGCGAACCTGGTCCTGCTGGCGGTTAAGCCGCAGGAGTTCCGCAACCTGTCCGCGAAGCTCGCCGACGATGCGCTGCTCATGTCGATCATGGCGGGGGGACGCATCGAGACGTTGGCGGCGCACTTCGGACACGACCGCATCGTGCGCGTCATGCCGAACACGCCCGCCGCCATCAACCAGGGGATGAGCGTGTGGACCGCCACCGAGTCCGTCGATGAGGCGCAGCGCGAGACCGTACGGGACCTGCTCGGGGCGATCGGACGTGAGCTCGCCGTCGACGACGAGGGCAAGCTGGACATGGCGACGGCGCTCAGCGGGAGCGGCCCCGCCTACGTGTTCCTCTTCATTGAGGCGCTTATCGATGCAGGCGTGGCCATCGGCCTGACGGCCGAGGAGGCGGAAGCAATGACAATGCAGACCCTGGCGGGAGCAGCCGCCTACGCCCAGGTCAGCGAGTTCTCGCCCGCCGAGTTGCGGGAGCGGGTCACCTCGAAGGGGGGCACGACGGCGGCCGGGCTCCAAGAGCTGGACCGCGGCGAGTTCCGCGAGCTGCTGGCGGCCTGCGTGCGCGCCGCCTGCGAGCGCTCGCGGGAGCTGGGGGCGGCGCAATGAACTCCGCAATCGCCGGCATCCTCAACGCGTTCCTCTACATCCTCATCATCGCCATCGTGGCGCGCGCGCTCCTGAGCTGGTTCCCGATCTCGCGGAACAACCCGCTCATCCAGCTGGTCCACCAGATCACCGACCCGCTGATCGAACCCATACGGCGCATCATGCCGCGGACGGGTGTGATCGACCTGAGCCCGATGATCGTGATCGTCGTGCTCTGGCTGATGATCATGGTCGTCAACCGCGTCTCGAACTGACGCCCGCCTAGCCGCTAGACGACGATGTTGAGGAGTTTGCCGGGCACGTAGATCACGCGGCGCGGCTGCTTGCCCTCGACCCAGTTGCTTACGCGCTCGCTGGCGAGGGCGCGTTCGCGGGCGTCGTCCTCGCTGGCGCCGGCGGGCAGGGTAACGCGGTCGCGCACCTTGCCGTTGACCTGCACGACGATCTCGACGGTGTCCTCGACGACGAGCGACTCATCGAACTCGGGCCAGGCCTGCTGGTGGACGCTGTAGGGCTTGCCCCGGCGCTCCCAGAGCTCGTCGGTGATGTGGGGAGCGAGGGGGGCAGTCAGGAGGATGAGTGTCTCGACCGAACGCTCCCAGGTGGCCGTATCGACGCCGCCCGTCTCCCGCGCGCGAGTGAGGGCGGTCGTCAGCTCCATGAGCCGGGCAATGGCGGTGTTGAAGCGGGAGCCCTCGATGTCGGTGGTGACGTCGCGGATGGTGCGGTGCGTGGCCGCGACCAGATCGCGGGAGGCGGCGCCATCGCCCGGATCGGGGGCGGACTCGGTGGCGACGGTCCAGAGGCGGTTGAGCCAGCGCACGATGCCCGGCATGCCGCTGGGGTTGTAGGGGCCGCCCTGGTCCCAGGGGCCGATGAACATGAGCTGGCAGCGGAAGGCGTCGACGCCGTGCTGCTCGACCTGCTCGTCGGGGGCGACCACGTTGCCGCGGCTCTTCGACATGCGGTTGCCATCGGGCCCGACGATGACGCCCTGGTTGAACAGGCGCTTCATCGGCTCGTCGCCCTCGACGATGCCCATGTCCCGCGCGGCCTTCCAGAAGAAACGCGTGTAGAGCAGGTGCATGACGGCGTGCTCGGCGCCGCCCGTATAGACATCGACCGGGAGCCAGCGGCGCATGGTCTCGGCGGAGAAGGGGCGCTCCGGGTTGTGGGGGTCGACGTAGCGCATCTGGTACCAGCTGGAGCACATGAAGGTGTCGAGCGTGTCCGTTTCGCGGCGGGCGGCGGAGCCGCACGAGGGGCAGTCGACGTTCACCCACTCCTCGATCTGGGTGAGGGGGGACTGGCCCGTCGGCTCGAAGCGCACGTTCTCGGGGAGCACGACGGGCAGGTCGGTCTCGGGAACGGGCACCACGCCACAGGCCTCGCAGTGGATCATGGGGATGGGGGTGCCCCAGTAGCGCTGCCGCGAGATGAGCCAGTCTCGCAAGCGGTAGGTGACGGCGCCCGTGCCGGCGCCTTCCGCCTCGGCGTGGGCGATGACGGCCGGGATAGCGTCGTTGGCCGGGGTGCCATCGAAGGGGCCGGAGTTGACCATCGCCCCGCCCTCGGTGAAGGCCGCCTCAAGGGGCCGGCTCACATCGATCTCGGGGTGGTCGAAGACGGGGATCACGTCGAGTCCATGGTCGCGGGCGAAGGCGAAGTCGCGCTCATCGTGGGCGGGGACGGCCATGATCGCGCCGGTGCCATAGGTGACGAGGACGTAGTCGGCGATCCAGATGGGGATGCGGGCGCCGTTGAACGGGTTGACCGCGTAGGCGCCGGTGAAAACGCCCGTCTTCTCGCGCTCGGTGGAGAGCCGCTCGATCTCGGTCACGCGGGAGGTGGCGGCGACGTAGCCATCGACGACCTCGCGCTGCCCGTCGGTGGTGATGCGCCCGACGAGGTCGTGCTCGGGGGCGAGGACCATGAAGGTCGCGCCGTAGACGGTGTCGGGGCGCGTGGTGAAGACCGAGAGCGGTTCGTCGACCCCCTCGACATCGACGGGGAAGCGCAGGTTGGCGCCCTCGGAGCGGCCGATCCAGTTGCGCTGCATGGTGGTGACGCGCTCCGGCCACTCCATCCCCCCGAAGTCGAGCAGCTCCTCCGCGTAGTCGGTGATGCGGAAGAACCACTGGGTGAGGAAGCGGCGCTCGACGGGATCGTCTGATCGCTCGCAGAGGCCGTCGAGCACCTGCTCGTTGGCGAGCACGGTGTGGCAACCGGGGCACCAGTTGGCGGCGGCCTCGGCGCGGTAAGCGAGGCCGCGCTCGTACAGCTTCAGGAACCACCACTGGGTCCAGTGGTAGTAGTCGGGGTCGCAGGTGACGATCTCGCGTTCCCAGTCGAAGCTGCCGCCCATGATGCGCAGCTGCTGGCGCATCTGATCGATGTTCCCGTAGGTCCACTCTTTGGGGTCGACGCCGCGCTGGATGGCGGCGTTCTCGGCGGGGAGACCGAAGGCATCGAAGCCGATGGGGAAGAGCACGCTGTGGCCCTGCATGCGGCGGAAGCGGGCGGCGGCGTCGGGGGGCGTCATGGCGTACCAGTGGCCGGTGTGCAGGTCGCCGGAGGGGTAGGGGAACATGGTGAGCTGGTACCACGGAGGACGCTCGTCGTCGTCCCGGGCGCGGTAGATTCCGTCGGCTTCCCAGCGCTCGCGCCACTTCGGCTCGATTGTGTGGGGGTCGTAGCGATCTGCCATGGGGCTCCTCGTTCGGCGGGGCCTCCCGGGTCCGTGCGGGACCGGGGGCGAAGGGAAGGCGGGATGTGTCGGGAGAGGCCTCGCCGGCTAGGCGCCGCGAGGCCGTCGAAGGGCGAGCCTGGAGCCGGGCCGGATCGATCGCATTGGCACGATGGTAGCGAAGGGCGTGGTGACGGTCATCCCCCGTCCCGCGACTCGGGGCGTTTGGGGTAGTGCGCGACGAAGAGGGTCTCGAATTCACGATCAGGCGAGCAGGTCTGGCAGGTGAGGTACCAGACCCAGATGGCGGCGGGGTCGCGTCCGTAGCGCTCGCGGGCCATCTCGCGGGTCTCCTTCACCAGGGTGCGCATCTGGCCCCAGGGGGCGGGGAGCAGCCGGGTGAAGACGACGCCGCCGGGCGTCACGACTTCGCGCCGCGAGGTGTCGGCGTCCTCCACCTCCAGCATGACCGTGCGGCGCAGGCGGCCCGGGCCCATGAGCAGCATGGCATCCTCGGGAACCGTGCCGGCGGCCTCCGCGCGGGCGACCAGCTTGCGGCGGTTCGCCCAGAAACCGACAGGCACGCCGAAGAACGCGGGGATGCCGATGCGGGCGAAGGTGATGTCGCTCCAGTCGCTCTCGACCTCGTGCCACTCGTAGGGGTCGAGGCGGGGGCACTCGCAGGGGTCGGGTTCGGCGCTCGCGCGAGCACGGCCCTTCCCGGACTGCTCAACAGGAACGCGGCGCCGTTCCTCGGTCATGACGCGTCGGGCGCCAGCGTGCGCGCCACGGCGACGAGCTCGGGCCGCTCGGCGAGGGTGGCGGCGGAGATGACGACGATGGAGTCGATGCGGCCCTGCCGCTCGACCTGCGCCTCCAGCCAGGCCTTCCCCACGGCCCGAGCGGCAGCGGTTCGGAATTCGGGGCCATCCTCGGCGGAGGCCGCCACGGCAAGGGCCGCGGCGGCGGCGTCCTGCAGAAGGACGGCGACCTCCTTCGCGGGCCGGTTGGGCCAGTCGAGGACGAAGTCGGCCTGCGTGCCGCCCCAGAGCTCGGCGCCGTCGCTGGAGCCCTGGTAGCTGATCGTCGTCGTGTCGGTCGCTGCGCTCACTGCGAGGTCCCCTCCCCGGGCCTGGCGATGCGCAGGGCCTGCGGCAACTGGTCGAGCAGCTGCTGGCGGGCCTGCACACGCGTCTGCAACCCCCAGATGTCGATGAAGCCGACCGCCGACGCGTGGTCGAAGGCGTCTTCGCGGTCGTAGGTGGCGAGGGCGCGGTCGTAGAGCGAGGACTCGGCGCGGCGTCCCGTAACCGTAACGGCGCCCCGGTGGAGCCGCAGACGTACGTCGCCGCTGACGAAGCGCTGGGTGCTGGCCGTGTAGGCGGCCAGGTCCTGGTGGTGGGCGCTGAACCAGAGGCCGTCGTAGATAAGCTCGGCGTACTCGGCGGAAAGCTGGCGCTTCAGCCGCTGCTGCTGCCTCGAGAGCGTCATCGTTTCCAGCGCGCGGTGTGCGGCAAAGAGGATGGTGGCGGCGGGCGCCTCGTAGATCTCGCGGCTCTTGATGCCGACGAGGCGGTCCTCGATGTGGTCAACGCGGCCCACCCCGTGCTGACCGCCGAGGTCGTTGAGGCGCTCCACGAGCGTGACTGGGTCGAGGGCCTCGCCATCAATGGTGGTGGGGAATCCCTCTTCGAAGCCGACCTCCACGTCCACGCCCTCAGCGGGTGCGTCCTCGGGGGCGATGGTCCAGACGTAGGCATCGGGTGGGGGCGCGGTCCACGGGTCCTCAAGGACGCCCGCCTCGACGCTGCGGCCCCAGATGTTCTCGTCGATGCTGAAGGAGCCCTTCACCTCCCAGGCGATGGCGATGTCGTGTTCCTGGAGGTATTCGATCTCGGCCTCGCGCGACATCGCCTCCTCGCGGGTGGGGGCAACGATGGCGAGGGCGGGGTCGAGCGTGCGGATGCCGACATCGAAGCGGACCTGGTCGTTGCCCTTGCCCGTGCAGCCGTGGGCGACGGCGACGGCGCCCTCGTCGTGGGCGACATCGACGAGCAGCTTGGCCATCAACGGTCGCGCGAGGGCAGTGGCCAGGGGGTAGGCGTCCTGGTAGAGGGCGCCGGCGGCGAGGGCGGGGAAGGCGAAGTAGCGAAGGAAGTCCTCGCGCGCGTCTTCGACGATGACCCTGGCGGCGCCGGCGGCGAGGCCGCGCTCTTCGAGGACGGCCTGTTCGCGGCTCATGCCGACGTCGATGTTGAGGGCGACGACGTCGTAGCCGCGCTCCTTGGTGAGCCAGGTGATCGCGGTTGTGGTGTCGAGGCCGCCGCTATAGGCGAGAACGAGTTTGGGCACGCGGGCCTGCCTTTCGGTCTAGTCCCCCAAAGCGTAGCGCGCTCGCCGCTCGCGCGGCAGTCAGGCCACCCGGCGAAGCACCGTCCAGGCCCCGAGCGTGCTCACGAGCGCGACCACGAGGAGCACGAACACGACCACGCCGAGGGCCGTCGGGAGCACTCCCGCGAGAGCGAAGGGGGTGAAGGCGAGGCCAATAGCTCCCGCCGCTACGCTCCCGAGGACGAGGGTGGCGGGCGGGGCGATGGCGGCATCGGCGGCTCGCGCGTCGAGCAGCAGGCGCAAACCGACCCCCGCGACAGCGATCGCCGCGAGCGTGCCCAGCGCGAGCAGGAGACCTGTTACGAGGTCGCTAACTGGATTGCCTCCTCGAGGATGTCGCAGGCACGGTCGATCTCGTCGTCCTCAACGATGAGGGCGGGCATCAGGCGGATGCGGTCGGGGCGCACGTTGTTCACGAGCAGGCCGCGCTCGCGGCACAGCGTGACGACGCCGGCGGCGGCCTCGCTGGACAGACTGACGGCGAGGAGGAGGCCGCGGCCACGCACCTCGGTGACGGCCGGGAGGCTGTCCTCCAGCGCGTGGAGGCGTGCGACGAGCCGGTCGGAGGCGCGGCGGGCGGCGGCGAGCACGTCGTTCTCGAAGATGTGGCGCAGCACGGCGACTCCGGCGGCGGTCGCAACGGGGTTCGCGCCGAATGTTGTGCCGTGGTCCCCAGGGACGAGGTGGCCGGCGAGCTCCTCGCGAGCCAGGACGGCGCCGATTGGCAGTCCGCCCGCGAGGCCCTTGGCGGCGCACATGATGTCGGGCTCAATGCCGTCCTGCTCATGCGCCCAGAAGGTGCCCGTGCGCCCGATTCCGGACTGGATCTCGTCGAGGATGAGGAGGAGGCCGTTCTCGTCGCACCAGTCGCGGACACCCTGCAGGTAGCCGGGACCGGGGACGTTCACGCCACCCTCACCCTGGATGGGCTCCATGAGGACGGCCACGGTGTTGTCGTCGGTGGCGGCGCGGAGGGCATCGAGGTCGTTCCAGGGAACGTGGGTGAAGCCGCCGGGCATGGGCTCGAACGGTTCCCGGTAGCGAGCAGTGCCCGTGGCGGCGAGGGCGCCGAGGCTGCGTCCGTGGAACCCGTCATTCATGGCGATGATGCCGTGGGCGCCGCCGCGCTCGTCGTGCCCGTAGCGGCGCGCAATCTTGATGGCGGCCTCGATCGCTTCCGCGCCCGAGTTGCAGAAGAAGACGCGGTCGAGGGGGGAGTTCTCGACGAGCAACTCGGCCAGTTCGATCATGGGGGTCGTGTAGTAGAGGTTGGAGACGTGGATGAGGCGCTCCGCCTGGGCGGCGGCGGCGGCGCTGACGGCGGGGTGGGAGTGGCCCAGCGACGTGACAGCGAGGCCGCCGACGAAGTCGAGGTACTCGTTCCCTTCGCTGTCCCAGACGCGCGAGCCCTCGCCGCGCTCGAGCACGATGGGTTGGCGGCCGTAGTTCTGGAAGAGGTACTTGCTCTCGCGTTCGATCCACTCGCTCATGGCGGTTCGGCTCCTGTCAGGGGTTTGGCTGGGTTCGGGACGGCGATTGTACGCCGCGGTCCTGTACGGGCCTGCGGCTATGGGGCGGTTGGCGGGAAGATCGTGCCGCGCCCCTCGCGGTCGAGGAGAGCGCCGGGCACGCGTCCGTCGATGATGTGGCTGGGGACGCCGAGGCCGGCGGCGAGGAGGCAGGCGTCCGTCTTCGGGATCATGCCGCCGGCGATGACCCCAAGATCGCGCAGGGCGCGCAGGGCGGCGGCATCAAGCTCGGGGACAACGGCGCCGTCCTCGCCGCGCACCCCCTCGACGTCGGTCAGGAACACGAGCTCGCGCGCGTCGACGGCACGGGCGATCCAGCCGGCGGCCTCGTCGGCGTTGACGTTCACGAGCTGGTCGGCGTCCTCGCCGGGAACGAAGCCGACCGGGCTGATAACGGGCACGAGACCCGCATCGCGCAGTGCGAGCACCGCCTCCGGATGAGCATCGACGGGCGTGCCCACGAAGCCCAGTTCGGGCCGGCGCTGCTCGCACTCGAGCGTGCGGCCATCGGCGCCGGAGAGGCCGGCGGCGCGGACGCCGGCGGCGTTCAAGGCGGCGACGATGCGCTTGTTCACAAGGCCGGCGAAGACGGCCACGATTACCGGCAGGGCCCGCTCATCGGTAGCGCGCAGACCGTCGATAAAGCGGCTCTCGATACCCATGGCGTCGAGCCAGCGGCTGGCCTCGGCGCCGCCGCCGTGGACGACGATGGGGTTGGCGCCCTCGCGGTCGAGAGCGGCGATGTCGCGGAAGGTCGTGTCGGCGGCTCCGAGGGTGCTGCCACCCACCTTGATAACGAGGGGCTGCGCCTCGCTCACGTCGTGTAGTCGGCGTTGATGCGGATGTACTCGGCGGTCAGGTCGCAGGTCCAGCCGGTGGCGCTCGCACTGCCCGCGCCGAGTGACACATCGATCGTGACCTCGTCGCCGGACATGGCGCGGGAGACTTCCGCCTCTTCGTAGGGGATGGGCACGGTGCGCTCAAAGAGGCGGTGGCCACAGACGGAGACCGTGACCTCCTCCTCCATGATCGCGACCTCGGAACGCCCAATGACGCCGACGATGCGTCCCCAGTTTGGGTCGGCGCCGTGAACGGCTGTCTTGACCAGGGGGGAGGTGCCGATGTCGCGCACGAGGCGGCGGGCGTCGGCATCGCTGGCAGCGCCGCTGACGGTGACCTCGATGAGCCGCGTCGCGCCCTCGCCATCGCGGGCAATGGCCTTCGCCAGGTAGATGCAGACGGTGTCGAGGGCTTCGCGGAAGTCCGCGTAGTTGTCGCTATCGGTGGTGATCGGGTCACCGCCGGCGGCGCCGTTGGCAAAGAGCAGGACGGTATCGCTGGGGCTGGTGTCGCCATCGACGGTGATGAGGTTGAAGCTGCGATTCACCGACTCGGTCAGGGCCGTCTGAAGCGTGTCCTGGTCGATGGGCGCGTCGGTGGTGAGGTAGGCGAGCATCGTCGCCATATTGGGGTGGATCATCCCCGACCCCTTTGCGCAGCCTCCCAGGGTGTACGGACCGAAGCGCACGGAGCAGTGCTTGGGCACGAGGTCGGTGGTCATGATGGCGCGGGCAAATTCGGGGCCGGACCGTGCGGACAGTTCCACGGTTTCGATGCCGGCCTCGATCTTGTCCATGGGCAGGTAGTGCCCGATGACGCCAGTGTGACAGACGAACATGGCCTCGGCGGGAATACCCACCTTCTCCGCGGCGATCTCGGCCATCCGGTAGGCGTCGCGGATGCCGCGTTCGCCGGTGCTGTCGTTGGCGTTGCCGCTATTGACGACAACGGCGCGGCCCTGGCCCCCCGCCAGCCGCTCGCGGTCGACGTCGATGGCGGCGCCGTGCAGGCGGGTCACGGTGAAGACACCCGCGGCAGCGGCGGGGTGGTCGGAGAGGAGGATGCCGAGGTCGAGCTTGCCCTCGCCGTAGGTCTTGATGCCGGCAAAGGCGGCTCCGGCGCGGTACCCGACGGGGCTGGTGGCGCTGCCGGTGGGGTCGAACGCCGTGATCACGGGTAGAGGGCGGGGCGATCGAGCCCCGCTGCCTGCGGCAGCCCGAACATGAGGTTCATGTTCTCGATGGCGCTGCCGGCGGCTCCTTTCATGAGGTTGTCGAGCACGCCCACGGCCACAAGCGCGCCGTTGCGTTCGTCGACGGTGGGATGCACGAGACAGTCGTTGCTGCCATAGGTGTGCTTGGTGTGGGGAGGCGCGTCGGTCACGGAGGTGAACGGCGCATCCGCGTAGAAGTCGCGGTAGAGGGCCAGGACCTCGGACTGCGACACGTCCTCGGCGAGGGGGGCGTAGCAGGTCGAGTGGATGCCGCGGGTCATGGGGACGAGGTGGGGCACGAAGGTGACGGCCACCTCGGGGCCCTCGCGCAGTCGCGAGAGCTCCTGCGCCATCTCGGGCTGGTGGTTGTGGTTGGCGATGCGGTAGGCGGAGACGTCCTCGTTGACGTCGCTGTAGCTGAAGCCGCCCCCCGTGCCCCTGCCGGCGCCGGAGATGCCCGACTTGGCATCGACGAAGACGCGGGGCTCGATCAGTCCCGCCGCGACGGCGGGGGCGAGGGCGAGGATGGTGGTGGCGGGGTAGCAGCCGGGGTTGGCGACCAGGTCCGCGTTGGCAATCTCACCGGCGTGCAGCTCGGCGAGGCCGTAGACGGCGCGGTCGAGGAGGGCGGGAGCGGGGTGGTCCTTGCCGAACCACTGGGCGAAGGCAGCCGGTTCGCGCAGGCGGAAGTCGGCGGCGATGTCGATGACGCGCACACCCTGCTCGACGAGCGGGGCGCAGGCCTCGGCGCTCGCGCCCGTGGGAAGGGCGGAGAAGACGACATCGACCTCGGCTTCCAACTCGCTCGTGATAGGGAAGTCCGCATAGGCGGCGAGGTGGGGGAAGGCCTCGCCGAGCTGTTGGCCGGCGAGCGAGCGTCCCGTGGCGGCCACGAGCTCGGCCTCGGGGTGGTTCCAGAGCAGACGCGCCGCTTCCATCCCCGCAAAACCGGTGACGTTGATGATGCCGACGCGAACTGTCATGTCAGCAATTCTCTCGCCTCACGCGGGCACGCGCGAACGCGCATCACACGGGCGCGATAGGATGCCCGCCATGTCGCTCGACCTGACCTTCATCGGCACCGGCAACGCCTTCGCGGCGGGCGGGCTCTGCTGGAACGGATTCCTCGCGAACCAGCGCTACCTCTTCGAGGCGCCCCCGCAGGCGCTGATGGCGCTGCACCGCGTCGATGTCGATCCGAACGCGGTCGAGGCGGTGGTGCTGAGCCACCACCACGGCGACCACTTCCTGGGGATGTCCTCGCTACTGCTCCACTGGAAGCACATGGGGCGCGAGACGCCCGTCACGATTGTGGGACCGCCGGAGACGGCGCGGCTTGCGCGCGAGATCGGCGAGACGGTCTACCCGGGACTGTTCGAGAGCGAGTTCGGGATCGAGTGGCGCGAACTCGTCGCTGGCGACTCGGCCACGGTGGGCGACCTGACGGTCGAGGCGGTGGCCGTGGAGCACGACGACCGGCTCTCTCTCAACCTCGGCTACCACGCACGGCTGGACGGCGAACAGTTCGCCTACACCGGCGACACACGCCTGTGCGACAGCGTGCTCGACCTGGCACGGGGTGCGGACGTGCTCATCTCCGAGTGCGCTTCGCGGAACATCCCCATACCCGTCCACATGAACCTGGTGGACGACATCCCCGAGGTGCACGCGGCGTTGTCCGAGTCCGCGAAGCTGGTCCTGACACACGTCACGCCCGACGTGGAAACGGACCTGTCGCGCACGTTCGTGGCGAAGGACTACGAGACGTACCGCTTCTAGCGGCGCCAGGGGGCACCCCGCAAACGCCTGCGCTAGAATCCCGCCCATGGCACACCGACTACGCGGAGCCGCGGCCATCACGGGCCTCGGCATTACGCCCATGGGGCGCATCTACGGGAAGAGCTCGACCGATTTCGCGGTCGATGCCGTACGCCTCGCCATCGCCGATGCGGGCCTCGACAAGTCCGACATCGACGGTCTCCTGATCAACGCCGGCATCACCGGATTCTCCGGCGGGGGCGTCAGCCTGCAGCTGCAGAACGTGCTCGGCATGGGCAATCTGCGCCTGCTGAACCACATGAACGCAGCCGGATCGACGGCGGCGCAGATGGTGCAGTACGCGACGATGGCGATCGACGCGGGCATGGCCAAGCACGTCGTCTGCGTGTTCGCCGATGCGCCCCTCCAGCAGGGTGGCTCCTCGGCAGCGGCCTACGGCAACGCGGGCCGGCGAGCGGGGCCAAGCGGCATCCTCGGCCTCTCGGCGGGCGCGGGCCACTTCGGAGCGAACACCGCCTACGCGCTCGCGGCCAAGCGCCACATGTCGCTCTACGGCACGACCCAGGACCAGTTCGGCGCGATCGCCGTCGCCGAGCGCGCCTGGGCGACCATGAACCCGGCGGCGAAGATGCAGGATCCCCTCACGATCGAGGAGTACCACGCTTCGCGCTGGATCGTGGAGCCCCTGCACCTGCTCGACTGCTGCCTCGTCTCGAACGGGGCGGTGGCCGTCATCGTCAGTCCGCCCGACCAGGCGAAGGAGATGCCGCAGCCGCCAGTGTGGGTGTGGGGCATGGGCCAGGGCCATCCGGGCGACGCGCGACGCGCGGGCGACTCGGCGGAGACGGAGACGGGCGCGCGACTGGCCGCGGAGACGGTGTTCCGCATGGCCGGTGTGGGACCCGAAGACATCGACGTCTGCGAGTTGTACGACTGCTACACGTACACCGTGCTCGTGACGCTGGAGGACTACGGCTTCTGCAAGAAAGGCGAGGGCGGAGCCTTCGTCGAGGACGGCAAGCTCGGTCCGGGGGGTTCCCTGCCAACGAATACGGGCGGCGGGCAGCTCTCGGCGTACTACATGTGGGGCATGACGCCCCTGAGCGAAGCCGTCATCCAGACACGGGGGCAGGGCGGCGAGCGCCAGGTCGAGAAGCACGACCTCATCCTCGCGACGGGCAACGGCGGGGCGTTGAGCTACCACGCGTCGCTCATCCTGAGCCCCCACCAGAACTGAGGCGCACGAGATGGCCGACAGCGCACCCGTGAAACCCGTCTCCCAGCCCGATGAGCTGACGGAACCGTTCTTCGCCGCCGGCGAGGAAGGACGCCTGCTGCTCGCCACCTGCGCCGCCTGCGGCGAGATGCGCCTCCCCACCTCCCCCACCTGCCCTATCTGCCTGGGCGAGGGGTTCGAGTGGAACGAGGTGAGCGGTCGCGGCACGGTCTATACGTTCGCGGTCATGCACCAGCGCTACCACCCCGCCTGGGAGCCCGACCTGCCCTACAACATCGCCGTCGTGGAGCTGGACGAGGGGCCACGCATGCCCGCCAACATCGTCGGCGTGGAGAACGACGACATCGTCGTGGGGATGCCCGTGGAGGTGGCCTGGGAACGCGAGGGGGACGCGCCCGTCCCGCGCTTCCGGCCCGTGGCCTGACGGCGATGGCGCCGGGGGCCCTCAGCCTCGTCCTCTGGGCGACCGACCTTGACGGCTTCGCGACGTTCCTGACCGACGTAGCGGGCGCCACTCTGCGAACGCGCCACCCCGGATTCGCGGCGCTTACGCTCGACGGGTCGGAGATCCAGCTGCACTCGGACGAGTCGTACCCCGGGCATCCGTGGCGGGAGGCGCTCGCCAACGAGGGGGCGGCGCGGGGCATCGGGGCGGAGGTGCGGATGCGGGTGGAGGGGGTGGACGCGCGGCACCGGGTGGCTGTTGAGATGGGCTACATCAGCATCCAGCAGCCGCATGACGACGGTTCCGCGCGGAGTTGCCAGATCATGGGGCCGGACGGGTACTTCTTCACGCTCTGGGAACCGCCCATCGGCGGCTCGTAGGGAGCCCGGCAGCTACCAGGCGGTCCAACCGCCATCCACGAGGATGGTCTGACCGGTCACGAAGTTACTGGCGTCCCCGGCAAGGAAGATCACCGCGCCGGCAAGCTCGTGCGGCTGTCCCCAGCGACCCATCGGGGTGCGTTCTTCGATGAAGGCCTTGCGCTCGGGATCGTCGTAGAGGGGTCGGGTCAGGTCGGTCTCGAAGTAGGTCGGGGCGAGCCCGTTCACCTGGACATTGGCGGTCGCCCACTCGATCGCGAGCACCTTCGTGAGCTGATCGATGGCGCCCTTGGAGGAGGCGTAGGCGGCCTGGTTGGGCAGGGCGACGCTGCCGAGGATGCTGGAGATGTTGATGACCTTCCCCGAGCCCTGCTCGACGAAGCGCCGCCCGGCGGCCCGGGCGCCGTTGAAGTAGCCCTTCAGGTTGGTCTGGATGACGAAGTCGTACTCGTCGGGGGTTATCTCGAGCGCGGACTTGCGCACGTTCGTGCCGGCGTTGTTGACGAGGATGTCGAGGCGGCCGAGCCGTTCGACGGCAGCCGCGACCAGCGCCTCACAGGCCTCCGGGGAGGTGATGTCGGTGGGGACGGCGATGGCGCGGCGTCCGAGCGCCTTGATCTCTTCGACGAGGCTCTCAAGCTCGGGCTTGGTGCGGCTGGCGAGGGCAAGGTCGGCGCCGGCGGCGGCCAGCGCCAGGGCCATCGTGCGACCGAGGCCGCGTCCCGCGCCGGTCATGATGGCGACCCGGCCGGTGAGGTCGAAGAGCTGCGTGCCAAGCAGCTCGGGGCGGTCGTCGTTGGCGCTCATTCGTAGCGAAGGGCCTCGGCCACGGCCACGCGCGACGCGCTCTGGGCGGGGAACCAGGTCATGAGCATCGACGCTCCAAAGGCGATTCCACAGATAACGATCAGTTGCAGCCAGGGGACGATGAAGTCCGCGCCCTCCGAAGCTTCACCGATGCCGCCCGAGGTGAACAGGACCCATGATAGCGAGACTCCCAGGACTGCCCCCAGCGCGATCCCGGAGAGGGCCACGAACCCGGACTCGAAGATGAAGCTGAGGGCAACCATCGAGCGCTGGTAGCCGATGGCGCGCAGCATCCCGATCTGCTGGCGACGCTCGACCACCGCCCGGAAGGCGACCACGCCGAGGGCGGCGATGCCGATGATGAGACCCAGCCCCATGAAGCCCTGGAAGAGCAGGAGGAAGCCCTGCGAAGCCGCCCGCTGATCGTCGAGCAACTTCTGGAACGACTCGGCCGAGGCCTGGGGGAGGCCGGACTCGATGGACTTGGCGAAGGCCTCCTGGTCGACGCCGCCGACGGTCTTGATGACGAAGCGCTGCGAGTCGGAGTCGGGGAAGGCAGCGACGGCGGTATCGCGCTGCACGATGATGCCGTTCCAGAAGATGTCTCCGGGATCGTCCATCTGCCCGATGACAGTGACTGTCGTGTTGAGGTCAGTGCCGGGGGCGTGGAGGTGAAGGTCGAACGGCTGGAAGCCCTCCCCCACAAACGCAGCGTCGAGCTTGAGCAGGTCGAACTCGGAGAAGTCGCCCCCCTCGCCGGTGAGGTTGCCGGGGATGACGGCGAGGGTGGGGTCGCTGGCCACCGCCCTCCAGACCTCTTCGTCGCTCCCGTAGCCGGCAGCGCGTCGCTTCAGCTCGAACTCGTTGGCGCCGAAGAACGCCTCGTCGGCGCCGATGACGGTGTAGGTGCCGGCGTAGCCCGGCGCAGACGGGTCAACGGGGTTATCGACGAATATCTCGGTCTCACCCGCAAACGCGATGCGTTGCTCGCTCACCGCGACGATGGGGGAGGTATCGACTCCCCGCTCCTGCAGCGCCCCAACGAGATCGTCGGTGCGGTTGTTGCTGTTCACGAAGACGATGGTCTCGAAGCCGCCCTTGGCATCGTCGGAGAGGAAGATGTTGTCGAAGTTGTCGTTAACGGTGGAGAACATGACCAGGGAGAAGGTGATGAGGCCGATCATCATGATCGTCATGCCGGTGCGCATACGGGCGGTGAGCGGGTAGGCGACCGCGGTCTTGACGGCCGGGACGATGCGGCCCAGGCGCGAGCCCAGGCTGGCGATGGGCGGGAGGAGGATGTCGGCGTTGTAGACGATGAGGAAGGCGCCGCAGGCGACCATGACGATGCCGCTGAGGAAGAAGAGCTCGGGACCGCCCTCGAGGTCTCCGATGATGAAGTCGAGGGCGCCCGCGGGCGAGACGTACCAGAAGGCAAGGAGCAGAGCGGCGAGCACCGTGAACGAAGCACGCTCGGCGACGCGGAAGTAGCGCAGGGTGAAGGCGGCCCAGCCGAAGGCAAGGGAGATGCCGCCGGCAAAGAAGAAGTAGCTGTTCGAGGAGAACGCCCATTCCATGAAGAGGGCGGCGAGGGCCAGCCCCACGACCCCGAACCCGGCGCCCCAGGCGATGGGGCGGTCGCGGTCCTGCGAGGCTATCAGCAGGAGGCCGATGGGGGGCAGGAGGATGCCGAGGATGATGAGCCAGAGCCCGGGCTGGGGGTTGCGATCACGCATGACGCGCACGACCAGCAGCGCGACCAGGTAGAAGGGGATCAAGGGAACGAGCGCGAGGGGCCAGAGGGGTATGCGCTGCCCGGGGAGGCGCTCGTGCCGCGGCGCGCCGAAGTTGTGGCGGCGGAGCACGAACAGGAACGGGCCGACGAGTCCAAAGAGCAGGGCGATCGTGAACAGGGGAGCCAGGTCCGGCAGCCGGTAGAGCGCGAAGACGCTCACGGCGACGGCCCCGCCGGCTACGGCGGCGTTCAAGACGGCACGGGCGTAGCCCCGCCAGGTAGCCGCCTCCGGGTTCGTGACGATTGGTTCGGGCAGATCGCGGATGGCGGAGACGATGTTGAGCCGGCTGGCGCGCACCGCTGCCAGGAAGATGACGATGAAGGTGGAGATGACGCCGAGGCAGAAGGCGACGGCCAGGCTGCGAGGCGTGAGGTTCGTGTGCAACTCCAGGCCCAGCCCCGCCTCGGCGAAGGCGTTGATGAGGCCGACCATGCCGAAGGTCACGAACACGCCGGCGATGAGGCCGACGATGGCCGCTCCGAGGTCGTAGCCCATGCCCTCGGCGAGGAACGACTCGACAAGGTGGCGGCGCTTGGCGCCGACGGCGCGGGCCATGCCCATCTCCGGCTTCCGCTCGGCCGCGAGCATGATGAAGATCAGGAAGATGAGGAGGATGCCCGCAGCGATCGAGAAGAGCCCGAAGATGATGAAAACGGTGGTGAAGACGCTGCCCACGAGCCTGGCGATTTCGATTGCGTCCTTTTTCAAGGGCACCACCTCGTAGGGTGTGCCATCGATGACCTCGTTGAGCTTCTCCTCGACCACATCCGACCGCTCCAGGCCGTCTTTCACACCACCAGCGTTCGTGACAACGACCGCGTAGGCGATGTCATCGCGGCCAATCACTTCCGCGAGGAACTCGAAACTGACGGCGCCGCCGGGAAACTCCGAGGCGCCGACGTTGAAGGTGCCGCTCAGGAAGCTGTTCGGCGCGATCGCAGCGACCACCACCTCCACGGGATAGCCCTGGTACAGGAGGACGAGCGTGTGGCCGACTTCGG
The DNA here is from genome assembly GCA_026710655.1 of Chloroflexota bacterium. GTDB lineage: Bacteria > Chloroflexota > Dehalococcoidia > Tepidiformales > Tepidiformaceae > UBA2991. The sequence goes on along the minus strand of JAPOQN010000020.1, from coordinate 55,102 downwards.
CATCGATCTCGCCGGCCAGATCCTCGTTGAGCACGATCTGGTTGCCGGTGACCGTCACCACGTTCCCGTCGAGGTCGCGCAACGAGCCAAAGGGGGCCGCGGCAGCGGTGTCGTAGGCGACGACCGTGGCGGACGACTCGTTGAGTTGCGTAGCCGTGTTCACGACGGGCAGCGTCTCCAGCAGGATGGGGAGGAACCCGTCGATGTCCGGGTCGCCAGCGAACCGCGCCTCCCAGGCCGCGATGTCCTCAAGGGGAATGACCCGCTCGTCCTCGGGGCGGGGGGACCCCTCCTCGTCCCAGACGATGAGCATGTCCGTCTCACCGGTCAGCTCGTAGATGTCGTCGGTGACCGTGCTGGAGACGGTGTCGCCGGTGCCGAAGGCGGCGGTCATGATGACGGTCGCCAGCATCAGGCCGAAGATGATGAGGGTGGTCTGCGCGCGGCGGCGGGGGATGTTGCGAAGGCCCGTCTTGAACATGACGGGGTTGCGGAAGGCCACCCACGCCAGCAGGGCGAAGATGACGAGCGTGATGGCGATCACCACCGTGGCGATGGTGTTCATGGAGACGCCGAAGAGTTCTTCCATGGCTGCGGGCTAGGCCGGGGCGGGGGCGAGGGGGCGGATGGCTTCCTCGCGTTCGATGAGGCCGTCGGCCATGTAGATCGTGCGGTGGCAGCGGGCCGCGACCTCGGGCGCGTGCGTGACGATGACCTGGGTCTGGTCCGAGTTCGCGTTCAGCTCGACGAGCAGGTCCATGATGCCGCCCGCGGTCGCCGAATCGAGGGCGCCGGTGGGCTCGTCCGCCCACACGATCGAGGGCCTGTTGACGACGGCCCGCGCGACCGTGACACGCTGTCGCTGACCGCCGGAGAGCTGGCCCGGACGGTGATTGGCGTATTCGCGCAGTTCGACCCGCTCAAGCGCGGAGAGGGCGAGCTCGCGGGCATCGCGGGGCCGCGTGCCGGAGACGATGAGCGGGAGCTCAACGTTCTCGACGGCGGAGAGGACGGGAAGCAGGTTGTAGGTCTGGAAGACGAAGCCCATGCCCTGGGCGCGGAACTCGGTCTTCTCGTTGTCGGCCATACGGGTGATGTCCTCGCCGTTGATGAGCACCTGGCCCGCGTCGAAGGTGTCGAGGCCGGAGAGGCAGTTCAGGAGGGTGGTCTTGCCACAGCCGGAGGGACCCATGACGGCGACCATTTCGCCGCGCGGCACCAGCAGGTCGACGCCGCGCAGGGCCTGGACCTGGACCTCGCCGGTGTCGTACGTCTTCATTACACCGGTGGCATCGATGACCAGATCCGGCTCTCTTCCGTCAACTGTCATGGAGTCTCCTGTTAGCGCACTCGAGGGAACCGCTTCGAGCGTCGACGATCGGGGGCAAGTGATCAAGCAAACCGCCTCCGGAGTGCAGCGGGGTTGGCCTGCCGCCACGAATGCTAGGGAGAGAGATATAAAGTCGGCGTAAGCCAGACACCCTGCACGGGATGCACGCACGGCTGGCGCACGGCACAATCGGGCCGGGAGCGCAGCATGAGCGAGAACGAACAGGAGATGCCCGAGGTCGCGCCGGCGCACACCGACGTGCGGGCAGAGTACAGCCCCGCCGATCTCGCCCTCGTTGTCGGGCTGGGAGCGGCAGCCATCATCGCGGGCACCGTCCTCGGCCTCATCTTCACCACCTGACATCCGCGCTCGCATCTCCTTGCGGAACGGCCGCCGAGGGTGCTTGCCGCGGAGTATGATCGCTGCATGAACAGCACCCGTATCGCCCGCGGCGATCCCCTGTTGCTGCGCGTCACCAAGTACGACGGCGAGGCGCACTGGATCCAGCATCTGCGCGTGATATCGGACGACGGGTCGCTGCTGCGGGCGCACGGTCCGGCGGGAAGCCCCATCTTTACGAGCCGCGGGGAGTTTCGCTCTCGCTACGACAGCTTCGTGCACTTCTGGCGGGACCGCTGGTACAACGTCTTCCGCCTGGCCGAGCCGGGCGAGGAAACCGCGCTCTGGTACTGCAACGTGACCACACCGCCCGAGTTCGAGGACGGCGAGATTCGCTACATCGACCTCGACCTCGACGTGACCGTGCGGGCGGGCGGCACGATTGAGCTGCTGGATGCCGACGAGTTCGAGGAGCACCGGCTCAAGTACGGCTATCCGGAAGATGTCGTAGCCCACGCGCAGGCAGCGGTGGGCGAGCTCTCCGCGCTGGCCCAGCACCACCAATTCCCGTTCGACCTGTAGCCCCTCCCCCGGTGGGGCGGGAGGCGATACGCTTGGGCGGTGACTGAGAACACGACACTCCGCGACCGCGTGGGCGCGCTCGTGACCGAGGCGGCGCAGGCGGCCATCGAAGCAGGCAGCCTGCCGGACATCGCCCTGCCGGACGAGGTCATCGAGCGACCGCGGGATCCGGCGAACGGGGACTACGCCAGCTCGCTGCCGCTGCGGCTCGCGCGTTCGGCGATGATGCCGCCGCTGGCCATCGCCGAGGCGATCGCGGCGCACCTGCCCGCGGGCGAGGTCATCGACGCGCCCCGCATCGCGCCTCCCGGCTTCATCAACCTGAGCCTGGCCGAGCACTTCGTGCAGGGCGAGGTCGACCGCATCATCGAGCAGGGTGCGGCCTTCGCGAACAGCAGCCTCGGGGCGGGCAAACGGGCGCAGGTCGAGTTCGTCTCGGCCAACCCGACCGGGCCCCTGCACGTCGGGAACGGACGCGGGGCGGCGATCGGCGACACGCTCGCGTCGGCGCTGGGGGCGGCGGGTTACGAGGTCGAGCGCGAATATTATGTGAATGACGCGGGCACGCAGACGGACGTGTTCACAGAGACGCTTTACGCGCGCTACCAGCAGCAGTTCGGGCGCGACGTGTCCATCCCGGAGGGCTATCCGGGCGAGTACATGGTCGACCTGGCCGCGACGCTGCAAGAGCGGGAGGGCGACCGCTTCCTGGCGGCACCGGGCGAGCCTCCTGCAGCGGGGCTACGCGAACTCGGGATCGAGCTGATGGTCGAGCAGATCAGGCGCACGCTCACCGCTTTCGGGACCAACTACGACCGCTGGTTCAGCGAGCGCACGCTCTACGAAGACTCCGCCGATGGGGCCAGCTCCGCCTACGACACGGCGATCGCGAGCCTGCGTGAGAACGGCCACCTGGCCCAGCGCGAGGGGGCGCTGTGGCTCACCTCAAGCGAACTCGGTGAGGACAAGGACAACGTGGTGGTGCGCTCCGATGGGCGCCCCACGTACTTCGCCAGCGACATCGCGTACCACTACGACAAGTTCCTGGGGCGTGGCTTCGACCTCGTCATTGACGTCTGGGGGGCGGACCACCACGGCCACGTTTCTCGCGTGTTGGTGGGGACGGAGACGGTCGTAGGGCGGGCGGACGCCCTGCACGTGCTCCTCTACCAGTTGGTCACCTTGAAGCGGGGAGACGAGATCGTGCGCCTCTCCAAGCGGGGCGGCGAGATCATCACGCTGGACGAACTGGTCGAGGAGGTAGGGCCAGACGCGGCGCGCTTCTTCTTCCTGCTGCGGGCGCCGAGCTCGCAGATGGAGTTCGACCTGGACCTGGCGGTGAAGCAGTCGAACGAGAACCCCGTGTTCTATATCCAGTACGCGCACGCGCGGCTGGCCAGCATCCTCGATCGCGCTTCAACCGAGGGCCACACGCCCGATGGCGGGGACGTGGGGCTGCTGACGCAACCACACGAGCTGGCGCTGGTACGGGAGATGCTGCGGTTGTCGGAGGTGATCGAGATGGTCGCGACGACGTACGAGCCTCAGCACCTGGCCCACTACGGCACGGAGCTGGCTACCTCGTTCCACGCCTTCAACGACGCCTTCCGGCAGCAGGGCGACCCGGGCCTGAAGGTGATCACGGACGACCCCGCCCTGACGGCGGCGCGGCTGCGGCTGGTGCAGGCGGCGAAGATCGCCCTCGGGCGCGTGCTCGACCTGATGGGTATGACCGCCCCGGAGCGGATGTAGCCGCTACCGCCTCGCTTCCCGCTCGCGGGGGGCAACGATGTACCCGTTCAGGTCGCCGATCGTCTCCCAGCCATCGGGACTACTCCAGAGGAGCCACGCCGAGAGGGCGCATGTCAGGCCGTCGAGGGTGTCGTCGAGGCGCTTCAGGGCTGCGCCCCTCGCCATTTCCGCCGTCTCGTGTGCGAGGGCGCGCCCGACATCGGGATGGTCGAGGACACGCGGGGCTTCCTCCCGGAGGAGCGCGCGCAGGTAATCCTGGTATTGCTGCATGACCTCGCGTCGGAAGGCCACACTGCGGCCGCCTCTCGGCTTGTAGGGGAGGCGCTCGGCAAGTCCGAACAGGCGCACGTGGACCGTGTGGGGGAAGAGCTCGACGGCCGCGTGGCAGTCGCGCTCGCCCCGCAGTAGCGGGGCGGGGTCGAGGGCGAAGCCGCGTCGTGCCAGGGCGGCGCCGAGGTCGATGCCGGCGGTGTAGCCCTGTCGCACGGCGTAGTGGGCCTGGTGGGGCGAGGCCTTGTAGCGACCGAAGCGGCGGGCGACCTCGCGCTCGGCCCAGCGTTCCGGGGTGTAGAGCAGGGGCGCATCGATGGCGACAACAGCCGGACCACGGATAGCCGCCAGCTCCTCCGCGAGGCCTTCGGGGTCGACGACGGCCGCTTCGAGGCGGGTGCAGTGCACGTCGTCGGGCGACTCGCCCTCGAACCAGCAGATACCGCTCTCGCGGTGGGCGGTCCAGGCGAGGTCGAGGCCGATGAAGGTGGGCACGGGGCGTCACCCTAGCACCGGGGCCGGGAGGGTGGCACGATCGCGTGCCGGGGGGAGCATGGCGGAACTGATCGAGGCGCTGGCGGGGAGACGGGCACGGCGCGCCTTCGACCCGCGCGCGGTTCCGGCGGAGACACAGGAACTCCTGTGGCGAGCGGTCTCGGTGGCGCCCAGCCACGGCAACGTGCAGTCGACGCGGTTGCTGGTGGCGGAGTCAGCGGCAGTGCGGGCCACCCTTCTCGCCGCGCTCTCGGAGGGGAACCGGAACTGGGCGCCCGCCGCGCCCATGCTGGTAGCGCTGGGGTCGATGCCCGACCACGAGCACGCGGACTCGTACGGCGAGGAACGCGCCCTCTGGTCGTTCCACGCGGGCATCGCGGCGGGGAACCTGATGGCGCAGGCGACGGCGCTGGGGCTCATCGCGCACCCGATGGCGGGCTTCGACGAAGCCGGCGTCCGCGAGGCATTCGGGGCTCCCGGGGAGCTGCGCATCCTCGTGGTGTTCGCAATCGGGTTCCCCGGGCCGGCTGAGTCGCTGCCGGAAGACCTGCAGAAGCGAGATCAGCGCGAACAGCGCCGCCAGCCCCTCGACCGGCTCGTCGCCACCGACCGGTGGGGCGAGCAGCACAGTCAGCCTGCGCGCGATCCCTCGCGGTCCCGGCGGGACGGTGGCAAGCTAGGACGCTGATGTCAGCCATTACCGATCTCGGGGACACCTATGTCGAGGAGCTGGCGGCGCTCCATCCCAACGCCGCCACGAGCCTGGGCATCGCCGGGCACGAGGACAAGCTCACGGACTACTCGGTCGAGGGCTTCGACAAGCGCGACCGCCACACGAGGGACACGCTCGCGCAGCTCGAGGCGCTGCCGCTGGAAGCCGAGGGTGACCGCATCCTGCGCGAGGTGATGCGCGAAGCGCTCACCATCGACATCGAGCTGCACGAGACGGGCGACTACCTGGCCGGGCTCAACGTGCTTGCGTCGCCGATGCAGGGGCTGCGCGGCACCTTCGACCTGATGTCCACCGCGGACGAGGCCGACTGGGCGACGATCGCGCGGCGGCTGGCGCGCCTGCCCGAGGCGCTGGCGGGCTACCGCACGACCCTGGAGGCAGGGCTGGAAGCGGGTCGCGCGGCTCCCCGCCGGCAGGTCGAGGCGTGCCTGAAGCAGTGCGAGACGTGGGCGGGCAGCGGTGATGGCGGCTTCTTCACCGACTTCGTGGGCCGGGCGGGGGAGGGCGTCTCCGACCGGTTGCGTCGCGACCTGGACGCCGCGGCGACCGCGGCCGGCGAGAGCTACGGCGCCTTCGGAGGTTTCCTGCGGGATACCTACCTGCCCCGCGCCGCCGAACGCGACGCGGTCGGGGAGGAGCGGTACGCCCGTTACGCACGCTCCTACAACCTCTGCGAGCTGGACCTGCGCGAGACCTACGACTGGGGCTGGGACGAGATCCATCGCATCGGGCGGGAGATGGAGGAGGCGGCGGAGCAGATCGCGCCCGGCGAGGGCGTCGAGGCGGCGAAGGTCGTGCTTGAAACGGACCCCGCACGCTCCATCGAGGGGGTGGAGGAGTTCCGGCAGTGGATGCAGGACCTGCAGGAACGCACGATCGCCGACCTGAACGGCACGCACTTCGATATCCCGGAGAAGCTTCAGCGGCTGGAGGCGATGATCGCGCCCCCGGGAGGCGCGCTCGCGATGTACTACACGAGCCCCTCGGAGGACTTCTCGCGGCCCGGGCGGACGTGGTACCCGACGGGCGGCAAGACGCGCTTCCCCCTCTGGGGCGAGGTCTCCATCGCGTACCACGAGGGCGTTCCCGGGCATCACCTGGAGCGGGGCAACACGCGCCTGCTCGACCTGTCCCGCTTCCAGCGGCTGCTGGGCGACTGCTCCGGTTATGTCGAGGGTTGGGCGCTCTACGCCGAACGGCTCATGGGCGAGCTCGGCTACTTCGAGGTACCCGACTACAAGATGGGACTGCTCGCCTCGCAGGCACTGCGGAGCGTGCGCGTCATCATCGACATCGGGATGCACCTCGAGCTGCCAATCCCGGAGGGGCAGCCCTTCCACCCGGGCGAGGTGTGGACGCCGGAACTCGGGGATGAGTTCGCGAAGACGCGGAGCCACTTCCCGGAGGACTTCATCGCAAGCGAGATCGACCGCTACCTCGGGCTTCCGGGGCAGGCGATCAGCTACAAGGTCGGGGAGCGGGCCTGGCTGGCCGCGCGTGAAGCGGCGCGCCAGAGCCTCGGCGACGCCTTCGACCTGACGACCTTCCATCGTGAGGCGTTGGCGATGGGGCCCATGGGACTGGGGTTGCTGGCGCGGGAGAGCGCGCGCCTGGGGGAGAGCGCATGACGGTCCGGCGGACGGTAGGCGGGGCACTCATCGTGGTGCCCTCGCTCCTCTCAGGAGTGGGCATCGCCTTCATCCTCGCGGCCCTGCTGGTGAACCACCAGATCGTCAAGGACGCCTTCATCATCGTGGGCGCGGTGATGCTGTGGTTCGACTTCTTCGTGACCATGGCGATCATCCGCTACTCGCTGCGCAGCCTCGACCGGCGTATCGCCGTGCTGGAGTCACGGGGCAAGGACGAGGACGAGGACGAGGACGAGGAGTAGGGACCGGTTCCGGCCAGGAACCGGCTAGATGGTGAGGCCGCCGAGGCCGAGGATACCGCGCGCGTACTCGATCTCGCCGGCGTGGCGATAGCCGTGGCTCAGGCAGACGCCGTTCAGGCCCTGCCAGAGCGACATCTCCCCGAGGGGCTTGATAGTGACGGTGCGCGTGTCGAACTCGTCGGGTGACATCTCGGCGAGGTAGTCGTCGGTGGCCTGCCAGACGGCGGGCTGGTACTCGCGCCAGCCTTCGAGGTCGTTAAGGAGCATGGCCTTGGCCTCTTCCTCGGGCATGCCGGTGCCCTGGGAGGTGCGGTGCAGGCCGAAGCGCTGGTCGTAGCCGCCCTCGAGCCAGACGGTGGGTCTGCTCTGGGCGATGAAGTTGACGATGTTGTCCTCGGTGCGGACGTAGTGCCAGAGGCTGAAAAAGGGGCTGAGGCCGCCCTCGGCGGGGCGGTAGTTGAGCTGTTCGAGGGTCATGTCGCCGACGGCCTGGTTGAGCAGGCCGTGCATGGAGGTGAGTCCGGAGCGGAGGATTTCGAGTGGGGTGGTGCTCATGGTTGGCGCCTCGCGAGAGTGGATGGCCCGATCGTGCCCGCTGGCGGCGGCACTGTCCAAGTGCCGCCGCTAGACTGCCCGCCGGAGGCACGTCCATGTCCGCTGACGCCGAGTCCCGTCCCTACCCGCCCCTGACGCCCTACCTGACCGTGAGCGACGCGGCAGGGGCGATCGCGTTCTACGTGGAGGCGTTCGAAGCGGAGGAGATCGAGCGGGCGCTGACGCCCGATGGCCAGAAGGTCATGCACGCGGAGGTGGCGTTGAACGGCGGGTTGATCATGCTCTCGGACGACTTCCCGGAGAGCCCGACGGAGGGCTCGACGCCGGAAGCGCTGGGCGGGAGTCCGGTCACCCTCCACCTGTCTGTGGACGAGCCGGAGGCGCTGTGGGAGCGGGCGGTGGCGGCGGGGGCTGAGGTGACAATGCCGCTGGAGCGACAGTTCTGGGGGGCGCTGTACGGGCGCCTGCGTGACCCCTTCGGGCATCACTGGTCGATCATCTCGGCGGTCGAGCCCATCTCGGACGAGGAACTGCGCGAGGGGGCGTCGGAAGCGTTCCCCGAGCACGCCGGGGACTGACGCCGCCGCACTCCCGACGCTGGCTCGAACCCTGTAGCATTGCGCGTCCCATGCCGGACGAGTATTCGGCCATTCGCCAGCTCTGCGAGCGCTACGTCGACGCCATCAACCGCCGCGATGCGGAGGCGTGGATCGAGACGTGGGCGCCGGACGGCGTTTGGGAATACGGGGGCGACAACCCGCCACGGGGACGCGCGCAACTGGCCCAGTTCTGGGAACGGGCCATGTCCGACATCCAGGCGGTGGTGATGCTCGTGAACTCGGGGGTGGTGGATAACGTGAATGGCGACACTGCCACGGCGCGCTGGTACCACACGGAGGACGTGCAGATCGGCGAGGACACGCGCATGGCCGGCGTGACCGTGTACGAGGATCACCTCGTGCGCGTCGACGGGGAGTGGCGGTTCGCGAAGCGGACGCACGAGCTGCTCTACAGCGGCGACGACCTGCACGGGAACTTCTACCCCTACATGGCCTGGGAACATCACTAACAATCAGCGGTCCGCTGGCGCTGGGCGCACAGGGCAAAACGAAACAGGAGAAAACGCAATGGGTAAACCGACAGTTGAGGACTACACCGCCATCCGCATGGTGGCCGAGCGCTACGTCGACGCGGTCAACCGCTTCGATGCGGAGGCTTGGGGCCAGACGTGGGCGCCGGACGGCGAGTGGAACGTGGGCGAGGTCCATAAGGGCCGCGAGGTGATGGTGCCGCTCTGGACGCAGATCATGGGCAGCATCCCCAACGTCTACATGCACGTGTACTCGGGCGTCGTCGACGACGTGACCGGCGACACGGCGCGGGGCCGCTGGTACATGGGCGAGTTCCTGAACATGGCCGATGGCTCGCGTTCGATGAACTCCATCTGCTACGTCGATACGTACACGCGCATCGACGGGCAGTGGTACATCCAGACGCGGGAGTTCCAGGCACTCTATCGCGGCCCGGCCGACCTGAGCGGCGAGTTCGCGAAGATCGCGGTCCCGGTCTAGGGGTCTTCCGAAACAAGGTTCGTTTCGCCTGGGCGGCCTGACGGCCGCTCAGGTTTGGCGTGCGCGGCGGCGGAGGGCTACGACGCCGAGCGTTACGAGAGTTTCTGTTAGAGCCGCCAAGAGACTCGCCAGGAGGCCGGTGGCCCAGGGAGGCGGGGAGTTTCCACTGCTGCCGGAGTCCGCAGCGCTGAACTGGGGTGGGGTCTTGGTGGCATCGCCCCGGGTGGTTTCGACTTCGGAGGCGCTTCGAGGAGCCTCAGTGGGGACAGCGGGCTGGCGCCCCCCATTTCCTACCGTTCCGGGTTCAGGAACCTGTCCCGGCGCGCATGGGGGCACGGTAGCAGGGGGACACAAGGGCTCAGTGGTCGACGCCTATACTGGCGACCGCGATGACGACCCCCGAACGGCGCCCCAAGACCATCTACCTGGCGAGTCCGTACGGGTTTTCGGAGCAGCAGAAGACGTTGCTGCTGCCGCAGCTTGTGGCGGCGCTGGAGGGGCTAGGGCTGGAGGTGTGGGAGCCGTTCGCGCGGAACAACCAGGTCGACCGGGCGGAGCAGGACTGGGCGTGGCGCATCGGGCAGGCGGACTTCCGGGATGTCCGCGAGTCGGATGGCATCTTCGCGGTCGTGAACGGGGTGCCGCCGGACGAGGGCGTGATGGTCGAACTGGGGATGGCGATTGCGCTGGGGAAGCCGACGTTCCTGTTCCGGGATGACTTCCGCCGGGCAACGGACAGCGAGAACTACCCGCTCAACCTGATGCTGTTCACGGGGCTGCCGCGAGAGGGGTGGCGCGACTCCTGGTACGAGTCGGTCGCGGAGCTGGCGGACCCCGCCAAAGCGCTCGCGCGCTGGGCGCGCAGCCAGGGCGACAGGCCTACGGCTTCGTCGCCTCGATGAGGTACTTCGCCGCATAGAACGCCAGCTCGCCACCCGCTTCCACACGCTCCTGGAGGGCGAGCAGGTAGCGGAGATGGGTCTTCACCGAGAAGCCGGGGACTTCCCAGGGGGTGGCCTTCAGGTAGTAGACGATCGCGCCCACGTCGCTGAACACCAGGCGCCCTTCCCACTCCTCAAGGGTCACGACCGTCAGGCCGGCGGCCTCCAGCAGCGGCGCGTACTTTTCCGCCGTCGCGTCTGGCCACTGTGGCTTCGCTCCGAACGCGTCCAGCAGGTCCCAGGCCCACATGCCATGCACCTGCTGCGTGAGGAAGACCCCACCCGGCGAGAGGACGCGGCCAACCTCGCTGGGGTTGAAGGCGGCATGCCGGTTGAGGACCAGGTCGAATTCGCCAGCGGCGAAGGGCATCGGAGCTGTATCGGAGAGCTCGGCCCTGACGACCCTGGCCCCCGAGGCTGACAGTCGCTCGGTGGCCAGCTCGACGTTCGGTGGGTAGCCCTCCGTGGCGACCACCTTCGCGGGCCAGTGGTCGCGCAGGCTCAGGAGCTTCTCGCCGCCGCCCGTGTCCATGTCGAGCACGGACGATGCGCGCCCCATGAGCTCGGCGGCGCGGTCGAGGTACGACCAGGGCTCGCGACCCTCGTCCATGCGGCCATCGAGGTAGGAGAAGTCCCAGCCAGAGAAAGGCTGCTGCTCTTCCAGCAGCCAGTGCTCAATCAAGTCTTCCCGGGAGGGTGTCGTGCGCGGCCCCCTGGCTAGTAGAGCATCCGCCCTTCGATCTGGGCGGTGGTGATCCAGACCTCGATGTCGCGGATGGCCTGGGACATGGCCTGACCGATGAGGTCGAGCTTGCGCACCTGCTCGATGCGGGGCGTGACCTGATCCAGCTCCCGCTTGGAGAGCAGCTCGCGGAAGATCCGGCAGGCGTCGACGAGGCAGATGATGACGACGTCGCGCGGGTCCGGGATCTCCTCGCTGAAGAGGATGCCCATGATGCGGAGCTTCACTTCGCGCTCGGCCTTGCCATCAACCATGGGGTAGCGGCGGGAGCGGAAGACCCAGAGGAAGCGGTCGTCGTTGCGCTCAAGGATGCCGCCCTCGACGAGGCGGCGGAGGGCCTCCTCGCGGAGTTCGGGGGCGCGCTGGGCTACCTTCTCGACCCAGTAGCGGGGATCGCGCGTCTCATCGCTGGCGATTTCGGCGAGGGTGGGGTCGAGGAGGCTGTCGCCGATAGGGGTAGAGTCGACCAGGACGAGGTTCTCGAGATCGGTGTCGATGCGGTTCTCGAGGGCCAGGTCCATCAGCACGGCGCCGGCGAGGGCGCGGTCCACGGACCAGTTGGGCGCATGGACGAAGGTCCCGTCCTCGTCACGGAGCAGAAGTAGGATGATCTCTTCGGCGAATCTCAGCATTAGTGTCTAGCGCCTCCCTGACGCGTCAATGCTACACGGCTGGCGGACAACGTCCGGCAGAGCGGGTGTAAGCGGCCTGACCGGGTGGAGACCTGCGGCAACCACCAGTGTCGACTATCCAGCATCTCGCTGCGCGCGAATTATCTCAGCCGGGGACTCCGAGGGCCTGACAGGCGCCTGTTCCCGGAGACGGGCCAGGAGTTCTTCCACCGGGGGCGACTCAAGCGACCGCTCCAGCTCCCGCAACACATAGGCGGAAAGGCTCATCCGTGCGCGGGCGGCTCTCACCTTCGCCTCCCGATGCACCTCGTCGGGAACGTTCCGGATGTTGATCGTCTTCGGCATGGTGCAAACAGTGTCGCACGCGTGGACGTTACGCCTCTGCGGGAGCTTCCTCGGGCTCCGGCGGGGGTGGAGGCGGGGCGGGCATCTCCGGGAACTCCTCGGGCATGAGGACGAACTCGGGGTAGGCCTCGATGCCGAGCTCGGCGGTGTCCTGGCCGAGCTGCTCCGCCTCGAAGGAAACACGCACATTTACCGTGAGGGCCAGCCCCTTCCAGACAAGCCACGCGGCGGTGAACACGAAAGCGCCAATCGCAGCCACGCCGGCGATCTGGGCGCCGAAGTCGCCGCCGGCTGCGATGCACACCGCCAGCGTTCCCCAGATACCGGCAAAGAGGTGGGCGGGGACGGCGCCGACGACGTCATCGAGCTTGAGCCTCTCGAGGAGCCTGATGCCGAGGGTGCAGATCAGGCCGCCGATGGCGCCGATGACGATCGCCCACCAGTGGTCGGTCATCGTGGGGCCGGCGGTGATGGACACCAGCCCCGCGATGGCCCCGTTGAGGCCGGCGAACAGGTCGATGCGCCTGAGCACGAAGCGGGAGATGGCAAGGGCGGACATGACCCCAGCTGCGGCGGCGAGGTTGGTATTGACCAGCACATGGCTCATGGAGACGGCATCGAAGGCGCTCGAAAGGGCGAGTTGCGAGCCGCCGTTGAAGCCGAACCAGCCGAACCAGAGGATGAAGACGCCGAGGGTGACGACGAGGATGTTTGAGGGCGGGGTTGGCTTGACGGACCCATCGGCGCGGAACTTGCCGAGGCGCGGTCCCACCACGAGGATGCCGGCGAGGGCGGCCCAGCCCCCCACGCCGTGCACGATGGTGGAGCCGGCGAAGTCCTGGAAGCCGAGGTCGGCGAGCCAGCCGCCACCCCAGGTCCACGCCCCCACGATGGGGTAGATAACCGCGGTGAGGATGAGGGTGAAGAGGAAGAAGGGCCACATCTTCACCCGCTCAGCCAGCGCCCCCGACACGATGGAGGCGGCGGTCGCGACGAAGACCATCTGGAAGAACCAGTCGGACATGGTCGCGTGGCCGTTCTCGACGACGGCCTCGACGACGACGGCGGCAGCGTCGCCATTCCCGTCGATGAGAGCGCGCTCGGCTTCGGAGGACTCGTAGAGGAGGTTGAACGAGCCGATGAAGTCGCCGACCACATCGACGTACATGAGGTTGTAGCCGATGACGAAGTAGGCGAGGCCCGCGATCGAGTAGAGGCCGATGTTCTTGAGGCAGATCATGGAGGCGTTCTTGGTTCGCACGGAGCCGGACTCGAGCATCGTGAATCCGGCGCACATCCACATCACCAGTGCGCCCCAGATGAGGAAGGCGAAGGTGTTGAGGACGAACTCGGTCTCGCCCTCGACTCCCGCCGCCTGCGCGATGGCGGGACGGCCCAGGAAGAGAGCGGCCGCTCCTATGGCGGTGAAGGCGAGGATGGTGGCGGGAAGCCGGTAGGAACGGAGTTTCGCGACCATGGCATAGCCCTTCCCTGTACGTTCTAAAGCGTGTGGGAGCCTACACGAAATCGAATGCCGCCTGAGGTAACGGCGCTCACGCGGCCAGAGGCGTGAAGGGCCCGGTCTGGGGCCGCCGGGCCCCGGCTCAGGCCCCGGGCGGTCGGTAGGGCACGTTGCGGGCGATGGCCTCGTCCACGGTCTCGGGCGTGACCAGGACGGTAACGCTGACACTGAGGGCGCCGGCCGAACCGATGGTCAGGGAAACCGCGGTGGCAGCCGCGTCATCGGGCAGGTCGGCGATAATGAAGAGGTCGTTCTTGCCGAAGGCGTAGTAGAGCGACTCCAGGGAGCCACCAGCGCCCTCGATCGTCTCGGCGAGGGCGGCCTTACGACCGGTTCCCCCCTCGTTGACCAGGCCCGCGAGGCCGTCCTGTGTGTAGCTCGCTTGCAGCAGGTACTTGCCCATCCGTCTGCCTCCCCGAAGGTGATGGCGTATGCCTACCAGCGCCCTGCACGCCCGGTCAAGCCGCCAGCCCACGGCAGCAGGGCGAAGCGACGGGTTATTCGTCCTCCGGAAGCAGCACGATGTGGATGTAGCGGTCGTCGGGCAGGTAGCGCCGGGCGGCGGCGGCAACCTCCTCCAATGTCAGTGATTCCAACCGCTGGTCGAAGCCGGTAATCACGTCGAGGGACTCGCCCCGCTGTGTTGCGTCCCCGATCTGGCCGAGCCAGAAGCTGTTCTCGCGGAGCTGCTCCTCGCGGGAAGTCCGGAACTGTTCCTTGACGGTGTCGAGGTAGCTTTGCTCGCCTCCGTCGCGGAGCCAGGCGATCTCCACCTCCACCTCCGCGGTGAGCTCCTCCACGCGGGCGGGGTCGCTGCCAAAGAGGACGTACAGGAGGTACTCGGAGTCAGGGAGCAGGTTGATGCTGGCGCTGACGCCGATGGCGTAGGTGCCGCCCAGCTCCTCGCGCACGCGCTCGCGGAGGCGGGTGCCAAGGATCTCACCCGCCACCGTTACGGTGAGCGCCTCCTCGCGGCTCCACTGCGCGTCTCCCGCGTAGATCAGGATCGTCTGGCTGCGGGGTTCGATGCCCTTGCGGACGACGTGCTCCTCCACCCCGGGCGGTGGGTCGATGTTGTGGTCGACCCACTCCTCGGCGCGCCCGGTGCTGGGGAGGCTGGCGAGGTAGCGGCTGGTGAGGTCACGCAGCTCATCCCAGTCGAATGCGCCAACGAACACGAAGGTCGCATCGCCAAAGTCCGCGAAGCGGTCGGCGTAGACCGTCTGCGCGCGCTCAAAGTCGAGCTCAGCGAGAAGGTCCAGGGTGAGGGTCCGGGACCGGAAGTGGCCCTGCCTCAGAACGCTGGTCGCCTTGTCGAAGAACACGGAATCTGGGTCGGCCGTACGACCCTCCGCGTTGGTGCGCAGCCTCGCCTCGTACGTGGAGAAGTAGGCCTCATCGAAGCGGGGCTCGGTCACGTAAAGCGTGATCAGCTGGAACAGGGTCTCCAGGTCCTCGGGCGAGGCAGTGCCGCTCAGTCCTTCGAAGAGCGCACTGATATAGGGGGCAACCGACACCCGCTTGCCTGCCAGCAGCTTGTCCAGCGTGACGCTGTCGTGCAGGCCGACGCCGCTGCCAGAGGCGATGTCGGCGGCGTAGAGGGCGGACACGTGGTCCTCGTCGGAGGCGAGGGAGTGGCCGCCCGCGCTGAACGCGGTGAAGAGCACCTCGTCGTTCTGGAAGTCAGTCTGCTTGGCGATGACGGTGATACCGTTCGAGAGCGTCCACCGCACCGCATCGATCGACTCGATCTGCGCCTCCGCGGTGACAGTCCCCGGGGTTGGGAGCGCCGCCATCAGCGGGAGGTCATCGAAGTCGTCCTCGTAGGCCTCCACCTGCAGCGCGTTGGCGCCCTCGAGCTGCGCTGCCATGGTCGCGCTCAGGACTTCGTCGGTGCTGGCCTCGGGATCCTCGGGCCGGAGCACGAGCAGCACGGTGTCCCGCGTTTCCGACCAGGACTCGGCCAGCGCATCGACCTCTTCGAGCGAGACCTGCGGCAGCACCTGCTGGTACAGCTCCCACTCCGCTTCCGCGCCGGGAACCGGGGTCCCCGTCAGGAAATGGGCACGGTACTCGCTGACCAACAGGCCCGAATCCCGTTGGTCGCGCTCCTTGTAGCGGCTCTCAACTGAGCTCAGCAGGTTGATCTTCTCGCGGGCCAGCTCGCTGGCGGTAAAGCCGTGCTGGCGCACGCGCTGCAGCTCCTCCAGGAGGGCCGCGAATCCCGCCTCGATGCCGTCCTGCTCGGTCACGACGGAGAAGGTCACGATATCGGTCGGTCTCACGAACCCTCCCTGTCCGCCCTGCGTCCACAGGTAGGGTGGGTCGGCAACCTGGCCGCGTTCGAACAGCCGCGCGTTCAACATCTGGAAGGCCAACTGCTGGGCCACGAAGCGCCTGAATGCGGAGAGGTCCCGCCCGGCATCCGGCGGCGTCTTCTGCACGAGAATCAGCTGGGTGCCGGGCGCCTCCGGGTCGGTGAAGATGTCGATACGGGGTTCCTCGTGTCCCGGAACCTCGAACGCGGGCAGGGTGGCCGGCGGCGCGACCGCCGCCCGCTCCTGCTGCGCCTCGCCCTCTGGGGGCGGCGCGAAGTACTGCGTGATCTTGGCCTCGATCAAATCGGGGTCGAAGTCGCCGACGGCCACGAGGGCCATCAGTTCGGGGCGGTACCAGCGCTCGTAGTAGGCGCGCAGTTGCTCGACCGGGGCGGTCTCGATGACCTCGGGAAGACCGATGGGGCTTCGCTCGGAATAGCGCGAGGAGCCGAACAGGGCCTGGTAGATACCGTCCCGCCAGCGGGAGTCGAATCCCTGGCCGAGGCGCCACTCCTCCAGCACCACGCCGCGCTCCAACTCGACCTCTTCCGGATCGAAGCTGATGGCGTAGGCCCAGTCGCTGAGGATCTGGAACGCCTTCTCGAGGATCTCGGGGTCGTCGGTCGGGATTTCGAGGAAATAGACCGTCTCGTCGTAGCTCGTGTACGCGTTCAGGTGGGCGCCGAAGCTGGAGCCAATCGATTCGAGGTACTCGATGATCTCCTGCTTGGCGAAGCGCTCGGTGCCGTTGAAGGCCATGTGTTCGACGAAGTGGGCCAGCCCCCGCTGTTCCTCTTCTTCGAGGACCGAACCGGCCTTCACGACCAGCGACAGGTGGGCCCGTTCGCGCGGCTCCTGGTTGTGCCTGATGTAGTAGGCCATGCCGTTGCTGAGGGTGCCGCGGACCACGGCCGGATCGAAGATCAGGTTGCCATCGGGGCCGATGACCTCCGGCGCGGGAGTGACCGTGGGCTCCGGTGTCGCGGTGGGCGTCTCGGGAACGGGCGTGGCCGTTGGCGTGGCTGCGGGCGTGGGTTCGGGCGTGGAAACGGGCGTCTGCTCCACGGCAGTCGTGGCGGTGGGTGACGCTTCGGGGCTGGTCTCGGGGTCGGAGCCGCATGCCACCAGCACGACCACCATCAGGGTGAGGCAGATGAGGGTTCCCACCGACTTGAGCGTTATGTGCATGCCTATCATTTCCTGGTGTTCGGACTATCCCCGGGATCGTTGGCGCAAGGAGACCCGCAGGCGAACTCGGGTGGTCAGCATTCTCCCCGAGCGGTCGCCTGTGCGCAGCCCGGAAGCCCGCGCCGCCCAACGCCCTCACGAATGGCGCACACTGGGCGTGAATACGGGCACCGCACTGGGGTCGTCCAGGATGGGGCGAACTCGAGGAAGGAAGCCATGTCGCAGACCACGTCTTCACCTGCAGCATCGACCCCGGACGACGAGCGCATCATCGATGCGAGCGAGTTCGACTCGCCCGGCTTCCTGGCCGACCCGTACCCGCTCTACCGCCGGCTGCGCACCTACCACCCGGTCTACCACGACCGCCTGCATAACCAGTGGCATGTCACGCGGTACTGGGACCTCGTCGAGGCGTTCCGGGACGAGGAAGCGTTCGGCACGCGTCCCCACAGCTACGAGACCGACGGGGTGCTCGGACAGACGATGCTCAGTCTCGGCGGCGCCGAGCACGCCGAGCAGCGCAACCTCGTTGGCGATGCGCTGGTTGGCCGCAAGCTGGACGCGTTCACGCCCATCGTTCGCGAGGTGGCGCGTGACCTGGTCGAGGCATTCGCGGACAGGGGGCGGGTGAACCTCACACAGGAGTTCACGAGCCAGCTCCCGATCCGCGTGATCATGACGATGCTCGGCCGGCACTTCTGCATCGGCTATCAGCTTGCGCGACGGGAGGCGATCGTGGGGGCCCAGGAGCTGTTGCGCGTGATGAAGTCGCCGCGGCTCGCGGACGAACCGATGGACACCATCAAGGCGCGCAAGCGCGGCAGCAGCATCCGCTCAGTAGGGGACCTGCTGGTGGAGTTCGACCAGCACTGACCCGGTGCGGCGGGATGGCTACGAGGCGCCGGCCCGGCGATGGCTGGCGACTCGCTCGGCGAGATCGGGGAAGGAGGGGTCGACCTCGTAGCGATAGGCGTCCCAGTAACCGTCGCGGGCGGGGTCGAAGCGGCGAGGGGGCGTGGGGCTGGAGAGGGCAAGCTGCTTCATATGCGACTCGATCGCCGCCCGACGGCCAACGGCTTCGCCGGGCGGGACGGGGGGGAGCACGGTGACGGACATGGACTGGTCGAAGCGCAGGGTGGGAGTGAAGGGGTGCTCCCAGACACGGTGGCCGCCAGTAACCACAATCGGGAGGAGCGGGCGGCCCAGGCGGCGGGCGAGGTTGAACGCCCCCGGCTGGAAGGCGAGCTCGATGCCGAGTATGGAGCCCTGGGGGAAGCAGAGGACGCTATCGCCGGCCTCGATGGCAGCGCGGGCCTCGCGCAGGAGGGCGCGGGCGGCCTGGAAGGGGCGCTCGGGAGGGATGAAGAGGTGCCGCCCGCGCTGAAGTTGGTCACCAAGGAGGGGGAAGTCGACGAGCTCGTCGCGGGCGACGGCGGTGAGCGAGAGGGGCAGGTGGAGGAGGGCGAGACCGTCGGCGAACCCCTCGTGGAGGGAGACGACCACGTAGCGCTCATCGGGGTCGATGTGTTCGAGACCACTGGTGTGGACGCGCAGACGGAGGAGGCGGGCGGCGAGCCTGGCCCACCAGCGCTCGGCTACCCGCTGGGCGGAGCGGTTCGGCAGCACGGCGGCGAGGCGAAGCACGAGCCTCGCAGGCCCGAGGAGGACAAGGATGGCTACCCAGGCTCTCAGCCATTCGCGAGGGGAGCTGACGCCGAAATAGCCGCCGAGAAGGGTGCGGGGAACCTCCCCTGGTGGGGCGGCTGGGCCGGTAGCGACCGCCCGGTCAGCCGTCATTGGCGAGAGCGCGGCGGAGACCGTCTTCGTCGGGGACGACTCCCTGCGTCGTGACCTTGCCATCGATCGTCACGACAGGCGGGTGCCAACCCCCTCGTCGCAGGGCATCGAAGACGTTGTTGAACCAGGGCTTGATGCGAACCTCGACATTGGGGAGATCGTCAGCGACGCGCTGGACGAGGCGGACGGTGAGGTCACACTCCTCGCAGATGGCGTGCGGGACGTTGAAGAAGAGTTGCCGCCCAGTCATGGGGTAGACAGTCACGACCGTCGTGGCGTCGGCGGCACTCGGTGCGTCGGTCATGTGTCGAGGGTACGCGAGCGGGCGGCCCTGTGGCACGTCCCGTGCAGGCGGCCTTTCCCTGATGAATACGTTGGGTAAGCCTGACCGGATTGTGCCGCCTAGCTGTTCGCCAGGAGGGTCCGCATGCGGTCCACCCCCTCGACGATCTCCTCAAGGGAGGCGGCGTAGCTGAAGCGCAGGTAGCCCTCGCCGAGGTGTCCGAAGCTGGTCCCGGCGATGACGGCGACCCCGGCCTCTTCAAGCAGGCGTTCCTGCAGGGTGCGGGCGTCGATACCGGTTCCGGAGATGTTGGGGAAGGCGTAGAACGCGCCGCCCGGATCGACGCAACTGACCCCAGGCACCTTGTTCAGTTCCTTGACGATGACCTTGCGGCGCTCATCAAACGCCGCAGTCATGACATCGACGGGCCCCTGGGGACCATCGAGGGCTTCGATGGCCGCGTACTGGGTTGCGGCGTTGGGGCAGCTGTAGCTGTTGATCGCGAGGCGTTCGGCGAACGGGAAGAGGTCGGGCGGGAAGACGCCGTAGCCGAGCCGCCACCCGGTCATCGCGTACGTCTTGCTCCAGCCGTCCAGCACGATGAGGCGGTCGCGGAGCTGCGGGTAGTTGAGCCAGGACTGGTGCTGGCGCCCCCCGTAGAGGATGCGGGAGTAGATCTCGTCGCTGAGGATGACCACGTCAGGCCACCGTTCGAGCCCCTGCACCAGCCGCTCGACCTGCTCGCGCGTGTACACGCCGCCGGTTGGATTGGCGGGGCTGTTGAGGATGATGAGCCGGGTGCGCTCGTTGATCTGGCTGAGCACCTGGTCCGGGTCGAAGGTGAAGCCACTGGCCTCATGCAGCTCGATGGGGACGGGCGTCGCGCCTGAGAAACGGATGACCGACTCGTAGATCGGGAATCCGGGATTGGGATACATGATCTCCGCGCCGGGCTCGCCCATGAGCAGCGCCGCGAAGAACATGACCGGCTTCGCCCCCGGCGTGATCAGCACGGTCTCCGGGTCAACCTCGGCGCCGTGGCGACGCTTGAGATCACGGGCAACAGCCTCGCGCAATTCGGGGATGCCGGCGCCGGGCGTGTATCCGTGCTTCCCTTCGGCGAGGGCGCGCTGGCCTGCCCGAACGATGTTTTCGGGCGTGGCGAAGTCGGGCTGGCCGATCCCGAGGTTGATGATCGAGCGACCCTCGGCGGCGAGCTTGTTCGCCCGGGCCAGGACCTCGAACGCGGTTTCGGTGCCGAGACTCTGGGCGGCGGCGGTTGGAAGAATCATGAGTCACCCCCGAGCTGTCCGATTCCCGTCGGCATCGAGGTTACTCCGCGGCCGCACGCCACGGCATCCTGATCCGCTACCGCTGCCGCCGGAAAGGTAAGGATGCCCGCAACGGCACGCGGGACAGTCAGGGAACGTTTGAGCGCCTGTGCTCGTAGTAGCTATTGAGAGATCAGCGACAGAGGAGGCGGAGGTGATCAAGCAGATGAGCATCGCGGTCGCCTGCGCGGCAGCGCTCGTGTCCATGGCAGCGTGTGGAACCGCTGACCCAACCCCTGCGCCCACACCATTTCCGCCGGCAGCCACCCCTACGGTCGCCGCGTCTCCCCCGGCGGCCACCCCTGCGCCAACAGCAACGCCTCCAACGGCAACGTCCGCACCGACAGCCATAGCCCCCGCGGCGACCCCTACGGCAAGCGCCCTCGACTCGGCTCAGGCGGCCCTGCTGCAGGCCCGGGAACGGTGGGAGAACTCCGGCATCGCCGACTACACCTACACCGGCGCGTGGACGTGCTTCTGCCCTGAGGACTACCGGGCGGACACGCAGGTAACCGTGGGGGGCGGCAACGTAGTCGCTGTGAGCGCAGTGGCTCCCAATGCTGGACCAATTCCCGCGCCGGAACGCTTCGTTCCCATTGAGGGCCTGTTCGCCCTCATCCAGGACGCCATCACGCAGGGCGCCGCCCGCATCGAAGTCTCCTACGACGAGACGTTCGGCTACCCTGCGGAGGTGTTCATCGATTACGACAAGCGCATGGCCGACGAAGAAGACAGGTTCACGATAAGCAGCTTCACACCCCTGTAGTCGCCTCTCCCGCCGGCCCATGCCGGCAGGCACCGGGACGACAACCCGGGACGGCGGGTGGCGGAGGCCAAACGGGTGGGGTAATTCGCGGGGTGAGTGGCTAGGGTCCTGATGTACGGGTCCTGTCGCCGAACGGCGAACAAGGCAGAGCCCCGCAAGGAGAGGGTATGAAGTGGATCACCCGGGGTCTGTCCGGCGGCCTCATCCTCGCGGCGGTCGTCTCCCTCACAGCGTGCTACGAGGATGGCCCGGCCTCCGCCCCCGCCAACATCGGCTCCGAGCCGCCAGCCACACCCAGAGAGGTGCCGGTCCCGGCGAGTCGCAATACTCCGACGCCTGTCCCAACTACCCCTGCCCCCACCACCACCCGTCCGGCAGCAACCACGACTCCAGCAACGACCACGGCCGGCTCCCGAGAGGGCGCCTACACGGTCAAGCCGGGCGACGTGTGCTGGCGTATCGCCCAGGACCTCGGCGTGACTACGGCGTCGCTCATGGCGGCGAACCCGAGGATCAACGGCAACTGCACGAACCTGCGCGTCGGCTGGGAACTGGCGATCCCCTGATCGAGGCCGCTTCGACGCCGCTGCCGCCAATCCCCGGTCGGGCGCGGGGCTGGCGGCTACGACTCCTCGGCGTCCTCCGCGGCGTGCGGGTCGGGCACGCTGTAACCGACACGCGGATGATTGAAGACGTACACCGGGTTCGCGGCGTCGTCGCCCAGCTTCCGCCTGAGCTGCTTGACGACCGTGCGCACGGGGCCGCTGTTGTCGGGGTGGCCCGGACCCCAGATGCGGCGCAGGAGTTCGGCGTGCGTCATCACCCGGCCCGGGTTGGTGGCAAGCTCGTACAGCAGGCGGTACTCGAGGTCGGTCAGGTCCAGCGGCCGGTCCGCCAACGCGGCTGACCGTTCGCGGAAATTGATCGTCAGGTCGTACAGCGAGAACGGGGGCGGCGGCTCAGGGGGGGCGCTGCCCACCCAGCGGCGCAGGACCGTGTGGATCCTCGCGACCAGCTCCGTGGGCGAAAACGGTTTGACGATGTAGTCGTCCGCCCCCATCTCCAGGGCGCGCGCGACGCGTTGGTCGCCTCCATAGGCGGAGATGAAGATGACCGGCAGGTTGCGCAGCGCCGGGATGGCCTCCATGAGCTCGATGCCATCCGTCTCCGGCAGCATCAGGTCCAGCAGCACGAGCTGCGGACGGTACTCGCCGAGGAGGCGGCCCACGGCCTGGGGGTCGCCCGTCAAGATCGGCTCGAAGTGCGCCTTTGTGAGCGCATCGCGAACGAGGCTGAGCGTTTGCGGGTCGTCATCCACGACGAGAACCCGGATCCGGCGCCTGCCCTTGCCGAGGCCTTCCGGCGAATGCTCCGAGGCGGCCGGCTCGCCAAGGATGGCGTTGGGTTGGGCTATCGGCAGGGTGAAGGTGAACTGGGCTCCCCGGCCGGGTCCCTCGCTTCTTGCCCAGATGCGGCCGCCGTGCGCCTCGACGATGCCTTTGGAAATGGCCAGTCCCAGTCCCGAATCACCCTGGCCCTCGGCGCGGACCTCTCGCCGCGAGAATTTGCGGAACAGCTGCGGCAACTGCTCCTCGGGGATCCCGGCCCCGTCATCGCTCACGGAGAATTCCACCTGCACGCCCTGCAGCTGGACGCCCAGCCTGACCGGCGAGCCGTCCAGGGTGGCGCGCTCGGCGTTGGTCAGCAGATTGACCAGGACTTGCACGATGCGTCGCCGGTCCGCCATGACTTGCGGCAGCTCCGACGGGATGTCGATCTCGATGTGTTCCGTTCCGCCTCCGCTGATGAACGAACCGCGGCCACGGTCGACCAAATCGTGAACCTCCACCGGCTCGGGCGATACGGAAAGGGCGCCCGCCTCAATTCGGGCCACGTCGAGCATGTCGGTGATGAGCGCCTGCATCTGGTCGGCCTGCTCTTCGATGAGCCGGTGGAACTGAACGACCTCGGCCGAGTCTATGGGCAGGTCCGACCCGCGCAGAATGGCCGCCGAGCCCTTGATGGACGTGAGTGGCGTGCGCAGCTCGTGGCTGACCATCGCCAGGAATTCCGCCCGCATCCGCTCCAGGTCCTGGAGTGCGGACATGTCCTGCATGGTTACGATGAGGGACTCGACCTCGCCGTCGTCGGAACGGATTGGCGTGGCGTTGATGATGGCCGTCACACTGCGGCCATCGGGTGCCTGCAGGACGATCTCCTCGGCCCGCACCGCCTCCGCACGCTGGGCGCGGGCTATCGGGAATTGGGCGAGAGTGAACTCACGACCGTCACCGCGTCGATAGCGCAGCACCTGGAGCAAGTCGTCGGGCGTCTGGCCGGGATCACAAAGGCCGTCGAAAATCCTCTTCGCCTCGCGATTGAAGCTCACCACGCTGCCGGTGCGGGCATCGAGCAGGGCGACGCCAATCGGGGTGGTATCGATCAACGTTTCCAGGTCGGCGCGGGCGCGTTGCTCATGCTGGAGCCGCCGGGCGTTGGCGATCGCCATCGCCGCCTGCGAGGCGAACAGCTGGAGCGTCTCTTCGTCCACCAGGGTGAACTCGCCACCGCCGTCCTTGTTGCCCAGGTAGAAGACGCCGACGTAGCGTCCGTCATGGCGGACGGGAGCGCAGAGAAAGCTCGTGGCCTGAAACAGATTCGAGGGCCAGTCGGGAAGGCCCGCCGAGGGCAGGAAGGCGCGGAAGTCCGGAACTCGCAGCGGGCGGGGCATGGTGCTGAGGTACCCGAAGAAGTCAGCGCCGCCGGGCACGTCGAGGGTTTGCTGGTGTTCGGCGTCGGTGAGGCCAAAGCTGATGAAGTCGTCGGCCTGGCCCGATTCGTCCAGGATCGTCATCCCGCCGCGGGTGGCGCCGGTGAGCGATCTCGCGCGGTCGAGCACCTCGCGCAAGAGCTTGTCGAGCTCGAACTCCTCGGTGATTCGCAGACCGGCTTCGCTGAGCTTGGAGAGGCGCTCCCTGAGCTCCTCGTTCTCACGCCTCAGTTCTTCGGCGTCCTGCATGGGTTCACCTCCCAGGGTCACGCGCCGGCCTGGCCGTTGGACCGGCTACCGGAGAGTGTCTGCCAACGGACCTGGCGCCATCAATGCCTCCCTCCGCCCGACAAGCACGCAAGCCCCACGGAGGATGGACCCAAGCCACACGCGCGCAACATATGGGGCTTCCACAATTGCCGCAAACCGGACCCCTGGGAGCGGAGCCACGCACGTACAGCCCCCGCGGCATCTGGTCGGACGGCGAGGTCATGTACGTCGTCGACGAGAGCGACGGCAGGATCTACACGTACAACATGCCCGACGCCATCGACGCCCGCCTGGCCTCGCTGAGCCTGAGCGGCGTGGAGATCGGGACGTTCTCGCCCACGGTCACCTCCTACCGCGGTGTCGTAGAAGAGGTCGCCACCACGACTGTCAGCGCCCCGGCCGCGCAGCGCCGCACGACGGTCGCAATCGAGCCCGCCGACGCGGACCCCGCGCGGCGCGGCCACCAGGTAGCCCTGCAGGGACTCGAGGCGATCACCGTCACCGTCACCTCCGCCGACCGCAGCCGCACGCGCGTCTACCGCGTGGCCTTCAGGGAGGAACCCAGGCCAGCGGCAGCCTGCCTGCTCGGCGCCGTGGGCGAAGGCTTCAGCCTCGTCGTGCACAGTGGCGGAAGCCTCGAGGAGCTTGAGTCCTGTGCCCGTGACCGCTCGGTCGCGGCCCTGTACGCGCTGCGCGAAGGCGCCTACGTGCCCTACTTCCCTGGCGCTCCGGCGTTCGTGAACCGCCCCTTCGCCGAGCTGTTCCGGGCCGGCGTTCCCGCAACCACGCCGCTGGTCGTGGCCGGCACGGGCCCGCCCTCGGCCAGTCCCGCTCTCGAAATCGATGATGCGGAGCCGTCCTGGTCGGAGTGCCTGCTTGGCTCGAACGCCAGTGGTTACAGCGCTGCCGTCTTCGAGGGCGGCAGCATCGAGGACCTCGCCGCCTGTGCCCTCGGGCGAGGCGTCGCCGCCCTCTACGCCCTCCACAGCGGGGACTGGGTCTCCTACACCCCCGGGGCGCCCGGGTTCGCCAACCGCGCCTTCCACGAGCTGTTCCCCGCCGGTCTTCCGCCGGCGACCCCCCTGGTCGTCACGACCGATGTCCCCTCCCCGGCCGCTCCGGCCGAGGAGGCCGTGGACGAGAGCCGCGACGACTCGCCGGAGGGCACGGGCTCGGCTGACAACACCGCCACCAACGCCGAGGCTGAGGCCGAGGAGCAGCGGTCCGTCCTGGTGGTCGGGAACACCGGGGGCGACGGCGTCTCGCACCGCAACGACTGCGCCGATAACGCGCGTCTCCCTCGATTCGGCTGGGAGGACGGCACGGAGGTCGAGGTGGTCGCCGAAGGCGCCGGCCGCTGCGCGGGCTGGCTGCGGGTGCGGGCAGACGACGGGGTCATGTCCTGGGTGCGGGAACAGTTCCTGCGCCCCGTGTAGGGGCCGCCAGTCCTGGGGGCGGAGCGGCCTGGCTGCTCGCCGCTCCAGAGCCTCGAACGAATCCTGCCGGCGACCACCCCGGATGAGCATCGGCCGCAACACCCGGTCGATGACCGTCAGAGCCGCCGGCGCTCATCGATGTGACCTGCCGGATGGTGCTTCCCTCCCTGGGGCACTGGACGAGTGTGCCCCCCTGTCGATAACCGTCTTGTAACCCTCCGGTCGGTCTGCTATGACTGCCCGTAAC
Source organism: Chloroflexota bacterium (assembly GCA_026710655.1). GTDB lineage: Bacteria > Chloroflexota > Dehalococcoidia > Tepidiformales > Tepidiformaceae > UBA2991. The sequence continues at coordinate 28,996 of JAPOQN010000020.1, read as the reverse complement.
TTCCTGGGGAACACGCGGAATTGTCTCCACCGCCCGCAGACGGGGGCGCTGCGACCGTTGAGGCGTCATGGGGGAGGGTATGGAGCGACAGGACGAGCAAGACCGACGGAGCGCGGAGCTGCAAGAGCGGCTCTCCCGGCTGAGCGAGTCCAGCCTCCGCATCAGCGAGAGCCTGGACTTCGACACAGTCCTGCAGGAGGTCGTCGACGGCGCGCGGGCGCTGACGGCGTCCCGCTACGCGGCCCTCACTGTCCTGAACAACGACGGGCAGCCGTCCGACCTCATCGTCTCCTATCTATCGGGCGAAGAGCGCCAGAGGCTATGGGATGCGCCCGAGGGTGCGGCGTTCTTCACGTATCTCAGCGGGCTTGAAGAGCCGCTGCGGGTTTTCGATGTCGAGAGTCACCTGAGCGCATTGAACATGTCCGGCTTCGTGCCCGCATTGGCCGCGGCCTCCCTGCTGGTGGCCCCGATCCGCCACCAGGGGGTCGGGGTCGGCGCCATCTACCTGGCCCACGACCGGGAGCACACGCAGGAGGACGAGGAAACGCTGGTGTTGTTCGCCGCGCAGGCGGCAATGGCCATTGCCAACGCGCGCCGCCAGCGGGATGAGCGGCGGGCAAGGGCGGACCTGGAGACGCTGATCAACACTTCGCCCGATGGCGTGGTGATCCTGGATGCCCTCACGGGGCTGCCCGAGTCCTTCAACCGCGAGGCGTCGCGGCTCTTCGAACTCCTGCGCGATGGCGACCAGTCGCCGGCGGAGTTGCTGGAAACAGTGACCATCACGCGCGCCGACGGGCGGGAAGTGTCGCTGCGAGAGGTCCAGATCACCGAGCTCCTGGGGCTCGGCGAGACGGTGCGGGCCGAGGAGATCGTCCTGCGGGCCGCCGACGGACGGAGCGTCACGGTGCTGCTCAACGCCACGCCCATCGTTTCAGAACAGGGTGTGGTCGAGTCGGTGGTCGTCACCATGCAGGACATGGCGGCGGTGGAGGAGCTGGAACGGATGCGCGCCGAGTTTCTGGCGATGGTGAGCTACGAGCTGCGGGCGCCCCTGACTTCGATCAAGGGCTCCGCCGCGACCGTGCTGGATTCGGCCGCGGACCTCGACCCGGCGGTGGTGCGCCAGTTCTTTCGCATCATCGGGGACCAGGTCGATCACATGAACGGCCTGGTCTCCGACCTGCTGGACGTGGCGCGGCTCGAGACGGGCACGCTGCCGGTCAACCCGGAACCCGCGGAGGTGGCTGTGCTGGTGGACCGGGCCCGCAGCGCCTTTACGAGTGCAGGAGGCCGGAACCCATTGCAAATCGACGTCGAGCCGCATCTACCCCTGGTGATGGCCGACCGGAGGCGGATCGCGCAGGTGCTGGGCAACCTGCTGACGAACGCAGCCCGCAACTCCCCGGAGTCGTCGGTCATCGGGGTGAGCGCCGTGCGCGAGGATGTCCATGTAGCCGTCTCGGTGTCCGACCAAGGCCACGGCATTCCGGCGGAGAGCCTTCCCCACCTGTTCCGCAAGTCCTCCGGCACGCAGTCCGAGGAACAGGGTGGGGAAACGGGACTGGGGCTGGCGATCTGCAAGGGGATCGTGGAAGCCCACGGGGGCCGAATCTGGGGCGAGAGCGACGGACCGGGACTGGGCGCGCGCTTTACGTTCACGCTGCCCACGGTGGAGCCGGCCGGTGGCGCCGCATTGGACCAAACGCCATCGATTTCGGTGCGCTCCTCGCCACCCAGACAGGGGGAACGGGTGCGGGTCCTCGCCGTGGACGACGACCCCCAGGCCCTGCGCTACGTGCGTGACGCCCTCATCGCGAACGACTTTGAGCCGGTGGTGACGGGCGACCCGGAGGAAGTGCTCCCGCTGTTGGAAGAGCAGCGGCCTGATCTCGCCCTGTTGGACCTGGTGCTGCCGGGGACGGACGGCATCGACCTGATGGGGGAGATTCTCCAGAGGGCGGACGTGCCGGTTATATTCCTCTCCGCCTACGGACGGGACGAACTGATCGCCAGGGCCTTCGAGATGGGAGCCGTCGACTACGTGGTCAAGCCCTTCTCGCCGACCGAGCTTTCGGCGCGGATCAAGGCGGCCCTCCGCCGGCGGGAGGTGTCCGAACCGCCTCCACCGTACGTGCTGGGCGACCTGGCCATCGACTACTCCGAGCGACGGGTGACGCTCGCCGGGCAACAGCTCCGTCTCACCCCGACGGAGTACCGGATGCTGACCGAGCTCTCGGCCAACGCCGGGACGCTCCTGACCTACGAGCGCCTGTTGGGCCGGGTGTGGGGCGAGAAGGCTGATGGCGACGTGCGGCCCATGCGGACGATCGTGGGCAAGCTGCGGCGCAAGCTGGGTGACGACACGGAACACCCCCGGTACATCTTCACCGAGCCTCGCGTCGGCTATCGGATGCCCAGGGGAGAGGCGGCCGATGAAGACGCAGGGTAGTCGGTGGCGCGGGCGGTAGATTCCCGAGTGCAGCAGGGCCGGTTACGGCTTCCATCGCCCGCGTAGGCCTCCCCGGAGAGCGTCGGCGCGCTCGCACTTCACCTGGGAATTGGGAGCAGGGTAGTAGGATCAACGCCCGCCAGCGGGGACAGGGTGTTGACGGCAATGAAGACCCCGAACGGCCAGACCGTCTTCTCAGCCTCTGCCAGGCAGTGGTAGAAGGCGAGGATCGTCGTGTGCCTCTCTCCTCGGGAGCGGTCTCTCAAGGCAGCCGCCGCGATGGCTTTGCAACTCCCGCAACCCTGACATTGTTTGCATTCCGGGAGTCAAGACGACCAGTACCACCACCGCCCTCCCGTCTTGGTGGTCAGCCACACCCACCGGAACGACAGAGAAGCGCAAGGAGGGGATAGGCGTCTGCGTGCGCTGCCCCCTTCGTCACCGGCTCCACGGGCGAGGATCGAACAGGCCAGCGTAGTCCCATGTGGTCCCGACATTCTCCTCGACGGGCCAGCCGATGGCCCAGCCCGGAACCCACTCCCTACCGTCTTCCTCGTGCAACTCCGCACCGAGCACACACAGGTCCTCGGGGGTCTGGGGCAGCCTGACCTCGATGCCCGACACCCCCTCCAGCTCAATCATGAATCGGCGGGCCTTGTCGGGATCGCGGGTGAGACTCCCCGCTTCATCCACGAACCCCACGTCGAGGAAGTTCCCGCCGTCGCAATCGATACTGAGCACGAGCACCGCCAGGCCGGGTTCTGCGGACATGCGGAACGTGCCATCCGCTTCGCGAGCCCATCCAGCGTGCACTACCGGCCCGGTGGTCCAACTATCCATTTCGCCCCCGACGGACCGATGGGCACCGACAAAGATCCCCTGGAAGCCCTCGGTCCCCGGGAACCTCGGCAAGGGCACGTTCTGAACGGGATTGCCGTCGGGTCCAAGGATGATGCCGGAGTAGTACGAGGGCGGCGGGACCTCGGCCTCCCTCCAGGCGGCAAACTCCTCGTAGAAGGCAGCAGCCGTCAGGCCGAAGATGTCCGCGAACGCGTCCTGCCAGCTGGAGGCAGTGGGCAGCTGCCGGTAGAAGTCGAACAGGGCGTCCTCGCTGGAGCGCGCGACGAGCCGTTCGATCGCGAGGTAGCCGACTCCCCAGTGCCACTGCCCGGTCTCCATCTCAGCGAGCGGGACCGTCGACTTCCGCGCCTGCCACCACAGGTACTCGCGCGACTTGAAGAAGTGGCGCGCCCGAGCGTCGTTCACGACCGGATCCTCAACCTCGCCCACCACGACAGGGGGGAGGTCCTGGGTCTGTTCATGCTGGGCGTCGAAATACCAGGCCATCCCTTCCCGAATTCAGAGCGGCCCGCCAAGCCCCCCGAGCACTTCCTGCAGCGCGTGGACGTACTCGTGGGCGAGGGGCCCCAGGAACTCGAACTCCGGCAGGCCAATCGTCGTCGTTCCCCCCTCTTGCTCGCGGACAACCGGCTCCATGCGGTTCTGCCGCAGGTAGAGTGTGCCGTTGCCGTAGGCGAAGCCCATATCTTCCGGCGCGTCAGGGGTCGTGAGGCGGATCGTCAGGTCCTCGGACACCAGTCTGTAGCGGTTGGCGTAGAAGGTCGCCACGGCCTCGAACCACCGCCGTATCTCCGCCTCGTACCTGGCGCGTTGCTCCGGCGTGAAGTCGCCGTAGAACTCGACCGTCACGTCGGGGATGGGAGGGGGCAGAAGCACTCCGAGACGAATGTCGCCATAGCGAAAGCTGGCCGTCACCCCATCGACAAGGGGCAGGCGGATCGTACCCAGCGTGGCCCAGCTTCCGCTTTCCGGGCGAGCGCTGATGTAGACGCGTTCGAAGTCACGCGAGTGCTGCCAGACCCGAACCTCGACCGTGACCGGAGGCCGGTCCGCAAGAGGCACATCGAGGCGAATGTCGCCATACAGGTAGCGCCTGTCCTGGCTCCGCCCATCGTCGAGAGGTAGTCGAGTCGTACCGAGCGTGGCCCAGCTTCCACTTTCCGGGCGGGCGCTGATGTACAGCCTCTCGGCATCCTCAAGGCTCTGCCAGAGGCGCACCTCAACGGTCGCTTCGGTGTTGTCCTGGGCGACAACGGTGGTGAGCGTACCGCCGAGGGCGCATACGGCGATGAGGGCGCCGATGATCAAGGTCAGCCGGTGAAGCAAGATGCTTGGCTCCTTACATGCTGCTGGTGGCTGCCCGGTAAACGCCCGGCGCGCCCAAGGGTACGAGAAGTCATCGACGATCTGGGGAAAGTTACAAAACAGTTACACATGCAGTATGGCTAGCGTCCCGATTCCTCGAGAGGAGCCACGGTGCAGCGCGAGGTACGGCTGCCCGCCAGCCTTGGTTACAAGACGTCGGGGGAGGGGGGGACACAACAACGGCCACGATCCGCTACACCATCCCACCCGGCCGGACAGCCCCATCGGCGGTGGGGATGCAGCGGAGTTCGGGCTGCCGGGGCGAGCTATTAGTACAGTCTCGTCTGGTACCCCCGAGAGGACTCGAACCTCTGCCTTCGGCTCCGGAGGCCGACACTCTATCCGCTGAGCTACGGGGGCCCGCAGGGAGCGATCGTAGCGCCTGGGGGGCGCTGCCGCATTCCCCTCGACCGCTCCGGCGAGAGTGCTAGGATCGACCGGCACTTACCGCCAGACCTTGCGAAGGAGCCCCGACTCATGCCCATCTACGAATTTCGCTGCCCCTCATGCGGGAAGGTCTTCGAGCGCAAGCGGCCGGTCCAGAAGGCCAGCCAGGGCGCTCGCTGCCCGGACGACAGCAAGATGGCGCAGCGCATCTTCGGCGCATCGATCATCGGCGTGGGCGGCGGCGGCGACGACTTCGGGGATCTCGGAGACCTTGGCGACCTCGCAGGCATGCCAGACATGGGCGGTGGAATGCCCGGCATGGGCGGCGGAATGCCCGGCGGTATGCCCGGGATGGACGGGCTCGACATGGGCGGCGACCTCGACTTCTAGGGCCTGGCCCGCCGCTAGTACGGATCGCGGCGCGAGAACATGCGTCGCGGGTTCTCCACCATCATCGCGTTGACCTGCGTCTCGGTGACACCGCGCTCGCGGAGCGCGGGCAACACGTCGTTGGAGATGTGGAGGAAGTGCCAGTTGGGCGCCCACTCCTGCGAAGAGGCGCGAGGCATGGTGTCCATGAAGCAGTTCGTGTCGTGCGAGAGGACCATGCCCTCGGCGTAGCCCATCTCGCAAAGCCTGGCGATGGTTTCGACCCGCCCCTCGGTGTTGAGGGTGCGATCGATGCCGAAGCGGTCCATGCCGATGGCGCTGCCCCGGTCCATGATGCGGCTCAGGTAGCCGGTGTCGTCGCTGTCGCCGGAGTGGCCGATCACGACGCGCGTGAGATCGACGCCCTCGCTCTCGAAGACGTCCTGCTGGGCCAGTCCCGACTCGGTCGAGACATCGGTATGCGTGCTGATGGGCACGCCGGTGCGGCGGTGGGCACGGGCGCCGGCGCGCAGCATCACCTCGTTCACTTCGTCGACGGTGGGCTGGGTGGCGAGCTTGATGACGCCGGCGCGGACATCGCTGCCCTCGATGCCCTGCTCGATGTCGCGTACGAAGAGATCGGCGATGGCGTCGCTGTCCATCTGGCGGAAGAGGTTGGGAGGCTGCCGCCAGACGCCGGTACACATGACGATATTGAGGTCGACCTGACGGGCGACCTCAGAGACCATGGCGGCGTCGCGGCCGAGGTCGATGGTGGTCAGGTCAACGATGGAGTCGATGCCGGCGGCCTTGAGTTCGCGGAAGCGCTCGACGGCGTTGGCGACCTCCGCGTCGCGGTCCCAGAGCTCGGGCCAGGCCTCGAAGACGCCCGGGGAGCGGATGAAGACGTGCTCGTGCATGAGGGTGGCGCCGAGGTCGGTGTGCTCGATGGCGCCGGCGGCGGTGGGGATGGTGACCATGCTGCCTCCGTGACCGAGTCGCTGGCGGGCGGCAGTATACGGGGCGGGGAGAAGGCGATGGACCCTGCGATGGCGGAGCTGGTGGCGGCTGATCAGATCCCGTACTGGTCGCTGCTGGGGATCGAGCTGGTGGACGCGGAGCGCAGTCACGTGAAGCTGCGACTCTCGATGCGCCCGGAGCTGGCCACGCGCCGCCCGGACGTGATGCACGGGGGCGCGCTCGCCTCGCTCGTCGATGCGGCCTCGGGTTCGGCGGTGGCGACCCTGCGGGATCCGGAGGATGAGACGTGGGTGGGACACGCCACGACGGACCTGAACGTCTCGTACCTGCGGGCGGTGCGCGGGGAGGCGGTGGCGGAGGGGCGGGTGCTGCGAGCGGGGCGGACGACGGTGTTCGTGTCGGTCGAGGTGCGGGACGAGTCGGGGGAGCTGGCGGCGGCGGGCCGCGTGACCTACGCGATCGCGCGTCGATCTTGAGCACCGAACGGCAGGCGCCTGCTATCGTGACGGGAGCGCCCCACCAGGGCGAGGAGGGTCGCCCGTGGGCGCGAACGACTTCCAGAACCTGACCGAGATGACGGAGCTCGACGACTTGTTCGAGCGCTCGCGCGAGCGGGATGTGGTGCTGTTCCTGCACGACTACTGGTGCCCCATCTCAAGCCGCGCCTACGACGAGATGTCGCTCGTCGAGGGCGAGATCGCCCTCATCGACGTGTCCGAGGGCCGCGAGTTGACGCGGTCGGTCGAGACACGCACGGGCGTGAAGCACGAGTCGCCGCAGGTGCTCATCCTGCGCGACGCACGGGCGCGGTGGGCGGCCTCGCACGGGAGCATCACGCAACAGGCCGTGGGCGAGGCGATCACCGCGCCCTAGCGGTTGTGCCTGGGCTAGCGTGACTCGCGCAGACTCTCGCTGCTCTTTTCGAGCGCTTCCAGCACCCCACGCATGTCCTCCTGCAGCCGCTCGATCACGCTGACGGCGTAGCGGTCGGCGTCCTGGAGCTGGCTGGCAGCGGCCTGGGCGGCCTCGCTCAGGTGGGCGGCAGCGGTGGCGTCGGCATCGGCGACGGTCTGCCGGGCACGCGCCTCAGCATCCATGATGATCTCCTGGCTGCGCTTCTGCGCCTCCTGCACCACCGATGTCTCGCTCACGAGCTGCACGCGCTGCCGCTCCGCCTCCTCAATGACGGCCTGGCCGTGCTCCTTGGCGTCGCGCAGGAGCTGCTCGCGCTGCTCCAGCACCTGGGCGGCCTGGCGAACGTTATCGGGGACGGCGAGCCGGAGTTGGTCGACGAGGTCGAGGATGGCGCGACGCTCGATAACGAGGTTGCCCCCCACGGGAAGGCGGCGCGCCTGCACGACCAGGGACTCGAGACTGGCGACGAGTTCGAGGAGTTCCACCGGGGGCCTCCCCGCGGGCTAGGCTTTCAGCCCGACGCGCTCACGAATAGCGGTTCGCACATGGTCGGGCACGAGCCCGTCTACGTCGTAGCCAAGCTGGGACACCTCGCGCACGCGGCTGGCGCTCACGTAGATGTATTCGTGGTTGGTCATCAGATACACGGACTCGATGGTGGGGGCCATCTTGCGGTTCATGAGGGCCATGTCGAACTCGTACTCGAAATCGCCACCACCACGGATACCGCGGACGATGGCGACCGCGCCCCGCTGCTTGGCGAACTCGACGGTAAGACCCTCGAGCTGCTCGACCTCGACGTTGGGAAGGTCCTTCACGGCCTCGCGGAAGAGCTCGATACGCTCCTCGCAGGTGAACATGGCGCTCTTGTCACGACCGCGAATGACGGCCACGATTACGCGATCGAAGAGGCGCGTCATGCGCTTGACAAGGTCGAGGTGCCCGTTGGTGACGGGATCGAACGCACCCGGGAATATCGCGGTTCTCATGCAGCCTCCAACGTCACGAAGAACGCTACGGCGGTATCGCCGTAGACCCGCCGATCGGTCAACGTGAGGCCGAGCGGGCGTTCCGGAGGATTGTATCGGCTCCGGTGCTCATAGACGACCAGACCATCGCCGGCGAGCAGCGGAGCGACCTCGCTGAGCGTGGGCAAGGCCTGGTCGGAGTCGTAGGGCGGGTCCAGAAAGATGAGGTCGAAGGGACCGTCGAGGGAGCCAAGCGCCCCCGGAAGCGCGCCCCGCACGACCGAGCTCCGCTCGGTCGCTTCGGCGCGGGCGAGGCTCTGCACGATGGCGCGGGCGGCCTGGCGATAGCTCTCGACGAAGACAGCGCGGCTCGCTCCCCGGCTGAGCGCCTCAATGCCGAGCGCCCCCGTACCGGCGAAGAGGTCGAGCACGGCGGCGCCCTCGATACGGGGGGCGAGGACGTTGAAGATGGCCTCGCGCACGCGGGCGCTGGTGGGACGCAGGCGCGCGCCGCCCGGCTCCGCCAGCTGAAAGCCGCGGAGGGCGCCGCCCGTGACGCGAACGCGCGTCTGGGGCACTCAGTTCGTCTCCTCGGCGGGTTCTTCTTCGACCACCTCGATGGGCTGGAGGGCGAGCACGATGCGGCTCTCGAAGCGCTCGACGCCGTCGCTGAGGGTGAGGGTGACGGTGTAGGAGCCGGCCTCAAGGGGCGTCTGCCAGGTCACGAGGCCGCGGTCGCCGCCCACGAGGGCGCCCGCGGTCACCTCCCACTGGGGGAGGAGGTGAGAGTGGCTGGGCTGCCGCAACACGGGCTGGCCCGAAGCCACGAAGGGCTCGACGGCGGCCCAGATGTTGCCGATGAAGATGTCGTCGCTGGAGTCCTCCACGGCCAGGCCGCCGAGGTTGAAGACGCTCACGAACTCGAGCTTGAAGCCCGCGCTGAACATGTTCTCGATCCAGACCGTGCGGCCGCCGTTGAGCTTGTAGGTGAAGGCCACGGTGGCTGTCTCGGGCTGCCAGCGCAGGCCGCTCAGCCCCTCGTCGCGGTCGATGTTGACGGCGACGACCTGGATGTCGCTGCCGGCGGTCACGCTCTCGCTGCGGATGGCGAGCTTGCTGGCGACGGTCATCGCCTCGGTGAGGGTGAGGCTGCGAAGCCCGTCCCCCGACTTCTCCGAGGCGTAGGGCGTGATGGTGAGGATGACCTTGCCCGGGTCGACGGCCTCGGTGATGTGCTCCAGCACTTCGGGCATGTGCAGGCGGTAGGTGCTCTGGTCGCGGACGGGGGCGATCTTGATGAGGTCGGCCGACTGGCCGAGCGCGGCCCAGTCATAGGCGCCCTCGTCAATGCGATCGAGCGCCTTGAGGGGCGCGGGCAGGGTCAGCGTGAGGGTCTTGCCCTGGGAGTGGAGCCCTTCGGCCAGCTCGGAGATGAAGAGGGTGAAGGAGGTGCGGTGGACGGAGCGGAGGTCGAGGTAGGCGATGTCGACGCCGGAGAGGCGGTGGGCGGCGACACGCTGGAGGATCTGGCGCACGTGATTCGTGCGATCGGCCCCCGTGGAGAGGATGTTGTCGACGTTGGGCACGGAGCCGTCGATCTCGGCGGAAGCGGATATGACCGGGTAGTGCACCGCGGTGGTGGGCGGACGCGGGCTGGGCTGGCCCGTAAGCGAACCATCAAAGGCGGGGGTGAAGTCGAGGGTGTGGACGACGGTCGCGAGGAGGGCGGCGGTGGCGTGGAGGGACTCGCCCGGGGCGATGTAGGCGACCACCTGGCGACCCTCGTTGAGGCGGCGGAACACGCCCAGGAAGCGGGGCGGGTCGGCGAAGATGCCGGTTGCGCTCGTTCCCGGCTCGTCCAGGAGGGCGCTCGCCACGGGTTCCCAGATCTGGCTGTCGGCGTTGTAGCCGTAGAAGCTGAGGCCGCGGTCGTCGGTGGTGGGGATTTCGAGGGGGATGGTGATCTGCAGGTCGAAGCCGTCGGGGAGCGGGTCCGCATCGGGGTTGCGCTCGAAGAGCTTGCTGTGCAGTTCGAAGTCCGCGGGGATGTCGATCGTGGTGACCGAGGTCTCGCAGTAGGCCTCCGTGCAGCCGGCGGACCCGCGGCCGAGGAAGAACCAGAGGAGGCCGCCGCCCACCAACACCGCGACGGCGATGAGGGCGAGTACGACGAAACGCATGGGGGACGGCCCGCCGCGGCTCGAGAAGGTGGTGCCCTGCACCGTGCCGCCCGCATAGCCCCGCCGGGGGCCGGGGCGGATCACGCCGCGCCACCTTCGCCGGAGGGGCAGGTGGCGCCAGGCGGGAGGAGGACGGAGGCGAACGCGGGAGGCATCAGAGGGATTATCGCCCACCCGCGCGCTACATCCAGAGGCGGGGAGGAGGAAACGCCACTGCGGTATACTGTCGTTTCTGCGAGCGGCCTCCCCGGAGGCGGCTCGCGTGCGTAAAGGCCAGGAGCAATGTCGCAAGATCCAGTGCCGATGACGAGAGAGGGTGTCGCCCGGCTTGAGGACGAGCTTGAGGGCCTGAAGGCGGATCGCAAGACCGTCGCGGATCACATCCACAAGGCGCGCGAGCTCGGCACGAGTCAGAACGACGCCGAATACGACAACGCGAAGCAAGAGCAGAGCCTGCTCGAAGGGAAGATCCTCAACCTCGAGGATCTCCTGCGGCGCGCGGTCATCATCGACGAGGAAGGCGCGCACCACGCCTCGCGCGTGGTCGTGGGGAGCGGCGTAAAGGTGCGGCAAGGCCGCAAGACCCTGCACTACCAAATCGTCGGGCCGCCGGAGGCGAATGCCGCCGAGGGCCGCATCTCCAACGAGTCACCCATCGGGGCCGCCCTGCTGGGGCGCTCCAAGGGCGAGGAAGTCGAAATCTCGGTACCCAGTGGCACCATCAAGCTGAAGGTGCTGGAAATCGACTAGCGAGGCGGCACGACGGCTACAGCCGGAGAGGGCCGCCAACCAGCGGCCCTCTTTGCTGCAAGACAGGACGAAGGTACGGATGGGCGAGGAACAGGGCACACAGGAACCGGAAGGCGCTCCCGCGGGAACGGGCGCGGAGAGCCTGCGCGCCCAGCGGATCGAGCGCGCGGAGCAGCTCCGCGCGGCCGGCCTCGACCCCTACCCGCCCCGGATCGAGCGCACGCACACGAACGCCGAGGTTGACGCCCTGTTGGAGGACGTGGCCAGCGGAGAGGAACCCGACCTCGACCCGGTCGCCATCGTGGGGCGGGTGGTGGCGCAGCGAGGGATGGGCCGGGCGAGCTTCCTCGACGTGCTCGACGGGAGCGGACGCCTACAGGTCCTGGTCCGCCGCAACGCGGTCGGGGAAGAGGCCTACGAGCGGCTGAAATTGCTCGACCTGGGAGACTTCGTGGCGGTGGAGGGCACCCCGATGCGCACGCGCACGGGCGAGGCGACGGTGGGAGCGACCTCGTGGCAGGTGATCACGAAGGCGCTGCGGGCTCCGCCGGAGAAGTTCCACGGGCTGACTGATGTGGAAATTCGCCAGCGCCAGCGCTACCTGGACCTGATGGCGAACGAGGAGGTGCGGGACACGTTCCGCCTCCGCAGCCGGATCGTCGCAGCCATCCGCCGGAACCTCGACGAGCGTGGCTACCTCGAGGTGGAGACGCCGGTGTTGCAGGAGGAGGCTGGCGGAGCCGCGGCGCGACCGTTCGAAACCTACTCGCAGGCCCTCGGTGAGAGCCGCGCCCTCCGCATCAGTCTGGAGCTGCACCTGAAGCGGCTGCTGGTGGGCGGCTACGAGCGGGTGTACGAGCTTGGGCGGATCTTCCGCAACGAGGGCTTCAGCCAGCGCCACAACCCCGAGTTCACGATGCTGGAGCTTTACGAGGCGTACGGCGACTACGGCACGATCGCGACGCTCCTCGAGGAGCTGGTCAGCGGGGTAGCGGCGGAGGTGCTGGGGACCACGAAGGTGTCGTTCGGCGGGAACGAGATCGACTTCGCCCCGCCGTGGCGGCGAATCGGGTATCTCGACGCCCTGCGCGAGTACGGGGACCTCGACCTGGACGCATTCGGGGAGCCGGAATCACTGCGGGAGGAGCTGCGGCGAAGAGGATTCGATGCGCCCTCGGAGGCGGGGCGGGGCAAGCTCATCGACATCGCCGCGAGCGAACTGGTCGAGCCACACCTGATCCAGCCAACGTTCCTGCTGGACTACCCGATCGAGCTCTCGCCGCTGGCGAAGCGGAAGGGGGGTACTGAGGGGCTGGTGGAGCGCTTCGAGGCGTTCGTTGGCGGTTTCGAGTTCGCGAACGCCTACTCCGAGCTGAACGACCCGGTCGACCAGCGGGAGCGGTTTGAGGCGCAGCAGGCGCTGCGTCTTGCCGGGGACGACGAGGTGGAGCTGGCCGACGAGGACTTCTTGCTGGCGCTGGAGCACGGGATGCCCCCCGCAGGAGGGCTTGGGTTCGGCATCGACCGGCTGGTGATGCTGCTGACGGGCCAGACGAGCATCCGCGAGGTCATCCTCTTCCCGCAGCACCGCAGCCTCTCCGGGCAGGACTCCGAGTGACGGAGCCGTTCGAGCGCCACCACACGAGCACCGCCTACGTGGTCGCGGGGGACCGCACGCTGCTGCTCTGGCACGCCAAGCTGCGCATGTGGCTGGCGCCGGGGGGACACATCGAGGCGAACGAGGATCCGGTGCAGGGCGCCCTGCGCGAGGCGCTGGAGGAGACGGGGCTGGAGGTGGAGGTTATCCCGCCGCCGGACCTGTTGGTCGTCGACCGCCCGGAGGTACTGCCTCCGCCGGCGGTGATCCTGGTCGAGGACATCGTGCGCGAGGACCAGCCCTTCCACCAGCACATCGACAACGTCTACTTCACCCGTGCGACCGAGGCGGTCGACTACGAGGCGCCCATCCCGCACGGGCCCTGCCGCTGGGTGGAGCGGGAGACGCTGGCGGGCGCATTTTCGCTCCCGGCGCCCGATGGTACGCTCGTGCCCGTGGCCGAAGACGTGCGATTGCTCGGCGTGCGGGCGTTGGAAGCGGCAGCGGAGGCAGGGCAACGATGCTGAGCGCGCAGTTCATCCGGGAGAACCTTGAACGAGTCCGGCGGGACACGGCGGCGCGCGGGGCGGAGGCGCCGCTCGACGCGGTCGTCGAGCTGGATGAGCGGCGGCGCGCCCTCATCGGCGAGGTCGAGGGGTTGCGGGCGGAGCGCAATTCCGCCAGCAAGGCGATCGGCCAGACGAAAGACGCAGAGGAACGCACGCAGCGCATCGAAGCAGCGCGGGCCATCGGCGAGAAACTGGACGGGCTTGAGGACCGCCTGCGGGAGACCGAGGCCTCCCTGCAGGAGGCGCTCTACGAAGTTCCCAACGTCCTCGACCCGGAAACGCCCGTGGGCGTGGACGAAAGTGAGAACGTAACCCTGCGGACGGTCGGCGAGCCGCGCGAGTTCGACTTCGAGCCGCGGCCACACTGGGAGGTAGGCGAGACCCTGGACGGCATCGACCTCGCGCGCGGGGCGAAGATGTCAGGGTCGCGGTTCTTCGTGCTGCGGGGGGGCATCGCGCGCCTGCACCGGGCGATGGTCCAGTGGATGATCGACTTCCACGTAGAAGCCGGTTATGTCGAACACTACCTGCCCTACATGCTCACGGAGGAGTCGTTCTACGCCTCCGGGCACCTGCCCGACTTCCGCGACAACCTCTACCAGGACGCAGAGCAGGACTACCTGTTCGTGCCGACAGCAGAGGCGCCGTTCGCGAACCTGTACCGGGACGAAATCCTGCCGCCGGACTCGCTGCCGCAGCGGATGGTCGCGCACACGCCCTGCTTCCGCAGGGAGAAGATGAGCGCCGGCCGCGATACGCGCGGCCTGAAGCGGCTGCACCAGTTCGAGAAGGTCGAGATGTTCGTCTTCTGCGAGCCCGAGGAAAGCGAGGCCGAGCTGCAGGCGATGGTCGAGCGGGCCTGCGCCCTGGCTCAGGCGCTCGAGATTCGCTACCACGTGCTCCAGCTCTGCTCGGGCGACATCGGATTCAAAGCGTCGAAGGCGTATGACGTGGAGCTGTGGTCGCCGGGGTTGCAGGAGTGGCTGGAGGTGAGCTCGGTCTCGGATACGCTCGACTTCCAGGCGCGGCGGGCGAACGTGCGTTACCGGCCCGAGGAGGGCGCGCGGCCGCGGTTCCCGCACCTGCTGAACGGCTCGGGGCTGGGCGCCCCGCGGGCGCTGATCGCGATCATCGAAAACTACCAGCAGGCGGACGGCTCGATCGCCGTGCCAAGGGTGCTCCAGCCCTACATGGGCGGAACCACGCGGATCGAGGCGGAGGGCTCGGGCTAGCTGCCCGCCGAGTCGGACGAGGCGCCGTTGGCGCCGGCCACGGGACCCTCGAGCACTTCATCGATGAGGCCGTATTCCTTGGCCGCCTGCGGGTCGAGCCAGAAGTCGCGGTCGGTGTCGTGCTCGATGCGCTCCATGGGCTGGCCAGTCTGCTCGTGGATGATGTTGCGGAGGATGGCCTGGAGGCGGAGGGTCTCCCTGGCCTGGATCTCGATATCGGAGGCCTGGCCCTCGGCGCCGCCCATCACCTGGTGGAGGTGCACGGTGGCGTTGGGGAGGGCAGTGCGCTTGCCCTTCGCGCCGCCGGTGAGAAGCACGGTGCCCATGCTTGCCGCCAGCCCGATGCAGACGGTGGCGACGTCGGGGCGGATGAGCTGCATCGTGTCGTAGATGGCGAGCCCGGCCGTGACGCTGCCACCCGGACTGTTCACGTAGAGGGTCACGTCCTTCTCGTCGTCCTCGCGGTCGAGGTAGAGGAGCTGGGCGATGATGATGTTCGCGACCATCGCGTCGATCGGTGTGCCGAGGAAGACGATGCGCTCCTTGAGAAGGAGCGAGTAGATGTCGTAGGCGCGCTCGCGGCGTCCATCGGATTCGATGACGAGGGGCATGATGTCGCGGATGGGATCAAGGCTCACTTGGGCTCTCCCGGCGGTAGTGCTCTCCAGTTTGCTAGGCGCGATCCCTGCGAACAATCCGGCGGCCTCGTGCCCGAGGCGAACGGGCAGGCTAGACTGGCGCCATGAAGAAGTGTCCCGCCTGTGGTCGCGAGAACCTGAACGTCTACGGGTACTGCCAGAGTTGTGGCCGCGGCTTCGCCGACATTGAGGATTCCGGGAGCGCCGGCAAGGGCCCGAATCCACGCGTGCAGGCGTTCCTGAACTGGCTGCGCGGCCGCCGTCAGACGGCTGCTAGGCAAGGAACAACCCCGGCCGCTTCACTCACCTGCTAGCCTCGACACCGTGTCTTCGGCACGGGAACGCCACGCGCGCATCACCGACGGCTACGACAGTGGAGCTGCGGCCTACGCGCGCCGGGGGGAAGCCTCCAGGCGCGAGTGGTTCAAGGAGCCGCAACGACGGTTCCGTGCACTGCTGGAGGCGGGAGGCCGTGTGCTGGACGTGGGGTGCGCCTCGGGTCTGGAGATGACCGACCTGCAGGCGCTGGGCCTCGATCCCGTAGGGATGGACGTTTCGAGGGAACATTTGCGGATCGCGCGCGACCGGCTGCCCTCCGCCGGACTGGCGCGCGGCACCGCGCTAGCGCTGCCCTTCCCGACGGGGGCGTTTCAGGGGGTGTGGGCGTCGGCATCCCTGCTACACCTGGCGCGCGCGGAAGCGCCTGGCGCACTGGCCGAGATACGGCGAGTCCTGGCGGACGGCGGGGCTTTCTACGCGTCCGTCCAGCGGGGGAGCGGGGAGGGATGGGTGCGGGGAGCCGTGGGGACAGACCTCTGGTACGCGTTCTACGAAGAGGACGAGTGGCGCGACCTCGTGACCGCGGCCGGCTTCTCGATCCTCTGGTTCTATGCCTCGGACGAAGGCGAGACGCAGGAAGGCGCGACAGGCTGGATCAACTGCCTCGCTGTTACGTCGTGAGTGGCGAGAGGCGGATAGCGGCTCCGCGAGGCGGGCGTAAGATTGGCCCCACCGAAGCCACCCAGGCAGGGGGAACGACATGGACGAAGGCGTACTCCGGCAGACCGTCGCGGACCTGATCGCACCAAGCAGAGGCATCCTCGCCGCGGACGAGAGCTCGCGCACGATCAAGCGCCGCTTCGACTCGATCGGCGCGGAATCGACCGAGGAGAACCGGCGCGCCTACCGGTCGCTCCTGCTGACCACGGCGGGTGTGGGCGACTACATCTGTGGGGTGATCCTGTTCGAGGAGACGCTGGGACAGACCGACGCCGGGGGCAGGCCGCTCCCGCAGGTGGCGGCGGCCGCGGGCGTCGTGCCCGGCATCAAGGTCGACAAGGGAACCACGGACCTCCCCGGCGCCCCCGGCGACCTGATTACGGAAGGGCTCGACGGCCTGGCGGGACGGCTCGAGGGGTACAAGGCGCAGGGTGCGCGCTTCGCCAAGTGGCGCGAGGTCTACAACATCACCGACGACCTCCCGAGCGCGCTCGCCGTCTCCGCGAACGCGGAGGTGCTGGCTCGCTACGCCCGCATCTGCCAGGAGGCGGACGTGGTGCCCATCGTTGAGCCGGAGGTCCTGATGGACGGCGGCCACACGATCGAGCGCTGCGCGGAGGTGACCGAGGCCGTGCTGCACGCGGTGTTCGCGGCACTCGACAGGCACGGTGTGTTGCTCGAAGGCATCGTGCTCAAGCCGAACATGGTCCTGCCGGGCGGCGACAGCGGCCGCAAGGCCTCGCCCGAGGAGGTCGCGGACGCGACCCTGACCGTCTTCCGGCGGGCGGTGCCGGCGGCGGTGCCGACGATCAACTTCCTCTCCGGCGGGCAGTCGGCGGTGGAGTCGACGGAGAACCTGAACGCGATCAACACAGCCGCGGGCGAGAAGCCGTGGGCGCTGAGCTTCTCCTACGGGCGGGGCTTGCAGGCCCCGGCGCTGGCGGCGTGGGGCGGGAAGGTCGAGAACGAGGGCGCGGCGCAGGCCGCCTTCTTCGAGCGGGCCAAGCTGAACGGCCTCGCGCGCGACGGTCGCTACGAGGGCGAGGCTGCGGCCTCGGCGGCGAGTTAGCAGCCCTGCCTATAATCGGGCCGACGGGAGGCTCGCGATGACGGCCACGGCGACGCGCGACAGGGAAGCCGACCGCCTTTTCGCCCGGCTCGAGGAGGGCATCCTCGGGCGCGACCAGCACGCGACGCGGCAAACGCTGCTCGACCTGCTGGAAGCGGGCCGCGATCCCGTCGAGATCCTGAGCGAGACCGTGCGTACGCACGGGCCCTACACGAACGTTCCCTACCACCAGCGCGTCGACGGCGGCGTGATGCGCTTCGTGAACAACGACCACTGCATGCTCAGCTCGCGCACGAGCCTGAACCTGCCGCGCTACCTGCCGGACGAGCTGAAGCACCTGCCCCTCGCCCAGACGCTCTGGTACGTGCCCACGGGGCTGGACCCGTGGAACCAGCTCATCGGGCGGATGCCCGGGCACTACGGGCGTCGCACCTATCAGGCCGTACCGGGCGTCGAGCCACCGCCCCCCGAGCGGCACTGGGAAGACCAGGAGCCGCTCCATCTGGAGGGCACCTTCGACGAGCGGCTGAACGAGTGGCTGACGCTGGTGGAGCGGGGCGAGGTGGTTCGCGCCTACCGCGTCTTCCTCGGCCTGTTCGAGGAGACGGAGCGGCGCAAGGAGCTGCTGGCGCAGCTCGTCTTCGCCGGGCTCATCGATGTACAGGGGCGGCTGCTCTACAACCGCTCCTACACGACCGGGCACAAGGCCTACCGCGCACGGGCGACGGTCGAGCTGGGGCAGGCGGTCGGGTGGGAGAATGCGCACCACGTGCTCTACGCGGGCGTGCTCGACGTGGCCGTGGGGCCGCGCTGGCACTCCGAGTACGAGATGGCCTGCCAGGTCGAGCTGTACCGGCTGCGGGAGGAGCTTCCGAGCTCCTCGATCGACCCGACCCCGGGAGCGACCCGCGACACGGAGCTGTTCGCAAACGACAGCGCGCTCTCGGAGCCGGAGGCGGAGGGCCTCATCCGGGCGCTCACGACGATGCCGGAGCCGGACTACATTGAGCAGATCGTGGCGCTGCTGCTGGCGGGACGCGGTCCGCGCCAGATCCTGGACACGATCCAGGTGGCGGCCGCGAACGTGATCCTGGAGACGGTCGTGCCGGACGAGTTCTCGATGCCGCAGCACGCCTACGAGTACACGAACACCGTGCGCTGGTTCTACGACACCTTCGAGCACCCGCACCGCACGAAGCTGCTGTTCGTGGCGGGATCGTTCGTGAACCAGGCGGCTCGCTGGATCGCGAACCTGAAGGGCCACGGTCGACCGCTCGTCGCGCCGCCGAAAGGCTACGACTCACTTTCCGGCGACCAGCTGCTGTCGCGGCTGGACGACGCCCTTATGGCGCTGGACAAGGTGGAGAGCGTGGCCTGGACCCAGGCCTACCTCGACGCCGGCTTCGGACGCTCGCCGCTGGTGCGGACGCTCACGACCGCCGCGGTGAAGCACGGCAACGACCCGCACAACCAGGAGATCGGACTCTGCCTGACCGAGGACTACGGCCACTCGACCTCGTCGCGGCGGGACACGCTGCTGCTGGCGAGCGCCTGGCACACGGCGGGGCACCGCAAGTACGGCGACTCGCTGGAGTCGTACCGGCGTTTCGCGGAGGCGATCGGGGTGAGCGCGAGCGGTGAGGGGCGGGGCGAGGGTGACCCCGAGGAGGCGGTGCTCGACCAGATCGAGGAGCTGCCGGAGGCGGTCTCGCCCGGGGAGTAGCCTGCCACTAAGCGGAGCGCCGGGCCGCCCCCTACCCAGACCTTCCCCAACTGTTCAGAATAAGCGCGCTTGTCGCGGGTGGAGTTGACGCGTCCCGCGACCGTGGAGGCAGTGCGTGTCGCTTGGGCGGTTGGGCAAGCCCATCCGGATCGGGATTGGCATCGCCATCAGCCTCTTCCTCGTGTGGCTGCTGCTCCGGGATGTCCACCTGGGCGACGTGGGGCGGACGCTGGCGAAGGCGGACGCGCGCTACCTGATCCCGATCGCACTCGTGTTCTTCACGCGGTACTGGCTGCGGGCCATCCGCTGGAGGATCCTGGTCGAGCACCTGAAAGCGGTGACGACTCGCCGCGCGTTTCCGCGGGTCATCCTCGGGCAGGCGGCGAACATGGCTCTGCCGTTCGGGCTGGGCTACGTGCTCATGATCCAGGTGACGGCGCGGAAATTCGGCATCGGGCGGCTGGAGCTGCTGGGAGCGGAGACGCTGGAACGCGTCATGGACGGGTTCGTGTTCGCGCTGCTGATGGCGGTCGCCATCGCAACGCTCACCATCGGCGATAGCTTCACGGGGCTGGGCGCTTTCATGCTCTTCGGCACGCCCGCGGGAATCGGACTGGCCTGGTTCCTCACGAGGGACCGCGGGGAGCCACCGTCCGCGATCGGCTGGCGGGGCCTGCTCGCGAATCCGCGAGTCGAGCCGTTCCTGCGTGGCCTCCGGTCGGTGCAGAACGGCAAGCAGACGAGCAACGTGCTCGTGCTTACGGCCGCCATCTGGATGAGCGAGGCGCTCCTCTACTGGGCGGTAGCAGCCTCGCTGGGCATCAGCCTCAACTTCTTCGTGCACATCTTCGTGGTGGCGGCGGCGAACATCGGCGCAGGCATCCCGCTGGCGCAGGCAAGCGTCGGGCTCGCCTTCCTCGCCAAGGAGGCGCTGGTGGCGCTGGGCGAAACGCAGGACGCAGCGCTCGCCTATGCAGTGGGCGTCGAGGCGATCATCATCCTGCCCGCGATCCTGCTGGCCCCGCTGGCGGCCTGGGACATGCGACTGAGCTGGGGCGACGCCATCCCCCGGTTCGGAGGCAAACAGCCCCAGCCCGCGGTCGCCATCAACAGGGCGCGTCGTGCCCTGGAGGGGCAGTGAGCCCGATCAAGCGAGACCCTTCCGTCGACGACTCGCTCTTCTGGGAGTTGACGGAGCCGCTGCTCGCTTCCGGGGAGGCGGAGGAAGGCACGATTATGGGCTTCCCCTGCCTCCGGGCGCGGGGCGGGGCGTTCTTGGCGATGGCCGAGTACCGAACCGGCGACTTCATCGTGAAGGTCCCCGCGGGCAGGGTCGACGAGCTTGTCGTCGAGGGAACGGGCCTGCCCTTCGCGCCCGCCGGACGGCGCTTCCGCGAGTGGGTCCAGATTCCGGGTCGCGACATTGAGCTGTGGCAGGGGCTGCTCGACGAGGCGCGGGCGTTCGCCGGCGGCGGGTCCGCGTGACGGTCGCGGCGTTCTCGGCGGGGGCGCGCAACTTCCTGCGCGAACTGCCGGCGCGCGACAAGGCCTGGTTCGATGCGAACCGCTCGGACTACCAGGCGCTGATCGCGGAACCGGCCAAGGCGTTCGTCGAGGCGGTAGCCGCCGAGCTCCAGGCGGAACTGTCGCCGGCGATCGTGGGCGTGCCGCGCGTCAACGGCTCGATCTCGCCGATCAACCGCGACATCCGCTTCTCCGCCGACAAGACCCCCTACAAGGACCACCTGCTCTTCCGCTGGTGGGAGGGCGATGAGAAGAAGACGGCGCCTACACTCTTCGTGCGGCTTGCGGCGGACGAGGTGGGGTTCGCGACGGGCGCGATGCTGCCGTCGCTGGACCGCTGGCGGGCGCTCATCGACGAGGAAGCGACCGGCGCTCCGCTGGCCTTCGCGATCGACGCCCTGGTGGCGGAGACAGGCGCGGATGTGGCGGGGGCCGACTACAAGCGCGTCCCGAAGCCGTACGCGGCGGACCATCCCCGCGCGGACCTGCTCCGGCACAAGTGGCTGCAGGTGCGCTGGGGCGCGCCGTTCCCCGGGGACGTGGGGGAGGCGGCATTCGCGGGGTGGTGCGCGCGGCACCTCCTGAGGTGCACGGACATCCACCGGTGGCTCGTGACGAACCTGTAGGGGCTACTCCACGGGCGTCAGGTCGACGTGGAGCTCCTTGAGGCCGCGCAGGACGAAGCCGGGCAGGTGGCTGAAGTCGTTGGCGCCGGGGACGAGGTCGAAGCGCTCGACGCGATCGAGCATCGTTTCCCAGGTGATGTTCTGCTCGAGGCGGGAGAGGCCGGCGCCGGGGCACATGTGCTCGCCCTGGGAAAAGGCGACGTGCTTGGCCGCGTTCGATCGCTCGAGGCTGAATTCGTCGGGGTCGGGGAACTCGTCGCCGTCGCGATTGGCGGCGGCGAAGCGCAGATGAAGGACGGAGCCAGCGGGAATCTTGACCCCACGCAACTCCTCGTCCTGGACGGTCCTGCGGAAGAGGCCCTGGGTTGGGGACTCCAGCCGCAGCGTCTCCTCGACAAAGAAGCGCACGCGTGAGCGGTCTTCCTTGAGCCGGGCCCAGACGGTGGGGTCCTGCGTGAGCAGCCAGAGCGCGGAGGTGAGGGCGAAGGTCGTGGTCTCGTTCCCGCCGATGTAGAGGTGGGAGATGATGCCGATGACCTCCTCGTTGCTGAGGGGGCGCTCGCCGGCGAATTTCGCCCGCGCGGCCAGGTGCGAGAGCACGTCCTCACCCGGGTTGGCGCGGCGCTCGTCGATGAAGCCCTCGATGTATTTCTGAAACTCCACGCCCTTCTCGGCGAGGTACATCTGCTCCTCGTGGGTGAGGCCCAGCTTGAAGGGCATGACCCAGGCGTTCGACCAGACGCGAAGCTGGGGGATGTCCTCCAGGGGGAAGCCAAGCATGAGCGTGATCACGCGCACGGGCAGGGGAACAGCAAAGTCCTCGACGAACTCGACGCGGCCCTTCGCCACGACTTCGTCGACAAGCTCCTCGATGGTGGCGGTGATCATCTCGCGCTGGCGGGTGGCGCCCGCCGGGGAGAAGAAGGGGTCGACGAGCTCGCGGTAGCGGCGGTGCTCGGGGGGATTGGTGCTGAGGGGCTGGAGGCGGGGGTAGCCGTGTTCCTCGTGGTAGGCCTTGGCCTCGTCGCTCATGAGCAGTCCGTGGCTGCCGGTGGAGTTGTGGGGGAAGCGATCGGGATTGCGCACGATCCAGGCGATGTCCTCGAACTTGGAGACGAGGTACATATCCTGGCCGGGGATGGGGTAGACGGGGGCCTCGTCGAGGATGGCGCGGTAGGAGGGGTACCAGTCTTCCTGCGTCTCGGGGGAGAAGAGGTCGACGTCGTCGATGCTGAGGGTCATCGCGTACCTCGCGGGGTGGTCGGTGGTCGGTGGTCGGTGGTCGGTGGTCGGTGGTCGGTGGTCGGTGGTCGGTGGTCCCTGTTCCGCAATTGACACAACATCCCCATCGCCCGGGATGGCGAGCGTCAGGGTGACGTTGTTCTCGCCGTCGATTGTAGCCTCGTCCAGGAGCAGGTTGAGGAGTTCGCGCCGTTCCTCGTCCGGCAGGTCGTCGAGACCGTCGCCGACGCGCCGCGTCCACTCCACGACGCGCTCAAGCACGAGGCGCTGGTCAACGTGCGCCGACGCCCTTGCCCGGTACTCCTCCAGCCGTGCCCGCAGGCGCTCCAGCCGCTCGCCGATGAAGCGGCGCTGGTGGTCGAGTTGCTCCTCGCTGATCTTCCCCGTCACGTAGAGGCGGATGGCGCGGTCCTCCTCCAACTGCACGCCCGCCAGCTCCCGCTCGGTCCGCGCGACCTCGCCGGCCACGTCGTCATCCCCATCGCCGTCCAGCGCCGCCAGCCCGGCCACGATCAGGTCCGGATGCTCCAGCACGCGCTTGACCTCGCCCCAGACCAGGCTCTCGAGCCGCTCGGCGCGGATCATGGGCCGCTCCCGACAGCGCAGCGAGTGCGGCGCCTTCATCCCGTAGCACTGGTAGTAGCGCCGTGGCCTCTCGAACTCGTAGCGGTAGGTCTTCCCGCCGCGCTTGACGGTGTGGCGCCGCTTCGCGAGGGGACCCATGAGCAGGCCGCACTCGCTGCAGCGGACGAGGTGCTGGAGCAGGTGGAACACCTTCGTGTTGCGAGGGGAGCGGATCCGCCGCCGCTCCCGCACCGCCTGCGCCTGCTCCCAGATCTCCTCGTCCACGAGCGGGGGGAAGGGCACGCCGATCCAGCTGTCGCGGGGCTGCTCGTGGATGCGCGTGCCGTCGTCGGTGGCGATGTGACGGGCCCTGCCGTACCACCAGGTGCCCAGGTAGGTCTCGTTGCGGAGGATGCGGTTGACCTGCGGCGCGTGCCAGCGTGACGCGCGCCCGCTCGTGGGGACGCCCTCGCTCGTGAGTCGCTGGGCGATCGCGAGCCCGCCCATGCCCTCGTGGACGTACTGCCGGAAGATGCGCCCCACCACCTCGGCCTGCGCCTCGTCAACGGCGGGCTCGCCCTCCTCGGTGATGCGGTAGCCGAAGGGAACGGTGTTGACGGGGATGCGGCCTTGTTTGGCGGCCCCGCGCTTGCCCATCGAGGCGCGCTCCCGGAAGTTGTCGAGCTCGATCTTGCCGATCGCCGCCATCAGCCCGAAGGTCTTCATGTCGATCGCGTCCATCACCGCCTCGATGCCGATGCGCTGCGCCTCGACGACCTCCATGAGGGCGGCGGCGGGGTACATCCCGCGGCTAAGGCGGTCGGACTTCCAGCAGACGATGGTGTCGAAGCGCCCGTCCCTCGCGTCGGCGAGCATGCGCTGGAACTCGGGACGCTTCTTGGACCAGCCGCGCCCGACCTCCTGGTAGCGCGCGCTGATGGTGTAGCCGCGCTCCTCGCAGTAGGTCTCCATGTCACCGATCTGCTCGGCGAGGGAGGTCTTGTCGTCCTCTGCCTGGCTCCTGTCGGAGACGCGCGCGTAGATGGCGGCGCGGCGGTTCTCGGACGGTCGTGGTGTTCTCGTTCCCGGCATGGCTGCCTCCTCTGAATACGAACGGACCCGCCTCCCTGCGGGGGCGGGTCCACGAGCGGTAGCATGCGGCTCGCGTCGCCTGGCCACGGGTGGCGCCACGGCCCGGGGTGTTAGCGCACCGCCGGGCCACCTTGTCCCCGCCAGCGTAGCGAAGCCGGGCCGAGGCGGTCAAAGCCTCCGGCCCGGCCCGGCGCTGTTGCTGCTACCGGCCGTCCTGCCCGTCGCCGTCGCCGGTCTGCGCGGCGGCGCGCGTGGCGTGGTCGAGCAGGATCGCGGCGATGCGGCGCAGCCGCGCCTCGGCGTCGGGAGTGGGGCGGTACTTGATGGCGACCACGCGCGGCTGCGGGCCACCCGTGTGGCCACGCCCGCTGCGCCCCGGCTGCTTCGCCGCTTCCATCTCGTCCGTCCCGCTGTGCAGGCGCGCCACTCGCGCAGAGCGCCTGTTCCACGGTCAAGAGTGGTGGACGAAGGTGAGGGCGGTAATCCCGCGGGCGGGACTTCATCGGTGAAGTCTGCGGTACTGGCCGGCGCAGGCCGACTTGTTGGGGGTGTGGGTCAGTAGCCACGACGCGGACAATCGCCGGGCTGCGAGGCCGGTTCGTCCGGCACGAGCCGCGCCTGCACGCGCACGGCCTTGCCGGGCACCCCGAAGTGTTCGGCAATCTCCCAGGAGTGGACGAACCCCTCGGCGAGCGCCTCCTCGGCGTCGATCAGCAGCTCGTGGGCGAAGTCGTCGGCCTCCCGCTCGTGGCGCTGCCGCACGTGCTTCGGTTGCTCGAGGTGGTTGCCCCGATGGAGCAGGCGGTGGCCGATGGCGTGCGCCGTCTCCCACCGCCGCTCCTCCGGGCTCAACCGCTCGGCGATCAGGATCTCGCCGCCCATGGTCATCTCCGTCTGCACATCGAAGTGCCACGGCCGCACCCCCAGACCGAACCCCGCCGCCACCGCCTCCACGTCCACCTGCCCGCGCAGCCCCAGCTCTCGCCGCAGCGCCGCACCTCGCCGCTGCGCCCGGTTCACGTCTCCAGGCGCCTCCGCTTGCGCCGCTCCGCCCTCACGAAACGGATGTAGTTCTGGATGGACTGGACATCCTCCATGGGGAGACCGTCCACCGCGTCGCGGAAGTACACTTCCGTCTCCTTCAGCAACTCCGCCTCGACGACATCGCGTCCCTCCAGCTCGGCAACGCTCGTCTCCAGGTGGAAAGCCAGCTCGACAAGGTGCTCATGGGTGGGTTTCGCGCGTCCCGCCTCCCAGCACCAGACGGTGTGGGTGGAGACGCCGGCGAGGGCGCCGAGGCGCTTCTGGGTGAGTCCGGCCTGCGTGCGCGCCTCGCGGATGCGGGATCCGAGGGCGGTCCACTGGGAGCTGTGCTGGGCGGCCATGGGCGGGACTCCCTGTGCGTGCGGTGAGAGAGCAGTATACGAACGTCCGTTCTTGACGACTACCTTGACTGCACTTACTCTACCGACCTAATCGAGATACTGCGAGGGTAGAGCGCCGCATCTCGCTGCCGCGCATCCCCCCGACCGGAGGACTTTCCATGCGTCGCGCCCGTTCGAACAGGAGAAGCGCAACCGTCCGCAGGGCCTCGCCCCGCCTCCCGCGCTATCGCGGCGCGCCGGTCATCGCCGGCCGCCCCGTGCGCTGCGGAACCCCGAAGTTGCCGCGCGACTTCCCCGCTCGCATCGAGCGCCTGTGGCGCCTCGCCGACTGCACCTCGGAGGAGTTCGCAGAGGCCATGGGCGTGGAGCCCAAGCGCGTGCTCGGCTGGCGCCAGGGCGCCGAACCGCACGCCGGCGCCTATCACGCCCTGATCGCGCTCGCCTCCCAGATACCGGGGGGCCTGCTGATCCTGCTGGGCGAGGACTTCCTCGCCGCCCTGCGGGAGGGCTGACGCGATGGCGCGACGGCGCGGTCCCCTGCTCCACGACGACTTCGGACCGGCGATCGCGGCGCTCAAGGAGGCCTCCGGGCTGACCTGGTCGCAGCTCGCGGGCCTGCTCGGCACGAGCACGGTCAACCTCTGGCGCTGGCGCAACGGCGTGCGCCCCAACGCCGGCCACTTGCTCGACCTCCAGGCGCTCGCGCGCCGCCTCGGCCTCGAACACGTCCTGCCCGCGGTGCACTTCGATGAGAGCTCTGGGTTCGAGGCCCTGGGTGGCGACGTGGACGCCCCGGGCCGCGAAGGGGAGAGCAATGCCTGACGCCGGGAGCCGCCGCGGACGGCGGCGCTACTCGTTCGAGACGCGCTGCCACACCGTCCGTTTGATGCTCGACGGGATGAGTGCGGCCGCCGCCGCCGCAAGCGTGGGCGCAGGCCCCACCAGCGCGTACCGCTGGCTCGCGCGCTATCGCGCGGGCGGCTGGGCGGGCCTGCGCGAGCGCCCGTCGTCCACGCACTGGCGGCGACTGCTGGTCGAGGCGATCGCCGGCTTCAGCGCCGAGCGTGGCTACCCCCCGACCATTCGCGATCTGTTGAAGGCCACCGGGGCCAGTTCGACCTCGGTCGTCTGGCACTGGCTGGAGGTGTGCGAGCGCGAGGGCCTGCTCGTGCGAGAGCCGGGGCTGTCGCGGGCGATTACGCTGACGGCGGCGGGATGGGCGCTCGCCGGGTTGCCCCCGGAGCACGAGCCGACGGCTACGGACGGTGCGCGTCCAGAGCCGGCGGCATAGGGGAGCCGCGCTGCGGGCGCAGCAGAAGGGGTCGCCGTCCTGCGGCTCGCACTTCGGCCGGTGGTCAGCGAAGAGGCTGATCGTGCGCGTTCTGCGTGGACCCCTCCATCCGCTGCCCCTGGCCCCTGGGCTCGCGCTGGGACGGCCGCCCCGTCGCCACGCGCGATGAGGCCGACCGCCTCGAGGCGCGCCACGAGCCCTCCTGCCACAGGGGCCGTCCCTAGGGATGCGCCGGGGGCAAGACGCCCTACCACGTGCGGCCCCGTGCCTGACGGAAGAGCCTTCACGGTCCCCCGGAACAGGGGAGGCGGGCGGAGGGTGTGATCGCAAGAGGGGTGATAGTCTGATTGCGAGGAGAGCGCACCATGACGGCGACGGCGTTGAAGCGAGCGCTCAAGGGCCAGTGCAAGCGCTGCGGACGGCGCTGGGCCGCGCCGGACGCAGAGACGCTGGCGGCGATCCGCGAGGCCCACGTACGAGCGGCGCCAGGGCAACCGTCCGACTGCGACCGCGTCCTGCACTCACCCGTCGGCATCTGTCCCGCGAAGGCCCTCCGCTGTGAGCGTTGCGGCCGCATCTCGCCGAGGGGTACGCGGAGTTGCGACGGTTGCGGGATGGTTCTGTAGGGCAGTTCCGGTCCGGAGGAGACGCCATCCGGGGGACCCTGTCCCGATCCGGTGAATCTGCATCCGCGTCCAAGCCTACTGCCATCGCGATCGCCTCTTCCGGCGGCTACGGGGCCTCCTGGAGCCTTCCACGGCGGTCGCGGCGGGCGTAGATTGGGGAAGCGTGAAGGCGACCGTCGGCTACCGCGTGCCCCCCTGCTGGAGTTGCAGCGCGCGCTTCGAGACCTGGGCCTCGCGCGACGAGCACCTGCGCGAGGAACCCTGCCGCCCGCCACCGCCCGTCCAGCCAGCGCGAGGGCGAGGACGCCGTCCGGGCTCACCCCTCAGCCACGGCAACCAGCGCCTCTAGCGAGGTCTCGCCGCGCGCACGCGCGCGGGGGCGCGCGGTGGCGGCGCGGGAGGGCCTAGAGGGGGTTCGCCCCCTCCCCTTCCCCGCCTGACGGCCCCGCCGGGGCACGTGCGGGCGGCACGTCGTGCGCGTGCACGGGGGCTCGGGCGATGAGTACGAGGGCATGCCCGTACTGCCACGCGGCGGCAAGTAACGTCCCGCCATGCACGGGGCCACAGCAGCTGGTCAGGGCCTGCGCGCATGAGGTCACGGTAGGGCATCGGGGGGGGGGGAAATTGGTGATAACGTCGACCATGCGAGCCAGCGATCGCGCCCTCATTCCCGCGCCCGGCGAGCAGCACCGGGTGATCCTGCCCCAGGCCAGCGACTTCGAGGCCGACTGCCTGCCCCTCATCCCGCGTCAGGTGTGGGCCAAGCTGGAACTCGAGGAGCAGCAGTTCGTGCGCGACATCATGCCGCGCTACGGGCTGCGCGTGAGGCTGGTCATGCGGGGCCTCCTCCGCGGCTTCGTCGCCCCCGCGAACGTGGCCGCCGCCGGCAGTGTAGTGGACTCCACCGTGCGCCACTGGAAGAGCGACTACCCCGGACTGCGTGACGACTTGGCGATCATCGCGGGCCTCGGCGGCGCCATCCAGGCGCGCAAGCTGATGGACGCCGCCCTCGGCGATGGCCGTTCCGCCCAGCGCGCGCGAGTTCGCGCTGAAGGCGCGCGACCCCGAGACCTATGGCCACAAACGCGACGTGCAGCGGGTGACGGCCGCCGAAGGCCGCACGCGCCAGCGCGAGATCATCGAGGGCTGGGAAGCCGCCCGCCAGGCGCGACGCCCGCCCCCGGAGCGGCGGCCCCCGCTATCGGCGACCCACGCAGCACCAGGCGAACGGTGCCTGCGAACGTCTCAGAGCCCGCCTGCGAGGAGGGCGTAGACCGCAAAGAGCACGAACCCGACGACGAACAGGATCGCTCCCAGCACCAGCCAACCGATGAGCATCCAGGGGTTCGGCCACGGGTTCACGCTGGCGACTTCACCTTCAGGGGCGCTCCCGCCGCTCGCGCCAGCGGGGAGCCGACGGGCCAGGGGCAGCGGATGCACGGGTCGCCGTACCAGCGGACGGTGACCTTCTCGCTCGCCATCGGCCGATACTGCCATCTGAGGGCAGTACTATCCAGCCCCCGAAGGGTAAGGGCTGTCCCCTTATACGCCTGCCGCAAGGCGGTCCGGTAGGCCCTGCCCCCGGTGT
>JAPOQN010000019.1 GCA_026710655.1 Chloroflexota bacterium | reverse complement strand
GAGGTCGCCGGTCCCGGCGGGCACGTGCTGTTCGCCGCACCCTCGATCTCGCTCGTCGCCCAGGCGCTGCGGGAGTGGGCGGCCGACTCCAGGACGCCGATCCGGGCCTTCGCCGTCTGCTCAGACCAGAAGGTCGGTGCCCAGGGACGGTAACGGCGCGCAGGCGTATGACCTGCCGATACCGGCGACGACCGATGCCGGGCGGCTTGCAGAGGCGGCCGCGAAGGATGCGCCCGATGGTTGACGGTCGTCTTCAGCACATACCAGTCCATGGACGTGATCCGGCAGGCGCAGGACGCTGGCATGCCGGCGTTCAACATCTCCGTCTGCGACGAGGCCCACCGCACGACGGGATACGCCCTCAAGGATGTAGCTGTCTCAGAAGGCAGTGGATCGGGCGGCGAGCGCGCGATCTGCACCCGGCTTCAGTGGTTTCGGGGCAATCGGCGAGGTGCTCCTGCCCGCTCGGCGGGAGGGAGCCAGGCTGTCGAGCGGGAGGTCAGCCGCCGATTACGGTCAGGATGCCGGGCGGGGGACCGGGTCGGGGGTCCAGCCGTCGGGCGCGCGATCGCGCCAGAGGGTGCGCAGGTTGAAGGCCGTTGCCAGCAGCGTCCACTCGGCCTCGACCTCGCTCAGCCCGCGCAACGTGAACCGCCAGGCGCCCAGCTGGGTCTTGAGGATCCCAAACAGCGGCTCGATCAGCGGCGCCCGGCGGCGGTACGCTCGCTGCGCCTCTTCCGTCTCCATCCAGAGGCGGTGGCGGGGCACCGCGGGCTCGTGCGGCCTTATCTGCAACTGGCGCCCGACCCGCCTGTTGGGCGTGCAGACGCCGAAGGCGGGACAGGCCGTGCAGACCGACGCGGAGGCAGGCAGGTAGAGCCGCACGGGCACGCCCTTGTTGACCCCCGGCCTGACGAACGAGAGCCGCTCGCCGTTGGGACAGCGATAGCTGTCGGTGGCCTCGTCGTAGACGAACCGGTTCTTGTGGTAGGGGTCGGCGACCCGATGCCAGCGATCGGGCATCACCACCCGCTGCTCGCGCTGCTCGCTGGCTGCCAGGTGCGGGCCCGCGTGGTACCCGGCGTCCGCCAGCGTCAACGGCGTTCGCCCCCCCGTCTCCGCCTCCGCCCGCTCCAGCATCGTCGTCAGGCTGCCCGCATCGTTGACACTGGAGACCGCGCCGATGGTCCCCGTCGATATTTATAGGCATTTGCGGTACTTTTAGGAACATCTGCTAAAAGCGCCGCAATTTCCTATACTTGCCGGATGGATCCCGTTCGCAATCCCTACAGCCCCGGTGCGGGCAGTCCTCCTCCTGCCCTCGTTGGTCGCGACAGTGAACGCGAGGGGTTCGATATCGCCGTCCGGCGCCTGGTATCGGGCAGGCCTGCCAGGAGCCTCATGCTGACTGGCCTGCGTGGAGTAGGAAAGACGGTGCTCCTCCACGAATTCGGCAGGATTGCCCGGGGTCACGAGTGGATTCACCAGCATATTGAAGCGGCAGAGGACACTCGCTTTCCTGATGCACTAGCGATGCTCACGCGCAGGACGCTGCTCCAGCTCTCGGCCCGCCAACGGCTCGCCGATCAGGGGCGTCGCGCCCTGGGAGTCCTCAAGTCGTTTCAACTGCGCTGGAACCTCCCGGATGGCGGGAGCCTTGACGTCGCGATAGATCCGGTACCCGGCGTTGCCGACTCCGGTGCACTGGAAGATGACCTGGCTGACTTGTTTCTGGAAGTGGCCCAAGCTGCGAGGGACCGACAGGTTGGCGTTCTGTT
Organism: Chloroflexota bacterium; assembly: GCA_026710655.1. Lineage (GTDB taxonomy): Bacteria > Chloroflexota > Dehalococcoidia > Tepidiformales > Tepidiformaceae > UBA2991. The sequence goes on along the minus strand of JAPOQN010000019.1, from coordinate 7,108 downwards.
CACCGTCGACGAAATCCAGTTCCTCGCCAGGGAACACCTCGCGGCGCTCATCGTCGGACTGCACCGCATCAGCCAGGAGCAACTGCCACTGATCGTTGCCGGCGCAGGACTTCCCTCACTGCCGGCGCTCGCGGGCGAGGCGAAGTCCTATGCCGAACGGCTGTTCACGTTCCCGGTGATCGGGAGCCTTGATCAGACCGAAGCGATGGCGGCCCTCGCGACACCTGCCGGGGAAGAGGGAGTGCGATGGGAGGATGAGGCGCTGGCGCTTGTGATCGAAGAGACCAAGGGGTACCCCTATTTTCTCCAGGAGTTCGGGAAACAAGCATGGGATGTCGCACAGGATGGGCGTTCCATAAGGAAGGATGATGTGGAAGCGGCCATCCCCGTTGCGGTAAACGAACTTGATACCGGCTTCTTCAGAGTGCGCATTGATCGCACGACGGATGCCGAACGCGCGTACCTCCGGGCTATGGCCGAACTGGGTGAGGGGCCGTACTCCTCGGGGAAGGTGGCTGCCGCGATGGGAAGAACGACCCCTCAGGTTGGCCCGCTCCGTGATGCGCTCATCAAGCGTGGCCTCTGCTACTCACCCCGGCACGGCGTCATCGCCTTCACGGTTCCCATGTTCGACCAATTCGTGCGCCGGTGGCCTGAAGTGGGTCCGACATCGCGCCCCTCTGCGCTTTGACCTCCCACCTCGCTACCCCACCTCTCTAGGCTTGGTGGCGCGACCCTCGAGGAGGGCCTCGTCACCGTCAGCGCCGTGAAAGCCCGCTAGGGAAGGGACCGCCTCTTCGAGCAGGTAGCGAAGACCCGGACCCTGCCGACGCCCCAGGGACGGGCGCCTTAAACGCGAATAGGGCTGCGTACATGGCCGAGCAGGTGGAGGCCACGGGTTGGTGGAACGGCGGCCACGTACCCGCGGGACTCGAGCTTCATCCGAGTGGCCAGCGCCGGGGCGCCGTCTGGAGGGCAATGCGGTGGGACAACAGGAGCGGGTATGCGGTGGCTCACTCGAGTCTGGAAGGAGTGGCTCTCCTTTGAAGCGCCGGTCCGTCGGCTTGCTCCTCGCAGTGGTTGTCTCCCTCACCGGGTGCTACGCTGAGGGCCCATCTTCCGCTCCGGCCGACATCGGCTCGGAGCCGCCAGCCACACCCAGAGAGGTGCCGGTCCCGGCGACGCGGAGGACTCCGACGCCTGACCCAACGACCCCTGCCCCCACCACTCCCACCCATCGAGCGGCGACCACGACCGGCTCCGAAAGGGGGCCCTACACGGTCAGGCCGGGCGACGTGTGCTGGCGCATCGCTCAGGATCACGGCGTGACCACGGCGGCGCTCATGGCGGCGAACCCGCGCATCAACGACAACCGCACCAACCTGCACGTCGGCCGGAAACTCGTGATCCCCTAGGTCGCCCGCTTGACCGTTCCGACTATCCAGGGGAAGGGGATGCATGATCGCCGTCTTCGCCGGGCGGGCTACTGGAACGCGCTTGGAAGCCCCCGGAGGCGCTGCATGAGCAAGCACTCAACCGTGGCGGGGAACCTGGGAGCGATCACTTGTGGTGATGACACAAGTGGAGCTGACCGAGGCGCTCATGCCCCGGCGGCCCTCGATACCGGAGTTGGCGCCCAATAGGTCTAGCCGCTCGCCGATGAAGCGGCGCTGGTGGTCTGCGCCGAGTGGGGTCCGTCGGCTTCTCCGCCAAGAGCTCGGCCCAGGAGCAGACTGACCCCTGCGCCTTCATGGGTTGTACGGCTGTGACCGGTTTGACAGCCAACCGCTCAGGCGCGTGCCACTCCGTTCTCTATCGCCTCTGGAGCCTCGCAATCGCCCCCACAGGCGCGTCTGTCGTCCCTAATTCCGTCGGGAATAAGGCTTGAGCGAAGCTTCGATCTGGTCGAACTGCCCCTGCACTCTGCGAGCCTCCTCACCCCATGCATTCACCTCGCGTTTGATCACACAGCCGTCGTCGCTAAACCCCAGTACGGAAACTGTCTCAACATCAATTACGCCGACTCCCAGCTTCCCGCTGCCACATTGGGCGTAGGGAAGATCATCCGTTCCGGCGCAGTCGTACTGCCCCCCATCTGTAGTCGCATGCCATTGGGAATAACGATCGTGAAGTCGCCCACGAGCCACTCCGTGCGACCGTCTCCCCCGACTACGTCTCCCTCCTCGAGGGAGCGCGGGCCGGATTCACCGCCGGCCACAGCGAGGATCGCGAGCAAGACGAAGGCGACACCGCCGCTTGGGAACCCCCTAGCCATCGTCTGTTTCAGCACGACCGCTATCACCCCTCACAGCCGGACGCGGCCGCTTCGCGCCGGCGTCCCGCTCGTGCGGCGCGCCGGCTGTTCGCGCGGGGCCGCCGCGCCGCAGGGCACGTTCGCGCGAGCGTGCTCGTCGCGCTCGCGCCAGGTCCGGAAGCCGCGACCGCAGCGGTGACACGCGGGGACCGCGTAGCGCACGCGCCCGGGCGTCGGGCTCGCGAACTCGCTGTCGGGGGCAGGATGCCGCGCCACGACGCCTAGCGTAGCGCAGGGCGTGCCGACGGCGGGTAGATGCCCGCGCGAGCCGCGGATCCGCGCAAGGTTCCCTCCCTCCCGCATTCCAGCGAAGGGGCGCGCCCCTTCCGGTTGCACAGCCGAACGCGGGGCGGACGCATGCGCAACTGCTCCCTACCGGCTGCAATCTGGAAGCCCAAACACCCCGGTCCAGATGCTCAGACCCGGCAGTTCGGTGAGCGAGCGGGGTACGCAGCCGGTCAGCCGGTTCTCGGACAGCCACAGGAACTTCAGGTTGGTGAGCGCCCCCCAGTTCCGCCGGGATCGCCCCGCTCAGCCGGTTGTCGGAGAGCGTCAGCGACCGCAGGTCCGAAAGGCCGCCCAGCGCTGCCGGGATCGCCCCGCTCAACTGGTTCTCGAAGAGGTCCAGATAGCGCATATCCGAGAGGTTGCCCAGCGTAGCCGGGATGGTACCCCGTCAGCTCGTTCTCGGAGAGCCTGAGCGTCGTCAAGTCGGCCAGGTTCCCCATCTCCGATGCCAGCTCGCCGCTGAGCCCGTTCGCCTCGAGTTCCAGCTCGGCGACCCGCCCCCTTTCGTCAACAGCGACCCCGTACCACTCGCCCAGCGGAGCATCACTCAGCCAGTTGGTGTTGTTCGACCAGTCCGGGCCCCCGGCGGCGGTGTAAAAGGCTTCCAGTGCCGCCCTGTCGGCAGCTGATGCAGGCCTCGGCGTTGGAGTTGGCGTGGGCACATCGGGAACTTCTACCCTTACCGGGACGTCCAGGGCGATGTCTCCGTAGCGGAACGTCTCCCTGGCGTTGCGGCCGCTCATGTCGAGGGGACCGTTCCCAGAGTGTCCCATCTCCCGCCCTGGGGCCGTGCGCTGATATAGAGGCGTTCGGCATCGCTGGTGCTCTGCCAGACGCGAACCTCGACGGTGACGGTCGTGTCCCGGGTGGCGGCAATGGCGCCAAGGGCGCCGCCAACGGCGATAACGAGGGCGAGTGTGGCAATGATGAGATTCTTCATGGTCCTCCTCGTGCACGTCGTGCGTGCCCAGTTCCTCGTTGTCTGGGTAGTGATCGTGTCGGTTAGGCAGACTACGGCTGCCGTAGCACCCTTGCCATGAGGAGCTGGAGGGCCAGCAGCTCATCGTCGTTGAAGCACTTGACCATTCTGAATCCGTCGTCAGCGATCTCAGCCGCCTGAGCCGCCGGCATTGCCCGCGCTGCGGCCTCACCACCCGCTACCAGTTCGAGGAAGTGATAGTGCTCCAATCCAAAGGCCTTCAAGCACGTCTGGGACTGTTCGCTCAGCCCGCCCAACACCTTCGCCGTGTCGGCGACGAAGATGTCGACGGTGGTTTCTCGCGAGATGCACGTCGCCGCGGCGTTCACGATCTCGGTCAGGAATTCGCCACCGTCGTCGGCCTGCATGCGCTGGGGAAACTCCTCCCGTGTCACGCCCACCGTGTCGAGAATGCAGGAAACCTCGGACTCCGGAATAGACGCCAGGACTCCCATCAAGTCGGACGTTGCCATCCTTGCCGGACCGGAGAGCGTTCGCAGGGTAAACGCGATCTTCTCGTCAGTGTTCAGGCAGTCGTAGAAGTCCAGAAGGTAGACATCGGCTTCGTGGACCGCTGTCGCTTCCTCTTCAAGCCCGATCTGGATGTAGATGAACTCCGGGTGCTCCCGGGCCAACGCGATGCTGCAGGACTGCGTCTCCGCGCTCCACCCGCCGGCCCAGACCTGGGTAACCCCCACTCCGTAGATCAGGAAGTTCTCTTCCGTCAGACAGTCATACAGTGCCCGCACGTTGGCGGTGTCCCGGCCGGACTCCGCCAACGGCGCCGCCCGGAACGACTGGTAGGCCGAGTCGCCCATCCCCTCCTCCAGACAGGAGGCCTCGTCTCCAGACACTGCGCCCGCCACATCCCCGCCAACCGTCGCCGGGGTGACCGCAAAACCCTCGAGGGATCTGTCGGAGCCGGAATCGCAAGCGGCGATGAGCACCGCTCCCGCCAGAACCGCCGACACCACGACAAGCGTAGTCACCGTCACCGCTTTCATTCGCCTGATGGCTATCTGTTGTAGAGCCTTCATCTCTCAATCTCCTAACTAGCGCTCCGAGCGGCCGGCCCTGCCGCGGTCAGGGCCAGCAGGAGCAGGAGCGGCGCCGGGGAGATCAGTGCGCGAATTCGGGGGGCAGTAGTTATCCGGCCCTGTATCGGACCCTTGCTGTCCGTCCTACTCGGCTGTGCCCGCGCCCGCGCACGGGAAGCCAGGCGGATCATAACAGCCATCATGTGACATATCAGTGAATAGATCGTGACCACATTCGTGATGTCCAGGGGGTCACAGCTCCCGTGCACTGGGCAACGTACGGACCGCCGGAGTCAGTCCTCTCCCAGGGCGCAGAACCGTCCGTCGGAGGTCGGCCCGAGCGTCGGCGGTGAGGGAAGATGAGCAGGAGCGTGTGCTGTGGTCGTATTCCTCGACCTCGCCATATCGCCTTCTCAGTACCCGAGCTCCCGCGGCCGGGCCGAAGGGTGCGCGCGACACCCCGGGAGGTTCCGGGATCGCGCCGATCGCAGCAGCAGCAGCACGGCAACCATGGGTGATATGCGGGTGAATCTTTGGTGATACGACCGGAGATTAGCGGTTGCTATCCTCCGACCGTGGCCAGAGGGTGCGAAGATACGGATGTTCGTGCAGTGGCGAGAAGCCGCCGCCGCCGTCTCGCGCGCTGTCGACCGCCGCCACTCTCTGGCATGCCCACTCTCCATCCCCGTCCAGCAGCCGACCCTGCCGATTGTGCGCACGTCGAACTGTCTATCCCCAAGCGCGCGGGCTTCTGTGTTGCCCGGAAGCTGCGCCACGGGTACGACTGCGCCGGCATCCCCGGCGGCCTAGTGCGGGTGGCGTGTTCGGTCGCCCGTCGCCCCTGACCAGGCCCTGCACGGCCACCCCCTCCTTTGGCTCGACGCTCGGCCAAAACGCGGTGGCCCGAGTGGCTTGCCTCTATAGCGCCACCGGCCAACTGATTCTGCGGCTCTAACATGAATAACGGACCTACCGGGAGCCCCACCGTGAGCAACGTCAGCCCGGGTGGGCGTCTCTCGTCGGACAAGCGGGACAACGCCAGCCAGCGCACCCCTCACCGACACCTGCCCGCCCATCACGACGACCGGGGGTTGAGGATGATCAGCCAAGGCCGGTTGAGCAGTGAGGGCGTGGGCGACACTGATGGGAGTGTATTCGAGCACACTTCTTCCACCTCCTCCACCGGTTCAGTCCGGAGATCAGGGGGCACCCGGACGACGAGTTTGGCGACTGGCCACAACCCGGTCGACGGGACCGTCATCGACCTGTCGCTCGCCTCGCAGGTGCGGGAGATTCGCAAGCCAAAGCGTCCCGTTGTCGGGCTGGGGTTCCTCCCCCCCGCCGTCCGCGCCCCGATCATGAACAGGTTCCTGATGCCGCAGCAGCGCTACGAGGTTGTGCAGGACGTAGGCATCTGGAGTCGCAAGCACTACCTCTCCCGCCCGCGTCTCAATCGCGCCGATGGCGAGATCGCGACCTTCCGGGACTACTGCGCCCAGTTCTATCCCGAGCCCTGCGACGGCGACGCCTGAACGTCCCGGGGCTCGGCCCTACGCCTTCCTGAACCGCCAGCCGTACAGGATGCTCCCGTAGTAGTTGAACCACCGCCTCGCCGCGGCATCGTCGAAGGGGTAGTCCGCGCCCAGCTGCCTCGCGGCGGCGAGCCCGGTCACGAAACAGGTTTCCTGGCTGTTGACCAGCGTGTGCGCGCCGCAGTGCCACGTCCGGCGCTTTCCCTGGATGAAACGGAAGATGTTGACCAGCAGGGCCACATGTCGAACGTCGTGGACGATGTGCTGGAACCACCAGCGCTTCACGACCTTGCCCTCATCGATGGCGCTGATCGGGTTGTAGGTCACCAGGCAGGGCTTGTCCGATTCCTTCGCCCACGGCTGCTGGTTATGCATGATGTAGGTGATCTCGTAGTTGTCCGGCCTGGCGCCGTACTGCTCGATGTAGTTGCTCCGAGTCTCCAGCGGCTTCATCTCGTTGTCCGGAAGGACCGAGGAGTCGGAGTGGACGACCGTGTGGTTGTGCAGCTCGCTCTCGTACCGGATGGACGAGAGGATGTAGCGCTCCAGCAGCGTCGGCTTGTCGAGCAGCATCAGCGTCTGGTTCGCGTTGCAGGCAAAGATCACGTCGTCGAACGTCTCCTGTACGCCCTCCTCGTCCTCCACCACCACGCCGGACGCCTGCCGGTACACCTTGTGGACCGGCCGCCCCAGGGAGATTTTGTCGCGGAATCCCGCCGACAGGTTCTCGTAGATGCGCCGTGTCCCCTGGTCCCACGTCTGCATGGGCGTCGCCACCTCGATATCGAAGAACTCGAGGTACCTCGAGAAGAGCGCGGCGGGCATGTCGAACACGTTCGTCGCCATCAGGAAGTTGACGAACATCGGCTTCAGGATCTTGTACCGGAAGTCCCCCGAGAATCCTCCCAGGTTCAGAACCGTCCCCATGCTGATGTAGTTGAACGGGTTGAGCGCGTTC
>JAPOQN010000018.1 GCA_026710655.1 Chloroflexota bacterium | reverse complement strand
GTAGTCGCGGCTGGCGGCGTCGGTCATGTAGCGGCGCAGCAGCGTCCGCCAGTCGACCGCACTCGCGTGCGCGTTCCGGACGGTCTCCTCGACGCCGCCCGGCGCCTTGCTCTCGGCCTTGGCGATGCTGAGGGCTTGGTGCATGGCCTCGTCCCACGCCTGCTCCTCGGCGGCGGTGTCCACGGACGCCTCGCCGGAACCGGAGTCGCTGTCCCCGCGGGCGGCGGCGTCCATGACCTCGCCTGTGCCGGAAGGATCGTGGCTCGGGGTTGCATCGGATGCGCTTTCCCGGCCCTGGCTGTCCCCGTCCCGGCCGTCGCCCTGATTGTCTGGAGCGGAAGGATCTCCGGACTCCTCGCCGCCGCCGGCAGGGGGCTGGCCGGCTGCGCCCGTGCCGTTGGCGCCTTGGGTTGGGCTTCCGTCCTCGGGGGAGTCGCCTTCCCCAGGCTCAGGCAGGCGGTTGTATGCCTGCTCCACGCTCAGGTCCTCCCAGGCTTCGGCCTCGGTCGGGAGCGTGAAGCCGGCATCGCGCAGAAGCGCGTGGGTGACGAGCTGCGAGGCCGTCTGCCAGCGCTCGGGGGCCCGTTCGCCACGGCGGGTGTGGTGTTTCAAGGCGCACGCCATCACCACGCGCGCCATGGCGGTCTCGATCAGGTGCGCGTCGGTCTCCGCCACCCAGCGGGGCGAGTAACGGATTTCCTGGCCGTCGCTCGCGAGCGTCTGGCGCGTGGTATCGGCGCGGAGCGGTAGTCTCAGGACAAGGCTCCCGAAGAAGGGCTGCTTGCGCAGGAGCTCCGTCACGCAGTCGCTCACGCGGAGCGCTGACTCGTCGAGCGCGTTGGCGGCCATCACGCCACCTCCCGTACCGGCGAGGTGAAGTAGCCAGCGAACTGCTCCATAAGGTCGTCCGCGTCGCGCTTCACCCGGGCCCGGGCCACGGGGTCGAAGGTCCCGGACGGACGGAGCGAATCCGGCTCCACGCTCGCGATCCTGTCCTTCCCCTGCTCGCACAGCCGCGCGAGCCTCTGGTCGCCGAAGATGTTGAGCCGGGGAACCACGTCGACTAGGTCCCGGATGTTGGAGATCATGGTGTCCCGGAACACCAGAGGCTTGCCGTCACCGTCCTCGCCAAGACGTTCCGAGACCCGCTCGACCGCTTCGGCCAGGCGCCGGTAGAGGTCGCCCACAGCGTCGTGGAGCTGCTCCTCGATGTGCCTCTCGATGTCGCGCTTCACCCGGTCGGTGTCGTCCGAGGCGAGTTGGGCGATGAAGTGGTCGGCATCGGGCACCGGGGTGATCCGGTAGCGGATGGAGAACCTGTCCCGGAGCTGGTCCTTCGAGGGATAGTCCTCGATGCGGAAGAGTTTGCCGAGGTCGAGCCGGGCCTGCTCGACATAGTGGTCGTAGTCCTCAATGAAGCCAGCGCGCTGGCGCACCAGCCGTTCCCGGAGCCCGTCCACGACCTGGGTGTAACGCTCGTAGTTGGCGACGGTGAGGAGCCGCGAGCCCTTGTCGTCCTACGGCAAGCTGTTCGAGTAGTGACGGGTCCTTGCCTCATTCATGGTGGCGTTGAGCGCGGCCAGGGCCGCCTTGGGCAAAAGTCGTTTGTTGTAGCGCCCCACGCTTGAGTTGGCGTCGTGGTGGGCGGCGACATGGTCGCTCGCCTCGCGGTCGTAGAGCCGGCCGGACCAGGCGCTGATGCGCAGCCCGACCAGCATGGCGTCACGGCTGAGGTCCATTGGGGTCACTCCTTTCAGGGCTACCTGAGGGTCCACAAGGGAACCTGGATTGTTGCGGCGAGCCTCGGCCGTGCGGACTCGCGGCTGCGCGCCCGCACGACGTACTCGCGCGAGAAGTCACAGCCTGGCGGATAATGGGTGATCCGCCAGTGCATGGCTCTCTCCTTCAGCGGGTCCTGGCGGCGGCCCAACGGATGAAGGCGGGCGAGCGCTGGAGGGCCGGGTCGCGGCGTACGCACGCGCCCACCAGCGACTCGCCCACCTCCCGCCGGAGCCGCTCCGCGAAGGTGACGATGGCGTCCATGGTCAAGTCTGTCGCGAGCCGGTAGAGCGAGCCGCAGAGCGCCATCAGCGCGCTGGCGTTCTCCGGAATGTCCGCGTTCCCGGGGTCGGCGAGCACCGCTCTCGGATGGGGCAGCTCCCGCCACACCTTCAGGAACGCCGAGAACTCCACCGCCGCCGCCTCCCCCACCGCACCCCGGAAGAGCGCCCGCTCGACCGCCGGATCGAGGCCGTTCCGGTGCTTCAGGATGTTTGAGGTGAACTCCCAGGTCCTCGGACACGCGTAGGCGCGTTCCCTGGACTGGGGGTCGAACTGGTGCAGGAGGTCCGGCTTGTAT
>JAPOQN010000017.1 GCA_026710655.1 Chloroflexota bacterium | reverse complement strand
GGCGCTGGGTTTCATCGGCAATCAACCGACGCGCCGGCGAGCGTGCAACCGACCGGGGAACCGGGGCCGATCGTCGCTTCGGGGACCCCTGACAGGATTCGCGCGGTCCGCCGCGCGAATCGGGTCGAGGTCGCGGCCCAGGCGGCCCCCTCAGCTGAGCAATCGCATCACGGCCAGCACGAGTCCGGCGATGCCGAGCATGCGCCACGTCAGCCGGGTCTCAGCGTTGGCGATCCGTGCGTCGAGCTCGGCGAGCCCGGCCTTGAACTGATCGGGCGTCACGTGGTCGCCGTGGTCGGCCGCCTCGCGGACCGCGGCCGTGATGGCGTCGGCGAGCTTCGGGTCGGCACCGGCGTCGGTTAGGGTGCGGGCGATGGCGTGGGTGTCGAGGGTGGCCACGGGGCGTAAGCTCCTCCCTCCAGTCTAGCCCCGGCCGGGGGCCGTGGGGCCGCGGGGGGGGGGAGCCCTGCTCCAGCCGCGGCCCGTTGCGGGGAAGCCTCGGACTGCCACCCTCAGCCCGCTCTTGGGGCGGTCCCGGTCGTCGCGGCGGGGGCGCAGTCTTCGGCGATGTCAACAACCATCGAGAACTGACGAATTCTTCGACGCTCGTCGGTGCTGGCCCGGGCACCGATCTCTTCGTGTTGATCTTGATGAAGATGAAGATCTCGGCTGTGGGCGCTGCGGGAAACCGCGTTCTTCGCGGTTTTCCGAGCTCCCTGTGGGCGCGCTCTTTGCGTCCATGGGGAGCGTCGGCGTCCATGGCCCCGGCGCTGGCGGCCGGCACGGCGTTCGGGTAGCGTACGAGCGGACTCAGACGTGGGGTGAGGGCCCGGTGCCACCCACCGGGACCCTCGTGACCGTCTCGGGCTCCGACAGACCGAGCCGGTCGCTGCTGTTGTGCCACGGTTCAGGCTCGTTGTCCAGTCGGAGACCGCCCCGCGCGCTCCGACGCCGTGGACCAGCCCCTCCGACAGAGAGCCTGTCGTCGCTGCAGCCGTCCCTTCGCCGTCTGCGCGGCGTGCGACCGCGGCCATGCCTACTGCACACCATCGTGTCGGACGGCAGCTCGTCGCCGGTCGGTTCGAGCCGCCAGGGCCCGCCATCAATGCAGTCCTGAAGGGCGTCTCGACCATCGCGACCGTCAACGCGCGTACCGCACTCGCCGCCGCGTGACGGATCACACTTCCCCTGCCTCCCGGCCATCGGACAGACTCCCCGTCCCTGACGCTGCCCCGGTTCCCGCACCCGCGCGGTGCGTGGTCTGCGGCCGGTCGAGCCGGTGGCTGACTCCGATGCGGGAGCCTCACGCCGTGCGGGGAAGGAGGGACGATGATCACGCCCGCGCAACGCGCCGAGATCCGGCGCCTGTACTACAGCGAGCACTGGAAGCTCGGGACCATCGCGACCGAACTCGGCCTCCACCGTGAGACGGTCCGCGGCGCCGTCGAGCGCGAGCCGGGAGCCGGCCGCCCCGCCCTGTATCGACCCAGCGCCCTCGACCCCTACCTGCCGTTCATCCGCGACACGCTCGCCCAGTCCCCCCGCCTCCGCGCCACCCGCATCCACGAGATGGTCCGCCAGCGCGGCTATCCCGGGTCGGTCAACCAGCTCCGACGCATCGTCAAGCGCCTGCGGCCCGAGACCGGCCGGACCGTCTACCGGCGGGTCGTCACCCTCGTCGGCGAGTCCGCCCAGGGCGACCCGGGGTCCTTCGGCAAGGTCCCCATCGGGCACGGCCACCCCGCCGGCTCTGGGTTCGTCATGGCCCTCGGCTCCTCCCGCGCCATCGCCGCCCTCTTCACCCTCGACCAGACCCTCGAGAGCTTCCTCCGCGGACACGTCGAAGCCTTCGACGCCCTGGGCGGCATCGCCCGCACCCTCGTCTACGACAACCTCCGAAGCGCCGTCCTCGACCGCCGCGGTGCCGCCGTCCAGTTCCACCCCCGCCTCCTCGAGCTCGCCGGCCACTACCACTTCGCGCCCCGGCCCTGCACGCCGGGACGCGGAAATGAGAAGGGGAAAATCGAACGGCAGATCCAATACCTGCGCCACGCCTTCTTCGCCGCCCGGCCCTTCCGCGACCTCGACGACCTCAACGCCCAGTTCCGGCGCTGGCGGGACGACATCGCCCATCAACGACGCCACCCCGAGCAACCCGACCGTACCGTCGCCGAGGTCTGGGCCGACGAGAAGCCCCGGCTGCTGCAGCTCCCCGCCCATTCCTTCGAGACCGAACTCGTGCGCGGCGTCCGCTCCGGCAAGACACCCTACGTCCGCTTCGACCGCAATCTCTACTCGATCCCCCACACCCACGTCCGCAAGCCCCTGACCCTGCTCGCCAGCGACACCCGCGTCCGCATCCTCGACCAGCAGACCGAGCTCGCCCGCCATCGCCGCACCTACGACACCGGACAGACCGTCGAGGACCCCGCGCACCTGGAGGGCCTGCTCGCCGCCACCCGACAGGCCAACGTCCACACCACCCGCGACCGCCTCCGCGCCGCCGTCCCCGCCACCACCGCCCTCTTCGAGCGGCTCGCAGAGCGCGGGGAGGCGCTACGACCCCACGCCACCAGGCTGCTCGCCCTGCTCGACGACTACGGGCCCGAGGAGCTGGCCGCCGCCGTCGACGACGCCCTCCAACGAGACGCCCTCGGTGCCGGCTCCATCACCCACATCCTCGAAACCCGCCGGCGACAGCGCGGACTCAAGCCCCCGATTCGGCTCACCCTGCCCGACCGACCGGGACTGCGAGACCTCGACGTCCGGCCCCACGACCTGGAGACCTACGATGCCATCGGACGAACCCCCCCCGACGACGCTGCAGACTGAACTCCGACGACTCGGATTCAATCGCACCGCCGACGACCTCAACGATCTCGTCGCCACAGCCACCCGCAAACGCTGGAGCACGACCGTGCTGCTCGAACACATCGTCGCCGCCGAACTCGAAGACCGACAGCGCCGCAGCGTCGAGCGCCGACTCACCTGCGCACGTCTCGGACGCTTCAAGCCCTTCGCGGACTGGGACTGGGACTGGCCCAGCGCCCTCGACCGCCCAACTCTCGAACGCATCCTCACCCTCGACTTCCTCGCCAGCGGCGAGAACGTGATCCTGGTCGGGGCCCAGGGCCTCGGCAAGACCATGCTCGCCAAGAACATCGCCCACCAAGCCATCATCAGCGGACACTCCGCCCTCTTCACCACCGCCGCTGATCTCCTGCTCGACCTCAACGGACAGGAGACCGCCCGAGCCCTCGAACGACGCCTCCGGCACTACACGCGGCCCTCACTTTTGGTGGTCGATGAGGTCGGCTACCTCGGCTACGACACCCGCGCCGCCGACCTCCTCTTCCAGCTCGTCAGCCGCCGCTACGAGCACCGCTCCCTGCTCATCACCACCAACCTGCCCTTCAAGGACTGGGACACCGTCTTCCCCAACGCCTCCTGCGCCGTCGCCCTCATCGACCGTCTGACCCACCACGTCGAGATTCTCGTCGTCGAGGGTCGCAGCTATCGCCGGCGCGAGGCCGAGCTCACCCAGCAGCAGCGCAAACGCCCTCGCCGCCGACCCCGCCCATGACGACGACCCGCCACTGCGTCGTCGTCAACGAGGTCCGTCGACGAGTGTCGAGAATTCGTCATCATGACCAGTGCCGCGTTATGACAAGTGACTGTCAGCCGACGCGGTGTTCTGCCGACGTGGGCGGCCTTGGCATCGCGGCGAGCTTTACATAGTACGCATGGTCTCTGAGGTCTCGAGGACGGGACCCGAGGAGGAGACCATGCTTGAAACCCTTTCGGTTCACCCACGCATCTGCGAGCGGATCCGGTCAGGACCGCTGGGCCGCTGGGTCGACGACTTCGTCGACGTACTTGCGGGGCGCGAGTACGCGACGAGCACGATCCGCCGGCATGTTCGAGCCGCCGCGATCTTCAGCGATTGGCTGGATCAGCAGGACATCGCCGCAACCGACATCGACGAGACGCTGGTCAGTCGGTTTGTCAGCGGGTTGTCCCGGCGACCGTCCGCGACGCGCCCGAGCGGCCGGCAGTCGGTGGTGGCAGGCGGCGTCCGTCTGCTGGCTGCACACCTGTGGGCACGGGAAGTGGCAGCACGCCGCCGGCCGGTCGCCGTCCGATGCGAAGCCGACCAGTGGTTGGAGCGCTTCGACGATCATCTCGTGCATGTGCACGGCCTGGTCGTCGGGACCCGGCGGGTGTACCGGCGCTATGCCGCAGCCCTTCTTGCCGAGTGCGCGGGAACGCCTACGCCCGACTGGTCCCGGCTCACCGTGCCAATGATCGCGGCGTTCGTACAGGCGCGGGCCGAGCGGCTCGGTCCGTCGGCGCGGCGGAACCCCGGCACCGCTGCCCGGGCGTTTCTGCGCTTCCTCGCCACCCGCGGTGTGATTCCGGCCGGCATCGAGGGCGCCGTGCCGACCATCCGCGAGTGGAAGCACGCCGCGCTGCCGCGCGCCGTCGCCGCCGAGGACGTCCAGCGGGTGCTGGCTGCGGTGGACGAGACACGCCCGAGCGGCCTTCGTGACCGTGCCATCCTGCTTCTGTTGATCCGGCTTGGTCTCCGGGCAGGAGAGGTCGCAGCCCTCGCGGTGAACGACGTCGACTGGCACAACGGGACTGTCCGTGTAGCCGGCAAAGGGGGACACGAGCGCCGGTTGCCCCTCCCCGCCGACGTCGGCGAGGCCTTGGTCGCCGCGTTGCGCTCGCGGCCCCCGACGAGTTCGCCGGACGTGATCTTCGCAACCGCGCTCCCCCCGTATGGGCAACTCGGCAGCGGAAGCGTGACGTGTGTCGCCCAGCGAGCGCTGCGCCGTGCCGGTGTCACCGTGCCGCGGCCGGGCGCCCACGTCTTCCGACACACCCTCGCGTCGCAGATGGTGCGCCGGGATGTGCCGATGAAGACCGTCTCGGACTTGCTGGGGCATGCCCGCCTGCACACCACGACCATCTACGCGAAGCTGGACCGGGAAACCCTGGCCACGATCGCTCTGCCATGGCCCGGAGGTGCACGATGACCGGCGAGGCTTGGCGCCGGCACTTGGAGGCCTACGTGGCGTTGCGACGCGCCATCGGCTTCGCCATGCGACGGGAAGCGCGCCTCCTGCTGGACTTCGTCGAGCATCTCGCACGGCGCGGCCCCGACGCCCCGGCTGCGCAGGTCGCCGTCGAGTGGGCCTCGGCGAGCGCCGAGGGCCAGCACGCGCGGCGGTTGAGCCTCGTGCGTGGATTCCTCACGATGGTCCGCGCGGCCGAGCCCGGCGTCGACGTGCCCGGCGCCGGATTGGTGCGCACGAGCAAGCGTCCGACTCCGCGCATCCTGGCGCCCCACGAGATCCTCGCCCTGATGGAAGCCGCGCGGGCCCTCGGACCACGAGACACCCTGCGCCCACACACGGTCGCCACCGTGATCGGGCTGCTCGCAAGCTGTGGGCTCCGGGCCGGCGAGGCGATCCGCCTCGACGTCGGCCACGTCGATCTCGTCGGTGACCCGCCGTGCCTGGAAGTTCACCGCACGAAGTTCCGGAAGTCGCGCCTCGTGCCGCTGCACCCCACCACCGCCGCCGCGTTGCAGACCTACGCGCAGCAACGCCGTGACCTCGGCTACGACGGCCTGTCGAGCGCCTTCTTCGTCTCCGAACGCGGCGACAGACTCAACTACCACGTCCTCGCCCGGACGTTCGTGCAGTTGGCCCGCCGGCTCGGGCTGCGCGGGCCGGTCGGCACCCGCGGGGGCAGCCTGCACAAGTTGCGCCACAGCTTCGCCGTGGCCCGGCTCGCCGCTTGGGCGCAGCAGGGCGTCGTGGTCCGCGATCGGCTTCCCGCGCTCGCCGTCTACCTCGGCCACGTCAGCCCGCAAAATACCTACTGGTATCTGACCGCCACGCCGCCGGTGCTCGAACCAGCCGCCGCGCGTTTCGAGGCCTTCGTCGACGGGAAGGGGGCGCCATGACCGACCGTGCCCCCCTCGGCCCGTTGCTCCGCGCGTTCTTCGCCGACCATCTCGTGCAGCAGAAGGCCGTCAGCCCCCAAACCATCCACGCCTACCGCGACGCCTTCCGCCTCCTGCTCACGTTCCTCGATCAACACCGTCGCCGGAAGCCCGAGGCGCTCACCCTGGACGACCTCGACGCTCCCGTGATCCTCGCGTTCCTCGACCACCTCGAAGAGGACCGCGCCAACAGCGTTCAGTCCCGGAACGCACGGCTGGCCGCCGTTCGCTCGTTCGTTCGGTTTGCCGCGTTGCGTGCGCCCGAGTCCGTCGACCTGACGTCCCGCGTCCTGGCGATTCCCTGCAAGCGGGCCCCACGACGACAGGTCCACTACCTGACGCGACCCGAAATGGACGCCATTCTGACCGCCTGCGACCGCTCGACCCACGGCGGTCGCAGGGACCACATCCTTCTGCTGACCCTGTACAACACCGGGGCGCGGGTCTCCGAACTCGTGGCGCTACGGCGCTCCCATGTACGCTTCGGCGCCGCCACGGTCGTCCAGCTCCTCGGGAAGGGCCGCAAGGAGCGGGCCGTACCCCTGTGGCCCCGGACCGGCCGCGGCCTGCGCCAGTGGTTCGACGAAGAAGGCGAGGCCACGCCCGACTACGCGTTCCGCAACGCTCGCGGCGACCGTTTGACGCGGCAGGGCGTCACCCATCTGCTCGATCAGGCCTGCCGGCGGGCTCGCGAGCGATGTCCGAGCCTCCCCGCCCAGCGCGTGTCGCCGCACGTCATCCGCCACACCACCGCCATGCATCTGCTCCAAGCGGGTGTCGACGTGGCGACCATCGCGCTGTGGCTCGGCCACGAGCGGCTCGAGACCACCCATCACTACGTCGAGGCGGACCTGCAGCTCAAGGAACGCGCCCTGCGGAAACTCGATCCGCTCGGCCAAAGCACCCGGCGGTTCAAGGCCGACTCCTCTCTGCTGACCTTCCTGGCGAGCCTCTGATTATGGAAAGCGCAGGACACCCTCGACCTCGGCCGCCGCCGAGCTTCCCCAGCGCCGCTTGTCATAATGCGAAGCTGGTCATGATGACGATTATGACCAGCTGGTCATAATCGTCACTTCCTCGTGGTGGCGAACACCAGTAGACGATGCAGGCGAGAATCAAGGTGGGCAAGGGACGTGCCAATCGTCGCTTGCTCCAGACGGCGGGGACCCCGTCACCCGCCCACGGGCGACGAACGGGGTCCCCGCGGTCCGGCTCGAATGCACGTCCCCAGCCCCGAACCGGGGGGCGAAAACTCAGGCGGCGATCACTGCGCCCGCCCACGGGCGCGGCGTCAGTCGGCGGCCGATCCCCAGCGGCAGGTCGACAGTCGACGTTGCGGCCGTGCCGGGGGCCGGTGGAGGGCCGGCCCCGCCCGCCCGCCCGCGACCAGCTCAGGCGGGGGCGAACAGCCGTAGGAGCGTGGCCATGATGGCGGCCATCGCGGCCGTCTGAGCGAGCAGGGCGCCGGCGAACCGCCACGTCAGGCGGGCCTCGAGGGCGGGCACGCCGAGCACGCGAGCACCAACCGAATCGGCTTTAGCCGGCCGCCGCGCGGCCCCGAGCTCGACGTCGGCCCACCGGAGCGCCGCGACCTCGCTCCGGCGGCGCATCCCACGGCCGGCGTCGAGCTCGGGGCCGGGGCCGCCGCCGCGAGGGCTAGGGCCGCGCCCCGTCCAGCCCCCGCGCGGCTT
>JAPOQN010000069.1 GCA_026710655.1 Chloroflexota bacterium | reverse complement strand
TATATATATATATAATACTAGCAGAGAAGCTCCTTCGACAGCGGCCCTTCGACGGCGCTCCGACGACTGTGATTCCACGACAGAGCCTTGATGGTTATACTGTTGTTAGTTAAATTCTCAGTTCTTTTTGCATTTGGTAGCTAGCTATATACGTAGCTCTTGGCCATATACAAATGAACACCATCCCGGGAATATGTAGCCGAAGCATGCTGTCTGGCAGTTTGGCTTGGGCAAACCACAGCACATGCAATTTCTCTGTAGTTCATTTGTGCACAATGTTCCCCATAAGTGCCTTTGCATGCCAGAGAGCGCGAGCGTCTCCTCTCGGGCATTGAACCGCCTTTTTTTTTTTTTTAAAAACAACGTGTCCGGAATCTCGCATTTGCCATCCGTAAACGCATGACAAACATGGCGTCTACTTCCGTAAGAGTGGGAATCTGTGCAGCGATCTTCTCGGCTGTAACGAATCATCTTCTGCCTACCCCCTTATGACACTCCCCGTGCAGCGCCCTGTAATAAGGCCAAGTTTCGCGTCCATCGCAGACATGCTGCGAGTGCAATTTGCGAACAAAGGATGACGGCTCTACAAAAAAATATAGATAGATATATATGTGAGAGTCGCCAGTAGAAATCGCACCATAGGCACACTTAAGCAAAATGAATTTTCCGCTATCAGCGTATACCTACATGCCTTCTGCACTATTTTACAAAGTTTGGTAGCTCTAGGCACTTCCATGACAAAGAAATAGTAGCTAAAGCGAACGTACGGTAGGTAGTATTTGCGCGCATAAAATGCTAAATTCAATATAACAATTCGTATAACATAATAAAAAATGGCGACAGCAACATTGAAAACACTGAAAAGGCCGTCAGAGAGCTGGGAATCGACTTGCGCTCACCTGGAGATACTAGTAGAGGCCAATAGTTAGAGGGTTGAGAGACTTCTCTAAAGCGCATGACTTGAAGGGGGCTTTAGTCGTGCCCATCAATAGTTTGAGGTACGCCGCATCCTCCTGAGGCTCCTGACGCCTGAGCTGCTGGTGCTAGAGGACGAACTGGCATTGGGCGAGGGTGTGAAGAAGCATCCTGAGAGGTCCATTGGTTCGGGAAGCTGCAAACAGACGATTCTGTCGAAGACATCATAGTCAAAGAGACGCAGACGAGAGAACCCACTAAAATCAATAATAGAGGGCATTTCGGTTCGCCCTTTTTGACGGCAATGGAGCTAATAATGAATATTACAAAGTTTTCCGCCCAAAAGGATGTCTGATAGCCCTCAGGTAAACCAGTAAAGACGATTTTCAGTCGTGCCAACTTCATCGGTCATTTTCTCCAAACGGGGAATATGCCCTAAGGTGCGATTTCTACTGGCGACTCTCACATATATATGCACTGTACATTTCCATTTGCAGAATGGACAAGATGGCTGCCCTTTGCGTACCCCTTTGCGTGCTACTCAAATACTCGCCACAGACAGCTTCAAATGAGAAGAAAATCGTACGACATGAAGCAGACACTCCAATCTCTCACCCAGTCAAGGATACAGGCATCGGACGAAGAAATAGCGCCAACTAATCTTCCTCCGCGTTTGAGAATTTCGCAGGATCCTAAGCGAAGTAGTCAGCAGATCACTCCTTTATACAATGCCCACAAGAAAGCCACTAAGAAGAACACTCAGCAACACAACCGCTGCTGAGGGTTCTGAGAATCGTTCTTTACCTGGCTTATGCAACGAGAACTTCGGCGAGCTTCCACTGCTATGGCGTGCCGTAAAAACGACATTGCCACGATGGCATTATGAAGGAGCATCCACAATAACTAGGCAGATGCTTACAGCATCATGGGGGCGAGCCTGAGCAAGCTAAAGGTGCCGATGGCATGCAGCTACGGTACGGTGCATAGAAAACATTATGGTACCTGAAAACTGGTAACAGTTATCATCGATTATCGTTAGCAAACGCGAACGGTGAACCGTTAATCGGTAGCTAGTAACGTTTAATCGTTAACTGGTAGCGAGTTGCATAGGAGCAGTTTTCAGTGTTCGC
>JAPOQN010000016.1 GCA_026710655.1 Chloroflexota bacterium | reverse complement strand
GCGGGGTCCCGCCGGTAGCGGGCCCCGACGGCAGCCAGCAACGCCCACCCCCGATGAGGTAGCGAGCCCTATGTCCCTGTTCAGTGAAATTCGCGACGACATCCGCGCAACGATGGAGCGCGACCCGGCCGCGACCAGCGCAATCGAGGTCGTGCTCTTCTACCCCGGCTTTCACGCACGCCTTGCGCACCGGCTGGCCTACGCCATGCACCGGCGCGGCCTGCCCCTTCTGCCCCGCGGCATCATGCAGGTGGTGCGCTTCCTCACCGGCATCGAGATTCACCCCGGAGCCACCATCGGTCCGCGCTTCGTGATCGACCACGGCATGGGCATCGTCATCGGCGAGACCACCGAGATCGGCCCGGACGTGACCATCTACCAGGGCGTGACCCTGGGCGGCACCAGCACGCGTCGCACGAAGCGGCACCCCACTCTCATCGGCAACAACGTGGTGGGGGCGGGGGCGAAGGTGATCGGCGCCGTCGAGATCGGCGAGAACGCTCGCATCGGGGCGGGGTCGGTCGTGATCACGAACGTGCCCGCAATGGCCACGGTCGTGGGCGTGCCCGGTCACATCGTCGCCTTCCACGACGACTCGAACGGGGTTCTGCAGCGCCTGCCCGATCCCGAGTGGGACCGCCTGAACCAGCTCGACCAGCGGGTCGATGAGCTGCGGGAACTGCTGGCGCACCTCGAGGGGCATGTGGACGGACTGCACGACGACCACCACGCCAGCGAGCGGCCCACGGCCGAAGCGCCCCCGCGCAGCTGACCATGCTGAATCTCCGCGACACCCTCACCGGCGAGAAACGGGAATTCGTGCCCATCGCGGACGAGGTGCGCCTCTACGTCTGCGGCATCACGCCGTACAGCGAAGCGCACTTGGGCCACGCGCTCTTCTCGATCGTGTTCGACGTGCTGCGCCGCTACCTCGAGTGGCGCGGCTACGGCGTGCGCCACATCCAGAACTTCACCGACATCGACGACAAGCTCATCGAGCGGTCGCACGAGACGGGCACACCCGTTGAGGAGCTGGCGGAGCGCCACTCCGATGCCTACATGGCCCAGCTCACCCGCCTGAACGTGCTGGCGGCGACGGAGTACCCGCGGGCGACGGAGGAGATCCCGAACATCATCAGCTTCATCGAGGGGCTGGTGGAGAAGGGTGTCGCCTACGCATCGGGCGGGGACGTCTACTACCGCGTCCGCGACAAGGCCGACTACGGGAAGCTCTCGAAACGGGACGTGGACGACCTCCGCAGCGGGGCGCGCGTGGATCTGAGCGAGCTGAAGGACGACCCCCTCGACTTCGCCCTGTGGAAGGGCGCCAAGCCGGGCGAGCCGCACTGGGACAGCCCCTGGGGGCCGGGGCGGCCGGGCTGGCACATCGAGTGCTCGGCGATGGCAGTCAACGCCCTGGGCGAGCAGATCGACATCCACGGGGGCGGCGCGGACCTGATCTTCCCCCACCACGAGAACGAGATCGCGCAGAGCGAGTCGTTCACGGGCAAGGCGCCCTTCGCCAGCTTCTGGATGCACAACGCCCTGCTCACGCTGGGCGATGAGAAGATGTCGAAGTCGCTCGGGAACCTCATCGGCATCGACGAGGTGCTGGACCGCTACGGGACGGACGCGCTGCGCATGTTCATCCTTACGAGTCACTACCGCAGTCCCATCACCTTCAGCGAAGAGGCGCTCGACTCGGCGCGCGCCGGCGCTGAACGCCTTCGGCAGGCAGCATTCTCCAAGGGAACGGGCAGCGCCGAAGTCGAGACGCTCGATCCGGCGGAAACGGCGGCGCGATTCACCGAGGCCATGGACGACGACCTGAACACGCCTCGCGCGCTCGCCACGCTCTTCCACCTCGCCCGCGCCATCAATCACACGCACGACGCGGGAGGCGACGCCAGCGACGCTCAGGCGACGCTGCGCGAGCTGGCAGGCGTGCTCGGCTTCACGCTGCACGAGCCGCCCCACCGCGACGAGAACGCCGCGCCATTCGTCAACCTGCTTGTGGAGCTGCGGTCGGAGCTGCGCACGGCGAAGCAGTACGCGCTGGCGGACAGGGTCCGCGACGGGCTCGTCGAGCTCGGCGTCGAGCTGCACGACGGCCCCGAAGGCACGGACTGGTCGTTCCGGTGAGCGAGCGCGAAGCAGTCGAAGCGACCGAGCGGAGCGAGCTGGAATGAGCCGAGGGGCCGGGGAGGGCAGGGGTCTGCGCGACTACCTGCGGCAGAAGGCGCAGGCCATGCGGGTGGCGGCGACCGCGAAGCCCGACCCCGAGCAGTGGCGGGAGACCGTCTCGGCGACGTGCGTGGCGGATGACGCCACGGGCGCGCGCAAGCTGCGCATGCGCGACTGGCAGATCATCGGCGACTCCGGGCCCGACTTCGGCGGCTGGGGGCTGGGGCCGAGCTCGCCGGAGCTGTTTTGCGGGGTCATCAGCACGTGCCTCACGCACACATACCTCATCGCCGCCGCGTCGCTTGACATCCCCCTCGACCGGGTCGAGGTAACAGTCAGCTCGACGAACAACGATGCCCACTTCCTCGGCATCGCCAGCGACGACCCGGACCTACCGTTCGACATCACGGCGCGGGTGTCGCTGGAGGCGCCGGATGCAAGCACCGGGCAGGTCGCGACGCTCCACACCTACGCCGCCGAACGCTGTCCCCTCTCGAAGCTGGTGCGGGAGCCGAACACCGTCACGCTCGTCACGGAGTAGCGGGGGCGCAATGCTCGCCTTTGTGGACGAGTCCGGCGACACAGGGTTCAAGTTGGATCGTGGTTCGAGTCCCGCGTTCGTGGTCGCGATGGCGGTATTCGCAGATCGAGACGAGGCACAAAGGTGCGACGACCGCATCGCGAACCTCCGCGAGGAGCTCTCATTACGGGCCAGCCACGAGTTTCACTTCAGCCACAACGCTCCACGCGTGCGAACGGCGTTCCTGGAGGCGGTCGATCCCTTCGCCTTTCGAGTTCACATACTGACGGCCGACAAGGCTCGACTCCTCGGCCAGGGGTTGAGGCAATCCACCACGAATCTGTACGAACTTGCCATGGCCTTGCTTTTCACCCAGGCCAAGCCCTACCTGCAAGATGCGATCGTCGCCCTGGACACGAGGGGCGGCCGCCACACACAGAGACGCCTGGCGGCATCCCTCAGGAGGCTCCTGAACGAGGGCTCGCAGCGTTCGAGCTACCGCGTGAAGTTCGAGAGGTCCTCCAGCAACAACCTGCTGCAACTCGCCGACTACGTCGTGGCCCTCGCGGCCCGACGAAACGCCCGTGACCGGGACGGGAGCCAGCTCTACGAGCGGTACCTTGTGTCAAAAGAAGCTAGCTGGCGCTCGTGGCCGTGACATGAAACGGGCCAGCTCCTATCCCGCTTCCGCGAGAAAGCCCCCACTGAAGGGGACAGTTCGGAACTGACCCTGTCCGCCACGATCGTGGGATAGCACACTCACGGGTGTCAAGCGCTAGCGCAGCTCGCTGATCTGGCGGCGGCGAACGAGGTCCCAGTCGATCTCGTAGCCGAGGCCGGGCTCCTCGGGAGCGTGCACGAGGCCGTCGGCGTCGACCTCGATGTCGTTCACGAGGCCGTACTTCTGGGCGTCGTCGGGCAGGAGCACCTCGAAGTACTCGCAGTTCTGAACAGCCATGATGACGTGCAGGTTGGCCACGTTGTTGAGCGAATTGCCACCGTGGTGGACCTCGCACTTCATGCGGAAGGCGTCGGCGAGGTTGGCGATCTTGTGGAGAGCGGTGATGCCGCCGGAGACGGCGACGTCGCCGCGGAGGATGTCCGTGGCCTGCTGCTGCACCCACTGCTGCATCCCGTAGAAGCTGGCCGGGGCGAACTCCGTCGCGAGGATGGGAATGTCGAGCTTCTGGCGGAGCTTCACGTAGCCGTAGATGTCCTCCTCCTCGAGCGGGTCCTCGTACCAGTAGTAGTCGAGGTCCTCGATGGCGCGGCCCACGCGCACGGCGTCCTCGTAGCTGTAGGCCCAGACGGAGTCGAGCATCAGCCGCATGTCGGGGCCGACCGCCTCGCGGGCGGCGCGGCAGATGTCGATATCGACGAGGGGGCGCGTATCGGGGTGGATCTTGTAGGCGGTCCAGCCCCGTTCCTGGAACGACTTCGCCTCCTCGGCGTAGGCCTCCGGTGAGGGAAGGGAGGCGGAGCTGGCGTAGGCGGGCACGGAGCTGCGGCAGGAGCCCAGCAGGCGGTGCACGGGCAGGCCCGCGATCTTCCCGGCGAGGTCCCAGAGGGCGACATCGACCGCGCCGATCGCGCGGAAGGAGGCGCCTCGCCGGCGCTTCCACATGGCGTGCCAGAAGCGCCCGATATCGAGCGGGTTCTCGCCCATGATGACGGGCTTGAGCAGCGTCAGGACCGCCTCCGCGTCCATGGTTGCGTCGCGGCTGGCGGAGCCGAGGAAAGCGTGTCCTTCGAGCCCTTCGTCGGTGCGGATGGTGAGCACGCCCATCTGGCGTTCGCCCCCGTAGGCGATGGACGAGCCCGGGTAGGCGCCGTGGGGCACGTCCCAGCCGAAGGTCGTCAGGAACACGTCATCGATTTTCATTTCACCTCGCTCCGCTCGGTCGCTTCGTCTGCTATTCGCGCTCGCTCCGTCAGCTCGCGTCCAGGAATGCCCGCATCGTACTCCGGCAACGCGAGCTCATTGCCGCAATGTGTAGGCTTGGCGCAGGCGCCCGGGGAGGTAATCGCATGGGACCAATGCAGGCATTCCGGAAACTGGTGGCGATCTACCTGGGGGTCGTTGGCGTGGGCACCGCCGCGCAGTTCGTGCTCCAGGGCTTCTACGACTCGGTCGACGCGTCGAGCGACGGTTGGAGGATTATCTCGTGGCTGATGGCCATCGCGCTGGTCCTGATCCTGGCGACGGTCATTCACGAGAACCGGGCCGCGGGCCACGACGCCGGCGCACCCGTGACGCGGTCGTGGCTCACGGCCAAGGCCAGCCTCTACGCCACCGTCTTCATCGCGCTCCTCTTCTTCTGGAACTGGTTCACATGGCAGTGGGGGCGTGCCGACGCAGAACACGACATTCAGCTGTGGCGGCTCATCGACCCGGCCGTGGCGGTCCTTGCCATCTCGACATCACTGCGCGCGTGGCGCGCGGGTCCCGCCGGGGACTAGCCGCCGGGCCTCCCGATCAGGTGTCGCTGCGGAGCGACTCGGGCAGGTGGTCGAGCCGGGGGGCGTAGCGGATGGCCGTGTAGCGGGGCGGTCCCGCGGGGTGGCGCCCGCGCGGCCAGACGAGCAGCTCGACGATCGCCGCGTTGGGCAGGTCGAATTCGTGGAACCAGGGGCTGTCGGCCGGGATGCCCATCGCCCAGCGCAGGATGGCGTCGCCGGCGCCGGAGTGGGACACGACGGCGATCGCCTCGCCCTCGTGCGGGGTCACGATATCGTCGCAGGCATCGGCGACGCGCTGGGCGAAGGCCTGCAGCGTCTCGCCACCAGGGGTGCCGGTGTCCTCGGGGCGCCAGGCCCAATCGCCCGCCTGAACCTCCTCCTCGGGGTCCCAGCCGGCGAACTCGAACTCGGCGAGGCGGTCATCGAGCTGGACGTGGAGGCCGGTGCTGTGCGCGAGCGGCTCGGCGGTCTCGCGAGCGCGGCGCATGGGGCTCGCGTAGACGGCGGCAAGCGACACGTCCGCGAACCCCTCGGCGACGGCCTCGGCCTGCTGGCGGCCGAGCGGGGAGAGGGGCGTGTCGTGTCCGTAGGAGCCGTCGGCGGCGCGAGCCTGCCCGTGGCGTACCAGGTAGAGGCGGACCGGTTCAGTCACCGTGGGAAGCGCCCCAGCGCGTTGACCGTCGAGAGCAGCGTTCTACCCCCTGGGGAGGCCGAGGCCGCGGGTGGCCATGATGTTGCGCTGGATCTCGCTCGTGCCCGCCTCGACCGTGTTCGCGGCCGAGCGCAGGAACACCTGGGCCTGGTCGAAGCCGACGCGCGAGGACTCGCCGCGCAGCATCCCGGACATCCCGAGGATGTGCATGCCGGTGAGCTGCAGGCGCTGGTTGAGCTCGCTGCCGAAGAGCTTGCTGGCGCTCGCCTCGTGGTTCGGCACGAGCCCCTGCGCCTGCATGGTCGCGACGCGGTAGGCGAGGAAGGTGCCCACGTTCACCTCGATCGCGCGCTCGGCGAGCTCGGTGCGGATGGTCTTGCGGTGCTGCCAGAGGGCGGGGTGCTCCTGCGTGAGCCTGGTGAAGCGCTCGATCGTGCGCCGCCCGCCCGCGTACGAGCCGATGCCGCTGCGCTCGAAGTCGAGGGCGACGGCGAGGTGGTACCAGCCCCGGTTCTCCTCGCCTACACGCTGCTCGACGGGCACGCGCACGTCCTCGAAGAACACCTCGTTGAAGCTGTGCTGGTCGCCCAGGTTGATGAGCGGCTGCACGGTGACGCCGGGAGACTTCATGTCGAGCATCAGGAGGGAGATGCCCTTGTGCTTGGGGGCGTCGGGGTCGGTGCGGGCGGCGAGCCAGCCCCAGTCCGCGAGATGGCCGCCGGAGGTCCAGATCTTCTGGCCGTTGATCACGTAGTCGTCGCCGTCACGGACGGCGCTCGTCTGCAGGGAGGCGAGGTCGCTGCCGGCGCCGGGTTCGCTGTAGAGGGTGCACCACCACTGCTCGGCGCTGGTGATGGGCGGGATGTACTTCTGCTTCTGCTCCTCGGTGCCGTAGAGCATGAGCGAGGGGCCGACCCAGGCGACGCCCATGTTGCCGACGGGCGCGCCGGCATAGGCCATCTCCTCGTTGTAGACGAGCTGGCGCATGTGGGGCGCGCCACCGCCGCCGTACTCCTTCGGCCAGGCCATGGCCAGCCAGCCGCGGTCCGCGAGCTTCTTCTGGAAGCCCATCGTGTAGTCGTACTCTTCCTGGTTCGTCTCGAAGCCACCGCGCCGCGACCGTTCCAGCCGCTCCTCTTCGGAAGGGAGCTCATCGGCGATGAACTGGCGAACCTCGGCGCGGAAGGACTCGACGTCGCTGTCGTGCGTGAAACGCATGGCTGGGACTCCAGGAACAGGGTCCGGCGAGTCTAGCAGAGGGTGCGTTCCGCGCCCCTCTCGCGGTCAGCGCGAGGACCGCCGCTGCCGCGCCGCCAGGTACTGCTCGCGGGTCAGATTGATGTCACTCAGGATGTCCCGGATGAGGGCCGGACCGATCGGCCTCCCCTGGTGATCAGGGACGGTTGTCGTCCTTCCGTCCTCATGTCCATAAAAGACGTGGCTACCCTTGCGACGGCGCGCCTCGAAGCCCAGCCGCCGCAGGATGCGGTCAAGTTCGCGGAAGGTGGCAGGGGGTATCCGGCTCACACTGCGACATCAAGTTGCTGAAGCCCCACAAAACGAGGGGCCTCGGAAGCAGAGAGCTCACCCTCTTCAGCCAGCAACTCAAGCACTTCGCGGAGGTTGTCCCGAAGCTCGTCAAGGGTGGCAGCCTGAGTGTGGGCGCCTCGAATGCCGGGGACACTCCCGACAAAGAGCTGCACTTCCTCGTCCCATTCGACGTACGCCGTGAACGTTGTCATCTCTACTACCCCCTGGGGAGGCCGAGGCCGCGGGTGGCCATGATGTTGCGCTGGATCTCGCTCGTGCCCGCCGCGATCGTGCCCGCTGCGGACCCGAGGTAGGCCTGCGCCTGGTCGATCTCGACGCGCGAGGAGTCGCCGCGCAGCTGGCCCACCATGCCCAGGACGTGCATGCCCGTGAGGGCGATGCGCTGGCCAAGCTCGCTGCCGAAGAGCTTGCTGGCGCTCGCCTCGTGGTTCGGCACCTGTCCCTGGGCCTGCATCGTGGCGACGCGATAGGCGAGGAACGTGCCCACGTTCACCTCGACCATGCGGTCGGCGAGCTCGTAGCGGACGCCCTTGCGGTGGCCCCAGAGGTCCCGGTTCTCCTCCGCGATGCGGGTCAGCCGTTCGACGTTGCGGCGGCCGACGGAGTAGGCCCCGATGCCGCTGCGCTCGAAGTCGAGGGCGACGGCGAGGTGGTACCAGCCACGGTTCTCCTCGCCCACGCGCTGCTCGACGGGAACGCGCACGTCCTCGAAGAAGACCTCGTTGAAGCTGTGCTGGTCGCCCATGTTAATCAGTGGCCGCACCGTGATTCCGGGCGACTTCATGTCGAGCATGAGCAGGGAGATGCCCTTGTGCTTGGGGGCGTCGGGGTCGGTGCGGGCGGCCAGCCAGCCCCAGTCGGCGAGGTGGCCGCCGGATGTCCAGATCTTCTGGCCGTTGATCACGTAGTCGTCGCCATCACGCGTAGCGCTCGTCTGCAGGGAGGCGAGGTCGCTGCCGGCGCCCGGCTCGCTGTAGAGGGTGCACCACCACTGTTCGGCGCTGGTGATGGGCGGGATGTAGGTGCGCTTCTGCTCCTCGGTGCCGTAGAGCATGAGGGAGGGGCCGACCCAGGCGATGCCCATGTTCCCCACGGGCGCGCCCGCGTAGGACATCTCCTCGTTGTAGATGAGCTGGCGCATGTGCGAGGCGCCACCGCCGCCGTACTCCTCGGGCCAGGCCATGGCGAGCCAGCCGCGGTCCGCGAGCTTCTTCTGGAAACCCATCGTGTAGTCGTACTCTTCCTCGTTCGTCTCGAAGCCGCCCCGCAGGGAGCGTTCCAGCCGCTCTTCTTCGGTGGGAAGCTCATCGGCGATGAACTGCCTGACTTCGTCGCGGAAGGACTCGACGTCGCTCTCGTGGGTGAAGCGCATGGCGGGGACTCCAGGAAGGAAGTGCGGCGAGTCTAGCAGGGAGCGGGCGGCGGGGCCCCGCGCCTATCCCGCCGTCGTCTTCGGGCGGACGGCGCCCTGCTCGCGCAGGTCGGCAATGGTCACGACCTGGCCGGTGTAGTCGAGCGGCTGCTTCGCCATCCAGAGGACGGCATCGGACATGATGACCGGGTCCTCGAAGTCGGAGCGGTCGACGTCGCCGAGGGTGAAGGCGTAGCCCTCGGTCCAGACGCCGAGCTCGAGGCGGATGCAGTTCACGGCGACGGAGCCTTCGAGCTCGACAGCGAAGCCCTCGGTCATGGCTTCGAGCGCGCGCTTCGTGGTCGTGTAGCTGATGCGGCGGAACCCGGGGTTCACGGAGGCGCCCGAGGAGATGTTGATGACGCGGCCCTCGCCCGCCTCGCGCATGCGCGGGCAGAAGTAGTAGGTGAGGTAGAAGGGGCCGTGGATGTTGATGTCGGTGGCCAGCCGCCAGCGTTTGGTCGAGTTCTCGAGGGTGGCCCCGGGGACGCCGATGGCGGCGTTGTTGACGATCAGGTCGCAGCGTCCGAAGCGCTCGTAGACGGTGTCGGCGAGGGCGGCGACCGCCTCCTCGTCGCGCACATCGAGGGGGGCGACGAGCACGTCCGCGCCCTGCTCGCGGGCGAGCTCGGCGGTCTCGTCGATCGTGCCTGGCAGCTTCGCCGGGGAGTCGGCGGTGGAGCGGGCGCAGACGACGAGGTCGTAGCCGTCGGCTGCTAGGTCGATGGCGAGCTGCTTGCCGATGCCGCGGCTTGCGCCGGTAATGAGGGCGACGGGTTTCGACACGGGTGCCTCCAGGCCGCCCTGCCGGCGGCCCCGCGATCTTGGCCCACGGGTCGGTCGAGGGGAAGCGGGGGTGGCCCGCGGCTAGGCGACCCGCCCGAAGGCGGCGAGCTGGCGGAGGCGCTTCACGGTGATGACGCCCTTCCAGGCGAACTCGGCCTGCTCCCAGGCCTCGGGGAACTGGCCCCTCCAACTCCAGTTCGGCGCCCAGGCGCCGTCCTCGCCTTGCGTCTCGACCACGTGGTCGAGGTGGCGATCGATGTGCTCGCGGAAGGGGGTGTAGAGGGGCGAGGAGGGCTCGTCGACGATGTCGAGCGGTTGGAGGCCGTAGCCGCCCCACTGGGCGGTGTCGGTGACGAGCGCTGCCTCGACGAACTCGGGCAGGCGGGCCAGCACGGCCTCGCGCGCGGCGCTGGGGACGGCCGGGCCGGTGGCGAAGCGGATGTAGCACTCGATGGCGTCCTTCTGGACCGTGGCGGCATCCACTTCAGCGGTGCGCTCGACCACGACTTCCGTCATCTGCTTAAGGAAGGCGGCATCGACGTGGCGGGAGAAGGCGTGCAGGGTGGCGACCACGGAGGGGCGGGGGTTGTCGGCGAAGAAGCCCCAGCCTTCATCGAACTCCTCGGACCAGTTCCACCAGGGGGCGTGGGGAGCGCTGTTGTCGTGGCGGGGAACGAGCGGCCAGGAGCGCCAGCCGGGCACGTAGGCCGCGCGGAGCTTGCCGACAGCGCGGGCACTGACGGAGTCGGGGCCACCGCCGAGCTCCCACAGGATCTCCAGCGCCCGCAGCGTACACAGTACCGAGGAGGCCTCGTCCTGGAAGTCGGGCTCCATGCCGTGGAAGCCGCCGTCGGGGTTCTGGAGGGCGGCTACTTCGTCGAGCACGCCCTTCATATCGCCGCCGAGGTGGTGGTGGCGGCAGAGGGCACGGTCGAGGGGGAGGGCGCGTTCCAGGACGAATGCGATGGCGCGGTCACGCGCCTCGGGATCGAGCTGATTCACGCGGCGCCTCCTGCGTCCGGGTAGAACAGATATTCTACCGGAGGGAACGTCCGCCGTCGATGGTGAGGACGGCGCCGGTGACGTAGCTGCTGGCGTCGCTGGCGAGGTAGAGGGCGGCGCCGGCGGTGTCCTCCGGGGTGGCGAAGCGCCCGAGGGGCACATCGCCTTTGAGGCGGGGTCCGTGGCGGCTCTCGAAGAGGGCGCCGGTCAGGTCGCTCTCGGTCCAGCCGGGCGCGAGCGCGTTTACGCGCACGCCCCGGTCGGCCCACTCGAGCGCGAACACCTTCGCCATGTGGATCAACCCCGCCTTGGTGACGCCGTAGGCACCCTGGCGCTCGTCGGGGTGGATGCCGAGCATGGAGCTGACGTTGATGATGCTGCCCGGCTGCTCCGCCTCGAAGAGGCGCGTCGCCACCTCGATGCTGCAGCACCAGGCCCCGCGCAGGTTGACCCCCATGAGCTGGTCGAGGTCCTCGGCGGTTGTGTGCTCGACGCGCTTGTAGAAGGGGCTGATGCCGGCGTTGTTCACGAGCACGTCGACGAGCCCGAGGCGGCTGGCGTCAGCGACGAGGGCGCGGACGGCTTCGGGGTCGGAGATGTCGCAGGGGATGGCGATGGCGTTCGGCCCGAGGCGCCTGGCGGCGTCGTCGAGGGCCTCCTTGCCGCGCGCGCTGATGACGACGCGCGCGCCCCCGCCCACAAACGCCTCCGCGATGGCATAGCCGATGCCACGCGAACCGCCCGTGACGAGCGCGGTCTTCCCTTCGAGGTTCATGCCGGGGCGCCTCCCGATGCCTGCCGCCGCCGGAGTGTACCGAGCGGGTACGATTCGCGCCGTGGCCACACCCGACGACGTTCGCGAACTCGCACTCGCCCTGCCGGAGACGGCGGAGAAGCCGTCGTACGGCACACCCGGCTACCGCGTGGGCGACCGGCTCTTCGCGCGGCTGCACCAGGACGGCGAGTCGCTGGTGGTGTGGGTCGACACGGATGAGCGCGAGGCGCTCGCGCAAACGGAGCCCGAGAAGTTCTTCTGGACGCCCCACTACGACAAGCACCCGATGGTGCAGGTGCGCATCGCGGCGGTCGACCGGGAGGAGTTGGGGGAGGTGCTGCGCGACTCGTGGAGGCGGCGGGCGCCGGGGCCGGTGTTGAGGCGGGCGGGGGTGGGCTAGTCGCGCCTGCACCCGGCAGCCGCTACCTTGCCTCCGTGGCAATTATCGATACGGAACGGGCGGTGGCTCACCTGCGGCAGGCAGACCCGGTGATGGCGATGGTCATCGAGGCGGTGGGACCGCCGCGCCTGCGCGACCCCTCACCGACGGCGTTCCAGGCGCTGGCCCGCTCGATCATCTTCCAGCAGCTCAGCGGGAAGGCGGCGAGCACCATCCTAGGGCGCTTCGTGGCGCTCTTCCGCGAGGGCGCGACCGCCGAGGATGCCGTGGACGGCTTCTTCCCCGAGCCCGGCGAGGTGCTGGCGACCGACGACGAGGCCATGCGCGCGTCCGGGGTGTCGCGGCAGAAGTCGGCGGCACTGCGGGACCTCGCCGCGCACTTCGCCGAGGGAGCGCTCAGCGTCGAACGCTTCGGGGAGTGGAGCGACGAGGAGGTGATCGCGCACCTGCTGCCCGTGCGCGGCATCGGTCGCTGGACGGCGCAGATGTTCCTGATGTTCCATCTCGGGCGACCGGACGTGCTGCCCACCGCCGACGTCGGCCTGAACCGCGCGATGATGCGCCTCTATGGCCTCGAGGCGCCGCCGGGGCCGGAGGAGATCGAGCGCATCGGGGCGCCCTGGCACCCCTGGGCGACCGTCGCCTGCTGGTACCT
This sequence comes from Chloroflexota bacterium, assembly GCA_026710655.1. Lineage (GTDB taxonomy): Bacteria > Chloroflexota > Dehalococcoidia > Tepidiformales > Tepidiformaceae > UBA2991. The sequence goes on along the minus strand of JAPOQN010000016.1, from coordinate 120,707 downwards.
GTGGCGCAGCGAGGACGTGATCCTGCCCCTGGGGGAACCGGCGTGAGCATCCTCATCGACGAGTCGACGCGAATCCTCGTGCTCGGCATCACGGGGCGCGAGGCCGTCTCCTTCACGCGCGACACGCTCGACTACGGCGGTCAGGTGGTGGCGGGCGTCACGCCCGGGCGGGGTGGCCGCGACGTGCACGGGGTGCCCGTCTACGACACGGTGCGGGAGGCGGTCGGGGCGCACGGGGCGGACGCGGCCGTCATCGCCGTGCCCCCGCGAGCGCTGCGCGACGCGGCCTTCGAGTGCATCGCCTACGGCATCCCGCTCGTCGTCATCGTGACGGAGCGCGTCCCGCGCCTGGACGCGGCGCAGGTGGTCGAGATGGCCGCGCGCGAGGGCGTGCGCGTCATCGGGCCGAACAGCATGGGCCTCATCTCTCCGGGCAAGACGAAGGTGGGGAGCGTGGGCGGCCCCGCCGCCGACACGGCGCGGAGCTTCGTGCCGGGGCCGGTCGGCATCATGTCGCGCTCGGGCGGCATGACGACGGAGATCGCGAGCCTGCTGGCGCAGCACGGACTCGGCGTCTCGACCGCCATCTCGATCGGCGGCGACCCGATCACGGGCTCCTCCTTCGCCAGCCTGCTCCCGCTCTTCGAGGCCGACCCGGAGACGGAGGCGGTCGTGACCTTCAGCGAGCCGGGCGGGGCGATGGAGGCCGAGCTGGTGGAGGTCGTTCAGACGCGAGCGCGCAGCAGTCGAGCGCCAGAAACCGGGACGGGCACGCGGCTGCGCATTGTCAGCTTCATCGCCGGGAACTTCATGGCGGAGATGCCGGGCGTGCGCTTCGGTCACGCGGGCGCGCTCGTGCAGCGTGAGGCGGACAGCGCCGCGGCGAAGGCGTCGATGCTGCGGGCCGCGGGGGTCCACGTCGCGGACGCGCTGGCGGAGATCCCGTCACTGGTGCGGGGGTAAGGGTCAGGCAGGCGGCGGGCTAAGGTGAGCCCTCTTCACCGCCGGCGCGGACGCAGGCCGCCATCGTCGCGAAGCTCCGTAGCGGCCCGGCGATGCCGGTGCCGGGCGCCAGCCAGCTACTCAGCGTGCACACGCCATCGATTAGGTAGACGGTGTCGCGCACGTAGTAGCTCGGGTCAAAGAAGGAGAGCGTGAGGTTCTTTTCATACCCCGTAATCTCGATGTCTCTCCACAGGCGGTATCCGAGATAGATCTCCCACAGCCGTGAGTGCCGCACCTCTCCCGCTTCATCTACCCAGATGCAAATCGCGGTAACGGAGAGCCGCTCAAACTCACCAAAATACGCAGCGCCCCATCCCGGGGCGTGCACCCCCGGACAGGGGGATGGCCCATCCAGCCGGTACCAGGGCAGGTTTGAGAGAGGGAAGGTCGCCGTGACCTCACCGTAGCGAAAGCGCCCGTTCCTGCTGATTCCATCGTCGAGTGACACCGAAAGCCTGGTGAGCGTGAGCCAGTGCCCTCCTTCCGGCCGGGCGCTGATATCGAAGTCCTGGGCGTCCTCAATGCTTTGCCAGATACGGACATCGAAGTAGCGAGGCGGGTCCCGGCGATCTGGTACCTCGATCCTGAAGTCACCGTACCGGTATCGCCCCTGAGACCCATAGTCCAAGGGCAGGGGGAACGTTCCCAGGGTCCCCCACGATCCGTCTACCATCCGTGCGCTGACCCAGACCTCGTCGGCATCCTCAAGGTTCTGCCAGACGCGAACCTGGAACTTCAGCGGCGCCCCGGCCTTTGCTGTATGCGTCTCGGCTATCAAGAGGAGCGCCACTGCGACAACCGCCAGCACGAACCCGAACCTCAGTAACGCTGATCGGGAGCGGAGCCGCACGGCGCGCCTCCTAGTCCACCAGCGGGAGGAGTTCGTCGCCGGCGGCGACGGGGCGGAGGGGGAGGACGGGGGCGGCCTGCTCCTCGGCGTGGTAGGAGCTGCGCACCAGCGGTCCTGACTCGACGTGGGCGAAGCCCATCTTGCGGGCGGCCTCGCCCAGCTCGTCGAACTCGTCGGGATGGTAGTAGCGGTCGATGGGAAGGTGGTCCTGGTCGGGGCGGAGGTACTGGCCCAGGGTGAGGATGTCGACATCGTGCGCGCGGAGGTCGGCGAAGACGGCGAGGAGCTCGTCCTTCGTCTCGCCCAGCCCGGCCATGAGGCCGCTCTTCGTGAGGCGCTCCGGGGCGGCCGCTTTCGCGCGCTGCAGCAGCTCGAGCGAGCGCTCGTACTTCGCCTTGGGGCGGACGCGGCCGTAGAGGCGGGGGACCGTCTCGGTGTTGTGGTTCAGGATCTCGGGGGCGGCGTCGAGGACCGTCTGGAGCGCGTCCCAGTCACCCATGAAGTCGGGGATGAGCACCTCGATGGTCGTGCCCGGGGAGAGGCGGCGCGTCCAGCGGATGGTCTCGGCGAAGATGCCGGCGCCGCCGTCGGACACATCGTCGCGGTTCACGCTGGTAATGACGGCGTGACGGAGGTCCATGCGCTGGATGGCGAAGGCCACCCGCTTCGGTTCGCCAAGGTCGAGCTCGCCCGGACGCCCGGTCGTGACGGCGCAGAAGCCGCAGGAGCGGGTGCAGGTGTCGCCGAGGATCATGAAGGTGGCCGTGCCCCGGTTCCAGCAGTCGCCGATGTTGGGACAGCGCGCCTCCTCGCAGACCGTGTGCAGCTCCTGCTCGCGCATCAGGTCGCGCAGGCGCTCGTAGCCACCCCCCACGGGGAAGCGCACGCGCAGCCAGTCGGGCTTGCGGCCGGTCATCGCGGTCATGCCAACAGGGTACCGGGTCGGGGGGCGAGAGCGTAGCGAAGCGGGGCCTACAATCGCGCCATGCCCGCGCATGGCCCCGACGACCTTGACCGGCTCTTCTCGCCCCGCGCGGTAGCCGTCGTGGGCGCCTCCACGAACGTCGACTCGCCCGGGCACGACTACGTGCGCGCGCTCCGCGAGTTCGGCTTCGCGGGCGACGTGTACCCCATCAATCCGCGCGCCGACGAGGTCGCGGCGTACCGTGCCTACCCGACCCTCGGGGACGTACCGGGCGCCGTCGACCTCGTCATCTGCTGCATTCCCGCGAACGGCGTGCCCGACGTGGTCGACGCCTGCGGCGAGGCCGGCATCCCTTTCCTGCACCTCTTCACCGGGCGGCTGAGCGAGACCGGCGACGCGGAGGCGACGGCGCTGGAGGCCACGATCGAGGGGAGAGCGAAGGCCCGGGGCGTACGCATCCTCGGCCCGAACGGGATGGGCGTGTACCACCCGGCGGGACGCATCGCCTTCCGCCCCGACCTGCCCCGCACCGCCGGGGGCGTCGCTTTCCTCAGCCAGAGCGGCAACAACGCCGTCGAGGTCGTTATCCGGGGGGCGGCGCGGGGGCTGCGCTTCGGCAAGGTGGCGAACTACGGCAACGGCCTCGACCTGACCCCCGGCGAGCTGCTCGCCTGGCTCGCGGCCGACCCCGAGACGGCGGTCATCGGGGCCTACGTGGAGGGGGTAGCGGACGGGAGGGGGTTCTACGAAGGGCTGCGGCGGGCGGCCTTGCGCAAGCCGGTGGTCATCCAGAAGGCGGGTCGGTCGGCGGAGGGGGCGGGGGCGGCTGCCTCGCACACGGCCGCGCTCGCGGGCGAGGCAGCGATCTGGTCCGGCATGCTGCGGCAGGCGGGCGCGATCGAGGCGCGCAGCCAGGAGCAGCTCCTCGACTTGCTGGTGGGCGCCTCGCTGCTGGCGCGGCCGCAGGGGCGACGGGCGGCGGTGGCGGGCGGTGGCGGTGGACGCAGCGTGCAGTCGGCGGACGCCTGCGCGGGGCAGGGCCTCGCGCTGCCACCGTTGCCAGCCGATGTGCGGGAGCGGGTGGGGGGGCGCGCCCCGGCGCTGGCGGACTGGATCCGGAACCCGGTCGACCAGTCGATCCTGGCGGGCAGCGGGCTCTCGGCGAACGGCATGCTGGCGATGATGGCCGGCTCCGGTGCGTACGACCTGGGCATCGCGAACGTGGGGGAGGAGTGGTTCCTCGGGAGGCCCGAGGCGGAGGGGCGTTTGCGCCACGCCTGCAGGCGACTGCGGGAGGCGGTCGCGGAGTCGCCCATCCCGATTGCCGTGGTGCTGGGAGCGACGGAAATGCCGTTCGACTGGCAGCGGACGCTCATCGACTCCGTGCGAGACGAGCTGATCGAGTCAGGGCTGGCCGTCTTCCCGACGGTCGAGCGGGCGGCCTTCGCGCTGGGGAGGCTCGCGCCGCGATGATCGCCCCTCCGCATCCCCGGGCGACCGAGCCGGCGCTCCCGGAGACGGAAGTCGACGAGGAGGCGCTGCTGGCGCTCATCCCGCCCTACCGCGTCATCCTCCACAACGACGACCACAACTCGATGGAGCACGTGGTCGAGTCGCTGGTGCGTTGCGTGCCCTCGCTCACGGTGGAGGCGGCGGCGGCGATCATGTTGGAGGCGCACAACGAGGGCCAGGCGACGGTGATCGAGTGCCCGAAAGAGACGGCCGAACACTACCGCGAGTCGCTCGAGTCGTGCGGCCTCACGGCCACGATCGAGGCGGCGTAGGGCCTGCTAGGCTCGATGGATGCGCTGGCCTGGCAGCCAATCCTCGGCGGTGCTTGGCGCCGTCGTCATCGTCTTCCTCATCGGGGCGTTCCTTGCCTTGATGGCGTTCTTCTTCCGGCAGTTCGAACACGGCGCGCTGTGGACGGCCGCGCTGGTCGCCGGAGCGATCGCGCTCTGGGAGCTGGGCTGGGAGCGGCCGAAGCGCACCCGGAAGCGCCGCGCCCTGCTCGCCGCGACGCAGGAAGCGCCCGGCACGCAGGCCCTGCTATCGGAGCGAGGCGACCCCCACTGGACGGACCGTCTCCCGCGGCCACTGGCAGCCATCGCGCGGGCCGCGCCGGTCACACTGGCGGTGCTCCTGTTCGTAGCGGCTTCGGCGATCCTGAACGCGTTCCTGCAACGCTTCTGAGCGCCCCGATCGGGCGCCGCGACAGCACGTAGCGACGTCGCTGCAAGCGCCTCGCGGAAACAATTACGCTTGATCCATGCGCTGGTTGCGATACCCGCGTACGCCACTGGAGTTGCTCGTTACGGGCACGGGGTGGCTGGCGGCCACTGTCATCTTGATCGCCATCATCTTCGCGCTCTACGTGCTGGCGAATGCGTTCGCCGTGGCGGGCTTCCTCCTGGCCGTCATTCTTGTCTGGGAATTCGCCGTGGAACGTCCCAGGCGGCGGGCGCGAGCGGCAGAGACGCTCGCGGTGCAGAGCCGTCCGCTCGACGACATCCCCCTCCGGACGCGGGTCGGACGCGCCGACTGGAGCGAGCGGCTGCCAGGACCGCTGGGCGCCGTCGTTCGTACCGCTCCCGCCACGCTCGTGGCGATCCTGATCATCGGCGTCGCGCTCGGCATCAACAGCTTCCTCGGGGACCTCACCAATCCGACCCGGGACGGCGGCGCCGGCGTGTACGCGCTCCTGCAGGCCGGGGCATCCGGCAACATGGTCGAGGAAGGCAACTCCACCCGAACGCTCCGGGTCACCCTGCTGACAGTCCGCCAGTGGGCCGTGCGTTCCGACAACGGGAATATGTACTGGGCGGCGGAAGTCGAGGTTCGGAACACCGGCACGCAGGACATCTCCTCCCCTGCCTGGACGCTGCGGACGAGGGGCGAGGAGTACGACCCCGTTACCGCCGACGCCCCCGGCGAGGCGCTGGGGGGCAGCTTCACCCTGCCCCGGGGTGGGGCGCGAACAGGATGGGTGGTCTTCGAAGTGCCCCTTGGGTTCCCGCCGGAGTGGTTGCGTGCTCGTCTGCCCGACTACGCGGACACCTATTTCGCCATCCGCTCCATCTACGAAGAAAAGGTGTCCCGCTGAGGACAAGGGGGCTGGGACTAGAGGCGGTCGTCGAGGGGACGGTCGTCCTCGGGCTCGGGAGGGGCGTCGTCGAGGGGTGGCGGTGGGGGCGGGTCGTGGCGGATATCGCCGAGGCCGGAAAGGTCCGGGGGGCCATCCTCACCGAACTCCTTCAGGATGCGCCGCGCCACCTCGTCGAGCTGCTCCGGGCCGAGCCCCATGCGCTCCATGGTCTGCTGCAGGAGGCGCTGGACTTCCGTGAGGTCGCCGCGGATGAGCGCTTCGGCCAGCTCAAGCTGCGTCTCGATGGCGACGAACTGCTCGCGCCGGTCACTCTCGCTGGTGTTGTCGAGGATGGTCGCCAGCAGGCGCGTGAAGAGCGTGCAGGTGCGCGCGATGCGGATGCGGTCGTCGTGGTGCGGCGGGAACTCGCCGGTGACGGCTACTTCGAGACCGGTGCGCTTGTCGGTGGCGACGTACTGCTCGGGCATGGATCAAGCATAGAGGACGGCCCGATCACGTGCGGTCGGACTGACGCGCGCCCACCGGACGCCAGCCCACGCCCTCGGCGAGGATGGCGGTCACGAGCTGGTTGAGGGAGACCTCCTGCTCTTTCGCGACGGCCGCCAGCTTTCCGTGGAGGCCGACCGGCAGGCGCACCTGGAACTTGCCGCTGTGCTCGGGGAAGTGGTCCTTGGGCGGGGGAATTTCGTGCTCGTAGGCGACGGCGACCTCAAGCCATCCCTCCATCGCCTCTCGGATCATTTCCATGGCTTCGGGCGGAGTGGAGCCGTGGCTCATGCACCCGTCGAGTTCCTCGACGTAGGCCATCCAGACGGGCTCGACTTCGTCGTCGAAGTACAGGCAGATCGTGTAGGGCAGCTTCATGTACTCCGCGACCCTGTCGGCGATATGCCCCGGCACGGGGCCTGTCAGCGGGAGCTTTCGCTCACTGGCGACCTTGTCAGCCGTCGTCATCGTTCATCACCTCGTCTATGGCTCTCAGGGCTTCTCTAACGTAGGCGCGCCTCACTGGCTTGCGGTAAGGGATGGAGACAAGTCTGGGCAACGCAGGGTGGCGGTAGTGATAGTGACTCCCCAGGATACGGACCACCTCGAAGCCGACCGACTCCAGCGCCGACCTTAACTGCTCCGGTGAGACATCGGTCTGGGAACGGCGAAGCCGCTCGATGCGCCGCTCCCGCCTCACCGATGTGATGGTACTGTACGTAGTACCACTGTCGCAACAACCATTTTCCGCCTACCCGCGCCCCCTACCCACCGCCACCCGGGGCGCACCGGCCGACTCGGCGGCGCGCAGGCAGAGGGCGAGCGACACGACGTAGTCGTCGTGGCCGCGGTCGTTGCCCCACGACAGCCGGCCGCCGCCCACGAGCGCCGCCTCACAGGCGGCGAGCTCCGCGCGGCAGCGGCCCGCTTCGGGGCTGCCGTCGTCGTGGGGAAGCGCGAGGCGTCCGGTGCGGGCGGCGGCGAGCAGGCCGTAGCCGAGCGCACTCTTGGAGGCAGCGGTGAACACGACCTCGTCGAGGCGGTGGCCGAGCTGCGGGCGCAGTTGCGCCGCCAGCGGCGCGCCAAGGCCGGTCGCGTCCGCGCTGACGCGGTCGAAGCGCCAGCGACGGTCGAGAGCACGGATGTCGTCGAGGACGCGCGCGTAGGGCGCCCCGCGCCACTCGCGCTGGGCGACAACCCGGCAGACGGAGGCGCCGTCGCCTGCGGAAGCGTCGACGCGGGCGATCGTGAGGACGGTGGCGTCGGCGTTCTTGCCTTCGCCGCCGAAGTCGAGCCCGGCGACGTAGCGCTCGCCCGACTCAGGTCCGGCGAGCGGCTCGTGGCCGCCTTCGAGGGCGGCGAGCAGGTCGCGCGTCAGGAGGCGGCCCGCGACCTCGCCGGGCACGAGCTCGTACTGACTCAGGAAGAGGGGATGGGTCGCGCCCAGCCGGTCGCGCTCGGACTCGACGTAGACGCCGTAGGCGGGGAGCGTCGCGGCCACCTCGCGCCAGGCGGCCTCGTGGTGCTGGCGCGGGCCGGAGGGGGTTGCGGTATCGCGGGCGCGGTTGGCAGCGGCCGCGCGCTCGAGCAGGGTGCGTCCGTTCCAGGCGGTGCCGAACAGGACCGTGGGCGCGCCCGTGCTGGCCGCCATTGGCCGGAACTGGCGGTTGAACCAGTCCTCATCGATGTCCTGGGCCTCGTCGGCGATGAGGGCGATGGAGGCGGTGTGCCCGGCCACGCCCGCCTGCGGGTTGGCGCTGAGCAGCAGCGCCCGAGCCCGGCCCACGGAGACCGTGTCGCTGCGGGAGCGGCTCTGGCCGGCGGCGGGCACGAGGGGGTCGGTGGCGGCGAGGGCGGCGCGGATACGCTCGGCGCTGATGCGCGCCTGCGGATCGCGCGTGGGCGCGCAGACGACCACCGTGCCCCCCTCGCGGGCGTGCGCACGCAGCAGGAAGGCGACGAGCGCCGCCGCGATCTCGTTCTTGCCCGACTGTCGCGGCATCATCACCGTCAGGGGGACGCCGGGGGCGGCGGCGACTGCTCGCAGCAGCCCCTGCAGGACGCGCGCCTGGTAGGCGCGCAGGGCGGGGCGGCGGGGACGGGGGAGGATTGGGTCGGGCATGGCGGGGAGGGTCGCGCCGGGCGGGCGGAAGTGGGAGGCGTCGGTGACAGACCGCCCTCGGAGGTGGGCGGCGGCGGGACGATGGTGAGCGCCAAGACCAGACACCTGGAGGTGCACTTCATGGCGCTGACGCTCACCGAGGCGGCGAAGCTCAGCAACGACACCCTGCTCGCCGGGGTCATCGAGACGATGGCCGAGGAGAGCCCCATCCTGCAGCGGCTGCCCTTCATCGAGATCACGGGCAACGGCCTCACCTACAACCGCGAGGACAGCGCGCCCGACGCCGGCTTCTACGGCGTGGGCGACGACTGGGACAAGGACACGCCCACCTTCACCCAGCAGACCGCGTCCCTCAAGATCCTCGGGGGCGACGCCGACATCGACAACTTCCTCAAGGAGACGCGCTCCAACGTCCAGGACCTCGAAGCGGCCGTGCTCCAGCTGAAGGCGCGGGCCGTGCAGGCGCTCTTCGACAAGACCTTCGTGACCGGCGACGCGACCACCGACAGCGACAGCTTCGACGGCGTCGACCGGCTGTGTGCGAACGACCAGGCAGTGAGCATGGGCGCGAACGGCGGGACGCTGACGCTGGCTAGGCTCGATGAGCTCATCGACAAGGTGCGCCCGGGGAAGCCCCAGATGCTGCTGATGAGCCGGCGCTCGCGCCGCAAGCTGAACGAGCTGGCGCGCGCCGCGGGCACCTTCCTGGAGGCGGCCCGCGACCAGTTCGGGGGAATGGTGCAGTACTACGACGGCATCCCCATCGGCATCAACGACTACATCAGCGACGCGCAGACGGCGGGCACGAGCCGCGACGCTTCGACGGTCTACGCGATGCAGTTCGGCGAGGGCGCCCTGGCGGGTCTGTCGGCGCCGAGCGGCCTCTCCGTCGACCGCGTGGGCGCGCTGGAATCGAAGGATGCGACGCGCTTGCGGGTGAAGTGGTACGCGGGTCTCGCGCTCTTCAACACCCTCGCCCTGGCCAAGCTGACGGGCGTCCGCCCCTAGCCCCGCCCCACCCGCCACCACCATCCAGAGGGCGCCCCGCACGGGGCGCCCTCCTTGGCGTTCTGGACAATGGATGGAATGGTTCGAGAGGGCCGAATTGCGCTAGGCGAGGGGGCACCCCCTCGCGCCTGAGGGCGCGCTGGCGCATCCTTTTTCCATGCGAGTCGTGCAGAAGTTCGGGGGGACATCCGTCGCCGATGCGGAGCGCATCCGGCACGTAGCCGGGCAGGTCGCGGGTCGGGTGGGCGCGGGCGACGAGGTGGTCGTCGTCGTCTCGGCCATGGGGAACCGCACGGACGAGCTCATCGACCTCGCCCTTTCGGTCTCGCCCGACCCGGACCCGCGCGAGCTCGACCAGCTGCTCGCCACCGGCGAGCACATGTCGGCGGCGCTGCTGGCCATGGCCCTGCACGCCATGGACCAGGAGGCGGTGGGGCTCACGGGCAGCCAGGCGGGCATCTATTCGCGCGCATCGCACGGGTCGGGGCGCATCCAGCGCATCGACGCCGACCGCATCGAGGAGGAGCTGCGCGCGGGGCGCATCCCCATCGTGGCCGGCTTCCAGGGCGTGACCGAGGCGGCCGACTACGTGACGCTGGGGCGGGGCGCGAGCGACCTGACAGCGGTCGCGCTGAGCGTGGCCCTGGGCGCCGACCGCTGCGAGACGTACAAGGACGTCGAGGGCGTCTACACGGCCGACCCCCGCCTGGTCCGTACCGCCCGCCGCCTGGCCGACGTTCACTACGAAGAGATGCTGGAGATGGCGACGCAGGGCTCGCAGGTGATGCACAGCCGCGCCGTCGAGCTGGCCGCCGTTAACGACATGCCCATCCTGGTCGCCTCGAGCATGGTCGACGCGCCGGGAACCCTGATCCATGGAGGGACCCTGATGGAGGAACGCAATCGCGTCCGCGGCGTCGTGGACGACCACGACATCGCCAAGGTGACGCTGCGGCACGTGCCCGACCGGCGCGGCATCGCCGCCCAGATCTTCGAGCCCCTGGCCGCGGCGGGGGTCAGCGTCGACACGATCGTGCAGAACGCGAGCGAACGCGACCTGACAGACCTGACGTTCACGCTCGCGCGGGAGGACCTGCGTCGCGCAGCGGGGCTCATGGACGAGATCTGCGAGTCCGTCGGCGCCAACGGCTACACCGCCGACACGAACCTCGGGAAGGTCAGCATCGTGGGCGCGGGCATCCAGACAGAGCCGGGCTACGCCGCCCGCATGTTCCGTGCGCTGGCGGACGCGGAGGTCAATATTGACCTGATCACGACGAGCGAGATACGCATTACCTGCATCGTCCACGAGGACCACATGGGGCAGGCGGTGAACGCCCTGCACGAGGCGTTCGGGCTCGACCAGGAGGGCTAGGCGAAGTCGGCGGGCTTACCCCTCAGCCTTGACAGCGGGTGTACGCTCGAAAGCGAGAACACCGACAGGGAGGTCGCACGTGTACCACGTAAAGACTCATCTCCTGCACGGAGTACTCATCGTGCAGTGTTAGGGCCCGCATTGCGCGGGCCTTAGCGGGAAGTTCCCGCCCGGAACGGGTGCAGGGTGGGGCGAAGTACCGCGAACAGTTCATTGCAGGCCCCGGGAAACCGGGGCCTGTTTGTTGCCCGCCACTCCCGCCGCCGTTGGCCCTGTGAGCCCAGCCGTTAAAATCGCGCCATGCGCATCGCCGTCGCCTCGGACCACGCCGGCTACCAGTACAAGGAAGCGATCAAGACGTTCCTTGCGGAGCGCGGCCACGAGCCGGTCGACTTCGGCACGGACTCCGACGAATCCTGCGACTACCCCCTCTTCATCCGCCCCGCTGCCGAAGCCGTGGCCAGCGGCGACTGCGAGCGCGGCATCGTGCTCGGGGGCTCGGGGAACGGCGAGGCGATGGTCGCGAACCGCGTCGCGGGCGTGCGCTGCGCCCTCTGCTGGAGCCGCGAATCGGCGGAGATGGGGCGTCGCCACAACAACGCCAACGTCATCTCGATCGGCCAGCGCATGGTCACGCTGGAGACGGCGCTCGACATCGTCGCGACGTGGCTCGACGCACCCTTCGACGGCGGCCGCCACGCCCGCCGCATTTCCCAGATCGACTGAGGAGAGCGCTCGCTTCGCTCGCTGAGTGGGGCCCGGGACTACCGCTCCGCGAGCCTGCCCTCGATGCGGGTAACGGTCGCGAGGATGGTGGCCAGGAGATCGCCGTGGCTGGTCAATCGTCTGCCGTGATCCGCGAGCATGACCGTGTGCTCGTCCATCTTCGCCGTGTGCTCGTCCAGGATTACCGTGTGGGCATCCAGCTTGGTCTCCAGGGAGTCCAGCCTTGCACCGTGTCCATCGAGCGTGTTGCGAATTGCCGTGATGTCGGCTCCGTGGCCGATGAGGGCTTCGCGCAAGTCGCGGAGCATGTCGCCGTGGCTTTCCACGGTCTCAGCAATGCCATCCACGCGATCGGTCAGGGCATCGAGCCGGGAGCCGAGGTGCGCGAGCTCGGACGCATCCGCAGCGAGGGCGGCGTCGTGCTGGATGAGCTTGGCAAGCAGGTCGGCGTTCGACGGCTCAGGCACGCAGGAAGGATAACTTTTGCCAGAACCAAAGGCTACCCCGGCCAGCTAAAGAACCGTGCACTTCGAGCGAATTCCCAACTCAGCGAGGCGACAGCCACGCAATCCACTCAGGCGGGCAACGCCCGCCGCTCTACTAGTCGAGGCGCTCGAAGATGGTGGCGATGCCCTGGCCACCGCCGATGCAGAGGCTGACGAGGCCGTAACGGCCGCCGGTGCGCTCCAGCTCGTGCATCAGCTTCACCGTCAGGATGGTGCCGGTCGCGCCCACGGGGTGGCCGAGGGCAATGGCGCCGCCGTTCGGGTTCGTCTTCTGCGGGTCGAGCGAGAGCTCGTTCGAGCAGGCGCAGGCGACGCTGGCGAAGGCCTCGTTCAGCTCAATCACGTCCATCTGGTCGAGGGACATGTCGGCCTTGTCCAGCGCCTTGTGCACGGCCGGGATGGGACCACTGCCCATGATGGACGGGTCGACGCCGGCCTCGGCGCGAGCCACGAGCCGCATACGCGGCTTCACGCCCAGCGCCTCCGCCTTGGCCGCGCTCATCACGACCGTGGCCGCGGCGCCGTCGTTGATGCCGCTGGCGTTGCCGGGAGTCACCATGCCGTCCTTCTTGAAGGCGGGGCGCAGCTTTGCGAGCTGCTCGGGCGTGCTTGCGCGGGGGAACTCGTCCGTGTCGAAGACGCGCTCCTCGCGGCGCTCGCGCACCGTGATGGGGACGATCTGGTCCTTGAAGTAGCCCTGCTCGATGGCGTTGATGGCGCGCCGCTGGCTCTCCGAGGAGAACTCGTCCTGGGCCGTGCGCGAGATCTCGTACTCCTCGGCGAGCTTCTCCGCGGTGATGCCCATGTGGTGGTCCTCGAAGGGGTCGCTGAGGAGCTTGACGATGCCGTCCTCAATGGTGTCGTGGCCGAGGCGGTAGCCCGAGCGCGCCTTGCGCAGGTAGAAGGGCAGGCGCGTCATATTCTCCGCGCCGCCGGCGACAACCACGTCGGCGTCGCCGGTCTCGATGTAGCGGGCGGCCGTGTTGATGGCCTCGAGGCCGCTGCCGCAGAGGCGGTTCACGTTGACGGCGGGCGTCTCGACGGGGATGCCGGCCTTGATGCCGGAGACGCGCGAGAGGTAGGCGTCCTCGGCTACCTGGCCGACGATGCCCATGACAATCTGGTCGACCTCGCCAGCCTCGACGCCGGCGCGGTTGACCGCCTCGGCGATGACGGTGGAGCCGAGCTCGTTGGCGGGGGTGTTCGAGAGCGAACCGTTGAACGTGCCGATCGCGGTGCGAACGCCGCTGGTGAGGACAACATCTTCCATGGCGGTACCTTCCTGGGGGCGGCGGCGCGCGCCGCATGAAATGTGCGCGTCATTGTAGCCCCTCCGCCCTTCGGGAGGGCGCACGCGCGAGAGGGGCGCGCCCTCTACGATGAGCGCGTGACGCGCTTCGCCATCCGTACAGCCGACAGCGACGACGCGCCGGAGCTGGCGGAGCTGCTGGCGGAGGCGTTCGCGGAGTCGGACGCGTGCTACCCGGAGCCGGAACCGCCCTCCGCCGCCGACCTCGCCGTGCGCATGCAGACGGGCGAGGCTTTCCTGCTGGCGGAGGACGCGGACGGGGTCGCGGGTGTGGTGCGGCGGAGCGAGGATGAGGGGATCGCGAGCTTCGACCTGCTGGCCTCCTGCGAGGCGGGGGCGGGGCGGGCCCTGGTGCGCGCGATCGAGGCGCGGGCGCAAGACGGCGGACTGCGGCTCGTGCGGGCGAAGCTCCCCGACGAGACACGGCTTGCCGACTACTTCGCGGGGCTGGGCTACCTGCCTATCGGTCGCGCCAACGAGGAATTTCGGGGCGAACAGGTGCCTATCCTGACCGTCGAGCGGCGGCTGCCCCTGCTGACCGTGCGCGAGCAGCGTCGTAGCGACGCGGACGCGATCGCGGCGCTGGCGGACGAAGACCCTTGGCCGTTCGAGCAGGGGACGCGTCCCGGGTGGTTCGTCGCCTCCGACGGCGACCGCGTGGTGGGCGTCATCCAGGCGCGCGACGCGGGGGGCGGGCTGGCGGCCATCCGCGAGCCGGTGCTGGCACTGGGGTACGAGGGGAGGGGCCTGGATGTGTGGATGGTCGAGCGCGCTGCCGACTACGCCGGCACGCACGGGTCGCACACGGCAGAGCTGCCGCTCACCGCGCGCACCGAGCCGTTACGGCGCCTGCTGGAGGACCGCGGCTGGGACCTGGAGCGGGGCGCCGAACACTACGTGAAGCGGCTCAGCGGCCAGCTCCGCGAGGACGCCTTCACGGATTAGCGGTCGCTAGGTCGCGAGCCAGTCCGGGGTGTTGTCCCAGGAGTCGAGGGCGGCCACCTCCGAGAGGGGCTTGCGGGTGAGGGGTCCGAAGCGTCCGCGCGGGTAGCCGAGGGGCACGCAGTAGACCACCTCCGCATCGGCGGGGATGTCGAACAGTTCGTGGACGCGCTCCTCGACGACGGCGTGGAGCGTCGTGATGGTGCCTCCGATGCCTATCGAGCGAGCCGCCAGGAGCATGTTCTGGACGGCGGGGATGACGGACTCGATTGCGCCCCGGCCGCGCGCCGTCGAGCAGACGAGCACGAGGGCGGGCGTGTCGCCGATCTCGCCGGAGAGGCGCATGGCCGACTGGCGCACGCCCTTCCCGGGGGGGATGTCCGCGGGGCCGCTGATGCCTTCGTCCTTGCGCTTGGCCCACCAGGCCTCCTCGTAGAGCTCGCCGAGGGCGGCGCGCTTCTCCGGGTCGGTCACGAGCAGGAAGCGCCAGCCCTGGCGGTTGCCGCCGTTGGGCGCCTGGCGGGCGGCGTCGAGGATGTCGCGCAGGTCGCGGTCCTCAATGGGGTCGGGGCGAAAGCGTCGGATGGCGCGCATGGTGTACATGGCTTCGCCGAGGGTCATGGTCCAGCGGTCGGGAGCGGGGATGGGCACGGGTCACCTCCGGGGGTTCGTGTTGCGTCAGCCTGCCACCTGGGGAGGGCGGGGGCCAGTGGGGAGGCTCCAAACACGACAACGGCGCCTGCCCTAGAGGCGGCGCCTTCTGGCTGTACCTGGTGGGGGATGACCGCCAGGCGTCGCGGTAGACGGAGAACTCGTTGGGATGTCGGGATACCCCATGGGGAAGTGCTTGTCCTCGTAGACCTCGACGAGGTCGACAAGCACATCGAGCTCCTCCCCCTCGGGTGTGCCCTCGCGGGCATCCATGAGCGCCGCGACGCGCGCCAGGGCGGCTTCGTAGTCGGCTTCGGTGCGGATGGGCACGGGTGGCCTCCAGGGAGTGGTTCCGCGACAGCCTGCCATTGGGAGGGGTCGGGGGCCAGTGGGGGCGGGGTGGGTTAAGGCCCACGCGGAATGCTCTTAGTGTCTATCAAGGTACTCCTGGTTCTGTCGCCAGATGTCTCGCGTGATGGGCAAGGGATTCATCCAACTCTGCCTGTCGACGCGCTGCAGGAACTTGATGACAGGCCGATTGGCTGGTCGCCTGCGCGTCTCTGGAGCGACAACAATCTCTGCCAAGCGCTCCGCAAGAAGCGGTTTCTTCAGGTCGCGTCCAGTCCGTTCCCGAAACAGCCCAGAAATCTTCCGATTGCGCCATTGCGAACGGACCGCTTTGATGTCCGTTGACCGGAACCGAACACTGTGACCCGGCATGTCGGTGAGCGCGCGGGCTATCTCGGTATCGCTAAAGTTGTCTAGCTCGAAGTCCTGGCGCCAAAGGCAGATTTGGTCCTGAGGCATCACGCGACTGCGCAGCAGAAACGATGAAGACTTATTAGCGGCCGCATTCCAGAGCTTTTTCGCCCGGTTTTCCTGATCGAGCATGATGAACGCGAATGTTTGGTGGTCATGCAGGTAGTCCACCAGCCTGAAGATCGCACCATAACGGTCTTCCTTCTTGGTTCCCGTTGCGTTATCTACACCGGCCAGATCGATAATCTCAATCCCGCTCTTTCCGTGATGTTGTCCGAATAACTCCAGAAATATCTTCTTCACGAAAACAACTTCTGTTTCGCCCTCAACAAAGAGGACCGCTTTGGGTTGAGAGTTCAAGTCATACTGATTGGTTACGTACTGGAGATATAGCCGGGGGTCGTCCCGGACTTCAAGTTCCGGTATGTAATTGATAACCTGGCCGAACATTTCCTCCGGTGGCCCTAGGTCAACTCCGTAGAGTTCCAGGTGAAGTTGCCTGACCATCTCGGCACCCTGCCTGTAGGACTCTGCCCGAAGCGCATCTCCCTTCAGCTCGTCGCGTTTCCGCTGGTTGACGAATCGCACGAGTTCGGCCCAGGACCAGAGTGGGTCGCACAAGCGCATAGCATTCACAAGGTTCACGTAGATCCGTTCGAGCGACTCCTCGTCGAGCGCGAAGGCCGGGATGAGGCGTGCTGGGTCCCAGTCGTCCCGGTAAGTCTGCCAGTCCCAGGACTCGCTGCTAAACGTCATCCACCCGCCAAATTGAGTCCTGCCACCAATTCGGATGGTGCGCTGGTTCCCTTGGGCAAGGGGGAGGTAGCGGTTGGAGATGAGCTGGCACAGGAGGGGGACGGCACACAGGGAAGGGTCAGAGCGCAGACGGTCAACGTTCTTGGCCGTTTGGGCAACCAGCCGGCTCATGTAGGCATCCCAATCGACGGATTCGGCATCCGTTCCAACGTGGGCCCCGAGGTCGAGTAACGAGGTCGTCCCTTGCAAGACCCGTTCCAGCGCCCAGAGCTGGTATGCGGAGTAGAAGGCCCTGCAGTCTCGGCCATCAATCTCGGGCAACACGTATGTCCCGCCAGGCGCGCTCGTGTCTACTACCCAACCGGCCTCGAAGTCGGGAGCCGTCGGGGATCCATCAAGGCGCAGTGTGTGGTCTTCGGGGAAGCTCCTTCCAATGCGTACCACCGGAACGAGTGCACGGTGCTTCTCGAACACGTGCAACTGCTCATGAGAGACTGCCAGACCGCGCTCCTTGACGAAGCGGATGAATTTGTCACACGTCATCAAGGGACTCAGCCGCATCGCGACTTCGTCAAGAATCATCTGTCCGGGACTCTCCGGCACCGCAATCACGCTTCACACCTATGGCGAGAGGGATGGCCCACAACTCTTAGCAGACACGTAGGGCCTGCATGTGGTCAAGCAACGTGGCCGGCCCTACCCACCCCCTACATCGACCCCCGCACGAGCACGATGGTGACCATTGCCACGTAGGCGGCCAGGAGGACGGCGCCCTCCCAGCGCGTGATGCGCGTGTCTGTCCAGGAGAGGGCCAGGAGCACGATCGTCGAGACAGCCAGGGCGGGCACCTCGAAGTAGTAGAGGGCCCCATCGATGGGCAAGGTGGCGACGGCCCCCGTCAGGCCGAGGACGCCGAGCAGGTTGAAGACGTTCGAGCCGACGACGTTGCCGAGGGCGATGTCGTGGTTGCCACGCATGGCGGCGACGGCAGTCGTGAGGATCTCGGGCAGGCTCGTGCCGATGGCGACGACCGTGACGCCGATGGCGACCTCGCTGATGCCGGCGCGGCCGGCGATACCCGTCGCGCCGTTGACTGCCAGGTCGGAGCCGAGGGCGAGGCCACCGACGCCGAGGACCAGGAGCAGCGACTGCTCCGCCATCCCGCGGCGGGTGAGCTTCCCCGTGGGCTCGGGGACGTGGTCGGCGGCGAGCGTCTCGGCCGCGTTCGGCTGCAGCCAGAGGGAGAGGCCGATGAAGGCGAGCAGGGCGACGAAGAGGAGGGCGCCGGGGACGTGCCCGATCGTGCCCGTGAGGCCGAGGGCCGCGACCGCGACCGTGGCCGCCAGCAGGACGGGCATCTCCCAGCGCAGCAGGCGGGGGTGTACGTCCATGGGGCGGATGACGGCGGCGATGCCGAGGACGAGGGCGACGTTCGTGATGTTCGAGCCGAAGACGCTGCCGACTGCGAGGTCGCCCTTGCCCTCGATGCCGGCGACGAGCCCCACGACGAACTCGGGGGCGGAGGTGCCGAAGGCGACGACAGTGGCACCCACGATCAGGGGCGAGATGCCGAAGGCCATGGCGAGTCGCGAGGCGGAGCCCACGAGCAGCCACGCCCCGGCGAGGAGAAGGGCGAGCCCGACAACGGTCAGGACGGCGTCGATCGCCACCCCGGCAGTCTAGGGCCTGGCTCCTCGCTCCAGAAACAAACCGACAAAGGCGCCGGCCCTGGGGCCGGCGCCTTGTGCTGTGCCTGGTGCGGGATGGCCGCTTAGGCGTCGAAGTAGAGGGAGAACTCGTGCGGATGCGGGCGGATGTCGACCGCGGCCACTTCGTTCTCGCGCTTGTAGTCGATCCAGGTGCGGATCAGGTCCTCGTCGAAGACGTCGCCCTGGAGCAGGAACTCGTGGTCCGCCTCGAGCGCGTCGAGGACGCCGCCGAGGGAGCCGGGGAGCACGGGGTAGCCGTGTTCGTGCGGGTCGATCTCGAAGAGGTCGACGTTGTCGACCGGGTCACCCGGGTCGATGCGGTTGGCGATGCCGTCGAGCCCCGCCATGAGCAGGGCGGAGAAGCCGAGGTAGGGGTTGCAGGTCGGGTCCGGCGAGCGGAACTCGAGCCGCTTCGACTTGGGGTTCGAAGAGAGCATCGGGATGCGGATGCCGGCGCTGCGGTTGCGAGCGCTGTAGACGAGCACGTTGGGCGCCTCGTAGCCGGGCACGAGCCGCTTGTAGGAGTTCGTCGTGGGCGCGCAGAAGGCCATGAGGGCGGCGCCGTGCTTGATCAGGCCGCCGATGTAGTAGCGCGCCATCTCCGAGATGAGGCCGTAGCCGTTCTCGTCGAAGAAGAGGTTCGTGCCGTCCTTCCAGAGCGACTGGTGGACATGCATGCCATTGCCGTTGTCCTCGAAGACGGGCTTGGGCATGAAGGTGGCCGTCTTGCCCGCGTTACGGGCCACGTTGCGGACAACGTGCTTGTACCACTGGAGGTTGTCGGCCATCTGCACGAGGGGCGCGTAGCGCATGTCGATCTCGCACTGGCCGGCGGTGGCCACCTCGTGGTGGTGGATCTCCACCTGGATGCCGACCTCCTGCATCTTCAGGACCATCTCGGTGCGCAGGTCCTGCAGGGTGTCGCGCGGGGGAACGGGGAAGTAGCCCTCCTTGTGCTCGGTCTTGTAGCCGAGGTTGGGACCGCCCTCGCTCTCCATGTCGATGCCGGTGTTCCAGGCTGCCTCAACGGAGTCGACGCGGTAGAAGGCCGTGTCGCGCTCGGAGTCGTAGCTGACGCTGTCGAACACGAAGAACTCGGCCTCGGGACCCCAGTAGGACTCGTCGGCGACGCCCGTCAGCTTCAGGTACTCCTCGGCGCGCTGGGCGACGGCGCGGGGGTCCTTGTGGTAGCCCTCGGCGGTCACGGGATCCTTGATGTCGGCCGTGATGCTGAGGGTGGTGTGGCGGGCGAAGGGGTCGAGGACCGCCGTGTCGGGGTCGGGGATGAGGATCATGTCGGAACGCTGGATGCCCTGGAAGCCGCGGATGCTGGACCCGTCGAACCCGAGCCCTTCCTCGAACGTATCCGTGTCCCACTCACTGGGGGTGACGGAGAAGTGCTGCCAGGCGCCGAGCAGGTCCGTGAACTTCACATCGATGATCTGCACGCCTTCGTCGGCGATCAGCTGTTGAACATCTTCCGGGGTCGTCATCGCATTACCTCTTCTGGGTTGGTCGGTGCTGTCGCGCCCGCGAGGGGCGCAGGGATGCGGGAATGATCATCGCCAGCCGGGGGCCGTACGAGCAACGCCCGGGGGCGGTCTGGCGATGAAGTTCGTGTTACGGCTGGATGTCGCGTGCGCTCAGAGGGCGACGTCCCCCCGTTCGCCCGTACGCACGCGGATCGCCTCCTCGACGGGGATCACGAAGATCTTGCCGTCGCCGATATTGCCCGTCCCGGCGGCCTCAATGATGGCGCTGATGGCGTTCTCGACGGCGTCGTCCTGGACGACCATCTCGAGCTTCATCTTGGGCAGCAGGTCCACGACGATCGTCTCGCCGCCACGGCCCTGGTGGGCGATGCCGCGCTGGGCGCCGCGCCCGGTGACGGAGATGATGTTCAGGCCGTGGATGCCCTGGTCGTCGAGGGCGCTCTTCACCTCGTGGAGGCGCTCCGGGCGGATGATGGCCTCGATCTTCTTCATGACTCGCTCCCGCCGCTCTCAGCGGCCTGCTGGGGTTCGATGATACCGACCGGGATGGCGATGCCGGCTTCATCGCTCTGGTAGGCGCGTTCGCCGTGCTGGGTCACGTCGAGGCCGACCTCCTCGTCGTCCTCGGAGACGCGCACGCCCATAGTCAGGTCGAGCACCTTGAGGATGGCGAAGGTGACGATGAAGGAGTAGGCGCTCACCGCGCCGATGCCGACGAGCTGGTCCCAGAGGAGACGCCACTCGCCGTGGATGAGGCCCTCGCGGAACTCGGGCGCGCCCACGACGGCCGTGGCGAAGAGGCCCGTGGCGATCGCCCCCCAGAGGCCGCCGACGCCGTGCACGGCGACAACGTCGAGGGAGTCGTCGAAGTGGAGGTACTGGCGCAGGCGGACGGCGAAGTAGCAGAAGAGCCCGGCGCCGAGGCCGATCGCGAGCGCCTCCATGGGTTCGACGTAGCCGGAGGCGGGCGTAACCGCCACGAGTCCGGCGACGGCGCCGGAGGCGGCTCCGACCACGCTCGGTTTCCCGGCAACCTTCCAGCTGATGAGCGTCCAGGTGAGGGCGGCCATGGCGGCGGCCACGTTCGTGTTGACGAAGGCGTAGACCGCCTGGCCGCTCGCCCCAACGGCGCTGCCGGCGTTGAAGCCGAACCAGCCGAACCAGAGCAGGGCCGCGCCCAACACCACCATCGTGATGTCGTGCGGCTCCATGGGCTCGACGCCGTAGCCGCGGCGCTTCTTGAACACGAAGACGGCCGCCAGCGCGGCCACTCCCGCGTTCACGTGGATAGCGAGGCCACCGGCGAAGTCGAGGCCGTTGATGCCGATATCGGCGGGGACGCCCTCGCCCGAGAAGGTGTTGAGCCAGCCGTTCACGCCGAACACCCAGTGGGCGATGGGCGCGTAGACGATGAGCGACCAGAGGGCGATGAAGAGCAGGAACGGCCCGAAGCGGGCGCGCTCGGCGAAGGCGCCCGTGATGAGCGCGGGCGTGATGATGGCGAACATCATCTGGAAGGCCATGAAGAGCAGGTCGGGCACGCCGCCCGAGCCGGAGTCGACACCCACGCCCTTCAGGCCAAAGTGATCGAGATTGCCGATGAGGCCGAGCCCCTGGTCGGGACCGAACGCGAGCGAGTAGCCCACCACGACCCAGAGCACCCCTACCACGCCGATCGTAATGAAGGAATGCATGATGGTGCCGACGACGTTCTTGCTACGGGTGAGTCCCCCGTAGAAGAACGCCAGCCCCGGCGTCATCAAGAGCACCAGGGCCGATGCGGCGAGCATCCAGGCCGTGTTGCCGGCGTCTATTTCAAAGTCAGGCACGCGAACCCCCCGCGCAGCCCGGCAGGCCCTGCTTCGGGCGTGGCGGGCCAGCCTCCGCTTGAGTGCGGAGTATCTTGACGGCCTCGTGTTTCAACCATGTTTCGCGTGCGCATTTTGCAGGCTCGCCACGGGGGAACGTGGTAGCGTTCGGGCGTGACCCAGACCGCTGGTGACGCCGGCGCCGACACCCTCCCACAGGGCCTGCAACTGCTGGCCGAGACGTTCTCGTTCTCGGGCCGGGCGCGACCGCTCCTCGGCTTCGGCCACTACGCGACCGTCATCGACACGGGCGGGCCGCAGGCGCTCGCGCTGGCCACGGACACGATTGGCACGAAGGCGCTCGTCGCCCAGGCGCTTGGTAAGTTCGACACCGCCGGCATCGACTGCGTCGCCATGAACGCCAACGACATCGTTTGCGTGGGCGCGGAGCCCATCGCGATGGTCGACTGCGCGCTCGTGGAGGAGATGGACGAAGCGTTCCTGGCGGAGATCGCCGTGGGGCTGCGGGAGGGCGCACGCCGCGCGCGCATCTCCATCCCCGGCGGGGAGACGGCGCGCGTCCCGGAGATGCTGCGCGGGGCGGTCCCCGGGCGCGCCTTCGACCTTGGCGGTACCTGCGCCGGGCTCGTCGAGCCCGACCGCATCCTCACGGGCGCAGCCGTTGCCCCCGGCGACGCGCTCATCGGCTTCGCCTCCTCCGGCATCCACAGCAACGGTCTCACGCTGGCGCGCCGCACCTTCCGCGAGGCGGGCTGGGAGCTGGGGCGCTACATCGAGGAGTTCGGGCGGACGCTCGGCGAGGAGCTGCTGGAGCCGACGGCCATGTACGTCGACCTGGCCATGGCCCTGCTGCGCGAGCTCGATGTGCGCGCCCTGTTCCACGTCACGGGCGGCGGCTTCCTCAACCTCCGACGGCTCGAAGCGGAGGCGGGATTCGACATCGAAACGCTGCCGCCGGTGCCGGCGATCTTCAATGTCATCCAGCACCTCGCCGGCCTCGACGACGCGACCATGTACGCCGAATACAACATGGGCGCGGGCTTCTGTGCGGTCGTGCCGGAGGCGGAGGCCGAGCGCGCCCTCGCCCTGGGCGAGGCCTGCGGCATCGCGGGCTGGCGGCTGGGCACGGCCACCGCCTCGGCGGGCCGCAAGGTCACCATCGACGCGGGCGCGGTCCACCTGCGGGGTGGGGCGGAGGGGTTCGCGGCGGGCTAGGACCTCCGATGAGGGCCTGGTAGTCGAAGGCCGATTCCCGCAGAAGCCAGAGAGCTGCTCCGCTGGCGACGATGACTGTGCCCACAGGGACGACCGCGAGCCCCCAGGCGTTTTCGGGGACGGATGTGTCGCTGTCTCCATCGTCATCCGGCCAGGTCACTACCACTGCGGCTATCAACAGTCCGGTCGCCACCAACACCAGGGGAGCGGACAGCCACCTCCGCTCCCGGAACACCGCGAATGCGGCCACTGCCAGCACGGCCAGACCGGTCGCGGCAACGACCCACAGGCCACTCTCAACAGGCCAGTTGTCCGGGAAGATGCTGCCGCTTACGTCGGTGAAGTAGCTGGCGCACACGTTGATGGTGTGGGGCGGACCGCGCTGCGTGGCATCAGCACACGCAAGGGGTAGAAACAGTCCGCTCACGGCGATGGCAACACCGACCAGCATGACGCCAAGAGCGATGCTGGACCGCTCCTGGGGGCCGGGTGGGCGCCGTCCGCGGGCGAGCATGGCCAGGGCCGCGAGCCCCAGGAACACAGAGCCGGCAGGGATGAGCATGGCTGTACTGCTCACGGACACGACTGGCTGGCTGACCCCCGCCCGGACGAGCCCGTCACTCACGATCTGGTTGGCGGGGTCCACCACAACGTAAGCGGCCATCAACGCCACCGCGTTGGCCAGGAGGGGAACGGCCGCCCACCGCGACCGCCACAGCAACACAAGCAGGAGGCAGGGGACGGCGCTGAGGGCGAACGCGAACACCCACTTGCCGTGTGCGACCGGCCAGTTCTCGTCGAGGGGGAGGGCCTGCGAGAACACGTCGTGGTAGTAGGCGGGCTTGAGGACAGAGAGCCCATCTCCGGGGGTGACCGCGCTTTCGAGGGTGACCTCTGTCAGAGGCACCACCACGCCCGCCAGCGACAGCGCCAGCCCAAGAAGGCCCAGGAGAAGGACCGGCAAGGGCGCCTTCATGGGGCTTCCTCCATAGGCTTGTCGAGCGGGCGGGCTAGCTCCGCGGTTGGGGGTTGGCGGCTTCGCGGGGCGGGGGTGGGGAGCGACGGATCGACCAGCGACGGAAGCGCTCCTCCATGCGGGCATGACCCTGGCGCGCGATCATCTCCTCGCGCATCCGCAGAAAGTCCTCGCGCGTGCGACCGCCGATCTGGCTGGTGTGGCAGAGCACCGCTTCGAGGCGCGTCTCCCAGTGGTCCGACACATCGACGGTGTAGTCGGCGTCCTCGCTGCCGGCGAAGAGCACCTCGTTGACCTGGTGCGAGGGGAGGCCGTCCTCCTCGTCGCGCGGGTAGTAGAGCCGGTCGCGCACGAGCGGGTAGACCGCATCGGCGGTTAGGACGCCGACGTTGCGGTGGTCGCGGTGGTTGAAGCCGCGGCGGAAGGCGTCCCAGGTCACGATCACGTCGGGGCGGTGGATGCGCATGAGGCGCACGATCTGGCCGCGCAGCTCCTCCTCGTCGATGGTGTGGCCGTCGGGATGGCCGAGGAAGACGCACTCCTTCACCCCGAGCGAGCGGCAGGCGGCGCGCTGCTCCTCCTCGCGGATGGCGGCCAGCTTCTCCGGGTGCATCTCGGGATCGTGCGTGCCCTTGTCTCCGCCCGTCACGACCACGTAGACGACCTCGGCGCCTTCGGCGCACCACTTCGCCACGGTACCGCCGCAGACGAACTCGGCGTCGTCGGGGTGGGCCATCACGACCATCGCGCGGGCGGGCGTCCCGAGTGCGTTGGGGTCGGTTTCCGGCTCGGGCTCGCCGCCGGCGAACCAGCGTCCCACGGAGCGGAGGGCGTCTCCGAGACTCATGCGACCGGCTCCTTCCTGGCGTGGGCGGCGATGACGTCCCCGTACAGCTCGTCCATGCCGCGGCCGACCTCGTCCCAGCGGAAGCGCTGCACGGAGTCGCGCGCGGAGCGGGCGAAGTTGGCGCGCAGCTCGGGGTTGCGGATGAGCACCTCGAGCTTCTCCGCGAAGGGCTCGGGGCAGCGCCAGGGGATGAGGAAGCCGTTGACGCCGTCGGTCACGGTCGAGACGAGCCCGCCGACGCGCGAGGCGACGACGGGCGTTCCGCAGGCCATCGCTTCGACCGCCACCAACCCGAAGCTCTCGTAGTAGCTCGGCACGACGCAGACGTCGGCGGCGCTGTACCAGTCGGGAAGGTCTTCGTGGGGCACGGCGCCGGTGAAGCGCACGCTTCCGGCAAGACCGGCCGCGCGGGCCTGCTCCTCCAGCTCGCCGCGCAGCTCGTGGCCGTGCTCGCCCCCGACGACCAACAGGAGCACCTCCGGGTCCTCCAGCTGCGCGACCGCATCGATGAGGATGTCGACGCCCTTCAGCTTCTCCAGGCGGCCCACCCAGAGCAGCACCGGGCGATCCTGCTCGATCCCGAGCGCGCGACGGCTTTCCTCGCGGTCGCGGGGGCGGAAGAGGTCGGTATCGATGCCGCAGGGGATGCTGACCATGCGGGCGGGGTCGGCGTCGTAGTAGCGGGCGAGCAGGTCGTGCTCGTGGGCGCAGGCGGAGATGATGGCGTCGGCGGTGGCGGCCAGCTCGCGTTCGCGACGGATGCGTTCGCCCGGCTCCTCTTCGGAGATGCGGGCGCGGTTCTTGACCTCGCCCAGGGTGTGGAACATCACCAGGTGGGGGGCGTCCTGGGCGCGGGCGAAGGGCTCGCCCGCGGCGATTCCCTGCCAGTAGTGGCTGTGCACGAGGTCGTAGGACTGGCCCTCGTCTGCGGCGAAGCGGCTCATCTCGGCGGCGAAGGCGGGCACGAAGGGCGCCAGCAGCTCCTTCTCCAGCGGGGCCGGCGGACCGGCCGGAAGCTGCACGAGCCGCAGGTTGGGGGCGAGCGCCGTGACCTCGGGCCGTTCACCGTCGAGTCGCGTGAAGATGTCGACCTGGTGGCCGCGCCGGGCGAGCTCTCGTGAGAGCTCGTGGACGTACACGTTCATGCCGCCCGTCTGCCGGCCGCCGAGCGGGGCCACGGGGTTGGTGTGGTAGGAGACCTGCGCGATTCGCATGAGCGTCCGAATAGCGTAGCGCCTAGGTGCCCTTCCGTGCTTCACCCGGTGGGTCGGAGATGGGCGGACCCTCCAGGTCGTCCATCACATCAAGGAGGGCAGACCCTTCATCAAGCGCGATCCCACGTCGCAGCCCCGTGCCGCGGAACGTAGGGAGTCTTGTTGCTCGCCGATCCTTACCTGTGTTTCTCTCAGCCATACAAACAGGTTCGCAAACGTTCCCGGTATGTCAACTATGGGGGCACCTAGCCCCGCGACAGGCGTAGGCGCACGATGTCGCGGGGTTGGCCGCCGAGGTGGCGCTTGTAGGGCTCCGTGCCACGCAGGAAGTCGACGGCGTCCCGACCGCGCTCGATGGCGTCGCGAACGAGAAGTGCCTTCGACAGCAGGCCCACCGCCAGCGACGACAGGGCGGGGTCGAAACCGCTGTTGTAGAGCATCGTCGCGCCGCCCCCTTCAAGGGCGAAGATGCGGGCGGCGGGGCGGCCATCGAACGTGAGCGTCGAGATGCGTGCCAGCCCGTGCTCGCTCAGGCCGGTTGCGAGGTCGCGGAAGAAGGCTTCCCGCTCGGGGGTGAGGAAGGCGGCTTTGTCCTCGCGGCTGTCGCGCATCATCGTAAGCAGGCCCTCCATCGCCTCCGCCACCTCCCCGGGCCCCGTCGCGGACACGAACCCGACGTCACCCTCGCGTTCGAGGTTGCGCAGCTTGCGGCGCAACTCGTGGCGGTGTTTCTTCGGGAGCGCGGCCAGGTAGGCGTCCCACGTGTCGGGCAGCTCGACCGTCGGTGTGACCGCTTCTGGCTCCTCGTCCGCGCTCCAGCCATAGCGCCCGGCGGCGGCTATCAGGGCGGAGCGGAGGGGGCCGGGCGGGGGGAGTCCCCATGCCTCGAACCCGGATGCGAGGTCCTCCATAAGCCACTCGATGAGCGCGGCTGCCGCCCTTACCTCCCGCCCCTTCGCAACAAGCGCCCCGGAGTGGTCGCTCAGGTCGGGGTCGCCGAGGAAGCGCGGCTCCGCGCCCCCGACATCGATGGGGATGACGCCCACGAGGGGCGCTTCCCCATCGTCATCGGCGGGCTCGCGGAGGGCGAGAAACACGGGGAAGGCGTCGGCGCCGCAGTGGCGCAGCCACGCCTCGTGCCAGGCGGGGTGGGAGAAGGGAAGAGCACCGGGGGTCTCGCGATGTAGTGCGGCCCACTCGGGGGCGAGCGCCTCAAACGGCTCGGAGGTGATGAGGGGCAGGGGGCCATCGTCGAAGGTGGGCTCGGCGCCGGCCGCCGCATCGGGCATGGCGGGCTAGGAGGAACCGTGGACGAGGGCGAGGAACTCGGAGCGCGTCACGCTCGAGCGCTTGAACTGGCCCCGCATCGCGCTCGTGACCATGCGGCTGCCCGGCTTGCGCACGCCCCGCATGGTCATGCACAGGTGCTCGGCCTCGACGACCACGGCGACGCCGTCCGCCTGGAGCGCCTCCATGATGGCCTCGGCGACCTGGCTCGTCAGGCGTTCCTGCAGCTGGGGGCGGCGGGCGTAGGCCTCGACCACACGCGCGAGCTTGCTGATGCCGACGACCCGACCCTCGGGCAGGTAGCCCACGTGGGCCTCGCCGTGGAAGGGGAGCAGGTGGTGCTCGCACATGCTGTAGAAGGGGATGTTGCGCAGGATGACCATCTCATCGTGCGCAACCTCGAAGCCCACCTTGAGGTAGTCGGCGGGGTCCTCGTTGAGGCCCTGGAAGATCTCGGCGTACATCTCGGCGATGCGCCGGGGCGTCTCGACCAGGCCCTCGCGGGCGGGGTCGTCGCCCACTGCCTCCAGCATCTCGATGACGGCCGCACGGATGCGCGCCTCGTCGACTCCGGACTCAGAAACAATCGCCATGGGCACGGATCGTAGCAGCGAGGCCGGGAGAGCGCTCGCTCCGCTCGCTGAGTGGAGCGCTCCGCGCGCTGGAAGCACACTACATTTGTTGTCCCAAAAGTTTGCCGCTACCCTTTAGGCATGTCCTGTGGCTCGGGAGAGCGTGGCAAGTGACACCCGTTCGTGTCGCTGTCTACGTCGACGGGTTCAACCTCTTCTACGGCCTCAGGGACAAGGGTTGGAAACGCTACTACTGGCTCGACCTGAAGCTCCTCGCGGAGAGGCTGCTGCGTCCGGGGCAGGTGCTCGTGGCAGTCCGCTACTTCACCGCGCGGGTCTTGCCCGACCCGGATGACCCTGACAAGCCAATCCGCCAGAACACCTACCTGGAGGCGTTGGCGACCCTGCCCGACCTCTCAATCCATTACGGGTATTTCGTCCCGCGGAGACGGGGTGGTTACGAGGAGAAGATGACAGACGTGAACATCGCCGTCGAGTTGGTTTGCGACGCTCACGCCGACGCCTTTGACACTGCGGTGGTGGTATCCGCCGACGGAGACCTGACCGGCGCCCGTGCTCGCGGTGAAGGAGCGCTACAACAAGCGAGTCATTGTCGCTTTTCCGCCGAACAGACGATCGAGTCAGCTTCGTGAGACCGCGACAGGCTCCCTGGTGATTGGCGCTGACTCACTCCGGAACAGCCAGCTACCCGAGGTCGTACGCAGCAACGCCAGCTTTCCGTTGCAGCGCCCCTCGAACTGGCACTAAAGAAGAGACGCCCCACGCCAATCGGCGGGGGCGTCGCGCCCGAGAATGCTCTCCTCGGGACCGGTACAGCTATTGTCCCGCAGTGAAAGCGGGCCGGTCAACCGCCGCGCGCTCCACTCAGCGAGCGAAGCGAGCGCTCTCCCTACGACTCCAGCCAGAGCACGTCGCCGTGCAGGTCGGGGGCGTGGTCGCGGGAGGCGAAGACTTCGTACTCGGCTTTGCTCGCGGCGATGGTCGTGTTGTCGCCGTGGCCGGGCCAGACGGTGGTCTCGTCGGGGAGGGCGTAGAGGCGCGAGGTGATCGACCCGATCTCCTGCTGCAGGAGCTCGTTCGAACGGGAGTGACCGGGCCCGCCGGGGAAGAGCGTGTCGCCGACGAACGCGTGGGAGCCGTGGACAAAAGCCGTGCTTGCCGGGGTGTGGCCGGGAATGGCGATGACGTCGAAGGCGATGCCGCCCACGTTGACCGTGTCGCCATCGGTGACGGCTTGGTCAAGCTGGCCCTCCGGGATCCAGGGCTCGGCCGGGTCGGCGATGAGGCGGCAGCCGTAGCGCTCCTTGAGCGCCGCGATGCTCGCGGTGTGGTCCTGGTGCGAGTGCGTCAGCAGGATGGTGGAGGGCTCGACACCGGCGAACTCGACGGCAGCGATGCTCTTCTCGACCTCGTCGGGGGCGTCGATGAAGGCGGCCTCGCCGGAGGCCTCGTCGATCACGATGTAGATGTTGTTGCCGAATCC
Organism: Chloroflexota bacterium; assembly: GCA_026710655.1. Taxonomy (GTDB): domain Bacteria; phylum Chloroflexota; class Dehalococcoidia; order Tepidiformales; family Tepidiformaceae; genus UBA2991. Next base: position 91,535 of record JAPOQN010000016.1, on the reverse strand, counting down.
GGCGGGACCAGCCCGCACGATGCCGAGATCGCCATCGACCAGCTTCTCCATGGCGTCCTCCCTGTCCTTGGTGTTGGCGCCAAGGGTACCCGCGCGGGGCGCTCAGCGGGGGGTAGCGACCTCCCCACGTTGGCTGGCCGCGCCTGTTCCTCGAGCGAGCAGCGTCACGGCGAGCTGATTGAGGCTCACGCCCTGACGCTCAGCCTCCGCGGCCAGCTCACCATGAAGGTAGGGAGGCATCCTCACGAGCACCTTTCCGCTGTAGGAGACGTCCGCCCGGGGCTCGGGAATCGGGTCGCCAGCTTCGAGGGCGTCGTCGATCCACGCCTCCATGGCGCGATCGATGTTCGCGAGCAGGTCCTCGCGAGTTCGTCCCTGGGCGATACACCCACGAAGCTCCTTCACCTCCGCCACCCAGCCAGCATCTCCATCCTCGCTCTCGCTCCAGACGATTTCGATGTGGTACGGCCGCCTGAGGTAATTCTGAATAGTGACGGCGTTCATTCCAATACCTCCTCTATCGCGCGAATGGCCTTCGAAACATAGGCTGGCAGCAACGGGGTTCGTGGGTCGATTACCAGCCGCCCACCTGACCAGTCCGGGTGACGGTAGACCCAATGGTCACCCTTCCCGAAACGTCGCGTGAACCCCGCTGCGACAAGGAGCCGGTGAAGGTCTTGCGGCCGGACGTTGCGACGGCTCTTCTTCAGCCGCTGGATACGCCGGGCGAGATCCACAGAGCGGATGATAGCGTATACGCTATCATCCGCTCAAGCAGTTTGCCGCTAGCTTCCCGCAGCCAGCTTGCCTGAGGCGGGGCTGGTCAGGCGGCCGGCGGCGAGGCCGACGAACAGACCCAGGACCGTCTCGGACACGTGCGTGAGCGTGCTGCGCACGCCCGCGTCGCCATCGACCGCGCCGAGGGCGATGAGGCCCAGCAGCGAGACGACAAGGACGAGGGCGAGCACGGAGACGACGTTGACGATGTTGCGGCCGACCGCGACCTGCGCGCCGGTCATGCCCGCGCCACCCGGCCCGTCGCCGCCTCGATGGCGCAGTCCGTGCGCGGCCGCAGCAGGCCGTGCAGTGCAAGGCCGGTGGCGGCGCGCAGGAGCACCGCTACCGCCCTCGCGTAGTTCGAGAGAAATGTTCGCATTCCATCCTCCTCGGAAGTTGTGCGGCGATGGTCGCCGCGGGAGCGGAGAGCCCCGAGGGGAGGGTGTCGCTGGACGGGAGCGAGGTCGCTGCGCGTACCATGTTTCGCGAACGCGCCGCCGGACGGCGCCCGGAGGAACCTTGCAGAACCTGACGATCGGGACGCACATCCTCGCCCGCGATGCGAGCGGGCTCATCGACGGCATCGTGGCGGCCGACCGCGCAGGCGTGGACACGGCCTGGCTCACGAGCGGCGGCCCCGCTCCCGACCCTCTTGCGGTATTCGCAGCCGCCGCCGGCGACACCGAACAGATCGGGTTCGGCACATCGATCATCCCCACATTCCCCCGCCACCCCCTGGCGGTCGTGCAGGGCGCGGTCGTGGTCGACCAGCTGGCTCCCGGGCGGCTGAAGCTGGGCGTCGGCCCGAGTCACAAGCCGGCGGTCGAGAGCGTGTATCGCTACGAGTTCGTACGGCCCCTCCAGCACCTGCGCGAGTACCTCACGATCCTGAACGCCATCCTCAAGGAGGGGGCGGTCGAATTTCACGGCGAGCGGCTGCACTGCGAGGCGCAACTGCAGGCGCCCACGCAGGTACAGGTGATGGCCTCGGCCCTTCGCCCGAACGCCTACCGGCTTTGCGGCGAACTGGCCGACGGCGCGATCTCGTGGGTGAGCCCGCTCGCGCACCAGCGGCGCGTGGCCATACCCGCCATGGAGGAAGGGGCCCAGGCGGCGGGGAGGGCGCGTCCCGCTCTCGTTTCCCACACCCCCGTGGTTGTCTCGGAAGACGCCGACGCCGTCTGGGAGGCGGCCCAGGCGCAACTGGGCTTCTACCCGAGGCTGCCGTTCTATTCCGCCATGTGGCAGGACGCGGGCTTCCCCGAGGCCGAGGACGGCACCTTCTCACGAGCCATGTCGGACGCGCTCGTGATCCAGGGGTCCGAGAACGAGGTGGCCGAGCGCATCCGCGCGCTGCCCTCGTTCGGCGTCGACGAGATGCTGGCGGGCGTACTCAGCCTCCAGGGCGACCCCGCCGCGGCCGACCGCACGACGGAACTGCTGGGGGCTCTGGCCAGGGATTCGTAGCCTCCCCTCGGGCCGGGCTGAACCACGGATCTGGTTCGCCGAGAGGAACTCTTTCGGCTTGCCTCGAGAGTCAATGGCAAGAACCCCCGCCGCGGCGCTCTGGCCTGGACTCGCTGTCGTATAGTTTTGCGCCAATAGAAGGATTGCTGTGCCCAGACGGGAGGGGGTCTGGGTGCATCGAGCGCCCCGTGCCCGCGGCGCGGGCGTGGCAGCGCAGGAGGGCGCCCTGAACGATCAGTTGCAGGTCGGCCAGTTCGCGATCGTCGCCCACGAGCCCCAGGAACGCGGCGCCACCATCGGCGTCGCCGAGGGGAACGGGACAGGCGCTGAGCGCTGCGATCTGTTCGCACTGGCGGAGGGGACGACCCCCGCCGCCCACGAATTCGCCGGGCACCTGATCTCGCAGGCCGAGCGCTCCTGGAAGGCGCTCAACCTGAGCCTCACGGGCGCGCTCATCGCCATCTTCGGCGAGGCGCAGCGCTCCCTGATGGAATCGAACACGCGGAGCGTCTCGCAGCATCGTGTGGGCCTGGGGCTGGGCTGTCTCGCGCGCCGGGGCGACCGCATCGTGCTCGCCACGCGCGGACCCGCGAGCATCCTCCACGCCACGGAGGACTCGGTCGCCCTCTACGAGCCCGACGACGAGCACGCCGAGCCGATGGACGGCCTCGACCACGGGGAGCCCCAGCTCACGTCGCTCACCCTTGCTCCCGGCGACCGCGTGTTGCTGGTCACGACGAACATCACCGAGTCCCTGAGCGCAGAGGAGCTGGGAGCCATCCTCAGCCGCTCCATGTCCGAGATCCTGCCGAACCTGTACCGCCGCATCACCCACCTGCGCGACGCGGCCGTGCTCCTCGTGGGGGTTCCCGACGGCGGCGAACAGGCCCTGCCGCCGCCGGAGCCTCCCGCCCTGAGCGAACAGGATGACGAGGGGCCCATCATCGGCGGGGAAGCGCCCCGCGGCGGCTCCGCCCCGGACTTCCAGCCCAGCCTCTTCATCCAGACCAGCCCCGAGGCCACCGCACTCGAACAGGCACGCCAGCGGCTGGAGGATGTCGATGCGCGCTCACGTGTCGACGGGCGGCTGCCGGAGGTGACGCCCCTGGCCCAGGCCGAGGAGCTGCCGCCCCTGCGAAGAGCCGTCGGCGACAGCGGTCCGACGCCCAACTTCCCTTCGGCTGCCCGGCGCTCGACCGCGGAAGGCAGTTTCTTCCGGCAGGTGGCGCATGTGCGCCAGCCGCCCGCCCCCCCGGTGACCTCCCACCACACCAGCGCCGCCCCCGTGGGCCAGCTCGCGGAGGACCGCCGCATGCAACTGGCGGCCACGACCAATGTACCCGTCTCGGGCAGCCTCGCGGCGGGACCACGCACGGGCGACTCGGTGGTTCGCGTGCGCCGCAGCATGGGCGGAGGGCGGCGGAACGGCGGACGCACTGATTCGGCCTCGGGCGGCTTTACGCCGCCGACCTGGCTCGTCGTGCTGGTGGGCGTGGCGCTGCTGGCCGGCGTCGTCAGTTGGGCCACCCTGCCCGGCGTCTTCGAGAGCGACGAGGCCACGCGTCTCTCGCAGCTCATCGACGAGGCGGAGCAGGACATCGCCACCGCCAACGCGCTCGACCAGGCGGGGACGCGCCGCGACGCCCTGACGAGGGCACGAGGCATCCTGCTCGAAGCTATCGCCCTGGAAGGCGGACGGACCCTCGCCGAGCCGCTCCTGGAGCAGGCCGACCGCGAGCTGGCGGCGCTCGATGCCATCGTGGCCCCAACCGCGGTGCTCGCCATCGCCGACCTTCGCGGCTACGGGGAGGCGCCCATCACCGCGCGCCAGCTCGTCGTCAGCGATTCCCACGCCTACGTGCTCGACTCGGGCGGCGCCCAGGTCATCTCCATCAGCCTCTCGACCGGCAAGAAGGTGACCGTCTACGCCGCCGGCGAGGAGACCCCGCTCGCACCGGCGGCGATCGCCTACGCCGATGTCTCGCGCCCCGGCGGCTCCGCGCTCCTGATCGCGGACGAGGGGCAGGGGCTGTGGGCCTGGAGCCCCTCGGGGTGGGTCTCGGAGATCGAGTTCGCGCGGCCCGAGGGGATCACGCTCACGGACCTGTACTACGCCAACGGCTCGCTCTACGTGCTCGACGCCCCGGCGGCCACCGTCTTCCGCTTCGCCGCCAGCCCGTCCGGATTCAGCCTCGACCCGGCCGTCGTCCACCAGGGGCCGGAGCTGGCCAACGCCCGCCGTCTCATGGTCGAAGGCGACAACGTCTTCACGGCCGCCGAGAACGGCGGAGTCCGTCGCTACAGCGGCGCGCTCACCCTGGTACTGGCGCAGGCGGGCATCGATCAACCCCTTTCCGCCGCGGCCACACCCCACCCGCTCGGGGTCGCCAACGAGATCGCCCTCCTCGACGCGAGCGCCGACCGCATCGTCATCCTGGGGCAGGACGGCACCTTCGCCCGCCAGTACCGGCACGAGGACCTGGAGAACCTGACGGCCTTCACGGTGCGCAGCGGTTACGGCTACGTGATTAGCGGGGAACAGCTCCGGCGCGTCACGTTCTAGCGGGCCAGCGCGCCCGCCAGAGGTAGGCAAGGGCCCCGCAGGCGACCCCCACATTGAGCGACTCCACGCGGTCATCCATGGGCAGCTGCACGCGGAAGTCGCTCAACTCGTTCAGCAGACGGCTCACGCCGCGCTCCTCCCCACCCAACACGAGCGCCGTGCAATCGGGCCAGTCGAAGGCGGTCGCGTCCCCGGCGCCTTCGCCCGGAGAGGCGGCCACCACCCAGTAGCCTGCGTCCTTGAGTTGCCCGAGAGCGCGGGCGAGGTTCTGAGGCGCGGCCACGGGTGCGAGAAAGCTGAGGCCGGCGCTGGCCCGGTGCACGCCCGGCGTGAGCGTCGCGCCGCGCCGGGGCGGCAGCACCACCACCTCCGCGCCCGTGGCAACGGCCACGCGCAGCACGGCGCCCGTGTTCTGCGGATCGGTAACGCCGTCGAGGACGAGCGCGAGCGAGGGGCCGGTCGCCTTCTGCGGAATGGAGGCGGCCGGCAGCCGCCGAAGCCGCACGAGCACGCCCTGGTGAACGCCCCCGCCGGTCAGCTCCGCGAGGCGGTCGGGGTCGACCGCCTCGACTGGCAGCCCCTGGCCGTGCGCCTCCTCCACGAGCGCGGCCACCCGCCGGTTCGAGGCGCCCTCGGCGTGCAGGAGGCGTTTCGCGAGCCCCTGGCGCAGGGCCAGCTCGCAGGCGTGCGCGCCGAAGGCGAGGTCGTCTGGAGTAGCTCTCGGCTTGGGCCGCAGGCGCGCCATCGCTTGCTCTCTCCGCTTCCGGGCGCAGGGCTTCCCGACCGCCTCCGCGGCCATCACCGGGGCGCACACGTAGACGCTGCCCTACACTCAGACCAACCTTGCCACCACGAACGCGCCGTGTCTCGCACCGGAAGGGCCAGTAAGGGCGGAAACGGGCGGTGGCTTGGTAACATCGGAACACGGGGCACGCGACCCCGCCAGGAGCCTCAACTTCATGCCCACCACCGCACCCGGGGCCTGAGCGAGCGCTTCGTGGCGAAACACGCACTCCCACTCCTGGCCGCCCTGGCCCTGCTGACAGGCATCTTCGCCGTACACCCCGGCAGCACTCCCGGCGAGCCGGTCGCGGAGCACTGGGTGAGCGTGCAGGTGGCGGGAGGGTCGCCCTCGGCGTCCTCGCTCGAAGGGCGGGGTTACCGCCAGTTGCCGGTACCGGAGGGGATGACAGCGGAAGCGTACCTGGACTGGCTCGACGAGCAGCCGGGCATCGTCAGCGCCTCCCGCAACCCCACCGTCAGCGCCGCCGCCGACCCCAACGACGCTTTCTACCGGAGCGCCCAGCAGCCCTACCTGGACCCCGTTGGCGCGCCCGGCGGCTGGGACATCACCACCAACGCCGAGGAGATCGTCGTCGCCGTGATCGACACGGGCATCGACCTGCGCCATGAAGACCTCGCCGCCAACCTCTGGCAGAACCCGAACGACGCCGACAACGACGGCGTGGACGACGACAACAACGGCTGCATCGACGACCGCTACGGCTGCCGCTTCCTGAACCTCACGCCCAAGCGCAAACAGGAGTGCGGCTACACCTCCAGCACGCCGACGGGCGACGTGCGGGACGACAACGGGACTGCCGAATCACTCGGATCCCACGGCACGGCGGTTGCGGGAATCATCGGCGCCCGCGGGAACAACCGCACCGGCATGACGGGCGTCGCCTGGCGCGTGCGCCTGATGACCCTGAAGACGCTGGACTGCGGCCCCGGAGGCGATCAACCAACCGGCGAGATGGCCAACGTCGCGCGCGCCATCGACTACGCCCGGCGCATGGGCGCCGACGTGATCAACCTCAGCCTGTCCAGCCTCCCGGGCGACCCCGCGGCCGACATTCCCGAGCTGCGGGAGGCGATCGAGGACGCGCTCGCCGACGGACTCATCATCGTAGCCGCGGCGGGCAACCAGGGCACGAGGGGCGTGGGCTTCCCCGCGGCCTACGCCCAGTACCCGAACGTCATCGGCGTGGGAGCCAGCGACCCCGCCAACGGCAACGCCTGGGCGCCCTACAGCTCCGTTGGCGGCGGTGTGGACGTGGCCGCGCCCGGAAGCAGCGTGATCAGCACGATCCGCTCCGACCTCGGCCCCTTCGCCTACGGAACCCTGCCCGGCGCGACGAGCTGGGCTGCTCCAATCGTGACGGGGCTGTTCGCGCTCGTGATGGCCCGCAACCCCGACCTCACGATGGAGGAGTACATCGATATCGTGCAGGAAACCGCCGCCGAGCCGGCATTGGCGGCCCACGGAGGCAACTGGGCCGGCCACGGCGTTATCGACATGCAGGCGGCGCTGGCGCGCGTGCCCATGACGGTGAGCGGCCTCGCCCTCGAGGACTGGACGCGCCCGCCCGAGGGGACCTCCATACGCGCCCTGATCGACGGCGTGGAGTGCGGCGTGACCGAGACGGAGAACTCGAACGGGGTCGCCAGCTACTCCCTGCGCATCGCCGGGGAGAGCGAGATCGTGGGCTGCGGCGCTCCCGGCCGCGAGGTCGAGATTCGCGTTGGCAACCGCCCGGCGGCGCTCCTGCCGTGGGGCGCCCTGAATGAGCCGCTCGCCCTGGCCTCGTACGACGTGAACGGTATCGATCCAGCCCCCGGTCCTGTCGTCTTGCAGGAGCTGGGCGCCGGCTGGAGCCAGGCCGCCCACCTGGGGGCGACGGCGCCCCTTCCCGAGGCCGCGGCAGCACTCCCTGCAAACTGGTCGGCGATCGCCGTCTGGGATGCGGCCGCCGAGGGCGGCGGCGCGTTCCGCCTCTACTACGCGGATGCGCCAGCCGAGGCGCAGACGCTGACGGAGCTCGCCCAGTACCAGGCCTACTGGGTCTACAGCACGGGCGGCATCGCCGCCGACATCAACCCGCGGGCCTTCGCCGGACGCCAGGTCGGCCTCGCCGAGGGCTGGAACGCCGTCGTCTATACGGGCCAGGCGCGCCCCGTGGAGGAGGCGCTCGTCAGCGTCGCGGGGCTCTACGATCAGGTGCTCAGCTACGACAGCGTGACGGGGCTCTGGAGCTCATATCTGCCCGGCTCGGCGCCGCAACTCAACGACTTCGGCGGGCTGCACCCCTACCGCATCTACTGGATCCGCATGACCGCGCCGGCCACGCTGGTGATCGAGTAGCGAGCGCGCGTCAGACACGGGTTCTGGCTGCCCGCCCACACCCGCAAGCTCAGCGAATGTCCAACGACCGTTGCGGGGCGCCCACGCTGGGCGGCTCCGCCTGCCGCTTTCCCGCCGACCGCTGCCCGCACGAAGCCCACGGTCGCGCCCGCGAGGCGCGTCCGCCGCACGAGCGTTCGCCCGCCGGGGCGATCCGCGAGCGAGACCTGCGCGGGCTCGGCTGGTGGCTCATCGAGGAGACCCTGGCGGGGCGCGTCACGCCCCCCGAAGCCTCGGCGGTGAACCGCATGATGCACACCCTGCTCCAGCTCGGCCCCACCCCTGAGGCGGACGAGCGGGCCCTCCAGGAAGTCGCCCTCCGCGGCCTGCTGATGCACGGCGTGCCGCCCCGCAGCGAGGACGAGTGGCGCCGCGCCGCCGAGATCTTCGACGACGAGGCGCTCGCCGAGTTTCGCCGCTGGGCGGCGCCGGAGGGGGAGCCCGCGAAGCACGAAAACCGGGAACCCTAGGAGGGTGCTACTGCGTTCCGCCCTCATCATCGGGCGTTGGGGTCGGGGTGGGCGTGGGCGTGGAGGTCGGCTCCCCATCGTCCTCACCCGTCGAGGGATCCTCGGGCGTCGTCAGCGGCTGCGGGTCCTCGTCCACACCGGTGGTGACGGTCGGCACGGGCGTCTCGTCTGTAGGAGTGGCCAGCGCCTGGGGATCCTCGTCGACGCCCGTCGAGACCGTGGGGTCGGCCGCCGGGTCGCTGGTCGGCGGCGTCTCCACCGACGTCGGCGTCTCCGTTGCCGCGGCTGGATCAGGCGTGGGGGTGGCCTCGGGCTCCGAGGTGGCCTCGGGCGTGGCCGTCGGCTCCTCGATCGGCTTCACCTTGGCATCCGTGCTGACCGCGGCCGCCACCTCAGCGGCGTACTCGATCGCCTCCTCCGCCTCTGAGGCGAGCTCCTCCTCCGTCTCGGAGAGCACGACCTCGGCCGTCTCGCTCAGGGACCGCACCTTGGCCTGCTGGAGGGAATCGAAGGATTCTTCTTCGGCAAGCTCGCGGATGTCGTCGAGCTCACTGGTGAAGCTATCGATGTGGCCCTCGCTCAGGTCTCCGCGCAGGACCAGCGTCTGGATCTCGTCAATGCGTTCCTGCGCGATGCTGATGCGGACGTTGATGCGCTCGTCGCCGCTGGCGAAGCGCACCTGGGCCTGCTCGGTGGCTCGCTTGAAGCCGTAGTTCCACTCGCCCGGCACCGACTCCTCGGCGGTGACGAACCCGAACGTGATCACGCCCAGCATTCCCGCCACCACCAGCACCGCCACCGAGGCGAGGGCGGCGCCCAGCTGCCCGAAGCGCGGGGGCGCGGGCAGGGGCGGTTCGGGCGCGCCGCCGATGACCGGCTGGGCGGCAGCCAGCACCTTCGCCTTGAGCGCACCTTCGAAGTAGTAGCTGGCCTCCTCCGCCTCGAACGCGCCGCCGATGATCTGGCCCGTCGAGAGCAGCGGCTTGAGCCAGTCCTGCACCTCGCCGGTGTAGCGCTCGAGGATGGCGGCGATCTCCATGCCCTCCTCGTAGAGGGCGAGCGCCTCCGCGAAGATCTCGGCCTGCGGGTCAGGCGTGCGGCGGAAGAAGTTCGGCAACCGCATCATTCCTCAGCGACCATCCCTTGCAGCCTGGCGATGGCCTTGTGCTGGAGCACCTTCACGTTGTTCTGCGTCTTGCCCAGGGCGAGCGCCGTCTCGGCCACGGAGAGTCCCGCCCCGAAGCGCAGGGAGATCACGTCGCGCTGCGCGGGCGGCAGCTTGGTTGTCGCTTCGCGCACCACCTGGATGGTCGCCTGCAGCTCGTACTCGGCCACGTGGTCGTGGCGATCGTCGGGGATCGTCTCGGAGAGCGGTGCGGGGATGCCCCGCCGCCGTTGCCGGCGCACATGCGAGACCACCTCGTTGCGCGCGATGCGGAAGACCCAGGCCCCGAAAGGCAGTCCCCGCCACTCGAAGCGCTTCAGGTTCGCGACCAGCCGCAGGAAGACCTCTTCGGTCACATCCTCGGCGTCCTGCGTGGAGCGCACGCGCCCCGCCACGTAGCGGTAGACCCGCGGGAAGTAGAACGTGTAGAGCGTGCTCAGCGCTTCCTGGTCGCCGCCCTGCGCCTGCTCGACGACCATTCGCTCGTCGAAGTCCGGAGCAAGTTCGCTGGGCGCCATCGGTTCCACGCACTCTCCCACTGCGCGCTAGTCCAGCAGCACGCCCCCACCACTGCATGCGAGCATAGTCAGCCGCCCTGCCAGAGCGCAACATACCTGTGATAACGCGCCGGAAGGGCAAAGGTTAATGGCAGAGCCCAGCGGCGTTCGTTGACTGCCCTCCGGCCGCGCTCGTAGCATTCGGGAAGCACCCCACCCGCAGGAGCAGCATGGCCAAGTTCATCTTTGTAACCGGCGGCGTGGTCAGCGGCGTCGGCAAAGGCATTGCAACCGCCAGCATCGGGCGCCTGCTCAAATCCCGCGGAATCTCCGTCACCGTTCAAAAGCTCGACCCCTACCTCAATGTCGACCCCGGCACCATGTCGCCCTACCAGCACGGCGAGGTGTTCGTGACGGCCGACGGCGCCGAGACGGACCTCGATCTCGGCCACTACGAGCGTTTTCTCGACCAGGACCTCTCCGCCGCCTCCTCCGTCACCAGCGGCCAGGTGTACCGGGCCGTGCTCGACCGCGAGCGCCACGGCGACTACCTCGGCGGCACGATCCAGGCCGTTCCCCACCTCACGAACGAGATCAAGTCCCGCATCTACGCCGCCGCCGAGGCAAGCGACGCCGACGTCATCATCTGCGAGGTGGGCGGCACGGTGGGCGATATCGAGGGGCAGACGTTCATTGAGGCGATGCGCCAGATCCGGCACGACATCGCGCACGATGACTTCCTCAACGTACACGTCACCTTCCTGCCCTTCATCGGGGCCACGGGCGAGCTGAAGACGAAGCCGACGCAGCACTCCGTGAGCGAGTTGCGCTCCATGGGCATCCAGCCCGACGCCATCCTCGCCCGCAGCGACCACGCCGTTTCGGGCGACATCTGCAACAAGATCGCCGACTTCTGCGACGTCGACCCGCGCGCCGTCATCGCCCTGGAAACGGTCGACACGATCTACGCCGTGCCCCTCATCCTCGAGAGCCACGGCCTGGCCGACTTCGTGCTGGAACGGCTCGGGCTGAAGGCGAAGGCCCACGACCTGACCGCCTGGGAGGCGATGGTCGACCGCGAACGCCACCCCGAACGCTTCCTGGAGGTGGCCATCGTCGGGAAGTACGTGGAGTTGCAGGACGCCTACCTCTCGGTGAAGGAGGCGCTCGTGCACGCGGGCGTCTCCCACGACACCGAGATCAGCATCCGCTGGGTACACGCCGAGGACCTGGAGACGCGCCCCGCCGAGGCGGTGCTGGACGGCGTCGACGGCATCGTCGTGCCGGGCGGTTTCGGGGAGCGGGGCTGGGAGGGGAAGATCGCCGCCGCCCGCCACGCCCGCGAGCAGGGCATCCCCTACCTCGGCCTCTGCCTGGGGCTGCAGGTGATGGTCACCGAGTTCGCGCGCAACGTGTGCGGCTGGGAGGGCGCCAACTCGACCGAGTTCGACCCGGAGTCGCCCTGGCCCGTCATCAGCCTGCTCGAGGAGCAGGAAGGCATCGAGGCCAAGGGCGGGACGATGCGCCTGGGCTGGTATCCCTGCCGCCTGCGCCCCGGCAGCCTCGCCGCCGAGACGTACGACGAAGGCCTGATCAACGAGCGCCACCGCCATCGCTGGGAGCTGAACAACCGCTTCCGCGAGGAGATGGAGGAGGCCGGCCTCGTCGTCGCCGGCACCTCGCCCGACGGGACGCTGACGGAGATCGCGGAGGTGGCGGACCACCCCTTCATGCTGGGCACGCAGTTCCATCCCGAGCTGCAGAGCCGCCCCAACCGCCCCCATCCCCTCTTCCACGCCCTCGTGGCCGCCGGGCTGGCCCGCAGCGCCGCCCAGCCCGCGACCGAGACCACCCCCGCAGTCGCCGCCTCCTAGCGTGGACGCCTGGCGCATCGTTCACATCCTCGCCCTGCTCTGGATGGGCGCCGGTCTGGGAGCGACCTACCCCCTCATCGTTCGAGCCTGGGTCGCGAAGGACGTGCAGTTCCAGATGTACGCCCTCGTCGAGGCGGCCAACAACGAGACGCGCGTGCTCCTACCCGGAGCCATGCTCTCGGGCGCGACCGGCTTCTTCTGGGGCGTGGCCGAATACGACTTCTTCCGCGACGGCTGGCTGGCGGCGCTGGCGGGGCTGTTCGTGCTGTTCTGGCTGGTCTGCCTGCCCCTCCTCGGCTTCGGCCTGCGGCGGGCGCGCACGGCCGCGCTCATCGCCGCCAAGGAGGGCGAGGTCACCGACGAGCTCCGCGAGATCCTCGACGACCGCGTCCCCCTCGTCTTCGGCACGGTGCTCGTGCTAAGCGTCCCGCTGATGGCCTGGCTGGCCATCTTCAAGCCGTTCTAGGTGGTGGCTCGTGGCTGGTGACCAGTGGCTGGTCCCCGCCCCCAGCCCCACTCAGCCGCGCGTAAGCGTGGCGCTCTCCTCGCAGACGCGCACTCACTCGAGGGCAGCACTGCCGTAGACTCCCACGGTGTCCAGCAGCGTCCCTGCCCAGCGCGTCGCCGTCTACATCGACGGTTTCAACCTCTACTACGGTCTCAGGAGCAAGGACTGGCGGCGCTACTACTGGCTCGACATTCACAGCCTCGCCCGGAACATCCTTCGCCCCAATCAAGATCTCGTCCTCGTTCGCTACTTCACAGCTCACATCACCGCAGAGCCTGACGACCCCGACAAACCGACACGCCAGAACACCTACATCGAGGCGCTGGGCACGCTTCCGAACGTCCAAATCCACTACGGCGACTTCCGGCCCAGAACCGTGCGCTGCTTCGAGTGCGGAAGGGAGTGGTCCAGTCCCGAGGAGAAGATGACCGACGTCAACATCGCCGTGGAGGCGCTCAGCGACGCTCAAGACGATCGTTTCGATACGGCTGTCGTCATTTCCGGAGACAGCGATCTCGTGGGGCTGGTACGGGCGCTGCGACAGCGCTACTCGGAAAAGCGAGCCATCATTGCGTTCCCGCCGGGAAGACGGTCGGATGATCTCCGCGGCGCGGCCACGGCATCCTTCACGATAGGGCGCAAGCTAATCGCAGACAGCCAGTTGCCCGAACGGGTGTCCGGCCCCGACGGCTCGGTCTGGACCCGTCCTCAGCACTGGCAGTAGGGCAAAGAAACGCCCTCCCGGCTGGGAGGGCGTCTAACCAGCGATACGCTCACTGGCGATGTCCCTGTTAGTGTCCCGTTTTCGGCACGGGTCGTCAAAGGCCGCTTGAACCCTACCCCGCTTACCCTCCCGGCAAGGTAGCGCTCTCTTCCTGGACGCGTGCCCATTCGGCCTCGGGGTCGTCGGAGCCGAGGCGCTCGGCGGCGGTGCGGCGCGAGCGGATGCCCGCCTCGACCAGTGAGCGCTCGTCGGCGACCTGGCGGGAGCGGTCGGCGGGGAGGACGGGTCCCCACAGGGCCTCCGCCTGCAGGCCGTCGATGGCCAGGCCCTCGTAGCGCGACAGCAGGCGCAGGGCGAGCATGGCGCGGCGCTCGTAGACGGGCGTGCGGATGAGCCGCTTGCGCGCCACCTTGCGCGCCACCGGGTCGAGCTCGACGTTGAGGGCGACCCCGCTCAGGCCCGCGGGGTTCTGCCCGAAGGCCGTGCGGGGCGACTCCCCGAGGTCATGCAGGGTGCGGTACACGAGGTCGATGTAGTCGCGGTGGAGAGCGGCCCCGCCGCCCTGCAGCAGGTCGAGCAGGTAGGCGCGGGCGCGTTCGGGCACCTCCCAGACGGCCCCCGGCTCGACGGCGATGTCCTGCGATCCGGCGACCCCCTCGAGCACGGCGATGGGGTTCCCCGACAGCTCCAGTATCTGGCTGAGCTGGCTGAAGGCGCGGTTCAGCTCGCGGTTGGGCTCGGTGAGGGCGCCCATGTCGCTCGACCCCCACGGCTGCTTCGGCTCGCTCACGTTGGGGAAGACGACGAAGGGGATGAACCCGTACGGGTTCGCCTCGCGGCGCTCCAGCTCGGCCCCGCGCCACAGCTCGAACGTCTCCGCCGTCCAGTGCTCGGTCACCAGGTTCTCGACGGCCGCGGGGGAGAGGGGCAGGGCGGCGGTGGCGAGGGGCGTCCCGCCGGCGGCGTACTGCGAGGCCACCGCCTCGATGCGCGAGCTGTCGTCGGGGGCGCGCCAGACGAAGATGCCCTGCACGTCGGGCGCGGAGATGCGCACGCGCCCCTCCTCCACGTCCCACGTGACCTTGTAGGCGGCATCGCCGAGCACGGCGCAGTCGAGCTCCGTCTCGAAGTCGAGCCGCTCGAGGCCGTTGGCCGCTTCGACGGCGCGCCAGGCCTGCTCGGCCGCCCGCGCGCGTTCCGTGGCGGCGCGATCGAGGGGATCGCGGGGGCGCACCTGCAGGGCGTGGCCCTCGAACAGGTAGCTGGTGATCTTGTCGACGAACGCGCGGGCGTAGTTGAGCACGAGGCGGCGTTCGCCGCGACGGGCGCGTCCCGCCCACTGGTCGCCCTCGTAGAAGGCGAGGTGCTCGCGGTAGCGGCGCAGGCGGTCCTGGTCGAGGGCGCGCAGCTGGAGGGGGAAGGGGGTGTCGGGCACGGGCGGACTCCGGGGCGAGGATTCGCCGAACCGTGGGGCGTCGCCCCCGGAACTCGAAGCCCCCCGTGGCAGCCCCACCGCCTTGCCGCTCTCCGCCGCCCCTCGCTACAGTGCCCGGGTGACCACCCCCAGCCTCCCCGAGATCGTCGAGCAGCCCGAGGTCGAGGAAGAGCTTGAGCAGCCCTGCCACCTCATCCTGCTCGACGACGACAGCCACACCTACCAGTACGTCATCCGCATGCTCGGGGACCTGTTCGGCTACTCGCGCGAGAAGGCGTTCGGGATCGCCTCCGTCGTCGACAGCCAGGGCCAGGCGATCCTGATGACGGGCGCGAAGGACGAGTGCCGGCTGAAGCAGGACCAGATCCACGCCTACGGTCCTGACCCGTTGATGGAGATCAGCGTGGGCAGTATGTCCGCCGTCATCGAGCCCGCGGCGTAGCACTTGTAACCCGTCGGTAACACAGAGACGCATGCCGGAGGGCACCTGCTGCCTATACTGGGGCGTGTGAACGCCGTCCTGATCGTCAGCGGCCAGCCGGATCTGCTCGCCCTCACGCCCGAGCTGGAGGGGGCGGGGCTCAGCACGACCGTGCTCGAGCCCGCGAGGCTCGGGGAGATCGAGCGCGACTTCACCGGCGTGCTCCTGCTCGACCTGCGTGACCTCTCCAGCACGGCCATCGACCGGCTGGCGGCGGCTTCCGGCGAGCACGACCTCGTCCTCCTGCACGCCTGCGGCGAGGACCAGCTCGACCGCATGCCGTTCGACTCGCCCGCCGACGACTTCATCGTGCTGCCCGCGGCCCCCGGCGAGCTTCGCCGCCGTGTCGAGCGCGCCCTCTACCGCCGCCACGGCATCGACACCGAGAACTTCGTGCGCTGCGGCGTCCTTACCATCGACCTCGCCAACTACCGTGTGACGGTGGCGGGCGAGGCGGTCGTGCTCACCTTCAAGGAGTACGAGCTGCTCCGCTATCTGGCCATGAACGCGGGCCGCGTCTCCACCCGCGAGCAACTGCTGAACCGCGTCTGGGGCTACGACTACTTCGGCGGGGCGCGCACGGTCGACGTTCACATCCGGCGCATCCGCTCGAAGATCGAGATCCAGGGCCACACCTTCATCGAGACCGTCCGCAACGTGGGCTACCGGCTGGTCGCCTCCGGCTAACCGACGCCGCCCCGGTGACACCGCGGCCTTCGCACTGGGTGGCGGCCCCGCCATCGTGCCGCCCCATGACGACCCTGACCGACATCCGCGACCGCGTCCGCAGCGACCTGCGCGACCTCGACCCGGACGCCTCCCGCTGGAGCGACGCCGAGCTCGACCGCCACATTACCCGTGCCCTCGCCGACGTGAGCCTGGCGGCGCCCCTCGAAGCGGCCACGACGGTCGCCACGACGCCCGGCAGCCGCGAGCTCACGACGATCGTGCTGCCTGACTTCCTCGAGGTGGAGTCGGTGGAGATTCCCATGGACACCTTCCCGCCCCGCCACGTCCCCTTCTCGGTGTGGGCGGCGACGATCACGCTGGACCTTCCATCGCCGCCTGAGGGCGAGCGGGCGCGCGTCCGCTACCTCGCCCGCCACACCCTCGACCAGCAGGGCTCGACGCTCCCGGAGGCGCTCGACGAGGTGCTCGCGACGGGGGCCGCCGGCCATGCCGCCATCGCCTGGAGCGCCTTCGCCATCGACCGCCTGACGGCGGGCGACGACGTAGCGGAGCGCTTCCGTACCTGGGGCGAGGCGCGCCTGGGCGCCTTCCGCGAACAGCTCCGCGAACACGGCCGCCCGCGCCGCCTGCGGAGCCGGAGGCGGACCGCCACGGGTTGAGTCCCGACGGGCGCGTGGGGCTGGGAGGGTGGTAGGCTCGCTCTCGTGAGCGACGAACCGCAGGCCCACCACGAGCCTGATCCACCCGAGCGAGCGACGCCCTCGGCCTGGGCCTACCGGGGCTCCATCGCGGCCCTCGTGCTGGGCTCCTTCCTGGCGCTCTTCCTGGTGCTGCGTCCGCCGGAGAGCGCGAGCCAGGCCGAACCCGTGCGTCCCGCCGGCACCGCCGACGCCACCGAGGAGCCAACCGCGCCCCCCGAGCCCACGGACACCCCCGAGCCGGTCGCCACGGCGACGCAGCCTCCACCCACACCCCAACCGACGCCCGTGGCCACACCCCAGCCGACACCGGCCCCCGAGCCCACCCCCACCCCCGAACCGGCCGCCGCCATCGAGTACGAGATCGTCGCGGGTGACACGCTCTCCGACATCGCCGTGACCTTCGACGTCACCGTCGAGGCAATCCTTGAGCTGAACCCCGGCCTCGATCCGGCCGCCCTCCAGATCGGTCAGACAATCCTGGTGCCGCGACCGTGACCGTCGAACGCACCGACAGGCTGCGACAGACACGGCGGGAGCTGCTACGCACGGCCATCATCTGGACGCCGCTCTTCCTGGCGGCGCTGGCTGGAGGGCTCTACCTGCTCATCATCGAGGTGACGGGCGACGGCAACGGCTGGATCCTGCCGGCTTTACTCCTGATCTTCGGCGCCTTGTTCGGGTACCAGGGTCTCGGCGCGATCAACGACCTGCGTCGCGGCACACGCATGCTGTCTGGCTTCATCACGCGCCACTGGCGGCGTTTCGACCTGGGGAGCCGCAGCAACTACCTGCGGATCGACCACGACAAGATCATCCGCCTCGACCGCGTGCAGCACCTCACGGTCAGTCAGGGCGACTACGTGGAAGTCGAGTACTACCCGTCCTCCATGATCGCCGTTGTCGTCCGGAAGCAGGAGCCGCCCGAGGGCGCGGGCGAGCCCCCCGATGATGGCGGCGACTCATCTTCCCCCGAGCCCGACCCCCTGCTGATCGAACGCGGCTGACCGGGCCGTTGCCTGCATGACAGAGGGCGCCTCCGACGGCTACCGCACCATCCGCGACCTCGCAGGCGACGAGCGCCCGCGCGAGAAGCTCCTGCGCCACGGACCGGCCGTCCTCAGCGATGCCGAGCTCATCGCCATCATCGCCGGGTCGGGCACGCGCGGGGAGAACGTGATCGACCTCGCCCGCAGCCTGCTCGACGCGCACGGCGGCCTGGGGGGCCTGCTGCGCACGGACGCGAAGGCGCTGCAGCGGACGCGCGGGCTCGGTCCGGCCAAGGCGGCGCAGCTCGCGGCCGCCATCGAGCTGGGGCGGCGCATGCCCCGCGTCGACGGAGACGCCCGCCCCCTGCTCACCTCCCCCGAGACGGTGTTCGAGTACCTGCGCGGCCAGCTGCAGGGCCGCTCTCGCGAAGAGCTGCACATCCTCTGCGCGGACAGCGGCGGGCGCCTGCTGGGCACGCCCACGACCCTCCCGGGGAGCATTCACTCCATCGCCTTCCGCATGGGCGACATCTTCCGCGAGGCGATCGTGGTCGACGCCACCAGCGTCGTCCTCGCCCACAACCACCCCTCGGGACGGGCCACCCCGAGCGTCCGTGACGTCGAACTGACGCGCGACGCCGCCGCAGCCGGCAAGGCCCTCGGGATCGCCCTGCACGACCACCTCGTGATCGCCGGCGAGCGCTACGTAAGCATGAAGCGCGAGGGACTGCTTGGCGCCTGACCGGGGAGGCAGCCGTCGGGCGGGCGCGTTCCTGCTGGCGGCGTTGGCTGGCGCAGCGGTTGCCCTGGGCGGGTGCGTCGCGGAGGGCGACCCTGAGCCCACCGCCGATCCATCCCCCACGGTTGCGCCGGCCACCCTCACCCCCACTGCCGCGCCGGCCACCCCCACCGTCGCCGCCACCCAAACCCCGACCGCTACGGCCTCCCCGAGCCCCGCGCCCACGCCTCCACCCACGCCCTCCCCGCCTCCCGCACGCGTGGTGCTGGCAGCCGTCGGCGATGTGATGCTCGGGCGCAGCGTGGGCGTCCGGCTGGAGGCGGAGGGCGCGGGGGTGGCGTTTGCCAGCGTGCGGGACATCCTCGCCGGGGCCGACATCGCCGTGGCCAACCTCGAGAGCGCCATCGGCGTGACCGGCGCGCCCGCGCCCAAGGCCTACACCTTCCGCGCCCCGCCCATCGCCGTGGAGGCGCTCGCGCTGGCGGGCATCGACCTCGTCTCGCTCGCCAACAACCACTCCCTCGACTTCGGCCCGGAGTCCCTCGCGGAGACGCGGGCGCTCCTCGCCGAGGCGGGCATCCTCAGCCCCGGCGCAGGACCGAACCGGGCGGCGGCGCACGCCCCCGCCACGATCGAGCGCGAGGGCCTGACGATCGCGTTCCTCGCGTACGTGACCGTGCCCGTCGAGCGCGGCGGCTACGACCCGAGCACGTGGGCCGCAAGGGGCGACACGCCCGGTGTCGCCTGGCTCGACATCCCCAAGATGGCCGAGGAAATAGCTGCCGCCCGCCGCGATGCCGACCTCGTGGTCGTCCTGCTGCACTTCGGCATGGAGTGGGAGCCCGAACCGAGCGCAGCGCAACGTGAGCAGGCGCGCGCGGCCATCGACGCGGGCGCCACGCTCGTCATCGGCTCGCACCCGCACGTCCTGCAGCCGCTGGAGGCGTACGGCGGCGGGCTCATCGCCTACAGCCTTGGCAACTTCGTCTTCGACGGCTTCTGGGACCCCGCCAACGACTCCGCCATCCTCCTCGTCGAGCTGACGGCCGCAGGCGTCGCCGGTTACGAGCTGGTGCCGGTCACGATCGTCGACGGCATCCCCACGCTCGCGGCCGCTACGGAAAGCGGCCCCTGAGGCTTCACGTATCGTGACGGCCATGCGCTACCGCCTCGCCGCCTTCGACATCGACGGCACGCTCGTGGGGCCGAGCGGGACGCTCTCGCCGGCGGTCATCGAGGCGGTCGAGTGGCTGGCCGCGCAGGGCGTGCGCATCGCCGCCGCGACGGCGCGCCCCTACGAGGTCGCGCTGCCCACGCTCGCCCCCCTCGCCGGCGCCATGACCGCCGTCATCAGCGCCGCCGGGGCCGACATCCGCCATGCGGACGGCACACCCCTCTCGCAGGTCGCCCTGCCGCCCGAGGCGGCACGTGCCCTCGCCCGATTGTGCGACGAGCACGACTGGCGCGTCGTCGCCGGCACGGCCGCTGGCGCGTTCCGGCGGCTGCCGGCCTTGGAAGCGCCCGTGACGGGGCCCGCGGCGACCGTCGCGAGCCTGACCAAGACCGCCCTCGACCGGGCCTACGTGGTCGCCCCCTTCACGGGCCCCGACGACCCCGCCTTCCCCGCCCTCGAGACGCTCGTGCGGGACGCGGGTCTGCGCGGTGAGCGCGCCCTCACCAGCGCCGGACGAGAAATCGTGGCGGTCACGCACGCCGACGCCGGCAAGGGCCCGGCGCTCCGCCGACTCTGCGACGCGCTCGGCATCCCGCCGTCGGAAACAGCGGCGTTCGGCGACACCGAGGTCGACCTGCCCATGATCGAACTGGCCGGCCTCGGCGTGGCCATGGGCGACGCACCGGAGCCGGTGCAGGCAGCGGCGAACATGGTCGCGGGAACGGCCCTGGAGGACGGCGTCGCCACCGCCATCCGACACATCTGGGGAGAGGGCTGAGCGCGTCAGTTTCTTGACGCACAAATGTCGCAACTTCCTTTTGGCCTTTGGTATGCTTGAGGCAAGCATTTGCTGTTCCGCGCTCACCCGCGGGCACGAACGCGGGGGCCGCAACTGGAACAGCCGCAGGACCGGGAGTCGATATGGAGCGTGCAACGGCAGACGCGGGACACCTACTTCGTCATCTTCGTTGGCCTGTTCTTCACGGGCATGGCGCTCGCAGCCTTGCGAGCCTTCAACGACAGCGGGTCGCTCCTCGACGCGACCCTCGGGGTATGGTCGGATACAGCGCCCCTGACCATCACGGCAGCGGCAGCCGCACTGGCGCTCACTGAGATCGGGAGGAGCATCGTGGTTATCGCGCGACGATTGGAAGAAGGCCTGGAGCGAATCCGCGAACAGCGCCGGGCTGAAGGTCGGGCGGAGGGCCGGGCGGAGGGCCGGGCAGAGGCGAACACGGCGTGGCGAGCATGGAACGCGCGGCGGCTGGAAGCTGAGGCGCAGGGAGAGTCGTTCTCGGAGCTCCCGCCGGACGACACCGAGTAGCTCGGAGGAGGAGCATCGTGGTTATCGCGCGACGGCTGGAAGAGGGCCTGGAGCGAATCCGCGAACAGCGCCGCGCCGAAGGCCGCGCAGAGGGCCGAGCGGAGGCCCACCGGGAGTGGCGAGCCTGGAACCAACGCCGGGTCGAGGCGGAACAGCGAGGCGAGCGATTCACCGAACCTCCGCCGACGCACACCAGGTAGCTTGCCCGCCACCGAGGGACATCCAGGGAATCTCTACCCCTCCGCGCGCCACTCCCCGCTCTTGCCGCCGCGCTTCTCCAGCAGCCGTACCCCTTCGATGCGCATCCCCCGGTCGACCGCCTTGCACATGTCGTAGACCGTGAGGGCGGCCACGCCGACCGCCGTCAGCGCCTCCATCTCGACGCCCGTCCGTCCTTCCGTGCGCACCGTCGCCTCGACCCGCAGGCGGGCGTCGCCGACGGGATCGAGGGCGATAGCGACGGCCGAGATGGGCAGGGGGTGGCACATCGGGATCAGCTCGCTCGTGCGCTTCGCCGCCTGGATGCCCGCCACCCGCGCCACCGCGAGCACGTCGCCTTTGGGCAGGCCCCCCTCCTGGATGAGCGCCAGCGTCTCCGGACGCATGGCGACGAACCCCTCCGCCACTGCCTCCCGCGTGGTCACCGCCTTGCCGGAGACATCGACCATGCGCGCGCCGCCCCGGTCGTCGAGGTGGGAGAGGCGCGGCTCTTCGCTATCGGGCGCCATGACTCGGCCAGTATAGGGCGTCCCACAGCGCCGCCATCCCGGGTGGTTGGGCGGTACGAACCCCGCCCCGCATAATCGCGACCATGCCGAACGCCGCTTCCCTCGACGCCCTGCCCTACCGCCACGTGCTCCCCCACACCACCGCCCTCTCCCCCGCCGGGCGCCTGAGCATCGGCGGCAGCGACCTGCGCGATCTGGCCGAGACGTACGGCTCGCCCCTCTACGTGTTCGACGAGCAGGACTTCCGCGAGACCGCACGCGAGTTCCGCCGCGAGTTCGAGTCGCGCTGGCCCGAGGTGTCGGTCCTCTACGCGGCGAAGGCGTACCTGAGCCTGCCCCTGGCCGCCATCGTGCAGGAGGAGGGGCTGGGCATGGACGTGGTCAGCGGCGGGGAGCTGGCGATCGCGCGCGCGGCGGGCTTCCCCTCCTCGCGGCTCTACTTCCACGGCAACAACAAGAGCGCCGGGGAGCTCGAGGCGTCGGTGAGCGGCGACCCCGTCGGCCGCGTCGTCGTCGACAACTTCCACGAGCTGGCCGAGCTCGACCGCATCGCAGGCGAGCGGGGCGCGCGCCAGCCGATCCTCCTGCGCGTCTCCCCCAACGTGGACCCCCATACCCACGCCAAGACGACGACGGGCGTGCTCGATTCCAAGTTCGGCTTCGCCATCGCCAACGGCGACGCCGAGCGGGCCGTGGCCGCGGCGATGGCCGCCCCCAATATCGACCTGCGCGGGCTGCACGTGCACCTCGGCTCACCCATCTTCGAGATCGAGCCGTACGAGCAGGCGAGCGACGTGATGTGCGCCTTCGCCGCGCAAATGGGCGACACGCACGGATTCGCCTTCGACGAGTACAGCCCCGGCGGCGGCTTCGCCCTCGCCTACACGCGCGAGCAGCACGCCCCCGCCATCGCCGAGTACGCCGAGCGCGTCGCCCGCTCGATGACAGCCGCCCTGGCCGAGCACCGGCTGGAGCAGCCCTCCCTGCACATCGAGCCGGGACGCTCGCTGATCGGGCGCGCGATGGTCGCCGTCTACACGGTGGGGGCGCGCAAGGAGATCCCCGGGGTGCGCACCTACGTCTCCGTCGATGGCGGCATGGCCGACAACATCCGGCCGGCCATGTACGGCTCCGGCTACGAGGCCGTGCCCGTCGACCGGCCCCTCGATGCGCCCGTCGAGACCGTCACGGTCGCGGGCAAGTACTGCGAGAGCGGCGACATCCTCGTGCGTGACGCGGAGCTGCCGCGGCTGGAGGCGGGCGAGCTCGTCGCCCTGCCGGCGAGCGGCGGATACAACCTGGCGATGTCGAGCAACTACAACATGGCCCTGCGCCCGCCCGTCGTCGCCGTCCGGGACGGCGAGGCGCGCCTGCTCCAGCGCCGCGAAACGGTCGAGGACCTGGTCGCGCGGGACGTGCGCTAGCGGGCGAGCCTCACGGGCGGGCCTGTACCCTCCACGTGTGAAGCATGTCGTACGCGAGATATTCGCTGAGCTTTACGAAGTTGTGAAGCGAGTGCTCAAGTTGGCACTCTTCCTGGGGTAATGGCGCCCACGCGCTCGGCACCCCCCAACCGCTCCCGGAGCACTGTCCTGCGGTACTCGAAGATGGCGCGGACACGAGCCCCGTTCGGCCGCGGCGATGGCCATACGCCTCAGCGGGCCTCAATGACCACGCGACCACCCTCCTCGACTTCGATGTGCAGGTCGTGGCCATCGAGCAAGGACATGCCCGCGAGGGGCGTGCTGCCAACCGCATTGGCTTCAATGGATCTGGGAGCGCCCTCCCAGATCACCGTGGCCCCGTGGATGTCGAAGAGAGCCTCGCTGTCGTTCGCCAGAACTGCAAGACCGCGGCTCAGGAAGGGCAGCTCCAACTCCGTCACCAGGGCCGGCGGAAGGGTCAGGAACCCAGTGAAGCCGGTATCGATCACTACATCGACTTCCCGCGTCTGGCCTTCAGGACCCCTTAGGGGAAGAGTGACGACAGCCTCGTGGGCCGCGTTGACAACCCCTTCGATCACTCCGCACTCCGCAGGGAACCGCCGCCCAGGCTGTAGAGCGCCCTGTAGCCAACTCGCACGCACCAGACATCGGCGTCCGGATGCTCTCCGAGGAGTCGCTCCGAGGCCACGCGAGCGGTTTCGCCAATCGCCCAGTTCCCGCCGTCGGTGTCTATCGCGACGACTTCACCGCGGTGAGTCGCTTCCACCCGTGACCGGATGTCCCGTTCATAGATCTCATCGCCGAGGCGTGCCGTCTCGGCTGCGGGACGCGCAGGCATGGCACCGACCTCCTCCGGCTTGAAGCCGTACTGACAAGATAGCGCGACTCGCGGGCTTCCGCCCAACCCCGGACGGCTAACGCTCCCCCATCGTTCCGAAGCGCTCTCTGAGCACCTCCCGGCGGTACTCGAAGATGGAGCGGACGCGGGGGCGGACGGCCAGCTGCGCGACGATGTCGCCGAGTGGGCCGAAGGGGACGGCGTAGTGGACCGTGTCGCGCACTTCTGTGCCGCCCTCGACCTCGCGGAAGTCGTGCTCGTGGTGCCAGAGGCTGTAAGGCCCGATGCGCTGGTCGTCAACGAAGCGCACGCGGTCCTCGACGTGCGTGATCTCGGTCGCCCATGGGAGTGGAACGCCCAGCAGAGGCCGCACGTTGTAGGTGATGATGAGCCCCGGGTACATCTCCTCGGGCGGGTCGGAGGTGACCTCGAGGGAGAGCCAGGGCGGCGTGATGACGGGCAGATTGCGGGGGTTCGAGAAGAACGCCCACGCCTCGTCCAGCGAAACGGGCACGACCTGCCGCGCGGCCATGCGATAGATCGCCATCGCCGCTAGTCGCCCCGCAGGAGCGAGCGCAACGCCCCTTCCGCCTCGGGCTGCGAGAACTCGAAGCCGTCCGCCGCGAGTCGCTCGGGGACGACGCGCAGGCTGGCGAAGAGGAGCGCGTCGGCGAGCTCGCCGAGGGCGAGCCTCATGGCGAAGCGGGGCACCATCATGAACGCCGGGCGGCGCATCACCCGCCCCAGCGCACGCGTCAGGTCGGCGTTGGTGATGGTTACGGGCGCGACCACGTTCACGGGCCCGGTCGTGTCGCTATCGAGGAGGTGGGTGGTAGCGGCCACGGCGTCGTCGAGCGTGATCCAGGGCATCCACTGGCGCCCGCTCCCGAGGCGGCCGCCCGCGCCGAAGCGGAAGGGCAGCGTGAGCCGCTTAAAGGCAGCCGCGTCGTTCGCGAAGACGACGCCGTAGCGCGCCATCGCCGTGGGGATGCCGGCGGCATTGCCCTTCTCCGACTCCGCCTCCCAGTCCACGGTCATGTCGGCGAGGAAGCCCTCGCCCCGCGCCGACTGCTCGGTTACGGTCTCGTCGCCGCGGTCACCGTAGAAGCCGACCGCGGAGGCGACGACAAGCCGCCGGGGCTTGGGGTCGAGGCCGGCCAGGTGTTCGACCAGGACGCGGGTGGTATCGATGCGGCTGGAGCGCAGTTCCGCCTTTCGGGCATCGGTCCAGCGGCCCTCGCCCACGGAGGCCCCACTGAGGTGCAGCACGGCATCGCAGCCGGCGAAGGCGCCCTCGCGCACCCAGCCCTCGGCCGGGGCCCAGTCGACGCCGTCGGCTCCCGCGGCGCCGCGCGCGATGCGCACAGCCTCGTCGCCGCGCGCCTCAAGCCTCTCCCCGAGCGCGCGACCCAGCAGTCCCGTGCTTCCCGTGATGGCGACCTTCATCGGCGAACCTCCCGGGGGCGTTCACCCCCTCGATCCACCTTACCGGTCGTGCCTCTTAGCGAAAGAAGGCAGCCCAGGACACCGGGCAAGCTCGCTTACGAAGCGCGGGGGACTAGCCTCGCGGCTGCACCTGAGTGTTAATCTCGTCGCCGGATTCGAGCTCGGCTGCTCGCAACTCATACGTCTTCTGGAGGTTCAACCAGAACTCCGGCGTCGTGCCGAAATAGCGCGCCAGGCGGAGGGCGGTATCGGCGGTAACGCCCCGCTGACCGTTGAGGATGGCGGTGATGCGGTTCGTGGGCACGGCCAGATGGCCGGCAAGGGCATTGGCCGAAAGCCCGAGCTCCGCCAGCTCATCGGCGAGGATTTCGCCGGGATGGACCGGCGGCATTCCGCCAGGTGGATGCATGACACGTTTCCTCAAGAGACTGTTACCTCTTACGTAACACGTAACTCCCGGGCCTGGCAAGCTCATGCGCTGGGTTTTGGACCTCGACTAGCCCTCGTCCGCGGTGAGCGCGAACAGGAACTCCACTTCCACGGGGACGCCGAGGGGCAGCGACGACATGCCAACGGCCGCCCGTGCGTGGCGACCGGCCTCGCCGAATACCTCGACGAGGAGCTCGGAGGCGCCGTTGACAACCGCCGGGTGCTGCGTGAAGTCCGGCGGCGAGGCGACGTAGCCCGCGACGCGCACGACGCCCGCGATCCGGTCGAGGGAACCCAGCGCGGCGCGCGCGGCGGCAAGCCCGTTGAGGGCGCACTGGCGCGCGAGGGCGTAGCCCTCCTCCACGGTCACGTCGACGCCGCAGCGACCGGTCGGGACCGGTTCGCCGGGGGTGACGGGGATCTGTCCGGAGATGGCGAGGAGGTCGCCGTGACGCCGGGCGGGCACGTACGAACCGGCGGGGGCCGCGGGTTCCGGCAGATCGATGCCCAGCTCCCGCAGACGTTCCTCAGCGCTCATCTCGCGTTCTCCCGAGCCCTAGAGCGAGAGCAGCCTGCTCGTGACGGCCTCGAGCTCCTCGTCGCTGTACGTGTCGACCACGATGCGGGCGCCGCCACCCCGGTGCGAGGCGACAGTTACACGGGTGCCTAGAGCGCGGCGCAGGTTCGTCTCCAGGTCGCGCAGGGGGGTGCCGCGCTCCGGGGTGGGCGTGGCGGTGTGGGGCCGCTCCGCCCGCGGCGAGAGCGCCCGGCGCACGGCCGCCTCCGTCTCGCGCACGCTCATGCCGCGGCGCACGGCCTCGCGCCAGACCTCCAGGCGGGCCGGTCCCTCGGGCATGCCGAGGAGGGCGCGGGCGTGTCCCTCGCGGATCTCGCCCGCCACCAGGCTGCGACGGATCTCGGGCTCCAGCTGCAGCAGGCGGGTGGCGTTCGCGACCGCCGCGCGGCTGCGACCCACCCGCTTCGCCACCTCCTCCTGCGTGAGCCCGTACTCGCTCAGCAGGCGGCGGTAGGCGAGCGCCTCCTCGATCGGGTTCAGGTCGGCGCGCTGGATGTTCTCGACGAGCGCCAGCTCCAGCAGTTCGGAGCCGTCCACCTCGCGCACGACCACGGGCACGGTGGGCAGGTCGGCGAGGCGCGCCGCCTGCAGGCGCCGCTCGCCCGCGATCAGGCGGTAGCCGCCCTCCTCCTCCAGGCTCACCACCAGCGGCTGGAGGATGCCATGCTCGGTGATCGATTCCGCCAGCTCGCGCAGCTGCTCAGGCTGGAAGTTCGTCCGGGGCTGCTCCGGGTTCGGCGCAATCAGATCGATGTCGATCTCCTGCAACGTTCTCCCGGCGGGCGCCTCTTCGCCGCCGCCGGGCAGGAGGGCGTCGAGCCCCCGGCCGAGTCCTCGTCGTGGCTGCGTCATGCGCTTACCTCCACGCGTTCCGTGAGCTCGACCGCCAGCCTGCGGTAGGCGGTGGCGGCGCGGCTGCCCGGGCTGTACCGGAAGATCGACTGTCCGTGACTCGGCGCCTCGGCGATGCTGACGGCGCGCGGGATCACCGTGGTAAAGGTCTGCCTGGGAAAGTGGGTCATCACGTCCGCGGCCACCTCGCGCGCGAGGCGCGTTCGCCGGTCGAGCATGGTCAGCACCAGGCCGAGGGTGCGGAGGCGGGGGTTGAGGTTGTTGCGCACGAGGGCGAGGGTCTCCATCAGGCTCGCGAGGCCCTCCATGGGCAGGTACTCGCACTGCACGGGGATGACCACGCTGGTCGCCGCCGTGAGGGCGTTCACCGTGAGCACGCCCAGCGAGGGCGGGCAGTCGATGAAGATCCAGTCGTAGTCGTCGGCCAGGGGCTCGATGAGGTTCTTCAGGCGCTGCTCGCGCGCCATGGCGGGGGCCAGCTCCACCTCCGCCCCCGAAAGCTCGCGCGTCGCGGGGAGGAGGTCGAACTGCTCGTCCTCCACCCGCACCACGCAGTCCTTCGCCTCCACCTCCAGCATGAGCGCCTCGTAGATCGATGGGCCCGGCACGTCCGCGACGCCGGCGGCGCTGGTCGCGTTCGCCTGCGCATCGAGGTCGATCAGCAGGACGCGTTCGCCCCGCCGCCCCAGGGCCGCGGCCAGCGAGACGGCCGTCGTGGTCTTGCCCACGCCACCCTTCTGGTTCACGAAGGCGATGGTTTCACGAACCATCCGCTACCCCCCGCCGCACGCGCGCGTCGACCTCGCTGCGCGACGGCAGCTCCATCAGACCGCTCCGTTCGACGACAAGAGAGCCCATCGCATTTGCGAATGTACACGATTCAAACAGGTCGCCGGTCTCCACCAGCCGCACCGCGAGCGCCGCCACAAAGCCGTCGCCGGCGCCCGTGACGTCGGTCACGTTGGTGGCGAAGCCGGGGAGCACGCTGCGCGCGCCCCTGCGGTAGAGCCAGGCGCCGCGAGCGCCGCGCGTCACGATGGAGGGTCCCCGCAGGGAGAGCCCCCTCGCCAGCTCCGGCGGGTCGTCGGCATCCTCGTCGCTGAACACGGCGACGGCGCCCATCGGCTGCAAGGCCCGCGCCCGCGAGGGGGCGAAGCCGGCGCGGCGCACGGGGCGGCCGGGCATCCCCCAGCGCAACGCCCCCTGTAGCGAGACGATGCGGACGGCCGCCTCGACCGGCGGGGACTCGGCCAGCTCATCGAGCACGGGCGCGGCGATGACGGCATCGGCCTTGAGGCCAGCTGGCACGTCGGCGCTGGCGATCGGCTCTCCCGCCTGGTGCAGCCGCTGGCGGCGGAGGCCGCCCTCCGGGTAGCTGTTCTCGAAGCGGGGAGCGCCCCCGGCCGGTAGCTCTTTCACGGTCAGCCCCTCGAAGTAGCTCCGGTCGTAGTCCGCCGGTACGCGACTCACGAGTGTCACGTCTGCTCCCAGCGCCGCGGTGGCGCGCGCGCTGTAGAGCGCGGGCCCTCCCGCCGTCCAAACGCACTCGGGCGTCAGATCCTCGGTCACGTTCCCCACGATCACGATTCTTGGCGCGGACGGGCTCATTCCACTAATCCTCCAACAGGCTGATTACGACCTTGCGGCTGTCCCCCTCACCGACACTGTTCGTCTCGAGTTCGGGGTCGTCGACGAGGGCGAGGTGGACGAGGCGGCGCTCGGCGGCGGACATCGGCTCGAGCGTGATCGGCTCGCCGGCGTCGCGCACGCGCTCGGCCATTCGCTCCGCCAGCGAGACGACCTGGTCCTCGCGCCGGCGGCGGTACTGCTCGACATCGATCGTGACGGAACCCCGGCCGGGGAAGCGCCGCGTCATGATCAGGTTCACGACGTACTGGAAGGCCATCAGGCTCTCGCCCCGCCTCCCGATGAGCATGCCAAGGTCGTCCCCGGAGATGTCGATGACGGCGCGGGCGCTGCCGAGTCCGTCCCCGGCCGTGATGGGCTCGCGGATGTTGATGTCGGCGTCGATCTCGAGGATCTGGAGGATGGAGTCGACCACCTCGGCGGCCAGGTCGACCTCTTCCGCATTGATATCAGGCTCGACGTTCTCCTCGCGACGCCGCCTCCGCGGACCGTCACGGCGGGGCGAACCGCCGCCGCCACCGCTGCCGCCGCGTCCGGACGAACGTCGTGGCGGCGGGCCGCTGCGGTCGGGTTCACGCGCCGGCGGGGCGTCGCCTTCGCCAAAGAAGTCCTGTTCGGTCAGCTGGGGCGCGCGTTCGGCGCGAGGCCCTCGCTGGCCGCCACGGGGACCGCCACTGCCACCACGGGGACCGCCACTGCCGCCGCGCGGACCGCCGCTGCCACCGCGGCCACGACCGCCGCGGCCACCAGCGCCACCGCTGCCGCCGCGCCCGCGTCCGCCGCGTCCCCGCGGGATGGACGTGTCGGGCGGTTCGGGCTCGCTTTCGCGGGCCCCGCCCTCGCGGCGCTCGACGCGGACGACGGCGTCGCGGGCGCCGCGCCCGAAGAGGCGACCCCCGCGCTGTCCTTCGTCGAGCACGACGATGTCGACTTCATCAACGGAGGCGTTGAGCTTGGAGAGCGCTGCCTTAAGCGCGTCGTCGACGGTTTTTCCGTTTGCTTCGGCGTGATCCATGAGCAGATGTCCTCAATTCGCGGGAGGGTCGCGGGCGCGACTGGCCCTCGCCCTCCGAAGTTACTGATGCTGTTGCCTCGACCGGCGCCGGGGGCTTCGGCGGCCCCACCAACGGCGGAATATTGAGCGCGGGGAAGCCGTAGGTGACGACGTTGAAGCCCACGCTCACGATCGAGGTGACCACCCAGTAGAGGCTGACTCCACTGGGAAAGCTGAGGCCGAAGAACATGAACATGATGGGCAGCATCCACTGCATCATCTGTTGCTGGGTGCGCGCCCGTTCGTCCGTCGCCACCACGACCGTCGTCTTCGACTGGGCCCAGGTGGCAACGCCAACCAGCACCACGATCAGGAGGTTCAGGTTGAGGACGTTGATGGACGCGCCTTCGGCCAGGTTGATGCCGATGAAGCTCTCTTCGAGCGGGATGGCGCTCTGGATGTAGCTCCAGGAGTAGAGGTGACTGGAGAGGTTATCGAGCGCTTCGGGGGAGATCGCGAGCGTCTGGCGGATGGCGTAGAAGAGCCCGATCAGGACAGGGAACTGGAGCACCAGCGGCCCCAGGCAGCCGAGCGGATTCACGCCCGCCTCGCGGTAGGCCTTCATCATCTCTTCCTGGCGCCGTTTCGGGTCGGTGAACTTCTTCTGGATCTCCTGCACGCGCGGCTGCAGCGCCTGCATCGCACGCGTCTGCTGGAGCTGGCGCAGCGTGAGCGGGAAGGTGACGAACCGCACGAGGATGGTGAAGGCGATGACGGCCAGCCCGAAGCTGCCCCAGAGCGCGTGGTTGAGGATGACGAGCACGTTGATCATCGGGTCGAGCAACCCGACCGTGAATGACTGCGTGAAGCCGAAGGTCGCGATCACGAAGACGAGCGCGACGCCGCCGATGAGGGCGACCCCGAGACCGGCCCGCTGGGGCACCTGGCGGATCACGGAAGACCCCGCACTTCGCGCTCCAACACCGTGAACGTCTCGGGGTCGGCGCGATAGAGCCGGCCCTCAGTGCCGAGGATCCAGACAAAACCTTCCTTTTCCACCAAACCTGCTCGAATCTTCCCTGCCCTGTCGAGGTTGACGGCGTGTCGCCTCACCCCCGTCGCCAGATCCACGAAATGCACGGTGCCGCCTTCGTCGCCAACGATAAGCACATCGCCGATTATGACGGGTTGCGCCTTGACCTTGTCCTCCGCGAGGTACGTCCAGAGCGTTCTCCCCGTCGCCAGGTCCATGGCGTAGACGAAGTCGTCGAAGTCACCGAAATACGCGATTCCGTCCTGCACGGCGGGCCGCGTCCAGACCCAGCCCTCCGCCTCGAAGGGATCGGGCAGCCGCGCCTGACCGCTCTCCGCGTCCACCAGCCAGACCTCGCCCCGGAGCGTGGGGACGAAGAGGATCCCATCCCCTATATAGGCGAGGTCCGCGATGGCGCCGTCGGCGTCAAAGGGCTCCGCCCACAGCTCCTGCCCCGTCTCCAGGTCGAAGGCGTAGAGCTTCCCGTCCATGGTGCTGACATACAGGGTCCCGCCGACGACTACCGGTTGAGACCAAATCTCACCATCGAGGGGCCGCCCATCAATGGGCCAGCCCGGAACCGAACCGCCGTCCTCGACGCTGCGCACGTAGAGCCGCTGTTCCGTGGTGCCGAAGGCGAAGCGGTCGCCGGCGAGGGTCGCCCCACCCACGATGCTGCCGTCCACGTCATCACGATGCCAGCTGCCCCGCCCCAAGAGGAAGCGCCCCTCCGTGCCCAGGGCCACCATTTCTCCCGAAAAACCGGCCAGGATGATGCGTTCACCAGCGAACAGCGGCGGTCCGTACACCGCCTCGAGCTCGATCTCCTCTTCCGCATCCAGATCATCGTCCGGGAACGTCCAGCGCCATTCCGCGCCAAAGTCGTCGAGGCTGGCTGCGACGAACTCGTCGCGATCCAGGAATGCGTATACGGTGTCGCCGTCGAAGACAGGCTCCGCCCACCCCCGTGGCTCGGAAAAACCGACACAGGCGCTGGAGAGGAAGGCGACAGCCAGGATGACGGGAATGAGCAGCTTGGCGCGACGCACAGCGGGCATCCTAGCAGCAACCCCCTTACGGTCAGCAGACGTAAGTCCCTGTTTCACGTGAAACAGCACATTTCGCACTCTTTCTCCCAAACAAACTGGGGCTCGGGGGAGACATCCCCTCCCTTCCACCAAAGTGCCTACTCCCTTTACCTCTTCCAGTTGCCTCCGAACCCAGGCGACCGCAGCGTCACGCCATGTTTCACGTGAAACAAATGGAATGCGCCTTCCTGCCGCAGTTCCTCTCCTCGAACCCTGTCCTGCTCCCTTTCCCTGAGCCGAAGCCGGTTGTCGTCTCCTCTTCGCCGGCCACCGATTGCGAACCCATGGTCCTGCAACTTCCCGAGACGGGCCAAAGTCCCCGCTCCGTACCACCCTGTCGCCCGTTTCGACACTCAGCCGCCCTTGGGGCAGCTATTGCGGACTCGCGACCCCGATCTCTCGCATTTTGCCCAGCGAGGTTGGCTTACCATCACAGGGGCAGGTTGCCGGTCGGCCCCTCGGCGCCATGTCCTGCCTGCAGGCACCGGGCAGGAAGGCTGTTTCCACTCGAAGGCCGGCGCAAGGACCCGTGTGAGCCGCGACTCCTCAGTCGTCCTCTGGACGCCGGGTTCCGCTCACCACCCTCCCACCACTTGCTTCCGAACCCCCGAGCCCGCGCCCAAGACCGGCACCAGCAGGATGTTTCACGTGAAACAAACGGCTTCCGTTACTCCGGGACCGGATCGTAACCGTAGCCCCCGCCCGGCCGGCACCGCGCCAGGCGCTTCGCCGTCAGCCAGGTGCCTCGCAAGACGCCGTGGCGCCGCAGGGCTTCCTCCCCGTACCGAGAGCAGCTCGGCTCGAACCGGCAGTTTCCCATGAACAGACCCGAGAGGGTGACCTGGTACAGACGAATCGCCCCGATCAGCACCCACCTCACCCTGCGCCCCCCTCACCCAGCAGCCCGGCACGCCGGAATACAGACTCCACATCCCCGACCAGCGCCTCGAACTCGTCCTCGAGCACGGCGCGCCGCGCGAGCACGACAACGTCGTAGCCGTCCTGGAGGGGCGTCCGGCGGATCGCCTCCCGCAGCCGGCGACGCGCCCGGTTCCGGATCACGGCCCGTTTGTCGAGGCGCTTGCCGACGGCGTAGCCGACACGCGACGGACCCTCCCCACGCGCCAGTACCCGGACGGCCAACGCACGTCCTCGTACGAATTTCCCTGATGCGAACACTTGTTCGAAGTCCGCGCGCCGCCGTAGTGGCTCCACCGCGCGCTCCTTGCCTAGACGACCGTCAGCCGCCTCCGGCCCTTGAGGCGCCGTGCCTTCAGCACCGCTCGACCCGTACGCGAGGCCATCCGCCGGCGAAAGCCGTGACGGCGCTGGCGCGGGCGGCGGTGCGGTTGATACGTTCTCTTCGGCGACACGGTCTCTTTCCTCGACGGCCTAGGCTACGATCCGATGCCCCTAACCGCCAGCCCCTTCGCCGTAGAGGGCCCGGTACCAGGCGTAGTGCTCCATCACCAGCTGCACATAATCGCGCGTTTCCTGGAACACGATCGTCTCCACGAAGTCGGCGGGCGGCCACGAGGCCACCAGCGCCCACCGCTCCACGTTCGAGGGGCCGCCGTTGTAGGCGGCGAGCGCGTGGTGCGCGTCGCCGAAGTCCTGCAGCTGCACGCCCAGGTAGTAAGCCCCGAACTCGATCGAGGTCGCCGGACGGAACAGTTCCCCCAGCGCAATCTCGCGGCCCAGGCGGCCGGCGATCCAGGCGGCCGTCGGCGGGATGACCTGGGTCAGCCCCACCGCGTCCGCGACCGAGACGGCCGTCGCATCCCAGCGGCTCTCCTGGTGGATCAGCGCAGCCAGGAACAGCGGGTCGAGCCCGTTCGCCCTGCCGTGCTCCTCCAGCAGGCCTGGATACCCGAGGGGGTACTTCAGCCGCGCGAGCTCTTCCGGGAGCGCGGCATCAGTGATACCTAGTATCTCTTGGATGCCGACCGCCATGGCCGACACCTGCGCGGGCAGACCTGCCTCGGTCGCCGTACGGGCGAGCGACAGGAGCGCCCACGGGTCGTTCGTGCGCGCCGCGGCCAGCGCGATCGTCTCCGCCGCCCGGCTCCCCAGGCCCACCAGCGCCAGCTCCGGCGCCTCCGAGGCCAGATCCGAGAGCGTCCCCGGACGGATGGTCGCCAGCCACGCCTCCAGCTCCGTCCAGTCGACCGGCGCCGGCGCCGCGAGGGCCCGGTAGCGTCCATCCCCACCGACATCCATCTCTAGCGCCCGTCGCGCCTCGATCCCGTGGAACGCCCGTGGCTGCACCGCCAGCGCATCGAGGTAGGCGCGCTGCGCCGCCTCCGCGTCCCCCCTGTCCTCGAAGGCTCGGCCGAGCCAGTAGGACGTACGCGCTTCCCTGGCGCCCCCCCCCTCCCACGCCGCGATCGCGCCCCTGAGGTCTCCGGCCCGCAGCCGCGCGAAACCGGCGCGGAACACCGCCTCGCCCGCAAACTCGCCCCCGAGCTCCCGCGCGACGGCGTCGTAGCGGGCGGCGGCCTCCTCGTAGCGGCCGGCGCTCTCGAGGGCGCGCGCCGCCCAGTACCGGGCCCGATGCGCAAACCCCCCCG
The DNA here is from genome assembly GCA_026710655.1 of Chloroflexota bacterium. GTDB lineage: Bacteria > Chloroflexota > Dehalococcoidia > Tepidiformales > Tepidiformaceae > UBA2991. The sequence goes on along the minus strand of JAPOQN010000016.1, from coordinate 57,129 downwards.
CCTCCGGCGAGGCCGCGACCGCGTCGTAGAGCGGCACCGACTCCAGGTAGAACCCCTCGTCGTCGTACGAGGCCGCCAGGAAGTAGGTGCGGAAGGCGAGCGCCTCACCCGTCGCCAGCGAATCCTGGATCGCGGCCCCCAGGACGGCCCGCGCCTGGCCGAACAAGCGGTGCCGGTAGAGCACAAACCCCTCGTCCCCGGGGTCGACCTCGTAGCCCGCAGTGCGCAGGTCCTGGACGGACTGCAGGGCCTCTTCGGTGTGGGGGCTCTCGGCGATGATGGCGCGCAGCTGCGCCTCGAAGAGGTCCAGGTCGTTCAGCAGGAAGCCCACCGCCGCCAGCTCGTGGCGCACGACGGGATCGCCTGTGAGAACCGCCAGTTCGCTCAGCCAGCGCCGCCGCCCCTCCAGGTCGCCGGCTACGCGGGCAATGGCCGCCCGCTGACGCAACACCGGCAACCGCAGCTGGTCCCCGAGGCCGGGTGTCGCCAGCAGCGACTGCCAGACCGTCTCCGCGCGCTGCACATCGCCCGTCCCCGCGAGGGCGCGCGCGTACTCCGACACGATCGAAGGGGCGAGCGCGAGCCCGCTGCCGAGCACCGCGTGGCCTCGCAGCAGCGCCACCGCCTCGTCGAAGGCGCGCGCATCGTTCAGGCGCACACCCAGGAGGTAGACGGCGCGCGCCTCCTCGGGCGAGCCGTGAACTGCCGCCGCCATCGCCAGGCGCAACAGCGACACCGAACGCCCTGCGGCTCCGACCTCGTACGCAGCCACGGCCTCCCCCAGCCGCGCCGTTGAGAGGGCGGCTGGGTCCGTCGTGCGTTCGGCGGCGCCCGCGAAGGCCTGCGCCGCCTCGTCGTAGCGCCCCGCCCGCAGCAGCACGTAGCCCTGGTCGAGCAGGGCCGCCGGTTCGGGCGTCGGCGAGGGCGTGGGCGTGGCGGTGACGACCGCAGTGGGGGTCGGCGAGGGTGTTGGGAGAGGCGCTTCATCCCCACCACAGGAGAGCAGGGTCAGGGCGGCGAGAAGGGCCGCCAGCGCACCGTGCCGCAAGCCCCTCCGTGGGCGGGGGCCGGGCCGGTTGCGCCTGGTCTCCACCCCACTGATGCTAGGCCCGTCCCGGAGGGCGGGTCAAAGCGCCCGCCGGGGAAGGGGAGACGCCGTGCCGGCTAGCAGTCCCGCAACCCCGGGAACCACCCTCTCCAACGCCACGAAGGCCCTCAACGCCTGGATCGAGGTCGACCTCGACGCCCTTGCGAACAACGCCCGCGTGCTCCGCGAAACCGCCGGCGACGCCACCGTCATCGCCGTGGTGAAGGCGAACGCCTACGGGCACGGCCTCGACATCGTCGGGCCCGCGCTCGAAGCCGCCGGCATCGAGCGCTTCGGCGTCATCTTTATGCCCGAAGCGCTCGACCTGCGCGCCACAGGGGTCACGCGACCGGTCGTCGTGCTCGGCCACTCCTTTCCCGAGGACGCCGCGGCGGCCGTCGCCAACGACATCACCCTCACGGTCGACACGAACGCCCAGGCCGAAGCCGTCTCCGAGGCAGCGCTGCGCGCGGGCAAGGCGCCCGTGCCCGTCCACATCAAGGTCGATAGCGGCATGCACCGCTTCGGACTCATGCCGGCCGAGGTGGCCGCCCTCGCCAGCCACGTGCGAGGCCTCGGAGGCGTCACCCTCGAAGCGCTCTGGACCCACCTCGCCATGGCCGACCACGAGGACGACTCGTTCACCGTGCAGCAGGACGCGGTTGTCCAGGAGGCGGTCCGGCTCGTCGGGGGCGTGCCCATGCGGCACATCGCCAACACCGCCACGACCATCCGCCATCCCGAGTTCCAGTACGAGGGGGTTCGCACGGGGATCGGGATCTACGGCGCGCTCCCCGACCACACCCCCAACCCCGGCCTCCAGCCCGTGCTCAGCATGAAGGCGCGGCTCGCGCGCGTGTTCGATGTCGCCCCCGGCGAGGGTGTCAGCTACGGCCTGACCTGGCGCGCCGAGCGGCAGTCGCGCGTCGCCCTCGTGGCCGTTGGCTACGCCGACGGCTACAACCGCGGGCTCAGCAACCGCGGGCAGGTGCTGGTCCGAGGCCGGCGCTGCCCGGTCGTCGGGCGCGTCTGCATGGACCACTTCCTCGTCGACGTGACCGACGTCCCCGGCGCCGCGACCGGCGACGAAACGGTGCTCATCGGCGAGCAGGGCGGCGAGACCATCACCGCCCGCGAGGTCGCCGCCGCCATCGACACCATCAACTACGAGGTGCTGGCCGGCCTTAACCGCCGCCTCCCCCGCCTCGGCCACCGCCAGGGCGTCCTCGAAGCGACCTGCTAGGGGTTTCTCCGCACCAGGACGCACACCCGCGGGATGGGCGGCAGGGCGAAGGGGCCCAGCTCCACCAGGTCGATCGCCTCGAAACCGCACTCCGTCAGGAGGGCCGCCATCCGGCCCCAGCCGCGCAGGTCGACCTCCGCGCAGCCACCGGAGACGACGCGCCGGTGGAGGTCGTTGAGCAGCCCCGAGCGCACGGGCGCGAACTCGACCAGCAGCCCCGCCCCGCCCGGCGCCAGGATGCGCGACAGCTCCTCGGCGAGGCCGTGGACGGCATCGTCGTCGAGGGCGCGCAGCACATGCAGCACCGTGATGGCGTCGAAGGATGCGTCGCGGAAGGGCAAACGCTCGGGCCAGCCCACGAGGTCGACGGCATCGTCCGAGGCCGATACGTCCATGACCACGGGTGTCGCGGGCGAGCCGGCGGCGGAGGCCAGCAGCTCGGCGAAACCGCCCCCGCCGAGGCTCACGTCGAGGTAGGTGCGGGCGGTGTCGAGTTGGAGAAGCTCGATCATTCTTGGAGCTCGGGGAAAGAGGGCCGCGCGCGCCGCGGGGGAGTCGAGGGCGCGCGCGAAGGCGGCCTGCGGGCCCGCGAGCCAGCGCTCGCGGGCGTTGATGGCTTCCCGGCGGCGGCGAATCACAGCTCGTAGGTTAGGCGCACGCGCCGCTTGGCGCGCCCCGCGCGTTCGGCGATGGCGCGCATTGCCGCAGCCTCCGCGGCCAGCGTCTCGGCTCCGGCCCGCCGCACAAAGACGGCCGCGCGCTCATCCTCCGCCAGCGCCGCGACCAGCGTCCCGAGGCTCGCCGCGAGCGGCGCTGCGTCCTGCCAGGCGCGCTCCAGATTCGCCTCGTCCTCCGCATCTTCCGGGCGGCGCTCGTAGAAGGTGGTGAGCGGGCCCAGCCGTACGCCCAGGTCGGCCACGCGCTCGGAGAGGGCGATCAGCGGATGGCGCGCGCCAAACCCCCGCACCGCCGCAAACGACATGAAGGCCACGAGCGCCGCGCCCTCGCCCGGCAGCCCCCCGGCCTCCCCCTCGCCTTCGACCTCAACCGTGAGACGCATCGCCTAGAACCCGTTCCGGCCGTCGATGAAGCGCATCGGGTCGACAAGGACGCCGTGTACCGATATCTCCCAGTGCAGGTGGGGCGCCGTGGAGAGGCCGGAGTTGCCCACGAAGGCGATCAACTGGCCCTTCTCGACCTGCTGCCCCTCGGCCACGGCAAACGCGCTCAGGTGGGCGTAGCCGGAGAACACGCCGCCGCCGTGGTCGATGATGACCATGTTCCCGCGGATTGCCAGCTGCCGCGCGAGCGCCACGCGTCCGCTGTTCGTGGCCGTCACCGGCGTGCCCTCCGCAGCGCCGAAGTCCGTACCCCCATGGTTCCCCCCCACGGGACCGTCGTTGAAGGAGCGGCGCTCGCCGAACCGGCTCGAGATGCCGCCCTCCACCGGGATCCGCCAGCGTCCCTGCCACAGCTTCTCCGGTGTCACCCCGGCGTAGGTGTCGGCCAGGAGGGAGCCCTCGCGGTCGCGCTCTGACTGGTCCAGCACGGGATCGCCCGCCCCCTCGACGTAGTAGATGTTGGCGACGTCCCACTGCGACTCGCTTACCGTGATCTCGTGGTCGAAGCTGCCCGCCGAGCCGTTCGCCAGGGTGAGACGCACGTGCAGGATGTGCACGCCCGGAGCATCGAAGATGCCGATGCCCACGTAGGTGTACTTGCTGAAATCGCCCTGCGTGAGGGGGTAGCGCTGCCCGAGGAACACGGCCTCCCCCTCGGTCACGCTGCCGGTGACGGACACGAGGATGGCGCTCCCCTGCACAACCTCGCTCACGGACACAAGGAGTTCGGGCGGCTCGATGACTGGTTCCTCGGTGGCGATGCCCACGCGCGGCGGCGGGGACTCCGTGGAGACCGGCGTTACCGTCTTCACCTCCACCCCCTCGTTCCCGTCCCCTCCCAGGCAGCCGACCGCCAGCAGGGCCAGCACCGCCAGCCCGAGGCCCACCCGCAGGCGTGAGAACCACACGCCACAAGGGTGCGACAGCCGTTCCCCAGCGTCGACCGCGCCCCGACCGCCTCCACCCTGCTACCATCCCGGCCATGTCCGCGTCACACGTCGAGGAGCGCCCCTTCGCCCTGCGCCGCACCGCCGCCTTCGATTTCATCGAAGGGCTGAACCGCACGAAGGAAGCCCTTCGCGAGCAGGGCTTCGACATCGCCACCACGCTCGATGCGAGCGTGGCCCTCGGGGGCGCCTGCACCATCCTCGGCGTGTGCGATGACGACCTGCTGCGCCGCGCCGTCGCCGCGGACCCCGACGCGGGGGCCCTCCTCCCCTGCAGCGTCGCCGTCCACGCGAGTGGCGACAGTATCGTCGTCGAGGCGGTCGACCCCACGGTCACGCTGGGCGGGGCGGGCAACGAGGCGCTGGCCGCCATCGCGGCCGAGGTACGCGAGCGACTCGCGAAGGCGCTCGCGCGCCTGCCGGCGGGCCGCCGCGGATCCTGAAGTCCCGGGAGAAGGATGGTCGGGGTGCCCGGATTTGAACCGGGGACCTCTTCGTCCCGAACGAAGCACTCTACCTGGCTGAGCTACACCCCGAACGAACTCCCAGAATAGCGCCGCCGCCCCTACCCGTCGCCCCCTCCGCGCCCCGCTCTCCTACACTACGCCCGCGGGCGGACCGCCCCCGGAGGACGTCATGAGCGAGCAGGCAGCGAGCAAGCGCCTGGAGAACCCGAGCGAGCGTTTCGACGGCAAGGTCGCCGTCATCACCGGCGCGGCGGGCGGCATCGGCCGCGCCACCTGCGTCCGCCTCGCGCAGGAGGGCGCGCGCATTGTCGCCGTCGACCTCGCGGGGACCGACCTCGCAGGCGCCGTGGCGGCCGTCGAGGAGGCGGGCAGCGAGGCCCTCGCCGTCCCCGCCGACGTCACCCGCTGGGCCGACCACGAGCGCTACGTGAGTGAAGCCGTCGACCGCTTCGGCGGCATCGACGCCTTTTTCAACAACGCCGGCATCGAGGGCGTGGTCACCCCCCTGACCGACTACCCCGAGGACGTCTTCGACAAGGTCATCGACGTGAACGTGAAGGGCGTCTGGCTGGGCCTCAAAGCCGTCGGACCGGCCATGCGGGCGCGCGGCGGCGGGGCGATCGTGAACACCGCCTCCACGGCCGGGCTGGGTGGCACGCCCCACCTGGTCGCCTACGGGGCGAGCAAGCACGCCGTCATCGGCATCACGCGCACGGCCGCGCTCGAATTCGCCCGCGACAACATCCGCGTGAACGCCATCTGCCCCGCGCCCATCGAGACGCGCATGATGCGGTCCATCGAGCGCGGCGGCGATCCCGACGACCCCGAGGGCCGCTACCGCGACATCGCCGCGGGCCTGCCCCTGCGTCGCTACGGCGAACCGCACGAGGTGGCCGCCCTCGCCGCCTTCCTGCTGAGCGACGAGTCATCCTTCATGACAGGCGCCTACTACCAGGTCGACGGCGGCTCGAAGGCCAGGTAGTCCGGGGCTACTCGTCCGGGAGCGTGATCTGCCAGATAGTCCCCTCCGAGGGGAACAGTCCTCCGCTGGTGACGAGCAGGCGCCCACGCGGAGTGACCACGAGGCCCCGCGGCGTGAAGTTCGCGGAGCCGAAGTCCTCCCGATCGAGCACCGTCGCCACCGTCCCGTCGGGGGCGATCCTGAGGATGCGTCCGTACTTCTCGTCCGTCACGTAGGCCATGCCATCGGACGAGAAATCGATTCCGCGCACGTGGATGGAGAACAGACCTCCCCACCGCCCCGGGTCGGTCTCAAGCACGGTTACGAAGTCGCCACTGCTGGTCCGCCGCATGATGGTCGTCCCTTCCAGATAGTCCGTGCCAATGATCCAGATCTCACCCGCGGGGCTCACACCCATGCCCGTGATCGCATCGAACTGGGGAACTGCCACGCTCGATTGGGCGCCCTCGGGGGTGATGCGCACGATCTCGTCCCCGCCGATCCCTCCCTTGAGGAGAACCAGCAAGTCGCCATCGCTCTCGTATTCCAGCAGGTGGGGGTTCTTGCCGAATGTGTGGAGCGTCGTGACTGTGCCATCGGGCGCGATCTGGCGGATGGCCCGGTTGCCGTAACCAGCGAGGAGAATGTTGCCGTCGGAGTCGAGGACGATCCCTTCCGGGGACCGGAACTCGGCCTCACTGGCGGGACCGTCGACGAAGCCCGAACCGTTGTTGCCCGCGAAGGTAGCAAATCTCCGGCCCGGCGTGACGCGCCACACGCCATCGCTGTTGTCCCCGACGAAGAGGGTGTCGTCTTCGGCGAGGGTCAGGTCAATGGGGACGAGCCCGAGGTGGCTGGCGTACTTCCGCACCGACACGCCCTCAAGGCGAGAGGGCGACGTGTCCTCAGCGAGAGCGACCGGGCCCGGTGGGAAGCCCGCCTCGGCGGGCGTGATCGCGCGAATGACGGTGCCGTCCTGGTCGAACACGACGAGCGAACCGTCGGGCATGATGTCGAGCGACTTCGGTCGGTAGAACGTAGCCGCCCCCGCCGGTCCGTCGGCCGACCCTGCAGCCCCCGTTCCGGCGATCCCCCGCAGCTCGCCATCGGCGCTGAGCGTAACGATCTGGTGGCGCCCCGAGTTCGCAATGAAAATGGTCCCGTCGCCCGTTACCGCAATGCCGTTTGGATAGGCCAGCAGCCCGCCAAGGCTCGGCGGCTTGCTGTGGAGAAGGGTCGTCACCATGCCACTCACATCGACCTTGCGGATTGCTGCGAACTCGGTGTTCTGCCCGTCGTCGATGTCGATCACGTAGACGTTCCCGGCATCGTCGATGTCGAGGTCGTGGAGGTGGGCGAACTGGGCCCGCTCCCTCGGACCATCGACCTGGCTCCGCCCCCCTCCGCCCGCGACCACCGAGAGCGTGCCGCTCGTCGCGAGACGCAGGATTCGGTGCTTCTCAAGGATGTACAGGTTCCCCGCGCCGTCCAGCGCGACCCCGCGCGGTTGGTCGAGTTCCGCCTCCAGTGCGGGACCGGCGGCGATCCCTTCTCCCCCACCCGCAATCGTGGAAACGGCGCCGTCGGGCGTGATCTTGCGGATCAATTCGTTGCCCCGGTCGGCGATGTAGATATTCCCCTCCCCGTCGACGTCGACATCGCCCAGGGCCTGGAACTGCGCCACCGAGGTCGATCCATCCCTGTCGCCGTAGCCGTTACGGCCCGCGAGCGTGGTCACGATGCCATCGGTCGAGAGTTCGCGAATGGCGTTGTTCCAGTTGTCCACAATGATGACCCGGCCGTCCGGGTGGGCCGCCAGCGCGACATGCCGGGCGGCCCCCGCCCTGCCGCCGAAAAGCACGGACGTGCCGCTGCCATCCTGGAACCCCCAGAAGCCCTGGCGACCGACCAGTGTCGTGACATCACCCTCGGGAATTGGAACCTCGAGCGTGATGTCCGAATAGCGGAAGCGGCCCGTGAGGCTGAGCTCCTCCATCGGCAGGCGGACAGTTCCGAGCGTGCTCCACAAGCCTCCAGCGTACCGGGCGCTGATGTAGACCAGTCTCGGGTTCCCGATGTTCTGCCAGACGCGCACCTCAATGGCGGCTGCCGGACCCCCTGCCCGGAGAGGCACGTCCAGCGCGATGTCACCGTAGCGGTAGCCCGTGTCGCTGACACCGTCGTCGAGCGGCAGCCCGACCGTTCCAAGGGTCCGCCACGAGCCACCCTCGGGGCGGGCGCTGATGCTGATGTCGAGGTCGTCCCGCACGTTCTGCCAGACGCGCACCTCAAGGTTGGCGGTCACGCCGCTCTGTGCCTCGCCGCTGGAGACTGCGGCCATCCCGAGCACGGCGGCCACCGCGACGGTCGCCATGAGTCGCCCTGCACCCTTCTGGATCACGCTTGCGACCCTAACAGAACCAGTGCCGGAATTACGCCGTCTCCCTCGCCCCACCCGCTGGCGGCGCGCCATCTATCATGGGCCCGTGGCACTCGAAGAACCGCTGATGCCGCCCGGCCCCTCGCGACGCCGTCTGGTCGCGCCCGTGGCCGCCGTCATGGTCGTGCTGGCGCTGCTCGTGGGGGGTGGGGCCGTGGCCTTCATCGTCTCGCAGTCGGCCGGCAGCGATGCGCCCCCGGCGGCGGGGCCGTTCGTGACGCCCCAGCCCGCCAACCCCGCCGCCGTCTTCGACGTGCGCGAGGCGAACGGCGCCTCGCTGACGCTGCTGTCTGCCAACACCGAGGGCGAGGCGCTCACCGCCACGCTGCAGGCCGGGGCCACGCTCGAGGCGTTCGTCCCCACCCTGGCCTCACGCATCGAAGCGGGCCACTGGCTCACCTTCGTCGGCGAGGGCGATCCCGTTCGCAACTACGTCATCCGCCAGGTGATCGCCATCGAGCAGCCGGGCGCCCCCCAGGCCGATGGCCTCGCCCGCTCGCCCGCGGGCTTCACCGGCCTGGAGCTGCTGAGCGACCCGGGCCTGCTGCCCATCCTCTGGGGTCGCGTAGAGTCCGTGGCCCACTACGACGACGGCGGCGCCGACATTGCCCTCGCGGGCCCGGATGGACCGATCACGGTGCGCATATTCGCGCAGGTGCCGCTGTTCTTCGTCGAGCCCTACGACTCTCCCATCACCGGCGGCGACCGCATCGCGACGCGCGCCCCCGCCGGCGCCAGCCCCGCCAGCGCGGAGGCCATCCTCGTCTCCCCCCAGGGCGCCCGCTAGGACCAGGGACAAATCCCCGGCCGCGTGGCGAGCCCGGTCACTGGCCAGAGCGCGGGGACGTGGCCGCCTCCCCGGCGAGCCGTACGAGTTCGCCGAGGAGATAGCGGAAGTCGCGGTAGGAGTCGCGCCCGCTGAGGCTGACGCGGAGCGCAAGGAGCTCCTCCCGCAGCACCGTCAGATCGGCATGAACGCTGGCGGGGGCGGGCTCCGCATCCTCGCTCTCGTCGGAAAGGGCGCTGTAGCGGTCGGCGGTGAGCGCCACGACGGCGCCCAGCCGGAACAGGTCGTCCTCGAAGTCGCCGAAGCCGGTGTCCGTGCGGCCCGACACATCCGCCTGCTGGCTGCGGGACTCACCCGAGGCCGGGTCAACCCAGCGCAGCTCCACGCCGCCGAGGCGAAGGGGCGCATCGCCTGCCTTCGACAGCCCGTCGTCCGGGTGCAGCTCCACCTCGTAGAAGACCGTCGTGGGCGCCGTCGCGAAGATCTCCGCAAACTCCTTGCGGTCCTCCTCGAACGTTTCGTCGGGGGTCACGCGGTTCTCGTAGCCGAGGATGCGCCAGGCCTTCACCACTGCCGGGTCCCAGGTCACCTGGGCGCGCGTCTGGTCGGCGAAGGGGGTGGAGAGGGTGAGCCAACTCTCGCGGCTGAACGTCTCCCGCGCCCCATCGATGTCGTTGAGGTAGCGGTACCAGCCGTTGCCGTGCTGGGCGAGCTGCTCCAGCAGGTAGTCGTTGTAGTTCTCGAGGCCCACGCCGATCGTGATCAGGCGGAGCGGATTCAGGCTGTCGGCATCCGGCGAGGAATCGAGGATGGCGAACGGGTCGGTGGCGTCCACGTTCGCGACGCCGTCGGACATGAGAATGATGTAGTTGTAGGCGTCGGGCCGCTCCCGGCGAGCCTCGTCGGCCAGTTGCACCCCGAGGTTGAGCCCGGCCTGCACGTTCGTGCTGCCATGCGGCGAGTGCATGCTGATCGATCGCGCTACGGCCTCGTCGTCGGGAGTCGTGTGCTCGACCGTGAGAGTCTCGAGAACCGTTGTCGTGAAGTGCACGACGGCGATGCGGTCGCGTTCGCCCAGGCTCTGGCGAATGGTCTCCGCCGCTTCCCGGGCGATAGCGACCCGGTTCCCGAACGACATGGAGCCGGAGGCATCGAGAACGAGGGTCACGTTCAGCGGCGTGTCGTCGGGAACCTGCGGGGCCCGGAAGGCGATGCGGACCAGGTGCAGGCCATCCTCCAGCGGGTGCCCCGCGGCCGCGCTCGTGATGCCGAACTCCGTGGCGTCGTCGGGCGGGTCGTAGCGATAGTCGAACGCGTTCACCCATTCTTCCGCCCGCACCGAGTCCGGCTGCACGCCGTAGCCCTCCTTCGCCCACGTCAGGGCAAGCAAGTACGACGTGCGGTCGGTGTCGAGGCTGAACGTGGAGACGGCGTCGACGGAGGTCTCGACGAACGGCAGGCGCCCGTAGTCCTCGAAGGTCGTATCGGACGGGTACAGCTCCTGGACCGCGCCGAGAACCTCGATGGGCCCGCCTCCCCCCTTGGAGGCGTAGCCGATGCCCAGGACCGTGCCGACCCGCTGGCTGGCGCGGACCTGCCCCGGCGTACGATCGGCGGAGGCGTCAGTGGCGCAATTGGCGCAGGTCTCGCCCGCCACCGGAGTGGGGCTGGAGGCGACCTGCGTGTCCGGGACCTCATTGGTGGGGGCAGCCTCCCGGGCGGTCTCAGTGCGGGCGGCCTCAGAGGCGGCCTGCGTGGCTGCGGCCGGACTGGCGTCCGCGGGGGCGGCGTCGGACTCAGCGTCGACACCCCCCCAGACAACGACGGCCGCGGTGAGGATGGCGATCGCGATGATCGCCGCAAGCATCCGGGAGATTCGGCTGGTTCGTGGCATCAGGGTCTCCTTGCGGTCTGCGTGGCGCTAGATCGCCATGACCGTCTGGGACTGATGCGCCGGACCCGTGGCGGGAGGGATCCGCTCGCCCGCGGCACGCCCCTGCTGCGAGGGAAGCAGACCGGCGATTGGCGGGAGAGAAGTTCGGGTCCGGCGCATCATGGCCAAACCCTAGGGACGAAAACCCCGAATTACCCCGTCCGTTTTGAGGAAATTTCGACCAATTTCGCGCCTAATCGGGCGCGGGCCGGGCGGCGGCCGCCTACTCCGTGCGCAGCACGGCCGCGTCGGAGGTGCGGCTGAGGGCCTGCACCGTCGCGATGAGCGCCACCGCGAACACGGCCGCTACCGCGGCCGCCCCGACGATCACGAACGTCCACTCCGTCTGGAGCACGAAGCCGGGCTCGACCGGCAAGCCCGCCTCAGTCACGTCGAGGAATGAGAGCATGCGCTGTCCCACGAACTGCCCCACGAGCACGCCCGCGGCCACGCCCACCACCCCCACGATGGCGTACTCCAGCCCGAGCACCGCCATCACCTGGCGCCGCGTCAGTCCGATCGCTCCCAGCACCGCGAACTCGACGCGCCTGCGCTGGACGGCCATCCAGAGCGAGACCAGCAGCGCCACCGCCACCAGCGCCAGCGTCGCCACGAACGAGACGGAGAGGATGCCCGTGCCGCTGGCCGCGATCAGGGGGTTCGAGCGCACCGACTCGAGCGTCGCTTCCTGGTCGACGATGCGTCGCAGCCCCAGCTCGTCCAGCGCCTCGATGATGGGCGCGCGGTCGGCGCCGGGCGCCAGGTCGAGCCACACCTCGTTCGGCCGCGAGAGGTCGCCCGGGGCGGTGCTGACCATGTACCCCCAGCGCAGCAGCTGGTCGCGGTTCAGCACCACCGAGGGGCCTTCGAGCGTCGGCAGCGTGGGGAAGCGCTCGTACACGTCGCGCACGATGATGGGCACGATGATGCCGTCAATCTCGATCAGCTCCTCGTCGCCGACCTCCAGCCGGTTCTGCTCCATGAAGGCCTCGCTCGCGACGGCGGGCAGGGGGATGGCGCGGTCGGCGGGAAAGAGCCCGCGGCGCTCGCCGGTAGTGCCGCGGCGGAAGCCCAGGCGAGCCGACTGCGAGCCCGTTTGCGCCTCCTCGTTGCTCAGCTGCAGGCTGTCCCTCAGCCGTTCGGCGCTGGGGATCGCCTCCCATTGGACGACGCCCTCGAAGCCTTCCAGCAGGTTCAGCGTCCCGTCCGGATCCACCGACGAGAGGTCGTCGATGTAGACGGGCTCGTTGCTGGCGTTGAACTGGTTCTGCGGCTCCGTAAGGATGAGCGCGACCAGGGAGAGCGGCTCCTGCAGCGGGCGGAACACCTCATCGTGGATGGGGGCGCGCAACTCCCGCCAGCCGCGGAAGTTGAGCTTGCCGAAGGGCAGCAGGTCGTGCCGGCCGGTGGCGTCACGCACGCGCGCCCAGATGGTCACCGTGCCGCGGTCGAGCGCGGGGTTCACCCAGACGGAGAGCTCGGTCGAGCCTTCCGGGATGGGCATGCCCCGCAGTATCTCGCCGCTGTCCACGCGGTCGAGGACGGCCTCAAGGGGGCGGTCGGCGAAGTCCTCCCGCCACCAGAGGAGGTCGCCCGAGTCCCCGGAGACGCCCAGCACGGCCACCTCCGGGCCGGAGCTGTTGGGCGTGGCCACCTCCCCTTCGCGGCGGAGCACGGCGGACACGTCGTCGACCCCCTGGACGGCGGCAATCGTCTCTTCGAGGCGGGCGGGATCCGCGGGCAGGAAGGTGGAGTCGTTGGCGGTCGCGCGCAGCTCGACGCCCGCGGCGAAGCGGGCACGGTCCTCGTAGGAGCGCTCGGTGGTGCTCGTATAGCTGGCCGCGAACATGCCCACGGCCACGGCCATCATCAGGAGCAGGGCGAGCTGCGTGTACGGCCCGGGGCGGCGCACCAGCTGCCAGAGCCCCATCGCCACCGCCCCCCCCGCCACGCGCTGCGCCACCCGCACGATGACGCGCAGGACGATCGGGTAGAAACGCGCCAGCACTGCCGCCGACGCCGCGATGATCAACGCCGGCGAGGCGAGGAGGAGGGGGTCGCTGGAGACGCCGCCCGTTGAGGAGGGCGTGTAGACGGACTCGCGCTCGCTCAGCTCCCAGAGGGCGAGCAGCGCGAACCCAACCAGCACGACGTCGAGGTAGTAGCGCTGGATCAGGCCCGCCGCCGGTCGGGCCAGCGCCCGGCGCTGCCCCTGCGGTCCCCGCCGCGCCACGATGAAGGCGGGCGCCGTGAGCGCGATGATCGAGAGCAGCGCGCCCAAGGCCGCCAGCGGGAAGGCGAGCGGGTCGAAGGAGACGGGCAGCAGGTCGCCCCCGGAGATGTCGCTGAACACGGGCGTGAAGCCGAGCAGCGCCGTCACGCCGCCGGCGATGAAGGGCGCCACGAGGATCGCGGGCAGCCCCAGCGCCAGCCCCTCGAGGGCGTACAGCGCGACGATCTGGGAGGTGCTCGACCCGCGCCCGCGCAGCAGGGCGATCTGCTCCCCCTGCCGCTCCACCACCGCAACTGAGATGAGGGCCACGTAGAAGAGCGCGATCGCGGCGATCTGGACGAGCAGGATCGTGAGCGGCGCCCGCTGGAAGTCGGCGCTCCGCCCGAACGCATCGAGCGTGACCGTGAGCGGGCTGGTGGCATAGCCGTTGTAGACGCGCAGGTCCTGGTTGAGCCCGAGGATGTCCTCGCGGGCGCGCTTGAAGTTCCCCTGGTCAAGCTGGTCGATATCGGCGAGGACGTTCCAGCGCAGGCTGAGGGGCAGCCCCGGATAGCGCCCCGCCAGGCCCGGATAGCCCCCCGCCGGGTCGCCCAGCACCGCGTCGACGTGCGCGAGCATGGGCGAGACCAGGCCGGAATCGGCGATGGGCGCGGTGGGCTGCACATAGCGGTCGCTGGCCCGCGACCAGAACGAAGCGTCCGGGTCCTCGATCGAAATGATGCCCGTGAGCACGGCCGGCACGCTGTAGCGATAGATGACGCGCAGGTCGCAGGGGAGCTGCGGCTGCAGTCCCTGGGGAATGATGCGGTCGCAGTTGTCGACCTCTTCGATGAGCAGGAAGTGGTCGCCCGGCTGCAACCGCGCGACGGCTGCGGCGCGCGCGCCCATCACCACCTCCAGCGGTTCGTCCGGGCCGTTGGCCGAGGGCAAGTGCCCCTCGACCACGGAGACGTACTCCTCGAACCCCTCGATGGCGTAGAGCACGCCCAGCGTCGTTCCGGCGCGCAGTTCCTCGCCGCTCTCCCCGATCGTCAGTCGCGCCGACTCGACGACGACGGAGCGGTCGTGCGCGAACCAGCCGAGCCGCTCGTCGATGCGGTCCTCGACGGCCTCGCGCACGGCGAGCGAGTCGGGCGTGGCGAGCTGCTGCGCCTCGATACCGGCGCGGATGGAGGGCTCGCCGCGCAGCTCGTCGCGCACGGTGAACTTAAGCCCAAGGTCGGCCATGGCGCGCGCGTAGATGGGCGCGCTCGCCAGCAGGGTGGAGGCGACCAGCACGCCCAGCGCGAGCACGGCCAGCATCCGCCAGCTGGCCGCGCCGTGGCGCAGCAGCAACCCCCAGAGGACGGCAAGGTTCCCCATGACCGCACAGGGTAGCGGTCCCGGCCCCCAAGTGCGCTCGGAATCCTCCCGAACCCCCTCCTTGCATCAAACTATGCCCTTGACAAAGGGGTCCGCAAGCGTTGGCGGGGGTTTTTTTTGGGTTCTCCATGGATCGCGTCCAAGTCTTCATCGACTACCGAAACGTCTACGGCGGCGCCCGGCAAGCCTTCTTTCCGCCAAGGGCTCCTGGGCGAATGGGGCACATCGCTCCCCACGCGTTCGGCGAACTCCTCGCTGCTCGCCCACGCCCACGCCGAACTTCGATGGGCCCACGCATCCTGGAACAGGTGCGCGTCTACACGGGTCGCCCAGACGGGGAGAGGGATCCCCGGACCCATGCTGCCCACATGCGCCAGTGCGCGGCCTGGGAGCGATCCGGGGCCGTTGTCATTACCCGACCCCTGCGCTACCCCCGAGACTGGCCCCGGGACCGCGCCCAAGAGAAGGGCATCGACGTGCAACTCGCCATCGACTTCGTCGCCGGCGCCATCGATGACAGCTACGACACCGGCATCATCTGCTCGACTGACACCGACCTGCTCCCGGCCCTCGAGTTCGTCGCCTCCCGTTTCGGTCGGGAACGCGCCGAAACGGCCGCCTGGCTCACGGGCGGCAAGGGCAGCGAACTGCGGCTCCGGAACCCTTCGACCTGGTGCCACCGCCTTGAGCAGACGGACTATGACGCCGTCCGCGATCCGACCGACTACCGTGCCTCCCGCGAGCGCGGCTCGGTCGGCCGCCGGGAGCCGTGACGCGGCCCTCTCCTGTACGCTGGCGCGACGCTCATGACCAGCTTCGCCTCCCTCTTGCGGATCGTCGCTCAGCGGAGCCTTGCCAACTGGCGGCTGCTCGCAACCGTCATCTTCGGCATGGTCCTCGCCTCCGCCCTCATGTCGAGCGTCATCCTCTACTCCGACGCCGTCCGCGACCTCGGCCTCAGCTTCACCCTCCGCCAGGAGGAACCCCTCGACCTCGACCTCAAGGTGGTGAGCAACAGCCAGCCGGGTGAGCCCGACATCTACACCGAGCGGCGGGACGCGACCATGTCCCTCCTCCGGCGCTACGCCGGGAGCCTCACCGAGGAAACGGGCCTCTACGCCCGCTCCTCCACCTTCTTCCTGGCCGAGCCCGGCCAGCCCGTCGACTACGACGACGACCTCCGTGCGCGCGCCCACTTCCTCTTCTTCTCCAATGTGGGCGCCAACGTCACGCTCATCGAGGGCGGCCCCGCCGCCACCTCGCCCCCCACCACCGCCTCCTCCGGGCGGCCCAGCATCGAGGTCTGGATGGGCGCCACCGCCGCCCGCCAGCTCGGGGTCGGCCCCGGCGACACCTTCGACCTTCACCCCTTCTGGCGCGACGATGTCGAGCCCGTCGAGGTCACCGTCGCCGGGCTCGTCGAGCCGCTCGACCCGGAGGCCGACTACTGGTTCGGTAACGCCCATCGCCTCGTCGTGGATACGACCCGCTGGCCGACGTACCCCTTCATCATCGACGAGCGCACCTTCGTCGAGGTCATAGCCCCCTACCTCCCCTCCATCGATGGCACCTTCGAGACCTACGCCTTCGTCGATACCGGCCGCGTCAACAGCCGCAACGCCGAGCAAGTCGAGCTGAACCTGCGCGCCCTGGAACGCCAGATCCGCGCGCAGCTCGAGCTTTCAACGCTCAGCTCGGAGCTGCCCGACGTTATCGCCGAGTACCAGGAGAAGCTCTTCTTCACGCGCCTGCCCCTGTTCGCGCTCATGCTCCTCATCGTCGGCATCGCCCTCTACTACCTGGTGCTGGTGGCGACGATGCTGGTCGAACGCCAGGCCGGCGAGATCGCCCTCCTCAAGAGCCGCGGCGCGGGCCTCGGCCAGATCATGACCGTCTACCTGGTCGAGGGGCTGGCACTGACCGTGTTCGCGGTGGTCCTCGGGCCCCTCGTGGCCTCGGGCGTGATCCGCCTGCTCGGTCCAACGCCGCCCTTCTCCGACCTGAGCCAGGGCGAGCTGCTGAGCGTGACCCTGACGGGCGAAGCCTTCGGCATGGCCGCGCTCGGGGCCATCCTCGCCCTCGCCGCCCTGCTCTGGCCCGCCTACCGGGCCTCCGGGGCGAGCATGGTGCACTACAAGCAAAGCCTCGCCCGGCCCGCGAAGCAGCCCCTCTTCCTGCGCTACTACCTCGACCTCGTGCTCGTGGGCGTGGGCGCCTTCCTCTTCTACCAGCTCCGCCAGCGGGGCTCGCTCGTCACCGAGAACCTCTTCGGCGACCTTTCCGCCGACCCGCTCCTGCTGGTCTCGCCCGCGCTCTTCATGTTGATGATGGCGCTGATCTTCCTGCGCCTCTTCCCCGTGATCCTGGGCGTCGCCTCGTGGGCGCTGCGGGGCCTGAGCGGGGCCACCGTGCTCCTGGGGCTCTGGCGCATGGTGCGAAGCCCGCTGCACTACAGCCGCCTCATCCTCCTGCTTCTCCTGGCGACCTCCGTGGGCATGTTCGCCGCCGGCTTCCGCGCAACTCTCGACCGCAGCTTCGAGGACCGCGCCGCCTACGAAGCGGGCGCCCCCGGACGCCTTGTCGACATCCGCAGCCCCTCGCGCCTCTCCCCCGAGCGGATGGAGGACACCATCGAGGCCCTCGACGGGCTCGACCAGGCCAGCGCCGCCGCCCGCATGGAGGTGGCCTACGTGCCCGAGACCGGCCGCTCGGTCTCGGCCGAGCTTCTGGGGGTGGGCGAAGACTTCGCCGAGGTCGCCTTCTGGCGGAACGACTTCGGCGGTGACCTCGACTCGTTGCTGGCCGGCCTCCAGCCCCGCGCCGACGTGGACCTCCCCGATGGCGCCGTCGTCCCACCGGGTTCGCGCGCCCTCGGCATCTGGACGCGCATCTCCCTGCCCGACCAGGCCGCTCGCCCCGGCATCCGCGTGCGCGACGAAAACGGCCTCCTCTTCGAGTACCTCTTCTTCTCCGACCCCGTGGACGAGGACGATGGCTGGCTCCTCTACGTCGTCGACCTCACCCGTCCCTTCACCCCCCGCAACACCCCTCCCGACCTCGAAGGCGCCCTCGAGGTCGAGTCCATCTTCATCAACATCCGGCGCTTCGCCGCCGCCCCCGGACGCGTGACGGCCGTGCTCGACGACCTCATTGCCTACCCCGAGGGCGGCGATCGCGGCGACGGCGTCGTCATCGAGCCCTTCGAGTCGCTCGAACGCTACCAGTCCATCACCGGCGCCTCCGGGGCTGCGGAGACCACGATCACGCGCGCCGACATCGGCAACGACCGCGGCCGCTACGCCGCCCAGGTTTCGTTCAACTACGACAACTTCTCCACGAGCGCCGTGGGGCTGCGCCTGCGCCGTTCGCCCGAACCGCTGCGCGTGCTCGTGAGCGAGTCGTTCCTGGAGGCCATCGACGGCAGCCCCGGCGACACCATCCCCGTGCGCGTGAACCGTCAGGTGCTGCAGGCCCGCATCGCGGGCTCCTTCGAGCTCTTCCCCGGCTTCTACCCCGGCCCGCGCGACCACCTGCTCGTGGCCGACCTCGCCACCCTGCGGGGCGCGGGGGCCGGCATCCCGCGCATTGCCGGCGGCATCAACGTGAACGAGGTCTGGCTGGGCAGCGTCGAGGGGGTCGAGCTCACCCCCGAGTGGCTCGATGAACGCGGCGTCCGCGCCCGCGACGTGTACGACGGAGCCGCCATCTTCGCCCTCGAATCCTCCGACCCGCTGGTCGCGGCCAGCTGGGAGGGCATCCTCTTCCTGTCCTTCGGCGCGGTCCTGCTGCTCACGGCCCTCGGCTTTATCGTCTTCTCCTACCTGGCCGCGCAGACACGCTCCCTCGAATTCGCGATTCTCCGCACGATGGGCTTCTCCGGACGACAGATCGTGGGCGTCGTCGGCTTCGAGCAGCTCTTCGTGATCGTCGCCGGGGTAGCCGCCGGCACCGCCCTCGGCTTCCCCCTCGGACGCCTCATGATCGGCGCCCTCGCCCTCACCGAGGACGGCAGCGACGTGGTCCCGCCCCTGCTTTCGCAGGTAAGCTGGGAAACCGTGCTCTCCGTTTACGGCCTGCTCGCCCTCGTCTTCATCGCCACCGTGGCCGCCCTCGCGCGGCTCTACTCGCGCCTGGCCCTGCATCGCGCCCTGCGCATCGGCGAGCTCTAGGACACCCCATGACCACTCTCCCCGGCACCGAAACCGACACGGCCCCGTACATCGTCTGCGAGGATCTGTTCAAGATTCACAAGAGCGACGAGCTCGAGGTGGTCGCCCTCCGCGGGCTCGACCTGAAGGTGCGCGGGGGCGAGCTGATGGCCATCGTCGGCGCTTCCGGCTCGGGCAAGAGCACCCTGCTCAACATCCTCGCCGGGCTCGACCAGCCCAGCGCCGGCCGCGCCTTCGTCGGCGGACGCGACCTGCTGACCATGACCGAGGCCGAGATGGTGCGCTACCGCCGCAGCGCCGTCGGCTTCATCTGGCAGCAGACGGGACGCAACCTCATCCCCTACCTGACCGCCACGCAGAACGTCGAACTGCCCCTCATGCTCGACGGCGTCGAGGCCGGAGCCGCCCGCGAGCGCGCCAACGAGCTGCTCGCCGCGGTGAGCCTGGAGCACCGCCACGACCACCATCCCGAGCAGCTTTCGGGCGGCGAGCAGCAGCGCGTCTCCATCGCCGTCGCTCTCGCCAACCGCCCGCCCCTCCTCCTCGCCGACGAGCCCACGGGCGAGCTCGACGCCATCGGCGCCGACAGCGTCTACGAGGTGCTCGGCGAGCTGAACGCGCGCTACGGCGTCACCATCATCATCGTCACGCACGACCCCGAGATCGCCTCCCGCGTGAACCGCGTCGTCGCCATTCGCGACGGCCGCACGAGCATGGAGATCTTCCGGCGCGTGGAGAAGGCGGGCGGCGTCACCCACGTCGTCCACGACGAGTACGTGCTCATCGATTCGGCCGGACGCCTGCAGGTGCCGCGCGAGTTCCTCGACCGCCTCAGCATCAGCGAGCGGGCCAAGCTCTTCCTGGGCGAGGGGCGCGTCGAGGTGCTGCCCGACCGCGTCCACCGGGTTGCCGAGGAGGACCGCTGATGGCCGGCGCATCCGTCGAGCTGCGCAACGTCTCCCGCCGCTTCGAGCTTGGCTCGGAGGTGGTCTGGGCCGTGCGCGACGTGTCCCTCTCCATCGAGCCGGGGGAGTTCCTCGCCCTCATTGGACGCTCCGGCTCGGGCAAGACCACCCTGCTTAACACCATCGCCGGGCTGGACCGCCCCACCGCCGGCGAGGTCGAGATCGACGGCGAACGCGTCGACACCATGCGCGAGTCGGAACTGATCGGCCTGCGCCGCGAGAAGCTGGGCTTCATCTTCCAGTCGTTCGGCCTGCTGCCTCTCCTCTCCGCCCAGGAGAACGTGGAGCTGCCCCTGCGCATCGCGGGCGTGCACCGCGAGCGCCCCGCCCGCGCACGCGAGGTGCTGGAGCTGGTCGGGCTCGAGCGCCGCGCCCACCACCGCCCCTACGAGCTCTCCGGCGGGGAGCAGCAGCGCGTCGCCATCGCCCGCGCGCTCGTGACCGAACCCACGCTCGTGCTGGCCGACGAGCCCACCGGCGAGCTCGACTCAGCCACCGCCACCACCGTCTTCACCCTCATCCGCGACATCTGCCGCGAGCGCGGCGTCTCCATCATCACCTGCACCCACGACCGCCTCGTGATGGAGATGGCGAGCCGCGTGGAGGAGCTGGAGGACGGCCGCCTCGTGACCGGCCACCGCGGCGACGTCTGGGGCCGCGTGCAGTCGCGCGAGCGCACCCCCTTCGAGGCGCCCGAGGGCGAGGACGAACAGAGCCAGTCGCTCCCCTCCCTCATCGGCGCCGACACCAGCAACTTCGGCATCCGCGCCGACGAACCCGAGCCCGAGCCGGAACCGGAGGAGCCCGAAGAGGTCGAGGACATCCCCGAGGGCCGCTGGGCCCGCCCCAGCTAGCGCCAGCCTGCCGACACCGGATACGGTGTCAGGCGAGATGCAGACTGCTGACTACCTTGAGCTTCCCTACCACCGCATCCTCCAACCCGACGAGAGCGGGTTCTGGTCCGCACATGTCCTTGAATTGGATGGTGTCTTCAGCGAGGGCGCGACCGCCGCCGAGACAGCCGAGAACCTGAACGTTGCCATGGGGCTCTGGATAGACCACGAGCTCGATGCAGGGCACGCGATTCCAAGGCCCTGGAGCGCCAACCGCTCCGGTGACATCCGTCTTCGCCTGCCAAAGTCCCTGCACGCCAACGCCGCCATGAGGGCCAAGGTCGAAGGCGTCTCCCTCAACTTCCTGATTGCTACAGCGGTCACTGCCTACCTCTCCCAACCAGTACCCGCGGGGGAGACAGCTAGCCGCTAGGAAACGCTCTCAGGGCGGGGGCAGGACCTCGCCCACCCGCCGGCGGTCGTCCGTGAGCTCGCGCTTGAGGTAGAGGCACGTCGCCTCCAGCGAGTCGACCTTCGCCGAGCCGACCAGCTCCCAGCCCTCCATCCCCAACGTGCCCAGGATCCAGGTCGTCCGCACGAGCTCGGAATCGAAGTGGATGGACGTTGGCGTCTGGCTGGTGGCCCGGTCGGCGTACCCCTCGAGGCTCGCCTCGTCCTGCGCGTGGCTGAACAGGATCCAGCGTCGCGACGGTTGCTCATCGGTGAGGTAAAGCAGCGCGTATTCCCACTTCATCGCCCCGGCATGGTACTCGCGCCCGCAACCCACTCAGCCGCGCATCGCGAGCGCGAAGCAGTCGAGCGCAGAAATCCGTGGCGCCGCTCCACTCAGCCCCGCCTCAGCGGGGCGCTCCACTCAGCGAGCACAGCGAGCGCTCTCCTCAGTCGGGCGCCAGCCCGGCGCTTTACTCAGCGAGCTTCGCGAGCGCGCAGCAGTCGAGCGGGTAAATCCGCCGGGGCGCTCTCCTCCGGTACACTCTCCCCATGCCCGTCTTCCCCTCCACCGAGTGGTTCCAGGAAGCCGC
Source organism: Chloroflexota bacterium (assembly GCA_026710655.1). Taxonomy (GTDB): domain Bacteria; phylum Chloroflexota; class Dehalococcoidia; order Tepidiformales; family Tepidiformaceae; genus UBA2991. The sequence goes on along the minus strand of JAPOQN010000016.1, from coordinate 35,538 downwards.
CGACCTCCTCAACGCTTCCGACAGCTTCGACCGCCTCGGCAACTGCGACGCCGATGTGGGCGTGCGCGTCGGCGACCGCTGCTTCGCCATCACCTTCGACGCCTTCGCCATCACCGACATCGCCGAGGTGCCCTGCGACGCCCCCGGCGACCTCGACTTCATCCTGCTCCAGACGCCGGAGGCCTGGCGGGCCATGCTCGAGAACATCAAGGCGAACGGTGAGGCGGACGCGCTCTTCACCCTCAACTCGCTCGACCTCTCGGCATCCAACGGCCTCGCCACGGGCGAGGACTACACCCGCCGCGACCTCTTCTACCGCTTCAACCAGACCTTCCAGGAATACTTCGACATCTCCGCGCAGATGGACACGACCTACGCCTGACGCCTAGCGACGCGCGCGCCGGCGCCAGCGCCGGTCCCGACCGGAACCGCCGTGCCGCCCCGTTGGAGATGCGGGCGTGGCGACCGCGATGGCGGCGGCGCCTTCCTCGATGAGCGGGTGGAGCACCGTCATCGCGCGGGCGACCTCGCCCGAGACCTCGTTCGCGAGCTCGACGGTGAGGCGGTCGAAGGGGAAGGGGCGGTGCAGCCGCCGCCAGGTCGAGGTCCACTCCTCCAGCTCCCAGACAGGGCCCAGCTCGCCGAGCAGGTCGGCGGCGTTGGCGGCCAGCAGCTCGACCCACGCGTCGTTCGCCTCGACCGGCCCCTCGAAGTGCAGCCCCGCCTCCACCACGCCCCGCCCCATCTGCGGCTGCAGCTCGAAGTGCACGTGCTGGTTGCCGAAGTGCATCTGCAGCATCGTCCAGCGCACGCGGCGCTCCGGCTGGGGCATGGCGGGCGGCAGCTGCGTCAGGATCTGGTCCTCGCAGAAGAACACGAACTCGCGCGCCTTGAGGGAGCCGTCCGCCTTCGGCATGGCCCCAACTGTAGCGAACCCCGGCGCTGCGGGGACTACACTGCCCCCAACATGACCTCCGCAGGCGACACCGACGGCGCCACCATCGTCGCCGAGGCGAGCGACATCGCCGAGGCGAGCATCTGGATGGATGCCCTCCACGAAGCCGAGATCGACGCCGCCTTCGTCGAGCGCGGCTCGGGCGCGGCTCTCGGCGGCGCCAGCGTCTTCGGAAGCTCCTACGCCCTGCTCGTCCCCCGCGCCCGCATAGACGAGGCCCGCGGCATCATCGGCGAGCTGGGCGGCGAACACGCGCTCGTCGCCTACCGCACCGCCGCGGAGGAGCGCGAGCGCTCCCGGCGAGCCTTCCTCACGGTCGCGGGAGCCATCCTGCTCGTGGCCGCGCTCGCCGTGGCCCTGCGCTTCGTGTACGGCTAGCCCTCAGTTGCCGAGCACCAGCGAGAGCACCTCGGCCCGCGTGCCCCGCGTCATCGCCAGCGTCAGGCGATCACCGCGGCGCAGAACCGTGTCGCCCGCGGGGGCCGAGAGGCGCCCCGCCCGCTCCATCGTCAGGACGCGCACGCCCTGGGGCAGCCCCGCCGCGGCCAGTGTCTTGCCCTCCACCGGGGCCCCCACCGCCACCGTCAGTTCCATCGTGCTGATCTGCTCATCGACCGGCGTCAGCGGGCGCACCTGCTGCTGCACGGCCTGGCGGTAGGAGCGCACCAGCGCACGCGCATCGATGACGCCCAGCACGGGACCATCGCTGCCATCGAGCACGGGCAGCCAGCGGCGATCGTTGCTCGCGAGCCGGTCGAGGGCCTCGTCGAGGGGCGTGTCGGCGAGCACCACGGCGGGCAGGTCGTTGGTGAACCCCCCGGCGGGCGCGCCCGCATCGGGGGCGGCCCGCAGCTCCTCGGCCACGATCTCGCCCACGAGTTTGCCCTGCTCGTCCACGACCATCCCGTCGACGCTGCTCGCCCGCTCCAGCACAGAGAGCGCCTCCGCCACATTGGCGGTGTCGGGCACGGTGGGCAGGGGCACTACCGCGCGCTCGGCGGGCAGCGCGTCGAGCAGGGGGAAGGCGAAACGGTGGCGGTGGGCGGTCGAGTCCGCGCGCGTGGACACCTGGCTGCGGTAGATGCTCGTGTTGCCCACCAGCAGCGTCGCCACCGCAACCGCCACCATGGCCGGGGCCAGCAGCGAGAGGTTTCCGGTCATCTCGCCCACCATCAGCATCATCGCGAGGGGGGCGTGGGCGATGCTGCCGAAGACGGCAATCATGCCGATGATCACGAGCGGCGCGGGGTCGGCCGGGAAGCCGGGGAGGTCGTGGAACAGCCGCCAGAAGAGCGCCCCCAGCATCCCTCCCGCCACCATCCCGGGGCCGAAGATGCCTCCCGCTCCCCCGGACCCCACCGTGAGGGAAGCGGTGATGATGCGCAGGAAGGGCAGGGCGATGATGAGCCAGAGAGAGAAGTCCATCACCTCGTCCGGGGTCAGGGAGCGCTGCACCCACCCGTACCCGATGTGGATCGCCTCGGGGGCGAACATGGCGATGCAGCCGACGAGCACGCCGCCGATGGCGGGCTTCACCCAGCGCGGGGCGGTGAGACGGCGGAAGAGGTCCTGGGTCGTCTCGAACCCGCGCGCGTAGAGGATCCCGAGCAGGCCGCAGGCCACGCCCAGGGCGAGGTAGTAGGGCAGCTCCTCCGGGTTGCTGAAGGAGAACCCCGAGGTGCCCCCGAAGATGGGCGTGTAGTCGTACCAGGCGCCGTACACCGCGAAGGCCACGATCGAAGAGATGAGCGAGAGCAGGATGGCGTCTGCCTCGAAGTCGTCGCGGTAGAGCGCCTCGGCGGCCATCATCGCGCCGCCCAGGGGGGCGCGGAAGATGGCGCCCACGCCCGCTCCCATACCCGCCACCAGCGCGCGGCGGCGCTCGACGGCGTCCAGTCCAAGGCGGTCGGCGATCACCGACCCGATGCCGCCCGAAATCTGGGCGGCCGGACCCTCCCTGCCGGCCGACCCCCCGCTTCCGATCGTGATGGCGGAGGCGACCAGCTTCACGGGGATGACACGCAGGCGCATGCGTCCCCCGCGCTTGTGGAAGGCGTCGATGACCTGGTCGGCGCCGGCGCCCTCCGCCTCGGGGGCGAGGGTGTACACGAGGATGCCCGACGCAAGCGCCCCCAGCCCCACCACGAGGGGCAGCGCCCACCTGCGGCTGGGGCCTTGGGCCTCGTCGCCCCCTTCACCGAAGGGGTGGGGAGGCGAATAGCCCGTCAGCTCGCCGAGGATGTACTTGGTCGCAAGGTCGAGCGCTTCGAAGAAGAGGATGGCGGCGATGCCCGTGACCAGCCCGATGAGCGCGCCCAGCCAGAGCGCTCGCAGGACATCCTGGGTCGTGAGGCGGCCGAGACGCCGCCGCAGGCGGCCACCGGCCCGCCTTCTCCAGCGACGCCCCCGCGCCCGCCTTATTGCCACGCGCTAAATCGTACGCCTATAGCCCTCTCCGGCTACTCCGCATATCGATGGCGGGGAGCGGAAACCAACCCACGGCCATCGGGGCCCGGCGCTTCCGGGCCCTTAAACGCACAGAGCGCCGCCCCCAATGAGGGGCCGCGCTCTGCGTATGAATGCCGGGGAGGGCTGCCTAGGCCTCTTCCGAGGACCCGCCCCCCATGAACCTTCGGACCACCACGAAGGCGAGTCCCAGCAGGATGATGGGGAAGGCGATGTACTTGATAGGGCCGGACCGCAGCCGTTCCAACATGACTAATACTCCTCCGGAAGTGGTCCCGCAGCGACCGCCATAGGCGGTGCATCCGCCACGAGCGATTCCGTCGTGAGAACCATAGCACTTACGGAGGCGGCGTTCTCAAGGGCGGAACGAACGACCTTCACCGGGTCGACGATGCCCAGTTCGAACATGTCGCCCCAGCGGTCGGCGGCGGCGTCCCAGCCTTCGCTCTCGTGCTCGCGCCGCTTCACGCGGTTCACGATGACGGAGCCCTCGAGCCCCGCGTTTTCGGCGATCGTCCAGGTCGGCTCCTCGAGCGCCTCGGCGAGGAGGAGAGCGCCCGTGCGCTCGTCGCCCTCCAGCTCCTCGGCGTACTCCTCGACGGCTACCTGCGCGCGGATGAGGGCGACGCCGCCACCCGGGACCACGCCTTCCTCGACGGCGGCACGGGTCGCGCTGAGTGCGTCCTCGACCCGCGACTTCTTCTCCTTCAGCTCGATCTCGGTGGCCGCGCCGACCTTGATGACGGCGACGCCGCCGGCGAGCTTCGCCAGCCGCTCCTGCAGCTTCTCGCGGTCGAAGTCACTGGTGATGTCCTCGATCTGCGCCTTCAGCTGCTTGATGCGGGCCTGGATGGCTTCATCGCTGGCCTGGCCCTCGATGATCGTGGCCGCTTCGCGGCTCGCAACGATGCGGCGCGCCCGGCCCAGGTCGGCGAGCGTCGCCGACTGCAGCTGGCGGCCCGTCTTCTCCGTGATCAGCTCGCCGCCCGTGAGGATGGCGATGTCCTCGAGGATGGCCAGGCGGCGGTCGCCGAAGCTGGGGGCGCGCAGCGCGAGCACGTTCATCGTGCCCCGCATCTTGTTTACCACCAGCGTGGCCAGCGCCTCGCCCTCGATGTCTTCGGAGATGATGACGAAGTCCTTCGTCACCTGCAGCACCTGCTCCAGGAGGGGAAGCAGGTCCTGCACGGCCGTGATCTTCTTGTCCGTGATGAGGATGTAGGGGTTCTCGATGACGGCTTCCTGGCGGTCCACGTTCGTAACGAACTGGGCCGACTGCCAGCCGCGGTCAAGCTGCAGGCCGTCGACGAACTCGGTCTCGAACTTGATCCCGCGCGATTCCTCGACGGTGATGACGCCGTCCTTGCCGACCATCTCCATCACGTCCGCGATGATCTCGCCGATCTCGGGGTCGTTCCCGGAGATCGAGGCGACGTGCTGGATCTGCTGCTTGCTGAGCACCGGCTCGGCGCGCGAGCGCAGGTGGTCGATGGCGACGCCGAGGGCGCCCTCGATGCCGCGGCGGATGCCCATCTGGTGGGAGCCGGAGGCGACCACCTTCACGCCCCCGCGCACGAGCGCCTGGGCGAGCACGGTAGCCGTGGTGGTGCCGTCGCCGGCGATGTCGTTGGTCTTCGTGGCAACCTGCTTCACCAGCTGGGTGCCCATGTTCTCGAAGGCGTCCGCGAGCTCGATCTCGCGGGCCACGGTCACGCCGTCCTTGGTGATGACGGGCGGGCCGTAGTTCTTCTCGATGACGACGTTGCGGCCGCGCGGGCCGAGCGTCACCTTCACCGCGTCGGCAAGGGCGTCCACGCCCTCCTTCAGGTGGCGGCGAGCGGCCTCATCGAAGAGCAGATGCTTGGGGGCCATGTATCAGGGTCCTTCCCGTGCGCTCCCTTAGGAGACGAGCTTGCAGAGGATGTTCTTCTCTTCGAGGACGATGTAGTCGATCCCGTCGAGCTTCACGTCCGTACCGGAGTACTTGGCGTAGAGAATGCGGTCGCCGGGCTCCAGGTCGATGGTGTGGCGGGAGCCGCTGTCATCGCGCTTGCCGGGGCCCACGGCGATCACTTCGCCCTGCTGCGGCTTCTCCTTCACGGTGTCGGGAATGATGATGCCGCTGGCGGTCTCTTCTTCCTGCTTGAGGGCAGTGACGACGATGCGGTCGGCCAGGGGCACGAGCTCGGTCTTGGTGGCTGTCTTGGCGGGCATGGATTTCCTCCAAACGCTTTCTTGAAATTTGAGCGTGCCGGGCATCTTAGCACTCTCCCGCCGAGAGTGCTAGCGAGGCTGTTCATGACCGGCCCCGGATCCGGCAAATTTCACCTTCGCGTGAGGGTGTGGTAGCGTCGGAGGCTCCAAGGAGTTGCGGATTGGGCGTCATTCTTCGCCTCTGGAGCTACGCGATCCCCTACCGGCGGATGCTCAGCATCGGGCTTTTCTCCATGCTTGGCGCCGCCCTTTTCGGCATGGGCTCGGCCTTCCTCGCCCAGATCGCCATCGATATCGGACTGGACCCGGTGCGCGAAGGCAACTTCATCACCTTCACGGGAGACCGCAGCACGCTCATCCTGGCGGCGATGCTGGTCATCGGCTTCGCCGCGGCTCGCGGCATCTCCGCGTTCGCGCAGACGTACATCAGTGAGAGCCTCGGCCAGCGCATCGCCTACGACCTGCGGAACCAGATCTACGACACCGTCCAGCGGCTCAGCTACGCCTACCACGACAAGGTGCAGACCGGCCAGATCATGTCCCGCGCGACGCAGGACGTGGAGGCCATCCGCATGTTCATGTCGATGGCCTCGCTGCGGCTCCTGATGATCATCATCATGGTCATCGTGGGCGTGGGGGGGATGTTCTACTTCCACTGGCAGCTCGCCCTCGTGAGCTGCGTCACCCTGCCCTTCATCGCCTACCGCTCGTGGGCGGTCCACCGCGTCATGCGCCCCCTCTGGGTCGAGATCCAGCAGAGCGAGGCGCGTATGACGGAGGTCGCGGACGAGGGGCTGGGCGGCATCCGCGTGGTAAAAGCGTTCAGCCGCGAGCCCGTGGAGGCCGCCAAGTTCGGGAACGCCGCCGAGGAGCAGCGCAACCTCCAGCTCACCCAGGCAACCCTGATGGCGCGGCACGCGCCCATGCTGCAGGGCATCTCCGGAATCCAGGTGGCGGCCACGGTGGGCGTGGGCGCCTTCTACATCACACAGGGGAGCCTCACCGCTGGCGAGCTCATCCTCTTCCTCGTGGCCCTGCAGCTCCTGCAGATGCCGGTGCGCATGCTCGGCTTCATGATCACCTCCTTCTCACGCGCCATCGCCGCGGGCACGCGGGTCTTCGAGGTCCTCGACGCCCGCTCCGCCGTGGAGGAGCGCCCCAGCGCCACGCCCCTCGGCAGCCCCAGCGGCCATGTCCGCTTCCGCGACGTCTCCTTCGGGTACGACAGCGTCAGCGCCGTCCTCAAGAACATCGAAATCGACGCGCCACCGGGAAAGATCATCGCCCTGCTCGGGCCCACCGGCAGCGGCAAGTCCACCGTCGTGAACCTGCTGCCACGCTTCTATGACGTGACCGAGGGCTCCATCTCCATCGACGGGGTCGACATCCGCAACTTCACCCTCGACTCCCTGCGCGCCAGCATCGGCTCGGTGCAGCAGGATGTCTTCCTGTTCGTGGGGACCATCCGCGACAACATCGCCTACGGCCAGCCCGGGGCCACCCAGGAAGAGATCGAGACGGCCGCCAAGGCCGCCCGCATCCACGACTTCATCATGAGCCTGCCCTACGGCTACGACGAGTGGGTGGGCGAGCGCGGCGTCACCCTCTCCGGCGGCCAGCGCCAGCGCGTCGCCATCGCGCGCACGCTCCTGCTCGACCCGCGCATCCTCGTCTTCGACGACTCGACGGCCAGCGTCGACACGCAGACCGAGTTCCTCATCCAGCAGGCCCTGGCGACGCTGATGGAAGGCCGCACGACGTTCGTTATCGCCCAGCGCCTGCGCACGGTGATGCGGGCCGACGAGATTCTCGTTCTCGACCAGGGCGAGGTCGTCCAGCGCGGCACGCACACGGAGCTGCTTGAGCAGGAGGGGCTGTACCGCTCCATCTACGACCTCGAGCTGCGGGACCAGGAAGAAGCGCTGGGGGAGGTCACCGCGGCCGCGGCCGCACGGGAGGCCGGCGAGACCGCAACCGAGCCGGAGCAGGCCGCGCCCGCAGCGGGCGGCGGTGGAGGCGCGTCCTAATGGGCATGTGGGGAGGCGGCGGCGCCGGCGGGTACAGCTCCGGCATCGGCGGCCAGCGAGGCAATATGCGGGGCGGCAACCGCGGCAGCGACGGCTGGGACGAAGAGTACCTGGGCAAGCCGTACGACGCCGAAGTCGTGCGCAAGATGATCCCCTACCTGAAGCACCGGCGGCGGGCGCTGATCCTCGCCTTCGCCTGCATGCTCATCGTCTCCGTCTCCATCTACGTACCCGCCTTCTTCATCGCCAAGGCCACGGCCGATGCGCTCACGGGCGACGCCTCGCGTATCCCCTTCTGGGCGGGCACGCTGGCCGGGCTGGGCGTGGCCGGGTGGGTCGCCGGCATGGCCCAGCAACTGGTCATGGCGCGCGTCGGCACCCAGCTCCTCTACGAGCTCCGCTCAGAGATGTACGAGCACATGCAGGGCCTCTCGCTCTCGTTCTACGACGAGATGGAGGTGGGCCGCATGATTTCCCGCCTCACCAGCGATGTCACGGTCATGCAGGAGCTCCTCAGCACGGGCTCCCTCACGTTCCTCGCCGACATCGTCGGCATCGCCATCGCTATCACCCTGCTTCTGAACGCGGACTGGGAGCTGGCGCTGTACACGCTGGCGGTGGTGCCCCCCCTCATCTTCGTGCTCACCATCTGGGCCCGCTACGCGCGCGAGGCCTTCATCAACGTCCGCATCCGCATCAGCGAGCTCTACGGGAACCTCGGGGAGAGCCTCGCTGGCGTGCGCACGGTGCAGTCGCTCAACCGTGAGGAGGAAAACGCCAAGCGGTTCGACGTGATGAACCAGGAGAACCGCAACGCCAACATCTGGGCGGGAACGCTGACAGCGGTGGTGGTGCCCCTCATCGAACTCTGCATCGCCATCTCCACGGCGGCAGTGCTCATCGCCGCCGGCTGGCGCGCCCTCGGCTCCGGGTCGATCGAGGCAGAGGCCGCGGCCACCATCGTGGGCGCCATCGTCCTCTTCATCCTCCTCATCCTGCGCTTCTTCGAGCCCATCCGGGACCTGGTGATGCAGTACACCATGCTCCAGCGGGCCATGGCAGGGGGCCAGCGCATCTTCGAGGTGCTCGAGACGGTGCCCCGCATCCGCGACCGCAAGGACGCCATCGAGCTCGAGAGCGTCGAGGGCCGCGTGGACTTCGACGATGTCCAGTTCCACTACGTCGAGGGCGTGCCCGTCCTCCAGGACTTCGATCTGCACGTGGAGCCCGGCGAGACCATGGCCCTCGTGGGCCACACCGGCTCGGGCAAGACCACCATCACCACCCTCATCAGCCGCGGCTACGACGTCTCAGGCGGCTCCATCAAGATCGATGGTCACGACGTTCGCGACATCAAGCGCCGCTCGCTCACGCAGTTCATGGGCGTGGTTCTGCAGCAGCCCTACCTCTTCAGCGGCACCATCCGCGAGAACATCGAGTACGGAAAGCCCGGCGCCACCGACGAGGAGATCGAGCAGGCCTCGATCGCGGTGGGCGCGCACGACTTCATCTCCCGGCTGCCCGGCGCCTACAACCACGAACTCCACCAGCGGGGCCAGAACATCTCGGTAGGGCAGCGCCAGCTCCTCAGCTTCGCCCGCGCGGTCCTCGCCGCCCCCCGCATCCTCATCCTCGACGAGGCCACGGCCTACGTGGACACACAGACCGAGGTCATCATCCAGCGCGCCCTGCGCAACCTCCTCCAGAACCGCACCTCGTTCGTTATCGCCCACCGCCTCTCGACCATCCGCGAGGCCAGCCGCATCGTCGTCCTCGAGAACGGCCGCATGGTCGAGATCGGCACGCACGATGAGTTGCTCGCACGCGACGGCGTCTACGCACGTCTCTACAAGATGACCTACGAGCAGGAAGAGGATGCTGCCCTCGGCGAGGACGAGGCCGCTATCCGCCGGCGCCGCGGCGATGTGGGTGACGTCGGCGACGCCGCACCGCAGCCCGCGGGTGGCAAGTAGCACGTTCCGATACCCGAACGGAACTCGTGCGGAACCGCGTTCGCATCGCGACGGCTTGCCGTGTAACTCCGCAGGCACGCCGAACCCCGCACACCCACCCGCACGGAACCCACCCGGGTGCCATCGCTGCCAACCGCCCCGGAAAGCCCCATCCCTGCGGGGGAATCGCGTGATTCCCGAACGGTCCCGCAGGCCTCATCACCATCACCATCCCTATCTCCTCCACCTTCGCTACGATCTGTTCTGATGTTCGATAGCGTTCTGATCACAGTCGAAGGCGGCTCCGGAGGGGATGGGTCCGCGACGTTCCACCGCGAGAAGTTCGTTCCCCTCGGTGGGCCCGATGGGGGTGACGGGGGCCGGGGCGGAAGGGTGCTCCTGCGCGCGGTCGATGACGTGTACACCCTGGAGCAGTTCCGCAGCCGACGCCGCTTCAAGGCCGGGAACGGTGGTCCGGGCGGCCCCAAGCTCCGTGCCGGCCCCCAGGGCGATGACCTGACGCTCGACGTGCCCGCGGGCACCATTGCCTTCGACGACGAGACGGGGGAGCCGTTGGCCGACCTCGCCGAGCCTGGTGCGACGGCCCTGGTCGCGTGGGGCGGGCGTGGCGGCTGGGGCAACAAGCGCTTCGCCAGCAGCACGAACCAGGCCCCGCACTACTCCCAGCGCGGCCACGCCGGCGAGTCGGTTTCGCTGCGCCTCGACCTGCGGCTGCTCGCGGACGTGGGCTTGCTGGGCCTCCCGAACGCAGGGAAGTCGACCCTGCTGGCGGCCGTCTCGCACGCGAAGCCCAAGATTGCCGAGTACCCGTTCACGACCCTCGAACCGATGCTCGGGGTGGTCTCAGTCCGCTACGAGCGCTTCACCCTGGCCGATCTGCCGGGGCTCATCGAGGGGGCCAGCGAGGGCTACGGCCTCGGCTTCGAGTTCCTCAAGCACGTGCGCCGCTGCCGTGTCCTGCTGCACGTGGTCGACTGCAGCTCCATCGACCCCGTGACCGACTACGAGCTCATCGAGTCGGAGGTACGCGCCTACGACGACGCGCTCAGCAACATCCCCCGCGTGGTGGCCGTCACCAAGTCGGACCTCGACGAGGAGATCGCGCGGGACGCCGCCGCCACGCTCGAGGCCCACGTGGGCGCGCCCGTCGCCACTATCTCGGCGCAGGAAGCCATCGGGACGGATGCGCTCGTGGCGCAGCTCATGGCCCTGGTGCGGGACGAGCGCGAGCGCGCAGCCTCCCGCCCCCCCGAGGTGTTGCCGGTTGTGCGACCGCAACCGGAAGAGCGCTTCACCGTCACGCGGCGGGGCCCGGGACTCCTTGTCGTCGAGGGGCAACGCGTGGTCACGTTCGTCGAGATGATGGACTTCGAGCAGGAGGGCGCGCGCGACGAGATCGACCGGCGCCTGACGCGGTGGGGCGTGGCCCGCGCCCTTCGCCGCGAGGGGGTCGCCGAGGGCGACACGGTGCGCTTCGGCGAGGCCGACATCGTCTGGCGGGAGTGAACGCAGCCTCGCGCTAGAATGGCCTCCCCTGCCGAAGGAGGCCCTGCAATGTCCGAGACCGTCCGCTATGAGACCGACGGCGCCGTCGGCGTCATCACCCTGAACCGCCCCGACGCGCTCAACGCCATGAGCGGCGAGCTGCTCGACGCCCTCGTCCAGCGCGGCCAGGAGGCGGCTGCCGACGAAGCCGTGCGCTGCGTCGTCGTAACCGGCGCGGGGCGTGCGTTCTGCTCGGGCGGTGACCTGAAGGGAATCGGTTCCGGCGACGAGCTCGACCCGCTCGGGGGCACGGCCCAGCTACGGCGCTTCGAGGATATCTCGCGACTGCTCGCGGAGATGCCCAAGCCCACCATCGCAGCCGTCAACGGGGCCGCCGCGGGCGCCGGCTTCTCCCTCGCCCTCGCCGCCGACATCCGCCTGGCCGGGGCAAGCTCGCGCTTCGTCACCGCCTTCGGCCGCGTGGGCCTCACGGGCGACTTCGGCGGGAGCTGGCAGCTCGAACGCATCGTGGGGGTCGCGAAGGCCAAGGAGCTCTACCTGCTCGGCTCGCAGATCGACGCCGCCACCGCCCTGCGGCTCGGCATCGTCAACCGGGTCGTCGCCGACGGTGCCCTGCGCGACGAAGCGATGGCGCTCGCGGGCAAGCTCGCCGCCGGCCCCACTGCCGCCTACGCGCGCATGAAGCGCAACTTCGCCTACGGCTCCACCCACACCTTCGCGGAGACGCTCACCTTCGAGGCCGGCAACATGATCGCCGCCTCGAAGACGGAGGACTTCAAGAACGCCGCCGCCGCCTTCCTCGAGCGCCGCGAGCCGGAGTTCCAGGGGCGCTAGTACGGGGGCTGGAGCCCCCGAAACATGGGGAAGTCACGGACGTTGTGAGTCCAGAGGTGGGCGTTCAACTGTTCGGTGGTGGCAGCGATTACGTAGTCGACAGGGTCGATACGCGGGTGAGAGAGCAGGAACTGGTTGGCGAGCCGCCCAGCGCCGATCAGCGAGATTCGCGTCTACGTCGATCCAGTCAAGGTTGCCGAAGAGACGCAGGATCGAGTCCTCTTCGCCGGGGCGCATCCCGGCCAATAACTCAAGCCTTGTCAGCACAGACGCGGCAAGGCGCTCACCGCGCCCGGCTGGCAGCCGAATTGCTTCTTGGGCCCGTTGGTCACCCCGCAAGTGGTCGATGAGAAACGGTGGTATCGATGACGACCGTCATCGCCTGTCGAGCCGACGGCCCATGCCGCGACGCAGCTTGTCAACGTAAGCGGCGCCGTCCAGTTCTCGGTCCTTCCAGAGGCCGAAGGTCTCGGCAAGAGCCTCGTCCAGGCCGCCGGAGGGGCCTTCCGCATAGCTTCGGTCGATGGCGCGACGCATGAGCTCGGCGCAGCTGAGGCCAGTGCGTCGCGACTCATCGCGTAGGCGAGAATACTGCTCGTCGGTAAGCGTGACCTGGGCCCTGTGACTCACCTTTAGACCCTACAACAGATGGCCGGGACCTGTAAATGCCTACAGCCGGTCGAAGGCCTCCAAGATCGGGTTGAAGCGGCCTTCAACCATCGCCTTCTGCTCCTTGTGCGTCACGATGTAGGGCGCGTCTGCCTTGATCGCGGCGAGCACCCGCTGGCCCACAACCATCGGCTCGATCGGATCGGGGGGCATCGCCCCCGCGCGCGCCTCGAAGTCGCCGGGGCCACCGAGATCCTGCGGTCGGTTGCGGTCGGACTCCATGATGCGCGTGCGCACGCCGCCCGGGCAGAGCACCGAGGCGCTCACCTTCGTCTCCCCCAGGTCGATGCGCAGCGTCTCCGTGAGCGCGACGACGCCGAACTTCGCGACGTTGTACGGCGCGATGCCCTGGTGCGCCACGAGCCCCGCGATCGAGGCCGTGCTCACGATGTGGCACGCCTCGTCCTGGTCCACCATCCGCTTCAGGAACGCCTGGATACCGTAGATCACGCCCAGCAAGTCGACTCCGATGACCCAGTCCCAGTCGTGGTCGGTGAGCTGGTGGGCGGGGCCCATCGAGACGACGCCGGCGTTGTTGCAGAGGACGTGCACGCCGCCCATCTCGGCGAAGGCGCGGTCGGCGAGGTTCCCCACCGAGGCGCGGCTCGATACATCCGTCTCGACGGTGATGCAGCGCACCCCCTTGGCCTCGATCTCGGCTGCCGTCTTCGCGGCCGTCTCCATTTCGACGTCGGCGATGACGACGTTCATGCCTTCTTCCGCGAACGTCAGCGCCATGGCCCGGCCGATGCCGCCGGCGCCGCCCGTCACGACTGCTGTCTTGCCCCGAAACTCGTTCACGCGTGTACCTCCGTTGGGCGCGCAGTGTAGCGGAGAATAGTTCGGCGAGCCGTTAGCCCTCTGGTATCGTCCTGGCTGTCGGTTGCATGCAGGTTAGGTCGATAGACAGGAGGGCTCCGGTGAAGCCAGCGGGACGGACGTACGCGGTGATCGCGGGAGCGGTGCTGCTCGCGATCATGGTCGGGTCGTGTGGTGGCGGGGAGGAGGAGGAGGCGCTGCACATCGGCGCGGTGCTGCCCGAGACGGGCTCGCTGGCCTTCCTTGGCGTGCCCATCATCGCCGCCGTGCGCCTCGCCGTGGAGGACGTGAACGCCCAGGGTGGAGAGATCACGCTCTCGCTCGCCGATTCAGCTACCAACCCCGCCACCGGCCTCGAGGGGGCACGCCGCCTCACCGGCGAGGGCGCCCACGTCATCGTCGGCGCGGCGGCATCGTCCGTCTCGCAGGCGTTCGTGCAGACGCTCTTCGACGAGCAGGTGCCGCAATGCTCGCCATCCAACACCTCTCCTGTATTCACCGGCCAACCGAACGCCGCCTACTACTTCCGCACCATCCCGCCCGACACCGCCATGGCGCCCGTCATCGCCGACTACGTCGTCTCCCTGGGCGTGTCGCGTATCGCCATCATCGGTCGCGCCGATGCCTGGGGGAACGCCCTCGACGCCCTCCTGCGGGACGAGTTCGAGCGGCTCGGCGCCGAGACCTTCTCGGTCCTCTACGACCCGGAGACCGCCTCCTACAGCGCCGAGGTTGCCGCTGTCGTGAACTACGACGGCGACATCGTGATCAACCTCGGCTTCAGCAGCGACGGCTCCGAGACCGTACGCCAGCTCATCGAGTCGGGCGTGGGGCCGGAGCGGCAGTTCGCCGCCACCGGCCTCTACAGCCCCACCCTCTGGGAGAGCGTCGACGCCTCCAACCCGTCCGTGCTCGACGGGATGCTGGGCATCTCGCAGACCGCCAAGGGCAACGAGGCATTCAAGGAGCGCCTCAGCGCCCGTGCGGGCGACTACCTCGCCTACGCTGCGGAAGGCTATGACTGCGTCATCCTGATGGCCCTGGCGGCGCGCATCGTGGGCGACCCCAGCGACGGCGAGGCGATGATGGCCGCCATCGCGAGCCTCACGCACGACGGCGTCGAGTGCGGCAGCTACGGCGAGTGCGCGGCCCTGATCGACGAGGGCACGGACATCGACTACAGCGGCGTAAGCGGTCCCATCAACCTGAGCGCCGAGGGCGACCCGACGGTCGCCGTCTACAGCATCCATACCTGGGAGGACGGCGGGAATCCCGTCACCCTTGGCACCGAGACCGTCGACCTCGCCGACCGCGAGTAGCGCCCGCCGCCCAGATGAAGGCCCGTCCGCTGCCTTTACCTTCCGCCTCTGGCACGGGAGGGGCCGCGGGCCATAATGGCTCGGAGGGAGGACGCGGTGGCGTCTCGGCAAACGGCGGGGCCCGGTCTGGCGCGCATGCTGCCGAGCGGCAGGGCGGGGGCGGTGTACCTTGCCTTCGCCGCGCTGCTCGCCGCGCCGTTCCTGATCTTCACCGTCGGCGGCGTGGAGGTTGACCCACGCGAGACGCTGAAGGGCGCGGGCGGACCGTTCATCGCCTTCTCCGCGGGCGTGCTCTCGTTCCTCTCGCCCTGCGTGCTCCCGATCGTTCCCATCTACCTGACCAACCTGGCCGGCGCGACCGTCGAGCAGGGCGAGATTCGCGCCAACCGCGGCAAGACGTTCATGCACGCCGTCGCGTTCGTGATCGGCCTGAGCATCGTCTTCATCGCGCTCGGAGCCAGCGCGGGCCTGTTCGGCTTCGCCCTCCTCGACTACCAGCCCGAGTTGGAGACGGCGGCCGGCATCCTGCTCATCGTGCTGGGCTCCCTCCTCATCCCCTCCTTCACGCGGAAGTCGCCGCTCGTGGCCGCAATCGCGCTGGCAGTCACGGCCGCCGCCTTTTTCGGCATCGTGGAGTTCGCCGAAATGCGGGACGAGCCGTGGCGGATGGCGCTGCTGGGGCTGGGCGGGCTCGTCGCCTGGGCGAAGTTCTCGGGCTACATCCAGTTCAACCTGCTGCAGCGGACCTTCAAGGCCGACTTCGGCGGTGCCCGCAGCGTGGGCTACACGCGCTCGGCGATGGTGGGCGGTGGCTTCGCGGTCGGGTGGTCGCCCTGCGTGGGGCCGGTCCTCGGCTTCATCCTGACGCTGGCGGCCACTTCCGGCGATGCGGCCACGGGCACCTACCTGCTGGCCTTCTACTCCGCCGGGCTGGGCATCCCCTTCCTGCTCGCCGGCCTCGCCGTCGGCGACGCCGCCCGCGCCGTGCGCAAGATGCAGCGCTTCATGCCGGCCGTGGAGATGGCGAGCGCGGCCATGCTCATCGCCCTCGGCGCACTCCTGCTGGCGGGCACGGTCACGAACCTGAACGAGTACTTCGACCTCGGCCTCGCGGAGATCAACGAGGGCCTGTAGTGGCCTGGGCAACGCTGGCTGCGTCCTGAGGCAAGGGCGCCGATAGCCACTGGAGTCGCTATGGCGAAAAGGACGCAGGCAAAGAAGACCCACCGCCATGCCGAGGCAAACCGGGGAGCTCGGGAGAAGGCGCCCAATGCGCCGGAGCGTCAACGAGTCCGGGAAGCGGCCAAGCTCGTAATCGAGCGGCGACGCAAGGTGCTCGAAAGGCTCGCCAAGCTGTAGTCCGCGCCCGGGCTCCTGGCCGGATCAAGCCAGCACGAGCTCGTCCCGCGACAGGCGCTCGGCGAGCTCCCAGAGAGCGGTCTGGTTGCTCTGGAAGCGGAGGCGCGAGAACGCCTCGTCGTACCGGAGCCACTCGCAGGCCGTGTGCTCCGCGGAGAGCTGCGCCTCGGGGGCGCTCGCCTCGACCGCGAAGTGGTACTCGGGGATGACGTAGAGGTCGTCCGGCCACTCGTCGCGGGCGGCGAACGCCGACACCGGGACGCGCGCCTGGGACTGGAGGGCGTACGGCGGACCTTCGATGCCCGTCTCCTCGCGTGTCTCCCGGACCGCCGTCTCTGCCGGCGTCTCCGAGTCCTCGCCGCCCCCGGCCACCCACTGCCAGAACCCGGCATCGGCCCGCAGGAGCACGCAGTAGAGCGTCGGCGCCCCGGGCGCGCGGTAGAAGGGAATGACCAGGGCGTTGAACGGCGCGCGCACGTCAGGCGTGCTCCCCCAGCGCCAGGCGCATGACGTGGCGGCGTGTGCCGTGCCGCCCCACCTCCTCGAACCCCGCCGCCAGGAACATAGGGACGCGGCCGAGGTAGCCGTAGCTGGGCGAGTCCGGGTCGACCGGGTAGGCCTCGACGGTGTGCGCGCCGCGAGCGCGGGCGTGCTCGATAGCGCCCTGCAGGAGGCGTCGCGCGAGGCCCTGGCCCCGCAGCCGCCTGGGCACGTAGAAGCAGGTCAGCGCCCAGACCCCCTCGCGCTCCGTGTCGATGCCCTTGCCGAGCCGCTGGAACGTGCCCACGGGCGCGATCGAGCACCAGGCAACGGGCTCGCCCTGCGCGTAGGCGAGGAAGCCCACCGGTTCGTTCGCGGAGATTCGCCGCCGTATCTCCGCCTTCTTCGCCGCCTTGTCGGGGGCGTGCGATTGCCCCGGGGGCGCGCGGAAGACCATGCACCAGCAGTAGCTCGGACCGCCGCGCCCCTCGAACAGCGACGCGAAGTCCCCCCACGCGGCGGCGTCGACCTCGCGGAACTCGTACTCGTCGCCGCCGTCCGTCACGCCGCCGGGACGGGCCGGTAGCGCACGGGCATCTTCACGATGCCCCCCACGTGCAGGCTGTCCTGGCGGAAAGGCGGCCCGTCGAGCTCCATCTCCGGCAGCAGCGGCAGCAGCTCCTTGAAGATGCCCCGTAGCTCCCAGCGCGCCAGGTTCGCCCCCAGGCAGAAGTGCGCCCCGAAACCGCCGAAGGCGAGGTGGTCGTTCGGGTCGCGCGTGATGTCGAAGCGGTAGGGGTCGTCCCAGGCCTCCTCGTCGCGGTTCGTCGAGGGGTACCACATCGCCACCGTCTCGCCCGCGCGGATGGTGTGGCCGCGCAACTCGAAGTCCTCCGTGGCCACCCGCGCGAACTGGATCACGGGCGAGGTCCAGCGCAGGATCTCCTCGACCGCCGGACGCAGCAGCTCTGGGTTCGCCACGAGCTTGTCGCGCTCCTCGGGGTGTTCCAGCAGGGCGAGCACGCCGCCGGTTGTGGCGTTCCGGGTCGTCTCCAGCCCGCCCGCGATGAGCAGGTTGATGTACGAGAAGATCTCGTCGTCCTCGAGCTTGCGCCCGTCCAGCTCGGCCCGCAGGAGCACGTCGGCGAGGCAGTCGCTGGGCGCCCCCGCCTTCTTCCGGGCCTCGACGAAGTCGAACAGGTACTGGGTCGAGAAGCGGTTGGCCTTGCGGCGCTCGACATCGCGCTCCTCGGGCGTGAGGCCGGCGAGCGCCAGCTCCCGGTCGGACCCGTACTCGATCTCCTTGATCCCGAACAGCTCGTCCCAGTCGTCGCGGGGGAACCCGACCATCTCGAAGATGGCGGCCATGGGCAGCTTCACGGAGAGGTCGTGCACGAAGTCGCACTCACCCTGCTCGGCCACGGTATTGATGAGCTGCTTCGCGAACCCGCTCGCATACGCCTCCGCCAGCTCGGCGATGTGGTCCTCGATCATGCGCATGGCGCGCGGCGTGAAGCTGCGGTTGGTCAGGTTGCGGTAGGCGGCGTGGTCGGGGTCGTCCATGTCGATGAAGCTGAGCGTGTAGAAGCGCCGCGCCTTCTCCGGCCCGTAGCGGGCGATCAGTTCCGCCTTCCGCCGCTTCGAGAACTCCTCCTGCGTGCGCGGGAAGATGCGCAGCCGGTCGGAGCTGATGAAGATGTCCGAGCGCTTCGAGACGGTGAGCGCGTCCTCGTACCTGGTTAGCGCCCAGAACGGATCGACGTCGGGCCGGTCGTACCAGTAGACGGGCGCCTCGCGGCGCAGCAGGTCCCATTCCGCCCAGGGGTAGCCGCGCTCGACGTAGCGCTGCGTATCCGTGATGGAGAGCGTGTTCAGGTGGAGGGCTTCGCCGTCGCGGGCGGGCGCGCCGCTGGTCATGACGCCCCCTCCAGGCTGATGGCCTGCCGCGGGCAGACGCGCACGGCCACGTCGACGCGATCGCGAAGCTCCTCGGGCACGACCTCCACGAGCACCTGGCTCTTGTCGTTCTCGTCCACCTCGAACACCTGGGGCGCCGTCTCCTCGCAGCGCGCGTGGCCCTCGCAGAGCGTGTGGTCGACGACTGGTTTCATGGCCCGCTCCCCGGCCCCGGCGAGGGGCCACCCCTCTTGTAGGCGTTCGGAAAGGGCGAGGCAAGGGGGCGGCCCAAGGTAAAGACGCACCGCGAAGCCGCCGGGCGCCCCACGGCTACACTGGTTGCGAGGAACGTACAGAGGAAACGTACAGATGGAAGAATTCTTCGGCGAACTCGAACGCTTCGGCTCTGAATTTATCTACCCCAACCGCTGGATCATCCTCCCTATCGTGATCGTCCTGATCGTGGGCGCGCTGGCCGCCGTCTGGCGGCTGCGGCTCTACCGCCCGCTGCTGGAGCACAAGTACCTCACCGCCGGCATCGGCCTTCCCCTGCTGGCGATTGCCATCCCCCTCGCCTGGTACCTGCTCTCGCCCCTCTGGGAGCGCAGCTTCCTCGAGGAAGCCGCCCCCGAGTTCGATCGCTCGGCCATAGCCGAGACCACGCCCGCCGCGACGGCTACGTCGCCTCCCGCGACACCCGCCCAGTCCACCGCGACCTCAGCAGCCGAGGCGGCCGCCGCCACCACACCCGCCTCGACGACGGCGGCCGCCTCCGGCGATCAGGCCGGGGAGGCTGAGGAGGAAGATGGGCCCCGCCTTGTCGCCTTCGGCGACTGGCAGGGCTCCGACGACTTCCATTTCGCCGAGGGCAAGGCCTTCATCATCGAGACCGAGCCGGGCGTCTACATCCTGCGCGTCGAGGAATTCTCCGTGCGCAATGGCCCCGACCTGTTCGTCTACCTCTCCCGCAACCCCGACGGCTGGGAGGAGGAGGCCATCAACCTCGGCGATCTGAAGGCCACCGACGGCGCCTTCAACTACGAGATCCCGGCCGACATCGATGTCGAGGAGTTCAAGAGCGCGGTCGTGTGGTGCCGGCGCTTCGCCGTCCTCTTCGGCCACGCCACCCTGGAGGTGGTCACGGAGTAGGGGATCGGCTGGCGCCTAGAGCAGCTCGACTGCGGTCACGGCGGCGCCCGCTACGGCGAGGACCGAGCCGATCACCCAGAGGCGTTCGCGGAGAAGCGCGGTGCTCAGGTCGTCGCGAGTCACGAGGGGACTGGTTGCTTCGGATACGACTTCCACGGTGGCATCGGCGCCAGCTTCGGAGAAGCCGCCTTTCTCCCGGAGCTTCTTCACGGCTTTGCGGGTGTCGAATGTTACGGCCATCTGACTCGCTGCCCGGAGGTTCAACCCCTTGTTAGTAGGATATTACAATAATGAAGAGGTGCTAGCAAGCAGCGCCGCGACTGTAGCTCCTAGACCCCCGCCGGGACGGGGGGCGCGAGCTCGAAGCAGGACTGGAAGGACTTCGCCAGCTCCACCGGACCGCGCAGCTCGCCGCACTCCGACGGCTCGGCGCCGCGGAAGAAGCGGAAGAAGCCGCTGGTGTCCGTGCGGAAGTACAGGTCCGCGGCGGCGCCGCCCCGCTGCGGGATAAGGCGGCCGTCATCGACCTGGAAAGTCCAGGCGCTGCAGCCCTCGCAGTCGTCGATCTCCAGCACGAGCGAGACGCTCACGCCCTCGGCGTTCTGGGGCTGGAAGGCGAAGGTGGGAACCATCCGCACAGCAAAATCCGTCGGGACGGTGTCTCCGACGGATTGGCGGGTGAAGCGGTTCGCGAAGATCATCCCCCACTCCACAAATGAAAGAAGGATGGGTCGTACGGCCCATCCTTTGTCGGTAAGTGTGTACTCGACGCGCGGCGGAAGGCCGCGCTCGTAGTGACGGTGGACGAGGCCCTCGCGCTCCAGCATTTTCAGCCGGTCGGCGAGCACGTTGGGCGAGAGGCCGGGACAGTTGTTGAGGATGTCGGTGTAGCGATGCAGGCCCGTCATCAGGTCCCGCAGCACGAGCAGCGTCCAGCGGTCACCCAGTACGTCGAGCGATTGCGCGATCAGGCACGCGTGCCCGTACTTGCGAGATGTGCCGTTGCCGTTTGATCGGGCCATGGACCTGTGCTTCTCCACGGTAAAGGCCGGATGAGGGCCTGGGGAACCACCGCTTGACGCTTTCGGCGCTCCTGCTAGACTTGTACCAGAACTTCGGAAAACATAGTAGCGGAGGTTCTTCTTTAGGAGCGTAGGGCAGCGGCCCCACGACGTCAACCTTGGAGGTACGGTCATGAACAAGCGCAGCACCAAACACACCGCCTCGAAGCCCCAGCATTTCCACCGCTGGCGCATCGACGAGCCGTCCGGGCCCATGAGCCTCGGGCGTTGCTACGAGTGTGGCGCCGTGAAGGAGTTCAAGAACTGGCTTTCCGAGGGTGACTTCATCACCAACGAGGAGCACCGCATGAGCAGGGCGGCCTAAGCCGCTCCGCTTCGACACTCCCGGTGTTTTCCTCCTTTCCGCCGGGAACAGCAAAGCCGCCCGTGGCAACGCGGGCGGCTTTTGTATGGGCGGCGTGGGCGGGGGCTACTGCTGCAGGTCGCGCAGGTGGTCGTCGCGGCCCGCCACGATCCAGAAGTCCCCGTTCTGCACCGTCTCTTCCATGTCCGGGTTGAAGGTGACCGAGTTCTCTCGCAGCCGGGCCAGCAGGAAGACGTTGTAGCGCCCGGCGATGTCGAGCTCGCCGATGGCGTGGCCCGTGGCCGAGTAGGGCGCCCGCACGCGGGCGATGCCCTGCGCGCCCCCCAGAGCCATGTAGTCGGTGATGTCGCTGCTGCCCAGCGTGTGCGCCAGCCGCTGCGCCGACTCCCGCTCCGGGTTCACGAGCACGTCGGCGCCCGCCAGCTCCAGGGCGCGCGTGTGTTCCTCCGAACTCGCCTTGGCGACCACGTGCGTCAGGCGCAGTCGCTGCTTCAGCGTGAGCGTGACCAGCACGCTCGTGGCCACGTCGCTGCCGATGGCCACCACCACCGAGTCGTAGTTGTGCAGCGAGAGCGACTCGAGGAAGTCGACCTCCTCGACGTTCCCCTCGGCGGCCAGCAGCACCGTCTCGACGACTTCGTTGACGCGGCCGCCGTCGCGGTCGACGCCGAGCACATCGATGCCGAGCGCGGCGAGCTCGCGCGCGAGCTGCGTGCCGAAACGTCCCAGGCCGAGGATGGCAACGTTCATCGTTTCCCCCTGCCGCCGATGCTAGCTCCGCGCTCCCCCGCCGTCGACCGCAAGGATGCCCTCGACGAACTCTGACTTGCCTTCGATGTAGGACTCGATGTCGTGGGGATGCCGCTGCGCGAGCGCGCGCTTGAGCGCTTCGTACGAAGCAGCGGAGTCGGGGTGGCTCCGGAGGTAGTCGCGGAACCGGACGTGGCGGTGCAACTCCCTGCTCTCCCGGGCGCAGACGTACAGGTGGTGCGCGGGCCACGCCCGCCCCGAGCCGTCCCTCGGAACGGTGTCGTCCTCGCGACCGAAGGCCTCCCTGCCCGCGATGCCCAGATCGCCCTTGTGGGAGTAGCCGAGCGCCGCCAGCGCCTCCACGACGGGTGGGAGCAAGGCGGGCGACTCGATGACCACATCGAGGTCGACGATCGGCTTCGCGCCGAGCCCAGGCACGGAGGTGCTGCCGACGTGCTCGATTCGCAGCGCCAGCGGACCCAGGGCCGCCGCCACCGCACCGCTGATGGCGGCGAACGCCTCGGCCCAGCCGGGGTCGTGGTCGACAATCTCGATGGTGTGGGTCACAGCCGTGGGTCAGGCTAGCCCCGCGCTCCCCCGCCGTCGACCGCGATGCTCAGGCGTTGAGCCGCGTGAGCCCCTCGCGGATCTTCTCGAAGGCGCTCGCCGGTTCGGGGGCGAAGCGCCCCGGGGCGCCGGCGGGCACCGGTGCGCCCTTCGCTTCGGCGGCCTCGCGCTCGAGGCGGGCGCGCACGGCCACGTAGCGCTCGCGCACCTCCGCGGGGCTCTCCCCCTCCAGGTCCGCCGGCGAGAGGTCGTCGTGCGCGGCGAGCAGGGTTTCGCGCAGCAGCTCGGCGAGCTCGGCCTCGCTCGCGTCCTCCGGGGACGGTTCGTCCGCCGGCCCGCCGATCACGGGCTCTGCGTGGCTCTCGGTGCCGTCTTTCTGCGCGTCGTCAGCGCCGATTACCGGTTCGTCGTTCATCGCGTACCTCCACGAGTGGGATTGGGCGGGAGCCTCGCGGCCCGGCGCGGGAGCGCCAAGGCCCCGGTGTCGCGGGCAGGCCGTTCCGTTTGCGGGTGAGGGTGCGCGGGGCGATACTCGCAGAGCCGCCGCCGCAAGGCGGTGTCACACGGCCCCCAACGGGAAGGGGTCGCTCCCCTGCCCAGGTGGCGCAACTGGCAGCGCGGCTGATTTGTAATCAGCAGGTTAGGGGTTCGAGTCCCCTCCTGGGCTTACCAGGTGGAGGGGTGGCCGAGTGGTTAAAGGCAGCAGACTGTAAATCTGCCCCGCAAAGCGGTACGCAGGTTCGAATCCTGCCCCCTCCACCAGCTTCTTTCCTTCCGGGAGGTGCATCCCCTTGCGAGGCACCACAGAGGGCGCTCGGTTTTCGTGGCGGACCTGGCTCCCCTGCCTCACCCTGCTCGTCCTCCTGGCGCCCGTGCTGGCCGGCAGCCCGCCTGTCCGCGCAGAGGGCGGGGAAGACGCCGCCTTTGCCTTCACTTTCGACCACGACCCCGAGGGGTGGGCGGTCGCGTTCGCCGACCTCCCGGCGGACTACGACCACGACCTCTACGAGCTCGACAGCGGCCACCGCCCCCTTCCAGAGGGACTCGCTGGCGGCGGCATCTACGTCCAGGGGCACAACCGTAGCGACGACCTGTTCATGTACCTGAAGCGGCAGGTCGGCGGCTTGCAGCCGAACACCGTGTATTCGGTCTCGGTCTCCATCGACCTCGCGACCGACGTTCCCCCGGGGCTGGTCGGGATCGGGGGCTCGCCGGGAGAGAGCGTGTTCGTGAAGGCCGGAGCCGCCACCATCGAGCCCACGACAGCGGTGGACGCCATCGGCCACCTGCGGATGAACATCGACAAGGGCAACCAGAGCACCGGCGGCGAGGCGATGGTCGTACTGGGGGACATCGCCCACCCCGAAGCGTCCGGCGACACCTATGCCATCAAGACCCTCACCAACGCGGATGCACCCCTGACTGTCACGACTGACGACGAGGGCAGCCTCTGGCTCATCGTGGGAACCGACTCCGGGTTCGAAGGGCTCACCAGCCTCTACTACGCCCGGATCGCCTACGCGCTCAACAGCGTGCAGCCCCCTGATGCCGCTGACACCGGCAGCGGCCTGTCGGCGCCACTTCCGGGCGGTCGGACGACTCTGGCCTGGGTGGTGTTCGCGGTCGTGGGGGTGGCCCTGGCCGGACTGGGCCTGCGTGCTCGATGGAGAAGGCCGGGCCTGTAGGGGGTGCTTCCCGCGGGGCTGGTAGGGCCCAGCGATGCCCCCTTAGTCGTTATCCCGCACCGTTACCTGCAGATAGACGGGGGCCTGGGGGTCGTACGGCTCCGGGTCGAAGTAGCGTAGCTGCAGGTGGACGCCGATGGAGCCATCGGGCTCGGGCGTGCTGTCATCGACCGTTGGGATGGACAGAACAGTCTCCGCCTCGCCTGCCGCGAACCACACCTCGGGCATCTCGTCGGTCTGCAGGAATTCGCCCTCGAAGTAGAAGTCCAGGTTCAGGTAGAGCTCGTCCGAGAGGTCGCCGGTGCGCCTGAATGTGAATACGGCCGGCTCACCCTCGGTGATCGAGCCGGGCGCCGTGAAGGACACCAACGGCCGGTCGCCGGTGGTCGCGGAAACGTCGGCGGGGAGAGCGAAGGCTTCCATCGCGATCACCACCACCACCAGCAGGGCTGCGAGTCTGGTTACCTGGGCAGGCATTCTGAACCTCCCTCCAGCGAGAGCGTTCCTGGTGCACCGTTGAGAACCGGTCCACTAGTTCCCGGATGAGTCCCGGAATACGTCGCTGGTTGTTCCCTGTCTGTTCCTTCTTCATCGCACAACCACCTTATGCCTCAGGTGTGCGTAAAGGGTTCAGGAACTATTAGGAAAGGAAGGGTGGAGGCGTGCGGGCCTCAGCCTTGCATTCGTGCCGCAATCGGTCTCGGGCGCGGCCCACCTGGGGGGCCAGATCGGGGATGCGCGAGCCGGCCGCGGCGGGTGGTGGGGTGTTGACCGCCGCGGCCGGTTTCGCGCGTTACAGCCGGTGTCGTGCGAGGGGGCTCGTCACTGGCTGTAGCCTGAATCCGGCGATAGCTCCTCTGCCCGCGCCGTCAGCTGGTCGAGCAGGAAGCTGAAGTCGCGGAATGCCTGCGTCGAGCCCATCCGGGCCTCGAGCGAGCCCAGCTCCGCCTGCAGCGCGTCGAGGTCGTCGTAGATCCCGCCGTAGTCCACCGAGGCGTTCTCGACCTGCGGGGTGAGCGCGCTGTATCGGTCCGCCGAGAGCGCCACGATGGAGCCAAAGCGGAGGTGCCGGTCGCCCGCGTCGAACGGGGCGTCCGGGCGGCCGCTGACCGGGGCCGACTGCGTGAGCGACGTTCCCGAGACCGGGTCGACCCAGCGCACCTCGACGTTCCCCAGCGTGGCCGAGCCGCCGCGACTCTGGTCAAACAGCACCAGCTCGTAGAAGACGGTCGTGGCGGACCCGGAGGGAAGCTCGGCGAACTCCCGGCGGTTCTGCTCGAAGGTGTGGTCCGCCGTGATGCGGTTCTCGTAGCCGACGATGCGCCAGGAGCTGACCTCGCGCGGATCCCAGGTCACCTGGGCGCGCGTCTGGTCAGCGAAGGGCGTGGAGAGGGCGACCCAGTTCTCGCGGCTGAAGGTCTCCCGTGCCTGGGCGGTGTCGTCGAAGTAGCGGTACCAGCCGTTGCCGTGCTGGGCCAGCTGCTCCAACAGCACGTCGTTGTAGTTCGCGATGCCCACCCCGATGGTGATCAGCCGCAGCGGGTTACGGTAGTCCCTGTCCGGCGAGGAATCGAGGATGGCGAAGGGGTTGGTGGCGTCCACGTTGGCGACGCCGTCGGACATCAGGATGACGTAGTTGAAGGCGTCGGGCCGCTCGCGGCGAGCCTCGTCCGCGAGCCGCACGCCGAGGTTGAGGCCGGCCTGCACGTTCGTGGAATTGTTCGGGGTGAGCTGGCCGATCGACCAGGCAACGTCACCGTCGTCGGGCCGGCTGTGCTCCACGGTCAGACTGTGGATGACCTCGGTGGTGAAGTGCACCACCGCGATGCGGTCCCGTGAGGTGAGGCTCTGGCGGATCGCTTCCGCCGCCTCGCGGGCGATGGCGACGCGGTTGCCGTCCCTCATGGACCCTGATGCGTCGAGCACGAGCGTCACGTTCAGGGGGATGTCGTCGCGCACCTTCGGGGCCTGGAAGGCGATGCGGGCGAGGTGCCGGCCGCCCCCGAGGGGGTGCTCCAGGACATCGCTCGTGATGGCGAAGCTGTCGTCCCGCCGGGGCAGGTCGTAGCCGTAGGAGAAGGCGTTGATCCACTCCTCCGCGCGCACCGAGTCGGGCTCCACGACGTACCCGTTCTGAGCCCAGTTCAGGGCGAGGAAATACGAGGTCCGGTCGGTGTCGAGGCTGAACGTCGAGACGGCGTCCTCCGCGGTATCGACGTAGGGCGTCCGGCCGTAGTTCTCGAAGTCGGTATCGGGCGGGGAGGCCCGCTGCGGTGGCGCCGGCTCGGACGAGTCCGCCGCTTCCTGAGACCTCGACGATGCGGGGGCCTCCTGGGCGGCGGCTTCCTCCACCGGGCGAGCGCGGCTTGCCGCTGCGGTGGCTTCCGCAGGGGCGGCTTCGGCAGCGGCGGCAGCTTCGGTGGCCGCCGCTGCTTGCTCCTCGGCGGCAGCGGCTTGCGTGGCGGCGGGCGCCGCCGCGGAGTCGTCGTCATCGTCGTCGTCGCCGCAGGCGATAACCGCCATGGCGAGGAGCGAGATCGCGGCGGTGGCCGCGAGGGTCCGGAGGAACCGTGTGGGGAGTCGCATCTGAGTCTCCTTTGTCCGTTGTGTGCGGTTGTCTGGATGCCGCCCGCGTGAGCCGGTTGACCGGCTCACTGGCTGTAACCCGAGGAGGGGGCCTGCTCGGCTGCTGCCGCCGTTAGCTGCTCCAGGAGGAAGCGGAAGTCGTCGTAGGCCCGGGTTGTGCCCAGCTGGCCCTGCAGCGCGGCGAACTCCCGCAGCAGGACGGAGAGGTCGCCGTGGATGCCGTTGTAGTCGACGGTGGCGTTCTCGACCTGGGGCGAGAGGGCGCTGTAGCGATCGGCCGCGAGCCCCACAATAACCCCGAGCCTGAGGTAGCGATCGCTATCGCCGAAGCGGGAGTCGGTGCGGCCCGTGACCGCTGCCGTCTGGCTGACCGAGGCGCCCGTGGCCGGGTCGACCCATCGCACCTCCACGCTCCCCAGCACGGCCGAGGTGTCGACGTCGGCGTGCAGGTCGAGCTCGTAGAGCACCGTCGTGGCCGTCCCGGAGGGAATCTCGGCGAACTCCCGGCGGTTCTGCGTAAAGGTGTGGTCGGGCGTGACCCGGTTCTCGTAGCCGACGATGCGCCAGGCCTTCACGACCGCCGGGTCCCAGGTCACCTGGGCGCGCGTCTGGTCGGCGAAGGGCGAGGAGAGCGCCAGCCAGCGCTCGCGGCTGAACGTCTCCTGCGCCTGGGCCGTGTCGTCGAGGTAGCGGTACCAGCCGTTGCCGTGCTGGGCCAACTGCTCGAGCAGCACGTCGTTGTAGTTCTCGATGCCGACCCCGATGGTGATTAGCCGCAGCGGGTTCTTGCTGTCCGTGTCCGGCGCGCCTTCGAGGATGGCGAAGGGATCCGTGGTGTCGACGTTCGCGACGCCGTCCGACATCAGGATGATGTAGTTGTAGGCGTCGGGCCGCTCGCGGCGGGCCTCGGCCGCCAGCTCGACCCCGAGGTTGAGGCCGGCCTGCACGTTCGTGCTGTCGTGCGCCGCCAGGCGCCCGATCGACCAGACAACGTCCTCGTCGTCGGGCGTGCTGTGCTCAACGGTGTAGGCGTCGAGCACGCCGGCCGTGAAGTGCACGACGGCGATGCGGTCACGGGGCCGCAGGCTCTGGCGGATGGTCTCCGCCGCCTCGCGGGCAATGGCCACGCGGTTCCCCCAGGACATCGAGCCCGAGGCGTCGAGCACCAGGGTCACGTTCAGGGGAACGTCGTCGCGCAGTTCCGGCGCCTGGAAGGCGACGCGGGCGACGTGCCAGTCGATCTCCAGCGGGTGCCCCACGAGGTCGCTCGTGATGGCGAAGCTGCTGTCGTTGCCCGGTCCGGCGTAGGCGTAGTCGAAGGCGTTGATCCACTCCTCCGCGCGCACGGAGTCGGGCTCGACCGTAAAGCCGGCGCGAGCCCAGGTGAGGGCGAGGAAGTACGACGTGCGGTCGGTATCGAGGCTGAAGGTGGAGACGGCGTCGGTCGACGTGTCCACAAAGCCTGCGCGCTCGTAGTCCTGGAACGTCGTGTCCGAGGGCTGCTCCTGTTCCCGCTCCAGCGGCTCGTCCGGCGCGTCGCCGCGGCCGGACCAGGAGGCGCTGTCGGCTGCCTCTTCGGCCTCGTCTTCCATCATGGCGTCGTCGGCCATGTCGTCGCCGGCCATGCCTTCGGCCATCTCTTCCTCGGCACCGCCGACCTCGGCCGCGTCTTCGGACGGCTCCGCCGGCTCTTCCCGGGGCGCCGCCTCGGCTACTGCCGGGGGTTCTTCCTCTTCGGCAGCAGCTTCCTCCGTCGCGGCGGCTGCCTGGGTAGCGGCGGCTGCCTCCGTAGCAGCGGCTGCCTCCGTAGCGGCTGGCGCCTCCGTCGCGGTCGCTGCCTGCGCGGCAGCGGCCTGTGCGGGCGTGGGCGTGGCAGCCGCCCTTGCCGCTGCCGTGGCTGCTTCCTGGGCGGGAGCTTCCTCCGCGGCTGCCTCTGCCGCTGCCTCCGCTGCGTAGGCCGTTGCCGCTGCCTCGGTGGCCGCCGCTGCCTCCGTCGCGGAGGCCGTTGCCGCTGCCTGTGTCGCTGCGGCTGCGACGGGGGCGCTGTCGTCGTCGTCGTCGCCGCTATCGCCGGGGCCGCCGGCCAGGGCCCAGGCCCCGATCCCAAGGCCCACAACCAGGACGGCCGCTGCCGCCGCGGGGATCCAGGGAGTCGCGCCAATGGCGGCGGCTCCGCCACGCAAGAAAGCGAAGCGCGGCGGCTGCTGTTTTCCCAGGCGTCCCTCAAGTCGCGCCCAGAGGTCGTCCGGGGCCTGCAACTCGCGAGCCTCTTCGCTGAAGTGCTCGCGAAGGCGTCGTTCCATCTCCTGATCCGGCATCTCGTTACGCGCCATTGCCGGCCACCTCCATCACACCGGACTGCTCCAGCAGCTCACGCATCTGGCGGAGCGCTCGGTGCAGCCGAGACTTGACTGTTCCCTCCCGCACGCCGGCGGAACGGGCGACCTGTGGGACCGTCAGGTCGGCGAAGTACCGCAGCACCACGACCTGTCGGTGTTCGGGGGTCAACTGGGCGAGGGCTTGCCGCACGGCCTCGCGGTCTTCCTTGGCCTCGATCGATTCGCTTCGGTCGGAGGGCGCTTCCAGCGGCAAGGACTCCTCCAGGGGGACGGTTGTCAGCGAGCGCTTGCGCTGCTGGCCGAGGACGGAGTTGACGAGGATGCGCATCAGCCAGGGCTTCACGGGGCGGCCCGGCTGGAAGGTGCGGATGCCCCTCCAGGCCAGCAGGAAGGCGTCCTGCACGTGCTCCTCGGCCTGGGCCGCGTTCCCCGTCATCAGGTAAGCCGTGCCGTAGAGCGGGTTCTTGTACTGCTCCACCAGGTGGCGGAAGGCTTCGCGGTCGCCGTCCTGGCAGCGCAGAACGGCTTCGTCGTCGGTCATACGCCTGTCACCCTTCGCTATTCCGCTGGGGTAGTGTTCGCGCTGCGGTGCAATCCCCGCCAATACCATCCTGAGAAGAAATACGCGGGAAGCCCCCGGATCGTTCCCAATTCAGTCGGTACTTGGCTAATTCAAATCGTGGTTTTGAATTATCATGATAATCTGAAGTACATGTTTCAGCGCTCACTCACGCTTCCGGGATCCGGAACGGAGACCTTCTTCCTGTGGGGACCGCGCCAGGCGGGGAAGAGCACCCTGCTCAGGCAGCGCTACCCGGACGCTGTGTGGGTCGATCTCCTCAAAGCGGACGAGTTCCGCCGCTACGCCACCCGCCCCGAACTCTTGCGGCAGGAGTTGGAGGCAGCCGGCCCGGACGCCGACCGCCAGATAGTCATCGACGAGGTTCAGAAGGTTCCCGCCCTGCTCGATGAGGTCCACTGGCTCATGGAGAACCGAGGGTCTTCCTTTGCACTCTGCGGCTCCAGTGCGCGCAAGGTGAAGCGCGGCGGCGCCAACCTGCTGGGTGGGCGCGCCCTGCGCTATGAACTGCGGGGCCTGACGGCTGAAGAGCTGGGCGACGCGTTCGACCTTGATCGGATGCTGAACCACGGCTACCTGCCCAGCACGTACGAGGCCGACCAACCCCGGCGGATGCTCGATGCCTACATCGCCGACTACCTGCGCCAGGAGGTTGCCGCCGAAGGGCTGGTCCGCAACCTCCCAGCCTTCTCGGACTTTCTCGATGCGGCCGCCCTCAGCGACGGCGATCCCGTCAACTACTCGAACATCGCCCGCGAGTGTGGCGTGTCCGGCCCCACCGCCAAGGCCTACTTCGGCATCCTTGAGGACACCCTGCTTGCACGCTGGCTGCCGCGCTGGCGTCGACGCGCGAAGCGCCGCCTCGCCGGGGCTCCGAAGTTCTATTTCGAAGATGTCGGTGTTGTGAACCGCCTGGCCCGGCGCGGAGAGCTGGAACGCGGCTCCGCCCTCTACGGCAAGGCCTTCGAGAACTGGGTGTTCCATGAACTCTCCGCCCTCATCGCCTACCGCCATCTCGATGAGCGCCTGACCTACTGGCGGATCCCGAGCGGCATCGAGGTTGACTTCGTGCTGGGCGACATGCGACTCGCGATCGAGGCGAAGGCCAGCGCCCGCATCACCAGCGACCACCTGAAGGGTCTCCGCACTCTCACCGAGGAGCACCCCGGCGTGTCCCGCAGAATCGTCGTCTGTCTTGAGACCCGCGCGCGACGGACCGGCGACGGCATCGACATTCTCCCCGCGAACGACTTCGTGCGACACCTCTGGCAGGGGGACCTCGGCTAGGGCTGCACTACCTCAGTGGCTGCGGCGCAGGTAGCGCACCAGCTCCATCATCGCTTTGCAGTCGACCTCGTTGTAGCGCTCGATGCCCTTCATCACCTCGAGGTCGCGCATGCTGCCGCCGGACCGATCCGCCTCTCGGTCGCACCACCACGCCCCCACCATCGCCCCGAGGCCGTCGGCGGGACCCTCGTCCCAGCTGGTCTCCACCAGCCCGAGGGCGTGCATCCCGTTCGTGACCGCCTTCAGCCCGAAGCCGTGCGCCCCCCGCACCACCACCGGCTCCTCCTTCATCACCCGCTTGAGGAAGTCGAACCAGTTGGGGTGGGGCCACGGCTGCCGCGTTCGCGTGTGCTCCCAGCCCGTCGCCTGGTGGCGCCTCACGGCGGCATCGAAGGCTGTCTCCAGCGTGATCGTCTCGTGGGGCGACCAGTGGATGACCTTCGGGTCCACGCCCGGCGCCAGCCGGTCGCGGACGGCCGTCATGTGCTCGAACCAGTCGTCGATCACCTTCGCCTCGGAAGGCTCGTCGAGCCGGTCGGCGATGAAGCACTCGAAGACCCACTCCCCCGCCTCCAGGTGCCCGCAGCCGACCATGAAGATGAGCGGCTGCCCGCCCCGCTTCGGGATGCGCGAGAAGTCGTCGTCCAGGTCGCCAACCGTCTCGAAGTCCACGTAGAACTCGACCGGCGCCTCGTCGATCCACTCGGAGCGCGCGGCCGCGATGCGGGCCGGACGCACGCCCGGGCCGGGCTCCCGGTTCACGTCGAGGAGGGCCTGCAGGTTCGGAGCCGTCGTGCGCCCCTCGACGCCGACCGCCTTGGGGGTGACGCGCGGGTCCGTCCAGCGGGTGATCCCCTCCCGGTTCGCCTCCCGCCGCTTCGCGACCCCGACCCACCAGAGCTGCGTCAGGTCCTCGCCCTGCTTCACGATCTCCTTGACGGCGCTCGACCACTCCCCGGCGTCGCCCTTGGCGTTGGGGCGCAACTCCTCGACGGACGGCTCGGGGAGCGCGTGCCAGTCCTGCCCCTCCCGGCGCACGCGCCTGACCCAGTCGACCGCCTGGTCGACCTGGTCCGACAGACGCCCCCGTCCGTAGGAGGCGTAGTCGTTGGCGACGGGCGCGACCAGGTCCATGCAGCTGTCGCAGCGAGTCGTCTCGCCCCGCCGTGTCTGGTCCCAGCCCCGGCCCAGCACGAAGGCCTCGGGCGGCAGGTAGCCCTGCAGCCGCCCCAGCGCGCGGTTGTAGATGTAGACCTGGGCCTTGTAAGCGGGCGCCGAGCCGCCGTTGCCGAGCTCGCCCCCCGCCGCCAGGTGGAGGGTCGAGAACTTGA
Source organism: Chloroflexota bacterium (assembly GCA_026710655.1). Lineage (GTDB taxonomy): Bacteria > Chloroflexota > Dehalococcoidia > Tepidiformales > Tepidiformaceae > UBA2991. Next base: position 3,361 of record JAPOQN010000016.1, on the reverse strand, counting down.
TGTCGACCACGCGGTAGTGGCGCTCCCCGATGTCGAGGTCGGAGGCGGGGACGGCGGCCTCCGCGGCCGGGAGCGACTTCGGGAACAGCTCCGCCAGCACGTCGCTGCGGACGAGCAGGTCGGGACCGCCGTAGGTGCGGGACTCCGCGTCGCGCAGCGACCCCTGAAAGACAATCGGTACGCCCTCCGCCATCGCCGCGAACGTTGCCTCCGCGAAGGCGAGGTCCTGGCGCTGCTCGTGGGTCGAGTCCTCAGGCAGGATCGTGCGCACCTCGACGAGCCCGCGCAGGTGCTCCACGACGGCCGCCTCGAACGCGTTCCCTTGCCCGAACAGGAACCGCAGGAAGTCGTGCGGCTCCTCGACCTCGTCGCGAACGAAGCCGTTCGCCTCGCCGTAGAGGTCGAGCCAGTCGAGCAGGGGGTTGTCGAGCAGGGGGTTGCGTACCCGCGAGGCCGAGACCCACTCGTCCCACTCCGCATCGGTCGCGGGGACGACAAGGTTGCCGGCGAGGTCGTGCGTAAGCGCGTCTATGCCCATGGCCGCGAGCGTAGCCCCTGCGGTCGGCAGGCGGAAGCGGAGGGTGCTAGGTGGTCGGCAGGGCCGGCTGCTCGACCTCGACGCGGTCGGCAAAACCGAACTTCTCGGCGAGGTGTTGCGCCACCTGGGCGGGATGCTCCCTTGCCCCTCGCACCACCACCCGCTTGAGGCCCCTCTCCTTTACCAGCATTACCAGCACTTCGGCGATGAACGAAGGGCTCATGTAGACATCACTCGCGTCGATCGTGACGGAAGCGGCATGTGAGGAGGTGAATGCCTCGCCAAAGACCTCGCGGGCACGGGGACGCGAGGCGAATGTGCGGCCGTGCTTCGAAAGAACGATGTTCACGCGTCGACCCCTGCGAGCATTATAGGAAGGGAGAAGGAAGATATGCCGTGGCGAGGGTTCCCTGAAACAGCAGAGCGTCGTTCTCGCTGACTTTGAACCGTCGGTCTGTTCGTACGACGTGCCCCGATTGCGAGATGATGTGGAGGATGCTTCCCGGGTCTCGATCAACGATGGCGGCGATCTGGGTCAGTCCGAAGCCTCGTTCGCTCTCTCCCGTACCGCTGACCTGCTCGATAAACGCATGGACGATGGCCTCGGCGTCGGACATCTCCCCGTACTCCCCCCGAAGGGTCTCGGCCAGCCCCGGTCCGAAGTCGGCGACGGCGATGTGGATTCCAGGAGTGCCGCTGGTCCGCCCGCTATGAGCCTGTGCCACAGCGTAGCAATCCGAGCCGTGTTCCCGAGCGTTATTCGTTAGCTCCACAGCGATGGTGAATAGCTCGTCGAACACTCCCCCGCGGAGGTGCGGGGCCGCCCGCAACGCGTCCTCGAGTCTATCTGCGGCAAGGTCCACTTCTCTCGTGGTCGTAAGCCGAGAAACCGGTAGGAAGGGGGCGAAGGTGAGGTTGGGGTCAATATCGATGTCGTCAAGGGTCGTCGATACCGACCCGCCGCGGCGGGAGAGAACGGAGGCTCCTGCAAAGGCTTCAAAGTCGATGTCTCCGCGGGCTGACCAGCCAGGCCGACCCGCTGTGGCGACCTGCTGGTCGAGGACGCCGTCGCTCGTCAAGGTCCAACCACGCGCCGCCAGTTCGTCCAGCAATTGGACTTCAGACAGGTAAGTCCGTACGGCACGGTTCTCCGGAAGTGCGAGGCTCGCTTCAACCTCTAGGTCATCCGCCCGCAGGCAGGTCGCCACTACCGCTACAACCCCCAGCGGCGAGATCCACTCGACATCGGTCAGGTCGATCTCCAGCGCACCCTCTGCTAGGTGGGCCGTGCTCAGGAACGAGAGGTCCTCAGGCTCCTTGATCTCTCGTGGGGCGACAACTCGCATGGCTGCTTCGAGCATAGAGTGCCACCCGTTGACGCGCGCCCCCGGCTCTGCCACGGTTCGGGAGCCGCGCAGGGCGCGGCCACGAACACCCTCCTGGAGGCCTACAGATGGCGGGCGCACAAGACCACGAAACCGTTTCCGGCTACCCCCTCGACGACGAGCAGCTTGAGTCGCTGCTCACCAACGCCAGGGAGTGCGCGCTTAACTGGAGCACGCGCGACGGCTGGCCCGTCGGCGTCATCCACGCCTATGTCTGGCAGGATGGGCGCTTCTGGATCACCTGCGCCGTCCACCGCCACCGCGTCGCCGCCATCCGCCGCGACCCGCGCGTCTCTGTCATCGTAAGCAGCGCCGCCTGCGCGCCCGACTCGGGCGCCCCGGGTGGCCAGGCCACAGCCAAGGGCCGCTGCATCATCCACGACGACCAGGAGACGAAGGACTGGTTCTACCCGGCCCTCGCCCGCAAGATCAGCCCCGACGAGGAGTCGGCGATGGCCTTCGTCGACCGTCTCGACTCGCCCCTGCGCGTTGTCCTCGAGGTCATCCCCGAGAAGTGGATCCTCTTCGACGGCGGGAAGATGGCGAAGGACACCGCCGGCACCCTCACCGACGAGGAGCGCGGCCCTCTGCTCAGCGCCGACGCCGAGCGGATGCCGAAGGAGCTGGCGAAGCGCGGTCTGGACTAGGGGCGGGCCCACTCGTCCATCTGGCGGTCCCGCTCCGCTCGCGCTTCCGCAAGGGCCTCGGCAACCGTCTCATCTGGGCCACGGTCGACGATGGGGCGGTTGGCCATGCGTTCGCGCCACTCGAATCGCTCGATCTCGCGCTCGACTGCCGCGAGCACGATCGCGCTCATGGTGCAGTTCCTCTTGCGCGCGAGGCGGCGCAGCCGCTCGTGCAGCTCGTCGGGCACGTTGTTGATCCGCAGGGTTGCCATGAACCGAGTGTAGTGTGCGAACCCACTCTTGGGAGCGATCACAGAGGCAGTGCCCCCACTCCCCCACAACGAAAATCCCGCTACTATCAATAACGCACACGCGGACTAGGCCCTCATAGCTCAGTTGGCAGAGCGCGTTCTTGGTAAGAACGAGGTCTCCAGTTCAAATCTGGATGAGGGCTCCAGGGCGCGCCGCCCCCGCAACAGGGGATGCGGTGAAGCCACTACCCGCACGGAGGATTCGCGATGGCGAAGGCGAAGTTTGAGCGCACGAAGCCGCACGTAAACGTGGGGACGATCGGGCACGTGGACCACGGCAAGACGACGCTGACGGCGGCGATCACGAAGGTGCTGGGGCTGAAGGGTGAGGCGGAGTTCCGGGAGTTCGATTCGATCGATAACGCCCCGGAGGAGCGCGCGCGCGGCATCACGATCGCGATTGCGCACGTGGAGTACGAGACGGACAACCGTCACTACGCGCACGTGGACTGTCCCGGTCACGCCGACTACATCAAGAACATGATCACGGGCGCGGCGCAG
>JAPOQN010000015.1 GCA_026710655.1 Chloroflexota bacterium | reverse complement strand
GGAAGGTGTAGGCGCCGGCGAGCATCTCGGGGGAGAGGGCGCCGGCGGAGGTGAAGAGGCTGTAGCTCTCGACCGTGGGGGTGCGAATCTCTTCGTAGCCCCACTGGCGGGGGGCGCCCCGGAAGGGGTCTTCGACGGGGGGGGAGGGTCGCAGCTGCCCCGGCGCGGGGATCGAGCTCCCCGCCCCCCTCTTCTACGTCAAGAGCTTCTCCCGCGGCGCGGAGGGCGGGGACGGGCAGTGCGCCCTGGAGTCCCGCGGCGCGCCGCCGGTCGTCGGCGACCTTGAGGTGCTGGCCGTCGCCGCCGATACATTCGCGGCGCTCTCCCTGCCCGTCGACCTGCGCCTGACGCACGCGGGCGTCGCCCGCGCCGCCGTCGATGCCGCCGGCCTGACCGACGTGCTCCCCCGCCGCGCCCTCCTCGACGATGTCGCCGGGAACGGCCTTGTGGCCGTCCAGGACGCGTTCGCCGGCGAGCCCGCAGCGCTCGCCTTTGTGGAGGCCGCCCTCGGCGGCTCCGGCGAGCTTGCCCTCGTCGAGAACCTGATCGCCCTCGCGCGAACCGGACTCCCCGGCGCCGTCGCCCCCCTGGAGGAGCTGCGCGAGGTCGCCGCCGCCCTCGTCGCGACCGGCCGCACCGTGGCCATCGACTTCACCCTCCCGTTCGACTTCGACTACTACTCCGGCGTGACGTGGGAGCTGCGTGGTGAGGATGGCGCCTGGGGACGCGGCGGTCGCTACCAGCCCGCCGGCCCCAACGCCCCCGAGAGCGCCTGCGGGTTCGCCCTCGACGCCGACCGCCTCTCCGTGCGTTTCGGCGGTGCGCCCGCCCGCGGCGCTTCCGTGGCCATCGTCGCTGAGCGCGAGGCCGGCCTCGCCGACGCCCTCCGCCTCGCCAGCTCCCTCCACCGGCACGGCATCTCCGCCGCCCTCGGCGATGCTCACGATGCCGCCATCCGCCTCATCGTCGGGCCCGCCGGCATCGCCGCCACCGCCTCCGACTCCTCCCTCGAACGCGCCACCCTCGATGAGGTGGTCCAGTTCGTGCTGCAGCGCAAATGAGCAGCGCAGCCGCGCCGCTCGGCCTGGCCGTGCCCACAGGCTCCCTGCGCGAGCCCATAGGCGAGCTGCTGGCCGCCCGGGGTCTCGCCATGGACGGCTACGAGGCCGGCTCCCGCCTCCTCCGCTCCGAGGTCAACGAGCGCGGTTTCCGCTTCCGCGTCTTCCGCGAGCGCGATATCCCCATCCAGGTCGCCCTCGGCAACTACGACCTCGGCATCTGCAGCGATGTCTGGGTCGCTGAGCTCCAGGCCCGCTTCCCTGGCCAGCAGGTCGTGCGCGTCGGCGCCCTCCCCGGCCCCGCCACCGAGGTCTGGCTCTGCGCCGCGCCCGGCGCCGGCCTCGAACCCGGCCAGGTCCCCAACCCCGCCTCCCTCGACGGTGTGCGCCTCGCCACCGAGCTCCCCAACCTCACCGACCTCCTCGCTTCCCGCCTCCGCCTCCCCCGTTACACCCTGCTCGACCTCTACGGCTCCGTCGAAGCCTACCCTCCCGAGGATGGCGACCTTGCCGTCGTGGCCGCCGCCGATGCCGCCGCCGTCGAAGCGCTCGGCCTCGTGCCTCTCCACCGCCTCTTCCGTGGCGGTGTCGCCGTCGTCGCGAACGCGGAGTCCCTCCGCACCCGCGACTGCAGCGCCGTGGTCGAGCCCCTCACCCCCGCGTTCGTCCCCACCGAGTCGGCCGTGACCCTCCCCGACCGCGCCACAGACGTCCCCCTCCGCCGCGTCGAGCGTGACACGGGCGTCCTCCGTTTCGCGCTCCCCGATGGGCACGCCCAGCGCCACACCTTCACCGCCCTGGCCGACGCCGGGCTTGCCTTCGAAGGCTACGGAGAGCGCGATTTCGTGCGCCGCCCTGTCTCCCCCATCGACGGCATCGAGGTGAAGGTCGTGCGGCCCCAGGACATGCCCGCCCTCGTCGCCATGGGCGCCTTCGATATCGCCGTTAGCGGCGTCGATCGCCTGCGCGAGCACCTCGCCTTCTTCCCCGCCTCCCCCGTCGAGATGGCCCTCGACCTGCGCCGCAGCCGCTACCGCATCGGACCCGTCGTCCACAACGACTTCCCCGCTGAGACCACGCAGGAGGCGCTCGCAATCTGGTCCCGCCTCGGGCGCCCCGTGCGCATCGCCAGCGAGTTCCCCGGTCTCGCCGAGGAGTGGGCGCGCGAGCTTCGCCTGCCCCACACCGCCATCATCCCCATCGCCGGCGCGAGCGAGGCCTTCGTGCCCGAGGACGCCGACATCCTCATCGAGGGCACCGAGACGGGCACCAGCCTGCGCGTCAACAACCTCCGCATGCTCGACCCCTTCCTCGACTCCACCAACTGCGTCATCGCCGCCACCAATCCGCGTACCTCCCGCCGCGACCTGCTCGACCTGCTCCTCGACCGGCTGCGAGAGGGCGTTCGCGCGGCCGCTGCGGCAGAGGAGGGTGCGGTGGCCCAGGGGGCCAGGGGAGGCGCCTGATGCCGCCCATCACCCTCCACATGATCCTCGCCCGGCGGCTCGGCGAGGCCCTTCCCGAAGACTCCCTGCCTGTCGAGTCGGGCCACTACCTGCTCGGGGCGACAGCCCCCGACATCCGCATCCTCACCCGTGCCGACCGCCGCACGACCCACTTCTTCGACCTCTCCGTGTTCGACCACCAGGACTCCGTCGCCGGTTTCTTCCAGGCCCACGGGCGCCTCGCCGACCCCGCCCGCCTGAACGAGGAGACGCGCGCCTTCGTCGCCGGCTACCTCACCCACCTCGTGCTCGACGAACAGTACATAACGGGCGTCTACCGCCGCTTCTTCTACCCCCATGACACGATGGGCGGCCCCCTCCGCGCCAACGTCATGGACCGCCTCCTCCAGTTCGACCTCGAACGCGCCCACGGCGACCCCGAGCTCCGCGCCGACCTCTGCGACGCCCTCGCCTGCACCATCGACACCATCGACGCCGGCTTCGTCGACGCCGAGACGCTGGAGCGCTGGCGCGTCGTCGCCTGCGACATCGCCGCCCGCGGCATGGATTGGGACCGCGCCCGCGGCATGATCGAGAACCACCTCCGCCGCAGCGGCGTCGACGACTCCGAGGGCGAGCTCTCGGGTTTCCTCGATTCGCTCCCCGACCTGCTCGGTGAGACAATCGGCCACGTGACGAGCGCGGAGGTTGACGCCTTCATCGAGCGCTCCACCGAGGCCGCAGCCGCCGCCGTCGCGAGGTACCTCGAATGAGGATCATCCGGAACGCCGAGGAGGCTCGCCGCACGCTCCTCGCCCGCACCTCCCTCGGGACCGGTGAGCTGCCCCTTGAGGTCCGCGAGACCACCTTCCGCACCTTCGGCAAGGAGCTGGAGCCCGACGAGGTCGTTCGGCGCATCCTCCGCGACGTCCGCGAGGACGGCGATAACGCCGTGCGCTACTACAACGGCCGCATCGACGGCGCTCAGGTAGAGGACCTGCGCGTCTCCGAAGAGGAGATGCGGGCCGCCCACGAGTCCGTCGCCGCCGAAGTCATCGAGGCGCTCACCTTCGCCGCCGGCCGCATCCGCACCTACCACGAGCAGCAGCTGCGCGGCGCTTTCGTCGATTTCCAGCTGAACGGCCTCGGCCAGCTCACGCGCGCGATCGAACGCGCCGCCATCTACGTGCCCGGCACCGCCGCGCCCCTCCCCAGCACTGTGCTCATGTGCGCGATCCCCGCCCGTATCGCCGGCGTTGACGAGGTCTACCTCGCCAGCCCCGTCCTCCCCGATGGCTCCGTGCCCCCGGTCAAGCTCGTGGCCGCCGAGATCGCGGGCGTCGACGGCGTCTTCAAGGCGGGGGGCGCCCAGGCCATCGCCGCCCTCGCCTACGGCACCGAGACCATCCCCAAGGTCGACAAGATCTGCGGGCCCGGCAACCTCTTCGTCACCCTCGCCAAGAAGCAGGTGTTCGGCGATGTCGGAATCGACGCGGTCTACGGCCCCACCGAGACCATGATCATCGCCGATGAGAGCGCCGACCCCGAGATGGTCGCCTCCGATCTGCTCGCCCAGGCGGAGCACGACCGCCTCGCCAGCCCCATCCTGCTGACCCCTTCGCACCACCTCGCCGAACAGGTCGGCGCCGCCATCCGCCGCCAACTCCGCGACCTCGAACGCGGCAAGATCGCGAACGAGGCCATCGAGACGCGCGGCGGCTGCGTCCTCGTGAACGACGTCGACCACGCCATCGAGCTCGCCAACGAGTACGCCCCCGAGCACCTCTGTCTCATCGTCGAGAACCCCACGGCCTACGCCATGAAGGTACGAAACGCCGGTGGCCTCTTCCTCGGCGAAGGCTCGCCCGAGGCGGTCGGCGACTACACCGCCGGCCCCAGCCACACGATGCCGACCGGCGGCAGCGCGCGCTGGAGCTCGCCCCTCGGTGTGAGCGACTTCCTCAAGACGGTCAGCCTCGTGAACATCCCCGTCGAGGAGGTCGAGGAGCTCGCCGAGGCCGCCCGCATCATCGCCCGCGCCGAAGGGCTTGGCGGCCACGCCGCCTCTGTCGAGCGCCGCCTCCAGGGCCGTTAGCGAGCCGCTCCGTGAACCCCCGCCGCTACCTCCGCGACGACATTGACGATCTCGCGCACTACGCGCCCGTGCAGCCCCTTGAGGTGCTCGCCGAGGAGATCGGCGTGCCCGTCGACCAGCTCGTTAAGCTCGACGCCAACGAGAACCTCTACGGCGCCCCCGAGGCCGTCCGCGCCGCCGCCGCTGCCGCCCCCCTCCACATCTACCCCGACCCCGACCAGACCGCCCTCCGCGCCGATATCGCCGCCTACCTCGATGTCCGCCCCGAGCAGGTCGTCGCCGGTACCGGATCGGACGATCTCCTCGACGTCGTCCTGCGCCTCACCCTCCCCGCCGCCACCGCCACGGCCACCCCCACCTTCGGCATGTACAGCTTCCTCAGCGGCATCGCAGGAATGCGCCACATCGAGGTGCCCCGCACCGCCGGCTACGGGCTCGACCTCCCCGGTCTCCGCGCCGCCGTCGACGACGACGCGGGCGTCGTCTTCGTCGCCTCACCCAACAACCCCACGGGGAACGCCGCCGGCCTTGAGGAGATAGAGGCGCTCTGTGCCCTCGACGCGCTGATCGTCGTCGACGAGGCCTATGCCGAGTTCGCCGGCACGAGCGCCGTCCCGCTTCTCGGTGCCCACCCGAACCTCGTCGTCATGCGCACCTTCAGCAAGTGGGCCGGCCTCGCCGGCTTGCGCGTTGGCTACGCTGTCGCGCACGCTGACCTCGTGGAACCGATGCTCGCCATCAAGCAGCCCTACAACGTGAACGCTGCCGGTGACGCCGCCGCGCGCGCCGCGCTCGCCCACCGCGACGAGCTCTTGGCGAGCGTGCGCGCCATCGTCGCCGAGCGCGACCGCCTCACGCGCGAGGTCGGGGCCCTCGGTTGGCTCGAACCCCATCCCTCCGACGCCAACTTCGTGCTCTTCGACGTGACTGCGGGCGACTCCGGCGAGATCGCGGCCGCGCTGCGGGAGCGCGGCGTCCTCGTGCGCCGCTACGATCGCCCCGACCTCGCCAACAAGCTCCGCATCAGCGCCGGACGCCCGCAGGACACCGACCGCCTGCTCGACGCCCTCAAGGAGGTCGCCCCCCGATGAGTGTGCGACGCGCCACCGTCACCCGTGAGACCGCCGAGACGACCATCGCCATCACCCTTGACCTCGATGGCAGCGGCCAGTTCGAGATCGCGACGGGCCTCGGCTTCTTCGACCATATGCTCAGCCACATTGCCAAGCACGGCGTCTTCGATGTCGCCATTGAGGCGAAAGGCGACCTCCACGTCGACGCCCACCACACCGTCGAGGACACCGCCCTTGCGCTCGGCGAGGCCTTTCGCGAAGCCCTTGGCGACAAGGGCGGCATCGTTCGCGCCGGCTCCGCCCACATGCCCCTCGACGAGGCCCTCGCCTTCGCCGCGGTCGACCTTAGCGGCCGGCCCTACGCCGAGCTCGACCTGCGCCTCCTCGGCCGAACCGTCGGGGAACTGCCCGCCGACCTGCTCGGGCATTTCCTCGAGTCGTTCGCCTCTTCGCTCGGCGCGAACCTGCACGTTCGCACCCTCGCCGGCGCCAACGATCACCACAAGGCTGAGGCCTGCTTCAAGGCCCTCGCCCGCGCCCTCGATGCCGCCACCCGCGTCGACCCCCGCCGCGGCGGCGACGTGCCGTCGACCAAGGGCGCACTCTGACCGCACGTTGGCCGGGCGTTGACAGCCCGCCCGGGCCCGTTGACCATGCCCCGCGAGTCAACAGCATGGCCATCAAGGAACGCACCCAGGCCTCGCTCAGGGAGCAGTTGCGGGACGCGCTCGCCCTGTACGAACCCGGCCGCAGCGACCGTCGTGAGGCAAAGCCCGCCGCCGTGCTGCTCCTGCTCTACGAACGCGACGACGGCATCCACCTGCTCTTCCAGGAACGTTCCCACCAGGTCGAGCACCACAAGGGCCAGATCAGCTTTCCGGGGGGCGCCCGCGACGACGGTGACGACGGCGCCGCCTTCACCGCCCTGCGCGAGACCCACGAGGAGGTCGGTGTCGCGCCCGAGGATGTCGATCTGCTGGGCGAGATCGATGAGATCTGGACGATCAGCGACTTCCGCGTGCGCCCCTTCGTCGGCTGGCTGCGGAAGTGGCCCTACCCCTTTCGCTTCGCCCCGCGCGAGGTGGCCTCGCTCCTCGAGGTGCCCTTCGACCACCTCACCGACGCCGCCACCCTCGTCGACGACGTGCGCGAGGTCGACGGCCGCCGCGTCGTCCTCCCCTCCTACCGCTGGGGCGAGCACCTCATCTGGGGCGCAACCGCCCGCATCCTTACGAACTTTCTTGATGTGTACCGTACCCTTGATGCCGACAGTTGAGACGCTCGGCGCCGGACGCGACCTATGAGTGACGCTCGTGTACTTGCATCGCTCATCGAGGAGCTCCCCGGCGCCGAGCTTGTGCGTGGCGATGGCGACGCCGTCATCGAGCACGTCGAGCACGACTCCCGGCGCGTCGAGCACGGCGCCCTCTTCGTCGCCGTGCCCGGCTTCACCGTCGATGGCCACGCTTTCCTCGTCGATGCGCTCGGCGCCGGCGCCGCCGCCGTCGTCGTCGAGCGCGGCCGCCGCGGCACCTGGCGCCACCTCCCCGGCGACCAGCCCATCGTCGCCGTCGACGACACCCGCGTCGCGCTCGCCCAGGCCGCCGCAGCCCTCCACGGCCACCCCGGCCGCGAGCTCACCGTCATCGGCATCACCGGCACCGACGGCAAGACCACCACGGCCTATCTCCTGACCGCCATCCTCAAGGCTGCGGGCGCCCGTGTTGGCCGCCTGGGGACGGTCGATGCCTACGTGCCCGGCACCGACATCGACAGCCACACCGCCCGCATGACCACCCCCGAGGCGCCCGAGGTCCAGCGCCTCCTCCGCGCCATGGTCGATGCCGGCTGCGAGTACGCCATCGTCGAGGCGACGAGCCACGGTCTCGCCCTCCACCGCCTCGACGAGGTCGCCTTCGACATCGCCGTCCTCACGAACCTGACCGGTGACCACCTCGACTTCCACGAGAGCTTCGAGGCCTACCGCGAAGCCAAGGGCAAGCTCTTCGCCGCCCTCGATCGCACCCCCGCCCGCCCCGGCGGCCCCGCCCGCGCTGCCGTCGCCAACGCCGACGACCCATCCGTCAGCTACCTCCTCGGGCTCACCTCGCAACGCGCCATCCGCTACGGCCTTGAGACACCCGGCGTCGACGTCACCGCCCGCCACATCGAGCTGCATGCCGACAGCAGCCGCTTCCGCCTCGCCCTCCCGGGTGCGGAGGTCGGCACTGAGATCCGGATGCCCGCCCTCTTCAACGTCGCCAACGCCCTCGCCGCCGCTGGGGCCGCCACCGCCGCCGGCATCGACCCCGAAGCCATTGGCCGCGGTCTCGCCGCCTGCCACGGCGTCCCCGGCCGCCTGGAACGCATCGACGTGGGCCAGCCCTTCAGCGTCGTTGTCGACTACGCCCACACCGGCGACTCCGTGCGCAAGGTGCTCTCCGTCCTGCGCGAGCTCGCCGATCGCGATCTCATCATCGTTGCCGGCGCCGCCGGCGAGCGTGACCCCGGCCGGCGCTTCGGCGTCGGCCGTGCCGCTGCCGAGGGCGCCGACTTCGCCGTGTTCACGAACGAGGACCCCCGCGGCGAGGACCCTACCACCATCGTCCGCGAAATCGGGAGGCACGCCGAGGAGGCCGGACGCGTGCGCGGGCGGCACTTCATCGAGGTCGAGGACCGCCGCGAGGCCATCGCCGCCGCCCTCGCCCGCGCCCAGCCCGGCGACAGTGTCGTCATCTGTGGCAAGGGCCACGAGCGCTCCATCGAGCTCGGTGGCGAGTCCATCCCCTGGGACGACCGCGAGGTCACACGCGAGGAGCTCGCGAAGCTCGGCCACACCGGCGCCTGAGGCCGCAAGTTTCGCCTAGCCGTCGCCTTCGTATACTCGCAGCCGCAGCGATGACACCAACTACACGACCACACTCGCGGGGCCGCCATGCCTCCTAACCGTCGACGCCAGCGTCAGCAGCAGCACAGGGGCCAGCGCGCCCGCCGTCAGCGCGGCTATGTGAGCGGCGGCCAGGGCCAGGCGTACAAGCCCGGCTTCCCCATGAACCTCTTCACGGGCCGAGCGGCGCTCGCGACATTCGCAGCGGTTGGCGTGGTGCTCATGGTTGCCGGCATCTCGCTCGCCGCATTCTTGCCAGATGGGGGCCAGGACGCCGACATCGATGAACTCCCGACCGTGCCCGCCGCCGAGGATGCGGCCGCCGCCGAGCCGACCGAACCCGACCCCGACGCTACCCCCGAGATCGTCCGCAACTTCGAGTTCGCCGAATTCGTCATCGCACCCGAGGCCGAGCTCTACACCGCCACTATTTCCACCTCGAAGGGCGACATCGTCATCGAGCTGTTCGCCGACATCGCCCCCAACACCGTCAACAGCTTCGTCTTCCTCGCCGAGAAGCGCTATTTCGATGGGCTCGTCTTCCACCGCGTCGTCGAGAACTTCGTCGTCCAGGGCGGCGACCCGACAGGCACGGGTAACGGTGGTCCCGGCTATGACACTTTCGACGAACCAAACGAGGTGCACAACGAGGCTGGCACCGTCGCCATGGCGAAGGGGTCAGGCCAGCCGTTTTTCGGGAGTCAGTTCTTCATCAACCTGAAGGACAACCCAGCGCTCGACTTCGATGCCGGCAACCGCGACCGCTTCTACCCCTTCGGCCGCGTCATCGAGGGCATGGACGTCGTCAACGCCCTCGTCCAGGGCGATGTCATGGAGTCCGTCACGATTACCCGCGCGCCCAACCCCGACGCCCCTACCCCCGAACCCGAAACCGAAGGCGAGGGGGAAGAAGAAGGCGACGGCGAGTCCGAGGACGAAACGGAAGCCGAAGGCGATGCCGAAACTGAGGACGAGACCGGCGACAACTAGGTGTGCGACTGCACGTTCGGCTCGTCGGCGGTGACGCCGTCGGCGTAAAGGCGCGCAATCGCCTCCTCGTCGAGCCCCAGCACGTCCCGGAACACGTACCCGTTGTGCTCCGCGAAGCCCGGCGCCGGGAGGCGCGCGTGGCCCGGCGTGCGCGTCAGGTTCCACGGGGGCGTCTCCACCTCCCACGTGCCCGCATCCGGATGCACCTGCTCCGACCATGCCCCCCGCGACCGTAGCTGCGGGTCGCTCATCACCTCGGGGATGGTCAGCACGGCCCCCGCAGGCACTCCGTGACGCTGCAGGATGTGCATGGCCTCGTAGTGCCCCCGCTTCGAAGTCCACTCCTCGATAGCCGGGTGCAGCGCCCGCTCGTTCGCTTTGCGCGCCGCCATCGTCGAGAAGCGCGGATCCTCCAGGAGTTCCTCTCGCTGGATCACCCTGCAGAGCGCCGCAAACTGCTCATCGCTCTCGCACGCGACCGTGACCCAGCGATCCTCGCCCGCGCAGCGATAGACCCCGTGCGGCGCGAAGCGCGGATGGGTGTTGCCCGCCGGCGCCCGCAGCTCCCCGTTCATGCTGTAGTCGACGAGGTACTCGCCCACGAACCCGGTCAGGTTCTCGCGCTGGGCCATGTCGATGTGTACCCCTTCGCCCGTGCGCTTCACCTGCTGGAGCCCCAGCGCGACCGCTGCCGGCACCGCGATCCCGGAGGTCGGGTCGCCGTAGCTGAATCCCGTCTTGAGCGGCTCCCCGCCCTCATACCCCGAGATGGAGACCAGCCCCGCCAGCTGCTCCACATTCGTCCCGTAGGTCACGTAGTGCGCCTCCGGACCGGTCTTGCCGTGCCCCGGCATCGAGACGTAGACGATGCGCGGGTTCACCGCCCGCACCTCCTCGAAGCTCAGCCCGAGGTTACCCATCACGTTCGCGCGGTAGTTCTCCACCAGCACGTCGCTCACCGCGAGCAGCTTCAGCAGCAGGTCCCGCCCCGCTTCCTGCCGCAGGTCGATGGCCGCCGAGTACTTGTTCCGGTTGTTGTGGTTGAAGTAGGCCGCCCGGTTGTACCAGCGTGGCTCCGTCCGCGGGATGCCCCCCAGCCCCCGCAGCAGATCCCACTGGCCCGGCCCCTCCACCTTGATGACTTCCGCCCCGTAGTCTCCCAGCAGGCGCGTCCCCAGCGGCCCCGCCCACACCATCGTCAGGTCGATCACGCGGATGCCCGCGAGCGGCGCCGTCACAGCGACATCCCCGCTGGCCGCGCGAGGCTGGGAGGCCCCTCCCAGCTCTTGCCGCTGTCGAGCTGCACGCGAAGCATCGTGCCCGTCGTCGTGACCGTCCCCGCGACCCAATCGTCCGGTGGCGGGAACGCGACCCGCTTCGGAACCTCGATGCGCGCACCCGCCGGAAACTCGGCCGATGCTGCGATTTCGAGTGTCTCCGTCCGCCGCCCGATCGCGCGCGCCAGTGTCTGCAGCTCGGCGAAGTCCTTCGTGCGCTCCACCAGGCGCCGAGCGTCCCGCTCCCGCGCCGGCGAGGCTTCCGCTGGAGGTTCGGCCGGGGCCGGGATCGCGTCCTCTCCCCCTTCTGCCATGGCCTGCGCCACGAACCGCTTCGTCCGCCGCGCGACCACCCCAAGCAGCTCGTGCAGGAGCACCGGGTCGTCGCAGCGCTCGAAGAACGCGACCGCTCGGCCCAGTTCGCTCATGCCGGCGCTCCCACCCTGGCGATCTCCGCCTCCGACAGCCCCGCCTCCGACAGCACGGCCTGCGTGTCCGCCCCGAGGAGCGGCGCCGGGCCGTCGCGCCAGGCGTCCGGGCCCATCCACCACGGCGGCCCCGGGTACGACGCCTCCCCCGCAACCGGATGCTCGATCCGCCGCAGGAAGCCGCGGGCGGCCAGCTGCGGGCTCTCCAGCAGGTCCTCCATCGTGTGGATGAACGTGATCGGCGCGCGGAACTCCCCGCCCAGGGCGTAGGCCTCCTTCTTGCGCATGCCCGCCGCCCACGCGATCACCTCGGCCATCAGCACGTCGTCGTGCGCCCGCCGCGACTCGGCCGTCGCGTAGCGCTCGTCCTCGAGCCACTCCGGGTGGCCGGTCGCCTCCGCGAAGGGGGGCCAGTTCCGCGCCATGACGTGTACGCCCACCTGCCCGTCGAGGCACGGGTAGACGCCCATGAAGCTCGACATCAGGTTCCCCCGCCGCTGCCCCAGCCAGAGCCCGTTGTAGGCGTAGAAGGGCACGCCCGCCTCCAGAATCGGGGCCATGCAGTGCTGCACGCTGATGTCGACGTGCTGCCCCTCCCCGTCCCGCTCCGCCGCCAGCAGCGCCAGGTTCGCCGCCGAGAACGCGTTCAACCCGCCCTGGTAGTCAGCCTGGTAGCCCCCGTTCTTGACCGGCGGCTTGTCCGGGTCGCCCGTCAGGAACATCTGGCCGCCCATGGCGAACGCGACCAGGTTGTTCGAGCGGTACTCGGCGTACGGGCCTTCCTGCCCGTAGGCCGTGATCGAAACCAGCACGAGTCGCGGGTTGACCGCCCGTAGCCGCTCGTAGTCGAGCCCCAGCGCGCGGGCATCGCCCGGCCGGTAGTTCTCGATGATGACGTCCGCGTCCGCCGCCAGCCGCAGGAAGGCGTCGCGCCCCGCCTGCGAACCCAGGTCGAGCTCGACCGACCGCTTGTTCGTGTTCAGGTAGAGGAAGAGGGCGCTCGTCTCGGGGTTGGGCTCGCCGTCCTGGAACGGTCCGTGCGCGCGGGCCAGGTCGCCGCCCGGCGGCTCGACCTTGATGACGTCCGCCCCGTAGCCCGCGAACAGCCGTCCGCAGTAGGGCGCGGAGACGAACGTGCCCACCTCCAGCACGCGGATGCCTTCGAGCGGGAGGGGCATGGCCGCCTGCCTACGGCCGCGAGGGGATTTCGACCTGCACGTTCCCGCGCACGGTGGGCTGGTCGTCCGCCAGCGTCACCACCTCGAGTTCGACGATGTTGGCGCCGTCTTCTTGCCGCTTGTCGACCACTCGCCCGGCGAGTGTCAGCGGCTTCCCCGCGATGTCGGGGCGCCGGAAGGCGACGCGCACGCTGCGCAGGTTCGCTTCGGGCCCTGCCCAGGCCCCGACGTAGTTCGTGATCCACGAGAGCTTCAGCAGTCCCGGCACGAGCGCGCCCCCGAACCCCATTCGCCGCCCCGCCTCGGCGTCGCCGAACGCGGGGTTGGTGGGGTTGTCGCGCCCGAAGAATTCGACTGCCTTGTCCTCGGTCGGGAGGCGCTCCAGCGGCTCCAGCTCGTCGTCGGTGGCGATGTCTTCGAAGTAGCGGCTCATTACTCGGGCCGGTCGAACTGCGTGATCGTGCGCAGCGAGGCGGCCGCCTCCTCTCCGTCGCTGTTCAGGTAGGCGGTCTGGAACATCACGAGCACGCTGTAGCCGTAGCGGCCACCGAGCCGGTCGCGCACGTCGATCAACTGCGTCACCGCCTGCAGCGGCTCCTCCAGCTTGATCGGCTGGCTGAACTTCCACTCGGTCTGCGTCAGGATGCCGCTGGAGAGCACCTGCGGCGATAGCTCCGCCGGCAGCCGCGGCTCCATCATCGCCAGGATGTACGGCGGCGCGATGCCCGTGCCGTCGGCCCAGCGCGGATCGCTGTCGTCCAGCAGGTCGCGCATCCGCTGCGCGTCCGGAGTCCGCGGAACGACCTCGATGGGGTCGCTCTTCTGCCCGATCATGGCGCGGTGTTCGTCGGTGATCTTGCTCTCGGTTACGTCAGCCACGGTTGCTCCTCGGCGGGAGAATAGCACGCTGCTCCGCGGGCGCGCGGAGCGGGAAAGACGAGCTAGCGCGGTAGCCCGACGATGACCTCATCGTTCTCGATGCGGACGGGGTAGGTCTGGATGTCCTCCGCGCCCATGTTCCAGAAGAACAGCTTCGATTGCAGCTGCCCCAGGAACGGGTGATTCGCGTTGAACTCGCTGCTGAAAGGCTGGCGCACCGCCTTGCCGTTGGAGACCTCGAAGCGCGCCCCGTGGAAGGGGCACATCACGCAGCCATCGCGAACCGGTTCCGGCTTGATCGGCGCGCCCGGGAAGCTCCCGAGGGGAAGCTGTGCGTGGGGGCAGAGCGCCGCCATCGCGTGGGCTTCCTCGCCCTGCCGCACGATCGCCACCCGGAAGCTGTGCAGCCGCACCTCGGTGGCGATGCCATCAGGGAAGCTGCGCAGGGGCCCGGCGTTCGCCCAGCCCTTCATGAGGTCGTGCGGAATGTTGTTCTTCGCCTTCGTCGGGAGTGGCGGGTCGATGCCCATCAACGGCATGGCCACGATCTGCATCAGACCGCCGGAGATGAGGCCCGCGATCAGCAGGAAGATGCCCACTGCCAGCGCGCTCGATGTCGTTTCGGCGTCCCCTGGGGCGACCAGGAGAATGATGCCGCCAACGATGAGGGAGATCGTCGCGATCCCCCAGGTCCCGAGGACCGAGACTCCCACAATCGCGAGCGCTACCGACACGAGCTACCCTCCCCGGAAGCGGATCGTACGCGTCTGTCCACGCCTGTGCAAAGTATCACGAACGCCCGCCGTGCCCCGCCCTAGTCGAGCCCGTGATAGCCGCGACGGAAGTACAGCAGAGGCTCTTTCTCCGCGTCCGAGGCCGCCCCCACCACCCGCCCCAGGGCGATGATGTGGTCCCCGCCCGGCACGACCGTCTCCAGCTCGCAGTCGAGGTGGGCGATGGCTCCGGTCAGGATCGGGCTGCCGGTCTGGTCGGTGAACGTCTCGAAACCGTCCAGCTCCGGTCCGGGGTCGCGCCCCGAAATGGCGAAGTGGTTGGAGATGGCGTCCTGGTCGCTCGCCAGCACGCTCACCGCGAACTTCCCCGATGCCGGCACCATGCGTTCCAGGTGGTTGCCGTTCTGGATACAGACCAGCACGAGCAGTGGGTCCATCGAGAGCGTCGAGAAGCTCGATGCCGTGATGCCGTACACCTGCCCCTCGTGCTCGGTCGTCAGGATCGTCACGCCCGAGGCCCACGAGGCCAGCGCGTTCTTGAAGGTATCCGGGTCGACCGGCGACATGGCTAGGCGCTATCCAGCGCCGGGCCCATGTCCCAGACCGCGTTCGCCGAGACGCTGCTGAAATAGCGTCCCATCGGCAGACCGGCGAGGATCTGGTCCATCTCCGCCGCATCCGCCACATCGAAGATGGCCAGGACGCCCACGCCCGTCTCGCGGTAGATCGCCTTGATCTTCCCCTCGTCCCGGAGCGCTTTCGTCGCTGCCAGCTGCTGGGCGACAACACCCTGCCAGGCCTCCGCATCGAGGTCCGCGGGCTGCCTCGAAACCAGCCGTACCGAAAAGAGCACTCCTGCCACCCCTCGCCCCGGGCCTCACTCGCCCGGGCGTGATGCTCGAAGGCTACCGCACGCGCGCCTTAGAGCGCCAGACACATTCCTTTCGTAGCATGGGCCGTGTGGGCCGCTCCCGACCGCTCGTCACCTTCGACATGGACGGCGTTCTCTCTCGCAATCCCTGGGGCATCAACCCCGGCGGGGTGAGTTCCGACGCTACCTCCCCTGCCCGCTTGCCCCGCCCCACCTGGCCCCTCGAGCGCTGGCTCTACCTGCGCCGCAAACCGATGCCCGGGGCCGTCGAAGGCTTCCACGCCATCGCCGAGCGCTTCGAGTGCGCCGTCGTCTCCGCCCGCGGCGAAGGCTCCCGCCTCCTTACCGAAGACTGGCTCGCGCACACCTTCGGCGTCTCCCCCCCGGTCCGCCTCCGCTCCTCCTGGCGCGAGCGCTCATCCGCCTTCAAGGCGCGCGTCATCCCCCCGCTCAAACCGCTCGCCCACTTCGAGGACGACCCCAACACCGCCCTCCTCCTCGCCGGCCGCATCCCCCACGTGTTCCTCGTCGACTGGCCCCGCAACCGCGGCATCGAGAGCGACAACATCCACCGTATCGAGCGCATCAGCGACGCCATCCCCATCCTGGAGAGGGTCGCCGGCGAACTTGGGCTGGACGAGTCCGGGGCCTAGCCCCCCGCCATCTGCGTCTGGAACGTCGCCAGGTCGAAGTAGTCGCGCCAGGACGTGATCTTTCCGTCCTTCAGTTCGAACACGCCCATCACCGGCAGCGCCACTGCGTTCCCGCCCGCGTCGAACTTGTCGACCCGCTCGGTCATCACGACATCGCCCTCGGCCACGATGTTGAGCACATCCCAGCCCTTGCTCACCATCATCCCCGCCATGCCCCCGAGGGCGTTACGGATGTTGTCCCGCCCGCTGATCGGGTCCATCGGGATGTTGTGGTAGAGCGCGTCCTCCGTGAAGTACGAGGCCAGCGTGTCCCCGTCCGGGGCGGGCGCGTCCCACTCCGCGCAGAAGTTCCGCACGATCTCGGCGTTGTCCATGTCTCCTACTCCTCTTCGAGCATGCTGCTGCGAAGCAGCATCAGTGCCGTTGTGATGGCGCGTCGCTTGGTCGCCCCGCGCCCCTGGGCCATGACCATCTTCATCGATCGCGTTCCGCCGGGACCGGTCACGGCCACGAAGAACGTGCCCGGCTGCTCGACGGTTGCGTCGGGACCCAGCGCTGCCGAGATCCCGACCCCGTAGTCGCTTCCCAGCCGCTCGCGCGCCGCCGCCGCCATCCCTTCCGCCGTCTCCGCCGACACTGCCGCGAACTCCTCCGACCCCCCCGAGGAGACAAGCCCCCCCGCGAACGAGCCGCCCGCATCGGGCGCGTCGCTAAGCGTGCTTGCCAGCAGTCCGCCCGTTGTCGATTCCAGCGTCCCCACCGTCTGTTCCCGCGCCCCCAGCGTCCGTGCGATGAATCCCTCGAGCGTGTCCTCGTCCCGACCCCAGATCGCGTTCCCGAAGATCGCGTCGAGCTCGCGCTCCGCTGGCTCGATGAGCCGTTGCGCTTCTTCGCGCGTCGCCGCCTTCGCCCCGATGCGCAGGTGCACGCCGTCCGCCCGCGCGTACGTCCCCACCCCGATGCCCGGCATGTCGAACACCGGCCGCGCCATCTCGTCGACCGTCCCCTCCCCTATTCCCGCCGTCTTCAGCGTGCGCGTCACGAGCACCGCCCCCGAGCGCCCCTCGAGTTCCGGCGCGACCTCGTGGTTCCACATCCGCTCCATCTCGGGCGGAACCCCCGGCATCGAGACGATCACGTGCCCGTCGCGCTCCGTCCACCACCCCGGCGCCGTGCCCCGCGGGTTGTCGATCGCCCGCGCGCTCGGGATGAGCCACGCCTGCTTGATGTTCGACTCCGGCATGTCGATGCCGCGCCGCGCGAAGAACCCCCGCAGGCGCTCCTCCAGCTCGGGCACCACGTACGGCTCCTCGCCGAGCAGCCGGCTGATCGCCTCCCGCGTCATGTCGTCCTCGGTCGGACCGAGCCCGCCCGTCGTAATCACGAGATCCGAGCGCTCCCACGCCCGGCCCAGCGTGTCCATGACGCGCCCCATGTTGTCGCCCACTACGCTCGTGTGGTTCAGGTCGATGCCGAGGGCGGGGAGCTGCTGCGCGATCCAGGCGCTGTTCGTGTCGACGATCTCGCCCAGCAGGATCTCGGTGCCGATCGCGACAATCTCCGCCTTCACGCGCGCGAGTCTAGCAGGCCGCCCCGAGTGGGGCGGCAGCTCAGTCAGACGAGCAGCTTGAACGAGTGCCCGCTCCGGCCAATCAGGTCCTCGACCTGCTGCGCGAACGGCACATCGCCGAGGTCAACGCTGTCGCTCGCCCCGACGAACTCGATGCCCACGACCGCCCCGTCTTCCAAGTGGTCGATGATGCGCACGTCATCGAGAAACGTCAGCCGCGCCACCGTCTCATCGTCGAGTAGCCGCACGTAGAGGATGTCAGCTTCTGAGTCGTAGGTCGCTTGCTGAGGCATGCAACCAATCTATCACCTCCCGGACAGCGCCCCTGTACAGTGAATCCATGCCCGACCCCTACACCGCCGCCGCTGTGCAGTGGGCGCCCGCCTACGGCGACCTGCGGGCCGGCGTCGGGCGCGCTATCGAGGCCATCGACGAGGCCGCCCGCGAGGGCGCGAGCCTCATCGTGCTGCCCGAGGCGTGGCTGCCCGGCTACCCCTACTGGTGTACCGAGCAGCGCCCCAGCCGCGCCGTGAGCGCCCTCTACCGCGAACTCGTCGAGAACGGCGTCGAGGTGCCCGGCCCCGTGACCGATGCCCTCGGCGAGGCGGCGGAACGCGCGAACGCCACTGTCGTCATCGGCGTGACCGAGCGCGCCGGAGGCACGCTCTACAACACCCTCTGCTACATCGACCCCGACGGCGACCTCCTCGGGGCCCACCGCAAGCTCGTCCCGACCCTCTCCGAGCGAACCGTCTGGGGCATGGGCGACGGCTCCGACCTCGACGCCTACGACACCCCCGCCGGCCGCGTCGGCGGCCTCATCTGCTACGAGCACTTCATGGCCCCCGCCCGCTACGCCCTCGCCGGCCTCGGCGTCGAAGTCCACGCCTCCGTCTGGCCCGGCTACCCCTTTCTCCATGCCAACGTCGATGCCGCCACGCGCATGCTCGCCGTCGAGAACGCCTGCGCCGTCGTCGTCGCCCGCGAGGTCATGTCCGCCGACCGCCTCCCCGCCGGCACGCCCTTTGCCGAGCACCCCCGCATGTGGGAGATGAACGGTGGCAGCGCCATCATCGCCCCTGGCGGGAAGTACCTCGCCGAGCCCGTCTACGACGACGAAACCATCCTCTACGCCGAGATCGACCCCGCCGACCTCGTCGAAGCCAAGCGCTGGGTCGATGGCGTCGGCCACTACAGCCGCCCCGACGTCTTCCGCCTGCACTGGGACCGCAGCCCCAAGCCCCCCATCGCCACCGAGTAGCCCCGCCCCGCCTTACCCCTGCCCGTCGTTGTAGAGTGCCCCGCATGCCCGACGGGACCGCCCCCCTCGACTTCCGCGTCCTCAATCTCGCCCGCGGTGTGGCCGGGGCCTACGCCACCCGCCTCCTCGCCGATTTGGGCGCGCGCTGCTCGTGGTGGCGCTGGACCGACCCCCGCCCCGGCGACTGGCCCCCAAGCGACCTCGTCTACGCCTACTTCGAGGACGAGGTCGAGCTCCGAGACGACCGCCTCGACCGCGATGCGCTCCTCGCCGCCCTCCCCGCCCTCGCCCCCCACTTCGACCTTGTCCTCACCGACTTCTCCCTGCCGGAACTCGAGCAGGATGCCCTGTACGAGCTCCTCCGGCCCGCTAACCCCGCCATCGTCGTCGCCAACGCCGACCACTACGGCCGCAGCGGTCCCTATGCCCGCTGGGCCGCCGACGAGCTCACCGACTACGCCCTCGGCGGGTACTGGTCGATTGCCGGTCACCCGGAGCGCGAGCCCCTGCGCGTTCCCGGCCACCAGGCGCAGTTCCACGCCGGACTCCAGGTCGCGTTCGCCTCGCTCACCGCCCTCCGCCACGCCCTCCGCACCGGCGAAGGCCAGGAGGTCGAGGTCAGTGCCGCCGAGGCCATGCTCGGCGCCCACTGGAGTACCACCGTCGCCTGGACCCACGAGGGTCGCGTCTTCATGCGCACCGGCTCCGACCTCGTCCGCGCCAAGGACGGCTGGGTCCACTTCTTCAACTTCCTCGTCCACCAGAACGTCCTCCTCCTCTGCGGGCGCCCCGACCTCGCGAACCACCCGGACTACCAGACCATCCTCGGCCGGCGCGACCACCTCCCCGAGATCGAGGCCATCGTCCGCGAGTGGTGCGCGGCCCACTCGGTGAAGCAGATCGCCGAGAAAGGGCAGGCGCTCCGCGTCCCCGTGGTCTTCATGGCCGACGCTCCCGGGCTGCTCGCCGACGACCACCTCGCCGACCGCGAGTACTTCCGCGACTGCCGCGGCAAGCCGATGCCCGGCCGCCCCTACCGCTGGACCGATCCCTGGCCGGATGCCGAACCGCCCGACACGCTCGGCCGCGCGGTCGCAGGTCACACCCCACCTGTCCGTAGCGGCGAGTCGATCACCGTCAGCGCCCCCTTCGAGGGCCTTCGCGTCATCGAGGTCACGAACAACTGGGCCGGACCGATCGCCTGCCGCCACCTCGCCGATCTCGGCGCCGAGGTCATCAAGGTCGAGCTCGCCACGCGCCCCGCCACCCGCGGCAGCCACTATGCCGGCCTCGACCCGGGCAAGTACCACTGGAACACGTCCGGCTACTTCAACCAGATGAACCGCAACAAGCGCGATATCGCCCTCGACCTCGCCACCGACGATGGTCGCCAGATCTTCCTCGACCTCGCCGCGAAGGCCGATGTCGTCATCGAGAACAACAGCGCCCGCGTCATGCCCAACCTCGGCCTCTCCTACGAGGAGCTAAGCAAGGTCAATCCCCGCCTCGTCATGGTCTCCATCAGCGGCTTCGGGGCGACCGGCGCCCGCCGCAACTGGATGGCGTACGGCTCCAACATCGAGGCCGCCAGCGGACTGGCCTCCACCACCGGCTATCCCGGCGACGAGCGTCCCTACCGCACCGGCTCCTTCATCGCCGACCCCATCGCCGGCGGCCACGCCGCCATCGCCGCCGTGGCCGGCCTCGAACGGCTCGACCGCACCGGCCGCGGCTCCCACGTCGACATGGCCCTCACCGAGTCCGCCATGACCTTCATGGTCGCCGCCTTCGCCCATGTCCACGACAACGGCCACTCGATGCCCCGCAACGGCAACGTCGAGCCCGCCGACGCCCCCACCGGCGCCTATCCCGTCTACGGTCGCGACGACTGGATCGCCATCGCCGTCCGCACCGACGAGCAGTGGCGCGCCCTCTGTGCCGTCGCCGGTCTCGACGACCTCGCCGGGCTCGATCGCCCCGCCCGCGTCGCCCGCCGCGCGGAGATCGACGAGCGCCTCGCCGCCTGGACGCAGCCCCTCACCCGCTTCGAGGCCGTCCGCGAGCTCCAGGGGCGCGGCGTCCCCGCCGCCCCTATCCTCCACAACTGGCAGCTCCACGCCGACCCCCACTTCCACGCCCGCGGCTCCTGGGTCCACATCGACCACCCCGATACGGGCGTCTACCCCTACCCCGGCTTCATGTGGCGCTTCTCCCGCACGGCCCCGTCCGTCCGCAGCCACGCCCCCCGCTTCGCCGAGGGCAATGAATACGTCTTCGGCGAGCTCCTCGGCCGCGACGCCGGCGCCATCGAGCGCCTCTACGAGGAGGGCGTCACCGCCCACGAGCCCGCCGTCCCCGCCCCGCCCTTCGTCGTCTCCCCCCTCACCACTCCCTGACCCCCTACAATCCCGCCATCTGAGGAGGCCAATCCATGCCCGAGTACGAGAACATCCTCTACTCCACCAGCGACCGCATCGCGACCATCACGCTCAACCGCCCCGAGAAGCTGAACGCCCTCAACCGCGACCTCCGCGGCGAGTTCGTCGACGCCCTCAAGGTCGCGGAGCGCGACGACGACGTGACCGTCATCCTCGTCCGCGGTGCCGGACGTGCCTTCAGCGCGGGCTACGACATCACCCCCAACCAGCCCGCCGACGCCCGTGCCGGCATCCTCGTCTCGGAGAAGCACTTCGACACCTGGACCGACCCCTTCGCCCGCAGCTGCGTCCGCGACTGGATGACGATCTGGGACCTGCTCAAGCCGGTCGTCGCGATGGTCCACGGCTACTGCCTCGCCGGTGGCTCCGAGCTGATGTCGATGTGTGACATCGCCTTCGCCTCCGACGACTGCAAGATCGGCTATCCCCCCATGCGCGGCATGACCACCCCCGACGTCATCTACTTCCCCTGGAAGATGCCCATGGGACGCGCCAAGTACCTCCAGCTCAGCGGCAACAGCCTTACCGGCAAGCAGGCCGCCGAATGGGGCTGGATCGCGAAGAGCTTCCCCGCCGAGTCGCTCGAGGAGGAGGTCATGAAGGAGGTGCGCGCCATCTCCAGCATCGCCCCCGACCTGCTCGCCGCGAACAAGCTCGCCATTAACCAGAGCTACGAGATCATGGGCATCCGCACCGCCCTCAACACCGGCCCGCAGTGGCACGCCCTCAGTGGCCGCATGCGCCCCGGCGCCGGCGAGTTCGGCCGCATCTCCAACGAGGAAGGCCTCCGCGCCGCCCTCGCCTGGCGCGACGAGGCCTTCAACAACGAGGGCTTCAGGCCATAGCGAATAGTGATTAGTGGCTGGTGACTAGTCACCAATCACTAGCCACTAGCCACTACGGCTACGCCTCAGTCCCCGGCACCATCACCGGGCCCGAGTGATGGTGGGTCATCCGCCACCGCCCCTCCTCCCGCACGAACACGTTCGTCGCGTAGAGCGGGCTGCCCGAGACCACCTCCCGGCAGAGCACGACGGCGGCGTCGCCGACCACCGTCACGCTCGCGCCGCCGCCCACGATCCGGGGCTGGTTCGGGTTCGCGAGGATCGTGCGCCAGCTCTCCAGCACGTCCTCGCGGCCGCTCAAGACGGTCCAGCCGGGGTGCAGGCACGTCACCGGCGTGAGCCGCGCCCACACGTTCTCCATCGCGCCCATGTCCGCCGTGCCCAGCGCGCGGTAGAAGCCCTCGTTCGCGAGGAGGACCTCCTGCTCCGCTTCCGTGTGTCTTCCCGGCTCTGTCACGGCCCAAGGATAGCCGCCCAGCGCTGGCAGCGGACGTGAAACGGGGCCCGTCGAAACGGACCCCGTTCGGTCGTGCGTCCAAGCGACGGCGGGCTAGCCCTCCGAGCCGGCGTTGATGCCTTCCTCGAAGCGGTGCTCCAGCTCGTCCTCGAAGAAGAACTTCTCCTCGCCGAAGGCCGGGCGAAGCTCGTTCAGCCACGTCGCCGACTCGTCGTACTGGGCGAAGAAGGGCCGGCTCACCCAGTCCGGGTCGCGTCCCTGCAGGAAGCTCAGCGTCAGCACCTTCTGGCCCGACACCTCGGCCGGACCCAGCACCGCCACCTTCCCCGGCTCCGCCGACATGCTCGGACCGCGAACCGTGCGCGCCAGACCGCTGACCTGGTTGTAGGCCCCGCGGAAGATCTCCCACGCCCGCACCAGCGGGATCTCGAAGAAGTGCTTCGCGCCCGTGTCGCGCGCCACGAACATGTAGTACGGGATCATCCCCAGGCGCACCTGCTCTCGCCACATCGTGGCCCACGCCTCCGAGTTGTCGTTGATGTTCCGCATGATCGGCGACTGCGTCCGGATCTGCGCGCCCGTCTCGCGGATGCGCTCCGTCGCCTCGCGCACGGCCGGCGTGCTCAGCTCCGCGGGGTGGTTGAAGTGCGCCATGATCGAGAGGTGCCGCCCTGTCGCCGTGATGCGGCGGAAGATGTCCAGCATCTCCTCGGCGTCGTCGTCCGTCGTGAACCGGTACGGCCAGTAGCCCAGCGCCTTCGTCCCGATCCGGATCGTCCGCAGGTTTGGCGGATCCTCCTCAAGGATCGGCTCGATGTACTGCTTGAAGCGCCGCGTCTTCATCACCATCGGGTCGCCGCCCGTGATGAGCACGTCGCTCACCCTGGGTCGCTCCCGCAGGTAGGAAATCAGCCCTTGCGCCTGCTTCGTCGCGAACTTCAGGTCGTCCAGCCCGACGAACTGCGGCCAGCGGAAGCAGAACGTGCAGTAGGCATGGCACGTCTGCCCGTTACTTGGGAAGAGCAGCACCGTCTCTTCGTACTTGTGCTGCAAGCCTTCGACCGCTTCCTCGTAGAGGACCGGCACGTTGTGCTCGAGCTGCCCCGCCGGGTGCGGGTTCAGGGTCATGCGGATGCGGTTCGCGGCCTCGTCGATCTCGGCCCGCGAGGCCTCCCGCGAGACCAGCGTCGCGACCTCGTCGAAGTGGTCTTCGCGCAGCATGTTCTGCTGGGGGAAGGTCAACGTGAAGATCGGGTCGTTGGGAACGTCGTCCCAGTTGATCAGCTCATTGACGACATAATTGTTCGTCTTGAACGGCAGCACCCGCGACACCACGTCGATGGCGAAGCGCTGATCCTTGCTGAGCCGCTCGGCCTGGGGAAGCCCGGCGATGTTGTGGAGGGTAATCGCGCGATACTTCTCCGGATCCGGGGCGTCCGTGAGGTCGATCACATTGCTCGTCATAAGGGAAGCCTCCTGTGGCATAACGTAAGTCCGCGCCCTTCGGGCGAGGACCGGTCGGTCTCTGCTCGAGACCACCGACTGGGAGGCTGGTCGCGTAGTCGCGAGCCTCCGAACGCCTGCGGGGTTAGCTGTCGGGTTCGGCGTCGGAGATCGCCTATGCGCTTCCGCGCAATTCACCCCAATGGTGGTTCCCCCGTTCCCCGGCGACTCGGGTAATCGCACGGAGATTCGGCCCTTCCAGTTTACCATGCGCTACCGGCCCCCCAACCCCGCGCTGACGGAAACATGTCAGCGGTCGTACACTTTGGGGGCTGCCGACATAAGTTGGCCTACGCGGAGGCCCGCAATGCCCCGAGCCATCTGGAAGGGCGCCATCAGCTTCGGCATGGTGAGCATCCCCATCCGCCTCTTCCCCGCCACCGAGAGTAAGGACATCGGCTTTCGCCAGCTCCGGCGCGATACCACCACGCGCGTCCGCATGCTCCGCTGGGACCCCGTCGAGGAGCAGGAAGTGCCCTACGACGAGATCGTGAAGGGCTACGAGTACGCCAAGGACCGCTACGTCATCCTCGAAGACGAGGACTTCGAGAAGCTCCCCCTCCCCACCAAGCACACCATCACGCTGACCGCGTTCGTCGAGGAATCCGAGATCGACCCCGTCCACTACGAGAAGTCCTACTACCTCGCCCCGGACGAGGTCGGCCTCAAGCCGTACTCCCTCCTCATCCGCGCGATGCAGGCCAAGGGGCTCATCGCCATCGCCAAGGTCGCCATTCGCACGAAGGAACGCCTCTGCGCCCTCCGCGCCCGCGGCGACCAGCTCATCCTCGAAACCCTCTTCTACCCGGACGAGATCCGCGACCCCGGCGATTCGGTCGCCGTCGAGGAGATTACCGATCAGGAGATGGAGATGGCCCGCGCCCTCATCGAGATGCTCGAGGAGCCCTTCGACCCGGAGAAGTACACGGACGAATACCGCGAAGCCCTGATGACCATCATCAACGCCAAGCTGGAGGGCCAGGAGGTGGCGACCCCCGAGGCCGCCGCCCCGCAGCCCGCCGTCGACCTCATGGCCGCCCTCCGCGCCAGCGTCGAGGCCGCCCGCGCCCGCAAGGAGGGCGAAGCCGCCCCCGCCAGCGACAACGGCGCCACCGCCGGCGAGAAGGCCGCCGTCGCCGCCGACTAGCCGCCGGGGCGCCACATGACTGAGCCCCTCGACCAATACCGCGAGAAGCGCGACTTCGCGGCCACCCCCGAGCCCCCCGACGCCGTCCCCGAGGGGCGCGCCGGACCCCTCACCTTCGTCGTCCAGAAGCACGACGCCACCCGCCTCCACTACGACGTCCGCCTCGAGGTTGGCGGCGTGATGAAGTCCTGGGCCGTGCCCCGCGGCCCCTCCAGCGACCCCTCCGTCCGCCGCCACGCCGTCATGACCGAGGACCACCCCATCGCCTACTCCGCCTTCGAGGGCGTCATCCCGAAGGGGCAGTACGGAGCGGGCCAGGTCATCGTCTGGGACGCCGGCACCTACGCCCCCGAGCACGAGCGCCTCTACGACTTCTCCTCGCGCGAGGAGGCCGAGGCGGCCATGGAGGCGGCCATCGAGGCCGGCAAGATCTCGGTCCAGATGCGCGGCCGCAAGCTCAAGGGCTCCTGGTCGTTCGTGAAGACTTCCAGCGACTGGCTCCTCCTCAAGCACGACGACCCCGTGGCCGACCCCGACCAGGACCTGACCGCGCTCGACCGCTCCGTCGTCTCCGGCCTCTCCCTCGACGACATCCGAGCCGGCCGCCTCCCCCGCCACCGCAAGGCCCCCTCCGACTACACCCCCGACGCCCTCGACGGCTCCCGCCCCGCTCCCCTCCCCGACGCCCTCACCCCCATGATGGCGAGCACCCGCGACCCCTTCTCCCACCCCGACTGGCTCTTCGAGCCCAAGCTCGACGGCATCCGCGCCGTCGTCCACGTTACCGGTGGCGAGGCGCGCCTCCCCTCCCGCCGCGGCACCGACCTCACCACCACCTACCCCGGCCTCGCTGAGGCCCTTGCCGCCCAACCCGTCGCCGCGGCCATCTACGACGGCGAGATCGTCGCCTTCGACGAGCGCGGCGTGCCCTCCTTCGAAATTCTCCAGCAGCGCATGAACCTCGCCGGTGAACTGGACATCGCCGCCGCCGAGGCGCGCGTCCCCGTCACCTACATGGCTTTCGACCTGCTCCACCTCGACGGCTACGACCTGACTGGCGTTGCCCTCGAGGAGCGCAAGGAAGCCCTTGCGCGCGTCCTCCTCCCCGCCGGCCCCGTCGCCCTAGTTGAACCCCTCCAGGCAGAAGGCAAGGAAGCATACGAAGGCGCGGTCGCGCTCGGGCTCGAGGGGGTCGTCGCGAAGCGGCGCGGGAGCCGATATCTACCCGGCAAGCGCA
Organism: Chloroflexota bacterium; assembly: GCA_026710655.1. Taxonomy (GTDB): domain Bacteria; phylum Chloroflexota; class Dehalococcoidia; order Tepidiformales; family Tepidiformaceae; genus UBA2991. Next base: position 28,928 of record JAPOQN010000015.1, on the reverse strand, counting down.
CCGACTCCTGGGTGAAGATCAAGGACCGGCCGACCGACGAGTTCGTCGTCTGCGGTTTCACCCCCGGCGAGGGCTTCCGCGCGCCCACGTTCGGCGCCCTCCTCCTTGGCGCCCCCCGCGACCCCGGCGGCGCGTTCGTCTACTGGGGCCGCGCTGGGAGCGGCTTCACCGATGCCCTGCTGGTCGACCTGCGCGCCCGCCTCGACACCCTCGCCACCGACGCCTCTCCCTTCCGCGAGACCCCGCCCGAGGCCGCCGGCGCCACCTTCGTCCGCCCCGAACTCGTCGTCGAGGTTGAGTATTCGGAGGTCACCTCCCAGGGGCTGCTCAGGGCGCCCGCCTTCAAGCGCCTCCGCCCCGACAAGGCCCCTGACGAGGTCGTCTTCGTGGCCGAGACGCCAGCGCCCACCCCGTCCCCACCCGCCGCCCCTTCCCCCGCGAGCCAGGCCGCCTCCGTGCTGCGCCAGCTCGACGACCCCCGCGACGAGCTACGCCTCGATGTCGGCGGCCACGAGATTCCTGTCACGAACCTGGAAAAGCCCCTCTGGCCCGAGCACGAGACCCAGCGCGCCGTCACCAAGCGCGACCTGCTGCGCTACCTCGCCACCGTCGCCCCCCTCATGCTCCCCCACCTCCGCAACCGCCTCATCACCCTCACCCGCTACCCCAACGGCATCGGCGACCTGCACTTCTACCAGAAGCACTCGGAGGCCCCGCCCCCCGAATACGTCGAGACCGTGCCCGTCCACTCCGAGGGCGCCGGCGGCGATCGCGACTTCCTCCTCTGCAACAACCTCCCCACGCTCCTCTGGCTCGGCCAGCTCGCCAACCTCGAGTTCCACGCCACCATGGCCCGCGTCTCCCCCGACCCCGACGCCCCCACCCTCCCCACCACCTTCACCGCCTCCCGCGAGAACATCGAGGCCTCCGTCCTCAACTATCCCGACTTCCTCCTCTTCGACCTCGACCCCTACATCTACCGTGGCGACGAGGCCGCCGGCGAGGAGCCCCAGCTCAACCGCAAGGCCTTCGCCAAGACCGTCGAGGTGGCCCGCGCCTTCAAGGAGATCCTCGATGCCGCCGCCCTCCCCTCCTACGTGAAGACATCCGGCGCGACCGGCCTCCACATCTACGTGCCCGTCCTCCGCCAGTTCCCCTACCCCGTTATCCGCTCCCTCTGCGAGACCGTCAGCGGCGAGTTGCTCGCTCGCATGCCCCAGGATGTGACCCTTGAGTGGGCCTCGCAGAAGCGCACCGGCAAGATCTTCCTCGATGTCAACCAGAACGCCCGCGCTAAGAACGTCGCCGCCATCTTCTCGCCGCGCGCCAAGCCCGGCGCGCCCGTTTCCGTGCCCGTCCGCTGGGATGAGCTCGACGACCTCTACCCGACCGACTTCACCGTGCTCACCGCCCCCGACCGCTTCGCCAAGACCGGCGACTTCTGGGCCGGCATCCTCGACGCCAGGCAGGACCTGACGGCGCTCCTGGGGCTAGAAGCATGACCGAGCCACGCCCCCTCGACCTGCGCGGCCGCGACCGCAACGAGGCCATCGAGATCGTCCAGCGGGCCCTCGTCGATGCTGGCTACGAGGCCGGCGACCGCGTCGATGTGCTTGGCGGGGCGTTCGTGTCGGCGGCCGTGCGCCGCTACTGGGCCGAGGGCCTCAGCGCCGCCGAGGCGCACGAACGCCTCTGCGCCGAAGACCCTGAGCTCGCCCGCGCCATCGAGGCGATCGCGCCCATCCTCCTCGACCGCGTCGAGGCCCGGGGCCAGCGCGAGGCCGCCGTCGCCGCCGTCGAGCTGCTGCTCGCCGGTGGCGCCCCCGAGCGCGACCAGCTTCGCCTGCCGCTCTCCCCGGACGCGCCCTAGACCTTCGCACCCGCCACGATGTCCTCGACCACCGCGGGGTCGGCAAGTGTCGTCACGTCACCGACGTTCTCCGGCTCGCCCTCGGCGATCTTGCGCAGGATGCGCCGCATGATCTTCCCCGAACGCGTCTTCGGCAGCCCCGGCACGAACTGGATCTGGTCCGGCGTCGCGATCGGGCTGATCTCCGTGCGAACCGCCAGCCGCAGCTCCCGCTCGATGTCGTCCGAGCCGCTCCATCCCTGGTTGAGCATGACGTATGCGTAGATCCCGGTTCCCTTCACGTCGTGCGGGTAGCCCACTACGGCCGCCTCCGCGCACGCCTCGTGACCTACGAGCGCGCCCTCGATCTCGGCGCTGCCGAGCCGGTGCCCGGCCACGTTCATCACGTCGTCTACGCGCCCCGTGATCCAGTAGTAGCCGTCCTGGTCGCGATGGCAGCCGTCGCCCGTGAAGTACTTGCCCGGGTAGGTCGTGAGGTACGTGTCGATGAAGCGCTGGTGGTCGCCGTAGACCGTACGCATCATCCCCGGCCACGATGCGACCATGCACAGCCGCCCCGTCACCCCGTTCCCCTCGATGACGTTGCCGCCCTCGTCCACCACCGCGGGCTGCACGCCCAGGAACGGCAGCGAAGCCGATCCCGGCTTCATGTCGTTCGCCCCCGGCAGGCCCGTGATCATGTGCCCGCCTGTTTCCGTCTGCCAGTACGTGTCGACCACCGAGCAGCGCTCCCCGCCGACCACGTTGTAGTACCAGCGCCACGCCTCCGGATTGATCGGCTCGCCCACGCTGCCCAGCACGCGCAGGCTCTCGCGGCTGTAGCGATTGACGTGCTCGTCGCCCTCCGCCGCGATCGCCCGGATCGCCGTCGGCGCTGTGTAGAAGCTGTTGATCCCCAGCCGGTCGACCATGTCCCAGTAGCGACCCGCGTCCGGGTACGTCGGCACCGACTCGAACAGCACCGACGTCGCCCCGTTCGCCAGCGGCCCGTAGACGATGTAGCTGTGCCCCGTGATCCAGCCCACGTCCGCCGCGCAGCAGTAGATGTCCCCGTCGCGGTAGTCGAACGTGTAGCGGTGCGAGAGCATCGTGTAAAGCAGGTAGCCCGCCTGCGTGTGCAGCACGCCCTTCGGCTTCCCCGTCGAACCGGACGTGTAGAGGATGAACAGCGGATCCTCCGCGCCCATCTCCTCCGGTTCGCACTCGGTCGACTGGCCCGCGAGCGCGTCGTCCCACCAGATGTCGCGGCCGTCCGTCATCGCGATAGCTGCATCCGTGCGCTTGTAGACGATGACGAACTCGATGCTCTCGCCGCCCATCGTCAGCGCCTCGTCGACGTTCGCCTTGAGCGCCACCGGACGCCCGCCCCGCCGCCCCTCGTCCTGCGTGATGATCGCCTTGCAGGTCGAGTCCTCCACCCGGTCGACGATCGATCGCGGGCTGAACCCGCCGAAGATGACCGAGTGCACCGCCCCGATGCGCGCGCACGCCAGCATCGCCACCACCAGCTCCGGCACCATGCCCATGTAGATGGCGATACGGTCGCCCTTCTGCACGCCCCGCGCGCGCAGGGCATTCGCCAGCCGCCCCACCTCGTCCGCCACTTCCTGGTAGGTCATCGAACGGTTGTCGCCCGGCTCGTCGCCCTCCAGCAGCAGAGCGACCTGGTCCCCGCGCGTCGCCAGGTGCCGGTCGAGGCAGTTCACGCTGACGTTCAGCGTTCCTTCCTTGAACCACGCGATGTGACCCGTCGTGAAGTCCTCCTCCACCACCGTCTGGAAGTCGCTCATCCATTCCAGGTTCGCCCTCGCCTGCTCCGCCCAGAAGGCCTCCCGGTCCTCGATCGAACGCTGCCGCAGGGCGTCGTATTCGTCGCGGGAGCCCACGTAGGCGCCTTCCCGCACCCGCGCCGGGGGCGCGTAGCTCTCGTCGACAGGGAGGCCGATGTCGGTGCTTCCGTTGCTCACGTCTGCTCTCCTCGCGTGCCCGCGGGCACGCTTGCCTTGGTCGTGCGCGCGATTCTACCGATACCCGCTCCGGCTATCGTGCGACCGCCGCTCGCGGTACGATCACGCCCGATGAGCTCCCGACGTCCCCGCCGCCAGCGCCGCCGCCGCGACCGCGCCTCCACCCTCCCGCGACCCGGAGCCAGCCCCGCGCCCCAGCCCGTCGGCACGACCCAAGCGCGCACCCCCGACCAGACGCGCCCCGAACACCATGTCGCCACCGACTACCGCTACGTTCGCCGCGACCTCGTGGCCGTCGTCGGCGTGAGCGTCGTCACCCTCGCCTTCGTTCTGGTCATGGCCTTCATCGTCTGACGCTGCGCTCCTGCGGCGCTCCCTACCGCAGGTTCTGGTAGGCGAACCAGACCCCGATCCCCGCCGCCACCATGCCCCAGAGGGCGAAGTGCGATCCCCCCAACAGCATCAGCACCGCCCACGCCAGCACGATCCCCCCGATGGCGAACCCCACCATCCCCGGCCCCCGCTTCCCGCCTGTGGCGAACTCCAGCAGCCGTGTGAAGGCGTACCCCAGCGCCACCCCCACGAGCAGCGCGAAGAACCCCCGAGTGAACGGCAGCAGTATGAGCGCCCACAGCAGACCCATCACGACCCCGCCGACCACGGAGGCCAGCCCCGCCCGCAGCATGTTCTGGCCGGAGAGCACGTACATGGGCGCCTTCACGACCGGCGCGCAGTCCGGGCAGCGCGCTCCCACGGGCGAGTGGACCAGGCAGGACGGGCAGATGGGTGACTCGCAGCGGCCGCAGCGCAGGGCGGTCTCGACCCCCGGGTGGCGAGCGCAATGCACCGTATCGGGCATCGATTCCATGCTAGCAGACGCCCCGGAGGCATCCGGAAGCAAACGGTGAGGGTCGCCTTGCGTGGCTTAGCCGCCGGTTGGGTTCTCCACCAGCGCGAAGGAGATGGTGCCGTCCGCGACTACATTCCCGTCCACGCTCGCCTCGACCGCACCCCGTCCCACCGGCCCCCGCATCCGCTCCAGCGTGAACGACAGCCGCAGCTGGTCGCCGGGGGTCACGGGCCGCCGGAAGCGCATCTTCTCGATGCCCCCGAACATTGGGATCTTCCCAGCCTGGTCCACGTCCCGCAGCAGCGTGATCGCTGCTACCTGTGCCAGCGCCTCCACGATCAGTACACCCGGCATCACACGGTTCCCCGGGAAGTGCCCCTCGAAGAACCACTCGTTCGCGGTCACGTTCTTGATGCCGACCCCGCGCGCCCCGTCCTCGATTTCGACCATCCGGTCGACCAGCAGCATCGGGTAGCGGTGGGGGATGATCTGCTCAATCCCGTCGGCGCCGAGGTTGACGTCCATCAGACTGCTCCTGCCTGCCTCAGCATGTGGACCCCGCAGCTGTTGAGAAACGCCACGAACGTCGCGACGGCCTCATCCGGGAAGGGAATGTCGCCGATCTCGCGGTCGTTCGGGTTCCCCAGCCCGTGGTAGTCGCTCCCGCCCGAACGGCCCAGCCCGAGTTCCTCCGATAGCGTCTCGTGCGCGAGGACGGTCTCCGCATCGTAGTGCTTGTAGTAGGTCTCCACGCCGTCCAGGCCCATGCCGGCGAGTGTAGCCACCGCCCCTTTGTAGTCTTCTCCGAGGAAGAGCGGGTGCGCCACAAACACCGCCCCGCCCGCCTCGTGCAGGAGCGCGATCGCCTCCGCCGGGGTTAGCCGCAGGCGCGTGATGTGCGCCGGGCGCCCGTCCCCCAGCCACGTATCGAAGGCCTCCGCAACGCTCTCCACGTATCCCGCCTCCACCAGCGCCCGCGCAACGTGCGGCCTCCCCACGCTCGCCTCGCCCGCGATCTCCAGCACCCGCTCTACCTGCACCGTCACGCCGTGCTCCGCGAGTACGCGCACCATGCGCACCATGCGACCCACGCGCCCATCGCGCTGCTCGCTCAGGTACGCCTGCAGCGGCCCGTGCTCGATGTCGAACCCGTAGCCGAGCAGGTGAGCGTCCGCCCCGTCGAGGTCGACGCTTAACTCGATGCCGGGGATGAGCCGGACCCCTGCCTGTTTCGCCGCCGTGCCGGCCTCCGCCAGCCCCTCCGTCGTGTCGTGATCCGTTAACGCCAGCACGCGCACGCCGTTGGCCGCGGCCGTCTCCATCACCCAGGTGGGGCTGCGCACCCCGTCCGAGCAGGTACTGTGCAGGTGGAAGTCGCCGGTCGCCATACCCTCGCCTAGCGTGCGTACTCAGTCGCGCGCGTCTCCCGCACGACGGTCACCTTGATCTGCCCCGGATAATCCACGCTCTCCTCGATCTTCTGGCTCACGTCGCGCGCGATCCGCATCGACTCGAGGTCGTCGACCTGCTCCGGGCTGACGACGATGCGCAGCTCACGGCCCGCCTGGATGGCGAACGCCTGCTCCACGCCCTTCTGGTCCTTGGCGATCTGCTCCAGCGTCTCCAGGCGCTTCACGTAGCTGTCGAGCGACTCGCGCCGCGCGCCCGGGCGGCCGCCGCTGATGGCGTCCGCCATCTGCACGATGACCGCCTCGACCGTCCCGAGCTCGACCTCCTCGTGGTGCGCCTCGATGCAATGGGCGACCTCTTCGCGAACGCGGTAGCGCCGCGCGATGTCCGCCCCGATGATTGCGTGCGTCCCCTCGACCTCGTGGTCGACCGCCTTCCCGAGGTCGTGCAGGAAACCGCCTGCCCGCGCGATGTTCTCGTCGGCGCCCACCTCGCGCGCGATCATCGCCGCGATGTGCGCCGTTTCGATGGAGTGGCGCATCACGTTCTGGCCGTAGCTCGTGCGGTAACGCAGCCGCCCGAACACCTTCATCACCTCCGGGTGGAGGTTGAGCACGTCCGCCTCCGCCGCCGCGGCCTCGGCCGATTCGGCCATCGTCGTGTCGACGTTTCGCTGCGCCTTCGAGACAGCCTCCTCGATACGTGTGGGGTGAATGCGTCCGTCCTGCACGAGGCCCGCAAGTGCGACCCGCGCGACCTCTCGCCGCACCGGATCGAACGAGCTGACGGTGACCGCGTCCGGCGTGTCGTCGATGATCAGGTCGACGCCCGTGGCCGCCTCGATGGCGCGGATGTTGCGCCCCTCGCGCCCGATGATGCGTCCCTTCATGTCGTCGCTGCCGATGGGCACGACCGAGACCGTTGTCTCCGCCGTTACCTCGCCGGCGTACCGCTGGATCGCCGTGGCGATGACCTTGCGGGCGCGGGCGCCGGCGGTCTGTTCCGCCTCGCGCTCCATCTCCCGCACGCGGCGGCTCGCTTCGTCCCGTATCTCGTCCTCAACGGCGGCCAGCAGCTGCTCGCGCGCCTCCTCGCGACTCAACGCGCTTACCCGCTCGATGGCGCGCTCCTGCTCGGACCGCAGCTCCGCGACTTCTTCTTCGGAGGTGCGCAGCGCATCGGAACGGTCGCGCAGGGCGGCTTCGCGCGAATCCAGCCCCTCGCTTTTGCGGTCGAGGTTCTCCTCGCGCTGGGAGAGACGGTTTTCCGTCCGCGAAAGCTCCGAACGCCACTCGCGGATGTCTGCTTCTGCTTCGTTTCGCAGCTTGAGCGCTTCCTCCTTGCTCTCCAGCTCAAGCTCGCGGCTCCTGGTCTCGGCCTCAGTGAGTAGCTGCCGGGCGTCCTCCTCCGCCTGCTGCAATGAGTGCTGTGCAGAGCGGCGGCGCAGGACGTAGCCCACGCCAATCCCGATCAGAATGCCCAAGAGGCCGGCGATAACGGCAATGATCGCCGGCATGGTTTTGCTCCAAGTGAATCGCAGGTTGCGACATAGTGTTCCCAAAGCGGCGCATGCCGCTCGTGGCGCGATGGTACGGCTCGGCCTGTGAGGCCGTCAAAGGTTTTGCAGCGCGAAAGGGGGCCCTCACGCCGCTCCCGTTACCGCTGCTCGGACTCCGCCGCAGTCTCGTTCCACACCGTCCGCACCGCATCCGCCACGTCGTCGTAGGCGAAGCCCCGTCGCTCCAGGAACCCTGTCAGGCGCTGGCTGAACTGCCGGTACTCCAGCCCCTGGAGGCGCGGCGCCCGCTTGCGCGCAACCGTCAGCGCCGCCGTCCGGTCGTCGACCGACGCGACCGCTTCGTCTGCCAGCTCGCTGCGAACCCCGTGGCCCAGCAGTTCGTAGCGCAGGAGGCCCTGGCCCCGTGGGGCGCTCGTCTGCCGCTCGTCGACCCATGCCCGGGCGAACGCTTCGTCGTCGAGCAGCCCCGCGCCGCGCAGCCGCTCGATCTCCTCCTCCACTACGTCGGACGGAAGTTTCCGTTGCCTCAGTCGCTGGCCCATCTCCCGCTCGCTGCGGGGCCGGTGCGATAGCAGCCGGAGCGCTGCCTCGTGCGTCTTCTGGCGCACCCGTTCGAGGTCCAGTCGTTTCCGCGCCTTGCCGTCGAGGACATCCCCGTCGCGTATGCCGGCCAGTTTGAGCGCTTCGGCATGCACGATGAGCGTCTCACCGTCGCTGGTGGTCAGTACCGCACGCCCCCGGGAGCGGAGCTTGATGTTCGCGACGCGTGGCCGGTCGTCCGTCTTTCCGGGAGCCATGGGGTCGCCTAGAACCCTCCGGCCGCCAGGGCCGTCTCGCCTTCGGGACTCGCGTCGGTCGCGGCCGGACCCTTCGCGTCCGCCACCGGCAGACCAGCCGCCAGTCGCAGCTCGCGCTCGATCGCCTCGAGCACGTCGAGGTTCTCATAGAGGAAGGACTTGGCCGCTTCCCGCCCCTGCCCGATGCGCAGGTCGCCGTAGCTGTAGAACGCTCCCGACTTGGTGAGGATCCCCGATTCCGCCCCGAGGTCGACCACGTCGGCGGTGCGGCTGATGCCCCGCGGCGTCGCGAACATGATGTCGAACTCCGCCGTGCGGAAGGGAGCCGCCACCTTGTTCTTCACGATCTTCGCCCGCACCCGTCGCCCCATCACCGTCGTGCCCTTCTTGATGCTCTCGATGCCGCGCAGCTCGATGCGTACCGACGAGTAGAACTTCAACGCGCGTCCGCCCGGGGTCACCTCCGGATTTCCGAAGACCACGCCCACCTTTTCGCGGAGCTGGTTGATGAAGATGACCGCTGTGCTCGTGCGCGCGATGGTGGACGTCAGCTTGCGTAACGCCTGCGACATCAGGCGCGCCTGCAAGCCAACGTGGGTGTCGCCCATCTCCCCCTCAATCTCGGCGCGCGGCACGAGGGCCGCCACCGAGTCAATGACGATGCAGTCGATCGCGTTCGAGCGGACGAGCGCCTCGCAGATCTCGAGCGCCTGCTCGCCTGTGTCGGGCTGGCTGATGAGCAGGTCTTCCGTGTTGATGCCGAGGTCCTGCGCGTACGAGGGGTCGAGCGCGTGCTCGACGTCGATGTAGGCCACGGCCCCGCCTGCGCGCTGTGCCTGCGCGATCACGTGCTGCGCCAGCGTGCTCTTGCCCGCCGACTCCGGCCCGTAGATCTCCGTCACGCGCCCGCGTGGAATGCCGCCGATGCCGAGGGCAATATCGAGCGAGAGCGACCCGGTGGAGATGGCCCCGACCGTCATGTTGGCCGTCGCCTCGCCCATCTTCATGATGGCGCCGCTGCCGTACTGCTTCTCGATCTGGCTCAGGGCGAGGTCGAGCGCGCGCTTCCGGTCGTCTTCCTTCTTGGCCATGTCCTGCTCTCCCCTTGTGCTGGATGGCAATATTACGGGAATAGAACGCCTGTTCGCAACCCCTGCGAGAGGGGTTCGGCGTTCCGTACACTCGGCCCATGGGCCGCATCGCCGTGCGAGTCACCCCGCGTTCCAGCCGGAACGCCGTCGAGGGCTTCGATGAAAGCGGCGTTCTCCGCGTGCGCGTCGCGGCCCCACCGCTCGAAGGCGCCGCCAACGAGGCCGTTACGAAGCTGCTCCCCCGCGCCCTCGGCCTCGCCCACCGCGAAGTGGTGCTCACGCGTGGCGATCGAGCGCGCATCAAGCACTTCGACCTGCCCATCAGCGCCGAAGAGGCCCGCCACCGCCTACAGACTCCTGCTGGCTCGTAGCAATCTCGGCTCACGCGACTGCTTGAAAGATCCCGAACAGCACTCCGAGGACGGCTACTCCGGCTGCTACGGCTCCGAGGAACGTCCGAGTGAGACGCATCTCCACCTGGGCCACTTGCGTCCCTAGCGCCACCACCTCTGCCCTCGTCTCGGCGTTCTTCAGCTCAAGGCGACTCTCCATCTTCACCATCTCCGTCCTTAACCCGGCCATCTCCGTCTTCACCCCGGCCACCTGCGTCTGGACTCCCGTGATCTTCGTCTCCAGCTGGGTTTCCACCCCGGCCACCTGCGTCCTGACGTCCGCGATCTTCGTCTCCAACCGGGTTTCCATCTCAGCCATCTGCGCCTTGACGTCCGCAATCTGATCCCCGAGCGAGTGGCGCACTTGCTCGACATCACCCCAGGTCGCCGGGCTGCTGTAGTCCCTGAGTGCTTCGCCTGACTGTTCCGCCGATGCCATTAATGTCCCGCTGGGCCTTTGCCTGTGGCAAAAGGGTAGCAGATGCGTCTTCGCCTGCCTAGAACACGTCGAACAGGTTGAAGCGGGGCCCGTCCTTGCAGCAGAGACGTACCCCGTGACGCGTGAACACCGCGCACCCATAGCAGAGCCCCCAGCCGCAGGGCATGTTCTCCTCCATCAGTATCTCCGGGGTCTGCCGGCGACCGTTGTCGCGCAGCGCCTCCGCCATCGATGCGAACATCGGGTTCGGGCCGCAGGCGTACAGCTTGCTCGACCACGCTACGTACTCGTCCAGGTGCTCCGTGACCCGCCCCCGCAGCCCCTGCGACCCGTCCTCCGTGACCACCACGTACTCGACCTGGCTCGGCCAGGCCGACGCAGGCAGCAGCTGCGAGGCTGTGCGCGCACCCATCATCGCCGTGACCTGGTGGCCCCGCGCCAGCGCCACCTCCGCCAGGTCGATCATCGGCGCGACCCCCACGCCTCCCGCCACCAGCAGCAAGTTCCCCGAACCGTCCGGCAGCCGGAAGCCGTTCCCCAGCGGCCCGTAGAGCGAAACAGAGTCACCCCGGCGCCGCCCCGCCAGCCACGCCGTCCCCCGCCCCGCGACGTTGTAGAGCAGCGCGATCCGCCCCTCCTCCGCGCGGTGGTAGCTGAAGGCCCGCGAGAACTCCGGGTCCCCGCCCTCCGGGGAGCAGCGCACCATCACGAACTGGCCCGGCGTGTGTCCCGCCGCCGCCAGGTTGGGCGCGTCGAGCCAGATGACGTAGCCGCCCTCGTAGCACGATTCGTTCGAGAGGACGGTCGCCTGCTCGCGGATCATCGCGCTACGTACTCATCCAGCCGCGCCACCTCGGGGGTGACAGTGCCTCGCATCGTCTCGATGGCCGCCCGTGCCGTATCGATCGAGGTGAAGCAGGGAATGCGTTTCTCCGCCGCCGCCCGCCGGATGTGGAAGCCATCCCGCAGCGAACCCGTCAGCCGCCCCTCGGGCGTGTTCAGCACGCAGCGCACGCTCCCGTCCTCGATCACGTCCACCACGTTCGGGTGCGTACCGCTTAGCACCTTCGTCACGACCGTGGCGGGGATGCCGAGCGCGTCCAGCATCGCGCCCGTGCCTTCCGTGGCGTAGAGCTTGCAGCCACCGTCGTGCAGCGCGTGGACGAGTGGCAGCGCCTCTGCCTTGGTGCGGTCGCTTAGCGAGAGCAGCACGGGCGTGCCCGGCTCCAGCGCCAGGTCCGAGGCCAGGAGCGCCTTCGCCAGCGCGGGCTCGTAGGCGCTGTCGATGCCCATCACCTCGCCCGTGCTCTTCATCTCCGGCCCCAGGTAGGTGTCGACCTCCGCCAGCTTCGACATCGAGAACACCGGCGCCTTCACCGCCACCAGGTTCCGTTCCGGCCAGAGCCCGCCTTCGTAACCCTGGCTCGCCAGCGTTTCGCCGCACATCGCGCGTACCGCGAGCTGCACCATCGGCACGCCCGTCACCTTCGAGATGAAGGGCACCGTCCGGCTCGCTCGCGGATTCACCTCAAGCACGTACACCTGCGGCGCACCCGAAGCGTCCCGCGGAAGCACCACGTATTGAATGTTGGTCAGCCCGACCGCCCCCATCCCGAGCACGATCTGCTCCGTGTGGCGGCAGATCGCCTCCCGCTCGTCCTCCGTGAGGTGGACCGGTGGGTAGACCGCCATCGAGTCGCCCGAGTGCACCCCGGCCCGCTCGATGTGCTCCATGATGCCCGGGATGAGCACGCGCTCACCGTCGCAGATCGCGTCCACCTCCACCTCGCGCCCCTCCAGGTACTTGTCGATGAGGATGGGGCGTCCTTCCGCCGCCTCCGCCGCCTGCGCGAGGAAACCGACCATCTCGCGCGGGTTCTGCACGATCTCCATCGCCCGCCCCCCGAGCACATACGAGGGCCGCACGAGCACCGGGTAGCCGATCGTCTGCGCCGTCTTCAACCCCTCCTCCAGCGTCCGCACGGCCGCGCCCGGGGGCTGCGGAATGCCGAGGTTCTGCAGGAAGCGCTCGAACAGCTCCCGGTCCTCGGCCGTGTCGATCGCCTCCGCACTCGACCCGATGATCCCCTGCCCCGACCGCCACAGCGCTTCCGCCAGGTTGACCGCCGTCTGCCCGCCGAACTGCACGATGCTGGTTGGCGTCTCGCCCGTCTCCCCCGCCTCGTTCTCGAGGATGTTGCGCACCGCCTCCTCGTCCAGCGGCTCGAAGTAAAGCCGGTCGCTCGTGTCGAAGTCCGTCGAGACCGTCTCCGGGTTCGAGTTCACGAGGATTGCGCGTCGGCCGGCGTCCTGCAGCGCCCAGGCGGCGTGCACACTCGCATAGTCGAACTCGATCCCCTGCCCGATGCGGATCGGCCCGCTCCCCAGCACCACCGTCGAGAGGCCCGGCTCGGGCGTTGCCTCGTTCTCCTGCTCGTAGGTCGAATAGAAGTAGGGCGTGAACGCGTCGAACTCGGCCGCGCACGTATCGACCATCTTGTAGACAGGGCGCATTCCCAGCTGCAGGCGAAGCTCCCGCCCCTGCTCCGCCAGCCGGTCGGCGAGCTGCCCCACCATCTCGTCGCTGAAGCCCATCCGTTTCGCTTCCAGCAGCAGCTCGCGTTCCAGCGGCTCCGAGAGCAGGCGGCGCTCCACCGCCGCGATCCGCTGCAGGCGCTCCAGGAACCACGGGTCGACGCCCGTTTCCGACGCAACTTCCGCGATGGGCACGTCCCGGCGCAGGACGGCCATCAGCGCCCACAGGCGTGTGTCCGTCGCGCTCAGGTCGATCGCGCTGGCTTCCTGCCACGAGGGGTCCTCCCAGAGCAGCGTTCGTCGCCCGAACTCGAGCGATCGCACCGCCTTGTTCAGCGCCCCCTCGAAGGTGCGGTCGATCGCCATCACCTCGCCCGTGGCCTTCATCTGCGTACCCAGACCGCGATCACCCAGCGCGAACTTGTCGAACGGCCAGCGGGGAATCTTCACGACGCAGTAGTCCAGCGCCGGCTCGAACGCGGCCGTCGTGCGCTGCGTAACCGCGTTCGGGATCTCGTCGAGCGTCTTGCCGCACGCGATCTTCGCTGCCACCCGCGCGATCGGGTAGCCCGTCGCCTTCGAGGCCAGCGCTGATGAGCGCGAGACCCTCGGGTTCACCTCGATCACGTAGTAGGGAAGCGGCTCGCTTGGGTCGCCCTCCCAGTCCCGCACGTCCTTTCGCGGCGCCAGCGAGAACTGGATGTTGCAGCCACCCTCGATGCCCAGCTCGTCGATGATGCGCAGCGCCGCCGAGCGCAGCATCTGGTAGTCCTTGTCCGTCAGCGTCTGCGAGGGCGCGACCACGATGGAGTCGCCCGTGTGCACGCCCATCGGGTCCAGGTTCTCCATGTTGCAGATGGTCACGCAGTTGCCCGCGCCGTCCCGCATGACCTCGTATTCGACCTCTTTCCAGCCGCCCAGGTAGCGCTCGATCAGCACCTGCGTGATCGGGCTCGCGGCCAGGCCGCTCTTCGCGATCGTGCGTAGCTCCTCCTTCGTGAACGCGATGCCCCCGCCCGTGCCCCCCAGCGTGTAGGCCGGCCGGATCACCACGGGCAGCCCGATCCGATCCGCCGCCGCTTCGCATGCCTCCACGGTCTCGCACGGTTCGCTGTCCAGCACGGGCTCGCCGATCTTGGCCAGCAGGTTGTTGAAGAGCTCCCGGTCCTCCGCCCGTCGGATCGACTCCAGCGGCGTGCCCAGCAGCTTCACGTCGTACTTCTCGAGGACGCCCGCGTTCGCCAGCTCGACCGCGAGGTTGAGGCCGGTCTGGCCCCCGAGCGTGGGCAGCAGCCCTTCCGGACGCTCGCGCGCGATGATGCGCTCGATCGTCGGCACCGTGAGTGGCTCGATGTAGACCGCGTCGGCCACGTCCAGGTCGGTCATGATCGTCGCCGGGTTGGAGTTCACGAGGATGCTGCGCACCCCCTCCTCGCGCACCGCCTTGCAGGCCTGCGTGCCGGCGTAGTCGAACTCCGCCGCCTGCCCGATGACGATCGCCCCGGATCCGATGATCAGCACGCTCTCAGGCTTCGTCATCGCCCCCGCCTCCCCGCGCCCCGCCGCATGATCCACCCCAGCACGTCCCGCACGGGCGGAGTGGCGAGCAGGAGCAGCAATAGCGATGCCAGCACGGCTCCCGCGCTGGCCCCTTCCAGCATCAGCGCGCCGACGAGCGCCCCCGTCGCCACCCCAACCGTGACCGGCACCACATAGCGACCGCCCTCGCGCGCATCCTCCCCCAGCAGCCCCACCCCCAGCAGGGCCAGGAACAGTCCGCTGAGCCCCAGCCCACCCGCGAATGTCAGCGCCCAGAGGCGCCCCGCCTCATCGCCCGCTACGTTCTCGCCCGCGAACGCCGCCACGAGGATGAGCAGTGCCATCGCCAGCGCGGTCGCCGCCAGCGCGATGAGCACGTCGGTCCAGCTCCCGGCCCTGCGCCGCGAGTCACGCCTGATGGCGCCGCCACGGTTGGGCGGCAGGGGGCGGTGTTTGCTGCTCACGATTGCCATCTAGAGGGGCAACTCGAACGTCATGTCGGGGTTGCGCAGGGGAACCATTCCCCCGATGGCGGAAAGGAAGCTGAGCGCGGGCTCGTTGCCCTCTGGAAGGCGACCGCGGATGCGGCGGAAGCCGCGCTCGCGCGCGAGCTCCAGCAGCTCATCCGCGAGCTCCGTGGCGATGCCTCGCCTTCGGTGGTCGGGCAGCACCCAGACGCCGAGTTCGCCCGTCTCGGGCTCGTCCGCGCTTCCCTCGACCGCGCCGAAGGCCACCGGGATCGAACCGTCGAGTGCGATCGCAGCCGCGCCCCCCTCCTCCAGCCGCGCGAGCCACTCCCGCGCCATCTCCGTGTCGAGGTTGGGAAGGCTCGTGTTCGCTTCATCCCGCAGCGCGTGCGCGATGGAGGCGACCGCCGCCGCATCCGCCACCGTCGCCTGTTGCAGGTCCGTCGTGCGCGTCATCGTCCGTTCCCCGCCCTGTCCATCATCTCCACGAAGCGGTCGAACATCCCCATGCTGTCGAGCGGTCCTGGGCTGGCCTCCGAGTGGTACTGGATGGCCATCACCGGCTCGTCGCGCATGGTGAGCCCTTCGACCGTGCCGTCGTTCAGGTTCACGTGGCTTACCTCCGCCGAAGCAGTCAACCCCTCAGGGTCGACCGCGTATCCGTGATTCTGGGCCGTGATCGTCACGGCGCCCGTGCGTTCGTCGCGAACGGGGTGGTTCCCGCCGCGGTGCCCGAAGGGCAGCTTGAACGTGCCCGCGCCGAGCGCCCGCGCGATCACCTGGTGCCCCAGGCAGATGCCCAGGAGCGGCACGTTCCCGATAAGCTTCCGCGTCTCCTCGACCTGCGCGTTCTGGACCTGCGGGTCGCCGGGGCCCGGCGACCACACCACCCCGTCGGGCGTCAGTTCGAGCACGTCCTCCGCCGTCGCGTCGATGGGAAGCACGGTGATGTCGCAGTTCCGCGCCGTCAGCGAGCGCATGATGTTGCGCTTCACGCCGCCGTCGATGAGCAGGACCTTCCGCGGCGAGTCTTGAGCGAGGCCGGCCACGGCCTTGTTGGCCCTGGACTCGACCGCCGGCCGGAGCCGGTTCTGCTCCGCGAACGCCCCCCAGCCGTACTGCCGCTCCGTCGTGACCTGCGACGCCCAGTCGATGCCGTCGTAGTCGGGCAGCGCGCGAACGCGCTCCAGTGCATCCTCGGCTGACTCCGTCGTGATCACGCCCAGCATCACCCCGTGCCGCCGGATGCGCCGCGTGATCGCCCGCGTGTCCACCCCGTCGATCGCCACGACCCCCCGCTCCTCGAGGAAAGTCGCGAGGTCGCTCGTCGAGAGGGGATGGCTCGAAACCGGCGCCACCTCCCGCACGATCAACCCCCGCGGCTGGATCCGCCCCGACTCCTCCACCGCCGCGTCCACCCCGTAGTTCCCGATCATCGGGTAGGTCAGCGTGAGCAGCTGCCCCGCGTACGAGGGGTCCGTCAGCATCTCCTGGTAGCCCGTCATCGACGTGTTGAACACGACCTCGCCGCCCGCGTGTCCGGGCGCGCCCACGGCGCGGCCCTCGAACACGCTCCCGTCGGCGAGCGCCAGCCTCGCGCTAGACATGCGCCGCCTCCGCCGCGTGCCGAAGCTCGCCGCCAACCACCACCGCCCGCACCCGTCCCCGCAGCTCGAGGCCGGCCAGCGGCGTGTTCCGCCCCTTCGAGGCGAACCGCAAGGGGTCGACCGTCCAGCGCTCTTCCGGGGCCAACACGGTCACGTCGCCGGGCGCCCCCACCGTCAGTGTCCCGATGCCCGGGACGTGCCTTTCCAGCGAGAACGCCTCCACTGGGCCCTGCGTGAGCGCTCGCAGCGTCGCCCCAAGCTCAAGCTCGCCCCGCTCCACCAGCGTTGCCACCGTCGCCAGCGCCGTCTCCGCACAGCTGATGCCGAACGGCGCCTGGTCGAACTCGCACTGCTTCTCCTCGGGCGCGTGCGGCGCGTGGTCCGTCGCGATCGCGTCGATGACGCCCGCGTTGACCCCTGCGAGCAGCGCCAGCCGGTCCCTTTCCGTGCGCAGCGGCGGGTTCACCTTCGCCGACGTGTCGTAGGCCGGCGTCGGATCCGAGCCTGCCACCGCCTCGTCCGTCAGGAAGAGATGGCTGGGCGTGACCTCGCACGTCACCGGCAGTCCGCGCTCCTTCGCGTGTGCCACCAGGTCCACGCCTGTCGCCGTCGTTACGTGCATGATGTGCAACCGTCCGCCGGTAAGCTCGCAGAGCTCGACGTTTCGCGCTATCGCCGCCGTCTCCGCCGCCGTCGGTTGACCCGCCAAACCCAGCCGCTCGCTGACCGCGCCCTCGTGCATCGACCCGTTACCGTTGAGCGATGGCTCGTCGCAGTGCTCTGCCACCACCAGCCCCAGCGCCCCCGCCAGCGTCAGCGCATGCCGCATCAAGCCGCCCCCCGACACGGGGCTGCCGTCGTCGCTGATCGCCACGCAACCCGCCTCCGCCAGCTCGCTCAGCGCCGACAGCTGCTCCCCCGCCCGATTCACGGTCGTGCTGCCCACCGGCAAGACCCGCACCCGCGCATCCTGTGCGACCCGCTTCAGCAGCCCCTCGACCGCCGGTGCGCTGTCCGGCGCCGGGTCTGTGTTCGGCATCGCGCAGACCGTCGTGAAGCCGCCTCGCAGCGCCGCCTCGGTCTCCGTCGCGAGCGTCCCCTTCTGCTCGAAACCCGGCTCCCGCAGGTGCGCGTGCAGGTCGACAAGCCCCGGCGCCACGATGCACCCCCCCGCCTCGACCACCTCCGCCCCGGTTGCGTCGAGGCTGCCGCCGACCGCCGAAATGTGGCCGTTTTCGATGAGCACGTCGCCCCGCTCATCCCGCCCCGACGCTGGGTCGATCACCCGTCCGCCACGAATGAGTAGTGTGCTCATCGCGGCCTCGCCGTCGCCATCAGGTAGAGGATGGCCATCCGTACGGCCACCCCGTTCGTGACCTGCTCCTCGACTACGGAGCGCAGGCCGTGCGCTGCCTCGGGCGCAATCTCGACGCCTTCGTTCATGGGGCCGGGGTGCATCACCAGCGCCCCCGGATTGGCCCGCGCCAGTCGCTCCTCCGTGATCTGGTACTGGCGGATGTACTCCCGCAGCGAGGGCAGCAGCCCCTGCTCCTGCCGCTCCCGCTGGATGCGTAGCGCCATCACCACGTCCGCCCCCAGCAGCGCCGCTTCCAGGTCGCTCGTGACCTCACAGCCGCCCGGTCCTTCGTGGCCGGGCAGGGTGCGAAGCGTGCGTGGCAGCAGCGTCGCCGGCCCGCACAGCGTGACCTGCGCCCCCGCCGCCATCAGCGCCCACAGGTTCGAGCGCGCGACCCGGCTGTGCAGCACGTCCCCCACGATGACGACCTTGCGTCCCGCCAGGTCGCCCACGTGGCGACGCATCGTGTACAGGTCGAGCAGCGCCTGTGTCGGGTGCGCGTGCGCCCCGTCGCCGCCGTTCACGACGCTCGCGTCGGTGTGCCGCGCCGCCAGCGCCGCAGCCCCCGAGCTTGGATGCCGCATCACGAGGATGTCCGCCCCCACCGCCTCGATCGTCCGCACCGTGTCGATGAGCGACTCGCCCTTCCCCACGCTGCTCCCCGCCGCGGCCAGGTTGATGACGTCCGCTCCCAGCGCCTTCGCCGCAATCTCGAAGCTCGCCCGCGTGCGCGTGCTGTTCTCGTAAAAGAGCGTCACGACAGTCGTGCCGCGCAGCGTCGCGACCCGCCCCACTGGCCGCTCCCGCACCTCCGCCATCGCGTCCGCCGTCTCCAGCACGAGCCCGATCTCCTCGCCGGAGAGTACGTCCGTGTCGAGCAGGTCCTTCCTTGTCCAGGTCGCCGTTGGCTCGGTCGATGCCTCCGCCTGTAGGGGCGGCGCCTCCGTGGCCGCTTCAGGGGCGGCGGGTTCAATGCTCACCATGACGTTCGGCTCCCTCTATCAGGTAGATCGCGTCCTCGCCGTCGATTTCTTCCAGCCGCACGTCGACCGTCTGCGACGCCGCTGTCGGGATGTTGCGGCCCACGAAGTCCGGGCGAATCGGCAGCTCGCGGTGCCCCCGGTCGACCATCACCGCCAGGCGCACCCGCGCCGGCCGCCCGAAATCCATGATGGCGTCCATCGCCGCCCGGATCGTGCGGCCCGTGAACAGCACGTCGTCGACCAGCACCACGGTGGTGCCATCGAGGTTGCGGGGGATGTCGCTGGGACGCACGGGAGGAGGTGGGTCGCGGTGCGCCACGTCGTCGCGGTAGAGGCCCACGTCGAGCTTGCCCACGGGAGGCGACTCGCCTTCGAATGCCCCGATCGCCGCTGCCAGCCGTTTCGCCAGGGGAGCGCCCCGCGTCAGCAGCCCCACCAGCACCAGGTCTCGCGCACCGCCGTTGCTCTCCACGATCTCGTGAGCCAGCCGCCGTATCGTGCGCGCGACTTCCGGGCCCCGCTGCATCTCAACAGGGCTCATCGCGGAAACACCGGGACTTGGGGGGAAATTCGCTTACGCGCGCAGCGTATGCCGCTCATGGCGGCGCCTCCTCCCTTGGCAGCCTCTCGGGACCGCCTTAAAGGGCTAACAAAGGTTATCACAAGACTCGCGCGCAAGTGTAAACCCACGCCCCGACAGACTCGCGCGCAAGTGTCAAGATCGCCCGTGGCTATTGGGGTTTTCGGGGATCGCCCGGTCCTCTAGTCTCCTAGCTTCCCCAGTATGGGAAGGGACTGGTCAAAGGCGAACAGCACGAGGAACAGAGCAGCGACGGCTAGCCGCCCAATGCCGCGCGCGAGCGTTCCAAACTCCGGGTCGAGAATGCTCTCCCTGTAGTCGGCGTAGGGAATGTCCCGGTCGGCCGGATCGACTGTTTTCAGCCAAAGCCGTGACCAACCTGTGATTCTTCCGACATCGACCGATTCATCTGGAAGCACGTTGGGGTTGTCTATGAGCCTGCCCCGCCAGTTCTTCAGGCGCTCCTTCTGGGCGGTGTAGGCCCCGATTGCCTCGCAGCCCAGCGCCAGAGCCAAGACCAAAACGGTCGCGACGTGCCACCAGTCAACGTCCATGGTGGGCTCCCTATTCGTCCGGCAAGAAGGCCGCCATCGTGAGGAAAGCCGGATCGGAGAAGGCCTCGCTTGGCTCTCGTCGCTGCCTCTTGTTTGGTCGCTGCTTGCTAGGGTGAAGCCAGTGGTTGTCACGCTGTTCAGGAGTCAGCTTCTTGTACCCACGCCAGACCTTGAAGAGGTGCGGCAGGAGACGGGTGAAAGCCAAGGCAACCATCCCTAGAAGCAACGTAAGCTCAAGGATTCGCCAGAACGTCTTTACGGAGAGGTCGAGGACCCAGTCTTCAATGGCCTCAATCACCGGCGAAGGCCCTCCACCGGGGCAGTGGCCCCTCGATCTCATCGTATCAGGTGACCCCGAAAAAATGAGCACCCGCGTTAGCATGTTTCCAAGAGGCTCAAAACGCCGGGCCGTAGCCCGGTAATCACACGCAGGGCCTTGAGGTAGATCCCCCTAGCTGCCCCCCGCCGCCTCCGCCGCAATCTGCGACTGCGCGAACGGGGTAATCGTGTCCGCGACGTCGACCGTGCTGTCGAGCCGCTTCTGCAGGCCGCTCATCAGACCCAGCACCCGCAGGATCAGCAGGATGTCCGACGGCACCTCCGTGATCGGGTTGTCGGACAGCAGCTGCGACAGCCGTTCGTTCACCTCACCCACAACCTCCGAGTCCGCGTAGGGACGCTGCTCCGGCCCCGCCGACTCGAAGAACGAGCGCCCCAGCGCCACCAGCATCTCCGGGTCGTCATAACGTGTGCGGAAGCCGAGGTCCTGGAACCCCTTCAGCATCGCCGAGTCGTTCTGGCTCAGCACCGCCAGGGTGAAGTGGTTGTACGTCCGCCGGAAGTCGTCCGGCAGGTGCTTGCTCATCCCGAAATCGATGAACACCACCACCGGCCCCGGCAGCACCAGCAAGTTCCCCGGGTGCGGGTCCGCGTGGAAGAAGCCGTTCACGAGAATCTGCTCGCAGTACGCCTCCATCATGATCCGCGCGACCTCGTTCGGGTCGATCCCCGCCGCCACCAGCTCATCCGTCGCCGAGATCTTGATCCCGTCGATGTACTCCATCGTCAGTACCCGGCGCGCCGTGTGCTCCCACACGATCGTCGGGACGCGCACGTCCTCGCGGTGCGCCAGCTCGCGCGCCACCCGCTCCGCGCTCTCGCCCTCCGCCACGAAGTCGAGCTCGCGCGGCACGTAGTCCGCCATCTCCCCGATGAGCATGCGGAAGTCCCACTTCCGCTCGATGCGCGCCAGGATTGCGATGAGCAGGCTGATCGACCGCAGGTCTGTCTCCACCACCCGCGAGATGCCCGCGTACTGCACCTTCACCGCCACGTCGCGACCGTCGTGCGTGCGCGCCCGGTGTACCTGTGCCAGCGACGCCGAGGCGAGCGGCTCCCGCTCGAAGCTCGCGAACGCCTCCTCCGGCCCCGCCCCCAGCTCCCGCCGCACCTGCGCCGACACCTCCCCGTACGAGCGCGGCGGCACCGCGTCCTGTAGCCGGCTGAGCACCGCCACCAGCTCCGGCGGCGCGACATCCGCGCGACTGCTCAGGAACTGGCACGACTTGATCAGCAGTCCCCGCATCCGCACCGCCAGCCGGTACAGGCGCTCGCCCGTGGCCCGGTGCTGGGCGCGGTATCGCGCCTTCCGTTCCGCCTCGCTCAGACCGGGCGTCTTCTGGATGCGTTTGTAGCCCAGGTAGATAACGACGAAGTTCCAGCCGACCAGCAGGAACCGCCAGATCCGGTAGGGCCACGGCAGGGGTTGAAGGCCCGTGCGAATCCTGGCCATGCAGCCACTGTAGCAGAGCCAATGGTGTGGGTCGGCGCTCGCGAATCCCGCCCCTCGCCTGTTGCCCGTTCCCCCGCCCCGCCCGAAACTGGAAGCCCGTTCCCCGGTAGCTCAACGGTAGAGCGAGCGGCTGTTAACCGCTAGGTTCGAGGTTCGAATCCTCGCCGGGGAGCACCCCTATCCGTCCCGTCGCATCAGGCTGAACCGCTGCGCGGTGGGGCCGACCAACGGCTGCGAGGCAAGAAACAGGGCAAGTGGCACGACGTCCTCGGGGCGCTTCACCCACTCGGATGGGTTCTCTGAGACGACCGACGGCCGAGCAGACTCGTCCTTGGGCCCGTCGCCGTTATCCACAGGGCCGGGAACCAGCTCGTTCACCGAGATCCGGTTCTCGACGAGCTCCTGTGCGAGCACCCGGGTGAGCATGGAAAGCCCTGCCTTGGACACGGCGTACGCCGAGTGGCCTGGAGCGCCACGGTGTCCAAGCCCCGATCCGATGGTGATGATACGGCCCCCGCCCCGCGCTCTCAGATGGGGAATCGCCGCCCTGGCACCCAGGTAGACGCCGATAAGGTTGAGTTCGAGCGTGTGGCGCCAGTCTCTGCTGTCACTCTCCTCAACCGTCGCTGCGACAGGGTCACCGCCAGCATTAAGCACGACGGTGTCGAGCCCGCCGAACTTGTCGGCGATCCCCGCGGTAGCCGTCTCGACTTCAGCTTCATCGGTGACGTCGCATCGCACCGCAATCGCTTTGCCTCCAGCCGCCCGAATGCGCTCCACGACAGACTTCAAGTCGGTCTCGGTCCGTGCGAGACAACCCACTGCTGCACCCTGGGCTGCCAGGCCGGCGGCAATCGCCGCGCCGATCCCTCGGCTGGCACCGGTTACCAGAACGACCTGCCCGTCGAGTTCTCCCATGGTGGCAGTCTAGCTGTGCTTCGCGCGCGACCGCCATCGGGGGCGTCCCCCAGCAGGTTGTCGGGAGGGGCTCCTCCTCTTATGCCGTCGCCTTTCGGATCGCGTCCTCAAGGATGAGGCAGGCGCAATCGACCTCTTCACATCCCCGAAGGAGGAGCTCCGTGAGCTCTGGGAAGTCCCCCGGCCACGTGCTCCCGGAAGGTAAATGTAGTGCGGGTTGGACTCTGGTTTGTCGCAGTGAGCGCACTGCTCTTCGCCGTCCTGGCGGCGCCACTCCCTGCTCCCCGGGCCCTGGCGGAAGAGACCAACCTGGTCCCGGTCTTCTCCACTGCCATCACCAGCCTGTCGTTCCCGGAAGGCAAGGACGCTGGAGAGACTCTACTGCCCGCAGCAGAGGGGGGCGACGGCCAGCTGACCTACAGCCTGACAGGCCTGCCCGCGGGGATGACCTTCGACGCGGCGACCCGCGCCCTCGGCGGCACGCCGTCCGAGGCCGGCGACTTCTCGATGACCTACGCCGCCGCCGACGAGGACGGCGACCAGGCCTCGCTCAGCCTGACCGTCACGGTGGATCCGGCCCGGCAGACGGCCCGCTCGAAGACCGGGCCCGACGCTCCCGGATCGCTGAAGGCGGTGCGCGCACCGTCCGCCACGACGATGAAGCCGGCCCTGGACGTGAGCTGGACGACCCCGGCCGACAACGGCTTCCCCATCACCAAGTACGAGATCTCGTACGGCCTCGACACGGACAACATGACGAAGGTCACGGCCGGGGCGACCGCCACGAGCGTCAGGCTTACCGATCTGGCAGCAGGCACGACCTATACCGTGCGCGCGCTGGCGTTCGCGGGGAATTCGGGGCAGCACGGTGTGGCCGGCACCCGGGCGGACGCGACGGGCAAGACCAACCCCCCCCGACGGAGGGTCTGGTCTACCTTCTGGACGATACCGACAGCTGGGGCAGCCTCTATGTGAACGACGTATCGGGGTACTTCTCAGATGGCGACAACGACACGCTGACGTTCGAGGCCTCATCCACGCGTCCCGGAATCGCCAGTGTTTCGATCCATGAAGACGGTGCCGAATTCGAGAGGTACTTCCGCAATCCGGGGACGGCGACGGCCACATACGGGGTGCGCGACGGTTACGGGGGCTACGCCTCTCGCAGCATCACGCTCACCGTCACTGCCAATGTGACACGGGACGTACCCGAGCGCTCCCCGGCCGGCACGAACGTCGGCAGTCCCATTACCGGGAGGCAGCCTACCGGGAGGCAGCCGCCCGAGCCGGATAACAATCAGGTCTACACCTACACGCTGACGGGCGCGGCGGCGACCTACTTCGAAATCGACAGTTCCACCGGCCAGATCAGCGTGAAGGAGGGGACCACTCTCGACTACGAGACCAAGGACTCCTACAAGGGGAAGGTGAACTGGACCGTCCAGGGCCAGGCCGCCGTCGCGAACCTCACCATCAACGTCACCGACCTCGAGGCCGTCATTGCCGGCGCGCCGACGCTCACCCGCACGGAGTTCAGCGAGCAGTCGAACCCGGCGCTGGACGTGACCTGGACCGCCGCCGCCAACGGCCTCACCATCACCGGCTACGAGGCCCAGTACCGCGTGAAGGTCGCCGAGGACGAGACCGCCAACGCATGGACCGACTACACCGTCGACGACGGCGACGTCCTGAGGGTCACCGTCAAGAATCCGGCCGCGTCGACGGTCACCTATGGCGTCTCGGACGGGTACGGGGGGTACGCCTCGCTGAGCGTCGAGATCACCGGCGCGCGGAGTGAGGCCCGGTCCGCCCTCGAGAACTCCGCGGCTGGCACGGCGGTGGGCAACCCCCTGACGGGCACGCCCCACGGGACGGAGACGCTGAGCTACACGCTGACGGGTGAGGCGACGAGCGCCTTCGTGATCGACTCGGCCAGCGGCCAGATCAGCGTGAAGCAGGGCGCAACCCTGGACCACGACACCAAGAGTTCCTACACGGGCAAAGTGGAATACACCGTGCAGGGGCAGGCCACGGCGATCGACGTGACTATCAACGTGGTGGACATCGGCACGCCGGGCATGCCGACCGTCACCCGCACCGAGTTCAGCGTGCCGACCAACCCGGCCCTGGACGTGACATGGACGGCCCCGGCCGACGGCGGCGCGACTGTCACCGGCTACGAGGCCCAGTACCGCAAGCAGGTTGCCGAGGGCGAGAAGGCCAACGCGTGGACCGACTACACCTACACCGACTCCAACGGTGATGGCACGAACCGGCTGCCGGCAACGACGCTGACCGTCAACTTGCCGGGCCTGGAAGCAGGCGCCACCTACGAGGCGCGGGTGCGCGTGCGGGGAGCGAACGCCACCCCCGGCTCCTGGTCGCACATCGGGACTGGGCGGGCGAACCGGCCGCCGAACACCAATGCCACGTATGTCCCCAGCGTGCCGATCCCGTGGGGTAGCACCGTCAACCGTGTCATCGATACCCATTTCGAAGACGCCGACGGCGACACGCTGACGTACTCCGCCGCCGCTGCTTCGCCCACCGTGATCACCGTCACCATCAATGGAGCGACACTGCAAGTGACTCCAGGCAGCGCCGGTACGTCCGGAATGACCTACGGCGCCCGCGATAACTACGGAGGGTATGTCTCCAGTACGACGAGCTATCACGTCCCCTCCCAGGGAGAGACTCGCAGCATTGCGGAGAGCTCCCCGGCGGGCACTTCGGTAGGCGCCCCGGTCACAGGGAATCGCCTGGGTGGGACCGCACTGAGCTATTCGCTGACCGGGGACGCAGCGGGCGCTTTTGTCATCAACGCGTCCACGGGCCAGATCAGCGTGGCGCAGGGCGCGACCATCGACTACGAGACCACGAGTTCCTACACCGGGAACGTGGAGTACAGCTTCAACAACATCCTGCCGATCTCGATCCCCGTCACCATCAACGTGACGGACGTGACGAGGCCGGAGACGCCCGACGCGCCGGCCGTCGCAGCCACCGCTTCGGATCCCGGCACGAGTCTCGACGTGGATTGGACGGCTCCCAACGATGGCGGCTCGGCCATCACCGGCTACCGCGTGCGGTACCGGGCCGAGGGCGAGTCGGACTGGACCACGCACGCCTTCAGCGGCACGACCACCGAAACCACTATCGCGGGGCTCGATCTGGGCACCATCTACAGGGTGCAGTTCCTGGCCAACAACGCCGAGGGCGACAGCGCCTGGTCGGCGAGCGGTACGGGCGTGACCGGCCCCGCCCAGCTGACCGCGCAGCGCGCGATTCCCGAGAATGCGAAGCCCGGCACCGCAGTGGGAGAGCCGGTGCAGGCGACCGATGATGACGGGCACGTCCTCACCTACACTGTCGAGGGCACCGTCGTGGGCAACGCCGTCGCGGCTGCCGGACGTCAGCAGGACGGTCGCCAGACCACGAGCGACTTCGTCATCGAAGCCGCGACCGGCCAGATCAAGGTGGCCCGCGGCGCCCACCTGGACTACGAGTCGGCGCACAGCCACCAGCTGACGGTGCAGGCCACCCACGCGGCTCCGGGCATCCCCGACGGACACATCGTCAACGCCGTAATCAGCGTGACCATCAACGTGACCGACGTGGACGAAGCGCCCTCGTCGGTCCCGCGTCTGACCCCGCCAACCCCGACACTGGAGCTCGATCCCACCAGCCGCGAGGTGGCCCAGAACGCTCCGGGAGGCATGAGCGTCGGCGCGCCGGTCGCCGCACAAGGCGGGAACGGCGACCCGCTGACCTACGCCCTGTCGGGCTCCGCCGCCTTCACTATCGACGCCGCCACCGGCCAGATCCGCGTGGCCGCGGGTGCGGTGCTGGACTACGAGAGCACGCAGTCTCACACGGTGACCGTGAGCGTCACGGACGGCCAGGATCGGTCCGCAGCTGTGGTGACCATCAACGTGATCGACAGGAACGAGCCGCCGGGCAGACCCGATGCGCCTTCGCTGACCCCGTCGCTCGGCTTCCCCACGTCCGTGCTGGACGTGTCGTGGGTCGAAACGCCCACGCCGGGTGCCCCGCCCGTCACGGCCTACGACATGGCGTACAGGGAGGCGGACGGCGGCGCCTGGCAGAGTGTCAGCCTCGAGGGCCTGCAGACCCGCACCACCATCGCGGGATTGACGTCAGGCACGACGTACCACGTCGTGGTCAGGGCACGGAACGAAGAGGGGGTCAGCCCGTGGTCAGCGCGAGGCGAAGGCTCCACTGACGCGGAGACCACGCCTACACGCACGTCTACGCCTACGCCTACACCGACGCCCACCGGCACACCGACCCCCACTGCCACGCCTACACCCTCGTCCACGCCTACACCCACGTCTACGCCCACACCCACACCGACGCCCACCGGCACACCGACCCCCACTGCCACGCCTCACACCCGCACCGACTCCCCCACAGCCACACCGACACCTGCGGCCACGCCCCCCACCCCCAGGGACTCCCGCACCGACTCCCCCACACCCACGCCGACACCTACTGCTACGCCGACGCGCACGCCCGACCCGGTAGGGGCAATCGGCTTCACCATCAACGGCACACCAGGCTCCGGGTCGGGCGGTGGGCCAGATGGCGCGGGTGGCGAGCCCGGAGGGGGCTTTCCGTGGTTGCCCCTGTCTTCCTGGGTCGTGTCGATGGCCGCGGGTCTGGTAGTGATGTCGGCCCTCGTGGCGCTCGCCTTCGTCACAGGATCGACAGCGTCCATTGCGATCGTTGCTGATGCAGCGGGATGGCTCGCCAGGTACGCCATGTTCCTCTTCCTGCTGCTGGCCATCGGCAGGAGACGGCGACGCGAGCGGGACGAAGAAGTTCCCCTCCCCGACGAACGTACGGAGCAGCGAACAGTCGACCACGACCGGCCGCGGGTTCCGAGCGCAGTAGGCGAGTGACGAGCTGACGGATAGGCTCACATCGGCCCCCCGGCAACGATGCGAAGGGGACGCGCATGAGCGGCCCGGAGAGCGGGTTGCCGCCCAGCCAGGTGCGCTGGCGCAGGCAGGCCGGGCTGGCCTCAGCCACGCCCGCGCCATCAGGCGGTTGTCCCGGAGCGTCGAGAAGATGCGGTGAGCCACCCCGGCGTCGTTGCTCTGTTCACGGCGGAGAACAGCGAAGAGAGCGAACGCACCGCACGGTAACCGTCACGCTCCCGGGTAAGACTATGGCCGTACGGGCTGTCGGCGATGTGGCCTGGAGGCGGCTGTCCGCGTCGAGCCGTCGGTGTGCTAGACGGCTCGACGCGGAGGGAATTGGTCGCGGTTGGCGCCGGCCAGCGACGGTATCGGGCCCCGTAGGCAGCGGTGGTAGCATTCGGGCATAGCCTGAGAGCGACGGGAGGCGAGCATGTCAGAGGACGCCACCATGCGCGGCAAGACGGCCATCGTGGGCATCGGCGAGACGACCTACTACAAGCACGGGCAGTCGCCCGACTCCGAGTTCAAGCTGGTGCTGGACGCCATCCAGCTGGCCGCCGAGGACGCGGGCATCGACGTGCGCGATATCGACGGGTTCGCGTCGTTTTCGGACGACCGGAATGACCCTCCCCGGCTGATGACCGCCCTCGGCATCAAGGACCTCACCTTCAGCAACATGGTCTGGGGGGGTGGCGGCGGCGGCGGGTCGGGAGCGGTCGCGAACGCGGTGGCGGCGGTGGTGGCGGGCTACTCGAAGTACGTGGTGGTCTACCGGGGGCTGGCGCAGGGCCAGTTCGGGCGCTTCGGGCAGGGTCCGCAGACGCCGACGGCGCCCGGTGGGGCCGCGTTCACGGCGCCCTACGGTCTGATGTCGCCGGCGCAGTCGTTCGCGATGCGCATCCGGCGCTTCAT
Organism: Chloroflexota bacterium; assembly: GCA_026710655.1. GTDB lineage: Bacteria > Chloroflexota > Dehalococcoidia > Tepidiformales > Tepidiformaceae > UBA2991. The sequence goes on along the minus strand of JAPOQN010000015.1, from coordinate 406 downwards.
GCACGAGCACGGGACGGAGCAGAGCGCGCTGCGGGCGATCTCGCTGGCCTCGTACCAGCACGCACAGGCGAACCCGCGGGCGGTGATGTACGGCCGCGAGCTGACGGAGGAGATCTACGACAACTCGCGCATGATCGTGGAGCCGTTCCACCTGTTCGACTGCTGCCAGGAGAACGACGGCGCGGCGGCCCTGATCGTGACCACCGCGGAGCGGGCGAAGGACATGAAGAACAAGCCCGCGTGGGTGATGAGCGCGGCCCAGGGGTCGGACTACCGGCAGGCGGCGACGGCGCACAACTCGCCCGACTACGCGACCTCCAACTTCAAGACGCTGGCCCCACGGCTGTACGCGATGGCGGGTCTCGGTCCGGAGGACGTGGATGTGCTCCAGAGCTACGAGAACTTC
>JAPOQN010000014.1 GCA_026710655.1 Chloroflexota bacterium | reverse complement strand
GGGGGGGGGGGGGGGGGGGGGGGGGGGGGGGGGGGGGGGGGGGGAGGCCCCCGGGGGGGGGGGGGGGGGGGGGGGGGGGGGGGGGGGGCGGCGAGGACGCGGGCGGTGGCGTCCTTGGCCTCCTGCACGTTGGGCTGGTCAAAGGGGTGGACGCCGAGGACGTGCCCTGCAACGGCCGTGGCGATCTCCCAGCGCACGAACTCGGCGGGGAGCTGGGCGGGGTCGCAGTAGGGGAGGCGGACGACGGGGTGGCCGGCGGCTTCGAGGGCGTCGAGGCCGTCATGCTCGCCAAGGGCGACAAAGAGGCGGTCGTCGCCGTAGGTCTCGGCGGGGGCGAGCGGTTCGCCTTCGACCGGCACGATCCCCTTGCCCTCCTTGCCGAGGGACTCGGCAAGGAGCTGTTCGATCCAGACACCGAGCTCGCGGACCTCCCCGGGGAGGACGAGGGTGAGCTTGTCGCGACCAGCGAGGGCGCCTTCGCCGAGGACGGCGCCGAGGAGGGCGGCGGGGTTTTCGGAGGGGACGGTGCGGCGGCAGGCGTCGAGCATCTCCTGGGCGCGCATCGCGAGCTGGGCGACGTCGGCGCCGATGAGGGCGGCGGGGGCCATGCCAAACGCGGAGAGGGCGGAGTAGCGCCCGCCGATCTCGGGGTCGCCGTGGAAGACGCGGCGGAAACTGCGTTCACGCGCGAGTGCATCGAGGGGGGTGCCCTCGTCGGTGATAGCGGAAAAGCGGGCACCATCGGGAGCCTTCTCCCAGAACCAGGCGAGCTGGGCGGCCATTTCGATAGTGGTTCCGCTCTTGCTGGCGGCGATGAAGAGTGTGCGGTCGAGGTCGAGGCGGGCTTCGAGAGCGAGCAACTCCTCGGGGTCGGTGGTATCGGGCACGTGGAGGTTGAGTCCGCCAGCGGCCGTTCCCAGGGCGGAGTTGAGGACGCCAGCGGTCAGGCTGGACCCGCCCATCCCCATGAGGACGACATCCGTGAAGCCCTCGGCGGCGACCTCGCCGGCGAAGGCGGTCAGGTCAGGCGCGTCCTCGAGGCTCTGCTCGGGGGCGCTGAGGAAGCCGAGGCGGTCGCTGATCTCTGCGGGATCGGGCTTCCAGACGGTGTGGTCGCGCATCCAGAGGCGCCGCACGACCTCGTCGTGGCGGAGGGCCTCAAGGCGCTCCTCGACGGCGCCGGCGATGTCGCCGAGGGCGTGGGAGGCGGAGGTCTGGCGGCCGGGGGCAGTCGCGAGGCGGCGGTCGAGCTTGGCCATGAGCGCCTTGTAGCTGTCCTCGAAGGAGGCGAGCCCGTCGACTAGCAGCTTGTCCGTGACGGCGGTCATGTCGATGCCCGCCTCCGCCGCCTCCGCGCGGAGGCGGCTCGCCTGGTCGAGGCTCTCGGGGGCGGCGGGCGTGACGGCGAGGTGGTCGAGGACGGCGTCGAGGGTGGCCTGGGGGAGAGTGTTCACGGTGTCGGGGAAGATCAGGGTCTCGACGTAGAGGGTGTCGGAATAGGCGGGGTTCTTGGTGCCGGTCGAGGCCCATAAGGGACGCTGGGGACGGGCCCCAGCCGTCGCCAGACGCTCCCAGCGCTCGCCCGCGAAGATGTCGCGGAAACGCGCGTAGGCGTGGCGGGCGTTGGCGACTGCTATCTGGCCGCGCAGGGGAGAGCCGTCGGGGAACTGCGCGTCGACGGCGGTATCGACGCGCGAGACAAAGAAAGAGGCGACGCTGGCGATGGCGTCGAGGGAGTCGCCCGCGTCGAGGCGGCGTTCGAGGCCGGCGATGTAGGCCTCGGCGACGCGCTCGTAGACAGCGACGCTGAAGAGCAGCGTGACATTCACGTTGACCCCGGCGGCGATGAGCTCGGTCAGGGCTTCGACGCCGGCAGGAGTGCCAGGCACCTTGATCATCACGTTGGGGCGGTCGACGAGGCGGAAGAGGCGCAGCGCCTCGGCGACAGTCGCTTCGCGATCGTGCTCGATGCCGGGGGGCACCTCGAGGGAGACGTAGCCGTCGACGGCATCGGTGGACTCGTAGACGGGGCGGAGAGCGTCGGCGGCAAGCTGGATGTCCTCGGAGGCGAGGGCGACGAAGGCATCGTAGGGGTCGGCCTCGCCCATGCGGATGATCGCCTGCAGGGCCTCCTCGTAGTCGCCCGACTCGGAGATGGCCTTGTCGAAGATGGTGGGGTTGGAGGTCATGCCGGTGATCCAGCCATCGGCAACCATGCGGTCGACCTCGCCGGAGCGGAGGAGGCCGCGGCGGATGTAGTCGAGCCAGACGCTCTGGCCGTGCTGTATCAGCTCCTGGGTCGCCAACGGCACGTCGCTATCCTCCCGCGGACCGGGCTGCACGGACGCGCTCGACGAGGGCGGCAGCGCGCTGCGTGATGGCTTCGGGGGTGAACCCGTACTGCTCCATCATGATCTTGCCGGGGGCGGAGGCGCCGAAGCGGTCGATGCCGGCGACCTCGCCGTCGGAGCCGACATAGCGTTCCCAGCCGAGGCTGGTGCCGGCCTCGATGGCGAGGCGGGCGGTCACGTCGGGGGGCAGCACGTGGTCGCGGTAGGACTGGGGCTGCTCGGCAAAGAGCTCCCAGCTGGGCATGCTCACGACGCGCGCAGCGATGTCCTGCGCCGCCAGCGCGGAGGCGGCGTCGCGAGCGAGCGAGACCTCGGAGCCGGTGGCGATCAGGATGATGTCGGGCGAGCCGCCGGGGGCGTCGTCGAGAACGTAGGCGCCGCGGGGCACGCCCTCGCGGACACGGTCTCCATCGGCAATGGTGGGAACGCCCTGGCGGGTGAGGGCGAGCAGGGTGGGGCCGCTGCGGCGCTCGAGGGCGACCTTCCAGGCGGCGGCGGTCTCGTTGGCGTCGGCGGGGCGGATGACGGTCAGGCCGGGAATGGCGCGCAGGGCCATCAGCTGCTCGACGGGCTGGTGGGTGGGGCCGTCCTCGCCGACGCCGATGCTGTCGTGGGTGAAGACGTAGATCGAGTGGCAGCCCATGATCGCGCCGAGGCGGATGGCGCCGCGCATCCAATCGGAGAAGGCGAGGAAGGGGCCGCCGTAGGGGATGATCCCGCCGTGCACGGCGATGCCGTTCACGATGCCGCCCATGGCGTGCTCGCGGACGCCGAAGCGGAGGTTGCGGCCCTCCCAGGCGTCCCTCGCGAAGTCGCCATAGGCGCCGAGGTAGGTGTTGTTGGAGGGGGCGAGGTCGCCGGAGCCACCCACAAGGTTGGGGATGACGGGGGCGAGGGCGTTCAGCACCTTGCCCGAGGCGGCACGTGTCGCCATCGACCCATCGTCGGGGGAGAAGGCGGGGAGGTGGTCCTCCCAGCCATCGGGAAGGTCGCCGGCGACGCCGCGGCGCCACTCGGCGGCCTCCTCGGGGAAGGCGCCCGCGTAGGCGTCGAAGCGCTCCTGCCAGGCGTCCTGGCGAGCGGCGCCCTGCTCAAGGGCGACGCGGTACTCGGCGAGGGACTCCTCGGGCACGTGGAAGGCAGGCTCGGTAGGCCAGCCGTACACCTCCTTGGTGAGGCGTATCTCCTCTTCGCCGAGGGCGGCGCCGTGGGCAGCAGCGCTCCCGGCCTTGTTGGGGCTGCCGTGGGCGATTTCGGTGGCGGTGACGATGATCGAGGGGCGGTCCGCGGCGTCCTGGGCGGCGGAGATGGCGGCATCGATGGCGTCGAGGTCGTCGCCATCGACATGCTGGACGTGCCAGCCATAGGCGCGGAAGCGCTCGCCGACGTCTTCCTGGAAGGCGAGGTCGGTGCTGCCCTCGATCGAGATCTCGTTGTCGTCGTAGAGGAAGATGAGCTTGCCGAGACCGAGGGTTCCGGCGAGGGAGCAGGCCTCCGAGGCGATGCCCTCCATCAGGTCGCCGTCGCTGACGTAGGCGTAGGTGCGGTGGTCGACGATGGTGTGGCCGTCGCGGTTGAAGCGGGCCGCGAGCATGCGCTCGGCGATGGCCATACCGACGGCGTTGGCGACACCGGAGCCGAGGGGTCCGGTGGTCGTTTCGACGCCGGGCGTTAGGCCGTGCTCGGGATGGCCGGGGGTCTTGCTGCCCCACTGGCGGAAGTTCTTGATCTCATCGAGGGGGAGGTCGTAGCCGGTCAGGTAGAGGAGGCTATAGAGGAGCATGGAGGCGTGGCCGGCGGAAAGGACGAAGCGGTCGCGGTCCGGCCAGGCGGGATCGGCGGGGTTATGGCGGAGGTGGCGCGTCCAGAGGACATAGGCCATGGGGGCGGCGCCCATGGGGGCGCCCGGATGGCCAGAGTTGGCCGCCTGGACGGCGTCCATGGAGAGGGTGCGGATCGTGTTGATGGCCTGGTGCCTGAGGGTACCGGCAGGTGCGGTCATCGGATGGGCGCTCCAGAGCGTCGATTGGTCTGGCGAAAGCCGTTGGGTCGTGGCGGGGGCAACGCCCGGGGGAAGGCTAGCACGTCTGTTTCTCACCAGACAGAAACGGCCCGTTGCGACGCGTGCGGCAGCGGGGGGGAGGGGCTACGATCCTCCCACGCAGGAGGCGGCGCGAGAGGCTTCGCGCCCGCTGCCGCGGAAGGACAGCCATGCGAAAGATCGAGGCGGCGGCCATCACCGAGACCGTCGCGCGACTCGCCGTCGAGGCCACTCACTTCCTGCCCGAGGACGTCGAGGGCGCCATCCGCGACGCACGGGAGACGGAGCGTTCCCCCCTCGGCGTGCAGATCATCGACGAGATCCTGGAAAACGCCGAGATCGCGCGGGAACGGATGCTGCCCCTCTGCCAGGACACGGGGACGGCGGTCGTACACGTGGAGCTGGGGCAGGACGTACACGTGACCGGCGGCTTCCTCATCGACGCCGTCAACGAGGGCATCGAGCAGGGTTATGGCGAGGGCTACCTGCGGAAGTCGATCGTGGCGCACCCCTTCGGCGACCGGACGAACACGGGCACGAACGCGCCCGGCGTGATTCACACCGAGATCGTGCCCGGCGATGAGGTCCATATCGGGTTCATGCCGAAGGGGGGCGGTTGCGAGAACATGTCGCGCTACCAGAACTTCCTGCCGGGGGCGGGGCGCGAGGCGGTGGTCGACTTCGTCTGCGAGACGGTGGACCTGTCGGGGGGGAACCCGTGTCCGCCGCTCATCATCGGCGTGGGCGTGGGGGGCACGGCGGAGAAGGCGATGACGATCGCGAAACACTCCCTCTTCCGGACGGTCGGCGAGCGCAACCCGGACCTGGAGGTCGCCGCGCTGGAGGGGGAGCTGCTGGAGGCGGTCAACGCCCTGGGGGTGGGGCCGCAGGCGGTGGGGGGCTCGACGACAGCGCTGGACGTGTTCGTGGAGACGTTCCCGACGCACATCGCGGCGCTGCCGGTGGCGGTCAACATCCAGTGCCACAGCGCGCGCACGAAGCACGCGGTGCTGTAGGGGGCGGGGATGGCGGAGCGCAAGACGATCACGCTGCCCCTGACGGAGGAGACGATCGAGGGGCTGCGCATCGGCGACCACGTGGAGTTCAGGGGGGTCATCTACACGGCGCGTGACGCGGCCCACAAGCGGCTGGTGGCGATGGCGGACGCGGGCGAAGCGCTTCCTCTCGACCTGCGGGGCCAGGTGCTCTACTACGTGGGGCCAACACCGGCGCGACCGGGGGAGGTCATCGGGGCGGCGGGGCCGACGACAGCAATGCGGCTCGACCCGTACACACCGCGCATGCTGGAGTTGGGGGGGAAGGGGATGATCGGGAAGGGCGGGCGCGGGCCGGCGGTGCGCGAGGCGATCAGAGCGAGCCACGCCGTCTACTGCATCGCCGTGGGGGGGACGGGCGCGCTCCTGAACCGGCACATCACGAGCGTAGAGGTGGTGGCGTTCGAGGACCTGGGGACCGAGGCGATCCGGCGGCTGGAAGTCGACCGCTTCCCGGCGATCGTCGTGAACGACGCCCACGGCGGCGACCTGCTGGAGGCAGGCAAGGCGGAGTACCGTACGAGCACGCGACCGGTACCGACCGCGAGCGGCACGGGGGGAGGGTAACGACGACGACGGACACACCAACCAACCAGACCCCCGCAGCGGGCGACACCCTCCGGGGAGTCGGTCGCCTCACGGCCTGCTGCTGGGAGGCGGCCACCCTCGACCGCGAGCAGGTTGCGGCGGTCGAGCGTCTGGCCACGGAGACGCACCCCGAGGCAGCCGTCATCCGCACCTGCCAGCGCATCGAGGCCTACGCACTGGCGCCGTGCGACTGTCCGGCTCCCGAGCGCCGGGACGGGGTGCCAGCGCTGCGCCACCTGAGCGAGGTGGCGGCAGGACTGCACTCTGCAGTGCTGGGGGAGGCGCAAATCCTGGGGCAGAGCCGTCGCGCCTTCGACGACGCAGGGGCGGAGTTGCAGGGGCTCGGGCAGACGGCGATCGCGGCGGCGCGGGCGCTGCGGGCGGAGACGGAGTTCGACAGCCACGCCGGGCATCTGCTCGACCGGGGGCTCGCGCTCTCCGGCGTCGAGCCGGGCGGGCGGCTGCTGGTGCTGGGGACGGGGGCGATGGCGCGACTGGTAGCGGAGCGGGGCGAGGCGATCGGGTTCGACGAGGTGCTGGTGGCGGGGCGGCGTCCGCCACGGCAGCCGATCGCGGGCACGTTCATGGGGCTGGGAGGCATCCGGCGGGCGGGGCCGGTGGCGGTGGTGGCTGGGTGCCTGGGATCGGCGGCGAACGTCATCGCGCTGGAGGCGCTGCCGCCGGCGCAGCTCGTGCTGGACCTGGGCACGCCCCGCAACTTCGCGGGGGAGGCGGAGGCGCGGGTGGTCACGATCGCGGACCTGCTCTCGGACGAGGCGGGGCGTCCACACTCGGTCGCGCGGCGGGGGGCGCTGCGGGAGCGGCTGCACTCACTGCTCGACCGCGAGCTGGCCTCGCGCCGGGAGACGGCGTCGACCCCGGTGGGGGCGCTGCGGGCGTCGGTCGAGCGGGCGCGACAGCGGGAGCTGGCACGCATCGCCGAGCGTCACCCGGAGATCCCGCCGGAAACGCTCGACGCGCTCACGCGGTCGCTGGTGAACCGCATCCTGCATACGCCGACGGAGCGTCTGCGGGCGCTGGGGGAGGGGTCGGAGCTGGCGCGGGAGGTGGCGGCGCTGTTCGGGGAGGGGGAGTGATGGCCGCACGCACCGAAGCCCAAGCGGCCATCGACACGCTCGGGGAAGTGCGGGCGGAGGTGGCGGCGATACGGCGTCGCGTGGACCTACTAATCTGGGGCTTTCCGCTCGGCTGCGCGGTGGTCATCGCGACGTCGGCGGTGTTCCGGTATTTGGGGTAGGGCGCGAGGCTCGTTAGTTCGCCTGCATCAGGCACTACGTCAAACTCGAAACGTCTAGCGCGGGACGGCCTCTTGTCTGGAATTCCTGAAGGAGAGTTGCCGGCCAGAGTGCCCAATTGACTGGCCGCGGCATTTCAATCGATGAACTGAAGGGCGCTGGCGACCGCTGTGACAGCGACTATGAGGGCGGTGATGATGGAGAGACCCCAGGAAATGGTGCGGGACATGGTGTCGAGCTTCGTCTCCACCCTTGCGACCTCGCCACGGACGGTCTCCACTTCACCCCGGAGCCCGACGATCTCGGCCTTCAACTCCCCATATTTCTCGGCCAGGTCGTGCTTCGACGCGTAATAGTCTCTGGGCTCGACCGTTGCCATTCACATCCCCTCGTTCAGACAAGCATACCGCCGCGGATCACGCAACGCCAGAGCACCTCTACTCGCCCTCCTCGGCGATGATGGCGAGGAATCCGAGGCGGCGCTGGCCGTCGTCTTCCTCGGGGTGGACCTCGACGCGGAAGATGGTCGTGTAGGGGAGGAAGACCTGGATGTCGTGTTCGTGGTCCTCGCGCTGGGTGTGGAGCGCGACCCAGGTTTCGGAGACGCCGGAGATGGCCTTCACGAAGTGCTTGGCCCCGTCGACGGTATAGAGCTCGACGATGGGCGTGGTGCAGACCACCTGGGTGCAGAACGCGTTTATGGCCTGGGGAAGAGTCTGCTCGAAGAAGCTACGGTCGAAGGGCGGGCCGCCGGCGGCGGGCTGGGCGGTGGCGGCCTGTGGGGGGACGACTCCGGGGGGCAGGAAGAGGGCGGTCTCTGGTGGCATGACGGGGAGGGTACGCCCGTAGGGGTGGGATCACCAGATGGCGGGCGTCGGCTGTGACGCGCAGGTTCGCTAGACTTGGGGTGCAGGGGAGGCCCGCGCATGAGCGACACGACGGAATCGAACGGGACGCAGCCCAGCCTGTTCTCGGAGGAGGCGCTGGCGCAGCTGTCGCGGGCGGTGCACGGCTGGGAAGAGGGGCCGCTGGCGAAGACGCTGCAGCGCTCGCCGGAGCGGTCGGACGGGTTCGCGACGAGCAGCCTGGACGTGGGTCGCCTGTACACGCCGCTCGACGTGGCGGACCTCGACTACGACCGCGACCTCGGCTTCCCGGGCGAGTACCCGTTCACGCGTGGGGTGCAGCCGACGATGTATCGCGGGCGGCTGTGGACGATGCGCCAGTACGCCGGATTCGGCACGGCGGATGAGTCGAACCAGAAGTTCCGCTACCTGCTGAGCCAGGGGCAGACGGGCCTTTCCGTCGCGTTCGACCTGCCGAGCCAGCTCGGCTACGACTCGGACGACCCGATGGCCATCGCGGAAGTGGGGCAGGTAGGTGTCGCAATCGACTCGCTCTACGACATGGAGACGCTGTTCGCGGAGATCCCGCTGGACAAGGTCTCGACGAGCATGACGATCAACGCGCCAGCGGCAGTGATGCTGGCGATGTACGTGGCGGCAGGGGAGAAGCAGGGCGTGCCCGCGGAGAAGCTTCGGGGCACCGTCCAGAACGACGTGCTGAAGGAGTACGTGGCGCGGGGGACGTACATCTTCCCGCCGGGGCCGAGCGTGCGCCTGGCGGCGGACGTGATGGCCTTCTGCGCGAAGGAAGTGCCCCTCTGGAACACGATCAGCGTGAGCGGCTACCACATCCGCGACGCGGGCTCGACGGCGGCGCAGGAGATCGGATTCACGTTCGCGAACGCGTGCTCGTACATCGAGGCGGCGCTGGCACGGGGGCTCGCGATCGACGAGTTTGCGCCGCGCATCAGCTGGATCTTCAACACGCACAACCACTTCTTCGAGGAGGTGGCCAAGTACCGGGCGCTGCGTCGCCTGTGGGCGCGGCTGCTGAAGGAGCGGTACGGGGCGACGAACCCGCGCTCGATGATGCTGCGCACGCACACGCAGACGGGCGGCAGCACCCTGATGGCGCAGCAGCCGGAGAACAACATCGTGCGGGCGGCCATCCAGGCGCTGGCGTCGGTGACGGGCGGGGTGCAGAGCATCGCCCTGAGCTGTTTCGACGAGGCGCTGGCGCTGCCCACGGACGAGGCGCAGCGGATCGCGCTGCGCACGCAGCAGATCATCGCGCACGAGACGGGTGCGGCGGACACGGTCGACCCGTTCGCGGGGAGCTACTACATCGAGCACCTGACCAACGACCTGGAGCGACAGGCGGTCGCGATCATGGCCGAAGTGGAGTCGATGGGCGGTTCGGTGCCGGCGATCGAGAGCGGCTGGATGCAGAACCAGATCGCGGAGGCGAGCTGGCAGCATCAGCAGCGCGTGGACGAGGGCGACGAGGTGGTCGTGGGGGTCAACGACTTCCAGGAGGGCGGCGACCAGCCGCAGACCATCTTCAGCGTCGACCGGCGGCTCGTGGACGAGCAGCTCGGGCGGCTGGAGCACCACCGCCGCGAGCGCGACCCGGAGGCGGTCGCAAGCGCGATCGCGGGTCTGAAGGCGGCCTGCGAGGGCGACGACAACCTGCTCCCACCGATCCTCGACGCGGTGCGCGCCTACGCCACGCTGGGGGAGATCTGCGGGGCGATGCGCGAGGTATTCGGGGAGTACCACCCGCCGACGGTCATCTAACGCCTTCCGGTACGCTGGCCCCCAGCCAAACGGTGACAGGGGGCGGTGATGAGTGACTCCGGGCAGGACCTCCTTGAGGCTGCGCGACGGTTCAGCTTCGGCGGGCGGATGGACGCATCGGATTCGGGGCCGATTTTCGTACGCGGATCAGGCTCCGAGGTCGAGGACGTCAACGGCAAGCGCTACCTGGACTTCAACTCCGGGCAGATGTGCGCCTGGCTGGGGCACAACCATCCCGCGATCGTCGAAGCCGTGGCCGAGGCCTGCGCGCGGCTGATCCACGCGCACAGCAGCTACTACAACGACCAGGAGATACGGCTGGCCGAGCGGCTGGCGGGGCTCCTCCCGAGTCCCCTGCGCAAGAGCCTGTTCCTGCAATCGGGAGCGGACGCCAACGAGGCGGCGATCGCGATCGCACGGAAGTACACGGGCGGGTTCGAAGTGGCCAGCCCACATGTGTCGTTCCACGGCATGTCGGACACAACGCGGGGGCTCACATTCGCCGGGTGGCACCGGGGATACGGCCCTCCACAGCCGGGCCTGATGGCGATGCTCGCGCCATACTGCTACCGCTGCCCGATCGCTCTCGAGCCCGATTCCTGCGGTCTCGCCTGCCTGGACGCGTCGTTCGAGTTGATCGACGCGCAGACGACGTCGCGGCCGGCGGCCGTGCTGACCGAGCCGATCTTCTCCGCCGGCGGGGTCATCGAGCCGCCACCGGGCTGGCTGCCCGAGCTCAAAGCGCGCTGCCGCGAGCGCGACATGCTGCTGATCCTCGACGAAGAACAGACAGGACTGGGCAAGACGGGTGACACCTTCGCGTTTGAGCAGGAAGGGGTCGTCCCCGACATCCTCACGCTGGCAAAGCACTTCGGCGGCGGCGTGTGCCTTTCGTCGGTCAGCACGTCGGCGGAGATCGAGGAGCGCGTCGTCGCGGACGAATTCATCGTCACTCACTCGCACTCGAACGATCCGCTCGCCTGCGCAGCCGGGCGGGCGACGCTGGATGTGCTGGAAGGGGAGGGGCTGGCAGGCGCCGCGAGGCGGCTTGGCGGTCGCCTGAAGTCGAAACTGCAGGCGCTGGCGGAGCGCTTCGAGGTAATCGGCGATGTGCGCGGACGGGGACTGCTGCTGGGGGTGGAGCTTGTCCGCGACCGCGGGACGAAGGAGCCGGCGACCTCGGAAGGGCGCGCCATTGCCCAGCGCTGCCTGGAGGACGGTCTGATCTTCAGCCTCAGACGGGAGGGTTCGGTGTTGCGCTTCGTGCCACCGGCGAGCACGACCGAGGACCAGATCGACGAAGCAGCGGCGATCCTCGAGAAGGCCATCGTGGAGGTCTGCGAGTAGGCCGCGAGGCGTTCGAGGAGTTCCGGCCGGCGGTTATCTAGACTCCATCCGCGATCCAGGGGACGGAGGCGGCCATGACAGCGGAACCCATCAGCTACTCGTGCGAGAAGTGCTCAAACCCATCGTTCACGGGCGAGGACGTTTTCCTGGCGGGACGTTATGGACGCTTCTTCGACTACCAGGGAAAGAAGTTCACGGCGGTAACGTGCGAAAACTGCGGGTACACGGAGTTCTACCGGCAGCAGAGCAGCACGGCAGGAAACATCCTCGACCTGCTGATAAGTGGCTAGCGATCAGATAACGGCGGACTCGCGCAGGGACTCAATCTCCTCCCAGGAGTAGCCGAGCTCGGTGAGGTAGCGCTCGGTCGAGTCGCCGAGCTCCGGCGGTGGGGCGACCTCGGTCTGGGGCTCGCGCCCGAACTGGAGCGGGGAGCCTACGACAAGCGCCTCGCCGAGGGCGGGGTGGGGCATGGCGGCGATGTAGCCGTTGGCGCGGGCCTGGGGGTCAGCGAGGATGTCGGCGTAGGTCTGGACGGGGCCGCAGAAGATGTCCCGGGCGCGGAAACGGGCGACCCAGTCGTCCGTCGTGCCGGTGCGGATGGCCTTCTCGAGTTGGGGGTGGATGTCGGCCATGCCGGCGGCTCTGGAGCGGTCGTCGGGGTACTGCTCGGCGAGGTCGTTCAGGCCGAGCTCGTCGCAGAGGGCGGCAAACTTGTCGGTGGTGGCGCCGCCGATGACGAGCCAGCCGTCGGCCGTCTGGTAGGAGCGCCAGACGGCGCGGGAGGTGAGGAGGGGGTGGCCGAGGCCGGCGCGGGGGGCGGTGTCGCCGGTGAACGATTCGGTATTGATCTCCCAGGACTGGAGGGCGATCTGGGAGCCGTAGAGGGAGGCGTCGACCTGCTCGCCCTCGCCGGTGCGCTCGCGCTTCACGAGAGCGGCGAGGATGCCGGAGCAGAGGATCATGGCGCCGACCTGGTCGGCGATAGCGGCGCCGGTGGGGGTGGGCGGGCCGTCCTCGGGGCCGCTGCGGAGGGTGATGCCGCCAGATGCCTGGCCGATGATGTCGTTGCCCGGGACGGGGGTGCGGTCGCCATGGGGGCCGAAGGCGGAGGCGCTGGCATAGACGATGCCGGGATTGATGGCGGAGAGGGTGTCGTAGTCGAAGCCGAGGCGGTCCATGGCGCCGGGGCGCATGTTGCTAACGACGACATCGACGCGCTCGACGAAGCGGTGGACGATCTCGCGGGCCTCGGGGCGGCGTACGTCGAGGGTCACGCTGTGCTTGCCGCGGTTGTGGGCGACGAAGTAGGAGGTGGGGGCTCCCTTGCGGCCGCCTACACCACGACCGCGCTCACCCTCGCGGTGTTCGACCTTGATGATCTCGGCGCCCATATCCGCCAGGAGCACGGTCGCGTAAGGGCCTTGCTGGGCCCAGGTGAAATCGAGCACGCGGATGCCTTCGAGCGGACGTCCCATGTCTTCCCTCCGGAGTCGTGGGGAGCATGGCACAGGGGCGGGCGGAGGCGCGAGGGGTCAGGCGGCTCCGCCACGGAGCGGCTGCCAGCTCCTGTCGGCGCCGATGTTCCAGTAGGCAGCGGGCTCCAGGCCGAAGGAGACGGCGTTCATGGCGAGGATGCCGAGCACGGCGATGCCGCGGATGGCGTCGAGCGTGGTGATCCGCTCCCCGGTCTGCGTGGGCGCAAGTGGCTCCGGGGGCGTGGGGGCGGCCTCAGTCACGCGGCGAGCCTCCCCCTACGGGGTCAGGCGGACCTTGATGGAGCCGGACGACTTGTCGTCGGCGGTCTGGAAGGCCTCGGAGGCGCGGTCGAGGGGGAAGGTGTGGGTGACGAGGGGTTCGAGGGGCTCGAGGAGCTCGTCGAGGAGGTCGGTGGCCATGCCGAACTCGCTGCGGGGACCGGGGCGGCCGTAGCAGACCGTGCCCACGAGGCGCACTTCCTTGAGCAGGATGGGCGTGACGGGGAGGGCGACATCCCCCTGGAAAGCGCCGAGCATGACGACTGTGCCGCGGTTGCGCACGAGGGAGATGCCCTCGCTGATGGTGGGAGCGGTCCCGCCGACGGTTTCGATGACGGCATCGACGGGCAGGCCCTTCAGCTCTTTGCGGGCGGTTTCGCCGTCGGGGAAGACGGCGGTCGCGCCGAGGGCGAGGGCCATCTCGGCTTGGAAGGGGTGGCGGGCGGTTATGTAGACTTCGGTTGCGCCGGCGCGGCGCGCCACGAGCGTGTTCACGAGGCCAACGGTGCCTGCGCCGAGGATGACAGCGCGCGAGCCGAGGCGGATGCCGGACTCGTTGACGGCGTGGACGGCCACGGCGACGGGCTCGGCGAGGGAGCCGTCCTCGGGCGAGACGCGGTCGGGGAGGGCGTAGACGGAGGTGGCGGGGGCGAGCATCGACTCGGCCATGCCACCGGCGCCGTCGCCGCCGAGGAAGACGCGGTTCTGGCAGTGCCAGGTCTGGCCGGTGAGGCACTCGTAGCAGCGGAAGCAGACAGCGACGGGCTCGACCGAGACGTTCGTACCTGTGTCCACCTCGACGCCGTCGCCAACGGCATCGACGACGCCGCCGACTTCGTGACCGGGGGTGTTCACGGCGGGGCCACCGCGACGGTAGCTGTGCAGGTCGCTGCCGCAGATGCCGGCGCCGGCCACGCGCAGCCTCACCCAGCCAGGGGGTGGTTCGGTCAGATCCCGCTCGACGACCTCAACGGCGCGGGGGTCGGCCCAGGCAACGGCGCGCATGGTGCTCACGGCGAGCATGATACCGGGCTTACATCCCTCCATCGCCAGACCCGTATGCTGGGGAATTGGGACCACCCCCCGGGAGCAGCCGTGACATCAGAGCAGGACCGGGGTCTCCTTGCGTTCGTCGCAGGCCGGCTAAGAAGCGTTCCCGCTTTCTCCTGGTGGATCGGGCTTTCCTACTGGGTCGGGCTCGCAATCGTCGTGGGCGCCGCGTTGGGCGTGCTGGTGATGTTCGCGGTCCTGGTGAATCCGCTCACGTCGGTCCTGGCGGGCGTGATCGTGGTGGCACTGGGATTGGCGATGACCGGGGGCGTTACGCGACGCCGGCGCCTTCCTCCGGAGACGCTGTTCTTTGCGGCGCTGGCACTAGTCCCGCTCTTCATCGCGCTGGCGCTCATCGCCATCATCACCTGAACCGCCTTCGTCTCCGCTGCGTAGACTCGGCGCGCGGCTCGTGCCGCGGGAGGTTCGCGATGGCGAGAGAGTACATCGACGTTCTCCGGCTTCCGGAGAGCATGCCGTGGCACTACAGCCAGGCGGTGAAGGTGGGCAACACGGTCTACGTGGCGGGGCAGGTGGGGGCCGGCGAGGGCAGCATCGAGGCGCAGACGCAGAAGGCGTACGAGAGCGTGGTGGACGTGCTGGCGAAGGCGGGAGCGACTATGGACGACGTTGTGCGCGAGACCGTCTACCTGGCCGACCGAACCAAGCTGCCCGAGGTGGCGAAGATCCGGGAGACGTTCTACGGGGAGCGCTTCCCCGCAAGCACGGCGGTCTTCAGCGGGTCGGGCGATGGGTACGACATCGAGGTCGAGGTTACGGCCGTTATCGACGAGTAGCGGCGCCGGTCGTGCTGGCGGCGAGCAGGCGTTCGGCCTCGCGCAGGTCGGCGGCGGTGTCGATGTCGTACCAGAAGTGGCCGCTGACATCGACGGTCCCGAGGCCCCGGTCGCGCACGAGCACGGCCATGACGTCGCTCAGGCCGCAGTCGTCGGGGGCGCCGGCGAGGGCCTCCCAGATGCCGGGGGAGCAGACGAAGGCGCCCGCATCGAGCGCATCCCAGTCGGTGAGGGCCTTGCCGATGGCGGTGACGCGGCCTGCGCCGTCGGTGGCGAGCTTGGTCGCTTCGTCGGTGTAGGCGTCGTCGCGGGGGGAGCGGTCGGCGGCGACGCGGCAGGTATCGCCGAGGGGGTCGGCGGCGGCGGAGTGGAGGAGCGCGCCGACGAGCCCCGGGGAGAAGGCGTGGTCGCACATGACGAGCAGGAACGGCTCCTCGCCACACCAGGAGCGGGCGGCGGCGAGTGAATACGAGGCCCCCTGGCGGAAGCGGGGATTGGCGGCGAACTCGACGGGCAGGCGGGCCCACTCCTGGGCGCCCTGGCGGACGGCGCGCTCGCCGTGGCCCGTCACCACGAGGGCGCGCTCAAGGCCGGCCTCGGCGAGGGCGTGGAGGGTGTGGCCCACGAGCGGCTTCCCTGCAAGGGGAACGAGGGGCTTGGGGAGATTGGGGCCGGATTCGCTCAGGCGCTGGCCAAGACCCGCCGCGAGGACAACTGCCTTCATGCATGCTCCGGCGGGCGTGAGCCCGGACTGAGGACCGATCTTAGCGGATTCGGTCCCTGCAGAGGGTTGATAGGAACGGCTATCTGCGATACTTTGCCGTGGCTAACATCAAGGCTGAGGGCGAATTTGAGCGCTTTCGCACTGATCACGCGCGCGCGGCTGGGGAAGGACACGCGTCCTTCGCCGATGGCTGCCGGTGACCTCGTCACGAAGAACCTCTCCTTTGCCTACGGCGACGTGCGCGCCGTAGAGGATGCGTCCATCGCCGTTCCAGCGGGGACGGTCACGGCTCTGCTCGGCCCGAGCGGGTGCGGCAAGACGACGCTGCTGCGACTGATCGCCGGGCTGGAGCGCCCGGACGCGGGCGCCATCGAAGCGGGCGGGGAGACGCTGAGCACGCCCGAGCGCGTGCGACCGCCGGAGAAGCGGCGCATCGGCATGGTCTTCCAGGAGGGGGCGCTCTTCCCCCACTTGAGCGTGGCCGAAAACGTGGCTTTCGGGCTGCCTCGCGGGCGGGAGCGGGCGGATGTGGTCGAGGAGGCGCTTGCGCTGGTGGGGCTCGCGGGCATGGGGAAGCGCTCGCCGACGTCGCTCTCGGGCGGTCAGCGCCAGCGCGTGGCGCTGGCGCGGGCGCTGGCGCCGGGCCCGGAGGTGCTGCTGCTGGATGAGCCGTTCGCGAACCTCGACCCGGCCCTGCGAGTCGAGTTGCGGACGGAGGTGGCATCGCTGCTGCGAACGCTGGGCATCACGAGCGTGTTCGTGACGCACGACCAGGAGGAGGCATTCGTGATGGGCGCGCAGGTGATCGTGATGCGGGACGGGCGCGTTCTGCAGAGCGCGTCGCCGAGCGATCTGTACAGCCGTCCCGCGAATCGCTGGGTAGCCAGCTTCGTGGGCGAGGCGAACGTGGTGCCGGGGAAGGGCGGGGCGCAGGCCGCGGAGACCGTCGTGGGTGTGGTACCGCTGGCGAAGGCAGCGCCGGCGACGTGCGAGGTGCTGCTGCGGCCGGAGCACCTGTCCATGGAGAGCGGGGAAGCGTGGGAGGTCGAACAGCTCGAGTTCTACGGGCACGACACGCTCTACGTGCTGCGCAGCGAGCAGGGCGAGAAGCTAATGGTGCGGGCGGGCGGGGCGCCCCGCTACGGCAATGGCGACCGCGCATCGGTGCGCTACCAGGGTCCGCCGACCGTCGCCTTCGAAGCGTAGCGAAGATGCTCCGAGCACCGGCTCTCGTGGGGGCCGCCGGGCGGGCGGCGGGATTTCGCGGGCCGCCGTGGCTGTGGGTGGCGGCGCTGGTCATCGCGGCGCTTTTCGCCGTTCCGGTCGGGTACCTGGTCGTACGGAACATCAGCGAGGGCAGCGAGACACTCTCCATCCTGTTCTCGCGCCAGACGGCCGACCCGCTGGCGAACACGCTCCTGCTGGCGGTGACCGTCGCGGCTGCGTCGGCGGCGGTGGGCACGCTGCTGGCGTGGCTGACGATGCGCACGGACCTGCCCCTGCGGGGGGCGTGGCGGGTGATCTGCCCCCTGCCGCTGGTTCTGCCCTCGTTCGTGGCGGCGGCGGCGCTCCTGGCCGCGCTCTCGCCGGGAGGCATGGCGGAGGAAGTCCTTAACCCGATCGGCCTGGGTGCGCCCTCCCGCATCGACGGATTCTGGGGGGCGTTCTTCGTGCTGACGGCGGTGTGCTACCCGTACGTGTACCTGCCGGCGGCGGCGCGCATCGGGGGGTTGCCATCCTCGCTGGAGGAGGCGTCGCGGCTGCTCGGCGAGGGCGCCGTCGGCACCTTCCGACGGGTGGTGTGGCCACAGGTGCGGAGCGCCGTGCAGGCGGGGACGCTGCTGGTCTTCCTCTACGTGGTCAGCGACTTCGGCGTGGTGAAGCTGATGGGCTACCCGACGCTCTCGACGAGCGTCTTCGTGAACCGGCTCTACGATGCGCCGCTCGCCTTCTCCCTGGGCCTGATCCTGGCGGTGGTGGCGCTGGCGGTGGCGGGGCTCGAGCGGGCATCGGCGAACCGCGCGCTGGCGCGGCTCGCGCCGGGCGGGGTGCGGGCACAGCGGGTCGTGCTGGGCCCCTGGAAGGCGCCAGCGACACTGGCGGCGCTGGTCGCCGTGGGAGCGGGGTTGATCGCCCCCGTGGTAGTGCTGGCGTGGTGGGCGGTCCGGGGGCTGGCGGGCGCGGGCAGCGGCTTCGACCGCACGAGCGTGGACCTCGCGGCGCTGGGGGCGCCGGCGCTGAACACGGTGATCGCGGGGGTGGTGACGGCAGGGGTGGCCGTGGTGGTGGTGCTCCCGCTGGCCTACCTGACCAGCCGGTACGGGGGCCGAGCGGCGAGCGCGGTGCACACGGTGGTGGCGGGGAGCTTCGCCGTGCCGGGCCTGCTGATCGCGCTGGCGGTGGTGTTCATGGCGCTGAAAGTTCCCGGGCTCGACTTCTTCTACCTGACGTTGCCACTTCTCATCTTCGCCTACGTGGTCCACTTCGGCGTGCAGGCGTTGCGCAGCGCCGAGGTGGGGGTGGCGACGGTCGACCAGCGGCTGGAGGAGGCGGCGCAGACGCTGGGGGCGGGGCGGCTGCGGCGGCTGTTACGGGTCGCCCTGCCGCTGATGGCGCCGGCGCTGGCGGCGGGCGGGGGCCTGGTGCTGCTCTCGACGATGAAGGAGCTGCCGGCGACGCTGCTGGCATCGCCGGTTGGGTTCGAGACGCTGGCGACGCGCATCTGGAACGCGAACGAGGACGGCTTCCTCGCGGACATGGGGCTGGCGAGCGTCGTGCTGGTCGCGGTCTCGGCGGTGCTGACGTGGCTGCTCGTGATCCGGAACTCGGAACACCTGCGCTAGACGCTACGGGCTCTTCGCGACGACGTTCTCGCTGAACCAGGCGATGTCGTCGAAGTCGGAGGAGGAGATGTCGACTTCCTCGACCCCGAGCTCGGCGAAGGCGGCGATCTGTTCGAGCATGTTGTCGCCATCGCCGAAGAGGACGCCGCCGTGGTTCCACTGGGTGACCAGCTCGGAGCGGCCCCAGCCGCGGGCCATCTGGGCGATGCCGCCGGCGATCTGGTCGGCGGCTTCCTGTGTCTGGCCGCGGGCGAGGATGAGGTCGGAGGTGATGGCGAGGCTGGCGGGGTCGCGGCCGATGTCGTTGCAGGCGGCGCGGGCGTGTTCCGCGAGCTCGGCGACCTGGGCGGGGCCAAGCTGCCAGGTGTTGATGGCGTCGGCCTGGCGGGCGGCGAGGCGGAGGAGGGCGCCGCGGCGGTTGAGGCCGATGATGATGGGCGGGTGGGGCTTCTGCACGGGCTTCGGGGAGAAGGTGGCGCCCCCTTCGAGCTGGTAGTGCTTACCCGAGAACTCGGTCGTTTCCTGCGTCCAGAACGACTTCATGATCTGGATGCCTTCCTCGAGCTGCTCGATGCGACCGAGGAAGTCGAGCATCTCGAAGCCGTAGGGCTCGAAGTCGGCGTACTCGTAGCCGGTGCCGATGCCAAGCACGGCGCGTCCGTTCGAGAGGCTGTCGACGGTCACGATCTGCTTGGCCAGCTGGAAAGGCGGGCGGAAGGGCATGCCCGTGACGTGCGTGCCCAGCCGCATGTGTTGCGTCTGTCCGGCTACCCAGGCGAGGTAGGTCCAGGCATCGGGCTGGTCGAAGGAGGGGTGATCGACGACGTAGAAGGCGTCGAAGCCGAGGGCGTCCACTTCGGCGATCGTGTCGTTGAGGGCGCCACCACCCGTCGCGACGATGCCCAACTTCACGGGGAGGAGGTTCCGGCCGAGGAGTTTCCGGGAACCTGGCTCGCGAGGAGCTCCAGGTCGTCGACCTTGCCGAACATGTAGGGCAGGAAGGACTCGCCGGGGACGCGCGTGAGGATCTCGCCGTGCGTGTAGGTGTCGCCCTCGCTGTAGCTCACGCCGAGCACTTCGCGGATGGGGATATCGGCGACGGGGTCGTGGGGGGACTCGCGCAGGAGCACCTCGCCCTCGAGACGCTCGATGAGGCGGGTGCGTCCGGTGTGGCGCACGCGCACGAGGACGGGGTCGTTGTCGAAGCCGCGACCATCGGGGGCGGGCATGAACTTGAAGTAGAAGCGGGAGGATTCGGGCGATTCACCCGGTTCGACCTGCTCGATGACGCGCCCGCGTACCTCGATGTAGACGCGTCCGTAGCGCTCGATCGTGCCGGTGATCTCGTCGCCGTCGCGGCGGACGTGGATGTTGGCGACCTTCTTCGGTTCGCCGTAGAGCTCGCGGCCGAAGATGACGGCGCTGTCGGTCGACATGGGCATGGTGATGGGGTAGTCGCCGACGATGCCCTCGTACTTGCAGCGGACGTTGAGGCCGCCCGCACCGAAGGGCTGGAGCGTGTTGCTGAGGCCGATGTGGGAGACGCTGACGGAGGCGATGGGCTCGTCGGCGGGCTCCAGGGGCGGCGGGAGGATGGCCGCGATCACGTCCGGGTCGGTGCGGAAGCTGGCGGCGATGCCGCGGAA
The DNA here is from genome assembly GCA_026710655.1 of Chloroflexota bacterium. Lineage (GTDB taxonomy): Bacteria > Chloroflexota > Dehalococcoidia > Tepidiformales > Tepidiformaceae > UBA2991. The sequence goes on along the minus strand of JAPOQN010000014.1, from coordinate 3,801 downwards.
GGACTCGAACTCGGGGGTGGCGTAGAGCTTCTGGAGGTTGCGGACCTCCTCGAGGGTCTTCACGTAGCGGAGCTGCATCGGGGCCTCCTGGCGTGCGGGATTGGGATTCGGGATCAGTCCATGCGGCTGCCGCCGTCGACGTTGAGCGCCTGGCCCGTCATGTAGGACGAGTCGTCGGAGGCGAGGAAGGCGACGACGGCGGCCTGCTCCTCGACGGTGGCCTGGCGGCCCATCAGGAGGGCACGTCGGATGGCGGCCTTGGAAGTGCCTGGCTCCTGGCCGGCGACCTCGTCGTAGCGGCCGAAGGTGCCGTCCATCATGTCGGTATCGGTGGAGCCGGGGCAAACGATGTTGACGCGGATGTTCTGCCTGGCGAGCTCAAGCGCGAGCTGCTGGGTGAGGCCGTGCATCGCCCACTTGGTGGCGCAGTAGGCGCCGTAGTTGGGGATGCCGATGCGTCCGGCGGTGGAGGAGATGTTGATGATGCTGCCCCCGCCGCCCTTGACCATCTCGCGTCCGACGGCGCGAATGGTGTGGTAGAGGCCGTGGAGGTTGACATCGACGGTCTCGTACCAGTTCTCGTCGGTCATCTCGAGGATGGGGGCGGCGCCGGCCTCGCTGGGGAGGGCGGCGTTGTTCACGAGGATGTCGATGCCGCCGAGCTCGGCTACGGCTGCATCGACGGTGCGCTGGAGGTCGTCCTTGTCGGTCACATCGCAGTCGACGGCGAGGGCGCGACGGCCCATGCCGCGCACCTCCTCGGCGACGCTTTCGATGCCTTTCCAGCCCATCTCCTGCTCGTGCGGGGGGAAGGAGGAGGCGTCGCGGGCGCGGGCGGTGACCACAACATCGGCGCCCTCCTCGGCGAGGCGCAGGACGATGGCGCGCCCGATGCCGCGGTAGCGTCCGGCGCCGGTTACGAGGGCGACACGGCCGTCGAGCCTAGTCATCGAACGGCCCGCCGGTGATGGCGCCCAGGTCCTCCCACTTCATGGCGCGGCGCCGGTTCCAGTGCTCGACCCAGCTATCGACGAAGCCCTGGCCGCCGTGGTGGTAGTCGACCTCAAGGGTGACCTCGCCCTCGTCGTTGAACTCGAGGCGGGATACGCCCTCGAAGGAGCGCCACTTGCCGTAGTTCTCGTCGTCCTCGTCCATGACCTGGGAGTAGGCCATCCAGAGGATGCAGATGCCGCGGTGGTTCTCGGCGACGTAGACTTCTTCGACGGGAACTCGAAGGGTGATACCCACCTTGCGGCTGGCCCAGAACTTGCGGATCTCTTCCTTGCCGTTGAGGGCTTCTGCGTGGCTGACGATGTCGCGCATGACGGCGTCGTCGGAGAACCACTGGTCGGGGCCGTAGGGGTCGCCGCTGCTCCAGCCGCCCTCCTCGAAGAGCTTGCGTCCGGTTTCGATGTCATTGGGTCCGACGGGCATGGGTGCGCCTCCTTGGTCGTGCGGCGCGAATCATAACGGGGGAGGTGGGGCGGGAGGGGAAGGGGAGCGCGTTGCCTCAGGCGCCGGTGATAGCGCCCAACTCCTCCCACTTCATGGCCCGACGGGCGTTCCAGTGGGCGACCCAGCTATCGCACATGCCCTGGACGCCGTGGTGGTAGTCGACCTCGAGGGTGACCTTGCCCTCGTCGTTGAATTCGAGGCGGGACATGCCCTCGAAGCAGCGCCACCTGCCGTAGTTCTCGTCGTTCTCGTCGGTGATCTGGGAGTAGGCCATCCACATGACGGCGACGCCGCGGTGATTCTCGGCGACGTAGATCTCCTCGGCGGGGACGCGAACGGCCATCCCGACCTTGCGGTCGCGCCAGAAGCTGGCCCAGAAGGCGCGGATCTCGTCCTTGCCGCGCATGGCGCCGTCGTAGTTGACGATGTCGCGCATGATGGCGTCATCGGCGAACCACTGGTCGGGGCCGTAGAGGTCGCCGCTGCCCCAGCCGCCATCCCCGAAGAGCTGGCGGGCGGTCTCGATGTCGTTAGGTCCGACGGGCATGGGGGAGCCTCCTGTGGGGGGTGGATGATACGAGAGCGTGGGAGGTGGGGGGCAGCAGGCAGACTCACTCGATTGAGACCCAAAGGGGCATCTGCTCGTAGTCCACATCTCCCCAGCAGACGACTTCGCCAGCTCTCGTCAGGGCGCAAGTGCGGAACTCACTGGCGCTGATGGCGGTGAAGGGACCGGGCGGGGGCTCCATCAATTGGTCGTGATAGGGGTTCTCGTATGGATCCTCGTCCTTGTAGCGGCTGGCTGCCCAGGCCCAGCAGACCGCTTCGCCGGCCTCGTCGAGCGCGCAGGCATGCTGCCAACCGACGGCGAGCGCGGTGTACTGGCCTGTAGGGGCGTCAGTTCCCCTGCAAACCGCTTCGCCGGTATCCGTCAGCGCGCAAGTCACGTAGCCCATATGGACGGGGCTGGAAGGGAAGTCGCCCCGGCAGACCTCATCCCCCGCTTCCGTGAGGGCGCAGGTGCGGGAGTCGCCGGCGGTGATCGCTGTGTATCGCCCTGGTGGCGCCTCGCTCTGTCCCCAGTTGTTCCAGCCCCAGCAGACTGCCTGTCCAGCCTCCGTGAGCGCGCACGTGTGGTTTCTACCATCGCTGACGGCCACGTAGGGGCCGGGCTGAGGGTCAGGCGGGAGTAGGACGTTGGGAACAGCCTCCCAGCACAGAGCCTCGCCGGTCTCGGTAATGGCGCAGGCGCGTCCGCCAGAGTTGCTGATAGCAGCGTACCGATCGGTCGTGAGTCTCGGCGGCGTCATCACCCCGAACGCGCCCGTGGCCTGTGCCCGGACCCCTGCAACCCAACACTCGGCTTCGCCCTCAACGGTGACGCCGCAGGCATAGTCTCCCCCCTGGCTTATGTCCGCATAACTGCGACCCCTCCCGCATGAGGGACTACCCCAATCGTTCACCGAACAGAAGTCGCCGCTGGGCGGGCTTTCGCCTGGATCGGCATCTTCTAGTTGCACGGAGGCTTCGCCATGGTGGTATTTCCCGCTTGATCTCTGGCAGGCGAATCCCCCGCTCGCACGTACTGCGCAAGCCCACAAGAGGGTGCCATCGAGGTAGTCGGAGTACCCAACAGTCACCGCGACATAGCTGTCGGACAGCAGATTGGGCATTCTGCCGATGGGCCGGTTGGGGACTTCGCTGTCCTCATCGGAGGTTGGGCGGGACCGCTCGCTGTGATAGCCCCAGCAAAGCACCTCGCCAACCTCGGTTAGACCACACGTGTAGCCTTCAGTGGTGCTGACCATGGTGTAGACGCCAGGTGGAGCATCCACCGCTAACTCGTCGGGGCCCCAGCAGGCGACCTCGCCCTCCTCGGTAACCGCGCAGGTGGTGCCCGAATCCGCATCGAGAGCGATGTGCCGGTCGGCCGACACGACGGTTGCGGTCTCATCCCCCCAGTCCCAGCAGGCCAACTCGCCTGCCTCGGTCAACGCGCAAACGGCCTCGTGGCCCCCCACAGCGATTGCGGTGAAGGGGCCGGAAGGCGCGCTCACAACTCGGCTCTGAGGCGGTGCCCTGACGATGGCCTCATGTGTGGCAGTCGGGGTCGGGGTGGACGTGGCGGCGGTGGTCGGGGTGGACGTGGCGGCGGCGGGCGGGGGGGGCGTGGCGGGCGCGGGCGGGGGGGGAGAGGGGGGACGGCAGGGCCTCCCCCCCGGCAGGGGGGGGGGGGGGGGGGGGGGCGGGGCGGGGCCCCCCCGGGCGGTGTTTCTTATTTTCTGTTTTGCTGTGTCTCTTTTTTACATTTTACATCACAGACGCACAACTCAGCAGACACACGGG
>JAPOQN010000013.1 GCA_026710655.1 Chloroflexota bacterium | reverse complement strand
GGAGATCGCCGTCGCCCCCGGCGCCGCCACCATCCGCTACACGATCCCGATGCCAGAGGACAGTCCCGTGCGCGGCGGCAAGGCCGAGGATGTCGCCCTCGGCGGCCCGGTACTGTCTACCGTCAAGTCTGGTGGGCGATACTGGATTCGAACCAGTGACCTCTGCGATGTCAACGCAGCGCTCTAACCATCTGAGCTAACCGCCCACGGGCTGATCAGCCTAGCGCGTTTTCGGTTCAAACGCCTCTGCCGGGCAGGCGGGCGCGGGAGTTGGCATACTCCTGCGTCGTATGCGTAGACATCGACGGTACTACGAGCCCGAAGACCTCGGGTCCGAACAGGATCGACGGGATGCCGCCGTCCCCAACCGGCGGTTCTACGTCTACGTGCTCGACACCGACTACGGCCACTACGTGGGCCACACGGCGCACGTGGGCCGGCGGTTCCGGGAGCACCGGGACGGCGAGACGGAGTCCACGGCTGGGAGCAACCCGGATCTGGCCTGGACCTCCGGGCCCCTTCGCACGCGGGCGGACGCGGCACGCTTCGAGGCGGCACTGAAGTCGCTCCGCGATCAACGTGCGCGCCGCTTCGAGGAGATCACGGGGCTCGATGCCGTCCCCTTCGAGCCGGTTCGCTACGCATCCATCGAAGAGGACTGGGGCTGGCTTAGGCCAACCATCGTCTTGGCAGCGGCCATCGGGGCAGTTGTGCTGCTTCTAAGCATCGGAGTGTGCTGACCCCTCGACCGCTCCGTACGGCTGGCTATACTCGAAGGCGGACAGTCACAGACTTGAGAGGCGACGACCGGGACGAGTAGCCGCCACCCCCAGAGAGCCGCGCCACTGGCTGGAAGCGCGGCGAGCGGCGGCGAATACCACCCGCGAGCCTGCGCCCGAAGCCCCCGGCGGATAGGCGCGCACGGTTGGCCCCGTTAGCGGCCGCAACGAGCCCGCGTGTGCATGAAGTCAGTGCGCGGGGAATCAGGGTGGGACCACGGGCCGCGCGCCGTCCCTGAGCAGGCGCCAGAACGTCCGGGGGAGTCCCAGCCATGCCAGAACCTATCGAGTCCCACGTCGACCTCGCCGACCTCCAGCAGGAGGAGCGACTGGCGCGCATGCGCCACTCGGCCGCGCACGTCCTCGCCGAGGCGATGGTCGAGCTGATGCCGGAAGCGGAGCTAGGTATCGGGCCGCCCACGGCGACCGGCTTCTACTACGACTTCCGGCTGCCGCGCCCGCTCACGCAGGAGGACCTGACGTGGCTGCGGCGACGCATGCGCAAGTCTATCGGGCGGCGGCTCCCCTTCCAGATGGAAGCGATCACGCGGGGCGAGGCGGAAGGGCGCTGGAGCGACCAGCCCTTCAAGCTCGACCTGCTCGCCGACCTTGAGGACGGGGCGATCACGCAGTGCACGCACGGCCAGTTCACCGACCTCTGTCGTGGCGGGCACGTGAACCACACCGGGGAGATTCCCGCCTTCAAGCTGATGAGCATCGCCGGGGCGTACTGGCGGGGCGACGAGGCCAATCCCCAGCTGCAGCGCGTCTACGGAGCGCTCTTTGAGACGGCGGAGGAACTGGAAGCGTACGAGCGCCAGCTCGAGGAGGCGCGCAAGCGGGACCACCGTCGCGTCGGCCGCGAGCTGGGGCTGTTCACCTTCTCCGACGTGGTCGGGCAGGGCATCCCCCTCTTCCTGCCGAAGGGGGAGACCGTGCGTCACCTGATGGAGAGCTACGTGCGCGAGATGCAGGAGCGCACCGGCCACCAGCACGTCTGGACCGGGAACGTGGTGAAGGGCCAGCTCTACGAGCGCTCCGGCCACCGCGAGCACTACGCCGACGCCATGTTCCCGCCGATGGTGGATGGCGATACGGAGTTCTTGCTGAAGCCGATGAACTGCCCCTCGCACATGATGCTGTTCAACGCGGAGCCCCACAGCTACCGCGACCTGCCCCTGCGTTACGCCGAGTTCGCCACGCTCTACCGCTACGAGAAGTCGGGGGAGCTGAGCGGACTGACGCGGGTGCGCGCGCTTACCCAGGACGACGGGCACATCTTCTGCACGCCGGACCAGATCCAGGACGAGTTCGCCCTTGCCCTCTCGCTCGTGCAGGAGGCGCTGGAGACGTATGGCTTCAGCGACTACCGCATCGCCCTCTCGCTCCCGGATACCGGGACCGGCGGCAAATTCGTCGACGCCCCCGAGTTGTGGGAAGAGGCCGTGAATGCCCTGCGTTCGGCGATGGAGACCTCGGGGCTGGAGTTCAACGAGGAGGTGGGCGAAGCCGCCTTCTACGGGCCTAAGGCCGACTTCATCGCGAAGGACGTGCTCGGGCGCGAGTGGCAGCTCTCGACCATCCAGGTCGACTTCATCCAGCCGGGGCGGCTGGGCTGCGTCTACACGGGCGAGGACGGCAAGGAGCACACGCCGATCCTGCTTCACCGGGCGGTGACGGGTGCGACGGAGCGCTTCATGGGCGTGCTCATCGAGCACTTCGGGGGCGCCTTCCCGCTCTGGCTGGCGCCGGTGCAGGCGACGGTCATTCCAATCGCGGATCGCCACCAGCCCTACGCCGACGAGGTTGCCGCGACGCTGCGGGAGGCCGGCTTCCGCGTGGAGGTGGACGCCCGCAGCGAGCGCATGAACGCGAAGATCCGCCACGCCCAGATGCAGAAGGTGCCGTACATGCTGGTCGCGGGGGACCGCGAGGCGGAGGCGGGCACGGTCGCGGTGCGCGTGCGCACCGGCGAGGACCTGGGCGCCATCCCCCTCGCCGACTTCATCGCCCGCATCGAAGGGGAGCGCGAGACGAAGGCGCTGGCGCCGTAGGGGCTAGGCCAGGGCGGCCTTCAGCTTTTCGGCGGACTCCTGGGCGGCGTTGGTGGCGTCGTCGAGGACGCCGTGCATGCCGTAGAAGGCGTGTATCTGGCCGGCGTAGCGGGTCTGCGTGACCGGTACGCCCGCCTCCTGCAGTCGTTTCGCGTAGGCCTCGCCTTCGTCGCGGAGGGGGTCGTACTCCGCGGTGATGACGTGGGCGGGCGGAAGACCCGACAGATCGTCCGCGCGCAGAGGCGAGGCGTGGGGATGGGAGCCGTCGCCGTCAGGGCCGAGGTAGTGGTTCCAGAACCACTCCATGCCGTCGCGCGTCAGCAGGTAGCCATCCGCGTTGTCGCTGTAGGAAACGGTCTCGTAGCTGTGGTCGGTGACGGGGTAGACGAGCAGCTGGAAGCTGATCGCGGGGCCGTCCTCGTCGCGGGCGCGGAGCGAGACGACGGCGGCGAGATTGCCGCCCGCGGAGTCGCCACCGACGGCCAGCTTGCTCGCGTCGGCGCCCAGTTCAGCGGCGTTCGCGGCGGCCCAGACGGTGGCGGCGTAGCAGTCCTCGTGGGCGGCGGGGTAGCGGTGCTCCGGGGCCAGGCGGTAGTCGACCGACACGACGACGGACCCGCTTCGGTCGGCCAGTTCGCGACAGGTCACGTCGGCGCCGTCGAGGTCGCCGATGACCCAGCCACCACCGTGGTACCAGACGAGGAGGGAGTGGTCGGAGGCGTCGGTGGGGCGGTAGATGCGCACGGGGATGTCGCCCGCGGGGCCGGGGATGTTGCGGTCCTCGACGTTGGCCATGGTCGCGCCCGGCACCGCCGGTGGCAGGCGGTTGGCCTCGCGTACGGCTTCGGGCTCCTGCTCGTGGATGGGGGGCATGCCCATGGCCGCCATCTGATTCAGAAGGAACTTCGCTTGCGGGTTGAGTGTCAACTGCCGCCTCCTCGGGTCCCGCGAACCGTAGGAGCGACCGGGGAAGGCGTCAACCGGCGCGGTCGGAGAGCGTCCGCAGGAACTCGCGCGAGGTCACGAACTCGACGGCGCCGTAGCCGCGCATCCGGAGCACCTCGCGGTCGGCGGTCACGAGGTAGCCGGCGCCGCCTGCGTGGGCGGCCTCGACGAGCCTGCGGTCGCCCGCATCCTTGAGCGTGAGCTCGTCGAGCACGGGCGCGTCGACCATGACCGAGCGTTCCCGCAGCTCGGCAAGGAGGGCGTCGCGGGCGCCGGTGTCGGCGATGCGCGCCACCCAGCGCGCCCCCACGACCAGCTCCGCCTCCCGCAGGGTCGCCGCCGAGGCGACGTGCTCGAAGTCACCTGCGCGCCAGTGGTCGAGGATGCGGGCGGACGAGCCTCCCGGCCGGGCGAGCGCCCCGACCAGCAGGTTCGTATCGACGATGGCCCGCAGGGGTCCGCGTTCGCCGGTCAATGGGCGACCGCGTTGCCCCCGCACACGTTGATGGACTGGCCCGTGATCCAGGAGCCCTGGTCGCTGCAGAGGTAGACCGTGGCCCAGCCGATGTCCTCGCCGAGGCCCGCGCGGCCGATGGGGATCATGGCCGCGCGCGCGGCGAAGTCGGGGTCGTCAAACACGTCCGACATGCGCGAGGTATCGACGAGGCCTGGGCAGATGGCGTTCACGCGGACACCGTGGCGCCCGATCTCCCGGGCCATGCCGCCGGTCATCCCCTGGAGACCGGCCTTGCTGGCCACGTAGGCGGCCATGTTCGGCCCGAGTACCTTCCCCGCGATCGAGGAGATGTTGATGATGACGCCTCCGTTGCCCGCGTCGATGAGCTGCTGCCCGAAGATCTTCGACATCAGGAAGGGGCCGCGCAGGTTGACGCGGATGACGGTGTCCCAGGCGTCGATGGGCATGTCGACGACGGGGACGCGGTCGGGGCCACGAGCGGCGCCGGCGTTGTTCACGACAAAGTCGACGCGCCCGAACTCGGCGAGCGTCTTGTCGAGCAGCTCCTGCACGGAGTTCTCGTCGGCGGAGTCGCTGACAACCGGCAGGGCGCGGCGCCCGGCGGCCTCGATCTCCTCGGCGACGGAGGCGATGTCGCGCCAGCCGGCGGCCTTCTCGTCGTCGGGATAGCGCTCGGGCGGACGCCCGGTGCCGGTGATGACGACATCGGCGCCGGCTTTGGCGAGCTCAACGGCGATGCTGCGCCCGATGCTCTTCATGCGTCCCGCGCCTGTCACGACCGCGACCTTGTCTTCGATTCCCGTGAGGTTCAGTCCAGCCATCGCAAATCCCCCTCCGGGCCAGCCGCCCGGCGGCGCGACTATGCCGCCTCGGTCGGGTTCTCACAAGGAGCGCCTCGACCCGGGCTTCTATCCTTGTTGGACCTCCGTCTACACGACAGGGCCTGTGACCCAGGACGGAGAGAGTGCCCAAGGACTCCTGAGACAGTCTGGAAGGCACTCTCCACCCAGGGGCAGTAGGGAGGCTCGACACTTGGCCACGCTATTCCCTGCAATCGAACCGTACGCTGAGGGCCTGCTGCCCGTGGGCGATGGCAACCGCATCTACTGGGAGACTTCCGGCAACCCTGAAGGGAAGCCGGCAGTCGTGCTGCACGGCGGCCCTGGCTCGGGACGCTCTCCCGGCCAACGCAGGCTGTTCGATCCAGAAGCCTACCGAGTGGTTCAGTTCGACCAGCGAGGCTGTGGGCGGAGTACTCCCCATGCGAGCACGCTTGAGACGGACCTGAAGGACAACACCACCTGGAAGCTCATCGAGGACATCGAGTCCTTGCGCGAACACCTGGGCGTCGAACGCTGGCTCGTGCTTGGTGGGTCGTGGGGCAGCACCCTGGCCCTGGCCTATGCCGAACTCCACCCAGGCCGTGTCACCGAGTTGATCCTGTTCGGGGTAACGACAGGACGCCACTCCGAGTTCGACTGGCTTTTCCGAGGGGGCGTCGCAATCCTCTTCCCCGAGCAGTGGGAGCGGCTGAGGGCTGCGGCGCCAGTTGACGACCGGGACGGTGATCTCGTTGAGGTGTATCACCGACTGCTGCACGATCCCGACCCAGACACTCGCCAGCGAGCGGTACTCGAGTGGTGCCTGTGGGAGTCCTCCACCCCGGAGTGGCCACCAGCCACGGGGCTTTCGCCGAGGTTCGAGGACGCTGACTATGCGATGGCATTCGCTCGCCTCGTCACCCACTACGTGCGTCACAATGCCTGGGTCGAGGATGGCGCCCTCCTGCGAGGAGCGACCTCGCTCGCCGACACTCCAGGGGTGATGGTTAACGGACGCCACGACTACCAGGCGCCAGTCGGGAATGCGTTGGAGTTGAGTCGCGTATGGCCGCAGGCGGAACTCATCATCGTGGACAACGCGGGGCACGCGGCCAACGAGGCGATCGCCTTCGAGTTGGTGCGCGCCACTGGGCGGTTCACCCCGGCAACCCCTGACGGCGGGCGTGATAGTGAGTCCGGGCAGTCCGCCTGAACCCACTTCGGCCGCATTGAACGGGCCCTTACCGCGATCGCCGAACGGGTGGGGGTGGACGTGCCAGCGGCCCAACGAGGCAGTACGTGGTCTGATGTGATGGGAGTCGTGGGGCTCAGGGGCGGTGTCGGCGAGCAGGGTTCGCACCATGGAACGCGATCTGCAGCAACTGCGGGAGCGCGTCTCGGATTTGGAGAGCCGCTCCGCCTGACGGGTCGTTGGGACCCAGCCCTCAATGCAGAGAAACCGGGCGAAGCCGCCTGCCCTTGGCCCTGCGAGCGGGGCGGCTACAGTGGTCGGATGCGGCTGCGGCCCTCGATTCGGACGTTCCTCCCGGCGGGGCTGGCCCTGGTGCTGGGGTTGGTGGCAGCGCTGTTCTTCCTGCTGGACGAAGCCTCCTCCCCCGGCGAACCGGAACCGATCGCCCCGGCCGCTACCCCCACAGCCACCACCTCCGCGACCACAGCCACAGCCACAGCCACGGAGGCCGTCACTCCTGCTCCGACGCCCACCGCGACCCCCACCGCGACGGACACCCCCGTCCCCACGCCGACGACGCCTCCAGCGACACCCTCGCCAAGCCCGACAGCGACGTCCTCACCTGCCCCCACAGCCACCCCTTCCCCTTCGCGGACACCGGTGGCAAGGGGCGCCGACCCGGGGCGCGTCGAAACGCCCGAGTCGGGCGAATCGAGGGAGGGCCGCCCCGAGCGCTGCACGAGCGTGGCCGGACGGGGAGCGGCGCTCATCGAGGCGGTGGAGGACGCAATGACCGAGTACCAGGGGGTGTGGGGGCTGGCGCTCATCGACCTCGACTGCGACTCCGCCATCATCGTCCGGCCCCAGCACTCCCAGTACCCCGCCTCCGCGGGCAAGGTCGTGATCCTCACGGCCGCGCTCCGGGCGGTGCAGGACGGCCTGCTCGACTTCGCCGCAATCGAGGAGAACGTCGAGCTGGTCCTGCACCACTCCCTCGACAAGAGCACGGACGAGATCGCCGAACTGGTCACGCCCGAGCAAGTGGGGGCGGTGATGACGCAGGCGGGCGTCTCCTGGTACTCCTACCTGGAGTGGAGCTGGCGGCATGCCTGGTTCAGGCCGCACGACCTGGCGCTCGTGTGGGCGTCCATCCTGCGGGGGGAGCAGCTTGACGAAGCGTGGACGGCCCACCTGCTGCAGCTCGCCTCGGAGGTGGTCCTGCCCCAGGGGATGGAGACGTTCCCGGCGGACTTCGGGGCGGAGGGGTACCAGTACGGCCAGAAGGCCGGCTACTGGACGCCCGAGGATGACACGGACCACTTCGTCGGCGCCGGGTACGTGTTTCCCGAGGACCGGACTAGCGCGGGCTTCACCTTCGCCTTCCTGCTGGAGAGCTGGGAAGAGGAGGTCGAGGAGCCCAAGCGCCGGGCGGTGTTCCCGCTCGTGCGGGACTTCGTCTTGGGTGAGGTGGAACTGAGCCGCCAGGAGCAGGCAGCGGTGGCGGAGCGTTAGTCGCCGGAGAGGCGCGCCTCGAGGTCGGCGAGCGTGTACGCGCCGGGGCCCTTGCCCGACGCCGCCACCTCGGTCGCGACCTCCTGCAGGAGCGCGTTCACGGGGGTAGGCACACCGTGCAGCCTGCCGAGCAGGACGACCTCACCGTTGAGGTAGGCGGCCTCGATGGTGCCGGAGCCGCGCGTGAGGCTCTGCCAGGAGGAGTTTCCGGCGCGCGCCGCCGGGCTGTTCGAGAAGATGCGGTTCAACGCCTGGAATCGCTCCCGGAACTCGTCATCCCCGACCAGGTCGATGCCGGCGGCGGCGAAGCAGGCGAGCGCCTCCTCGTGGGCGCGCGCCATCAGGCCCTCCGCCTTCTCCTCCAGGCCGAGGATGGCCTGCGTCGAGTTGGCGAGGTTGCGCAGTAGCTTGCCGTACTTCCACGGCATGATGTCCTCACTCGCCACGGCGCTGAAGCCGGCCTCGGTGAGGTCGCCGGCGATGCGTTCCGCGCATGCGTCGCTGCCGCGGGGGTAGCGGCCGAGATCGAGGATGCCGTAGGTGGGGCTGGCGCTGGCAATGACGCTGCCCGGTTCCAGGTGCGTCCCCGGCAGGATGACGAGCTGGCCGTAGACGTTGGGGAAGCGGCGCAGGGCCATGCGCTCGTTGACGACGCCGTTCTGCGCGCAGACGACCGTAATCGACGGCGGGGCGGCAGCGAAGAGGGCGTCGAGGGCCGCCACCGTGTCCTGCGACTTCATCGCCAGGATGACGACATCTTCGGCGGTCAGGTCGAGCTCGGCGGGGGAGCCGGCGGCGGGGATGGGAAGGGTCTGGGTGCCGTCGGCGCTGGTGAAGGCGAGGCCGTCCTGGCGCAGGGCCTCAAGGTGTGCGCCTCGCGCGATGAGGGCGACGTCCTGCCCGCTCAGGTGCAGCCGCGCCCCCATGACCCCGCCGATCGCTCCGGCGCCGTAGATGACGTAGCGCAAGCTTCAGGCCTCCCCGCCGGCGGCGGCGCTCAGTGGTGCTCGCCGTAGTGCCGGGCGAGGAGATCTTCGCCGAAGTCGCCCTCAGGGTCGCGCCAGACCGCATGGATGTGGTTGGCGCCGTTCTGCGTGCAGTCGTACTCGACGAGGAAACGGGGGCCCTGGAGCCGGTAGTAGTGCGGCTCACCCGCCTCGAAACCGCCCGCCCAGGCGAAGTGCATCTGCGCGAGGGCGCCTCCCGCCAGCGCTTCCCGCTGGCTCTGCGCGAGCTCGTCGGGGAGGCGATCGACGTAGAGCGCGACGAGCGCCTCCAGCATCTCGTGCTGGGACTCGCGCAGGGCGCCGGCAGCCAGGCCAACGGGCGTGACCGAGTAGCGGACGGCCGCTTCCTGCTCGGGACCGAAGCCGAGGCCGTCGCGCTCCGCGCGGCCGCGTTCCTCCCAGGTCTCGGTGCTGGGGATACCCATCAGGCGGGCCGTGGGGATGGGCACGGCGCCGTCCTCAACCCGGGGCCGGTTCGACTGCACGATGTCGGGCGGCGCCGCCGTCGAGATGAGGGCGGTTTCGCGCTGGCCCCCGTCGAGCGCCCGCAGCAGGTCGCGGGCGAGGTCTTCCTCGGCGGCGAGGGGGCGCAGGCTCCCGGCGCCGCCGAAGGGCGCCTCCGCCGGGTTCGCCCCGAAGAAGGTCGGGTTGGGGGCGACGACGCTGTCGCCCTCGATGGTGTAGTGGAGAGACACGTGATGGCCCTCGAAGCGCCAGCCCCAGGTCTCGTCGCCGGGTTCGCCGAAGATGGTCGCGAAGTAGAGCTGCGGGTCGCGCCAGCGGTCGGAGCCGACATCGACGCCGAGCCGCCCCCCGCTCCACGCCTCCTGCGCATCGAGGATGTTCTCCAGCCCCATGATGACGGCGGCGGTTACGTAGCCCGAAGGGCTCAGGCCGGTGGCGGCGAGGCGGTTGGCGGCCTGCTGCTGCAGGGGCGTCATGGCGAGGAGAGGCAGGCCCTCGCGGGCCATGGGCGCGTAGTTCCAGTGGCGGCGCTCGTCGTCATCTGACAGAGGACGCAGGACGCGCGCACGCTGCTTGGGCTCCAGCTGGGCGAGGAAGGCGCGCGCGGCGGCGGCCATGCGTGCGGCGGTCTCGGGAGCGTTCGTGGCCGGCATGGCCGCAAGGATACGCTTCGGGCACAGGGCTGACCCCACCCCCGAGCGCGCCGCTAGAATGCCCGCGCGCGCCCTGCGCACGGAGACCAGCGATGACGGCAACCGAACCCCGAACCGAGACCGATCGCGAGGCCGCGATCGACGAACTGCTGACGAAGCAGGAGATCCGCGACGCGCTCATGCGCTACTCGCGGGGCATCGACCTGCTCGACCCGGACCTGGTGAAGTCGGCGTACCACCCCGACGCCTACGACGACCACGGCACCTTCAAGGGGAACGCCTTCGAGTTCGCCGAGCACGTGATGGTGGGGCTCTCCAACCTGGAGTGCACCGAGCATTTTCTCGGCAACTCGCACATCGAGGTCGAAGGTGACCGGGCCTACTCGGAGACCTACCACGTGGCCTACCACCGCATCCCCGCCGGCGACGACGGCGTGGCCAAGGACTTCACCTGGGGTGGGCGCTACGTGGACGTGTTCGAGCGGCGCGACGGCGGACCCTGGCTGATCCTGCACCGCACGGTGGTGCACTCGTGGAGCCGCATCGATCCCGTGCTCGATACCAATGCGGACATGGCCGCCAACTTCACGCAGGTGGCGCGCGGCGATCGCAGCGACCTCATCTACCGCCTGCGCGAGGTTGTGGGCTAACCAGCCCCGGTTCCAGGGGGTATCATTCCGGAGGATGAGCGCGCGCGGCGCTCTCGCACCAGGAGGCTAACCATGACGGCAGAAGCGACGACGGAGCGACCCTTCTACAAGGATCCGACGCCCGACCAGATCCGGCGTGACCCGCCGCACCGCTACCTGCCCGTGAGCGAGCGCTCGGACTGGCGCGAGAACGGCATCGACATGCCCTCGATCCTGCTGCGCGACCCCGAGAAGCTGCCCGTGAAGGTGCTCCTGCACTCCATGTACGGCGGCGAGATCGGCGGCTCCGAGGCCTTCGGCCGCCGCTACGTGCTGGCAACGCAGGAGGGCGTCGACCAGCTCCCCTGGGAGCTGGCGCTGGTGAACGCGCGACTCACCTGGGACGAGTGCCGCCACACGGAGATCGTGCTCGAGCAGATGGCCAAGAACGGCTGCACGCTCGGCGACTTCGTCGATGGCTACACGGCGGGCGGAGCCCTCACGGCCTCAAGCGAGAACGGGAACCCCCGCAGTGGGCTCGACATGATCAACAGCATGGCCTCGGTGCACCGCGGCGGCGAAGGGCTCGCGATGAACCTCTTCACCGCCCTCATCGACATGGGCCGCAACATCGGCGATCCCGAGTGGGAGCGCGCCTTCGACTTCAACCACGCAGACGAGGTGATGCACGTCGAGGTCGGCAACTACTGGGTTCCGCGCCTCACCGAAGGCAACGACAGCAGGCGCCGGGAGGCGATGCAGGCCCAGCAAGCCTTCGAAGAGCTGATCATGGCGCTCAACACCGGCGACGAGGTCGTCGCTCCGAAGGAGTTCGCGCTCTAGAGGGCATCCGCACCCGGCGCGTCGCAGAGGCGCGCAGTCACAGCAGCTCACGCAAGCGGGAGGAATTCATGTCCGCCAGCGAATCCACCGAACGACCCTTCTACCGCGCCCTCGGGGCGGGTGACCACCGGCGCGACCCGCCACATCGCTACCTTCCCGTGAACGACCGCGAGAACTGGCGCGAGAACGGCATCGATCTCGCCTCCATCCTCCTCCGCGACCCCGAGAAGATGTCGCGGCGGGTTCTGTTGCACGCCATGTACAACGGCGAGATCGGGGGCGCCGAGGCGTTTTCGCGCCGGTACGTGATGGCCACGAAGGAAGGGGCCGGAGAGGAGCTTCCCTGGGAGCTGGCGCTGGTCAACGCGCGCCTTACCTGGGACGAGTGCCGCCACGCCGAGATCGTGCTCGGGAAGATGCCCGAGCACGGCGTCACGCTGGGCGACTTCGCCGACGGCTACCGCGCCGACGACGGCAGCGTCTCCCAGACCGGTGAACAGAACATGGTCAACAGCATGGCCGCCGTCCATCGCGGGGGCGAGGGCATGGCCATGAACCTCTTCACTTCGCTTATCGACATGGGCCGCAACATCGGCGACAAGGAGTGGGAGACCGCTTTCGACTTCAACCACGCCGACGAGGTCATGCACGTCGAGGTGGGCAACTACTGGGTACCGCGCCTGACCGAGGGCGACAGCGCCAAGCGCCGGGAGGCGATGGAAGCGCAGCAGGCCTTCGAGGAGCTGGTGATGGCGCTCAACACGGGCGACGAAGTGCTCCCGCCCGAGGACTTCGCCCTCTAGGCGCCGCCGGCAGGGAAGACGATGGCGAAACGCTGGCGACCGCCCTTCGATTTCAAGCGCTACTGCGGCGACTCGGCGTCGATGGTCATTCATGACCTCGTCTGCGAGAAGCCGGAGTGTTCCGTGTCCACGCTCGAGGACGAGCAGATCACGATGTGGGACACGGACGAAGAGGTAGCGGCCGCCCTCGAGAGCGGCGAGTGGCAGCGCCATGAGCCGTGCGAATCGGGGGCCCTCTACTTCACCCCCCGCGAAGAGTTGAAGTAGCAAACGCCAGGCCGCCGGGCCGGGAAGCGAGACACATATGGTCGAACTCTGGGTGCCCGAGCGGAAGCTGGGTGGGGCCTTCTCCGTGGACGAGTGCGCGCGACGGCTGATGCACTACCGCTACGCCGAGGTGGAGATGATGCGCGCGCTCCTGCAGTGGATCGCCACGCAGCCGCAGGTGCACCACAAAGTCGAGTTCGGGCCGATCGCCTACCACTGCGCCCAGCACGCCGACATGCTCGGCAAGCGGCTCCCGGAGCTGCGCATGACGGAGGGCGCCGAAGGCCCCTACCCGCTCATGACCTCGCCCAAGATGGACCCGCCCAACGACGAGTTCCGGGCCTTCATGGAGGCCATCCAGGACCAGGATGACTCGGTCCTGCGGGTTGTCGGCATCTTCGGGGTGCTCAAGCCGCACCTCGCCACGCACTACCTGTACCACATGCGCGCCACCGACCAGGTGGTCGATTCGCCCACCGTGCGCATCCTCAAGTTCATCCTCGTCGACGAGGAAGAGCACATTCAGTGGGGCCGCGCCCAGATCGAGGAGCTGGCGGACACGCCGAAGAAGCGTCGCCGCGCGAACGAGTGGCGCATGCACCTCGAAGAGCTGCTGACCGAGGCGGGCGGCGTGATCGGCATCCGGGGGAGCGACGACGAGGAGTGACCTACGTCATCGACAAGGCGCTCTGCATCAACTGTGGCTACTGCCGCCGCGTGTGCCCCACCGAGACGATCCACTACTTCGACACGGACGACTTCATGCACACCATCTATGCGGAGGAGTGCATCGACTGCAACGCCTGCGTGCCCGTCTGCCCCGTCGACTGCATCAGCTACGACGACGCGACCGTGCTCGAGGGCGAGGCGCTGGAGCTGGCACTTGAGAAGGCGCGCGAATGGGCGCGCAAGCGCAACCAGGACGACCTCCTGAAGGAGCTCGCGCCGCGGGCCAAGTTCCGCCCCTCGGTGATGCCGGAGAAGGCGCGCCGCGGCGCGCGCAAGGAGTAGGGCCCATGGCCCTCAAGATCATCGCGGGGTGCATCAACTGCGGTAACTGCCGCCACGTCTGCCCCACCGACACCATCCGCTACTACGACACACCCGACCTGCAGCACACGATCGACCCGGCGGGCTGCATCGACTGCAACCTGTGCGTGGACGCCTGCCCGGTCGAGGTGATCGAGCCGGACAACGCCTACGTACACGACCCGGAGGAGCTGGCAACGGCGAAGGCGCTCGCGGCGGACGTGTGGAAGGAACGGGGCCCCATGATCCAGACGGTGCTGAAGGTGATGCGTCAGCGCAACGCGCGCTGGGCGCGGGAGCGCGAGGACCGTCGCGACGACCCCGACCGCTACCGCAGCGGCAACCGGCAGCAGTAGCGCTGGCCGGTCGGGACATCGTCGAAAGCACGCTCAGCGCTATACTGCCAGACAGGGTAGGCGCGTTCGTCTAGAGGCCTAGGACACCGCCCTTTCAAGGCGGAGATCGCGGGTTCGAATCCCGCACGCGCTACCACCCCCTAGCCAGCGGTGGCTACTGCGAAGTCTCAGGTGCCTGGAGGCTGCCGCCGGGTCGGCGATGTGGCCGGGGCGGTTCACTCCAACCTGCACCACCTATTCGTCTGCTTCCACGGTGAAGCGGCTGCCGTCGCTGCGCCCGAAGACCTCCGGGAAGTACGTCTCCTCCGCGTAAACCGGCAGCGGCGCTCAAGCCGAAGCGGGCGACCACGCGAGCCACTGCCCGGAGCCTTCCCTGGCCCTCACCCGTCTCGTCCATGTTTGCCACCCTATCAGCCCACCCCTCGAACTACCCCGTCCGTTTGAACGCAGGGTGACGGGCGGCGGGGACTGGCGTCTGCCTGCCGGATCAATGCCGCCAAGGTGTGCGAACACGAGGGCAGGACCACACCCAGACCGTCGAAGTGAGCGACGGATCCGCGGGTTACAGCACCGCGTAGCCTGCCAGGCCAGGGGGCCGGTGTTCCACCCTGTGAGGCGATCGAGCTTTGTGCCTGAGCCCCTCGGTATCCGGAGGTAGTTCGCCGCCCCGCTATACTCCTCCGCCGAATCCACTGCCTGAAGGAGCTCCCCTGAGCCTGGTCGACCGTAGCTTGCGCCCCTCCCGCTCCCCCTCCGCCGGCCGCGGTGGCGAACAGCACGAGGGCACGACGGAAGAGGCGTTGAACCAGGACCGGGATGCGGCGGCGGCCGCTCCCCCCAGGCAGCAGGAGTAAGAGGTCCGGGGCCCGCCGTTCCTCGGAGCCCCAGCGTCCGCCATGTCAGGGGGAAGGCCAGTGCCCGTCGAGACCGAGAACGAGAACGTTCGATACGAGCCCCAGGATCGTCCTCCAGCGCTCGTCACAGCGGGGTCCGGGCTGCAGGCGGCGATGGTCATCGTCGCCCCTGTTGTCCTGACCGTCGTGATCGTGGCGCGCATCGCGGAGCAGCCCGACTCCTACCTCACCTGGGGTGTCTTCGCGGCGCTGGTCGTCAGCGGCGTCACGACTGTTCTGCAGGCCATCCGTGTCGGACGTGTGGGGGCAGGCCACGTGCTCATCATGGGGACATCGGGCGCCTTCATCGCCGTGTGCGTAGCGGCGATGGTCGAGGGAGGGCCCTCCCTGATGGCGACCCTCATCATCATCTCGTCGCTGTTTCAGTTCGCGCTGGCGGCGCGGCTCTCGCTGTTGCGCCGCATCTTCACGCCCGTCGTGTCGGGGACCGTGATCATGCTGATCGCGGCCACCGTCATGCCCGTGATCTTCGACACGCTGACCGCGGTCCCCGAAGGCGCATCGGGGGCGGCCGCCCCGCTGGCTGCGGGGGCCACGCTCGTGACGGTAGCGGCCCTGGTCCTGCGGGGTCCGCCGGCCTGGCGCCTCTGGTCGCCGATTATCGGCATCGCCGTGGGATGCGCGGTTGGGGCGCCCTTCGGTCTCTACGATGTGCAGCAGGTAGCGGACGCAGCCTGGGTCGGCGTCCCCGCCAGTTCCTGGCCCGGCATCGACGTCACGCCGGGCACCGAATTCTGGGCGCTGCTGCCGGCCTTTGTGGTCGTGACGATCGTGGGAGCGGTCGAGACGATCGGCGACGGCATCGCCATCCAGCGGGTGTCGCGCCGGAGACCGCAGGCCACGGACTTCCGCGTCGTCCAGGGCGCCCTCAACGCCGACGGCGTGGGGAACTTTCTTTCGGGCATCCTCGGGACCCTCCCGAATACCACCTACTCCTCCAGCGTCTCTATCGCGGAGGTAACCGGGGTCGCGGCACGGCGCGTGGGCGTCGTCATCGGCGTCACGTTCGTCGTCATAGCCTTCTTTCCGAAAGTCGCAGCGCTCCTAATCGCCATTCCCGGCCCCGTGGCCGCGGCCTACATCACCGTCCTGATAGCGCTTCTCTTCGTGCAAGGGATGCAACTCATCATCCGTGATGGCGTCGACCACCGGAAAGCGCTGGTTGTGGGTGCTGCCTTCTGGATCGGCACCGGCTTCCAGAACCAGTGGATCTTCCCCGACTTGCTCGAGGGGGGCTTCCTCGAGGTGTTGCTCGGCAACGGCATGACGGCAGGCACGCTCGTCGCGGTCATCATGGTCGCGTTCCTGGAACTGACGGGCTCCCGTCGAAGCCGCCTCGACCTGGCCCTCGACGCCAAAGCGGTGCCGGCTCTCGAGCAGTTTCTGCGCGCCTTCGCGGGGAGAGGGCGGTGGGACGCCGCATCGACGGAGCGCCTGACCTCGTCGGGCGAAGAGACGCTGTCCATCCTCCTGCAGGAGCAGGATGACACGTCCGACGGCGCCTCGCGCCGGCTTGCCGTGACTGCCCGGATGGATGGGAGGAGGGCGGAAATGGAGTTCGTGACCGCGCTGGAGGGCGAGAACATGGAAGACCGCCTCTCCTACCTCAGCGACCTGCCTCCCGTCCCCGACGAGCAGGAGGTGTCGTTCCGCTTGCTGTGGCACTACGCCTCGGACGTGCGCCACCAGAAGTACCACGGAGTCGACATCGTGACCGTCAGTGTCGAAGGTCACCGCTAGCTTCAGCGGTCGGGGAAGGCCCTCGCCTTCGCAGGAGGGGGCCACTCGGACGTACCCCGCCCCCGGTTTCCCACCCCCGCTAGTCGACCATGCCGTAGCGACGTTTGAGCGCCAGGATGCGCTCGACCGATTCGTAGATGCGGTCTTCCGAAATCTCCCCCTCAGCCACGGCAGCCAGAATGGCTCGCTTCACGCGGTAGACCTCGGTTCTGTCATCGGACAGCTGGTTGGCGATGAGGACCACGTCGACGCCCGCCTTGATTGCCTCAACAGCCGCCCGCTCGAGGCTGTATTGCTCGACGATGGCGCCCATCTGCATGTCGTCCGAGAGGATGACGCCCTTAAAGCCCAGTTCCTCACGCAGTAGGCCGGTCACGATGGCGGTGGACAGGGTGGCGGGGCGGCCGCTCGGATCGAGGTCCCGGTTCACGATGTGGGCGGTCATTACGGGGTCCTCGTAGCCGTCCTCGATGAGCATCCGATAGGGCGCCAGTTCGTCTTCGCCCACGAAGCTGGCGGTGACGTCGGTGACGCCGAGGTGGGTGTCTCCCGCAGCGCTGCCGTGGCCGGGGAAGTGCTTGAGCGAGGAGATGACGTCGACGGCGGCGTGGGCGCGCGCGAATGCGGCGGCGTGCGCGGCCACGACTTCCGGGTCGGCGCTGAAGGAACGCTCCAGTGCCCCGATCGCGGGGCTCTCGGGAAAGACGTTGACATCGACCACGGGCGCGAGATTCCAGTTGATGCCGAGCGCGCGCAGCTCCGCCGCCGAAGCCGAGGCGGCGACCCCCGTGGCGGCCACCGAGCCGGTGCCCAGCGTCTGGTGGCTGGGCAGATCGATGCTGAACCCGTAGGCGGACTTGAGCCGGTTGATGAGCCCGCCTTCGACGTCGATGGCGATGAAGTAGGCGATGTCGGCGCGCCCCTGCAGCTCGGCGATGAGCGCACGTAGCTGTTCCGGCGAGGTGATGTTGCGCGGCTTCGCTCCGCCGGATGGGAGGTCGTAGTCGAACAGGATCACGCCCCCGGGCGCGATGTCGTCCAGGAGCGCAACCGTCTCTTCATCCAGTTGCTCGCCCGGAAACCCGATGAGCAGCATCTGGCCAACGGCATCCTCGAGCGACAGCGAGCGGCCGCCGTCGCCGGAGCCGCAGGCGGCAACGCTCGCCAGGAGAGCCGCCAGGATGAGTATGCCGATCAGCCAGCGTGTCGCGAGAGTACGCACTACCGCCCCTCGCCTGTGTCTGCCAGGGGAAGGCGGATGGTAGCCGTGACGCCCTGTCCAGGCCCGGCGCTCTCCACGGTGACGGCGCCCCCGTGCGCTTCGGCGATGGCTCGCGTGATCGCCAGCCCCAGGCCCGTGCCGGCTATCCCCCGACTGCGAGACTGGTCGGTCCGGTAGAAGCGGTCGAAGACATGGGGCAGGTCTGCGGGGTCGATGCCGATCCCTCCATCGACGATGGAGATGGCCAGCGTCTCCTCGCCTTCCCGCCGGGCCCTGATGGCGATGCTTCCCCCCGCCTCGGAGCAATCAATGGCATTGCTCACGACGTTCCCCAGGGCCTGGCTCATGCGCAAGCGGTCGAGGTCCATGTCCGGAAGATCGCCGGAGACCTCCAGCGTCAGATCGACCTCCCGGGCGCGGGACTGGGGTTGCCAGCGCTCCACCTCGGCCGTGAGCAGCGCGAAGACCGACGTGGCCTCCAGGGTGAGCCCCAGTTCCCCATAGTCCGTCTCCGCGAGCGAGTTCAGATCGGACACGAGTCCTCGCAGGCGCTCCACTTCCTCGATGATGATGTCGGACGCGCGCTCGGGCGTTTGAAGGCCATCGTGCAACCCTTTCGCCTCCAGCTGGATGACGCTCAAGGGCGTGTTCAGCTCGTGGGAGACATCGTTCACGAGCCGCCTGCGGAGTTCGCGTTGGGTCTCCAGGGCCGAGGTCATACTGTTGAAGGCTGCGCTCATCTTCCCCAATTCGTCGGAGGATGTGACCGGCAGCCGCGTCGTGTCGCCCTGGGCGATCGCCTGGGTCGCCTCCGTCAGGGCCGTGACGGGCGCCGTGATCCGCCGGGACAGCCAGCCGGCCAGCAGGATGGCGACGCCGGCCGTGAGGGCGCCGCCAATGAGGGTGATGTACAGGAGCACGTTGAGAAACCCGTGCGACTCGCTCGAGAGGAACTCACGGTTGACGTCCACATAGACGTGGCCCACGGGTTGGTTCGTGCTCAGGTCGAGCACCGGCTCCCGGTTCCCCTCCAGGTCGGGCGCGGCGGCTCCCGGCGGGAGCTCGGAGAAGTTGTCCCTCACGACGCTTCCGTCGATGCCGACGATGACGACTCGTACCGGATCGCGATGGAAGGCCTCGAGGTGGTCCTCCTCACCCTCGTCCGAGCCCTCCCCCCGGGGCGTCTCGCCGTAGCTGTATCCGGCCTCCGACAGCACCCTGTCCGCTGTGTCCCAACCCCCTGCGGCGGTGTACTCCCGGCTGAGATTGCGGGCGAGCTGAGTGGCCTCATCGTCACCTATCTCGTCGACGAACTCGCCCAGGCGGGACTGCGTTGCGTAGTAGCCCACGGCCACGCTGATCAGGACGGCGAGGACGACCACGAGGACGGTCGCGCCCATGATTCGCCAGCGCAACGACATCAGGAGTCCTCCACCACGAACCGGTAGCCAGCGCCGTAGACCGTCTGGATGGGCTCCAGGCCGTCGCGGTTGATCTGCTTGCGCAAGCGGGCGATCTGGCTGTCGATGGCGCGGTCGAAGCCCCCGAACTCATTGCTGAAGGTGAGCGAGATGAGCTGATCGCGGGTAAGCACCTGGTTGGGATGTCGCATGAAGGTCGCCAGGAGGGCCATCTGGGCCTGGCTCAACACCACGGGTTCCCCGTCGACCGTGACGGCGCCGGTGGTCTCGTTCAACGTGATGGCGCCGCGCGTCAGCACCTGCTGAACCCTTCCCTTGACGCGACGCAGGACCGCCTCGGCGCGGGCGATGACCTCGTCCGGGTCGAACGGCTTGATGATGTAGTCATCGGCCCCGCTGTCCAGTCCGGTGATTCGCTCGGCCGGGGCTTCCCTGGCTGTCAGCATGATGATGGGAACGTCCGACTCACGGCGGAGGATGCGGCACAGCTCGACGCCGTCGAGGCGGGGGAGCATGAGGTCGAGGATGACCAGGTCGGGATCCAGATCGCGGGCCAGGGCCAGCCCGCTCTCACCGTCGTGAGCCGTCTCGGCGGAGAACCCGGCGCGTTCGAAGTACACCTTGACCCAGTTCGCGATCCGCCTGTCGTCCTCGACTATCAAGACCGTGCCGCTCATCAGCAAGTCCTCGAACATTCCTGGACGCGGCGCCTCGGGAGAGACGCCGCGTCCACTCGCGGGATGCTCCGCCGGTCAGCGTACACCCCTTGCCGGTCCGGACCGGGGGCTAGCCCCCGCCCCGGCGCTCGCCCCCGGAGCCATGCTCGCCGCCGGCTTCGTTGCCGCCGCCGCCGGAGCCGTGCTCGCCGCCGGACTCACCGCCCGACTCGCTGCCCCCTTCGGCGCTACCGACCTCGGCATGGGCGACCCAGCCGGTGAACGACGCCGCCGTCGCGGGCAGGTTGACTGTCCGCACCTCGCCTGGAGCCATGTCCACCGGAGTCGTCGGGCCGAGCTCCGTTCCGTTGGAGAGGTGCACTTCGATCCTGACGCGGGTCAGGACACTGTTCGTCGTGTTCTCGACGGTGCCCGTGAAGGCATTGGCCGAGGCGTCGTAGCTGAGGATCAGCCGGGCGCCGCCGCGCACCATGTCGAATGTCTCGTCCGGCGCCAGGGTAGCGGCGCTGCCTTCTTCGCCGCCCTCGGAGGCTTCGCCCCCGCCTTCGGCGGAGCCTTCACCACCGGAGCCGTGCTCGCCGCCGGCCTCGTTGCCGCTGCCCTCGGGGCCTTCGCCGCCGGTCTCGGCGCCCTCTCCCGAGTGGGGAACGGGGCCGGGGCCGCTGCAGTCGAACACCTCCATGTGCACGACGTAGCCGTCGTAGGCCACCCCCGCCATTGCCGGTTCATCGGCGACGGCCAGGACGGACGTTGCTTGCTGACCGGGGTTGAGGTCGCCCAGCTTGTCAGGGCCGAGCTCCCCTACGGTCTGCGTGCCCATCTTCAGGTGCGGTTCGGCCTGCACATAGCAGAGCTTCCCCGAGACCGTGTTCTGGACGGTCGTGTAGACAGTCCCGGTCGCCTCATCGAAGCGAGCGGAAACCGCCAGCTCGCCGAGGTTGCCTTCCCAGGTCTGCCCGAGCGGAATAATCGGGCTCGACATGGCGGCTTCGCTGGCTTCGTTGCCTTCGCTGCCGCCTTCGCCCCCGGGGCCGTGGCCTTCGCCACCGGCGCCCTCGGACCCGCCTTCGCCGCGGCTTTCGCCGCCGCTCTCGCTGCGGCCCTCGGAACCGCCTTCACCCCGGCCGCCATGCTCGCCGGCGCCTTCGCGCCCGGAGACGGCCTCGCTTGCCTCTGAGCGGTCGGAGTCGTGACCGTTTCCGGCCTCGCTATCGCCCGCACAGGCAACCAGGACTCCCGCACCGAGCACGGCCGCAAGGACCGACCCAATCAGGAACGTCTTCGTGAACCGCTTCTTGAACATCATCACATCAGTCCTTTCATCTGTGATGCCGTTCAAGCTAGGAAGAAAATGTCGCAGAAATATGTCGTGAGGTAGCTACTCCCCCCGGGCCGCCGCGCGGGCGAGGAAACCCGGTTCTTGATACTGCGCAATCCGGCCTACGACCCCCTGTCCGGGTCCGTCAGGCCGCGAAGGTGTCCACGACGAGCCAGATGGCGACCAGCAGGAGCGCGGCCGAGAGGACGCGCAGGATGGTGGCGCCGCGCACGCGCAGGGCGAGGCGGGCGCCAAGCTGCGCACCGGCGATGGCGCCGGCGGCGATGAGGGCGGCCTCGGCGAGGTCGGCCTCCAGTCGGAGGCCGCCTGTCACGAGGTGCACGATCGTGGCTTCGAGCGCGATCAGGGCGTAGGCGAACTGGCTGGTGGCGGTGGCGATGTGGACGGGGAAGCGCAGGACGATGGTGAGGAGCGGCACCTGCAGGACGCCACCGCCCGCTCCGAGCAGGCCGGAGACGAACCCCATGGCGCCGGCGATGGAGAGTCCGTGCCAGAGGCGGAAGGTGTAGAAGAAATTCTGGCCGCGGCGGTCGCGGATGCGGCGGGAGATGGCGCCGCGACCGCTGATGGGCTCGCGGTAGCCGCGGAACTGCCTGCGCACGATGAGGTGAGTCCCGACGCCCGCGAGGGCGACGGCGAACACCAGCACGAATACAGGACGGGGGATGATCCCGACGAGGAGGGCGCCTCCGAGGGCGCCGGGGATGGCGGCCAGCGCCCACCAGAGTCCGCTGCGGTAGTCGATGCGCTTCTGCCAGGCGTAGGCGATGGCGCCGGAGCTCGCGTTGGCGAAGACCACGGCGAGGGACATGGCCGTGACGGTCGCGGGGTCGCGGTCGGGGTAGGCGACCAGCAGGACGGGGACGAGGAGGAAGCCGCCGCCGGCCCCCACGACCGCGCCGAACACGCCCACGCCCAGCCCCAGCAGGACGAGGAGCACCGCCTCTAGCACGCGCCAGCCCCCTGTGCGGGTGGCGGAACGGTTGTAGGAGCGGGGCGAGTCACAATCGAACGATACCCCGACAGGGGCGGTCCGCCCGAGCGGCGCGGAACACACGGCCCCGGCACGGGCCGTTAGAATCGGATGGCTTGAAACACAGCCGGAAATGAACCGGCAAGGGGGACTCATGGCACCGCGAGTAGTGATCTCGGCCGACAGTCACACCGAGAGGTTCCTGGACCTCTCCGAGTACATCGAGCCCAAGCACCGTCCAACCATGGAAACGTTGAACAAGCGGGACGAAGAGCGCCTGCAGAAGATCCTCGCCAACATGCGCGCGCGCGGGCAGGAAACCTCCTACTCCGGGCGCAAGAACACGATGGAGGAGTTCCGCATCACGGTCGATCTTGGCGACCGGATGGAGGCGATCACCGAGGACGGCGTGTGCGCCGAAGTCGTGATCGAACGCGGGGGCTCGCGCTCGACGGACATCGAGTTCGTGCGGGCCTGCAACAAGGCCTACTACCGCTGGTTCGCCGAGCACTTCGCCGGGGAGGCGTATCGCTTCATCGGGGTGGCCGCCATCACGATCGCGGACATCGACGTGGCCGTGGCGGAGCTTCGCGAGGCCCACGACCTGGGCTTCCGCGCCCTCATCCTGCCGGGCTCCCACTACTGGTTCCCCGGCGCCCTTCCCTTCCACGACCGCAGCTACGACCCGCTCTGGGCGGAGGTGCAGGAGATGGGGATGCCCATCCTCTTCCATCCCGGCTTCGGCCGCGAGAACCCGGTCCTCGAGGCCGACCCCGAGAGCCAGGTCTTCAAGTACGGGCCGTTGACGACGCTGGAGCTGCGGGGGGCGCTGAAGCACTTCCTGCTGGGCGGCATCGCCGAGCGCTTCCCCACCCTCAACTTCGGCTGGGTCGAGTCGGGCAGCCTGTGGGTGCCGCCTTTGCTCGATGAGTACGACGCGCTGGTGAAGCGCCGCCCCGGCGGCCAGAGCCAGGAACTGCTGCCGAGCGAGCTCTTCGCGCGGCAGGGATTCTGCGCGGGGCCGCTGACGCAGTCGGAGGTGGATGCGCGCCACCGCCTCGGGGTCGACAACCTGATGTTCGGGACCGACTACCCGCACCCCGAGGGAACCTACCCGCACACGCAGTCGATGATCGACGAGATGTTCGAGGGCGTGAGCGAAGAGGAAACCGAGAAGATCCTCGCGACCAACGCGGCGCGGGTGTTCAACCTCGACATCGAGAGGCTCGCCTTCCAGCCCGCCTCGGCCGGCTAGCGAGCTGCTCGCACGAGCAAACGAGGCCCCGGCCAGTTCGACTGGCCGGGGTTCTTCGTGTGCGGCGCTCCGTCAGGAACTGCGGCGTGCGTAGGGGCTGATGGCCTCGTTGATGGCGTCGGCGAAGAGGTTGAGGCAGAGGAGCAGGAAGGCGAGGATGGCACCGGGGAAGACGGGGTACCACCACGCACGCTGGAGGTACGGCCTGCTGTCGTTCACCAGCCCGCCCAGGGAAGGCGTGTCCGCCTCGATCCCGAGACCGAAGTAGCCCAGGGCGGCCACGATCAGGACACCGCTCGCGATTGCCAGGGCCACCTGTACGAGCAGGGGCGGAAGGGCGTTGATCACGATGTGGCGGAAGATGATGCGGGGCGTGCTGGCCCCGAGTACCTGCGCCGCGAGCACGTAGTCCTTGTTCCGCTCGCCCAGCATCTGGGCGCGGGAGAGTCGCGTGAAGCCGGGGATGGCGAAGACGACGATGGCGATACCGATGTTCTCGAGGCCCTCGCCAAGGATGGTGAGGATGGCGAAGGCGATGAGCAGACCGGGGAAGGCCAGCAGGGCATCCACCAGGCGCATGACGACCGAGTCGGCCCAGCCCCGCACGTACCCCACCGTGAATCCGGTCATGGTGCCGATGACGGCGCCGGTCATCACCGACACGAAGCTCAGGGCGAGGGCGGTCTTCAATCCGTGGAGGTTTCGCGAGAAGAGATCGCGCCGCAGCTCGTCGGTGCCAAAGGGGTGGTCCCAGGAGGGCGAGAGCAGCCGCGCGGAGGCGTCCTGGGCGATTGGATCGTGCCAGGCGATCAAGGGAGCCGCGATGGCAGCGATGGCGATGATGAGCAGGCCTCCCACGGCGATCGCGCCCTGCGGGTTACGGAGCAGGCGACGCAGCGTGTCGGCCCACATCGACTGGGTGACACCGGACCTGACCATCGTCAGCTCTTCCTGGCGACCGGCAGCGATGCTCATCGGACACGCACCCTGGGATCAACAAAGCCGTAGATGATGTCGGCCAGCAGGTTCACGGTCACGAAGATGACGACGAGTACGACCAGGACGGTCTGCACGACGAGGTAGTCCAGTCGCTGGATTGCTTCGACCACGACGCGGCCGAAACCGGGTCGGGTGAAGACGGCCTCAATGATTACGACCCCGGTCAGCAATTCACCCACCTGCAGCGCCATGATGGTGATGACGGGAATGAGCGAGTTGCGGAGCGCGTGGCGCACGATGACGGTGCTTTCCCCAAGGCCCTTTGACCTCGCCGTGCGGACGAAGTCCTGGCCGACAACGTCCGTGATGGTGGTTCGCGTGTAGCGCGCGAGCACGGCGCTGATTGGCATTGCGAGCGCGATCACGGGAAGGGCGAGGTGGTGGAGTGAATCCACCGGGTTGTCCAGGAATGAAACACGCCCGTGCGAGGGAAACCAGCCAAGCTCGGCCGCGAAGATCCAGAGCAGGATGATGCCGAACACGAAGCTGGGAACGCCGACGGCAACCATGGTGTAGCCCGAGAGGAGCCAGTCCCAGAAGCTTCTCGGCTTCACCCCTCCGAGAATGCCGAGGGGAATACCGACCAGGATGGCGAAGGCGTAGGCCGCAATGCCAAGCTCAATCGTGGGCGGGAAGTTGATGGTAAACAGGCGGTTGACGCTCAAGCCGCTTGTGAAGGAATACCCCAGATCTCCCGAGACCAGATCACCAAGCCAGCGGATGTACTGTTCGGGCCAGCTGTCGTGCAGGCCGAGCTGTTCGCGGATGGCGTAGAGGTCCTCCGCCGTCGCTTCCTCGCCCGCGATAACGAGCGCGGGATCTCCGGGGATGAGCCGCAGGACCAGGAACGCGAGCACCGTACCCAGAAACAGGATGGGGATCGTCTGCACGAGCCGGTTCACGATGAACGGAGCCATATCCCTCGCCCTTTGTCCCGGGTCCTGGCCATCACGTCAGCGCTGGATCGGGCATGAGGATACACACCCCGGGATGGCTGGTGGCCACACTCGTCAGGCGCCCAGAAAACGCCTCGGCCGTACCACCCCCATTCGGGACCGGTATAGTACCGGCCCACGCGTCAGAGGCCGCCCGGCCGGGCTTCAGGCGAGGCTTGCCACCCGGGCCGGCGGCACAGAGACAGACACCAACACGCGGAGGATCACCATGACGTCGACCTGGAAGAGGCCTATCACCCGCCGGCAGATGCTCGCCGGCTCAGGAATCGCGGTCGGAGCGGGCGTCCCCGCCGCCCTTATCGGCTGCGGCGACGACGACGACGCCCCGCAGCCAGCGACCGAGGCGCCCGCCGAGGCGACCGAAGCTCCGGCAGAGGCCACCGAGGCGCCCGCAGAGGCGACCGAAGCTCCGGCGGAGGCCACCGAGGCGCCCGCGGAGGCAACCGAGGCTCCGGCAGAGGCGACCCCCGAGCCCACGGAGGCTCCCGAGACGGGCCCGAAGCAGGGCGGCACGCTGCGGTACGCGGTCCAGGGAGACCTGCTGCTGACGAACGGCGCTCCGTTCACACGCGCCCAGGGCATCCCCATCCTCGTCTTCGAGAGCCTCATCCGGTACGAAGACTCACCCTCGCCAACACTCGTCCTCCTCGACTCGTACGAGGTGTCCGAAGACTTGACCACGGTCACCATGCGACTCAAGGACAATGCGGTCTTCCACGACGGCTCGCCGGTGACGCCGGACGACGTCTTCTTCGGGATCGACGCGATCGTCAACCCCGACCAGTACGGCTTCAGCTTCCGCGGCCAGTTGCTGGCCTTCGCCTCGCTCGTGACGGACATGAGTACGATCGACGACCGCACGATGGTCTTCACGTTCGGGACACCGCTCGCGAACATCAACGACTTCTTCGCTCAGTTCCCCGTCACCAAGCGGGACACCTACGCCGAACTTCAGAGCGGCGAAAACATCCAGGGCACGGGACCGTACAAGATGGGCTCCTGGACGCCGGGGGTCGGCTACACGCTCGAGCCGAGCGACAACTGGCACGACGACCGTGGCGGTCCCTACCTCGACGGGGTGCAGGTGATCCAGTTCGCTGATGCCGAAGCCGTCGGCCAGGCCTACGCCGCAGACGACATCGACATCGCCACTGGCGTGAGCCCAGTATTCGGCAAGGCGCACGAAGACGACGTGAGGCTGGCGGCGAAGTGGGGCATCGTCTACGTGGGCCTCAACGTCACCAATCCCTACTTCGCCGACAAGCGCGTGCGGCAGGCGCTCTTCTTCGCCATCGACCGCGAGCGCATTGTGAACGAGCTGATGGAGGGGCTGGTGGAGTTGACGACCCAGCCGTGGGATCCGGGCAGCCCCGCCTTCGACCCCTCCCTGGAACAGCCGTTCTACGACCCCGAGAGGTCCAGGGCGCTGCTCGCAGAGGCGGGCTTCAGCCAGACGGAGCCCATTACCTTCGACCACTACGCCAACCACCCCGTGGTAGGCGCGCAGCTCGCCTCGCTGATCAAGAACAACTTCGCGGACGTGGGCGTGGAGATCGAGCTTGTCGGTCACCAGATCCCGGACATGAACCAGAAGCTGTTCGAGCGAAACTTCGAGGCCGGCTGGTTCCTGATGACGGGCTTCTCGCCGTTCTCGCCGGTCACGGTGATCACGCAGCCGCTGCCCTTCCAGGACAACAACCCGAGCCAGTACACGAGCGAGACGTTCCTGGACATCAGGGCGAAGCTGAAGACGCTCGATCCGTTCTCGGAAGAGGCGCTGGTGCAGTACGACCGCTTCAACGAGCTCTTCCACGACGACCCCTGGCTGCTTCCCTGCGCACCGTTCCGCGGCATCAACGTCGTGAAGCCTCGCGTGCAGGGTTACAACAGCTTCATCGAGCCGCTCACCTACCTCGGTTACGTCTGGATCGACGACGAGGCGTAAGGGGATCAGGCTGCGGAAACCGTTCTGTCGCACCGCCACCGGGAGTCACCCGGTGGCGGTGTGGCTAGGGACACCCGGTCGGGCGCGCGCCCGAGGGAGGAACCATGCCTGACGCCGCCGATTTCTCGGGCCATGCCATGCTCGAGTCCACGGAGTACTCCGGACCGTGGCCGCAGCAACCCGACCCCCGGGGCCTCCCCAACGTCGTCTACATCGTGCTCGACGACGTGGGCTTCGCCCAGTTCGGCAGCTACGGCTCCACGATCGACACGCCGAACATGGACCGACTCGCGGCCAACGGGCTGCGCTACACGAACTACCACACGACGACGCTCTGCTCGCCCTCGCGGGCGTGCCTGCTGACGGGTCGCAACCACCACACGGTGGGCATGCGTTCGGTCTCGAACTGGGCACGCGCCTATCCGAACGGGCGGGGGGCGATCTCGAACCGCGCGGCCACGGTCGCGCAGGTGCTGCGGGACCAGGGCATGGCCACGTTCGCCGTGGGCAAGTGGCACCTGGCGCCGATGTCGGAGACCTCGGCGGCGGGGCCCTTCGACCACTGGCCGCTGCAGAAGGGATTCGACCGGTACTACGGCTTCCTCGACGCGCTGAGCGACCACTTCGCCCCCGAGCTGACCTACGACAACCACCGCATCCCCACGCCCGACACGCCGGACTACCACTTCAGCGAGGACATGATCGACCACGCCATCGAGTTCGTCCGGGACCAGGGGGCGATCTACGACGACAAGCCGTTCTTCCTGTACGTGGCCTTCGGGGCGTGCCACGACCCGCACCAGGCTCCCCCGGAGTACCTGGAGAAGTACCGGGGCCGCTTCGACGAGGGCTACGACGCGGCACGGGAGGCGTGGTTCGAACGGCAGAAGGCGACGGGCATCGTGCCCGCGGAGACGGAGTTGCCGCCGAGCAACCCCGGCGTCCCCGCCTGGGACAGCCTCACGTCCGATCAGCAGCTCGTCGCCAACCGCCTGCAGGAGGCGTTCGCGGCCATGCTGGACCACACGGACGTCCAGATAGGGCGGCTGGTGGACTACCTGGAGCAGACGGGCCAGCTCGACAACACGCTCATCGTGCTGACCTCCGACAACGGCGCGAGCGACGCGGGCGGCCCCTTCGGGACGGTCAACTGGCTGCGGGGCATGAACGGCCTCGACATCGAGTCCTTCAACATCGAGAACCTGGACGAGATCGGCGGGCCGCGATCGCACACCAACTATCCATCGGGCTGGGCGCAGGCGGGGAACACGCCGCTGCGGTGGTACAAGCAGACGTTGCACGCGGGCGGCATCCGGGCGCCGCTCGTCTTCCACTGGCCCGAGCGCATCAAGGAGGGCGCCCTGCGCCACCAGTTCCATCACGTCACGGATGTGACGCCAACGGTGCTGGACCTGCTCGGGATTGAAACACCGGCGGTGTTCGAGGGCATTCCCCAGCTTCCGGTGGCGGGCCAGAGCATGGCCTACACCTTCGAGGACGCGGATGCTCCGACGCGCAAGGTGACGCAACACTTCGAGATGAACGGCCACCGTTCGATCTGGCACGAGGGCTGGAAGGCCGTCACGTACCACGTCGTCGGGGACGACTTCCAGACCGAGCCGTGGGAGCTCTACCACCTGGACGAGGACTACGCCGAGAACTACGACCTCGCGGAGGAGGAGCCGGAGCGGCTACGGCAGCTGATCGACCGCTGGTGGGCGGAGGCGGGCCAGCACGACGTGCTTCCCCTGGAACAGGGGAACGCCGCCTCGGCTGTCGGCAACGTCCCGCCCGGCAGCCCCCAGGACCGGAACACGTTTACCTACGCCCAGGGCATGGCGCACGTGCCCACGGTGGCCGCGGCGGACATCCGCAACCGCTCCCACCGAATTCGGGCCACCATCACGCGTGAGGGCTCGGGCGAGGGAGTGCTCCTGGCGCACGGGGGATACGCCGGCGGCTACGCCCTCTACGTGCAGGACAACCGTCTCGTCTACGAGCACAACTGCGCCGGCGACCGCACCCGCATCGTCAGTGGGGAGGAGCTCCCCGCCGGACGGGCCGATGTCGAGTTCGCCTTTACGAAGACGGGCAACAACCGAGGACTGGGCGTGCTCAACGTGGATGGCATCGAGGCCGGCCGCGGCGAGCTCCCGCATATGCTCGGGGGGCTGTTCACGATCGAGGGGCTCGACGTGGGCCAAGACACGGGCACGGCCGTGAGCGACCAGTACGAAACGCCGTTCCCCTTCACCGGAGCGATCGAGTCCATCGTTGTCGAAGTCGATGACGACCAGTTGCTCGATCCGGCCGAGCTGGTGCGGGCGGAGGAAGAGCAGCAGTAGCGCCCGTTACTCGGGAGTAGCCGGCGGGGGATCGCGCTTCTCGTACCAGAAGTCGAACACCTTATCGACGGCTGTTATTGCCTCGTCCGTCGCCCCGGCTTTGAAGGCAGCTTCGACGTGGCAGGCCCGGAGCCTGGTGCCGCTGCAGTCGTCGGAGTCGTCGTCGACCTGGGACTTCTGGTAGAGGAGTCTCAACCCGTCCCAGAAGTCCTCACCAAGCTCGCGATAGAGATCCCGGAACAGGCGGAATCCAAGCGAGTAGGAACACCGGAATTCGAGGGACCGCTGCTGCGGGCCCGCATCTTCGAGGTCGGAGATCCGGCGCGCGTACGGGCAGGGGAAGACCCTGTCACGCTCGGGCAGATCCTCGAACGAGCCATCCACAACCGTCTCCAGGAGATTCGCCACGCCCTCGTTAATCCACGCAATGTTGCCGGCCCAGTAGTAGTGGGCGGCTTCGTGGACGATGGGCCGGAAGGCCTGGGCCTTCGAGAACCCCCCCGAGTCGACCTTCGGGGAAAGCGCGATGTGCGTCCCGAAGTGTGTGCCGAAGAAGGTGGTCGTAATGGCCTCCTCAAACAGGTAGGTGACTTGCCCACGGGGCAACGGGGCCTGCATCAGCTCTTCGACGGATCGAACGGCGTCCTCCACGAGGTCCATGGTTCGTGCCTGCCCTTTCGCCGTGCGGATAATCGTGAGCGTCACCTCGCCGCTGTAGGGAAGCTCGATAATCCGCTCCTCGCGCATCACCTGCGCGGGATCCAGGAGCGTCTCGATGAGGTCCGGGTTGGTGCGCTGCACGCCCCAGAGAGTGGACACGATGGGGGCTTCGTCCTCGGTGATCCCGTCGCTGATCGCCGGGTGCTCCAGGATGGCTGGGAGAGCTTCGGGAGCCCAGAGCGCCAGGTTGCGCAGGGCATTCGTGGCTGCGGCGCCGGCAGGCGACAGCGCCTGGAGGAACGGCATGCCGACGATCGAGCCGGCGCCGGCTCCAGCAAGCTCCCGGAGATGACGAACCGTCCCCGCTTCTTCCCGCGTAAGTCCATCCTGCAGCCACGCGAATTCACCGACTGTCTCGGCGAACTGGAGATGCTCCGCGGCGAAATCCGATAGGTCCCGCACGGTCCAGCGTTCCCGGCTGGTGATGTCGTCCTGGATCCAGGGATACGTGGCGACCATCCCTGCAAAGTCCGGACTTGCCACTGCCAACTCTCGGACGTTCCGGACGGTCCAGCGCTCCTCGACAGTGATGTCATCCTGTACCCAGGGGTACGTGGCGAGCATCCCCGCCAGGTCTGGATTTGCCACTGTCAACTCTTGGAGGTGCCGGACCGCCCAGCGCTCGTCGGCGGTGATGTTGTCCTGCACCCAGGGGAAGGCCAGGACGAGGTCTGCAAGGTCCGGATAGACCACCGCTAACTCCCGGAGGTACCGCACGGTCCAGCGCTCGTCGACGGTGACGTCGTCCTGCACCCAGGGGAACGCCAGGACGAGGTCTGCAAGGTCCGGATAGACCACCGCTAACTCCCGGAGGTTCCAGAACAGCCAGCGCTCGTTTTCGGTGATGTCGTCCTGCATCCAGGGGAACTTGAGGAGGAGGTTCCCCAAATGCGAATCGCCCACGGCAAGCCGGTCCAGGTTCCACAGCAGCCCCTGCTCGGCGTCGGTCAGGTCATCGACGACCCACGGGTAGGCCGCGATTTGCTCGAGCCACTGGTCCTGCCCGGCGATGGTCCGCAGGTAGCTGAGGCCCCGCCGCTCAGACGCATCAATGCTGTCCCCTGTCCACTGGAGGCCGGCGGCAAGTCTCGTGGCGGTGTCCCCGGCGCCGGCCAGCAGGGCCAGGTCCCTGAGGCCGAGCCACTCCTCAGCAGTCACGCCATCGGCCAGCCAGGGGAACGCCGCCACCCGTCGCGCGAGCGGAACGTCTTCGCGAGCAAGAGCAACCAGCTGTTGCATGGTCCACAGCCCCTCCCCCCGGGGCCCCTGCCGCACCCATGACAGCGCCGCCACCGTTTCGGCCAGCTCCGGGTCGGCATCCAGCAGCCCGGCGAGGGCCAGCAGCGCCACCTGCGAGTCATGGCTCAGGGGGCCTTCGGCCCATTCCAACCCGTCCCGCAGCGCGGCAAAGGCGCGCGTCTCGGGTATCTGCCTGTCGATGATCTCGAAGCTTCTCCCGGCAATAATCTCGCCTTCGACCCATAACACGGTGTGGTAGGTTCCCGGCTGCCAGTTCGCTGGCGCTGCGTAGCCCCAGCCATGGCCGTGCCGGCTGTTGGTCCAGCCAGGCTCAATGAGGCCATCCGTTGTGAACTGCGCCAGAACGCTCCCATCCGATCGATAGATGGATGTTTCGATGTCATACTCGACGGGGCTGGACCTCGGAGGGTGGACGAGTTTGAGCTCCCAGGCGATCGCGCGCGTCGTCAGTTGCTCGAACGTGGTTGTGTAGATTCGCTCATCGGGGTGCGACGACTCAATGGGCCTCTCGTAGAGCCTCAGGTCGACGACGGTGGCGTTGAGGGAGGGGATCCGCGTGAGGGTTCCGGGCGCGGGGAACTCCGGAATGAGGTTCCCCACCTCCACCTCGACGCGCACAGCATTGCTCTGGTGGAAGTTCCTGGAACGGCTCAGGGCCGACATGTCGAGCGCGGTGTTCTCCGTCCGCCAGGAACCCTCGTCTGCTCGCGTGCTCACGTAGATCGCCGCCGGATTAGCGACGGACCGCCACACGGTCACCTCGACGCCTGCCGTTGCGCCTCCCTCCAGCGCCACCTCCAGCCGGATCGCATTGCTCTGGTGGAAGCTCCCCGAGCGGCTCCGCTCCGACATGTCGAGCGCGGTGTCTTCAGTTCGCCATCCTCCCCCTTCCACCCGCGTGCTCAGGTAGAGGGCGTCCGGGTTGGAGACTGACCGCCACACCGTCACCTCCACCACAACCGTCTGAGAGGTGGAGGGGTTGTCCACGGCGCTCGCAGCTGCCGCGCTGACCGCAACCGTCAGGGCGATTGCGAGAGCGCCAATGAGCCATCTGGGTAACCATGTGCCCACTGCTGTCTTCTGTCTCCACGTAGAGGTACCCGCTGCCCGTTTCCGGGTCCCGCACTGTAGCAGAGGGGCGGACCAGCGGAGGAAGAGCAGCAGTAGCGCTCCGGAGCGCACGGCGGCCGCGAGGCGCGAGCTAGCGGAGGGGGCGGTCTGAGAGGACGCTTCCGTCGCGGATCTCGACGAGGCGGTCGGCCCGCTGCGCCATGCGGTCGTCGTGGGTGACCATGATGCAGGCCTTGTCGCGCAGGTGGACTTCGCTCAGAAGAGCATCGACAACGCGGGTTCCGAGCTCGAAATTGAGGCTGGCGGTTGGTTCGTCGACGAGGAGGAGGGAAGGGTCGCGCATGAGGGCGCGGGCGATGGCGACGCGCTGGCGCTCGCCGCCGGAGAGGCTGGTAGCGACCTGGTCGCGGACGGGGATGAGGTCGAGCTGGTCGAGGAGCTCGTCGGCCCGGCGGCGGAGAGCGGCGCGGTCGCCGGCGCCAAACTCGCCGACGAGGAGGAGATTCTCGCGGGCGGTGAGGAACGGAACCATGTTGCTCCCCTGGAAGACGAAACCGACTCGGTCGCGGCGATAGCGGGTACGGGCGCGGGCGCCGTATTTCGTTATGTCGTCTCCATCGACGCGAATCTCGCCGGCGGTTGGAGTGAGGAGCGCTCCCGCGAGGGCAAGCAGGGTGGTCTTGCCCGAGCCCGACGGCCCCTCCAGCGCAACGACTTCGCCACGGTCGACCTCGAGGCTGAAGTCGCGAACGGCATCGACGCGCCGCGCCCCCTGGCCGAAGGATTTGGACACGCCGCGAAGCTGGAGGATGGCCACGAGCGCCCCTACTGCTGCTGCATCGCGATGATGGGGTCGATGGATGCGACCTGCCGGGCGGAGAGGAGAGAGCCCACAACGCCCGCGATTACGACCGAGATCGAGGACGTGGCCATGGCGCCGCTGGTGAAGTTGATGGGGATGGTGTCGGAGGCGAGGACGGTGGCCTCGGTGAGCAGCGCCAAGCCGACGGCGACGGCCGCACCGACGATGCAGACGACGAGAACCTGCAGCAGTCCCTGGGTGACCAGGTAGGGGCCGGGGGCGCCGATCGCCTTGAGGATTCCCAGGAGGGACACCTTCTGGAGGGTGATGACGTAGAAGAAGACGCCGATGACCATCGCGCCGATGAGCAAGCCCATGTAGCGCAGGGCATCGACCGTGGACTGCTGGGCCTGGACCCCCTCGATGTTGTTGAAGCCGTCTTCCTTGGTGACGATGCGCCAGTTCTCGCTTCTCGTGCCGGCGAGATCGCGCCCCTGGAGCAGCACGAGGCTGGCGGCGGGCTTCTGCATGGCCTCGCCCTGGAAGACGAGGTCCTGCCAGGAAGCGAGGTCGACGTACATGCCCGGCTGGAAGAAGAAGTAGCCCCTGTCGACGATGCCCGCAACGGTGAAGTCGCGGGTTTCGAAGCCGACGGGTAACGCGAGGGTGTCGCCCACGCGGGTGCCAGCGACGCGGACCCAGGCGCGGTCGACGAGGATTTCCGTGGGGCTCTCGATGGGTCGCCCCTCGACGACTTCGGGTTCGGCGAAGGAGCCGGGGATGACGCCGATGATGGCGGCGGTGTCGCTCTCGTCGGGGCCGAACTCGATAACGGCGGCGACGTAGCCGATGGGGGTGGCGGCTTCGGCGCCGGGAAGGGACCGGACCTCGGCCACATCCTCGTCGCTGAGGCGGGAGCGGATGACCGAGAGGTTTGAGTTGGCAGCGTAGGCGAGGTGATCGCCGTTGAGGTTGAGGAGTGCAGTCCCCGCGGCCTCGTACAGGCCAAGTCCCAGGCCAGTCACCATGATGATGAGGTAGGCGATGAGGGCGACCACGCCGGTGACGAAGCCAAACTGGAGCTTGCGGCGTCTGACTTCGGTAAGAGCGAGCACTCGATCGGATCCTTGTGTCTGCCGCGGGTGCGGGGCTCCCAGGTAGCGGTGCTCCCGCACGCGCCGGCGGGAGGACTAGGGGAACGGTCCACACCCCGAAGGGTTCCCGGTAGAGTAGCGCCCAGGCTCGGATCCGGGAACGCGAGGGGAGGGGCCGGCCTTGAGCGTGGACAGGATCGCCGCGTTTCTCTCCGAAGCGGAGTTTGGCGTCTACGCCATGTCGCTGGACCAGCGGATCGTGTTCTGGAACCAGGGGGCGGAGCGCATCCTGGGTCACCCGGCGCACAAGGTGCTCGGGCGTCACTGCTACGAGGTGGTGGCCGGCCTCGTGTCCGGTCGTCTGACGCCGGCCTGTGTGAGCGGGTGCCCCTCCTTGCTGTCCCTGCAGGCGGGAGCCATCCCCAACGCGGTCAGGATGCAGATGCTCTGCTCATCGGGGGAACGCAAGACCGTCGACCTCACGCCAATGGTGGTGTCGGGGGTCGTGGACGACGCACCGCTCATGGTCCACGTGTTCGACGACCGGGCTGGGTCGCAGTCGCCTGACCAGATTCTCGCAGCCGTGAAGAGCGAACTCGGGCGGGGCGGCGCCGAAGTCGTTTCGGAGAACCCAGCTCCGCTGCCCCCGGTAGGCGCGGCGCCACTGACGAGTCGCGAACTGGAGGTGCTCGCGCTGGTGGCCCTGGGTCGCACGACCTCGTCCATCGCCGAGGGGCTGGGCATCAGCGAGCACACGGTGCGCAACCACGTTCGCAACTTCCGCCGAAAGCTGAACGCGGCGACGAAGCTGGAAGCGGTGCTCACGGCCCTGCGGCGGGGAATCCTGGAGTGGGCGTGAGGGCTCGGGCAGGCGGGGCGTCACGACCGGGGGCGTCACGACCGGGGCCGGCAGCGGGCCGCAGGAGGCGTCCAGATGGCTGACGACGCAACCCGCGAGGCCTATCGGGAGGCCTGGGAGGCGTGGACGAAGCAGCTGGAGCGGATGCACGAGGTGCTCCTCGATGGGGAACCGCTTACTCCGGACCGTCTGAAGGGCCTCCTGAACCGGGAGGCGCGGGCCAAGCAGGCGTACGACGAGGCCCGGCTGAAGCTCCTGGGGCTGGACGAGAGCGCGGCGCCGTCCCCTTCCGGGGACGAGAACCCCTTCCGCTAGCCGCCGCCACCGCGGGCACGAAGGAGCCGGCCGCCCTGAGCTGCATGGTAGACTCGCGCGGCATACCTGTTTCCTGGAGATGTCCCATGGTCGAGACCAAGAAATCCTTTTGCCGCTTTTGCCACGCGTTCTGCCCGATCGAGGTAGACGTCGAGGACAACAAGGTCATTGAGGTCCGTGGCGATACGAGCAATCCCATCTACGGTGGGTACACCTGCATCAAGGGACGGCACCTGCCGGACCAGCACAACCACGAGGACCGCATTCGCACCTCGATGAAGCGCATGCCGGACGGCAGCTTCCAGCCGATCTCGAGCGAGCAGGCGCTCGACGAGATTGCGGAGCGCATGAGCGCAATCATCGAGGAGCACGGGCCGCGCTCGGTGGCGACGTACAACGGCACGTACGCCTTCTGCAACGCCATCACCCTTTCGGTGTCGCGGGCCTGGCACGCGGGCGTGAAGTCGCCCTCGTACTACACGAGCGTGACCATCGACCAGCCGGCGAAGGCGATCGCGGCCTCGCGGCACGGCACCTGGATGGGCGGCAGCCACGGGTTCGACACGGCCGATGTGGCGATGCTCATCGGGAACAACCCGGTCGTCTCGATGTTCGGCGGCATTCCCCCGTTCAACCCCTGGAAGCGGCTGCGGGACGCGCAGAAGCGCGGACTGAAACTGATCGTGATCGACCCCCGCAGCTCGGACGTGGCCAAGCGGGCCGACCTGCACCTGCAGGTGAAGCCGGGCGAGGACCCCACACTGCTGGCCGGGATTATCCGCGTGATGTTCGATGAGGGCCTGGTCGACGGCGACTTCCTCGCCGGGAACGTGGCCCACGTGGAGGAACTGCAGCAGGCCGTCGACAGCTTCACCCTGGACTACGTGGAGGAGCGCACGGGCGTGCCCGCGGCGCAGGTGGAGCGCGCGGCGCGCATGTTCGCCGAGAGCCCGCGGGGCGTGGCCTCAAGCGGGACGGGGGCGAACATGGCGCCTCACCCGAACCTGACCGAGCACTTCGTCAACACGTTCAACACGCTTGGCGGGCGCTACCTGCGCGAGGGCGAGGTGGTCCCGAATCCCGGCGTCATCGGGCCGGAGCGGCCGTGGCTGGCGCAGGCCAACCCGCCCAATCCCGCCTGGGGCAAGGGCGAGCCGAGCCGCGTGCGCGGTCTGGGCGAGGTGTTCGGCGAGATGCCGACGGCGGCCCTGAGCGA
Source organism: Chloroflexota bacterium (assembly GCA_026710655.1). Classification (GTDB taxonomy): domain Bacteria; phylum Chloroflexota; class Dehalococcoidia; order Tepidiformales; family Tepidiformaceae; genus UBA2991. Next base: position 245,553 of record JAPOQN010000013.1, on the reverse strand, counting down.
CGAGATCATCGAGCCGGGCGAGGGACGCGTGCGCGCGCTCGTGAGCGTGGGCGGCAACCCCGTGGGCGCGTGGCCGGACCAGCTCAAGACGATCGAGGCGATGGGCAAGCTCGACCTGAACGTGAGCATCGACATTCGCTGGTCGCAGACGGCGAAGATGGCGGACTACGTCATCGCGCCGAAGCTCTCGCTTGAGCGGCCCGACCTGACGGTGCTTACCGACTCGTGGTACCCGGTGCCGTACGCGCACTACACGCCCGCGATGGTCGAGGCCGAGGACGACGTCATGGAAGAGTGGGAGTTCTTCTGGGGCATCGCGCAGCGCATGGGCAGCGAGATCAAGCTCGCCGGCGGCCCGATGCCGATGGACGAGAAGCCGAGCACAGACGACGTGCTGGACCTGATCACGGCCAACTCCCGCATCCCGCTCGATCGCGTGCGAGAGGCGGACGGCGGGGCGATCTTCGAAGGCGAAGAAGTACGCGTCGGCGCGAAGGCTCCGGGCACGGATGCGCGTCTGGACGTGGCGCCACCGGACCTGGTGGAGGAGATCCACGAGGTACGGGCGGAGCCCGTCGTCGAGGGCGCCGGCTACGTCCCGGGCGAGAAGTTCTCGCACCGGCTCATCAGTCGCCGCATGCGCGAGTTCTACAACTCCTCGGGCCGCGACATCGCCGGGCTGACGGCCCGCGACGGCAGCACGAACCCGGCGTTCATGAACCCGGTCGACGGGGCCGAGTTCGGGATCGAGAACGGCGAAGTCATCGAAATCGAGTCGAGCCGGGCGACCATCCTGGGCGTCGCGGCCTTCACCGACGACGTGCCCTCGGGGGTCATCTCGATGGCGCACTCGTGGGGCGACGTTCCCGAGAAGGACCAGGATGTCCGCAGCATCGGCGGCAGCACCAACCGCCTCGTAAACAACGAGGAAGCGTACGACCCGATCACGGGCATGGCGCGGCAGAGCGCCATCCCGGTGAACATCCGACCGGCCCGGGAAGCGGTCCCGGCCGGCTAGCCCAAGGAGGCACCATGGCGGACATGAAGTCCGGCACGAACGACGTCTGGGAAGCGATCTACACGCAGCGGGCGATCCGCCGCTGGAAGAGCGACCCGGTACCGGATGACCTCATCTGGAAGGTGATCGAGGCGGGCACGAAGGCGCCTTCGGGGAGCAACACGCAGCCCTGGCGCTTCGTCGTGATCACGGACCAGGAGACGCGGGACGCTATCTCGGCGCAGCTGAGCAAGGGGCTCGAGAACCCGGGCCTGCAGGCGATGATCGACAACGCCATCAAGTCGGGGAGCAAGGGCGAGCGCCTGATGATGACGGGCGCGCGCGGGCTCTTCGAGAACCTGGCGCAAGCGCCCGTTTTCATCGTCCCCTGCCTCTACCAGGTCACGTCACCGACACAGGACCCGACGACGCTGCTGGCGGGTAGCTCCATCTACCAGGCGGTGCAGAACATGCTGCTGGCGGCGCGGGCGCTGGGGCTGGGCACCGTGATGACGACGTTCCAGGGAGCGGTCGACGACGTGCTGCGGGAGCGCTGCGGCATCCCCGCCGAGGCGACACCGGTGGCCATCATCCCGATGGGGTTCCCGGACGCGAACTTCGGCCCGACCAACCGCAAGCCGGTAGACGAAGTGACCAACTGGGAGCGCTGGGACGTCACGAAGGCGCGCGACTAGCGCCAGGCGCGGTCGTCGGGGGCGAGGCGCCGAGCGATGATCGCCCTCTACCGGTTCTGGCCTGAGGCGCGCGCGTCCGTACGGGCACGCATCGAGAACGCGACAACGGAGCCCGGGGCGGGAACGTCCCTCCCGCTCGCCGAGGTGGCCACGACGCTCGGGGCGTACGACCTCGCCATCGACATCGGGGAGGCGGGGAGCGCCGGCGAGACGGCGTCGCGGGCGCTGGGGGTGGTGGAGGCGGTCGTGGCGGGTCGCGTGTGGCGTGGGGGGAGCGGCTGGGCGGCCGGAGTGGAGGACACGGGCCTCGCGATTCCTGAGCCGGAGTTCGACACGTTCGAGGCAATTCCCGGGGATGTGCCCTTCCTGCTCCTGCGGGCGATGGGGGGCTGGAACCTGGTGGCCTCGCCGGACCGGGAGACGTGGCTGACGCTCTCGATGACGTTCCTGAACCGCCGCGCCTACCAGCGCTTCGACACGGAAGGGGCGTGGTTCAGCCCGGACGTGAACGAGCTGGCCTCGCTGGTGATGGGAACGCACAACACGCAGGACGTGGAAGGCACGTGCCTCACGTACGGCATTCCGGGGCTCTCGCTGAAGGACTGGGAGGACGAGCGGCAGACGGAGCGCTCCGGGGGCGAACCCGAAGCGACGCGGAGCGCAATGCTGGCGGAGGAGCTGCACTACGCGGCCCTGCTGCGGACTTCCTCAGGTTCGCTGCGGGAGGCGCTGGCGCCGCTGGGGTCCGAGCTGTTCGTGGAGGGCTAGCGCAGCGGCTCGATGACCATGACGGCCTGACCGATAATCTCGCCTCCCTCGAGCAAGGCGGTGGCTTCGTTCACCTGCTCGATGGTGCAGCGGAAGGTAACGATTGTGGGGATGGGAAGGCGGCCGTCCTCGATCCAGTCGAGGAGGGTGGGCACGTACTCGTCGGGGTCGGGTGGATCGGGGAGGGGGTAGCCGTTGGCGGCGACGAGCGTGTCGAGCTCCTCCTGCCGTTCCTCCGTGCCGGGGCTGGCGACGACGACGGCAGAGCCGCCATCCCGGACAGGGGCGCGGCCGGGGCGGGAAGCGGTCTCGAACTCGTAGACGCAGTCGAAGAGGTGGTCGACGCCGTCCGGAGCAAGCTCGGCGATGCGTTCAACGGCGGCGGCGCTGCTCAGGTTCAGGGTCTCGGTGGCGCCGGCGGCGCTGGCAGCCGCAAGCCGCTCGTCGTCGCGGGCGACGGCGATGATCGTGCCGGCGCCGGCCACCGCGGCAGCGGCGATGGTCGAGAGGCCGGCTCCGGCGCAGCCGAAGACGGCGACGGTATCGCCCTCGCCCACCCCGGCCGTTCGCACGGCGCTGGCGGCAAGGAGCGCGGTGTTCCCGAGGATGGAGGCGCCCTCCTTGTCGGGCAGGTTGGGGATGGCGACGACAAACTGCTCATCGAGGATGAGGTTCGTGCCCCACGCCCCGGCAGGAGCAACCTCGGTCTCGGTACCGTCGTCGAACTCGACGAGGGGGAGGTCGGGTTCGCGGGAGGGGTCGGCGCTCCAGGGGGTGATCAGGACGACGTCGTCGACCTTGCAGCGGGTGACCTCGCTGCCGACGGCGAGGACGCGGGCCGTGCCTTCGCGGCCGGGGATGACGGGGATAGGCTGGGGCTCCTCGACCTGTTGGAGCTGGCCGTGCTCGATGCCGGCGGCGTAGATCTCGAGGACGGCCTGGTGAGGCCCGGGATCGGGCAGCTCCAGCTCCTGGATGGCGCAGACGCCAAAGTCGCCTTCGAGGACGACAACGCGGGCGGTAGTGGGCATGTTCGCGGCGGTCCTAGCGCTCGACGTAGGGCGCGAGCAGCTCAGGCACGCGCAGGTCCTCGGGGATGCGCTCACGGCCGACCATGCGGTCGACCTGCTCGGCGCAGTTCCAGATGCGCCGCTCCTGGTAACTCACGGGCATGCCAACGAGCCCGGGGGAGTTGAGCGACTTCTGCATGGGCGCCATGTTGCGGGTGTCCTCCTCCATGACGACGTCGAACCCATCGAGACGACCGCGCCAGACGTCGGAGGTGACCGGCGAAGGGCCGTCGCCCCAGTCGACGCAGAAAGTGATCCACTCGAAGCGGGTGGTGCCCACATCGAGGGGCCAGGCGAGGAGGAAGGGCATGCCCGTGGCGCTCACCGGGGTCACGAGGTTGGGGAAGGCGCTGAAGGCGGTGCTGGTACAGCGGGTCATGCCGTTGACGGTGGGGATCTCGGCCATGCCGTCGTGCAGGGCGCCGAAGGCCTGGCGGTCGAGGTCCACGCGCCAGTCGAGCTGGTGGTCCATGCCGGTCATCTCGGCGGCGCGCTTGGAGAGGGGCGTGATCATGCGGGAGTGGCCGTTGGGCAGGACGCCCATGGTGGCGCCGCGCTGGTCGAGGCCGGAAACGCCCGCCTTCTGGTGGATGTGCTTGAAGTGGTAGACCTCCTGGAAGGCCTCGACGGTGACCTTCCAGTTGCAGGGGATGATGGTCCAGCGCTTGTCGATCATGCGCAGCTTCGCGCCCTGGAACATGGCCATCTGCTCGGGCAGGGGATGGAGCCAGTCGAGCAGGGGCTCGGCGTCCGGATCCTGGTTAATAAAGACCCAACCATCCCAGCTCTCGCAGCGGAGCTCGCGAATCCGGCGCTTCTCTTCGGGGATGCCGGCCTTGTCGCCCACGAAGCGGCCGGTGGTGTAGTCGTAGAGGTGGCCCTCCTCGGGGCAGCGGAAGATGCCCTCGGAGAGCTTCCGGCGGGGGAACTCCTGCTGGAACTGGAGGTTGTTACCGGCGGAGTCGAACTCCTTCCAGTGGAAGAGGTGGCTATCGTCGGGGACGTTGAAGAGGGGCGAGCCGTGTACGCAGGCGTTCTCGAAGGCGTGAATGGCGCCGTCCTCGCCGTGGATGAGCACGACCTGGATGCCGAGGTGGTCCCAGAGCTGGTAGAAGCCCGGCTCGGGCATCTCCTCCTCGCGGTTGGCGTAGACCCACGTGGATGTCCACAGGTGCTTCATCTCCAGGTCGAAGAACTCCTGGCTGCGGTAGCGTCCGGCGGGGAGATCGGGGAACTTGGGGAAGCCTTCGGGCGGTCCCTCGCGCGAGAACTCGTACAGGATTTCCTGCTTCAGGCGTTCGACGAGCGCTTCTTGCATGGGGCTCCTCCGGGGGCCGGCACTGGCCGCGCCGGTCGCGTCCTGCGATTCTACGCGCTGACCGCGGGCTTGCAGCCCGCCTACCGAGACAGGAGACACTCATGATTCGCCACATCGTCACGATCACGCTGAAGGAAGATGCCCCCTCGGAGGAGATCGAAGCGTTCTTCGAGGAGCTCGTCCCGATCAGCGAGCACCCGAAGGCGATCGACTACTACTGCGGCTGGAACTTCCAGGACCTGGGCGAGCGCTGCGACATCGGCATCTCCTGCTCGTTCGCGAACCGGGAGGACTTCGACGAGTACATGGCCTTACCGCACCACAGTCCGCCGGGGGCGATCATGAACCGCATCGCCGACCACTGGAGCGTGATCGACTTCGACGAGGGGTCGCCGGCGGAGGCGCAGGCAGCCACGCGGGCGGAGCGGGGGTCGGCGTGACGGAGCGGCCGCTCATCGCAGTCACGCTCGGGGACCCGGCGGGGATCGGGCCGGAGGTGGCGGTGAAGGCGCTGCAACGCGACGAGCTGCGCTCGCACGCGCGGCTGTTCCTGCTGGGCTCGCCGACGAGCGCGGCGGCGGCGCTGCGCCTTGTGGGCTCGACGGACGAGTTGCGTCCGGTGCGGCGGACGGGGGACGTGCGCGGGGAGGCGGGGACGACGGAGGTGCTGGTCGTGGGGGGGTTCCGCGAAGACTACTTCGCCATGGGCGAGCACTCGGTGGTGGCGGGGGAGGCGTCGCACATCTGGGTGGAGGAGGCGGCGCGGCTGGCGCTGGCGGGGGAGGTGGACGCGATCGTGACGGCGCCGATCAACAAGGAGTCGTGGCAGCTCGCGGGGAGCTCGGATACCGGGCACCAGGAGGTGTTCAAGCGGCTGTCGGGGTCGGAGCACGTGGCCACGATGCTGATCAGCGGGACCCTGCGCTGCATGCACCTCTCGACGCACAAGACGCTGGCGGAGGCGTGCGCCTACGTGACGCGCGAGAACGTGCTGGAGGCGATCCGACTGACGGACCGGCACTTCCGCGAGTGGGGGTTCGCGGAGCCGCGCATCGGGGTGGCGGCGCTCAACCCGCACGCGGGGGACGGGGGGCTGATCGGCACGGAGGAGCTAACGGAGATTGGGCCGGCGGTGGATGACGCACGGGCGGAGGGGATCGCGGCGACGGGGCCGGTCCCGGCGGACTCGGTATTCCCGCAGGCGATCGCGGGGCGCTACGACGTGGTGGTCGTGATGTACCACGACCAGGGACACATCGCGATCAAGGTTCACGGCTTCGAGGAGAGCATCAGCGTGAACCTGGGGCTGCCGTTCATCCGCACGTCGGTCGACCACGGGACCGCGTTCGACATCGCGGGCAAGGGCGTGGCGGACGAGACGAGCATGGTGGAGGCGATTACGACCGCCATCCGCCTGGTCAAGCGTCAGGGACTTTCTCCAGCCGCCGAACCGTTCAAGCCACCGGAATAGTCAGCACCGCAAGGGCGCACTTCCGACGCCGCCGCACACCGCATGTTCACCCCTTGCGGCGCCCACGATTCAGCAGGCTTGAACTTCCTCCGATCTCAGAAAATAGCGAGGGGGTTGGCGGGGCTGCCGGTGCCGCCGCTGACGCGCAGGGGCGAGAGGACGAACTGGAACTCCCAGCGGCCGAGCCGTTCGCAGGTCTCGGCGAGCTGTTCGAGATTGCAGTTATCGATGAGGTGGAGGCCCATGGCGGTGAGGCTGACGATGTGCACGGGCTGGTTCATGGCGGTGTAGCCGGAGGGCATGGCGTCCTGGGCGGTGTCGGCGCCGATAACGGCGGCGCCGCGCTCGTGCAGCCAGGGAAGGCTGGCGGCGTGCCAGCCGGGGTAGCCGGCGGCGGGTAGTTGCTCGCGGCCGACCTCGCCTTTCTTGCGGCCGTAGCCGGTGCGGAGGAGGACGGCGTCGCCGGGCTCGACGCGCACGTTCTGGCGGGCCTCGGCGGCTTCAAGGTGCTCGGGATGGACGCCCTCGCCGGGGTCGAGCCAGGGTCGGTCGAGGGCGGCGGCGACATCAAGGAGGACGCCGCGCGTGACGATGCCGTCCTTGAGGGCGGTGATGGCGTGGTGGGTCGCGCCGAGGCCGGAGGTGACCAGCTCGGCGGGCTTGCCGTTGTACATCTTGCCGTCCCAGAAGAAGTGGCAGAGGCCATCGATGTGGGTGATGGCGTAGCCGTGGAAGATGAAGCCGATGAACTCGAGGGCGCCGGCGTTGCGGGCGCCCGTGGCGCCGACGCGGTGCTCGTCGTTGAGGCCCTGGCCGGTGGCGAGCATGTAGCGCTGGGGCGTGCCGAAGGCGTGGTCGGGCTGGGGCCGGGTCTCGATCTCCCAGGAACAGGAGACGCTGACGCCTTCCTGTACGAGGGCGGCGGCGGCTCGCCGCTTCTCGGGGGTGATCAGGTTGAGCGTGCCGAGTTCATCGTCGTCGCCCCAGCGACCCCAGTTGGAGAGGGTGTCGAGATAGCTCAGGACCTCGTCTTCGGTGGGTGGGGTGGGCATGGCGGGCCTCCGGCGCGGGGGATGCGGGGAGGATGGGCGGGGGCGGGGGGCGGGTCAAGGGGCGGTCTTACTTGTGGGCGACGCTCTCCATGGAGCCGTGCTCGACGCTGGTGGGGGTCACGCGGGAGACGACGAGGAGGAAGATGGCGCCGAGCGCACCGGCGATGAGGGAGCCGGCGAGCACACCGATCTTGGCCTGGTCGAGCAGGTGGATGTCGGTGTCGAAAGAGAGTTCGGCGATGAAGAGGGAGACGGTGAAACCGATGCCCGCAAGGAGGGAAGCGCCAAGGACGTGGCCAAGGTTCACCCCCGCGGGCAGGCGCCCCAGACCGAGGCGCGCGCTGGCCAGGGTAGCGGCGCTGATGCCGACGAACTTCCCGGCAACGAGGCCGAGGATGATACCCCAGGCGATGCTCCCTTCGAAGGCTTTGCCGAGGGCGTGGGGGGTGACCTCGACCCCGGCGTTGGCGAGCGCGAAGAGGGGCACGATGAGGAAACTGGAGTAGGGGAGCAGGGTGTGCTCGAGGGTGTGCATCACGTCGCGGCCGCGGAAGGGGTTTGCCGGGGTGAGGAGACCGAGCACGACGCCTGCGATCGTGGCGTGGATGCCGGACTCGTGGGTCGAGTACCAGAGGATCACACCGATCACGACGTAGACAGGAATGTGGCGGATGCCAGCGCGCTGGGCGGCCACGACGAGAGCGATAAGGCCGATGGCAAGGCCCAGGTGGGGGAGGGACAGGTCGCTGGTGTAGAAGATCGCGATGATGGCGATGCCACCGATGTCGTCGGCTATGGCGAGGGTGAGGAGGAAGACGCGCAGGCCGGCGGGGAGCCGCCGCCCGAAGAGTGCGAGCACGCCTATGACGAAAGCAATGTCGGTGGCGACAGGAATGCCCCAGCCGTCGATGCCGGCGCTTCCCTGATTGAGGACGGCGAAGATGGCGGCGGGAACAAACATGCCGCCGCCGGCGGCGATGATCGGAAGGGCGGCGCGGCGGGGGTCGCGCAGCTCGCCGACGACAAGCTCGCGCTTGATCTCCATGCCGACGACGAAGAAGAAGATGACCATGAGGCCATCGTTCACCCAGGCCTTCAGGCCCTCATCGACGGCGAAGACCTCACCGAAGAGGGTCAGGCCGAACTCGGTGTGGTAGTCCCAGAAGTCGTGGTAGGAGCCGGCGTGGACGTTGACCCAGACGAGGGCGGCGATGGCGCCGACGAGCAGGACGATGCCGCCCGCGGCCTCGAGCCGCATGAACTCGACGATGGTGGAGCGAACGCGGGTGGCGGGCACCCACCAGACGGGGCTGGCCCCGCGCCCTCTGCGTGATCCCGTAAGCATCATGGGTTGCTGTGTGCTCGCACCACTACGTTCCGCGCCGCAGACAGGCTACGCAGCGCCGCGCGCGAGCGTAGCACAGGCGCTGTTGTGGTCAGCTAACGCCGTCCTCCGCGGAAGATCCCGCTGATCTGGTCCCAGAGGGACTTGCCGCTGGCGCCGGCGAGGAACTCGCCCCAGGCCTCTTCGGCGGAGACGGAGCGGTTGAGGCCGCGGACACGTTCCTCCATGACGTCGCGGATGCGGCCCTCCTCGCCCGCGTCGACCCAGAAGCCGTGCTGGTCCTCACAGGTATCGAGCTCCAGGTTGTAGGCGCGGTAGTTGAAGGCGCGCATCTGCTTGCCGCAGGCGGGGCAGTTGAGGTCGCTGGGGCGCTTCGCGTACTCGATGGTGGCGCGCCGCTGACTCTCGTCGGGGGCGGTGCGCGCTTCGAGCTCGTCGAGCTCGTGATGGTCGAGCCAGCGCCCGTTGCAGGTGGGGCAGTGGTCGACCTCGATGCCCTTGTGGTGTTCGATCTTGAGGGTGGCGGAGTCGCGGGGGCACTGCATGCGTTAATCGTACGCGAGCCATGGGAAGGCGCAGGTTCAGGGCGCGGGGAGGCGGCGGAGGCGTTGACGCGTTCGTACCCACTCGATAACCTTTGCTTCGAGGCAATTCTCTCTTGGCCACACTTGACACGCACCAAGCTGTCACTGAGCTCCAGGAGGCTGGCGCCACCGAGGCCCTCGCCCGCGCCACGGTGAATGTGGTGGAAGAAGGAGTCGCGAAGGGCACCGAGAAGCTTGTGACCAAAGAGATGCTCGACAGTGCGCTCCACCGAAGCCTGCTTACATTCGGGCTTACCTTCGGGCTGGGCATGCTCGCCGCGAACATCGCGATCGCGGGCACGGCGCTGGCCATCGCCCAGTGGATGTTCGGCTAAGGGGGCTACCCGGCTCCGGGAGCCCCCATTCAGGGAGCGGGGAGGCGGCGGGCGCCGGGGACGCGGTGGTCGCCGGTGGGGTCGGCGAGGATGGCGCGGACGGCTTCGATGCCGTCGAGGAGGCGGGGGCCGGGGCGGCTGAACCAGGCGTTGGCGTCGAGCGCCCACACGGCGCCGTTGGCGACGGCGGGGAGGTCGCGCCACTCGGGGCGGTGGGCGAGGGCGACGGCTCCGGCCACAACCTCGTCGAGGGAGAGGCCGCAGGGGAGGAGGAGGGCGACCTCGGGGGCGGTGGCGGCGACGGCATCCCAGGTGACGCGCTCCGACTTCTCGCCGGGGCGGCCGAGCACGTCTTCGCCGCCGGCGCGGGCGATCTGCTCGGGCACCCAGTGGCCGGCGGTAAAGGGTGGGTCGAACCACTCGAGGGCGAGCACGGGGGATGGGGTCGCGGGGCCAGGGTCGGGGGCGGCCATGCGCTCACGCAGGCCGGCGGCGAGGCGGACGCCCTCGGGCTCGCGGTCGGTGGCCTCGCCGACCTCCTCGACGGAGCGGGCGACGCCCTCGAGGTCGAGGGGGGTGAGGGTGAGGACGCGGGCGCCTAGCTGCTCCTCGTCGACGACGCGGTGGACCTGGCCCTCGCTCACGGCGCAGACGTCGCAGAGGGCCTGGGTGATGACGAGGTCGGGCCGGAGCTCGCGCAGGCGGGGAACGTCGATGGTGTAGGTCGAGCCGCCGGAGGCGAGCAGGTTGCTGATGGCGGCGTCGATCTCGGCCTGGGGGAGGCCGCGCGTCTCGACGGCGGGGCCGGTGAGGACGGGGAGGTCTCGGGCCTCGACGGGGTAGTCGCACTCGTGGGAGACGCCGACGACCTCATCCCCGGCGCCGACGGCGAAGACGATCTCGGTGGCGCTGGGGAGGAGCGAGGCGATGCGCATGGCTGAGGCGCAGCTTGGCCAGCCGCGCGGGCGGGCGCAAGCGGGGACAGCGGCAGGCGCGCTCCGCTAGGCTGGGGCCGCCACCGCAGCGGTGGCGGGAGCAAGCCATGCGAAACGGCCGGCGAGCGGCGATCAGCGGAACGGCGGAGTGGGCGCCGCAACGGCGCTGGGACACGCCCATGTTCGGGCTGGAGGCGTACGGGAAGCTGGCGCGCGAGGCGCTGGACGACGCGGGCATGGAACTGGGCGAGATCGACGGCATCCTCTGCACGCGGCTGGGGGACGCACCGATGTTCGCGCCGGCGGCGGTAGCGGAGTACCTGGGCATCGAGGCGAATTTCGGGGAGGTGGTGGACCTGGGCGGGGCGAACGCGACGGGCATGGTGTGGCGGGCGGCGGCGGCGATCGAGGCGGGCGTCTGCGACGCCTGCCTCTGCCTGCTGCCGTCGGTGCCGGCGCCGCCGGAGCCAGGCGCGAAGCCGCAGGCGCAGAGCTGGATGCTGGGGGCGGACGCCTGGGGGGCGCCGCACGGGCAGTTCGACGCGCCCTACGGGCTGATCAACCCGAACTCGCACTTCGCGATGGTGGCCCAGCGCTACATGCACGAGTACGACCTGGAGCCGCGGACGCTCGCGAAGGTCGCGGTGCAGGGCCGGGAGAACGCGCTCCAGAACCCGAAGGCGATCTTTCGCGACCAGCCGATCACGATCGACGACGTGCTGAACTCGCCGATGGTGGTCGACCCGCTGCACCTGCTGGAGATCGTGATGCCGTGCGCGGGCGGGGCGGGGGTGGTGGTGACGACGCTGGAGCGGGCGCAGCAGACGGGTCTGCGGCCGGTGGTGGTGAGCGGCTTCGGGGAGCACATCACGCACAAGTCGATCACGTACGCGCCGTCGCTCACGCAGATCCCGATCGTGGCGGCGGCGGACCGCGCCTTCGCCATGGCGGGGGGGGGGCGCGAGGCGATCGACGTGGCCTCGATGTACGACTGCTACACGATCACGGTGCTGGTCACGATCGAGGACTCGGGGTTCTGCGCGAAGGGGGAAGGGGCGCGGTTCGTGGAGGAGCATGACCTGCGCTTCGGCGGCGACTGGCCGCTGAACACGCACGGAGGGCAGCTGGGGATGGGCCAGGGCGGGGCGGCGGGGGGCATGTCGCACGTGGTCGACGTGGTCACTCAGCTGCAGGGGCGGGCGGGGGCGAGGCAGGTGGGGTCGGCGGAGCGGGGGTACGTGACGGGGACGGGGGGCTGCATGTCGGAGCAGGTGGCACTGGTGCTGGAGGGGGCCTGATGGCGGAGTCGCCGCCGCGCATCCTGCCGAGGCCGACGGCCGCGACGGCGCCCTTCTGGGAGGCGGCGCGGGAGCACCGGCTACTGCTGCCACTCACGGCTGAGGGCGAGCCGTACTTCTACCCGCGCGCCTTCAGCCCGGGGAGCCTCGCCCCGGGCACGGAGTGGGTGGAGGCGAGCGGGCGGGGCGTGCTGTATTCGTACACGGTCGACCGGCGGGGGACGGCGCCGGCGTTCGCGGCGCGGGCGCCGTACGTCATCGGGATCGTGGAACTGGAGGAGGGGCCGCGCATGACGACGAACATCGTGGAGTGCGCGATCGAGGACGTGCGCATCGGGATGGCATTGGAGGCGGTCTACGAGGACGTGGACGACGAGGTCACGCTAGTGCAGTTCCGGCCGGTGTAGGCGCCTTTCCGCCAAAGGGATGGGGAGCGCGTTATCCTGCCCGCCACGCGCGCAACGGCGGCGGGAGTCGCCGGGGAGGGTCCCATGGCGACGGTGGTCGAGCGGATCAAGGTGATCGACGCGGATAGCCACATCTCCGAGCCAGAGGACCTGTGGACGAGCCGTGTGTCGCGCCGGAAGTGGGGGGACCTGGTCCCGCATGTGAAGTTCGACCCGGAGATCAACGAGGACCGTTGGTACATCGGCGGTCATCGCTCCGTCCCCACGGGGAGCGCGGCGATGGCGGGCTGGACGGACCCGCCGCCGAGCCATCCGCCCTCCCTGCCGCAGGCGGACCACGGGGCGTTCAGCGTGGAGACGCGGCTGCAGCGCATGGACGAGTACGGCATCCATTCGCAGGTGATCTATCCGAACGTGGGCGGCTTCGGCTCTGGGAACTTCCTGCGGCTGAAGGAGCCGAAGCTGATGGAGGAGTGCGTCCGCGCCTACAACGACTTCCTCATCGACTGGACGGCGCCGGGCAAGGAGCGGTTCATCCCGATCATGGCGACGCCCTTCTGGGACGTGGACCTGTGCGTCGACGAGATGCAGCGGGCGGCGAAGCGCGGCCATAAGGGCGTGCTGATGACGAGCCAGCCGGACGTGTTCGACTTTCCGCGGCTGAGCGACCCGCACTGGGATCCCGTGTGGGCGCAGGCGCAGGATCTGGGCCTCTCGGTCAACTTCCACATTGGCTCCGGCGACCTCACGGCGATCCGGGACACGGAGGTGCACAACGGCCGGCAAGCGGCCTTTGCGAAGGCGACGGTGCAGTTCTTCCTCGACAACTCGAACGCGGTTATGGACATCATCCTGTCGGGCATCTGCCACCGCTTCCCGGATCTGAAGTTCGTCTCCGTTGAGAGCGGCATCGGCTGGGTGCCGTTCCTGCTGGAGGCGATGGACTGGCAGTGGATCAACAGCGGCTGTCCCGCCGAGCACCCGGAGATGGGCCTGCTCCCAAGCGAGTACTTCAAGCGGCAGTGCTACGCCTGCTTCTGGTTCGAGCGGGGGAGCGCGATCAAGGCGATCGAGCAGATCGGGGCGGACAACATCCTCTATGAGACGGACTTCCCACACCCAACGAGCATGTCGCCGGGGCCGAACACGACGGCGATCTACCCGAAGGACTTCATCGAGCAGGAACTGGGCGGCCTGCCCGAGGACGTGCTGCGCAAGATCCTGCACGACAACTCGGCGGCGGTGTACGGGGTGGGGGAGTGACGGCGGTCGAGCCGCGGGTCGACTGGGACGCAGCCTTCGAGGAGGCGCTGGGCATCCTGCAGGAGTACCTGCGCATCGACACGTCGAACCCGCCCGGACGGGAACGGCTGGCGTGCGACTTCCTCGGGGGCATCCTCGAACGGGAGGGGATCGAGTACGAGCTGTTCGATCCCGGGGACGACCGCGTGTCGCTGCGGGCGGTGCTCAAGGGCAACGGCAGCAAGGAGCCCCTGATGCTCCTCAATCACACCGACGTGGTGCCGGTGGAGCGCGAGTACTGGGACGAGGAGCCGTTCGCGGCGGTCATCCGCAACGGGGAGATCTGGGGCCGGGGGACGCTCGACATGAAGGGGCTGGGGGTGGCGGAGCTGCTGACAGTGCTGCTGCTGAAGCGCTCGGGGCTGCCGCTGGCGCGCGACATCGTCTTCCTGGCGGTGGCGGACGAGGAAGCGGGCGGGATGCTCGGCATCGAGTGGCTGGAGGAGCACCACCCCGAGGCGCTGGTGGCGGAATTCGTCATCAATGAGGGCGGGGGCGGCTCGACGGAGCTGTTCGGCGTGAAGCGACCGGTGTTCACGGTGACGACGGCGGAGAAGGGGCCGCTCTGGCTGCGGCTGGTGGCGGAGGGGCGGGCGGGGCACGGCTCCGTTCCCCACAAGGACAACGCCCTCGACCGGCTGGTGCGGGCCCTGGGCCGGCTGCAGGAGTGGAACCGGGAGCCCCGGCTCTCGCCCGTGCTGGGGGAGTACTTCGAGCGGCTGGAACGGGCGGGCATCTACCGGGGCGGCACCTCCATCGAGGCGCTGCGGGCGACGGCGGAAACGGACATGCGCGTGCGGGCGCTGCTGACGAACACGATCAGCGCGACGACGGCAAGCGCGGGCATCAAGCACAACGTGATCCCGGGGCGGGCGGAGGCGACGATCGATTGCCGCCTGCTGCCGGGGGTCGACGCGGACTCGTTCGAGGCAGAGGTGTCGCGGGTGATCAACGACCCGAAAGTGCAGGTCGAGCGGGTGTTCGCTGGCGCCTCGGACACGAGTTCGCACGACACGGAGCTGTTCGCCACGATCGAGTCGGTGGTGCGGGAGCTGGTGGAGGACGCAGTAGTCACGCCGGGAGTGACGGCGGGGTTCACGGATAGTCGCGTGTTCCGCAACCAGGGGGTGGTGGCGTACGGGTTCTCGGGCGGGCTAACGTCGCCGAACCTGGCGCGCACAGTGCACGGTCACAACGAGCGCATGACGCTCGACAGTTTCCGGCTGAGCTGCCAGATGATCTACGAGGTCACGCGGCGGATGTGCGGGGCGGGGTAGTGGTGTGGGACGGAATCCGAGCAGCTAGCTGTTCAGGATGACGTCGAGCACCAGGAAGAAGCCGAAAGCTCCCACCAACGTCAGTACAGCGATGGCGTGTACCAATTGCCGCCAGAGCGGATGATCCCGGTCACCCCGGAGCACGATTAGCAGCCCGTGCAACAGATCGCCACGCACGGCGACATTGTAGGGGACGGGGTATGCAGGGTCGGCTGGCTGTAAGTGCGAAGCTTGACCGAAGTCGGACTCAAATGCCGTAAATGATCGCCGCGACGGACACGGCAATGAACGCAACCACCAGCATGGCGACCACCAGGGTGAACGCCACCCGGTACCAGACTGGCTCCTCCGGGTATTGAACCCAGCCGACCACCACCATCAGCATGAGCGCGGGGAACGCCAACACCAGCGCCAGCAGTTCGTCCCGGATGACACGCCACACGGCCGGATTGTAGTGAACTCACGGACCGGCGGATGTGTTGTAACGGCTGATGACCAGTGACTCCTGACTGGTGGCTACGCCCTGCCCCGCCACCCAACCGATGGGGGCGGGGGACCAATCACTAGCGACTAATCACTAGCCACCAGGCGCTACTCCCAGGGGTCGCCGGGGTTGAGCGGCTTGCCGCGACCCTCGGGGTCGAACTCGTCCATGGGCCAGGGACCGGCGGAGTAGCCGCGGCTGGCCGTGAGGCCGCCGTCAAGCGGGAGGATGGCCCCGCTCACGAACTGGGAGGCGTCGGAGGCGAGGAAGACGATGGGGCCGACGAGGTCTTCGATCTGACCGATGCGGCGCATGGGTGTGCGCCCTTCGAGCATCTCCATGACACCGCTCTGGATGAGGCCGTCGTGGGTCATGGGCGTGTCGAATACATGCGGGGCGAGGGCGTTCACGCGGATGCCGCGGTCGCCCCACTCGGTGGCGAGGAACTCGGTGAGGCGGGTGACGCCGCCCTTGGCGGCGAAGTAGCCGGGGGTGCGCCCCTCGAAGCCGCCCACGCCGAAGATGGAGCTGAGGTTGATGATGTTGCCGTGACCCTGGCGGAGGAAGTACTGGGCGGAGGCGCGGCAGCAGTACCAGAGACCGGTGAGGTCGGTATCGACGATCTGGCGGAACATGTCGTTGTCCGAGTGCTCGGCGCGCCAGGCGCTGAGGTCGGAGATGCCCGCGTTGTTGATGAGCACGTCGACGGTGCCGAACTCGTCCCAGGCTGCTTTCATGAGGTTCTCGACCTGCTCGTAGTCGGTGACATCGCACTCGACGGGGAGGAAGCGGCGGCCCTTGCCCTCGACGAGGGCAGCCGTGTCCTGCAGGCGCTCGAGGCTGCGCGAGGTGCCAACGATGTTGGCCCCGCGTTCGGCCAGGGCATCCGCCCAGGTGACACCGAACCCGTAGCTGGCGCCGGTGACGATGACCGTCTTGCCTTCCATTGAGAACACGTCGTCTGACATAGCGAAACCCTCCGGGGCTGGGATTGTACGGACGGCTCCGTTGCGCGCACGGCGTTCACCCCGAGGCGCGACGCAGGCGGTATCCTGCGCCGCACGAACCACTGGAGGTACCGCATGCCCGCACGACGCGTCCTGACCGAGCTTGACGAGTGGCCCCGCCACCAGACCATCGACACATTCGACATCGTCTCCAACCCGAGCCCGGGGTGGAGCGACGGCTACTGGCACTGCGTGGGCGATCCCGACGGCGAGGTGAACCTGATCACGGCACTGCGGCTCTACCACAACACGAACACGATCGACGCCTACTCGATCCTGAGCACGGGCGACGGGAAGCAGTACAACGTGCGCGCGACGCGCAAGCTGCGCCCGGACATCGACGACCTGACGGTGGGGCCGTTCTCGCAGGAGATCATCAAGGGGCTGCGGACGCTGCGGCTGGGCCTGGAGGAGACGGACGTCGACTGCTCGTTCGACATCCTCTGGGAGAGCTCGGCGCCACCCTACGACGAGTGCCAGGGCATCCGCATGTACCAAGACGGGAGGATGGTGGGCGAGCGCTCGAACCTGGTGCAACTGGGGGACCTCTCGGGCTGGGTGAAGGTGGGGGGCAAGGAGTACCACTTCGAGGTGGAGGACGGCTGGGTGGGGGCGAAGGACCACTCGTGGGGGCAGGCCAATACCGGTGAAGGCGAGCAGCCGAACCGCCACGCTGCGCCGAGCGAGCGGCGCGGGTCGGTGTGGGGCACGCCGGGGGCGCGCTGGTGGGCGCTGGTTCGCTTCGGCGACCGTTCGATGTACTGCTCCTTCCGCCACCACAACGACGGCAAGATCGTGGCCTCGGGCACGGGTGGCGCGAACCTGGCCGAGTTCGGCACCGTACACAGCCGCATCGACTACCCCTACGGCTCAGGCAAGGAGGGGTGGGCGTACACGGACGTGGACGTGGTGAGCACGGAGTTCGAGGACGGGTTCCCGCGGCTGAAGAGCGCGCGGGTCGACCTGACGCGTCCCGACGGTGGCGTCGACCGCTTCCTGTTGGAGACGGTGAGCAAGCCGGTCTACATGCAGGGCGGCGGCTACTGGGGCGGCTGGGACGACGGCCTGGGGCGGGGCGTCTACCGTGGCGACAAGGTGGAGGGGGAGGTCTGGGACGTGTCCCACCCGGTGATCGTGCGGGACCTTGAGGGCAACGAGGTGAAGCAGCGGCCGGGCGGCCACTTCGCCGAGCTATACACGCGCTACACGAACATCGACGACCCGAGCGACGTCGGGCTCGGGCTCCAGGAGTGCGTGTTCTCCCAGGAGTACCAGGGCATCAAGGCGATGTGACGGTGGTGGTTAGTGAATAGTGGTTAGTGGTTGGTCCCCACCCCGCCGTGGGCGGGGGGACGAGCCACTATTCACTAGTCACGAGCCACTAACCGGCTACATGCCCGGCAGGATGACCAGGGTTCCGGGGGCGCCTTCGATGCGGAGGCCGCGGACGGCTGCGTAGCCGTCGGAGTTGTACCAGGCCTTGGCGGTCTCGACGTCGGCGAACTCGATGAGGACGAAGCGGTTGTTCGGGACCTCGCCCTCGATGACCTCGGGCTCCTCGGTGTAGGCGAGCACCTTGGCGTTGTGCGGGGCGAGCGTGCCGCCCGCTCCGGCCAGGTATTCGTTGAGCTTGTCCCGGTCTTCGACTCGACCCTGCGCGAGCACGTATGCGGCCATGGAATCCTCCTCGATCGGCGTGAATGCCGGGGAATGCTACCAGCGATCTAGTGGCTGGTGGTTAGTGGCTGGTGGCTGGCGGTCGGTGGTCGGTGGCCGGTGGTCGGGCCCCCGGCGGGGTGGGGGCGGGGACTAGCCACCAATCACTAACCACTAGCCACTAATTGACTCCGGGCTGGGAGGGGTGGGTAGCGAAGCGGGCGAGCTCGCCGCCCTGGCGGAGGAGCACCTGACGCCAGAGGTCGGTGGGTTCGGTGGCGAAGGGGTCGTCGGGGAGGGCGTCGACGATGAACCAGCCGTGGGTCGCGATCTCGCCCTCGAGCTGGCCCGCGCCCCAGCCGGCGTAGCCGGCGAAGAAGCGCATGCGTCCGAGGCGGCCCTCGAAGTGCTGGGGACCCTTGCCGGGGTCGACGAGGCCGAGGCCGGGGGAGATGCGGAGGCCCCAGCGGTCGACGGGCAGGTCGTCGCCGGTGGCCATGGCGAAAACGGAGGCGGTGGAGACAGGACCGCCGCGGAAGAGGACGGCGGGCTCGACGGCGTGGCCGTCCCACTCGGGGAGGTGGGCGGCGACGGTCTCGCCGTTCATGGCGTGGTTCAGGACGAGCCCGAAGGCGCCCTCGGCGTCGTGGGCGCAGAGGAGGACAACGGTGCGCCAGAAGTTGGGGTCCTCGATGTTGGGGGTGGCGACGAGGAGGCGGCCGGGGTGGAAGTCCGGCATCAGGAGGTAGCGGCGGCGAGCGGGGCGGGCGTCTCGGACCAGACGACGCCCCTGGCGCGGAGGGCTTCGACGGCGGCGGAGTCGTAGCTAAGCTCGGCGAGGATGCGGTCGGCCTGCTCCCCGGCGAGGGGGAAGCCGCCGAGCTCCAGCGTGTTCTCGCTGAAGGCGGTGAGGGGGCCGTAGCGCTCGTAGTCGCCGAAGTTGGTGCTGTAGGCGGGTACGCGCATGCCGTTGGCGGCGACGTGGCCGTCCTTCGCGATGAACTCGTGGACGGGGGCGGCATCGGCGCGGACGCAGCCGAGTCCCTCGGTCGCGAGCAGGGCCTCCCACTGGTCCGCGGGGCGCTGGGCGAACAGGGCCGCGAGCGTTTCGGCGAGGGCCCCGTCGTTGGCGGTGCGGGCGTCGGGGGTGGCGAAGCGGGGGTCGGCGGCGAGGTCGGGGCGGCTGGCAAGCGCGCAGAAGCGCTCCCACTCGCGCTGCACGGCCAGACCGAGGAAGACCCAGCTCCCGGCGGCGGGATAGAGGCGCCAGGTCGCGTTCAGGCCGTAGAGGCCGGTGTCGGGTTCGGGGCGTGGGGGCTTGCCCTCGTAGGCGATGAAGTCGTCGGCGTTGGCCCAGGCGTTCGCCCCGAACATGTCGACGAACACCTCCTGGCCCTCGCCGAAGCGGCGTCGGGCGTAGAGGCCGAGGAGGGAGGAGGAGGCAACGACGACGGAGGTATTGGGGTCGGGGTTGAGCTCGTTGGCGCGGAAGAACTTGCGGGCGACATCGCGAAGCTCCGGGATGGTGGTGCAGGCCGGGGGCATGCCTTCGCCCATCTGCATGAGGGCGCCGCCGAGGCCGGCGCCGGGGATGGGGTGGGTGGAGGGGCGGTGAGCGCCCGGCCCGAAACGTCCGTAGCCGTTGACGTAGACGTAGACGAGCTCGGGGCGGATGGCCTTGAGGGTCTCGTAGCCGATACCAAGGCGCTCGGGGACGCCGGGGCGGTAGTTGTGGATGACGATGTCGGTCTCGCGGGCGAGGGCGTGGACGATCTCCTGACCCTCGGCGCTCTTGAGGTCGAGAGCGATGCTCTCCTTGCTCCCGTTACAGCGGCCGGCGCCCATGGAGGCAACGCCCATGGCGCGGAAGGGGGCGCCGCCGATGGGCTCGACCTTGATCACGCGCGCGCCGAGGTCGGCGAGGATGGCGGCGCCGAGGGGCGCGGCGATGACGGTGGCGAACTCGAGGACGGTGACGCCGCGGAGGGGCGGCCCGGAGGCGGGGGTGGGCAAGGCGGAGGGGCGGGGCCGGGTAGTTTCCGCGAGGACCTGGTCGGTGTGCTCGCCGGGCTCGGGGCCGGGCTCGCCGGCGGCGCCGGGGGTGGCGGTGAGGCGGGCGAGGGCGCCGAGCTGGCGCACCGTTCCGAGGGTGGGGTGCTCGCGTTCGACGACGTGCCCGTTGAGGACGAGGTCGGGGTCGTCGAGGGCCTGCTGGGTGGTCTGGAAGGGGGTGGCGGCGACGCCGCCGTGCTCGATGAAGGTCTCCATCCACTCTTCGGCGGTGTGTTCGAGCATGCGCTCGAACATGCGGTCGCGCAGTCGCTCACGGGCATCGTCCGACCACGTGGCCGGACTGCCCTCGTAGTCGGGGTCGGCGAAGACGTCGGCGAGTCCGGCGGCGGCGAGGTAGTTGTCGAAGAGGTGGGCCATGAGATTGCCGAACTGGAGCCAGCGCCCGTCCTTCGTCGGGAGGGCGTGGTAGTTGAGGGTTGGCATGGCGGGCATGGCAATGCCGGCGAATAACTCGGGGAAGCGTTCGCCGAGCTGTGCGCGGAAGAGGCCGCCGAGGTCGTAGGAGAAGAGGCCCTGGAGGAGGCTCGTCTCGACGAGCTGGCCGCGGCCGGTCTCGCCGCGGGCCATGAGGGCGGCGAGGATGCCGTGGAGGGCGGCCTGGGAGGTGGCGTGCGAGCCGGCCTGGACGGCCGCGTAGGCGGGGCCTTCGCGGTCGGGGAGGCCGCTGAAGGTGAGCATGCGTCCCATGCGGGCGGCTACGACGGCCTCATAGCCGGGGTAGCCGGCGTAGGGGCCCTTCGCGCCGAAACCGGTGATGTCGCAGTAGACGAGGGCGGGGTTGGCGGCGCTGAGGCGTTCGTAGCCGGCGCCGAGGGGCTCGGCCTTGCCGGGACGCATGCTCGTTACGACGACATCGGCGCTCTCGGCGAGGCGGGCGAGGGACTCGCGGCCCGCCTCCGTTTGCAGGTCGAGGATCGCGCTGCGCTTCCCCCGCAGCCACATGGGTGCGTTAGCGACCGTGCGCCAGGGGTCGCCGCCGGGGCGCTCGACCTTGACGACGTCGGCACCGAAGTCGGCCAACACCATGGTGGTCATGCCACCGATGGGGCCTTCGCTGAGGTCAATGACGCGGAGATCGTCGAGCAATTCCGGCATGGCGACGCCGTCCGCCGAGATGATACGCCGCTACCCGTTGTCGACGGTGCGAACCTCGCCCGCCTTCGAGTCGTCGCGGATGAAGTCGAGGACGGCCTCGGCGATGGCCTCGGGCGGCAGGATCTTGTCCTTGTTGCGTTCGACCGCGGGGAGCAGCCAGGAAGCGGGGCGCGTGCCATCGCCGGTCTTGCGCTGGAACGCGGTCCGGACCATGCCGGGGGAGACCGCGTTGACGCGGATGTTGTCGGTCTCGGCGAGCATGGCGCAGCTCTGGGTGAAGGAGGTGACGGCCCGTTTCGTGCCGGAGTACATGGGGTCGAACGCGATCTGGTGCTCGGAGGCGGTGGAAGCGGTGTTGACGATGACGCCGCCGCCGCGCTTGCGCATGGCCTGGACGGCCTCGCGGGTGCCCATCATGACGCCGGTGGCGTTGATGTGGGTCTCCTCGGCGATGCGTTCGAGGGAAGCGTGGGGCCAGTGGGGCTCGCCGCTGGAGATGCCAGCGTTGTTGTAGACGATATCGACGCCGCCGTAGGCGGCCTCGGCCTCGGCGAAAAGAGCGGTGATGCTCTCGGGGCTGGTGACGTCGACATGGACGAAGGTCGCGGAGCCATCGGCGCCAGTGATCTCGCCGACGGTGGCGGCACCGCCCTCGGGGTCGATATCGGCGACGACGACGCTGGCGCCCTCGGCGGCGAGGGCGATGGCGGTGGCGCGTCCGATGCCGGACCCGGCGCCCGTGACGATCGCGACTTTCCCTTCGATCTCCATGACAAGCCCCCTTGTGAGCAGGGGCATTCTAGCGCGGGGGCCGGGCGTCAGGCGGGGAGGATGCCGGTCTCGCGCATGCGCTGGGCGAGGGCGGAGCGGCCGAGTCCGACGTAGCGCTCCTCCTCGGTATCGAGGCCGTAGACGATGTCGTGGAGGCCCATGGTCCAGTAGTGGAACTCGACGCGCTCGTGAAAGCCATCGCCGACGGGGCGGTCGTAGAAGCGAACGATGTCGTCGACGGCGTGCCAGCCGCCATCGGCGAGGATGCCGGCGAAGTCGGCGGCGGGGTCACGCAGGGCGGCGTCGCTGAAGTCGATGACGCCGGCGAGGCGGCCGTGTCGCTCGATGATGTGGTCGAACCAGAGGTCGGCGTGGACGAGGCGGGGGGGCGGGTCGAAGTTGTCACGGGCGTAGCGGGTGAAGCCGCTGTCGACGGCGACGCGGAGGGTGGCGGAGAGGCGGGGGAAGACGCGCATGCGTATCTCCTCGAGCCAGTCGCGGGGGTCGGGGATGTGCTCGGGGAGGGGGAGGCCGAGGGCCTCCGCGGCCTGCTCGGGGGGGAAGTCGTGGAGGGCAGTGAGGAACTGGCCGATCTCGCGGGCGATGTTTCCGCCCCCGGGGCCGAAGAGCGTGAGGCGGCGGAGACCCTGACCCTCGATCACCGGATAGCCGGCGAAGGGGCGCCCGTCCCACTCGCCCACCCACTCGGGGACGGGGACGGGCGCGGGGAGGTGGGGGGCGAGGACGGGTAGGAGGCGCATCTCTCCTTCGAGCAGGCGCGCGTCGTTGGGGGTGCGGGGGAAGCGGAAGACGCGGTCACCGTGGGCGAAGGTCCAGTGCGACCAGCCGTGATCGAGCGGCCGGACGGGCGCCTCGTCGAGATCGGGGAAGGCGGTGTGGATGGCTTCGGCGGCTTCGCGCGCTTCCATGTGATTCGACTGCCTAGAATACGGCGTGCCCCTCTTACTCGGCGTCACCGGCTCGATCGCGGCGGGCAAGAGCCTGCTCTGCACGCACCTTGCGGAGGCGCACGGCGCCCTGCACGTGGACGCGGACCGCGAGGTGCATCGCATGTATGCGCCGGACACGCCCGGATTCGAGCGAGTGGTGTCGGAGTTCGGCGAGGAGATCGTGGGCGAGGACGGGGTCATCGACCGGCGGGTGCTCGGGGGGATGGTGTTCGGTAAGCCGGAGCGGATGGAGGCCCTGCGAACGGCGATCGGGGACATCCCGGCATACTTCATGGCGCTGCTCGACCGGTGGCGCGAGGAGCTCCCGGAGGACGGCATCGCGGTGCTGGAGGCGGTGAACCTGCTCGAGAACGCCTACATGACGAAGGCGGACGCGGCCTGGCTGGTGGTGACGCAGGACGAGACGGCGGTCACGCGGCTGATGGAGACGCGCTCGCTCTCGCGGGAGGAGGCGGAGCAGCGGCTGGCCTCGGCGCGGGACTGGCGCGAACGCGCACCCGCGGCGGACCGCATCTTCCACAACAACGGCACCGAGGAGGCGTATCTGGCAGCCGTCGACGAAGCGATCGCGGAGACGGTCTCGGCCTTCCGCGCGGGCACACTGCCGCGCCCACGCTGGTACGAGGCGCAGGGGTCGGAGCGATGAGGCTGTGCCTGCGCCCAACAGGAGGCCGTCAATGACGTTCCCCTGGTGGGACTGGGGAGGCAGGACCATTGCGAAGCTCCCCCGGGGGCGGAGAGCCGTCGACCCCTCCGGCTGGCTGATCAACGTCGCGATCATTGCGGTGCTGGGCCTCGCGACCTTGCTATTCGAGTGGTTGGTGGGTTGGGGTGGATGATGCCCGATTCCCAGTCAGATGCATGTGAGCTATTCCGGAAGTCAGGCCCCTCGTGGGAGAGTCCTCTGGCGGTGGGTTGAACCAATCGCAGCGGCAGCGCATGAAGCACGACGGCCACCGCCCCCCGAAGGGACCCAGGGGCGCACGCTTCGGCCTGCTCCGCCGGATCCTAGGGTTGGTCGGCAACGCGGGTCCTTCTCTGGTACGCCATGACCCGTAGAGAACCCGGGGATCCGGTCGATGGATGGGGTAGGGCTCAGCCGAGGCGCTGGAGCAAGGGCTTGACGGCCTTGCCGCGGTGGCCGAGGCGCTCGCGGTCGGCGTCGTCGAGCTCGGCCAGGGTCTGGCCGTTCAGGATCTGGGTGACGGCGTCGAGGCCGTAGCCACCTTCGCCCCGCGGTTCCATGGGGATCTCGCACTCGATGATGGAGACGGAGACCGCGACATTGGGGTCGCCGGGGGTGGCGAGGGCGGCGGCCGCGCGCCCGACCGTGATGCGCTGGCCAACGGGCGTCTGGGCGAGGCGCTGGAGCAGGGCCTGGCAGCGCTCCGCATCGGAGAGGCCGGCGTGGAAGGTCTCGGTGAGGGCGCCCGGCTGCAGGTCCATGGGGTAGACCTCGAGGCCGGCGCAGAGGGCGATGGCCATCTCCCCGGTGGCCTCGGCGGTGGTGCGGGCGCGGTGGGTGGCGCGGGCGGTGTAGTCGCCGCCGCGCGGCTCATCGGGGGGCGTCTCGGGGTCGACGCACTCGACGGGGGCGTCGGCGAGGAAGGCGCGGAGGTCGGCGCGCTCGTCGGGGTCGGCGGAGGCGAGGATGAGGCGGGGCAGGTCAGTCATGCGCGCATCGTGAGGGGGCAACGGGGATCGCGCAACGGCCGTCGGGGAGGGGTGTTCGTTTGCCGCTCACCCACCCCGCGCCGATTATGGCCGGATGGCAACGCGCGGATCGGGGACGGGGGAGGCGATACCGGGGAGAGGGATCGGGCTCGCGAAGCGGGCCTCTTTCATCTCGCTCGTGGTCCTGGCGGCGTGCCTTGGCGCGCTCGCGGTGCTGCTGTTCGACCGGTCGATGAACGGCGACGAGGGAGCGCCACAGCCGGCAGCCGCGACCGAGTCGCCCACCGCAGCCAGCGAGACGACACCGGCGACGCCCGCCTCCGCAGATACGCCCACGGCGACCCCCACGGAGGCGGCGATGCCGCCGAAGGTGCTGTACTCCGGAGAGCTGCCGGCTGAGGTCGAAGGCGTGACCTTCGAGCCGGCGACCGACGCCACCGACCTCGCCTTCCTGCCGGAGGGCGGGGAGGTGTACCACGTGGTGAGTCGCTACTGGGTGCCGGTGGCGGCGATGGGCGTGGGCGTGGACGCGCTCAGCCTGACGCAGATGCAGGACCTTTCGCGGGGGGCGATCACGGACTGGGCGGAGGTCGGGGGGATCGCGGGGCCGGTGCGGCCGTTCGCGCTCGCGCCGGCCGCGGAGGACGAGGCGGGGGCCACGTTCGCACCCTTCTCCCCGGTGCAGACGTTCGCAACCTACGAGGAGCTGCTGGCGGCGATGACGCTCGACTCTGGGGCTTGGGCGTTCGTGCCGATCGAGATGGTGGGTCCGACGGTGACGGCGATCGCGGTGAGCGGGATCGACCTCGTTCGGGGGCGGGGCGATGCGCGCGAGTGGCCGTTCGTGGAGGGGGCGACGATGGTGGCGCTCACGGAGGAGGGGCGGATGGCGGCGGAGGCGCTCGTGGCCGAGCACTCGGTGGCGCTGCCGGAACCAGTCACGGTGATCGCGACCGGCGACATCCTCCAATCGCGCTGTTCGTTGACGCAGATCCGGGCGACAGGGGACTGGGGGGCGGCGCTGCGGGGGCCGGTGGGCGAGTACCTCGCCTCGGCGGACCTGACGCTGGGGTCGGTGGACGGCAGCATCCAGGACATCGCGGAACCGCTGGGCTGCTTCCCGCACGTGAACCTGAGCTCGCCGCCGGAAGTGATCGAGGCGCTGACGCTCTCGGGGTTCGACGAGGTGACGGTCGCGACGAACCACGTGTTCGACTGCGGGGAGGCGCCGTGCGGGGCGGATGCGTTCCTGCGCACGATCGAGCTGCTGGAGGAGGCGGGGATCGCGGTCGTGGGGGGTGGCGAGAACCTGGAGGAGGCGCTGGCGCCGGCCATCTTCACGGTGGGGGAGACGACGTTCGGCATCCTTGGCTTCGACGACGTGGCGGCCTACTTCCTCGAGGCGGGCGAAAACCGTCCGGGCACGGCCCCGCTGGACGACGACTACAGCGAGGAGAATGCAGCGGGCGAGCCCGCCTTCTTCCGGCCCGCCTCGGAGCTGGGGCTGGATCGCTTCCGGGCGCGCATCAACGCGCTGGCGGCGGAGGTCGACGTGGTGATCGTGCAGGTGCAATCGGGCACGGAGGACACGCACGACCCGAGCCCGCGCAGCATCAAGGCGCTGCGGGCGGCGGTGGAGGCGGGGGCGACCCTGGTGGTGGGGAACCAGGCGCATCACGTCCAGGCGGTAGAGCCGGGGGCGGAGGCGTTCGTCGCGTATGCGCTGGGGAACTTCATCTACGACCAGAACCGGCTGGAGGGCCACATGCAGGGCTACCTGCTGGAAGCGACGTTCTGGGGAGAGCGGCTGGTGAACCTGCGCTTCGCGCCGTACGTGATCGAGAACCTCTACCGGCCCGTCTTCGCCGAAGGTGAGGTACGCACCAAGATCCTCAACGATGTCTTTGAGGCATCGATCCGGCTGGCGGAGGGGCGATAGCCCTGTGGGGTGCTCAGGGGTCGTGCCAAGCGGAAGGCCGGGGGGCGATCCGGCTGGCGGAGGGGCGGTAACGGGCGGTTAACGGCCTGATCGCGGAGAATCGACGGCCATGCGCATCTTCTTCGACGTCGACGACACCATCATCACGTGGGACGTGCGGCTGCGGCCGGGCGTGATCGAGGTGTTCGAACGGCTGCGCGAGGAGGGGCACGAGGTGTACCTCTGGAGCGGGAACGGGCCGCGCTGGGAGATCGTGCGGCGCTTCGACCTGCACGAGCACATCATCGACTGCTACTGGAAGCCGCTCTACCGCCACCACGAGCGGCTCGAAGAGTGTGGCGTGCCCTTCACCCCGGACTACGTGATCGATGACCACCAGGAGGTCATCGACGCCTTCCCGGGCGTGCGTATCGCCCCTCCCTCGTATCCGCTGGAGAAGGACGGGGAGCTGTGGCGGGTGTACGACGCCATCCAGGAGTACGTGGGGAGCGTGGCCGAGGGGGCGGAGTAGCCCTCAGCCGCCCAGCCGTTCGACCAGGTTCGTGAGACCGCCGGAGAGGCGCACGGGGTAGACCCCCGCGGGCGCTTCGAGATCCCTGGCGGACTCGGGGAGGCGCGCGACAGCCGCGGCGCGGCGCTCCTGCATCGTCCCCAGGGGTTCCGGGGGCGCGAGGCGGCGGCCCGCGGCCATGACCTGCTCCAGCAGGGGACGGCCGGTGGGGGCGGGCTCCCCGGCGAGGGCGATCGTGTCGGCGATGGACCTGCCGTCGCGTTCCTCGCGGTAGACCTGCTTCACGCCGGGGAGGCTGGCCTTGCCGGCGGAGCGCTTCATGACGGGACCGCGCGGGCCCGCGACCAGCTTGTAGACGCCGCCGAGGGAGGGGGCGTCGGCGCTGGTGCCGAGACGCGTGCCCACGCCGAAGGCGTCGATGGGCGCGCCCTCCGCCACCAGCCCAGCGATGCGGTACTCGTCGAGGTCGCTGGAGGCGAAGATGCGGATTTCGGGGCAACCCGCCTCATCGAGCACGGCGCGCACCTCGTGCGCGAGCGCGCCGAGGTCGCCGGAATCGAGGCGCACAGCGCGGATGGCCATGCCCTCCGGGCGCAACTCATTCGCGACGGCGGCTGCGCGGCGGGCGCCCTCGACGGTGTCGTAGGTATCGATGAGGAGGACGGCGCCCTCGGGGAAGTCGCGGGCGTAGGCGCGGAAGGCGTCAGTCTCATCGGTGAAGGAGAGGACGTAGGAGTGGGCCATGGTGCCGCTGAGGTCGAGTCCGTAGAGCTGTCCGGCGAGCACGTTGGAGGTGGCGGAGGCGCCGCCCACGAAGGAGGCGCGCGCGGCCCCGAGCGCGGCCCCCGCGCCGTGATCGCGGCGGCCGGAGAAGTCGACGAAGGTACGGTCGCCGCAGGCCAAGGCGATGCGGGCGGCCTTGGTCGCGACCATGGTCTGGAAGGCGATGGCGTTCAGGAGGAAGGTCTCGGCAAGCTGCGCCTCGATCAAGGGGGCGGTGACGCGGAGGAGGGGCTCCCCCGCGAAGACGGCCTCGCCCTCGGGCACGGCCCAGACGTCGCCGGTGAAGCGCAGGCGCCCGAGTGCCCCGAGGAAGGCGGCGTCGAACGTCCCGAGGGAGCGCAGGTAGTCGATGGTGTCGGGGCTGAAGGCGAAGCGATCGAGGAAGGCGACGGCGTCTTCGAGGCCGCAGGCGACGAGGAAGCCGCGTCCGGGCGGCAGTTGCCGCACGGAGAGCTCGAAGGTGGCGGGCTCGTTCATGCTCTGGGCGAACTCGCTCGCGGCCATCGTGAGCTCGTACAGGTCGACGAACGCGGATGCGTTCTCGTCGTTGACCCACGGCATGGGCGCCAGTATGCAGTTCTATGGGGCTGGCGGCATGGAAACCATCCCGAAGCGGCGGGCACGGGGGTACTCTGGCCACACGGCTGCCCGCGCCTCCGTGGCGGCGCGGATCGCGCGCAAGGCTCACCTGGAGGCGACCCCCAAAATGTTCGACACCATCATCCGCGGCGGGACCGTGATCGACGGTCTGCGCACGCCGCGCTTCCGCGCCGACATCGGCATCAAGGACGGGCGGGTCGCCTCGATCGGGCGCATCCACAACGAGAACGGGGCGCGCGTGATCGACGCCGAGGGGCTGATCGTGGCGCCGGGCTTCGTGGACCTGCACACGCACTACGACTCGCAGGTGTACTGGGACCCGTGGTGCAGCATCTCGGGCTGGCACGGGGTGACCTCGGTCGTGATCGGCAACTGCGGCTTCGGGTTCGCGCCGGTGCGCTCGGAGGACCAGGAGCGGGCCATGCTGACGATGGCTCGCAACGAGGCCGTGCCGATGGAGTCGATGAGGGAGGGGATGGCCTGGGACTGGGAGACGTACCCCGAGTTCCTCTCCAGTTTGGAGCGCACGCCGAAGGGCGTGAACCTGCTGAGCTACGTCGGCCTGAACCCGCTGATGTCGTACGTGATGGGGCTGGAGGAGGCGAAGGGCCGCTCAG
This sequence comes from Chloroflexota bacterium, assembly GCA_026710655.1. Classification (GTDB taxonomy): domain Bacteria; phylum Chloroflexota; class Dehalococcoidia; order Tepidiformales; family Tepidiformaceae; genus UBA2991. The sequence goes on along the minus strand of JAPOQN010000013.1, from coordinate 216,518 downwards.
CCACGGAGGCCGAGCGCGACGAGATGTGCCGCCTCTTCGAGGAGGCGCTGCAGGCCGGGGCCTGCGGGTTCTCGGTGCAGCTCGGGGGCGAGGAGAGCGTGCAGCGCGACTACGACGGCACGCCCATGATCACGGACCTCATGTCGGAGGACGACCTGCTCGCGTTCGCGGGGGTGATGGGAAAGGTGGGGCGCGGGTTCGCGCAGATCTCGGGGCCGTTCGAGGCGGCGGAGAAGGTGGCGGCGGTGAGCGGCCGCCCTGTGATCTGGAACCTGCTGGCGCCGGCGACGGACCAGCACGGCCAGAACACGCCTCCCCACCGGCTCATGATCGAGAAGCTGGACGAGGCGAACGCGAAGGGCCTGCGGATCTTCGGGCAGGCGCTGACCGTGGATGTGGGCTTCGAGTTCAACCTGGAGGACTGGAACCTGTACGACTCCAGTCCGATCTGGCGCGAGGTCACGATCGGGACGCGCGAGGTGCGCATGGCGAAGATGCGCGACGGCGACGTGCGCCAGGCGCTGCGCGACGAGTTCGACGCGGGCCACGGGCCCATCGCGGGCGGCGGCATCGAGTCGCAGATGAAGGCGGCGGGCGGCGGCGCGAACGTCTCCGGCATCGCGCAGCTGACGGTCGAGGAGGTCGAGAGCCCAGAGCTGAAGGAGTACGAGGGTCACGGCCTGGCCGAGATCGCGGAGCGCGAGGGGAAGCACATCATCGACACGTTCCTCGACCTCTCGCTGGCGGACGACCTGCAGGCGACGTTCGTGACGCCTCCGCGCCCGACGGACCCGGCCGCGATGGCGGAAGTGGCGAACTCATCGGTCGCGATTCCGGGGGTCTCGGACGGCGGCGCGCACACGAAGTTCATCACGCTGGGCGCCTACCCGACGGAGTTCCTGGCGCGGTGGGTGCGGGACGCGGGCATCATGGACCTGGAGCAGGCGCACTGGCGGCTCGCGGCCTACCCGGCCCTGGCGGCGGGATTCCGCGACCGTGGCTGCATCCGCGAAGGGGCTCCGGCGGACATCGTGGTGTACGACTACGAGAAGCTGGAGATGCTGCCCATCGAGAAGGCCTGGGACTTCCCCGCGGGCGCCTGGCGTCGCGTACGCAAGGCCGAGGGGTACCGCTACACGCTCGTGAACGGCGAGGTCACGTTCGAGGACCGGGACTGCACGGGCGCGACGCCAGGGCAGCTCCTGCGGCACGGGTCGGCGTAGGGGGCTCGCCTACAGCCCAACGCGGCCGGTCAGCGGCCCGACCTCGGCAAGGTTGACGTAGAAAGTGTCGGCGTCCAACTGGCAGGACACCAACTCGGCCAGTTGGCGCTGATTGAGCCCTATCTGGCGGGCGATGCGACCCGCGATGCGAACATCAACACTGCCCCGGCCATGTGAAACCTTCGTCTGTGCGAAGACGGTTTCGCCCACACGGAAGTGAAACCAGACATGGTCACGGACCGTTTCCTCAGCCCCGCACTTGGCGCGAAACGTCCTTCGCAGGTCCTGTTTCCTGAAGGTGGGCACGCCGCTAGGGCAACTCGTCGGGAAGGGACGCTTCAAGCACCCCAAGCTGCTGCGCCAGGTGGTCGCTCAAGTGCTCCCTTCTCTGGCGGAGCAACGCCCTGCTCTCGTAGAGCGTCCCGATGAGATCGCGCACCGCTTCTTCGCAGGTCGCTCCCTCGCCGTATTCACCGACGAGGTGGTCGATCGCCACCCACTGACCGGACTCCGAGCATGACAGCTCCAGCTCGATGGCGACCGGCTCTACGGACTCCGCTTCAACAGTGGTCACTCGCGTGGTCCCTTGCTCATCCCATCCTACAACCGGGCATGGCCACTACGCCTCGTAGCGGGAGAGGACGAGGCAGCTGTTCTGGCCGCCGAAGCCGAAGCTGTTCTTCATGATGACTTGCGGGTCGACGCGGCGCTGCCCCTCGGGGATGTAGTCGAGGTCGCAGGTGGGGTCGGGGGTCTCGAGGTTGATGGTGGGGTGGGCGAGGCCGGTCTCGAGCGTCTTGATGGCGGCGACGGTCTCCATGCCGCCGCTGGCGCCGAGGCCGTGGCCGATGAGGCTCTTGGTGGCGCTGATGGGGATGTCGTAGGCGCGCTCGCCGAAGACGGTCTTGATGGCGCTCGTCTCGGCGGCGTCGCCGGCGGGGGTGCTGGTGGCGTGAGCGTTGATGTAACCGATCTCGGCGGGGTCCATGCCCGCGTCGTCGAGCGCTTCCTGCATCGCCCGAGCGGCGCCTTCACCGCCTTCGGGGGGCGCGACGACGTGGAAGGCGTCGGAGGTGCAGCCGAAACCGGCGACCTCGGCGTAGGCGCGCGCGCCGCGGCGGAGGGCGTGCTCCTCGCTTTCGAGGAGGAGGGCGCCGGCGCCCTCGCAGGGCACGAACCCATCGCGGGCGGCGTCGAAGGGGCGGCTGGCCCTTGTGGGGTCACCCTCGGAGCTGGTGACGGCCTTCATGACGCAGAAACCGGCCAGGCCGAGTTCGCTGATGCCGGCTTCGCAGCCACCGGCGAGGACGACGTCGGCGCGGCCGGTGCGGATCATGAGGGCGGCTTCGCCGATGGCCTGGGTGCCGGCCGCGCAGGCGGTCACGACCGTGCCGTTATAGCCACGCAGACCGAACTGCATCGCGACCTGGGCGCCGGCCATGTTGGCGAGCTGCTTGGAGAAGAAGAGCGGGTCGATGCGCATGCCGCCACGCTTGAAGAGCGTGTGGGCGGCCTCCTGGATGCCGGGGTAGCCGCCGCCGCCGTTGCCGACGAGCACGCCGGTGCGTTCGAGATTCTGCGCCTCCAGGTCGAGGGAGGCGTCGTGGATGGCTTCGCGGGCGGCGGCGACCATGAGCTGGGAGAAGCGGCCCATGCGGCGGGCGGCCTTGCGGTCCATAAAGTCGGCCGGGACGAACTCGGGGATCTCGCCGGCGAACTTGCAGGGGAACTGAGTCGTGTCGAAGAAGGTGATGTGATCGATGCCGGAGCGACCGGCGAGCATGCTCTCCCAGAAGTCGGGCACGTTTGTACCCGCCGGGGTGACCGCCCCCAGGCCCGTCACGAGAACTCGGGTGCGCGAGCGCAACAGCTCGTTCATTGCCAGCTAGGGTACAGGCGCGCCGGACCACCCGCGAGCGACGGCGCGCCCTGAGCGCCTGCCTGCTACGCTTCCTGCATGGTCGATGCCGCTCTTCCGAGCCACGTGGCCGCGCGCCGCCGGGACGGGCGGTATGAGGTGCTGCTGCACCGCTCGCTGGCCCTCATCGGCGAGGACAAGGTGGAGATACGCAGCGCACGCAGCACGATCGTGCTGCCGGCGCTGGGGGTGGCGCTGGGGGGAGGCGCGGGGGCGCTGATCGCGATTGAGGCGGGCAACCTCCCGTTTGGGCTGCTGGTGGGGCTGCTGCTGTTCGCCCTGGTCGCCTTCCCGATCTCGGTGATGGCGCTGGTGACGGCCGTTATGGGGGCGGACGTCGTGATCGACGGGCGCAAGGGCTCGGCGACGTGGCAGCAGGGGTACCTGGGGATGGGCGTAGGCACGCGCGAGCTGGTGCCGTTTGCCAAGATCGACCACCTGGCCATCACGATCGAGGGGGATGCGCCGGATCGGTGGCGGGAAGAACGGGACACCCTGCGCCAGTTCGCGCTGGTGCTGGTGAAGCAGTCGGGCAAGCGGCTGACGCTGACACAGGTGCCGGTTCCCGCCGGGGACCAGACGGACGGCATGGATCGCACGCTCGCCGTCGCCACCGCCGTCGCGAACCTGACCGGGGCGGAGGTCAGGCTGCCGGAGGGCTGGGAGCTGGTCGAGCTTTCCGAGGAGGAAGCAGTGGGAGGAACTTCGGATGAGTAACGACAAGGCCCTCGATGCGCTCCTGGGGGCGAAGACGATCGCGGTCGTGGGGCTCGATACGCGCACGCACCGGCCCGCCTACGAGGTCGCCGCCTACCTACAATCCCAGGGGTACCGGATCATCCCGGTGCCGGTGCAGCAGCCAGCGGACGAGGTGCTGGGGGAGCGGGCCTACGCCTCCCTGCACGACATCCCCGGGCAGGTCGACCTGGTCGACGTGTTCGTGCGTCCCGACCACACCGGTCCCTTCGTCGATGACGCCATCGCGATCGGGGCGGGGGCGGTCTGGCTGCAGCTTGGCATCACGAACGATGGGGCCGTGGCACGGGCGAAGGAAGCCGGGCTCGTGGCGACGCAGGACCGCTGCACGAAGGTCGAGCACCAGCGGGCGAGCACGCTGGGTCTCACCTAGCGGGGGTAGAGGGCCACCAGAGGCCCGCGCACGTAGAATGCCCCCACCCCGACCCACGGAGCACCCATGACTACCGCCCACACCTTCGAGCCGCCCCCAGGAATGGAAGAAGTCTCGCTGCGATTCACCCCGCACGTCCTGAGGCCCCTGCCGCCGCTGGCGCAGGAGATGTTCGAGACCTTCATGCTGGCCTTCGGCGGGCGAGCCGTACACCTCTACGGGTATAGCTTCCTGGGCGGCGGCAGCGGCGAGCCCGCGGCCGCGCTTGAGCCCTCCCCCTACCCCGACGGTCGGGGCGCCTGGGAGCGGCACGCCCTGCCACGCGTCCGGCAGATCTGCGACGGGCTGCGGTCGGAGGACTACGACTCCTGGCCGCTGGAGCAGATCGCGCAGGCGATGCCGGGCTACTTCGCCGAGGCAGGGCGGGGCTTCGCGTACACGATGCAGCCGCTCATGGTGGCGGCAGGACCGGCGAGCGCCCTGATGGTTTTCTGCGGGGAGAAGCTGGGAGACGTGGGCAACCGCGACCAGCTGGTGGCGGCGCTTGTGCAGGGCGTGGACAACGAGTCCGCGGCGCGCGGCAGGAAGCTGGAGGCGCTGGCGCCACTGGTGCAGGCTTCGCCGGCGCTGCTGGCGGCGGCGCGCGAGGGCGACCTCGAAGCGGCGCGGGCGGCGGCGGGCGGGGAGGCCTTCGGGGAGGCGTTCGACGCCTACCTGGAAGACTACGGCCACGGCTCGCAGACGTGGTGGGAGCTGCACACGCCGACGTGGCACGAGTCGCCGGGGGCGGCCCTCCGGTTGCTGGCAGGCTATGTGGCGGACCCCTCGCGCGGGCCGGTGGCGGCGCATGCGCGGTCGGCGGCGGAACGCACCGCGACGATCGCGCGCTGCGAGGCCGCCCTCACGGACGAGGGCGACCGTGCCCGGTTCCAGGAGCTGGTGGAGGGGGCGGTCGACTACGTCTTCGTGATCGAGGGGCGCGCGCACTGGCAGCAAAATTGCGTGGGGGCGCTCCGTCCGGTCTGCCTCGCGCTGGGACGGAAGCTGGTGGAGCGGGGGGCGCTGGCCTCGCCCGAGGACGTGTTCCAGATGCGGCTGGGTGAGCTGGCCGAGCTCGTAGCGAACCCTTCGGGGGCGATGCTGGAGACGATCGAGGCGCGGAAGGCGGAGCTCGCCTCATGGGCGGATCTGGCGCCGCCGATGACGCTGGGGCCGCCGCCACCACGACCGCCTGCGGGCGCTCCACCGAACCCGATTGCCCTCATGTTCGGGGGACCGGCGGAGGATACGGGCGACCCCCTCCTGCTGAAGGGGAAGGGGGCGAGCCGGGGCGTGGTCACGGGCAGGGCGCGGGTGGCGTTCAGTCTGGAGGAGGCGGAAGCGCTGCAGCCGGGCGAGGTGCTGGTCTGCCCCTTCACGGCGCCTTCCTGGATGCCGGCCTTCACGACGGCGGCGGCCATCGTCACGAACCAGGGCGGGGTGCTCTCGCACGCCGCCATCGAGGCGCGGGAGTACGGCATTCCCTGCGTGACCGGCACGGAGTCGGGCACGGAGCGCATCCCCAACGGGGCGACGGTCACGGTCGACGGCCTCGAAGGGACCGTGCGGATTCACGCGGACTGACCGCCCGGAGGGAGCGCGTGGCGGAAACGCAGGAGGTCGCGGGGTACGTCTCGCCCTACCCCTACGTGCAGCGGCTGCAGGACCGCATGGACGAGATCCTGGACCGGCAGGTGCCGAACTCGGGACGCTTCTGCGGGTTCTGCTTCGCACGGCTGACGAGCGACACCGAACACTGCCCCTACTGCGGCACGGAGACGGCGGCGCGCGGGACGGTGGAGTCGGTGCCGCGGGAGGCGCTGATCGTCTACCGGGCGAAGAAGCGGACGGAGGAGCGGTGGGTGTACGGGGGGGCGATGGTCGGGTTGCTGATCGCGGCGGGCGTGTTCGTGGCGCTGGTTGTATGGGGGACGGACCTGGTCGGCAGCCGGAGCATCGCGCTGGGGATCGCCTTCCTTGCGCTGATCGGCGGGGGGTACCTGCTGGCGCAGCTCTTCGGGCCGCTCATCTGCGGGCAGGTGGGATACCGGCGGGGATCGCGCAAACGAGACGAACTCTGGGGGCGGTTCCTGGAGGAGCGAGGGGCCGGGGAGGCGGGCTAGGACTCGACCCGCACGAGCGTCTGGCCTTCCTCGACGGTCTCCTCGGGAGCAACGAGCACCTCGGCGACGGTACCAGCCTCGGGGCTCTCGACGGGAATCTCCATCTTCATCGATTCCAGGACGATGACTTCCTGGCCCGCGCTCACGGATGCACCAGGGCTGACCAGCACCTCGAACACGGAACCGGACATGGGGGCTGGGATGTCGACGGTAGCCACGGCGGCACTCTACCGCGCTGGGGGCGGGGGATGCGAGCGGTGGAGCGTCAAGATTGCGGGGGTATGTGGCGCTGCCCATACTCTGCGCATCCAGTTTCGGTGAACAAAGGTCTTGCGAGTCATCTCAAGAAGGGCCCTGCGAGAGTTCTGGGAGCATCACCGGGATGCGGAGGGACCGCTGCTCGCCTGGTATCGGGAAGCCCGACAAGGAGACTGGGACAACCCGGCCAGTGTGAAGGCGAGGTTCCCAAAGGCTAGCCTCGTGGGCAACAACAGGGTGGTTTTCAACATCAAGGGCAACGAATACCGGCTGGTCGTGAGGATCAACTATCGCTACCGTGTGGTGTACGTCCGGTTCGTGGGCACGCACAGCGAGTACGATCGCGTAAACGTGCGGGAGGTGTAGGAATGGCAAGTGTGAAGCCCATCCGCACAGAGGCTGACTACAAGGCAGCCCTCGCTCGCATCGACGAACTCATGGAAGCCGGCGCAGGGACGGTCGAGGGCGAGGAACTGGACGTGCTTGCCGACCTGGTCGAGCACTACGAGGAGAAGCGGGACCCTCTCGGGTACCCGAGTCCCGCCGCGGCCATCCAGTTTCGCATGGATCAAGAAGGGTTGAGCGAGCAGGACCTCGTGCCCTGGATCGGCAGCCCCGATGTGGTAGCCGAGGTTCTCGCCGAGAAACGCGCACTCACAATGCCCATGGCCCAAGCCCTGCACGAGCATCTGGGGATTCCCGCCGATGTTCTGTTGCGCAAGCCGGTTGTCGCCTAGTTGCGACAGGAGGCCCACCACTCGCGCGGGAGACGAGAGGCTGTACACTTTCTGAACGGGCCAGCTCCCCGATAGCAGGGAGCGCCCGGAGCGAGTCCACCATGCCTGCTGTTGTGGTTGTTGGTGGGCAGTGGGGCGACGAAGGCAAGGGCCGGATCGTCGACCTGCTGGCCCGAAAGGCGCGTGTCGTCGCGCGGTACTCGGCGGGGAACAACGCCGGGCATACGATCGTGAACGAACTCGGGGAGTTCAAGCTGCACCTGGTGCCCGCGGGCATCTTCTATACGGAAAAGACGTGCGTCATCGGGAACGGCGTGGCCATCGACCCCGAGGTGCTGCTGGGCGAGATCTCGCAGCTGGAGTCGCGGGGCATCGACACGAGCAAGCTGGCAGTGAGCGCGCGCGCCCAGGTGGTAATGCCGTGGCACCGGCTCATCGACCGGCTGGACGAGGAGCGGCGCGGCGCGGACGCCATCGGGACCACCGGCAAGGGCATCGGGCCGTGCTTCACCGACAAGGTGGCGCGGCGCGGCATCCGTATTGTCGACCTGCTGGAGCCGGAGGACCTGCTGGCCCGGATGCGGGCGGTGGTGGACTACCAGAACGCGGTGATCACGGGCGTCTACGGCGGCGAGCCGATCGATTTCGACGAGTGCTTCGAGCAGTACCAGGAATTCGGCCAGCGGCTGCGCCCCTTCGTGGCGGACACGCAGGCGCTGGTGGTGGAGGCGCTGCACTCGGGCGAGTACGTGTTGCTCGAAGGGGCACAGGGTTCGCTGCTGGACCTCGACCACGGGACGTACGAGTACGTGACGTCGAGCGTGCCGAGCAGCACCGCGGGCGGGGCCACCCTGGGCGTGGGCATCGGGCCGACGGACGTGCAGCGGGCGATCGGCGTGTTCAAGAGCTACTGCACGCGCGTCGGCAACGGGCCGTTCCCGACGGAGCTGTTCGGGGAGATGGCGGACAAGCTGCGGGACCACGGCAAGGAGTTCGGCCGCGGCGAGTACGGCACGACGACGGGCCGTCCGCGACGCATCGGCTGGCTCGATACGGTAGCGGCGCGTTACTCCGTCGGGTTCAACGGGCTCTCGGCGCTGGCGCTGACGCGCCTCGACGTACTCGACGGGCTGCCGGCGCTGAAGCTGTGCACGGCCTACGAGATCGACGGCGAGATGGTGAAGACGATGCCAGCGAGCCCTTCGGCGTTGCGCCGGGCGAAGCCGGTGTACGAGGAGCTTCCCGGCTGGAGCGAGCCGACCTCGGGCGTGCGAAACTTCGACGACCTGCCGGCGGAGGCGCAGGTGTACATCCGGCGGGTGGAGTCGCTGCTGGGGGTACCGGTGGACCTGATCTCGGTGGGTCCAGAGCGCGAGCAGGCGATCATCGTCAACCCAATCTTCTAGGCTGTTTGTGTTCAGGAAACCCACTTGCCAGAGGCGTAGCCTGTGGCCATGCGCGCGGTGCTATTGGTGATCCTTGTTCTCGCCCTCGTGCTCCCCGCCGCTCTGCAGCCCAAGGAGGCGAGCGCCTGCTTCTGTGGCGGCATGGAGGATGTGGAAGCCGTGCTTCACGGACGGGTGGGGCGCGTGCTCGACAGCACGTCGTATCCCCGCGGCGGCCAGGCGTGGACCGTCGAGATAGAAGTGCTACGCGTCTTCACGGGTAAGCCGTACGTCACGCGGTACGCCGTCTACACCGTGAACCACTCCGAGTGCGACGTAACACTGATCGAGGGCCAGGAGTACATCTTCCTACTCGCGCACGACGAGCAGGAGTTCGGCGTCGCGAACTGCTCGGTGTTGTTGGCCACCGAGGAGGACATCAGGGAGTTGGGCACAGGGTTCCCACCCCAGCCGAACTTCGGGCAGCCGACCACCCTTCCCCTCTCGACCTGGGGCATCGCGGCCATCCTCGGCGCCTTAGTTGCAGCTAGTTTCGCCGTTGTATTGATTCGGAACTGGAGAGCTGCCCGGTGAGGGCAAGGGATCTAGAGGTCCGTCAGGAATGAGGCGAGGGCGGCCTTGCGTTCCGGGGTAGTCATCATGGTGTTGGTGACGGCGCAGTCGAGGCCGAGGGCCTCGATTTCCGGGGCGAGGGCGCGATCCTCTTCGTCGATGACCATGACGTCGATGGAGTCGCGGTAGATGGCGGCGACGCCGACAGCGGAGACTTCGTGGCCGAGGCTGGCTAGCATCTTCGCCGCCGGGCCCTTGATCGCCTGGCCGCCGACGATGGGGCTGATGGCGATGCGGCGTGCGCGGCTCTCCGTCACGGCCTCGCGCACGCCGGGGACGGCGAGGATGGGGCCGATGCTGACGAAGGGGTTGCTGGGGGCGATGATGAGCCGGTCCGCATCGCGGATGGCTTCGAGGACGCCGGGGGCGGGGGCGGCCTCGCCGGCGCCGGCGAAGCGCACGCCGGTCACATCGGGCACGGTGGCGAGCCGCACCATGTAGTCCTGGAAGTCGAGCTCCCCCTCGGCGGTGAGCACGTGCGTGGCGACACGCTCGTTGGTGACGGGCAGGATGGTCGCCGCCACGCCGAACGCCTCCGTGAGCTCGGCGACGATCTCGTGCATGGGGCGGCCTTCGCGCAGGAGGCGGGTGCGGTGGACGGCGGTGGCGAGGTCGCGGTCGCCGAGATTGAACCAGCGTCCGTAGCCGAAGCGGCGGAGCGCGTCGACGACGTCGAACGTATCACCTTCCAGCCCCCAGCCGGTCTCGGGGTTGATCAGCCCGGCGAGGGAGTAGATGACGATGTCGGTATCGGGGGAGACGTGCAGTCCGAACATCTCGACATCGTCGGCGACGTTGGAGATTACGGTGACGGAGGCGGGGTCGACGACCTGCACCAGACCCTGGAGGAAACGGGCAGCGCCCACGCCGCCGGCAAGCACGGTATCCATGCGGGGTCATTGTAGGGGCGGAGGACAGAGGGGTTCGCTGGCGCCCCCGGCAGGAGTCGAACCCACAACCCCCTGGTCCGAAGCCAGGTGCTCTATCCATTGAGCTACGGAGGCGTGCTTCAAGCTTACTACGACGTTGTTCACGCGCCCGGGCGCGCGGGAGGCGGCTAAGCTGGGGGTGATGTCCGAGGCTTCACCGTTCATGCAGCGGGCGCTGGCGGCGGCGCGCGGGGTGCGGGGGCGCACGAGCCCGAACCCCTGGGTGGGGGCGGTGCTGGTGCGCGGGGGTCGGGTGGCGGGGGAGGGGGCGACGGCGCCGGATGGGGGTCCGCACGCGGAGGCGCACGCGCTGGCGGGAGGCGGAAGTGGCGGGACGCTCTACGTGACGCTCGAGCCGTGCGCGCCCTTCCCGGGGAAGCGCACGCGGCCGTGTGCGGAGGCGATCATCGAGGCGGGGGGGGAGCGGGTGGTGGTGGCGCTTCTGGATGCGGAACCGCGGGTGCGGGGTCGAGGGGTGGAGCAGCTGCGGGAGGCGGGCGTCGAGGTGGAGGTGGGGGACGGTGCGGCGGAGGCGGAGGCGCTGCTGCGGCCCTACCTGAAACACCGCGAGACGGGGCGGCCGTACGTCATCGCGAAGTTCGCGGCGACGCTGGACGGGCGCATCGCGGCGGCGGGGGGCGACTCGCAGTGGATCACGGGCGAGGCGGCGCGGGAACGGGCGCACGAACAACGGGCGTGGGTCGACGCGATCCTGGTGGGGAGCGGCACGGCGATGGCCGACGATCCATCGCTGACCGCGCGTCCGGGAGGCGAGCCGGCGGAGCGTCAGCCGTTGCGGGTGGTGCTGGACGGGCGGGGGCGGCTCTCCCCGCAGGCCAAGCTGTTCTCGGAGCCGGGCCGGACGCTGGTGGCGACCTCGCACGAGGCGAGCGGGGAGTGGAAGGCGGCGATCGCGGCGGCTGGGGCGCAGGTGGTCGAGTGCGAGCGCGATGGAGAGGGGTTGAACCTCGACCAACTGCTGGCGGCGCTGGCGGAACGGGGAGTGCTCTCCATCTGGGCGGAGGGGGGCGGGGCGGTGCTGGGGTCGCTCTTCGCGGGCGGGCACGTGGACGAGGTCTGGGCGTTTCTCGCGCCGAGCATCATCGGCGGGGACGGGGTGGCGGCCGTGGGCGGGGCGGGCGTAACGCGGGCGGCGGACGCGTTCCGCCTGCGCGAGCGCAGCGTGGAGGTGCTGGGGGAGGACATCCTCGTGCGGGGATACGCCGGGGACTGGTCGCCGCAGCTACAGTAGGAGCATCAGGAAGAGGCACCGGGAGGAGCAGCACCGTGGCGAAGTACTGGATGGTGACGCAGGGGCCCGAGATCTTCGGGAAGACGCGCGAGCTGGGGTTCGCGCGGCACGCCTTCAAGAGCACGCGCAGCAAGATGGTGTACCGCATCGAGCCGGGCGACGGGCTCGTGTTCTACGTGACGGGGAAGAAGCAGATTGCGGGGGCGGTGCGGGTCACCTCGCCGATCGTGGAGGAGAGCACGCGCATCTGGCAGAGCAACAAGAAGCCGGACGAGATCTACCCCTTCCGCGTCGACACGGAACCGCTGGTCGAGCTGGACGAGGACCACTGGCTCGACGCGGAGCCCTACCACGACCGCATGGAGTGGACACAGAGGTGGCCGCGGGAGCACTGGACGCTGGCCTACCAGGGCAACCTGCGCGAGATCACAGAGGACGACTTCGAACTGCTGCTGGCGGACCTGCAGGAGGCGGCGCGGACGGCTCCGGCGAAAGCCTAGGGGCTGCCAGGGCTATGGCAGGACAGCCGGGAAGACGAGCTTCCGGAGGTCTTCCCGAAGCTGGTCTTCGGTGGAGAATCCTCCCGACTGCTCAAAGCGAAGCCCGATGACCTCGTGGGCCAGGTCAAGCACGTCCTGGGGCCCATCTTCGTCCCACACCATCGGGACAAGGCGGGACTCCAGTTCGGAAGCGTCGATCTCTCGGGCAAGGTACCGCTCGACTTCTGCGCGTACATCAGCCAGCGTGTAGTCGCTCATGGCAGCGCCTCCCCGTCGAAAGGTATCTGCAGCACGTCTCCGGGAGATCTTCGCCGAGGACGGCCTGGGCGCGCAGATCCAGTCTGGACATCTTACCCCGGCGCCAGCGTTCCGGCGGGACAAAGAGCCCGAGCGACTGCCGCCAGGGGAACCGCGCGGGACACGAAGTCAGATCCTGGACTACCTGGGCCCCAACGGGGAGCGAGTTGTCACGGTCCACCGATACCTGAGGCCAGACGGTACGCTCGGGGGCTCAGGGCAGCCGGACCCCAAGTGGATCCGACGAGAGGGGACGATTTTCATCCTCGGGTAACGGCCAGGGATAGATCGACCCAGGGGTGGCGGCCGTTGCCGGAGAAAGGGGCGGTTGGTAGGATTCCGCGACTACCAAGGGCTGGGGTGGAGGAATGGACGAATTTCCGCGCTGCCGTCGGTGTGACGACGGCGATCTGGTTCCCTTTTCGGACTTCGGAAGTCAGGGGGCGCCGATTCACTACAAGGCATGGGCGTGCACCAATCCGGAGTGCGGCTACAACATGAAGATCCGCAACGGTGATCTGTTCATCGATGAGCCGATCAACGACGGGGCGTACTACCAGGGCCGGCGCTAGCGCCTGCCCCGAGGCCACTTTAGGCTGAACGCGATGCCCGCCGAACATTCGACCAAGGTCTACGAAACGCTGCAGCTTCACGACTTCACGAGCGTGGAGGAGGAGCTGCAGCAGAACGTGCTCGTCACGAGCGTGGACCAGGTGCTGAACTGGGCGCGGCGCTCGTCGCTGTGGCCGGCGATGTTTGGTCTGGCGTGCTGCGCGATGGAGATGATCGCGACGGCGATGCCGCGCTACGACATCGCGCGATTCGGGGCGGAGATCTTCCGGGCCTCGCCGCGGCAGGCGGACCTGCTCATCGTGCCGGGCACGGTGACGTGGAAGATGGCGCCCGCGGTGCGGCGTGTCTGGCTGCAGATGCCGGAGCCGAAGTGGGCGATCGCGATGGGCGGCTGCGCCACCATGGGCGGCCCCTTCGCCTACGCCTACAGCGTGACCCCGGGAGTGAACGTGCTGCTGCCGGTGGACGTGTACGTGCCGGGCTGCCCGCCACGGCCGGAGTCGCTGTTGACCGGCCTGATGCTCCTCCAGGACAAGATCAAGGAGGACACGATCGAGGGCGGCTGGCAGCGTCGCGACGTGGAGCCACAGTTCCACCGCTACCTGCCCGAGGGCGACCCCATCCGGCAAGAGCTGGAGTCGCTGTGGCCGCCGTACCTGGACTACGACAAGCCACCAACGGACCCGTTCGAGGGACGTTAGCCGACCCGCCTCCCCGTATCTCAGCACTACCGAGGGGCACTCCAGCGAACGGGGGCCAATAGGCGCCGGGAACCTGCATCCCTACCCTGGGTCGCCAGGGGGAGGGGCGACGGCGGTCGCGCGTAGCCCCTCAGGGCATGGGCGCTATACTGAGGGCGCGAGGCGACGAAGCCACGCGCGAAGGGGCCAGCCTTTGAGCGAGGGCAGCGACCATCCGCGCGAGGCCTGTGGCGTTTTTGGCGTCTACGGGCCCGGGGAAGATGTCGCTCGGCTTACCTTCTACGGTCTCTACTCACTCCAGCACCGCGGTCAGGAGAGCGCCGGCATCGCGACGAGCGATGGCGGACCAGTGCGCCTGCGCACGGGCATGGGGCTCGTCTCCCAGGTGTTCGACGAGCCAGACCTTGCGCGCCTGCAGGGGGATATCGCCATCGGGCACACGCGCTACAGCACGGCGGGCGGCTCGCTGGCGCGGAACGCACAGCCGATCGTGGTGCACGACCCCAAGAGCGGGACGGAGATCGCGGTCGCGCACAACGGCAACCTCGTGAACGCCGACGTCCTGCGCGAGGACCTGGCGGCGATGGGCGTGACCCTGCACGGCACGGCGGACACGGAGCTGATCGCGCACCTGCTGACGCTGGCCCCCGGGGACTCCTGGGAGGAGCGTTTCCACTACGTGATGCGGCGGGTGAGCGGCGCCTACTCGCTCACGATCATGACGCCGGACACGCTGTTCGCGGTGCGCGACCCGCTGGGCGTGCGACCGCTCTGCCTGGGGCGGCTGGGCGAGGGCTGGATCGCGGCCTCGGAGACGTGCGCGCTGGAGCACCTGGGGGCGAACATCGAACGGGAGGTGGAGCCGGGCGAGGTGGTTCAGATCGACGCGACGGGGATGCGCAGCTTCTTCCCGCTTGGACCGTCGGAGCGGACGGCAGGATGCACGCTCGAGTACGTCTACTTCGCGCGGCCGGACAGCCGTCTGTCGGGCGAGCTGATCTACCTGGCGCGCGAGCGGCTGGGGGAGGAGCTGGCGCGGGAGCAGCCGGCGCCGGAGAGCGCGGACCTCGTGATCGGCGTGCCCGACTCGGGCATCCCGGCGGCGATCGGGTTCGCACGGGAGGCGGGGCTGCCCTACCGGGACGGGCTCGTGAAGAACCGCTACGTGGGGCGCACGTTCATCCAGCCGGACCAGCGCATCCGCGACGCGGGCGTGGCGCTGAAGCTGAACGCGATGCGCGAGGTGCTGGAGGGGCGACGGGTGGTGGTGGTGGACGACTCGATCGTGCGGGGGACGACGAAGCCGCGCGTGATGGAACTGCTGCGCCGGGCGGGGGCGAAGGAGGTGCACGTGCGCATCGCCTCGCCGCCGATCATCGCGCCCTGCCACCTGGGGGTGGACATGGCGACGCGCACGGAGCTGATCGCGGCGAACAACTCGGTGGCGGAGATCCGCGAGCACATCGCCGCGGACTCATTGGGCTACCTGAGCGTGGAGGGCCTGGTACGGGCGACCCGCCGGCCCGAGAACGCGCTCTGCAACGGCTGCTTCACGGACCACTATCCGATGGACGTGCAGGACCAGCTGCCGCTGGTGGCGCCACGCGAGCCGCGCGAACTGGCGGCCTCGCGCACCTCGAGCGGCGGCTGACCGGCCCAGCCGCGACCCGAAGGACGGCATGAGCGCTTCCGAGGAGCCGAGTGAGAGCGCGCAGCTGACCGCGGCCTATCCCCAGCTCTTCACGGCGGACATGGAGCGCGCCGCGCGTTTCTACGGCGAGGAGCTGGGCTTCGGGGTCCGCTTCCTCTTCGGCGATCCGCCGGTCTACGCGCAGTCTTCACGCGATGCGGTGCGTCTGAACATGCGGTTTGTCAGCGCGCCCGTCCTGGACCGGGAGGCGGCGGAACGGGGTGAGCTCCTGGCGGCCTACCTCGAGTCGGACGACATCGAGGGGCTCTACCGCGAGTTCGCCGGCAAGGACGTTGACTTCTACCTCCGGCTGACGACGAAGCCCTGGGGTCTCAAGGGGTTCATCGTTCGCGATCCCGATGGGAACCTGCTCAACTTCTCCGAGATCCCACCCTCGGACGAGTGATCGCGCGCTAGCGCTCCAGGTAGGGCTCGAGGAGCTGGGGCACGCGCAGGTGCTCGGGGATGCGCTCGGGGCCGATGGCGCGGTCGAGCGTCTCGGCGCAGTGCCAGATGCGTCGCTCCTGGTAGCTGACGGGGATGCCCAGCAGGCCCGGGGAGTCGAGCGACTTCTGCATGGGGGTCATGTTGCGGGTGTCCTCCTCCATCACGACGGTGCGCTGGTGGAGGCGGTCGGCGCGCATCTGGACGATGGCGGGGTCGTCGTCGTCGCCCCAGTCGTTCATGAAGGTGACCCACTCGAAGAGGGTGTGGCCGATATCGATGGGCCAGCAGAGGAGGAAGGGCATGCCGGTGGCGCCGACGGGGGTGATGAGGTTGGGGAAGATGCTGAAGGCGGTGCTGGTGCAACTGACCATGGGGACGACGGTGTCGATCTCGTGGATGGGGCCCATGTCGCCAAAGCCGCGCATCATGCTCGCGCCCGGTCGCCAGTCGAGGGGATCCTCCATGCCGGCGGCGGAGGCGGCGCGCTTGGTGATGGGCGTGATCATGCGCGAGTGGCCGTTGGGGAAGAGGCCCATGGTGGCGCCTCGCTGATCGAGCATGGTGACGCCTTCCTTCTGGTGGATGTGCTTGAAGTGGTAGACCTCCTGGAAGGCCTCGACGGTGACCTTCCAGTTGCAGCTGATGACAAGCGAGTCCTTCTCAAAGAGGCGCAGGTTCTCGCCCTGGAACTGGGCCATCTGGCGGGCGATGGGGCCAAGCCACTCAAGGAGGGGGATGGCGTCGGGGTCCTGGTTCACGAAGACCCAGCCGGCCCAGACCTCGCAGCGGTACTCGGTGAGGCTGCGGTGCTCGTAGGGGATGGCGTCGATCTCCTCGCCGAAGGGGATGGAAACGAGGGCGCCGTTGGTGTCGTAGGCCCAGCCGCGGCGCTGGCAGCGGAGGACGCCCTCGGGGAGGGTGCGGCGGGGGAAGTGCTGCTGGCGGAAGAGGCGCCCGGGGGCGTCGAACTCGACCTCGGTGCGGAGGCCGCTGTCGTCGTGCCAGGGGACGAGGGGGGCGCTGTTGGGGCTCTCGTTGCGGAAGGCGCGGATGCGGCTGTCGGCATCGCGCACGAGGACGACGGGGGTGTCGGGGAGGGAATCGAAGAGCCAGTAGCTGCCGACCTCGGGGAGCTCCTCCTGGCGCCCGGCGATGAACCAGGTGCGGGGCCAGAGGTGCTTCATCTCCAGGTCGAAGAAAGCCGGGTCGGTGTAGCGCTCGCCGGGGATGTCGGGGAATTTGGGGAAGCCCTCGGGGGGACCCTCGCGGGAGAACTCGTAGCGGATCTCGTTCTTCAACTGCTCGATGAGGGTGTCTTCCACTGGGGCCTCCGGGGGCACGACGCGGCGCGATGCGGGCCATGCGCTGGTAGCGTGGCAGGCAGTCAGGGGGGAGTCAACGAAGGGGGGAGGGGAGCGGCCCGCCGGAGCGGCCTACGACAACTCCGACGCCAGCAGCTCGCGGCTGAACTCGCCAATCGCGTCGCGGATACCGCGGAACACGTCCGTCATCTCGGCCTCGCTCATCCAGGGGTAGTCGGGGTCTTCGAAGGCGTGATGGAGCGTCCGCCGGGCGCCGGGGAAAACCGGGCAGGCCTCGCGAGCGGTGTCGCAGACGGTCAGCACGAGGTCGAAGTCGTCGTTGAGGTACTGGTTGACGTGGTCGGAGGTGTGGCCGGAAATGTCGATGCCCACCTCGGCCATCACGCGGACGGCGATGGGATGGACCGTCTTGGGCTCGGTGCCGGCGCTGAACACGGAGACCCGTTCGCCGCCGATCGACTGGAGCCAGCCGTGGGCCATCTGCGAGCGAGCGCGGTTGCCGGTGCAGATGACCAGCAGCCGATAGGGTTCGGCGTCTGCCATGGGGAGCCTCCGGGGGCACGACGGGCGGGGTTGAGGGACCAGCGTCGCAGAGGGGCGGGAAAACGGTCAACAACGGTCAATGGGGGCGGTACGGGGTTGCGCACGTCCGTATCATCATGGCGGTCGAGGAGGACGTGATGACCAGCTTCGAGAACGTGAACATCGATGACGAGCTGGAGCCGCTGGAGCGCACGCCGACGGAGGACGACGCGCTCCGCTTCATGGGCCAGGATCCCGCCGCCAAGAGCCGCTTCAGCGACTCAGCGACGGCGCAGCGAGAGGGCTTCCGCGGCGCGGTCGTGCCGGGGCTGATGAAGCTGGCGTGGATCACGAGCTACGCGAGCGACTGGGCGGGGCAGGGCGCGACGGTGCGGAGCGTGCGGGTGGCCTACCGGCGGCCGGACTTCGCCGGCAATCCCCTGATGGTCGCGGGGCGGGTGGTGGACAAGCGGGAGGAAGACGGCCACAAGCTGGTCGACCTGGAGGTCGTGACGCTCATGGAGGACGGGCAGCCATCGGTACGGGGCAACGTGCAGGTGGAGTTCGGCGCGTAGGGATGGGGGAGGCCGGGGCGGACGTGCTGGCGCGGGTGCGGGCGGTCTGCCTGGCGCTGCCAGAGGCGGAGGAGAAGGAGGCGTGGGGAATGCCCACCTTCCGCGTGCGGGGGAAGCTGTTCGCGCACTTCGCCGATGACCACCACGGCGACGGACGCACGGCGCTCTGGCTGAAGGCGGCGCCCGGGGCGCAGGAGCTGCTGGTGGAGGCGGCCCCGGAGCGCTTCTTCGTGCCCGCCTACGTGGGGCCGCGAGGATGGGTGGGGGCGCGCCTCGACGGGGAGGTGGACTGGGAGGAGGTGGCGGAGCTGGTGGAGGAGGCCTGGCGCCTGATCGCGCCGAAGCGGGTGGTGGCGGCGTTCGAGGGGGGCGGGGCCTAGCGGGGCCAGCCTCCGAGGCCGAGCCAGACGCCGACCGAGCCGGCGAGGGACAGCGCGACGAGGAACATTCCAGCCCAGAAGAGGGATGCGCCCTGACCCACCAGGCCGGGAGTGCCGCGACGGCGGGCAGCGATAGTGCTGAGCACAACGCCGGGAAGGACGAGCGCGAGCCAGGCGATGGCAGAGCCGAACAGCGCGATCGACCAGGCGCGCAACGCGTCGCGCGCGACGTTCTCGGCGGTGGCGTTGAAGGCGCCTGCCCAGGCGGCAAAGGCGACCGCCAGGGGCGCGATCACAGCGACGATGATGGCCCACTGCCAGAGCGGACCAAGGAGCACGCGACGCGCCCCACGGGGAGCCGTGACCCTCGTCATGGGCGCGATCGTACCGCCGACCGGTGTTGTGGGGGTGGCGGCGCCCGCCCGGGAAGGGTGAGCAGGGTGGGGCGGCCCCACAGTTGGCAGGGCCGCCCGACCCGCTGGTTGGAGCCTAGATGGCGTCCTTCAGGTTCTTGGCGGCCTTGAAGGCCGGGGCGCGCTTGGCGGCGATCTGGATGGTCGCGCCGGTGGCGGGGTTGCGGCCCGTGCGGGCGCCCCGCTCGCGCGTCTCGAACTTGCCGAAGCCGCCGATGGAGACTTCGCCACCACCCTGGAGCTCGCCTGCGATGAGGCCCTGCCCGGGAACGGTGCTGAAGATCGCATCGACGACCTCGGCAGCCTTGGACTGGGTGATCTCGGTCTTCCTGGCCAGCTCGGCCACCATTTCGGTCTTGTTCATGGCGTCTATGGCCCTCCTGAACGGTGAAACTGCTGAAAGACTATAGCGAATAAGCGCTTTCGTCACCCCCAAGGGTTCCCGAGGAGCGGCTGGGGGGAGGCGCGGGTATCATCTGCGGCCTGCCAACGGGCCGGGCCGAGCCCACGACAGGCGGAGGGAATGAGGCGTGCGACCGACCACCGACGAGCTGATCGTGGGCATCCGAAACGTGCTCGAGGACGTGCTCATGCCGGAGCTGCAATCCGACTGGGCGCAGACGATGGGCGCGCAGATGGCGCTCATGCTGCAGCACCTGGAGGGGCGCGCCGAACGCGAGCCGGTCTTCCTGGCCGGGGAGAACGGGAAGCTGGAGGGCGTGCTGGCGAAGGCGAACGACGCCCTGGGGGAGGATGCGGTGGCGGTTCCCGAGCGGCCGGCGGTTGAGACGCTGGAGGCGCTGCGGGACCACAACGAGGCCTTGCGCGAGGCGATCACGGCCGCCATCCACGCCGCCTACGAGCAGGGCGACTACGGCTTCAACGACCTGCCCGCCGACCGGCTGGGGATCACGGACGCGCTCATGGAGATCAACACGGAGCAGGCGGCGTTCTGGCAGCCGATCGGGTTCAGCTACCCGGGAAGGCAGCGGAGGTAGGACGATGCCGTATCAGCCAGAGGTTCGCAGGGAAGATGCGACGGCCTTCCTCTCGCACGCGCTGGGGAAGCCGGTGCAGGTGGTGGAGCTGAGGCGGCTCGCGTCGGGTCAGTCGCGGGAGACGCTGGTCGTCAAGACGGACCAGCCGGACGAGCCCGAGCTGGTGTTCCGGATCGAGCAGGGGGGCGTACTGGGCACCACCAGCGAGCCCGAGTTCAAGCTGCTCCAGGCCTTGCACGGGGGACCGGTGCCGGTTCCGAGGCCGCGCTGGCTGGTGGAGGACCCGCAGTGGTTCGGCTACCCCTTCATGGTGACGGAGAAGGTGGAGGGCGACGGAGGCTTCGGCTACCTGGCCGAGCCGGAGAAGGCGCAGACGATCCTGCGCACCTACATCCAGTCGATCGGGGAGATGCACCGCTATTCGTGCGAGGAGCTTGGCCTGCACGAGCTCGGTATCCCGAAGGACACGCGGGAGAGCACGCTGCAGCAGCTGGACCTGTGGACGGGTCGCTATGAGCGCTACCGCTACGGTCGCGAGCCCCTGCTGGAGGAAGCGATCGCGTGGCTGCGGCGCAACATTCCGGAGCCGAAGCGGCCGGTACGACTCAACCACGGCGACCTGAGCGCGGGGAACTTCCTCCTGCACGAGGGGAAGATCATGGCCCACGTCGACTGGGAATGGTCGAACCTCGGCGACCCGATGGAGGACGTGGCGTTCTTCGCCTACATCAAGGGGCGCATGTTCGGGCCGCCGGAGCCGATCCTCGACCTGCTGCGGGAGGTGGAGGCGTTCGAGATCGGCGGGGACGAGCTTCGCTACTGGGAAATCTTCAACTACTTCAAGGCGGCCTGCGCCAACATTGCGACGCTGAAGGTGTTCAACGAAGGCCGGAACTACGGCCTGAACATGGTCGCGATCGGCACCGGGGGCTTTTTGGGATTCACGCGGCGCACGGCAGAAGCGCTGCGTACGGCCTCGATGTAAGCGCCCCGACCAAGGAAGGGCTAGACAAGCTGGCCCGATGGCGCGCAGCCGCGTAGACTCTGGCGGCTACACGCCTGAGAAAGTGAAGGGGAATCTATGAAGAGAATGCGCTTTAGCCTGCTCGCCATCGGCCTGGTGGCGATGCTGGCACTCGTCGCAGTGGCCTGCGGCGGCGACAACGGAGACGGTGACGGCGCCAGCGCCGGCAACACGGTCCAGACGGTCAAGGACCGCGGGGAGCTCAAGTGTGGCGTCAAGCAGACGCAGCCGCTCTTCGGGTTCCGCGAGGCAGACGGCACAGTCGTCGGCTTCGACATCGAGTTCTGCAAGGCGATCGCGGCAGCGGTGCTGAAGGACCACACGAAGGTCGAGTACGTCGACGCTTCGGACGCGTCCACGCGCTTCGAGCTGCTCGCCGAAGAAGAGATCGACGTGCTCATTCGCACGACGACGATCACCGCCTCTCGCGACCGCGAGCTGGCTGTGGACTTCGCCCAGACGACGTTCTTCACGGGCCAGGGTTTCGCCGTCCGCACCGACTCGGGGATCAACTCGACCTCCGACATGGGCGACGCGATCATCTGCGTGCAGACCGGTACGACCACCGAGCAGAACGTGGCCGACCACTTCACGGACATCGGGCTTGAGTACGACCCGCAGGGTGGTCTGAGCGCGGACGTTGCGGCTGCGTTCTTCGACGGTCGCTGCGACGTGCTGACGGCTGACGCTTCGGACCTCGCCTCTCGTATCGCGGTTCGCGACGACGCGGCCGACTACAAGATCCTTCCGCAGATCATCTCGAAGGAGCCGCTCGCTCCCGGCGTGCGGGACTACGACAGTGAGTGGAAGGACGTCGTGAACTGGATCGTCCACGGCCTGATCAGGGCTGAGGAGATCGGCATCACGCAGGCGAACGTTGACCAGATGGCGTCGAATCCGCCGAACACCGAAGTTGCGCGCCTGCTCGGCGTCCCGTTCCAGGGCGGCGAAGTAGCGGCCCTCGGCTTCGACAGCGTGGATCCGCAGTTCATCCAGCGGGCGATCAAGGCCGTTG
Organism: Chloroflexota bacterium; assembly: GCA_026710655.1. Classification (GTDB taxonomy): domain Bacteria; phylum Chloroflexota; class Dehalococcoidia; order Tepidiformales; family Tepidiformaceae; genus UBA2991. The sequence goes on along the minus strand of JAPOQN010000013.1, from coordinate 194,435 downwards.
GCAACTACGGCGAGATCTACGACCGCACCATCGGGGACAACATTCCGCGTGCGTGCACGCTGAACGACCTCGTCATCAACAACTCCGGCTGCCCCGACGGGCAGGGCGGTATCCAGTACGCACTGCCGTACCGCTAGGCCCAGCGACTGCGAGCCACACGGCTCGCGGGAAGCAACAGCGTGAAGGAGGCGCCCAAATGGGCGCCTCCTTTCCTTATCCCGTTTTTTCTTCAGTTTCGTTATCGTGGCGCGTGTGTGCTGGCGACGCGCGGATGGAAGACATTCGCAGTGACCCAGCAGACACGGCGCCCCGCAGCGGGCACCAACTCGGGTTGGCCAGTTTCAGACGGCGACCCGCAGGAGGGTAGGAGCGCATGGCGGTAGCCGCTGGCAGCGCGCCACCTCCACCATCGAACGTCCCCCTCTTGTACCGGCGCGGAGTGCGCCGGCTGCTGACGCAGGGCATCTACGTGGCCATCACGGCGGTGGTGATCGGCTACATCTACACCTCGCTGGACCTGCGCGAGTTCGGTTTCGGGTTCCTGGACGAACCGGCGGCGTTCAAGGTTGGCAACCAGTGGCTCGTGGATGTCGACGGGGTCACGAACTCGCGTCTCACGATGTACCTGGTGGGGGTGTGGTCCTCGCTGCGGGCGGTGATGGTTGCGATCGCCCTCTCGACGGTGCTGGGCGTGCTCATCGGCGTAGCGCGGCTCTCATCCAACTGGCTCGTCGCGCAGATGGCGATGCTGTACGTGGAGATCTTCCGGAACACGCCGTTGCTGGTGCAGGTAGTGCTGGTCTACACGGTCCTGTTGGTCGGGGCGCCGCTCATCGAGAACGTCTTCAACGTGGGCGACTTCTTCTTCGTCTCCAATCGCGGGATGGCCATTCCCTGGCCGGTTCCGGATTCTGGTTTCTGGGGCGCACCGGAGTGGTTCGTGTGGGTGTGGGTGGCGGTCCTGCTGCTGTTCGCAGCCGCGGCGCAGCGGGTGCGCGCCAACCGCCAGGAGCTTGAGCGCGACACGGGCCAGCCTCACTACGCGAACCGCTGGGCGCTCGCCCTGTTCGCGGTTGGCGCACTGGTGTCGTTCTTCGCGCTCGGGGCGCCGGTGAGCATGGACCTGCCGATGATCGTGGGCACGCACTACATCGAAGGGATGGTGATGGAGCCGGAGTTCACCGCCCTGGTGGCGGGGCTCACGCTCTACACGAGCGCCTTCATCGCGGAGATCGTGCGCGGGGGCATCCAGGCGCTGCCGAAAGGACAGTCGGAGGCGGCGAACGCGGTCGGGCTTTCGGGCTATCAGCGGCTGACGCTGGTGATCCTGCCGCAGGCGCTGCGCCAGATCATTCCGTCGGTCACGAACCAGTACCTCAACATCAACAAGAACTCATCGCTGGCGTACGCGGTCCTGTACGACGACCTGTTCCGGGTGGCGAACATCGTGCAGAACAAGGCCGGGCACGCCCTCGAGATGTTCTTCGTGATCATCGTCACCTACATGCTGATCTCGTTCGCGATCTCGATGGTGATGAACTTCTTCAACGCGCGCGTAACGGCGCAGAGGATCTAGGGAGGGTGCGCTGATGGTCGACATGCCAGCTCCAAATCCACAGCGCATCGTGCTGCCGCCCCACCGCGAGCGGGCGCGCCGGCCACGCATCGTGCGCTTGCGCGAGTGGGTGAAGCGCAACCTCTTCCACTCGCGGATGGGGACGCTCCTCACCGTCGTTACGGCCGCAGTGGGGGCGCTCCTCCTCTACGGCATCATCTATTTCGTCTTCGTCGACGCGAACTGGCGGGTGATTACGGACAATCGCTGGCTGCTGTTCGCGGGCGGCTACCCGATGGACCAGGAGTGGCGGCTCTGGTTCAGCGTCAGCTTCGTATTCCTGCTCATCGGGATGACCTACGGCACCTGGGCAAGCCTCGGGAGGCGCGACCACGTCTTCATCGTGCTCGTCTCTGGCTTCGCCATCCTCCTGCTGGCGCACGGAGGCGCGGCCCTCTGGTCGACGCTCTGGTACCTGATCGCGATCGGGCTGCTCTACGTCGGTTATGCGATCACGATCCGGATGCCGCGGGAGGCGGGGCCGAGGCGGACGCTGCAGCAACGGATCGTGACCGGGCTGTTGATCGCAGCGCTCCCGATCGTGCTGATCGTGCTGCTGGCCTTCGGAGGGGCGCGGCCGCGCGAGCTCGATGGCTTCGTATTGAACCTTGTGCTGGCGCCCGTGGGCATCGCCGGCGGACTCGTCCTCGCGATCCCGCTGGCCCTGGGGCGGGCATCGCGGATGAAGGCGATCTCGTGGACGTGCACGACCTATATCGAGGTGGTGCGCGGGGCGCCGCTGCTGGGCTGGCTCTTCGTCGCCCTCTTCATCCTGGACGACGTGATCGGGGGCGAGCTGATCGTGCGGGCGATGGTGGTGCTGGCGGTGTTCACCGCCGCCTACATGGCCGAGTACATCCGGGGCGCCCTGCAGGCGCTCCCCCACGGGCAGGGCGAGGCCGCGCACGCGATCGGGCTGAGCCAGCTGCAATCGACGCAGCTGATCGTCATGCCACAGGCGCTGCGCATCTCCATCCCGCCGATGGTGGGACAGGCGATCTCCATCTGGAAGGACACGACGCTGGTCACGGTCATCCTCCCGTTGCGGGAGCTGAAGGGGAACGCGGACTCGGCGATCGCGCAGTTCGAATTCACGCCCGACCGGATCGAGGCGTACGTCTTCGTGGCGGTCGTGTTCTGGGTCGTGGCGTTCATCATGTCGCGCATTTCGCAGCGCGTTGAGGGCTCGCTGGGCATCGGCGAGCGGTAGGATCGGAACAGGAGCAGGACCATGAGCAGCGAGACGACAACTCCGGCCCCCGCGGTACGCGAAGAGATCGCGCAGGCGGACGACATCATCATCACCGAGAACGTGGATAAGTGGTTCGGCGACTTCCAGGCGCTGGACGACATCTCCCTGAACGTGCGCGAGCACGAGATCGTGGTCGTGCTGGGGCCTTCGGGGTCGGGGAAGTCGACCTTCATCCGCTGCCTGAACCGGCTGGAGGAGCACGACGCGGGCAAGATCGTGATCGACGGGATCGAGATGAACGACGATGTCCGCAACCTGAACGCGATCCGTTCCGAGGTGGGGATGGTGTTCCAGCAGTTCAACCTGTTCCCGCACCTCTCGGTGATGAACAACATCACGCTGGGGCCGCGCAAGGTGCGGCGCATGCCGAAGCTGGACGCGGATGCCCTGGCGACGCAGCTCCTCGAGCGCGTGGGCATCCCGGAGCAGGCGGATAAGTACCCGGCGCAGCTCTCGGGCGGGCAGCAGCAGCGCGTCGCGATCGCGCGGGCGCTGGCGATGCAGCCGAAGATCATGCTCTTCGACGAGCCGACGTCGGCGCTGGACCCGGAGATGATCAAGGAAGTGCTGGACGTGATGCAGGAACTGGCGCGCTCGGGCATGACGATGATCGTGGTGACGCACGAGATGGGGTTCGCGCGCGAGGTGGCGGATCGCCTCGTGTTCTTCGATGAAGGCAATGTGGTGGAACAGGGCACGCCCCAACACTTCTTCGAGAACCCCCAGGAGGAGCGCACCAAGCTCTTCCTCTCCCAGATTCTTTAGGGCCGGCGCCATTTCAAGCCCTTCCAACGATTCACGCCGCGAGGGGTATATCTGAGGCCGCCCCCAGGGCAGGCCTTGGCGCTGGTTCGCGCCGCGGGGGTGGACGTTCGCGTGGGGACGCTGTCGGGGTAGGTCGGCGCCCGGGTGCGGCTGCGAGGCAAAGTCCGTACGATTCCCCGACCACGCCCCACAGGGGCGACTGGAGTGAACCGCAATGGCCGTTGCCGACTTCAACCTGATCGCGCCCGAGACACTTGAGTGTCCGTACCCCTTCTACGAGGCGCTCCATGAAGAGGCGCCCGTGCACTTCGTGCCCGAACTGGGGATGGCCGTGGTGAGCACGCACGAACTGCTGACCGAGGTCGTGCATGACCCGATCACGTACTCCTCGTCCATCCCGACGGGGCCGGCCGACCTGGTGATGCAGCAGGACGAAGATGTGGACGAGGAGCTGAAGGCGCTGCGCCAGACCGTGAACCGGTCCAACGCGCCGACGCTCCTGGCCGCCGACCCGCCCTATCACCAGCGCTACCGCTCGCTCGTGAACAAGGCTCTCTCGGCTCGGCGCGTGGCCGGCATGGAGGGCTACGTGCGCGAGATCGTGACGGGGTTGATCGACGAGTTCATCGACGACGGCAAGGTGGACTTCACGAAGCAGTTCGCCGACGAGGTGCCGATGGCGGTGATCGCCGACCAGATCGGGGTGCCGCGGAAGGACCTGAAGGACTACAAGGCGCGCGCCGATACGGCCATCGGCGGCATCGAGCGGCAGATCCCGCCGGAGGAGGAGCGGAAGTACCTGAAGGCAGGGGTGGAACTGCAGGAATACTTCCTGATGCGCGCCCAGGAGGCGCGGGAAAACCCCAAGGACAACATCATCACGACCCTGGCGACGGTCGAGATGGACCATCCCGACGACGGGAAGCGTCCGCTCAACGACTCCGAGATCCTGAGCATCATCCAGCAGCTGCAGGTGGCGGGGAAAGAGACGACCGCGCACTGCATCGGCAGCACGATGCTGCTCTTCATCGAGAACCCGGACCAGGTGGCGAGAGTCCAGGACGACCCTTCGCTGATCACGAACATGGTGGAGGAGACGCTGCGCGTGGAAACGCCCGTACGGGCCCTCTTCCGCCGCACCACGAAGGCGGTCACGCTCGGCGGAGTGGACCTCCCCGAGGGCCAGCTCATGATGCTCATCTATGCGGCAGCCAACCGGGACGAGTGCCAGTTCGAGAACGCAGCCGACTTCGACGTGGTGCGCGAGAACGCACGCGAACAGCTGGCGTTCAGCGCGGGGCCGCACTACTGCGTGGGCGCGGCGCTGGCGCGGCTGGAGATCCGGGTGGCGTTCGAGGAAGTCCTGAAGCGGATGAAGAACTTCCGCCTGGACCCGGACTACCCGGCGCCGACCCACCAGCCGAGCTACATCCTGCGGGGCCTGAACAACCTCCCAATCCTCTTCGACAAGGCCTAGGGGGAGACCGCCGGAGTCCCAGAAACGGGCCCGGCGGTTTTCTTTCCGGAGGGTGGTTGGCACTCTCTTGACAAGAGTGCCAATACGGTCGATACTCTTCTCAGACTTCACAACGAGATTGTGAGAGGAGTGACAAAATACATGGCAGGAATGGTTCGGTACGACCCCTTCGACTCGCCCCGCGACTTCGTGGAGCGCTTCTTCAACCGGGCGTTCAGCACGGAAGCAAACGGCTACGACGAAGGCGCCCTCGGCGTCGACATCTCCGAGACGGACCAGGAACTGATCGTGCGCGCGTCGCTCCCCGGCTTCTCCGAGGACGAGATCGACGTGCAGCTGCACCAGGGCGTGCTTTCCATCAAGGCCGAGCACACGGTGAGCGAGGCGCATGAGGACGAGCGCTACCACCGTCGCGAGCGGCGCTGGTCGACCCTGAGCCGGCGGCTCGCGCTCCCGGGCGTGCTCCACGACGCGGACGTGAACGCCGACCTGAAGAACGGCGTGCTCACGCTGCGCATCCCGGTGCCGGCGGCAGCGAAGCCGAAGCAGATCAAGATCGCGACCGCCTAAGCCAGCGGTCCGGTCGCCATCCCTCCCAAGGAAGGGGTCGCTCCGGCGGCCCCTTTCTTCTTGCCCGGGTCGCCTAGGCGTTCTGGCGGGGCAGCCAGGTGTGGTCCATGTCGAAGTAGTCGGACCAGCGGGCAATCTTGCCATCGCGGATGACGAAGACGCCGCAGACGGGCACGTCCCAGCGCTTGCCCGCCACCTCGAAACTGTCGGTGCGCTCGTTCAGGACGGTGTCGCCGTTGGCGGCCTGGTGGTGGACGACCCAGCCGAGGTTCTTGCTGCCGCGCTCCTCGTCGGGGGCGCCGCCGCCGCCCAGCATGGCGGCGATGGTGGCGCCGCCCTCGATCGGGGGCAGGGGGATGTTGTGGTAGACGGCGTCGTCGGTGAAGTAGGGAGCCATGGCCTCGGTGGCGAGGTAGGGGGCGTCCCACTCGCGGCAGAAGCGGGTGACCAGCTCATCGTTGGCGCGCTCTTGTTCGTCCATGCGGGGTTCTCCTCAGGGTCGTGATTGCGCGGGGATGGTACCGCCTGGCGCACGGCGACGAGCGGCGCGCTAAGCTCCCCGCGAACACGAACGAGGGGGAACGCCATGCGCTTGCAGGACAGGGTCGCGATTGTGACGGGCGGAGGACAGGGCATCGGGCGGGAGTACAGCCTGCGCTTTGCGGCGGAGGGCGCTTCCGTGACCATCGCCGACATCCGCGCGGAGGAGGCGAAGGAGGTGGAGTCGGAGATCGAAGCGGCGGGCGGGTCGGCGCTGGCTATCAACGCGGACGTGGCGGACGAGGCGGGGGCGGAGCGGATGGTGGCGGAGACGGTCGAGCGCTTCGGGCGGGTCGACATACTCGTGAACAACGCGGCCATCTACTACGACCTGGAGCTGGGGGACGCGAGCATCGACTACCTGAGGCGGGTGCTCGACGTGAACCTGGTGGGCATCCTCGTGTGCGGGCGGGCGGTGTTCCCCCAGATGAAGGCGCAGGGCGGAGGCTCGATCATCAACATCTCCTCGATCGCCTCCTACATGTTCAACAAGCCGCCGGGGGAGGTGGAGAACTTCCCCAACTACGCCTACGGGCTGTCGAAATCGGGGGTGGTGTACCTGACGAAGTCGATGGCGAAGACGGGAGGCCCCTCGAACGTGCGCGTGAACGCGATCGCGCCGGGGGTGATCATGACGGAGGCGACGAAGCGGGTGGTCCCGGAGGCGTTCGCGGAGACGATGCGGCAGCAGGCGGCCCTGGGGACGGCACTCGAGCCGGGCGACCTGACGGGCACGGCCGTCTACCTGGCCTCGGACGAGAGCCGCATGATGACGGGCCAGACGCTGATCGTCGACGCCGGCATCTACGCGAACGGCTGATCCGTGAGCGGGGAGTTGCTGGCGGGGAAGGTCGCGATCGTCACGGGCGGGGCGGTGGGGATCGGGCGCGCCTGCGTGGAGGCGCTGGCGGCCGAGGGCGCGGCGGTCGTGACCTGCGACCTGCGTCCGCTCGTGGAGGAGGTGGCGGCGGAGGTGACGGCGCGGGGCGGGGGGGAGGTGGTGGGGACGGTCGCGGATGTCTCGGAGCCGGAGGACGTGTACGCGACGGTTGACCTGGCGACGGAGCGGTTCGGCGGGGTCGACATCCTCGTGAACAACGCCGCCCTCTGGGCCGACCACACCGTGCGCGACCCGCGCTCGAAGGCGCTGCGGGAGTGCGAGGCGATCATGGGGACGAACCTGCGGGGGTGCTTCCTCTTCGGGCGGGCGGTGATGCCGATCATGATCGAGCGGGGCGGGGGCGACATCGTGAACATGAGCACCTACTACGTCGTTCCCCCCAAGCCACTGCTGCCGCGCACGGCGGAGGAGCTCGCGATCGTGGGCGAGCGACCGCCCTTCACCGACCTCTACAGCGCCTCCAAGTTCGCGCTCACGGGGCTGACGCAGGCATGGGCGGGAGCGCTGCGGGAGCACGGCGTGCGCGTGAACGCGATCTGCATGGGCGAGACGGACACGCCCATGCTGCGCGCCTACTGGCACGGCCGCCCGTTCCCGTACCGGGTGGAGACGTGGCTGCGGCCGGAGCAGATCGCGGGGCTGGCGCTGGACCTGCTGCGCGAAGGTCCGGGTGGACGCACGGGCGAGAACATCGGCGCCTGGGTCGGCGTCCCCGTCGAGCTGCCGCCGCGCGACGGGGGCTGAGGCTCGCTAGCTCTGCCAGCCGTTCCAGTGGATGACTTCCTCGACGGGCTTGCGCGTGACCGGCCCGAAGCGGCCCTTCGGGTAGCCGACGGGATGGTGGCCCCGATGGACACGTTCGCGGGGACGCCGAAGCGCTCCTTGATGGCCCCTTCGTTGGCCATCTGGAAGGTGGTCATGGCGGCGCCGAGGCCGAGGGCGCGGGCGGCGAGGAGGAGGTTCTGGGTGGCCGGGTAGATGGTCGACCACATGAACAGGGGGTTGGGCTCGCCTCCGGGCGGATAGCCGTTCTCGACGCAGGGGAAGATGATCGCGGGCACCTGGTCGAAGCCGTTCACGAGGTCGGCGACGGCGCGCATCATGCGGGTGGACGGGTCGTTGCCCTCGGGGACCTGAAAGCGGGCGCCAAACTGCTCGCGCATGAGGTCGCCGAGGAACTGCTTGCCCTCGGGTTCGTCGACGATGAGGAAGCCCCAGAGCTGGGTGTTGCCGGCGCTGGGGGCGCGGGTGGCGGCGTGGACGAGCTTGCGCAGGAGGTCGCGGTCGACGGGGTCGGGCTTGAGCCGGCGCATGGCGCGGCAGGTGTCCATGACTTCGAAGATGTCGGTTGTAGCACTCATGGCGGGAGTGTAGCGCGGACGGCTGATGGTGGGGCAGGAGTGGCCGGGGGGCCGGCGGTCATTCGCGGGCGTTTCAGGGATTGAGGACACGGTCCGGGTCGGTCTCTGCCTCCCACTCCACATCAATAGGCTCGATGATGTCGCCGCGAATGACGATGCCATCGCGATCGCGCCCGAACCAGCTGGCAGGCTTGTCTTCGTAGGGAGCCAGCTTCGCCACGGGCTTTCCGCGCTTCGTGATGATGATTTCCTCGCCGCTCTCGGCGATCTCATCCATGAGGGCGAGGCACTTCGCCTTGAACTCAGACGCCGTCATAGTGCGCACTCCGTCGCCCTTTTCCGTGACCATCTTTGTTCGTTCCCGTGTCGATGTGACCACTACCGTACCAGTACGTGACCACCTTGAGGCGCGGGCGGGATCCCCTGAGGGTTGTGCGGGGCGCTACACTGCGGCTATGCCGATCAACCTGGACCTGCCGGACATCCTGCGGGACGACCACGACGCGACCTACACGGCGCATCAGCTGGAGCCGACGATCGCTCGGCTGGAGGACGCGGTGAACGACCTGGGGGGCGGGGAGCCGACGCCACAAGGGCTGGCGGCGGCGTGGACGCGCATCGCGGAGTTGCGACTGCCGCGGAAGGCCGTGCCGGGGCCGGTGCTCGACACGATCGAGGACCTGGTGGTGGAGTGGGGCAGCCGGGGCATGGGGGGCATCGCGCGGTACGCGTACTCGCTCACGCCCGAGGAGGTCGAGCGCGAGGGTGAGCGCATCCGGGAGATGCTCGATGCTACGCGGGCGGCGGCCGCAAGCGCGCCCCCGGGCCCGATGTTCCTGAGCGAGTAGCGGCCCTAGGCGCCGGTGATCTCGCCGAGCTCCTTCCAGGGGCGGGCGCGGCGGGCGTTCCAGTGGGCGACCCAACTGTCGGTCACGCCCTGGGGGCCGTGGTGGTAGTCGACTTCGAGAGTGACCTTGCCTTCGTCGTTGAACTCAAGGCGTGACATACCCTCGAAGGTGACCCACTTCGCGTAGTTCTCGTTCTCTTCGTCCATGATCTGGCCGTAGGCCATCCAGAGGATGGCGACACCGCGGTGGCCCTCGGCCACGTAGAGCTCCTCGACGGGGACGCGGAGGGTGATGCCGACCTTGCGGCTGGCCCAGAACTGGCGGATCTCCTCGTGGCCATGGAGGGGCTCGGCATGGCCGACGACATCGCGCATGACGGCGTCTTCGGCAAACCACTGATCGGGGCCGTAGGGGTCGCCGCTGCCCCAGCCGCCCTCCTCAAAGAGCTTGCGGGCGGTCTCGAGATCGTTCGGTCCGACGGGCATGGCGCACTCCTCAACCGCTGTCTGGCGGGGCGGGCATTCTAGCGCGGGGGCGGACGCTGCTGGGGGTCTACTCGCCGGTTATCTCGCCGAGCTCCTTCCAGGGGCGGGCGCGGCGGGCGTTCCAGTGGGCGACCCAGCTGTCGGTCACGCCCTGGGGGCCGTGGTGGTAGTCGACCTCAAGGGTGACCTTGCCTTCGTCGTTGAACTCGAGGCGGGACATGCCCTCGAAGGTGATCCACTTCGCGTAGTTCTCGTTCTCTTCGTCCATGATCTGGACGTAGGCCATCCAGAGGACGGCGACGCCACGGTGGCCCTCGGCGACGTAGAGCTCCTCGACGGGGACGCGGAGGGTGATGCCGACCTTCTGGCTGGCCCAGAACTGGCGGATCTCCTCGTGGCCGTGGAGGGGTTCGGCGTGGCCGACGACGTCGCGCATGACGGCGTCTTCGGCGAACCACTGATCGGGGCCGTAGGGGTCGCCGCTGCCCCAGCCGCCTTCTTCAAAGAGCTTGCGGGCAGTCTCGAGATCGTTTGGTCCGACGGGCATGGCGCACTCCTCAGCCGCGCTCTGGCGGGGCGGGAATGATAGCGCACGGGGATGGGCGGTTGGGGGCGCGGTGGTCAGTCGGAGGAGTCGCCCGCGAGGGCGGCCTCGACCTGTACGCGGTCGTCGTCCAGCACGAGGTTCACGATGAGGCCGAGGGTATCGCCTTCGAGGTCGATGCCGATGTCGTCGATGCCGCCCATGGCGGTCGTCAGGAGCCCCCAGATGTCGACGTAGGCGAAGGTGGCCAGGGGCGTTTCCAACGCGGCGACGGTGGCGGTGAAGCGCTCGGAGCCGGCAAGGCCGGTGGAGCCGGCGGTCGAGACCGCGGCGGCGCTTGTCCCGACGGCGGCGACGCCGTCATCGACCGTCAGGAGTAGGTCGCCCGTGGCGATCGGTTCGGCGAAGAGCTCCCCCAGGAGCTCGCGGGCGCGGTCCTCGTTGGCGACCTCGGCGAGGAACATGAACTCGAAGTCCTCGGCTTCATCCGAGTGCCACATGGCGAAGGCCACCTCGCCGTCCAGCAGCGAGAGGGTGTCCTCGACGCGGGCGAGTCCGCCGTTTTCGTCGGCGGACTCGAGGACGGCGTCGCGCAGGCGCTGCTGGGCGGCGCCGGAGCCGAACAGGTCGTCGACGAGACCGGCAACGTCGTAGGTGGAGGCAAAGATGACCGCCTCCTCGGGAACCGCGCCGGCGAAGCGGGACTCGCGGGGCCGGAGGAGGGACAGGATCGGGCCGGGGTCGCCGAGTGCGGCGGCGCGCACGCGCAGGGCATCGTCGCTCGCCTGCACGACCACGCCGATGGGCCTAGAGAGCAGGTCATCGAAGCCGAGGAGGGAGAGGAGGGCGGGCTCGCCTTCCTCCGGGGACTCCTCCCCCACTTCCGGGGCCAGGCTCGCGGGGTGGAGGTAGACGAAGGCGAGAGCATCGCCCTCGAGGGTGTTGCGGAGGCGGCGGAAGTCGTCGGAGTCGGCGAGAGCGCGGATGTTGCCCAGACGGGAGTCGACGATGGCGCGCAGGGTTGGCTCGCCGGCGGCGTAGACGAAGTGGTCGCCGATGACGGCGAGGACGCCGCCTTGCTCCATGACCTTGTAGGCGGTATCCCGGTAGTCGCGCTCCTCGAAGCCGTCGCTGCGTCGCCGCAGGATGACGGCCTCGGCGGCGGACGCATCGGGGACGCGGAAGATGACGGCGCCCGAGGGGCCGTCATCGCCTTCGCGGTCGAGGCTGGAGACGAAGAAGACGGCGGCGCCACCGAGGAAGGGCTTGATGTCCTGCTCCCAGCTGAAGTCGCTTTCGTCCTCGACTCCTTCGCGGGCCTGGCCCACGGGATCGTCCGCGCCGAGGCGGTCGAATGCTTCGCGCCAGGCGTCGGAGTCGATGTCGGTGCTCACGCCGACGTAGAGGGCGACGTCCTCGGGGACGAGGTGGGCGGTGGGGATGTCGCCGATGCCGTCGGTGGGGGTGGGGACGCCACCTTCGCGCAGCACGAATGAGAGGACGACTATCGCAGCGATGGCCAGGGCAGCGCCTACGACGAGGGCCAGCCTCGTTGAGATGCGTTGGGAGAGGATCGACACCGGGAGAGCCTCGCTGGCGGCGGCAGCCGCGTGCTGTGCATTCAACTATCGCAGGTCCGCGCGGCAAGGGGTGGGACGGGGGCGAGTGGTCGGTGGTCGGTGGTCGGTGGGGCGATAATGCGGGGCGCCGGCAGTTGCGCGGCGGGAGGACGAGATGCTGGACCTAACGGGAAAGGTCGCCTTTGTAACGGGATCGGGGAGCGGAATCGGGGAGGGGTCAGCGCTGGCGCTCGCGCGGGCGGGGGCGGACGTCGCCTGCACGGACCTCGACGCCGAACGGGCGGAGGCGACAGCGGCGCAGGTACGGGCGCTGGGACGGAAGGCGCTGGCGGCGGCGGTCGCGGCCACGGTCTCGGAGCTCGGGCGGCTCGACATCGCCGTGGCAAACGCCGGTATCTCGCGGGGATCGAACGTGCTCACGCTCACGGAGGACGACCTCGACACGGTGTTCGACGTGAATTCGAAGGGCGTGTTCCTGACGGTGCAGGCCTGCGCCCGGGAGATGGTGCGGGAAGGGCGAGCAGGACGGGTGGTCGTGATCTCCTCGGTGAGTGGGGAGCGGGCGGAGATGGGGTCTTCGGCGTACTGCGGGAGCAAGGCGGCAGTGCGGATGATGACGCGCTGCTGGGCGCTCGACCTGGCGCCGTTCGGGATCACGGTGAACAGCATCGCCCCGGGGATGACGGAGACGCGGCTCTGGGGGGCGGTGGCGGCGCGGCGGGAGGCGCGGGAGACGCTGGAGCGGGAGCTCCCCTTCGGGCGCGTGGGCCAGCCCGCGGACATCGGGAACCTTGTCTGCTGGCTGGCCAGCGACGAAGCCGAGTACATGACCGGCAGCTACAACGTAATGGACGGCGGCCTGCTCGACGGCCGCGGCTTGACGTTCCGCGACCTGCCGGAGCGGATGTTGGAGATGCGCGAACGTGTGCAATCGGAGGGGGGCGAGTCGGTTCTGACGTCGCTGGACGCGGAGGCGGCGGCGGGCGCGGAGCGGGCCGCCGAGCAACGCGAGCGGCATGGGCTTCACTAGTGGCTGGTGGCTAGTGGTTAGTGGCTAGTGAGCGAGGTCGGTCAATCTTTGCCTAGCACCAGTGTATCGTGGGGCCATGAGCGTTCGGAGCTACCGTGACCTTGAGGTGTGGCGGCAGTCGATGGATCTGGCGGAGGCCGTTTGGAGGTTGTCAGCGCGGTTTCCTGCGGACCAGCGGTTTGGGATGACGAGCCAGGTGCGGCGGGCAGCAACCTCAGTGCCAGCCAACATCGCTGAGGGCGCGCAGCGAAATGGGACGGGAGAGTTCCTACAGTTCCTCGGAATTGCTAGCGGTTCCCTGGCTGAAACGGAGACGTTCCTCCTTCTGGCGGAGCGTCTCGGGCTGCTGCCTCACGAGCAGACCAAGGTCGCGCTGGAACAGGCGGACAACGTCGGCCGCATGCTTTCCGGACTTAAGCGTTCTCTTCAGACCCGAAGGGGCGCTCGTGGCTAGCACCGCCACCGACCACAACTCACTAGCCACAAGCCACAAGCCACTAGCCACCAATCACTGGTACATTCCCCAACGCCAACGACGGAGGTGCAGCCGTGGTGACTGAGACACGAGAAGCGCTGGGCGACGCGGAGATCGATGAGCTTCGCGACCGGACCAAGGCGTTCATGGATGAGCACATCTACCCGAACGAGGAGGCGTTCTCGGCGCACGACGATGCGGCCGATGCGCTCATGCGCGACCTCCAGGGACAGACGAAGGGGATGGGGATGTGGGCGCCGCACCTGCCCGCCGAGGCAGGGGGTATGGGCATCGGCTTCATGCCGTACGTCTACATGAACGAGATCCTGGGTCGGAGCCCGTTCGCGCCGAAGTCGTTCGGGGCACAGGCGCCGGACTCGGGGAACGCCGAGATCCTCTGGCAGTTCGGCACGCCCGAGCAGCAGGAGCGCTGGATGAAGCCGCTGGTGGAGGGCGATATCACGTCGTGCTTCTCGATGACGGAGCCGGAGGTCTCGGGAGCGGACCCGACGAACCTGCAGACGACGGCCGTGCGCGACGGCGACGAGTGGGTGATCAACGGGCACAAGTGGTTCACGAGCGGGGCGCTGAACGCCTCGTTCGCGATCGTGATGTGCGTGACCGAGCCGGATCAGCCGCCGCACAGCCGCATGAGCCAGATCATCGTGCCAACCGACACGCCGGGGTTCGACATCATCCGGCCCGTCAGCGTGATGGGGGACATCGAGGGGCACCACTGCGAGATTCGCTACGACGACGTGCGCGTGCCGCTCACGAACGTGCTCGGCGAGGCGGGCGGCGGCTTCCGCATCGCGCAGAAGCGGCTGGGGCCGGGGCGCATCCACCACTGCATGCGCTGGCTGGGCCAGAGCCAGCGAGCCTTCGAGATCATGTGCGACTACTCGCTGAGCCGGCAGGTGTTCGGGGGGCCGCTGGCGGACAAGCAGACGATCCAGAACTGGATCGCGGACTCGTACGTCGAGATCCAGGCGGCGCGGCTGCTGACCCTGCGGGCGGCGGAGAAGATCGATACGGGCGACGAGGCGCGCGTCGAGATCTCGGCGATCAAGTTCTTCGGGGCGAAGGTGCTGCACGACGTCATCGACCGCGCCATCCAGACGCACGGGGCGCGGGGCGTGAGCGGCGACACGCCGCTGGAGTCGATGTACCGGGCGGCTCGCAGCGCGCGCATCTACGACGGGCCGGATGAGACGCACCGGATGGTGGTCTCGCGGCGGATCCTGCGCAGCTTCCGCGAGGGCGCGGGCTGGGACTTCGCCGCGCTCTAGGGTGCGGGTGAGGTGATGGCGGACGGAGATGCGGACGGGCTAATCGACGTTCCCGCGCTCGAGCGGTTTCTGGCCGAGCGTGTGCCGGGCGAGGACGCGCCGCTCGAGTGCGAGCGGCACGTGGTGGGCTCTTCGAACGTGACGTACTACGTGACACGGGGGTCGCAGCAATGGGTGCTGCGGCGGCCGCCTCCGGGACCGCTCCTGCCGACCGCACACGACGTACTGCGCGAGCACCGCTTCATCGCGGCCCTGCAGGGGCAGGCGCGCGTGCCCGCGCCGGTGATCGCCTGCGACGACGAGTCGGTGATCGGGGCGCCGTTCTACCTGATGGAGCGCTGCTTCGGAGCGATGCTGCGGGACGGTATCCCCGAGACGTACGACACGCCCGCGGAGCGGCGGCGCATCGCCGAGGACCTGGTGGCCTCGCTGGTGGAGCTGCACGCGGTCGACTGGGAGGCGGTGGGGTTGCGGGGACGCGCCTCGGGGTACCTGGAGCGGCAGATGCGGCGCTGGATCGGGCAGTGGGAGCTGACGGCCCCGCAGACGCGCGACCTGCCCGGGCTCGACGGCATCGTGGAGTGGCTGAAAGCGCGCATGCCGGAGGACGCGGGCGCGACCGTGGTACACGGCGACTACCGGCTCGACAACGTGATGTTCGCGGCGGAAGAACCGCGCGTGGTGGCGATCTTCGACTGGGAGATGGCGACGGTGGGCGACCCGCTGGCGGATGTCGGCTGGCTGCTCTCGTACTGGGGCGACCCGGGCGATCCGCCGCCTCCGCCGGGCTGGGATCCTCCGGCGCTGCTGAGCGCGCGCGAGGGCTTCCCCGACCACGAGGAGCTGATCGCGATGTACGAGGAGGGGAGCGGCCGCTCGATGCGGCACGTGGCCTTCTACCACGTGTTCGCGGTGTTCAAGCTGGCCATCATCCTGGAGGGGCTCTACATGCAGCACCTGCAGGAGACCGCCGCCAACCCCGACAGCGCGCGCTTCGAGTGGTTCGTGCCGGTGCTGGTGGATCGGGCGCAGCGGCTGATGGCGGCGGCGAGCTAGCGGTTACTCGGGCACAAGCGAGGCGACGAGGTCGCGCAAACCCTCCTCTTCGAAGGGGCCGAGGGCGGCGTGGACCACCTCACCGTTGGCGTTGATCGCGACGAAGCCGGGGTGCCCGCGAATGCCGTAGAGGTCGGAGAAGTCCGCGCCGGCGCGGGAGTTGGCGTCGACGGTGACGAATTCGATCTGGTCCGCGTATTCGGCCTGCAGCGCCGCCCACACGGGGCGGAGGCGGTTTCACGGGCCTCAGGTATCGATCTGGACGAAGAAAACCTGCGGGCCGGTGACCGGGGCGGGGGCGGGGGCGGGGGCGGTTTCGCCACCGCCACAGGCGAGCGCCGCCACGGCGAGCGAAGCGGCAGCGGCAAGGGCGAGCGGGCGCATGGCTCGCTACTCGGGGACGACCGAGAGGACGAGCTCGCGGACGCCGCTTTCACGGGTTGGACCGAGGCCCGCATAGGTGACCTCTCCGGAAGCGTCGTAGACGACGAAGCCAGGCTGACCGATGGGCACTCCGTGGTCGCGGATGAACTCGCGGCCTTCCTCGGTCTCGCGGTCGACCAGGGTGAACTCGACCCGGTCGCCGTATTCCTCTTCCAGATCCGCCCACACGGGGCGGAGCGCACGGCAGGTTGGTCACCACTCGGTGTGGATGAAATAGACCTTCGGCGTGGAGGAGACGACGGCGTCATCGGGGACATCCGCGGCCTGCTCGGTGGCGGCGGCGGTGGGCGCCTCGGTCGGGGCTGGAGGGGCGGGATCGCTCCCGCCGCAGGCGAGGAGCACGAGTGCGGCAAGGGCGGTGGTGGCGGCAAGGGCGATCAGACGCATGGTTACCCCTCCTCAAGGGCTGAGGCGACGAAAGCGCGCAGGTCGGCCTCCCTGGAGACGCCGGCGTCCTGGCGCACGAGCGTGTCGCCTTCGTAGATGATGAAGACGGGTTGATAGAAGATGTTATGCCTGCGAGCGAACTCGCGACCATCTTCGCTCTCACGGTCGACCTGGACGAACTCGATCCGGCCGGCGTACTCCTGCTCCAGGTCCGCCCACACGGGGCGGAGTCTATTGCAGGTTGGTCACCACTCGGTGTGGACGAAGTAGACCTTTGGCAACTGGGCGACGGCCGCTTCCTCGGGCACGTCGGCGGCGGTCTGGGTGGGGGCAACGGTAGCCGTGGGAGAGGGTTGGGTGGCCTCGGGGGTGGGGGAGGGCTCGTCGTCGGGGGTCGACTCGGGCGTGGGGTCGGGCTCCGCGGGGGGGTTGGTGGCGGTGGCCTGCGTGGCCTCAGGCGTCGTGGCGGGGGTTCGGGTGGGTGTGGAAGCCTGGGTCGCGGCGGCCTGCGTAGCCGCCTGGCGGGTGGCCTCGGGTGTGGAGGCAGGCGTCCCCGTGGCCTCTGCCGTGGCGGTGGGCTGCGAGGTGGGGTCGGGCGCTTCCGTGGCGGCGGACTGCGCGGCCCCTGCGGTAGCGGTGGGCTGCGGGGTGGAGTCGGGCGACTGGGTGGCGGCGGACTGCTGCGCGGCCTCGGCCGTGGCGGTGGGTTGCGGGGGGGGGTCGGGCGCCTCGGTGGCGGCGGACTGCTGGGCGGGGGCAGGGGGGGACGCGGGGGAGTCGTCGCCACCACAGGCGACCAGCGCGATCGCGAGCACGGCGGCCAGGCAGAGGGTTACCCAACGCATGCGCCTATCGTGACCGAATACCGTCCGTTACGCGAGGGGCCGGGAAAGGGGACGACAAGGCTCCGGCGAGCGGCAAGGCGCGGTTCGCAGGACAATGGCGGGGTGCGCGGGGGACGGCTGGTTCTGATCATGGTCGTGGGGGCGGCGGCGTTCGTCCTCGTGTTCCAGGTCCTGAGCATCGTGGAGTAGGGCGGCGCCCTCCCATTGACCGCAGGGGTGACTTTCTTGACACTCGAACGGCGGAGGCCCCATGAGTGATCTGGGTCGACGCATCCGCCCTCACCCCCTGGCCCTGCTGATCGCCGTGCTGGCGCTCCTGGCGCTTGCGGTGGGAAGCGCGGACGCGCTGGTTCGCCCTCCGCACAGCTCGAATCTCCCGTACCGGATCAACGCTGCGCTTTCGCCCGACAGCCGCGAGAACACGAGCGTGATCGTTCAGAACAACAGCTCCAGGCCGACCACGATCGTGATGGACTTCTACACGCCGCCAGGCGTGATGATCCCGCTGGCGAGTCAGATCCACACGGACGTCCCGGGCTGGAGCACGCGCACCTTCGAACAGGCCCTGAACCGGGGGTTGCTGCCGGGCTTCCGGGGTGTGGGCGTGCTCTCGAGCGAACAGCCCCTGAACGCGCTGCTCCTGCGGGAGGTCACCGGGGCGGAGGCGGGCAGGTCGTACTCGATTCACAACGCCGACTCAGGGAGCGGGGAACGCGTTGCGCTTCCTTACGTGGCCAACCAGCTGCGGGAGGGGGCGGACGGGAGCATCCTCAACACGCGCTTCTCGATTGCGAACGCGAGCCTGGAGGTTGCCTGCGTCACGATTACCTACCAGCTCATGCCGGGCCGGGGCTCCGCTTCAGCGGTGGGAGGCACGTCCGTCGTCAGCTCCCCATCAAGCGACGTGTGCCCGGAGGGCGGCCATGAGATCGCCCCGGCGGGGCAGCTGACGCTGGCCCCGGGCTCGGGGGACATGGTCCTGGGCATGCCGGCGAGTACGGTGAACTCGCTAATGAGCGTGATCATCGACTCGACGAAGCCTGTGACGGTGGCGGCGGATATCTACCGCGGTGACTCCGGCAGCGCGCAACTGGGTTCCTACGACGGCTTCATCGTGGCCGGGAGCAGGTCCAGCAAGGATGACGTTTCGAGGCGCGTGATCCTGCCCCTCGCGCAGAAGATGGCCGATGGCTACTGGACCGAATTCGCGATCACGAACCCGTGGAACCAGTCCGTCAGCGGCACCATCGTCTACGAGGGCGAGGTCGCCGGGGAGGCAGGCAGCGAGGTGGAGGTCACGATCGACATCGAGGTGCCCGCCGGGGGCGGCATCACGCACAGCGTGCTCGACAGCGAGGATCTGCCCCAGGGCTTCACGGGATGGGCGACGGTGCGGGCGGACGAGCCGGTGGCGGTGCTCCTGCTGCGCGCCAGCAAGGGAAGCTTGGGGACCGAGCACTCCTACGCGGCGGCGAACGGGGTTCCCTGGGGGCGCGCCTCGACGAGCGCGAAGTTCCCCCTGGTCTTCCGGAACGCGCACGGGGAGGGGGACGCCCGGGGGTACAACAGCTGGCTGAGCATCGCGGTGGAGGATGGCGGGACGGCGAACATCCGGATCGTCGCCGTGAACAACCCCACCTCGGGGGCGGAGGGGTGCGAGATCCTGCGGCTCTACCAGGCCTCTTTCACGATCACGGGATCGGCCCTCTTCGACCAGGGCTCGGATGACAAGCGGCTGACGGGCCTCGACGCGAAGCCCGGCTGCCTGACGGGCGGGATGGCGATCACGAGCGACAAGCCGATCGTCGCCATCGGGGGCGTCACCTCGGACCTGCAGAGCGGGGACAACGACGGCCTCTACAACGCCTTCCGGTAGGGGCGCGGCGGCCGGGTAGGGTCGCTACCCGTTCGAGGCAGGAACCGCGCCCTCGGGGTAGCGGGGCAGGGGAACGGGCAGGCCGCTCTCGGGGTCCTCGAGGACGACCATGGGCACGCCGAAGACCTCCTCGAGGGGCTCCGGGCGGAGCACCTCGCCGGCGGGGCCATCGAAGGCGATGAGCCCATCGCGCATGCCGATCACCCGCTGCATGAAGCGCCCGGCCAGGGCGAGGTCGTGAACGACGGCGATGATGGTCATGCCCTCGGCGTTGAGGCGGCTGAGGAGGGCCATCACCTCGACCTGGTGCTGCACGTCGAGGAAGCTGGTCGGCTCGTCGAGGAGGAGGACGCGGGGCTGCTGGGCGAGGGCGAGGGCGATCCAGGCGCGCTGGCGCTCGCCGCCGGAGAGGCTGCCGAGGGGGCGGGCGGCGACGTGGCTCACGTCGGCGGCGTCGAGCGCCCAGGCGACGGCCTCGTGGTCGGTGGCGGTGGCGCGCTGGAGGATGCCCTGGTGGGGGGCGCGTCCCCGCCAGACCAGCTCATGCACGGTGATGTCGACGCCCTCGGGGTGCTCCTGGGGGAGAACGGCCAGGCGGCGGGCGACATCGCGGGAGCTGATCGCGCGGATGTCGTCGCCATCAAGCAGCACGTGTCCGGCAACGGGGCTGAGCAGGCGAGAGAGGCCTCGCAGGAGCGTCGTCTTGCCGCTGCCGTTGGGGCCGACGATAGCAATGAGCTCGCCGCTTTCGAGGTCGAGGGAGACCTCGTGGACAGCATCGCGGCCGTTGTAGCGCAGGGTCAGGCTTTCGGAAGTGAGTCGCACGGCTACACCTTGAATCGTACGAGGTAGAGGAGGAAGGGAGCGCCAATGGCGGCGGTGATGATGCCCATGGGGATCTCCGAGGGCATGATGATCAGCTTCGCGACGAGGTCGGCGCCGGCCACGATGATCGCGCCCACCAGGGCGGACGCGGGGATCAGGTAGCGGTTGTCCGAGCCGGCGACGTAGCGGGCGATGTGGGGGCTGAGGAGTCCGACGAAGCCCACGAGACCGGCGACGGCAACAGCGGAGGCGGTAAGGATGCCGGCGACGACGAGGATGGCGAGGCGGGTGCGATCGGCGAGCACGCCGAGGCCCGTCGCGACTTCGTCGCCGAGAGAGAGCACGTTGAGGCGTCCGGCAAGGGCAACGGCGGCCGCGAGGGCGGGGATGGCGTAGGGGAGGATGGAGCGGAGGTCGGACCAGTCGGAGCCGTAGAGGCCACCCGCGAGGAATCCGAGCGTGGTCTGGATGAAGGTGCGAACGCTGGCGATGAGGCCGACGATGATGGCCCCGAAGAGGGCGGAGAGGGCGACGCCCGCGAGGGCCAGTCGCACGGGGGAGACGGCGCCACGGTAGGCGATGACGAAGAGGATGCCGGCGCCGCCCAGCCCTCCGATCATTGCGGCGAGGGCGATGCCCCACTGGGGAATCTGGGGGTTGATAGAGATGGAGACGGCGGTGGCGAGGCCGGCGGCGCCCGTGAGGCCAAAGATCGTCGGGTCGCCGAGGGGGTTGCGGGTGACGCCCTGGAGCAGCGCGCCGGCCACTCCCAGCGAACCGCCGACGAGGACGGCGTCGAGGAAGCGGGGGAGGCGGATCTGCCCGACGACGAGCCCGGAGAGGGAGTCCGAGCCGGCCGTGAGCCCGCTCAGGGCCTCGCCGGCGGAGAGGTTGACGGCGCCGAACATCATGGTGAGCAGGCCGATGACGGCGAGCGCGAGGACGCCCGCGCAGGCGAGGGCGACATGGCGGCGGGAGCGTCCGCGGGGCACCAGGAACGACATTCCCGTACGCACCTCGGCCGTGAGTCCCGCCATGGGTGTCCCTCTCCGGCTACTGCCCGCCGGCGGCGACCGCCTCGACGATGGCGGCGAACGCCTCGATGACGCGCGGGCCCGGCGCCTGCACGAGGAGCTGGACGTCGAGCTCGATCACGCGCCCGTTGACGAATGCCTGGAGCCCGCTGAATCCGGGAAAGAGGCCGAGCATGCCGCTCAGCCGGGGCGCGGGGGGCGGAGCGGGTGTGACGGTGAAGATGTAGGTCGGGTCGAACTCCAGCATGGCCTCGGGCGCGACCCGGGTGAAGCCCGGGAAGGGGCCCGAGTCGGGCTGCACATCGGCGGGGTTGGCGATGCCGAGGGAGTCGAGGATGGAGCCGCCGAAGGCGCTGGCCTTGGCGGCGTAGAGGTTGCGGTCGCGGTCGCCGATGAGGATGACGGCGGACAGCTCCTGCCCGGCGAGCGCCTCGCGGGCGGCGGCGCGAGCGGCCTCGATGGCGGCGACGGCCTCGGCGGCGCCATCGGGGTTGTCGAGCACCTCGCCGAGGAGCGTAAGGCCGGTCAGCACCTCGTCGACGCTGGCGGCGCCGGCATAGATAACGGGCACGCCGAGCCCTTCGAGCGTATCGCGGATGGCGGGCTGGATGTGGATGGTGGAGTCGGCCACCACGAGGTCGGGCTCGAGGGCGAGGATGGCCTCGAGGTTGGGCTGATAGGCGCTGCCGACATCGGTCGCCTCAAGGGCCTCGGGCGGGTAGTTCACGGTCTGGGTGCGCCCGACGATGGTCCCGCCGACGGCGTAGACGAGCTCGGTGGCGGTGGGGCTGATGGCGACGATGGCCCCCGGGATATCGGGGATGGTGACGGTGCGCCCGAAGAGGTCGACGACATCGCGGGGGTAGCCGGGTGCGGGCGGGGCCTCCGTCGGGGCTTCCGTGGGTGCGGGCGTGGCGGCCTCGGTGGGCTCGGGGGTGGCGGCTTCGGTCGGTGCCTCCGTGGCGGCCTCGGTAGCGGCGGGGGTGGGCGCCGGCGGGGCGTCTTCGTCGCCGCTACAGGCAACGAGCAGGGCCGCGCTGAGGAGGCCGACAAGGGAGAGGGCGAGGAGCAGGCGAGGCCTTCTCGGGAAAAGCTGCAAAACTGTCATTACGGTTGGTTCTGGTCCTGTTGTTGGGAGGTTTGCGGGGCAATACTAGGGTTCGGCGATACAAGCGGCAACCGTGTAAGGGACAGGTCCTGCCCGTGGGCAAGCCTCGACAATCGCTCTCGTTTCCGCGGGTTCGGCTACAGTGTTCCTAGCCGGCGCCCACGGCGGAAGCCCGGCCCGAGACGGGGTCCGGCCGACGGGGACGCCACGAACGGACAGTAGCAGTGACACAGCAGCCCTACCCCGGATCGGAGTTCCCCAGCATCCCCGGCGAGCCGCTCAACCTCGAGCCGATCGAGAAGGCGCTCCTGAAGATGTGCTACGGCGTGCACGTGGTCGGGTCGGTGAACAGCGCGGGCGAGCGCAACCTGATGATCGCGGACTGGGTGATGCAGGTGTCATTCAAGCCACGGCTGGTGGCAGCTTCGATCGAGAACGACGCGCGCACCCTGCGCTTCGTGCGCGAGACGGGCGCGTTCACCGTGAACCTGCTGCATGAGCGCGACGGTGACGAGATCGCGCGCAAGGTGGTGATGCCGGCGGAGGGGAAGAAGATCAAGGGGCGGTCGGCGGAGGCCTCGGCGGCGGTGACGGACAAGCTGGCGGGGCTGGAGCACTGGCTCACGCCGGAGGGCGCGCCGGTACTGGTCGAAGCGCTGGGCTGGTACTCGTGCACGGTGGAGCACTACCTGGAGACTGGGGACCACACGATCGTTGTCGGCCGCGTGACCGACGGCGACGTAACCCGAAGCGGCGACATCCTCACGGAGAAGGAACTCGGCTGGGAATACGCCGGTTGACTCTTTCAACGGCGCCGGTGAATGCCGCTCCCGCGGTCGGCGCCGCGAGGGGGGCAGACCGGTGCTGACGGCGACCGTGGGGCAGGGAGGGGGATGAGGTGACGGGCCCGGAGGACGTGGCACGGGAGGGGAATGAGTACGCGTTTCGGGACGACCGCGGCCAGGACTGGATGCTGTCGTGGCACCCGCCGGAGCCCCCTCCCGAAGGCACGCGGCATGGATCGGGGGGCATCTGCTTCACACCCGACGGATCGGTCGTCCTGGTGCGGCAGTCGGGGCCTGAGTGGGAGTTCCCCGCGGGGCGGCCTGAAGGGGACGAGGACTGGCGCGCGACGCTCGTGCGGGAGGTGCTCGAAGAGGCCTGTGCGGTTGTGCAGGATGCGACGCTGCTCGGCTACTCCAGGGGCGTCTGCCTCAGCGGTCCAGAGGAGGGCCTCGTGCTCATCCGGTCGCTGTGGCGTGCGGAGGTCGTGCTCAATCCGTGGGCGCCCCGGCACGAGACGACGGCAAGGCGCACCGTCGCCCCCGACGACGCGGCTGAACAGGTGCGACTCGGCGAGAGACACATCACTCGCCGGTGGCTTCGCGAGGCGCTGGCGGCCAGAGGGCTGGCCTGAGCGCTTCCCTTCTAACCTGGGCTCCCGCGCGGCTGGAGTGCGATGGGCCTAGAATCGCCGCGCGGGGACACACCCCCAAGGGAGCCGGATGCGGTACCTGACCATGGAGCGGACGCCCGAGCCCGCGTTGCGGTCGCCGGTGGTGGTGATGGCCTTCACGGGCTGGAACGACGCGGCCAACGCGGCCAGCAACGCGGCACGCTTCGTGGTGCGACGGCTGGGAGCGCGACGGTTCGCGTCGATCGCTTCGGAGCCGTTTTACGCGTTCACGGAGACGCGTCCCTCCGTGCGGCTGGATTCGAGCGGCGAGCGGCAGCTCACCTGGCCGGGAAACGAGTTCTACTACGCGCGCACGCCGGGGGAGGGTCCCGACTACGTGATCGGCATCGGGGCCGAGCCGAACCTGCGCTGGCGCACCTTCACCGAGGAGTGCATGGACCTCTTCAACACGCTCGACGTGTCGATGGTGGTGTCACTGGGAGCGCTCATTGGGGAAGCGAGCCACCGGCGGCCGATCGGCGTGACGGGCAGCGCCGCCGACCCGGAACTGGCAAAGCAGCTGGACCTGCAGCGGTCGCGCTACGAGGGCCCCACGGGCATCGTGGGCATCCTCCACTACGCGCTCCAGGAGGCGAAGCTGCCCTCCGCGAGCCTGTGGGCGACGGTGCCCCACTACATCACCGGCGAGCAGTGTCCGCCGGCAACGTTGGCAGTGCTCGAGCGGCTGCAGCGCCTGCTCGGCACGAGCTTCGAGCTGGACGAGTTGGAGGGCGCCTCGGACCGCTTCCGCGACCAGCTCGACACGACCATCGCAGGCGATCCGCAGATGCGCTCCTACCTGGAACGGCTCGAAGGCGCGCTGGCGGAGGCCGAGGCGGAGGAAGCCGCGGCCGACCCGCTGCCCGAGGCCACCGACCTGGTGGGCGACATCGAGGAGTTCCTGCGCGGGAACTCCGAGGACGCCTAATTCTGAGGACGAGCAGGGTTCTAGCCATCTGGGGCGGTAACGCCGCGAGGGGGGAAGGCGGCGGTGTTGGGGACGGTGGGGAAGAGGCTGGGGTAGACTAACCTCGAACGGGTGTTCGGATGAGTTCGCCGGGCGTGCTGCATGTCGATCTCGACGCCTTCTTCGTGGCGATGGAGTTGTTGCGCCGGCCCGAGCTGACGGGGACGCCAGTGGTGGTGGGGTTCGACGGGCCGCGAGGGGTGGTGAGCACGGCCAGCTACGAGGCGCGCGCCTTCGGGGTGCACTCGGCGCTGCCGATGGTGCAGGCGAAGCGTCGCTGCCCGCAGGCGACCTACCTGCCCGTCGACTTCGCCCACTACGCCCCCGCCTCGGAGCGCTTCCACGCCATCCTGCGCGACTTCACCCCTGCCTGTGAGTCCGCCGGTACGGACGAGGCGTATCTCGACGTGGCGGGGTCGGCGCGGCTGTTCGGCGACGGCGAGACGATCGCTGGGTTGATCCGGGAGCGCGTGCGAGCGGAGATCGGGATCACGGCGTCGGTGGGGGTGGCGACGAACAAGCTCATCGCCAAGGTCGCGAGCGACGCGGCCAAGCCGGACGGCGTCTGCGTCGTGCCGGCGGGGGAGGAGGCGGCGTTCCTGGCGCCCCGGCCCGTGCGCGAGCTTCCGATGGTGGGGGCGAAACTGGAGGAGCGGCTGTCGCGACTGGGGCTGCGCACGATCGGGGAGGTCGCGCGCTACCCGGCCGAGGCGCTGCGGGAGCGTTTCGGGGGGATGGGGGAGGAACTGCACGCGCGGTCGCAGGGGCGCTTCGACGCGCCCGTGCTGATGGAGCGGGGCACGGCGAAGTCGGTCAGCCGCGAAACGACGTTCGGAAAGGACGTCGGTGACCGGGCGCGTCTGCGGGCGATCCTGCGGACGCAGGCCGAGCGCGTGGCGCGCGACCTGGCTCGCAGCGAGCTGGCGGCTCGCACGGTGGTCCTGAAGCTGCGCTTCCCGCCCTTTGAGACGCTCACGCGCTCGTGGACGGGGGTGGGGCAGGTGGCGCTCGCGGACGAGATCTTCGAGGCGGGAACGGCGCTGTTCGAGCGGGCCTGGCAGGAGGAGGGAGAGCGCCCGGTGCGGCTGATCGGGCTGGGGGTGATGAACCTGGGTCAGCCGGCGCGCCAACTGAAACTGGGGGAAACATTCGAGGCGGACCGCCTGGCGGACGCCGTGAACGCCCTGCGCGATCGCTTCGGGGAAGACACCGTGAGGCGGGCGACGGAGATCGCGGAGGAGGGGGGCGAGGAACGGGAGTAGCGGGGTGGGGACGGCTCGCCTATGCTTTGGGCAAGGTTTGGGAGGTTTTGTGACGGACGAATCGCAGCCACAGTCGTGGCTCTCCCTCGGGCGCGCGAGCAAGCTGCTGGGGGTGAGCCACTCGACCGTGCGCCGCTGGGCGGACGCGGGGGAGATCCGGTCGTACCGGACGAGCGGCGGCCACCGCCGCATCCTGGAAGAGGACGTGCGCCAATTCATGGCGCAGACGAGCCAGGCCAGCAGCGCGGTCGACACGGACCGCATCAGCGAGCTGGCCGTGGGGCGGGTGAAGCGCCGCCTGAATCGGAGGCGCCAGACCCACGAGATGGATGTCTTCGCGGGCCTGGAGAAGTCGACACGCGAGCGGCTACGCTTCATCGGGCGGCAGCTGGTCGACCTGTTCGCACGATTCGTGTCGTCGCGAACGCGCCCGGAGCGGTTCATCGACGACGCCCGCGGCATCGGCGGGGAGTACGGTCGCACGCTGGTGGCGGCAGGGGTGACGCTGACGGACGCGGTGATGACGTTCAACGCACTGCGGCACTCACTGGAGGAGACGGCGGCGCAGCTCGCTGCGGAGGCGCAGCAGGGCACGGACGAGGCGGTGGAGGCGATGGAGAGCATCCTCAGCCTGGCGGACACCGTGCTGGAAGGCATGGCGCAGGTGTACGAGGAGTCGCTGGCCCGCGCCTGAGGGCTCCATGCCGTCGGGCGTGAGCCTATACTTGGCCCGCAGATGAGCTTCTTTGACCGTGTCCGGGACACCGTGCGGGAGACCGCGACGGCGGCATCTGAGGCCACCAGGAAACAGGCCCGGCGGGCGCAGCTCGAGATGCGCGAGAGCCGCCTGGAAGCACGGGTGCGGCGCGAGAAGACGGCCATCGGCGAGGCGCTCTACCCACTGCTGGCCTCGGGCGAGCTGGAGAGCGACCTGGCCCAGGTGCAGACGGCGCTCTCGCGGATCGAGGTGCTGAACCAGCAGCTCGCGGAGAACGCGGCCGAGCTCGACGCATTGCTTGCGGCGCCTCCGGGGCAGCCGCCGCAGAGCGGGAGCTGACGGGTGGCCGGCTCATCGAGCGGCGCCATCGGACTCCTCCACCCGGGGGCGATGGGCGCCTCGGTGGGGGCGGCCTTGGCGGGGCGGGGACACCGCGTGCTCTGGGCGAGCGCCGGGCGTAGCCAGGCGACACGCGAACGGGCCGAGGCGGCGGGGCTGGAGGACGCAGGCAGTCTCGATCAGCTGGCGGATTTGTGCGGGACGCTGATCAGCGTGTGCCCACCAGACGCGGCGCTGGCGCAGGCGGAGCGGGTCGGGGGGACAGGGTTCGCGGGCGTGTACGTCGATGCGAACGCGGTGTCGCCGGCTCGGGGGCGGGCGATTGGGGAGGCGGTGCTGGCGGGCGGGGCGCGGGCGTTCGTGGACGGAGGCATCATCGGGCCGCCGGCGTGGAAGCCCGGCGTGGCGCGGCTCTACCTGTCGGGGTCGGAGGCGGGGAGCGTGGCAGGGCTGTTCGAGGGGAGCCCGCTTGAGGCGATCGCAATCGGGCCGGAGCCGGGAGCGGCCTCCGCCCTGAAGATGGCCTACGCCGCCTACACGAAGGGCACGTCGGCTCTGCTGGCGGGCATCCTCGCGCTGGCCGAGCACGAGGGGGTGGCGGAGGCGCTTCAGGAGGAGTGGGCGATCTCGCAGGCGGAGTTGGCGGCAGGTGGGGAGGCGCGGGCGCTGGGAAGCGCAGCGAAGGCGTGGCGCTTCGCGGGGGAGATGGAGGAGATCGCGGACACGTTCGCCGGGGCAGGCCTCCCGGACGGGTTCCACCGCGCGGCGGCGGAGATCTACCGCCGCCTCACGGAGTTCAAGGACGTACCAGAGCCGCCCGCGCTCGAGGAGGCGCTGGCGGCCCTCCTGGCCGAGCGCGCGGGGGTCGCGCGCTAGCGTGGCGGGCGCACGCAGCGCCGCCACCCGGAAGAAGCAGCCCCGGTCCCGCGTCCCCTCCCTGCGCTGGGAACGGGAGGCATGGCGCGAGGGCGCGGCGACGGTCGCGGGGGTGGACGAGGTGGGGGTGGGGCCGCTCGCGGGTCCGGTGACGGCGGCGGCGGTGCTGCTCGCGCCGGACGACAAGCGGAAGTGGTTCCGGCGGGTGCGCGACTCGAAGAAGCTGACGGCGGCTGCTCGCGAGGAGCTGGCCGCCGAGATCGAGGCGTCGATCCCGTTCGGGGTGGGGTGGGCGACGAGCGCGGAGGTCGACAGCAGGGGCATCGTCGCGGCGCGGAGGCTGTCGGTGCTGCGCGCCATCGAGGCGCTTCCCTGCGAGCCCGGCCTGGTCATCTCGGACGCTTTGCCGCTGCCCCTGCCGCGGGTGCGGGTGGAGCCGAAGGCGGACGCGCGCAGCGTCTCCGTGGCGGCCGCCTCGATCGTGGCGAAGGTGGCGCGCGACCATTGGATGACGGAGCTCTGCGAGCGCATCCCCGGATACGGGTTCTGCCAGAACAAGGGGTACTACACCCCCGAGCATCGCGCCGCGATCGAGCGGCGGGGTCCTTGCGAGGCGCACCGCGTGAGCTGGGCGCCGTTCGCGCAGGGCAGGCTCGAACTGTGAACCGTCGCCAGCAGCTGGGCGCCTTCGGCGAGCGCGTGGCGGGGCACCGGCTGGAGGCAGCAGGCCTGGAGATCGTGGATCGGAACGCGCGCACGCCCAGCGGCGAGATCGACCTGGTGGCGCGGGACGGCGAGGACATCGCCTTCGTGGAGGTGCGGACGCGGCGGGCGGAGCGGGGTACGGCGGCGGAGTCGCTGGACACGCGCAAGCTGCAGCGCATGTGGCGCTGCGCGATGGAGTACTGCGAGGAGCAGGGCCTCGACCCCGAATGCGTCCGCATCGACCTCGTCAGCCTCGACATCGGGGCGGGCGACTCGGTGGCCCACATCGAGCACTTTCGCGGGCTCGAGATTCCCGACGAATAGCGCCGTGCGGCGTGCTACCATCCCTACGTTATGCCGATCTACGAGTTTCGCTGCGACGACTGCCGGCGCATCACGAACCACTTCTCGCGCAAGCCGGACCCAAAGGCGACGGCCGCTTGCGAGCATTGCGGCAGCGAGTCGACCCAGCGGCTGGTCTCCAGCTTCGCGCGGACGTACTCGCGCGAGGACATCCTCGAGCGCTACGGCGACCCGGGGGTCGATGGCGACAAGGCCGACCTGAAGGATCCGCGCCAGATCGGGTCGTGGGTGGAGAAGAAGTTCGACGACTACGGCGTCGATATGCCGGAGAGCGCGCGCGAGATGATCGACGCGGCGCGCGAGGGCGACCTGCCGGACCCGGTCAAGAACCTGTGAGCGCGGGCGGGGGCGACCCCCGGCCCGACACCTCGCCCCTGGCGGAGATCGCTCCGCGCATCGTCGCGCACCTGGAGGAGAAGCACGCAGCCCGGGAGAAGGCGCTGCGCGCCTCGCGGGCGCTGATCCAGGCGAGCGCGCGCAGCATCCGCGAGGTGCATCGGGGGGAACTGGCGGAGGCGGAGGCCCGGCTGGACGCGGCGCGGGCGGCGGCGGACGAGGGGTTCGGGGGGCTCTCGGGGCACCCGGACATCGAGCACGCGGGTTTCGTACACGACGCGGAGAAGGAGTACGCGGAGGCGCGGGCGACGTTCGCGCTGGTCTCGGGAGGGCCGTTGCCCTCGCCAGAGGAACTGGGCGTGAACGCGGCGGCCTGGCTGAACGGGGTGGCGGAGGCGGCGGGGGAGCTGCGGCGAGTCATCCTCGACCGGCTGCGCCAGGGCGACTTCGAGGGGTGCGAAGCGCTGCTCGACGCGATGGACGACATCTATTCGCTGCTGGTCACTATCGACTTCCCCGACGCGATGACGGGCGGTCTGCGGCGCACGACGGACCAGACGCGGGGCATCCTGGAGCGCACGCGGGGCGACCTGACGATGGCGATCGTGCAGCGGCGAGCGACACCCGAGGGCTGACCGCTCCAGCGCCCCGGAAACACAGGCGTCACATTGAACGCAGGGGGGCGGAGCGCTAGAGTGCCTAGCGGCCCATATCCTGCTGCGATTGCCGTCCGTGGGGGCTCCCTCGCGGTGCGCGACGCCGTGCAGCACCTGCTTCTGGGGGAACCATGGAGATCCTGATCTTCGCCATTATCGCGGGCGTGCTCGCCCTCATCTTTTCCGCCTTCCGCGTATTCGCGGTGGTACGCGAAGACGAGGGGAACGAGACGATGCAGAACATCGCCCGCGCGATTCAGCTCGGCGCGGCCGCGTTCCTGAAGCGCGAGTACGCGGTGCTGGCGATTTTCGTCGCCGCCGTGTTCGTCGTCCTGCTGCTGTTCATCGACCTGGACGTGCTCGACAAGAGCCCGATGGACAGCCGGTTCTGGAGCTTCGACAGCAATGCGCCGGCCATGTCGATCTCGTACCTCGTGGGCGCGATCCTGTCGGCGAGCGCGGGCTACCTGGGCATGACGATCGCCGTGCGGGCGAACGTGCGCACGGCGGCGAAGGCGCAGGAAGGGCTGAATCCGGCCCTTCGCGTGGCCTTCAACTCGGGCACCGTCATGGGCATGACGGTGGTGGGGCTGGGCATCCTCGGCCTCGCGGTTCTCTACCTGATCTGGGAAAGCGCGGTCCCGCTCGCGGGCTTCGCGTTCGGCGCCTCCTCGATCGCGCTCTTCGCGCGCGTGGGCGGCGGCATCTACACGAAGGCAGCCGACGTGGGCGCGGACCTCGTGGGCAAGGTGGAAGCGGGCATTCCCGAAGACGACCCGCGCAACCCCGCGACCATCGCAGACAACGTGGGCGACAACGTGGGCGACGTGGCCGGCATGGGCGCGGACCTGTTCGAGTCGTACGTGGGTTCGATGGTGGCCACGATGGCGCTGGCTGCGATCGCGATCATCACGGCCACCAGCGGGACCGTCGATTTCCCCGGCGCGGCCGGCCTCTTCAAGGAGACCGACTACTCGTTTAAGGGCGACGCCGTGATGCTGCCGCTACTGGTGGCGGGAATCGGCATCTTCGCCGCCATCCTCTCGACCTTCCTGGTGCGGACGGGTGAGCAGGCGAGCCAGGGCCAGCTGCTCTGGGCGCTGCGGGCGGGCGTGTACGGCGCCTCCGGACTAGTGCTGGTGGGCGCAGCAATCGCGATCGCCGTCATCGACCTGCCCTGGGATCTCTTCTGGGCGATCCTCGTGGGCCTTGTCGCGGGCCAGATCATCGGGACCGTGACAGAAGGCTTTACCTCATCCGAGGGCTTCGCCATTGGGCCGTTCCGCTACAGCCCGACGGTGAACCTCTCCCAGCAGGCGGAGACGGGCTCCGGGCCGGTGATCATCGGCGGGATGAGC
Organism: Chloroflexota bacterium; assembly: GCA_026710655.1. GTDB lineage: Bacteria > Chloroflexota > Dehalococcoidia > Tepidiformales > Tepidiformaceae > UBA2991. Next base: position 163,092 of record JAPOQN010000013.1, on the reverse strand, counting down.
CTGGGCATGCTCTCCACGGCGATCCCGCTGATCACGATCGTGGTCGCCATCATCCTGGCGAACGAGTTCGCCGGGTTCTACGGAGTGGCGCTGGCGGCGGTGGGCATGCTCGCCCCGCTTGGGGTCACCCTCGCGACGGACGCATACGGCCCGGTGGCCGACAACGCCGGCGGCATCGCCGAGCAGGCGGGCCTGGACCCCGAAGTCCGCGAGCGCACGGACGCGCTCGACCAGCTTGGCAACACGACGGCGGCGACCGGCAAGGGCTTCGCCATCGGCTCGGCGGCGCTGACGGCGCTGGCGCTGCTGGCGACCTATTCGATCACCACCGGCGTGGAGGTGTTCAACCTCCTCGACTGGGACGTCATGGTGGGCATCCTCATCGGCGCGCTGATGCCGTTCGTGTTCTCGGCGCTCTCGATGGGCGCGGTGGGGCGTGCGGCGCAGGCGATGGTGGAAGAGGTGCGGCGCCAGTTCCGCGAGAAGCCGGGCATCATGGACGGTACTGAGGAGCCGGACTACGAGCGCGCCGTGAGCATCTCCACGAACGGGGCGCTCCGCGAGATGGTCATTCCGGGGCTGCTGGCCGTGGCCGTTCCCATCTTCGTGGGCGCGGTTATCAGCGCGGAGTCGCTGGGCGGCCTGCTTATCGGCTCGATCGCGGCGGGCGCGATGCTCGCCATCATGATGGCGAACGCGGGCGGCGCCTGGGACAACGCGAAGAAGTACATCGAGGAAGGACACTTCGGCGGCAAGGGCTCGGAAGCGCACAAGGCCGCCGTTGTGGGCGACACCGTGGGTGATCCGTTCAAGGACACCTCGGGCCCCTCGCTCAACATCCTCCTGAAGCTGATGTCGATCGTGGCGGTGGTCTTCGGGCCGCTGTTCATCTAGCGTAGCCGCCAGCCGCGCCCCTCTGGCGGGGGGCGGAGAGGAGGCGAGCGGTGATCGTGGCGCAGCTCGCGATACCGCTCGCGGCGGTCGTCGCCGCCGTCTTCGCCCTCTGGTTCGCGCTCGACATCCTGCTGCGCACGCGCCCGAGCGAGGCCGTGGCCGCAGCGGCCCAGCGGACCCGCGAACTGGGCGGCTCATTCCTGTGGCGGCTGGTCACGATCAGCGTGACGGCGGGGCTGGTCGCGGGGGCGGGGTACGGAGCGGCGGTGGGGGCGTACCGCGACGGCGTCGAGTCCGGGGCGGTCGCGGGTCTGGCGGTGCTGGCGGGAGCGCTGGCGGCAGCGGCAACGGCGGGGGCGGGAGCGGCCCTGGGACAGCGAGCGAGCGAACGGGCGGCGACGGCGGCCGACCGAACCCTGCGGCAGGCGCTGGCGATCACGCTCTGGTCGGGGACGGCGCCCGCGTTGCTGGGCGGGGCGCTGGCGGTGGGGGGCGTGGCTGGTCTCTACGGGATTGCGACGCGTTTCGCGGATGTGCCCAGCGGGGAGGCGGGTTTCCTCGTGCTGGGCGCGGGGGCGGGGGCAGCGCTCACGGCGCTGACGGCGCGGCTGCTGGCGGCGAGCGAAGACACCGAGGACGAGGAGGGGCCAGAGGCGGAGGCGATCGAGTCCGCGGCGAGCGCCGCGGGCGGGGCGGATACGCTCGCGCTGATGGCAGCGGGCGGCGGGGCGGGGCTGGTGCTGGGGGCGCCGATCGCGCTCCTCACCGATGAGAGCGTGTGGCTGGTGGCTCCCCTGGTGGTGATAGCGCTGGGACTCGCCGCTGCGACGGTCGCAGCGATCACGCTGCCGTACTGGGCGCGGGCGCTGCGGAACGCGGGGCGGTCGGTGGTGGCGGGGTACTGGATCGCGGCGGTTTTGGGCGGGGCGCTGGCGTTCCTGGCGCCGGTCGCGCTGCTGGAGGAGGGGCGCTGGTGGTTCGCAGGGGCAGCGCTGACAGGGGCGGGGATGAGCGCGCTGATCTTCCTGGCCGGGCGGACAATCGTGGGGGACGGGTCAAGCTACCGGGGAACCGGGGCCGCTTTCGTATTGCTGGCGGGGGCTGCCCTCGTGGCCGCCTTCGTGCTGGGGTGGCAGGTGGAGATCCCAGGGGTTAGCGCGACCACAACGGCGCTGTACGGAGTGGCGATGGCGGCGGCGGGAGCGCTGGCGCTGGCGCCTTCGGCCAGCGCCGTGCGCTGGTTCGGGTCGAGCACGGCGAACGCGGCGGCGCTGGCCGAGCGCGCGCGCGAGGGGGCGGAGACGCCCGAGGAGGGACCCGCGCCGATGCCGCTGGCTCCGTTCGCGGCGACCGCGCGTCGAGCGCTCGCGCCGGGATGGACGCATGGGGTCGGGTGGACGGCGCTCGTGGGGGCGGTCCTGGTAGCGGGGTTGCTGCTGGCGGTGCGGGCGGAGCTGGGGAACGTGGCGGCAGCGGATGTCCCACGGTACGTGGGGCTCACGGCGGACCTCGGCGTGACGCCCGACTTCGAGGACTTCGAAGCGCAGGCAGCGTACGAGCTTGCGTCGTACCGCGACCAGCTCGACCGGAACGACGTGCGAGCAGCGGACGTGCCTCAACTTCTGCTGGCGGGCGAGGGAGAGACAAGGCGCCTCATCGCCCTTCGCATCGAGGAGGGCCGCCTGGACGAGGCCGCACGGGTTCTCGCGGGCGCGCCCGGGCCCTTCCCGGCGCTGCCGCCGCTGCGGCTCGACGGCCTGGCGGGGGTGGGGGCGCTGGTAGCGCTCGTCGCGCTGCTGGGAGCGATTGGACTCGCGGCGATGGGAGGAGGCCAGGCGGCGGCGCGGACGCTGGGGGCGGTGGTGGTCCTGGCAGTGCCGGTGGTAGCAGGGCTCATCGCGAGGCCGCTGGCGGGGGGGAACGCCGGCTGGGAGGTCGCGGCGGGAGCGGCGGTGGCGGCGCTGGTTATGGGGTTGGCCCTCGCCGGGCGGGGCGGCGAGAAGCAGGGTGTGACGCGGGAGACGGGGCTTGCGCTGGCGGTCTGGCTGGGGGCGTCGGGGGCGGTGATCGCGCCCGCGCTGGTGGCCGTCTAGGGCCCGGACGGGCTATATCAGACGAATATCGAGGGAATTTGGAAATTATTTGTGATTTCCTTCCCAAAGTCCTTGACAGGCCGATCTCGGGGCTGCTAGCTTCATGGTGCCCCGCAAGGGGCATGCGCTCGGTGAAAACCGAAACCTGCAGAGTGCGTCTCAATGGCGCAGCGGGGGAACCATCTACCGGGGTGAATGGGACATCTCCAGTCCCTAGGGCAACCTTCCGCCCGAACCCGTCAGCTAACCCCGTATGCACTAGGAAGGCCTGGCGAGCAGGATGCTCGCTTCGAGGCCGAGATGATCTTGCCTCACGGAACCCAGGAGTAGTTCCCCATGCCTGCCTTGCAAGAGGCCCCGCCCCAGACGTGCCCGAAGTGCAGCGGCTCCATCATCGTGGAGCGTGACTGGCACGGCACCTACGGCAGCTGCATCATGTGCGGCTACGTACACGAAGTGCTGACCCGTCCGCCTATCGACCTGGCGGCCGAGGAAGCGGCTCTGCCGCAGCGCCAGCGCCGGCGCCAGCCGTCGCACGGCAAGCTGCGCCTGTAATCGCTCGCCTCACGTTCGGGACCTGAAGCCCCCGCTCAAGCGGGGGCTTCGCATGCCCGTTGCCGGTGGACACCCGCCACCGGGAGCGGGCATGTTCGTGTCCGCGGGGCCGGCACGCGACCGGCTGCGCCGATTCCCCTATCCTCTCCGCGAGGAAGCATGACGGACGAGCAAACCACCGAACCCGATCTGGACGGGGCGCGCGCGGAGGCGGAGCGGCGGGGCGTGGGCGGCTACGGCCGGCACGTGTTCATCTGCACGGGGCCGGACTGCTGCACGCCGGAGGAAGGCATGGCCGCCTGGACGCGGCTCAAGAGCGGCGTGGGCGAGTTGAACAAGCGCGAGGGCGCCACGCCCATCTACCGGACGAAGGTCGGGTGCCTGCGCATCTGCGAGAGCGGACCGACGGCGGTGGTGTACCCGGAGGGGCGGTGGTACGCGGGGCTGGCGCGGGAGGCGCTCGACCGCGTGATCGCGGAGGACCTGGGCGAGGGGCGGCCGGTCGAGGATCACCTGATCGGGGAGAACCCGCTCTCCACGTAGCCCGACCGCGTTAGTTCACGCCCCGCTCGTAGCCTTCCCACCAGGGTGCGCGGAGGTTCGTCTTTAGGATCTTGCCGGCGCCCGACTTGGGCAGCGGCGTCTCGTGGAACTCGACGCTCTTGGGGGACTTGTAGCCGGCGATGAGCGAGTGGCAATGCTCGATCAGGTCGGACTCCGTCGCGGTGACGCCTTCGCGCAGGACGACGGCGGCGTGGACGGCCTCGCCCCAGCGGTCGTCGGGGATGCCGAAGACGGCGGCTTCGAGGACGGCGGGGTGCTCGTAGAGAGCGCCCTCGGTCTCGGTGGTGTACACGTTCTCGCCACCGCTCACGATCATGTCCTTGGAGCGGTCGACGATGTAGATGAAGCCCTGCTCGTCGATGCGGGCCACGTCGCCGGTGTGCATCCAGCCATCGATGAGGACGGCGGCGGTTTCCTCGGGGCGGTTCCAGTAGCCGAGCATGACGTTGGGGCCGCGGGCGACGATCTCGCCGGTGCCGCCGGGTGGCACGGGCGCGCCGTCGTCATCGACGACGCGCACGGCGACGCCCTGGACCTGGCGCCCGCAGGAGGCGAGTCGCTCGATGCCCTCGGGGGTGTCGTAGTCGAGCCATTCCAGGCGCTGGGCGCAGAGTAGGGGGGCGGTCTCGGTCATGCCGTAGGCCTGGGCGAGGATGGGTCCGAATATCTCGCGGGCGGCGAGGATGCGGTCGGTGGGCATGGGGGAGGCGCCGAAGAGGAGGGCGCGCAGGGAGGAGAGGTCGTAGTCGCCAACGCCGGGGTGGTTGACGACGAAGTTGATCATCGTGGGCACGAGGATGGTGGCGGTGACGCGGGCCTCCTGGACGACCTGGAGGAAGCGGTCGGGGGCGAAGGCGGGGACGAAGGCGTGCGCCCCGCCGGCGGCGGTCACGGAGTAGCAGGCCCAGGCGTCGGCGAGGTGGAACATGGGGGCGGCGTGGAGCCACACGTCGGGCTCCTCAAAGGCGAACGTCATCTGGATGTGCTGGGCGTTGGTGACGACGTTGCGCTGAGAGAGCATGACCCCCTTGGGAAGGCCGGTGGTGCCGCCGGTGTAGCAGAGGTTGAGCATGTCGTCCTCGCGCCAGTCGCGGGCGGCGGCGGCGAGGGGCTCGTTGCCGGCGACGAGGTCCTCGTAGGCGTGCATCCCCTCGGGCGCGCTATCGGCGAGGAGGATGACGTGCTCGAGCTTCGGGAGGCGGTCGCGGAACGACTCGAACAGCTCCACGAATTCGGGGCCGACGAGCAAGGCGCGAAGGTCGCCGTCGTTGATGATGAACTCCAGCTCGGGACCGGAGAGGCGGATGTTCAGGGGGGCGAGGGGCGTCCCCGCGTAGTGGGCGGCGAAGTAGGTCTCGAAGTAGCGGTGCGAGTTGCTGGCGAGGATGCCGATGTGCTGGCCGGGCTCGACGCCGAGGGAGAGGATGCCCGCGGCCAGCGAGCGGATGCGCTCAGAGGTCTCGGCGTAGGTGCGTCGCACGTCCCCGTCGATGACGGCGGGGCGGTCGCCGTACAGGAGGACGCTCCGCTCAAGGATGTCGCCAACGAGCCATTCACCCATGGTCAGGCGACCTCGAAGAGACCGGCGGCGCCCATCCCACCTCCCACGCACATGGTGATGACGGCGTAGCGGGCGCCGCGGCGCTTCCCCTCGAGGAGGGCGTGGCCGACCATGCGCGTGCCGCTCATGCCGTAGGGGTGGCCGATGGAGATGGCGCCGCCGTTCACGTTGAGGTTCTCGTCGGGGATGCCGAGCTGGTCGCGGCAGTAGACGACCTGGCAGGCGAAAGCCTCGTTCAGCTCCCAGAGGTCGATGTCGTCCATGGTGAGGCCGGTGCGCTCGAGCAGCTTCGGGACGGCGTAGATGGGGCCGATGCCCATCTCGTCGGGCTCGCAGCCGGCGACGGCCATGCCGCGGTAGTAGCCAAGCGGTTCGAGGCCGCGCTTCTCGGCGGCGGACGCCTCCATGAGGGCGCAGGCGGCGAAGCCGTCGGAGAGCTGGCTGGCGTTGCCAGCGGTAATGAAGCCGTCCTCGCCCATGACGGGCGGAAGCTTGGCCAGGCCCTCGGCGTTGGTCGAGGGGCGGTTGCACTCGTCCAGGTCGATGGCGACATCCTGGCGGCTGGTCTCCCCGGTTTCGCGATCAACGACGACCTTGGTGACGTGGCTGGTGATGATCTCGTCGGCGAAGAGGCCGGCGTCCTGGGCAGCGGCGGTACGGCGCTGGCTCTGCAGCGAGTACTCGTCCTGGGCCTCACGGGAGACGTTGTAGCGCTTCGAGACGACCTCGGCGGTCGTGATCATGGGCATGTACATGTCGGGGGTCGCATCGAGGACGTTGGGGTCCTGGGCGCGGAAGGTGTTCTGGTTCTTGTTCTGGACGAGGCTGATGGATTCGATGCCGCCGGCGATGACGGTCTCCATACCGTCGACGATGATCTGCTTGGCGGCGGTGGAGACGGCCATGAGGCCGGAGGAGCACTGGCGGTCGATGGACTGGCCGGAGACGCTCACGGGGAGCCCGGCGGCAGCGGCCACCTGGCGGCCGACGTTGAACCCCTGCGTTCCCTGCTGGAGGGCGGAGCCGACGATGACATCGTCGATCTCGGCGGGGTCGAGGTTGGCGCGGGCGACGACTTCCTTCACGACCGGGGCGGCCATGGAGGGCGAGGGGGTGTCGTTGAAGGCGCCGCGATAGGCCTTGCCGATGGCCGTGCGGGCGGTGGAGACGATGACGGCTTCACGCATGGTGATGGACCTCCAGGGGACGGGCCTGGCGGCCTCGTCCGCAGCGAGGCGAGCCTACCAGAACCCGGGGCGGTAGCGGACGCCACGATGCTCGTGGCCGGCGTCTCCGGCCTTGCGCAGGCGCAGCAGGTGCTTGCGGCAGAGCTTGATGGTGTCGCGGCGCACGTCGGAGGGGTCGTCCGTCCACATGGAGACGGCGACCTCCTCCAGGGGAGGGGCGGGGCAGAACTTGCAGCGCCGCAGGGGCACGGAACCTCGCCTGGCTACGGCCTAGTCGCCGTCGTCGTAGGCGACCCACTGGTCGTAGAGGTGGTGGAAGTGGCGAACCTTCCCCTCCTCGTAGGCGGCCAGATAGATGTAGGGGTCCTGCTTGGTCTTGAGGCCCTTCTGCACCTTGGGCAGGTTGTAGCTGTCCTGGTTGAGGACGCGGGCGAGGCCGCCCATCTCGGGGGCGTCGGTCCAGGGGTCATCCGGGCCGAGCCAGTGGATCTGGGCGGCGGGCGGCTTGGGCTTGTCCTCGGGCCAGGGGGCGAGGTAGATGACCTCCATGATGCTCATGTCGGGGTCGTCGCCGTAGGGGCGGAAGCGGTAGACGATGCGGCTGAACGAGCCCCAGGGGTGGAAGTTGGGGAAGAGGTTGTTGTACTGCCCGTCGATGAGCTCGGCGTCGCAGTAGACATCGACGCGGTCGCCGATCGTCTCGCGCAGGGTCTCTCGCATCATGTCGGCCATCTTGTGGCGGGTGGCGAAGATCTCGTCGCGAGGCGGGTGGATGTTGCGGTGGGCGCTCGTGCGGGCGGCCACGGTAACGGCCCGGGACCAGTTGCCGAACGAGTCGTACTGGTGGTTGGCGCCGTCGCCGCCGTAAATCATGAGCTGGGGGTGGGTGGCGATGATGTGGTAGCCCTCCATGAAGGCTTCCTGGTTCGCCTTCCAGTTGGCGCGCACGACTTTCGCGACGTGCATCTGCTTGTACTTCTTCTCGTACTCGTACTTCTCGTAGTGCTTCGGCAGGTCGCCGAGGTACTCCTCGAAGGACTCGCCGTCGGGGTCGGGGTTGATGAAGACAAAGCCGCCCCAGGTGCCGACCTTCGCCTCGCGCAGGTGGCTGGCGTCCTCGCGCACCTCGGGGAAGTCCCACTCCGAGGGGATCTCGCGCAGGGAGCCGTCGATCTCCCAGCACCAGCCGTGGAAGGGGCAGCGGAACTCGGTGGCCTTCTTGCCGTCGAACTCGCGTATCTGCCGGCCACGGTGGAGGCAGGCGTTGTTGTAGGCCTTGAACTCGTTCTCGCCGGTGCGGACGACAAGCCAGGAGAGGTGGGCGACGTCGTAGACGATGTAGTCGCCGACCTCGGGGATGTCGTCGACGTGGGCGGCCATCTGCCAGACCTTCATCCAGAGGCGCTCGACTTCGAGGTCGTGCCACTTCTTCTGGGTGTAGCGCTCGGTGGGCACCTTGCGGACGCCACCCTCGAGGGAGTTCTCCATGCGCAGGGTCTCGGGGATGCGCTCGGGGTACTGGTCGCCTTCGAGCAGCTCCATGAAGGAGATGCCGGAGGAGCGGCGGCCGGCGGCGGTGTCGCGTCCGGGGTCGCCGGTGTAGCGGGTGAAGGTGTCGTCGATCTCGCCGGCGAGGGCGGTGCCGCCGGTATATTGCGCCTCGGCGGCGGCCGCGTCGCGGGTGGTCTGGCTCTGCATGCGGGCGGAGCGGCGGGGGTCGTTCTCGACGAACTCGGGGGGCAGCTCGGGGCCGCCGACCCACTGCAGGAGGTGGGGGTCGGCGTACTTCAGGTCACCCTCGATGTGGATGCCGTCCCACTGGAAGATGCCGTACTTCTTCGCCTTCTCGACACGGACCTTGCCGTCGCCGAGCTCGGTGTAGGTGGCGCCGCTGAGGGGGTGAACTTCGGTCTTCATGGATTCTCCTGTGGCGTTCTCGTGATGTGGCGCCGGGCCGCCTCTAGGCGACGTCGAACTGGACCCAGAGCTCACGGGGGGCACGGAAGCCGCCCTCGTTGATGTTGGGTCCGCTGATGCCCTCGTGGGTGGGGAACTTGGGACGGGGGTTCTTCATGGCCTCGCAGAGGCGCGTGCTGGCGATGATCGCTTCCTGGCGGGCCATCGCGTAGCCCATGCAGAAGTGCTGGCCCATGCCGAAGCCGAGGTGGCCGGCGCGGCCATCGGGGTAGCGTCCGGAGCGGAGTTCGCGGCCCATGTGGAGGTCGTCCCGGAAGACATCGTAGGTGTCCGGGTCCTTGAACACACGCTCATCGCGGTTGCCGGCGCCCAGGAGGAGGGAAACGGAGGCGCGCTCGGGGATAACCTCGCCGTACATCTCGATCTCGCAGGTGGTGCGCCGCCCCTGGCCATGCACGACGGGGTCGTAGCGCATCATCTCGGTGAAGACGTTGGTCCAGAGGGAGTGGTCACGCTGGACCTCCTCGAACTGGTCGGGGCGGGTGTAGAGCATGTGGTACCACATGTTGGCGATGGCCTTGTCGGTGGTATCGCCGCCGGCGGCGAGGAGGAGGGCGACGAAGCCCTTGACCTCCTCGGTGTTCATGCGCTGTCCCTGCAGCTCGGCGGTGACGATGCGGGAGACGAGGTCCTCGCCGGGGTTCTCGCGCCGCTCCTCGATGATGGGCTCGAGGTAGTCCCAGATTTCGTCGCGGGCATGGATGCCATCGACGTAGTACTGGCCCGAACCCATGCCCGCGATGAGGCGCTGGTACCAGCGCACGAAGGTGTCCTCGTCGGAGCGGTCGAGGCCGAGCATGTTGGAGATGACGCGCACGGGGAACTGGTTGGAGAACTGCTCGACCAGCTCGACCTCGCCCGTATCGGCGAAGCCCTTCGCGATGTCGTCGGCGGCCTTCTCCGAGATCTGCTGGAGGAGCTCGCGGGCGATCATCTCGATGTAGGGGAGGAAGGCCTGGAGGCGGTTGCCGACGAACTGGTCGGCGACGATGTTGCGCATCCAGCGGTGCCGCTGGCTGTTGCCGTACTCGAGGATGTTGGGGCCGAAGACGGAGCGCTCGCCGAACTTGTAGGCACCTTCGGGGTTGTAGGTGGCGCGGTCGTAGTGTTCGTTGTCCTGGAAGACGTTGACGATGTCCTCGTAGCGGCTCAGCACCCAACGTCCGTGGAAGCCATCGCGGAAGAGGGGGCGGTGGTCGCGCAGGCGCTTGTAGAGGGGGAAGGGGTCCTTGCGGTGCTCGGGGGTATCGAACTCGCGCGGGTCGATGTTCGTCTTGAGGCGTTCAGCCGCCTTCTGTCCTGCCTTCATGCTCAGGCTCCCCGCGAGCCGGACGGCTCGCTGTGACCGGTCAGGATACGCCTTCGGGGAGGGGCTGGGACATCAATCGAAGGCGCTGATGACCTCCTCGTCGAGGCGCTGGTAGAGGGCGGGGTTGTTGGGGAGACGGGCGAAGATAGCCTCCTCGACGCCGGCCTCCTCGTAGCGCTTGAGGACTTCGACGATGCGCTCGGGGGGACCGATGGCGAGGTCGCGCTCGCGCTCCTCGGGCGACATGTTTCCGCCGTAGCGCTCACGCCACATCGCCGCCTTCTCGGGGTCGTCCTGGATGACGCAGGTGAGCTGGATGGTCTTCTTGATCTCGGCGGGGTCGCGGCCGATGTCGGCGCAGTGCTGTTCGAGCACCTCGATCTTGCGGCGGACGAAGTCGGGCGGGCCGTCGACGTTCATGATGTCGCCGTAGCGGGCGCAGGTGCGGAGGGTGCGCTTCTCGCCGCCGCCGCCAACCATGATGGGGGCGTGCGGCTCCTGGATGCACTTGGGCTCGAAGGGCGTGTCGTCTAGCTGGTAGTACTCGCCATCGAAGCTGACGGGGCCCTCGGTATCGAAGAGGAGGCGGATGACCTGCACGGCCTCATCGAGGCGGTCGAGGCGCTCCTTGAGGGAGGGGAACTTCCAGCCGAAGGCGGTGTGCTCGCGCTCGAACCAGGCGGCGCCGATGCCGAGGTTCATGCGGCCGCCGCTCATGTCATCCATGGTCGCGATCATCTTGGCGACGAGGGCAGGGTTGCGGTAGGTGTTGCCGGTGACGAGCGTGCCCAGGCGGACGCGGTCGGTGGTGGCGGCGAGGCCGGCGAGGAGGGCGTAGGCCTCGAAGGTGGGGATCGCGTTGCCGAGGTTGGCGACGGGGGGGAAGAAGTGGTCGTAGACCCAGAGGCTGGACCAGCGGCCCGCATCGACGGCACGGGCGACGGCGGAGATGTCCTGCCAGCTGGTGGCATTGTTGTGGAGCTGGGAGCCAATCTGCATGGGGGCCTCCTGTGGGATCGGCGCGAGTCTACAGGGGCGGCGATGCGCCTATACTCGCGGCGAATATCGGGCGGGCCGGGATGTAACCGCGGTTCGCCGACAGGAGGACCGCCATGGGCGTTTCCCACACCGTCTTCATGAGCTTCAAGGAGGGCGCCGACGAGGCCCTCATCCAGGAGTTCTGGGACAAGCTCGACGAGTTCCCGTCGAAGAAGCCCGGCCTGCGCCGCTGGATCTCGGGGAAGCCCGGGAACTACTACCCCATCTCCAGCGACGCATACGACCTCGCCTTCTCGGTGGAGGTGGACTCGCCGGCGGCGATGGTCGACTACGCGAAGCACCCGTTCCACATGGACGCGGCGGCGCTGATGGGGCCGATCATCGAGGACGTGCTGGTGGTGGACTTCGAGTTCACCGCCGTGCAGCAGAGCGCGATCGCCTACAGCGCGCCGCGGGAGGGCGACGACAACGTCGCCATCGCGCACGTGACCTGCCTGGCCTTCAAGGACGACGCCAGCGAGGAGGCCATCGAGGAGTTCACGCTCGCGCTCGACCGCTTCCCGCGGCAGAAGCCGTTCATCCGGCGCTGGATCCTCGGGATCCCGGGGCCGTACTACGGCTCGGCAACGGACCGGTTCGACCTGGTGTTCATCGCCGAGGTCGACTCGATCGAGGCGATGGAGGCGTATGCCTCGCACCCGTACCACACGGAGATTGTGGGGCCGATGCTGGGTCCGATCATGAAGGACGTGCTGGTGGTCGACTACGCGTACTCGCGCGTGATCGAGAGCGCCGTCGACTACGCCCAGATCATCCCCTATCGCTAGGGGGATGACTCAGGGGTAGCGGTACTCGCGCAGGGGTCGCCAGAGCCGCCAGATGAGGAGCGTCGCGCCGAAGGCGAGGAAGGCGCCCAGCATCATGGTGGCGCGCTCGCCGATCCAGAACGACCAGAGGCCGACCCAGAGCGTTCCGATGTTGTTCGCGGTGACCGCCGCGAGCACGAGGAAGGCGGAGGCGCGGCCGCGCATGTCGTCGGGCGTGGTGAGTTGCACGGTGGTCTGGCGGACGGCGACGGTGACGGCATCGGCGAGCCCGATGAGGGCAATGGTGATAGCGCCCGCCCAGAGCGCGGTGACGTTGGAGAAGAGGAGGAGCACGACTGCGTAGCCGAGGGAGGCGTAGATGACGAGCATCCCCTTGGAGCGGTAGCCGGCGAAGAAGAGGGCGCCGAAGGAGCCGGCCACCGCTCCGGCGCTGTTTGCGGAGCCGAGGACGCCGACGGCGCCCGCGCCGCCCTTGAAGAGGCCCTTCGCAATCACCGGCAGGATCTCGCGGTAGAAGGAGACGACGGTGATGCCGATATCGAGGAGGAAGAGGCCGGGGAGGATGGGGTGGCGGATGACGAAGAGGAAGCCCTCCCAGACGCGGCGCACGGTTGAACCTTCGGGGGCCTGCGCGACCTGGCCGCGGGCGCGGATGAAGAGGGGCAGGGCGGCGGCGGGGGCGGTCGCGCCCGCCGCCACGAAGAAGGCGGCGGTCAGGCCGAAGACCTCGGCGACGCCGGCGAAGAGGAGGGGCGCGAGGATGGAGCCGGCGTTCATGGTGGCTGTCTCGCCGGTGATCGCGAGCATGAGGTGGCGTCGGGGGACGACGGTGGGGGTGAGGGCGGCGGCGGCGGGCTGGGAGATGACCTGCGTGGCAGCCGTGATGCCGATGGCGACGTAGACCTGCCAGACGCTGAGGGTTCCGGCGGCGGCGAGGAACCCCAGCACGAGGAGGACAACCAGCGTGACGGCATGAGCGGCCGACACGAGGTGCTTGCGGTTCATGTAGTCGGCGAGGGCGCCGCCCCAGAGGAGGGCGGGTATCTGGACGATGAGCTGGACGGCGCCAATCAGGCCGAGCTGGGCGGGTGAGCCCGTGACCTCGAACAGCCACTGGGCGGTGACGAGGATGCGCATCCAGCGGGAGACGACGGTGGAGAGGCCGGCCGCCCAGAGGTAGCGGTAGTCGCGGTAGGTGAAGGCGGCCCAGGGCCGCAGGTTGGTCGGCCCCTCGTCCTCGATCTCGACCTGGTCCGGTGGACTGCCCTGTGTCAGCTTTCAGGGCCTTCCGCGGCCGCTCCGAGGCGGAGTTGCTCCGCGCGCCGCACGACTGCTGTCAGCATGCCGGACTCGAAGGCTCCCGCCAGCGCTCCCGTCACGAAGCGGTCCTGCCGGATGACGGTGGTAAGGAGCTTCCGCAGCTGCTCCACGGTGGCGTCCGGGATGGCGGTCGGGTCGTCGCGCAGGCGGCGGGCCTCCTCGGTCTCCATCCACGAAGGCCAGTCGACCTCGGGGCTTAGCCAGCCGTCCTCGTAGGCAGTGTCCACGAATCGGGACATGGCTTCGGAGTAGTCGAAGTGAACCGGATTCGCAATCTTGCCGACCGAGAAGTCCGCATCCTCAAACTCCGGGAGGAAGGCGGCGAGGTTTTCGAGCCGTGGCTGTCCCTCCGATTCGGGCACGGCGGATCAGCCGGCCTCGACTTCGGCGCCCTCATCGAGGAGACGGAGGATGGTGGTGGCGAGCTCGCGCGCGTCCTCGGGGGTGAGCTCGACGGCGACGCGGGCGCCGGTGCCGAGCGCTTCGTTCACGAAGTCGAGGTTGAGGGCGTGCTCGCGCTGGAGATGGAAGGGGTGGTCGAAGGAGACGTAGGTCTGGGCGATGGGGAACCAGCGGTCGCGCGACTTGCCGCTCCCGGCGATCTGGACCTTCTCGGCAATCATGGTGCACATGGCGTGTTCTCCTTTCCCTAGCCCAGGTGCCGGTCGAGGAAGTCCCAGATCTTCTGCCAACCGTCGACGGCTGCCTCGGCGGCGTAGGCCTGGGGGTAGTTGTAGTAGAAGAAGCCGTGCCCGGCGTTCGGGTACATGTGGAACTCGTAGTCCTTGCCCTCGCGCTGGAGGGCGGCCTCGTGCTCGGCGACCTGCTCGGGGGTGGGACTGAAGTCGTTCTCGCCGAAGAGGCCGAGAAGCGGGGCGTTCAGGTCGGCGGTGTAGTCGATGGGGGCGACGGGCTGGCGCTCGGAGAGGTTCTCCGGAGGCATGACGACGTTCCCGCCCCAGCAGTCGACGACGGCGTCGACGCCCTCGCGGGAGCGGCAGCCGACAAGGAATGAGTGGCGTCCGCCCGAGCAGGTGCCCATCACGCCGACCTTGCCGGTCACGTAGGGAAGGGAGCGGAGGAAGGCGATGCAGCCATCGGCATCGCCGACGACGCGGTCGTCGGGGGCGCCGCCCTCGGCGCGGACCTTCGCGGCGACATCCTCGGGCTCGCCGTGGCCATCGCGGCAGTAGAGGTCGGGGGAGATAGTGACGTAGCCGTGGTGGGCGTAGCGGCGGGCCGCTTCCTTGTACCACTCGTCCCAGCCGGGGATGTGGTGGAGGAGGAGCATGGCGGGGAAGGGGCCCTCGCCAAGGGGGCGGGCGAGGTAGGCGTAGATGCGGTCGCCGCCATCGCCCTGGACGGTGATGGTCTCGGCGATCATGCCTTCGTAGGCGCTGGTATCGGTCATTGGGGGACCTCCCGCGGTGGTGGGGCGAATCCTACGGGGCGTGCACGCGGCTGTGGGGGCAAGGGGGAGGCGCGGTGCGGTAGGCTGCGGGACCAGCGAGGAGGACGACATGGGAGCACCTACGGTTGAGGACTACACCGCCCTGCGAATGGTGGCGGAGCGGTACGTGGACGCGGTTAACCGCTTCGACCCGGAGGCCTGGGGGTCGACCTGGGCGCCGGACGGGCAGTGGATCACGAGCACCACGCGCACGGGCCGCGAGGAGGTGGTGGCCGACTGGACGCGGATCATGGCGAGCATCCCGAACGTGTACATGCACGTGTACTCGGGGGTGATCGACGACGTGACCGGGGACACGGCCACCGGGCGCTGGTACATGGGGGAGTTCCTGAACCGCGAGGCGGGGCGGACGATGAACTCGCTCTGCTACTTCGATACGTACACGCGCATCGACGGGCAGTGGTACATCCAGACGCGGCGGCTGGAAGCGCTCTACCGCGGGCCGGCGGACTTGAGCGGCGACTGGGGCAAGCTCTCGATGTGAACCGGGCGGGCGGGGGCGCCGCTCGCCTAGAATCGATCCATGGCTGACCGGGAGCCCAGGGAGGCACGCCTCACGGAAGGCACGGGGGCGACGTCGCGGCTGCTCAAGGAGCTGCTGGCCCAGGGCAGGCCGGTCGCGGAGATCGCGGTGCGGCTGGGCATCAGCGTTCCCGATGCGCACGCGCGCATCAGCGGCGCGCCTCCGGGGAGAGCGGCGCCGGACGAATCAGGGCTTCCGCCCAGCCTCCCGGGGGAAGGTCCGCCGGCGACCGTGGCCGGGACCCCGCCAGCGCGGCCCGGCGGCCTGGCGCCTGCGACACGGCAGCCGCGACCACCCGCGCCGCCACGACGGGGGCTCTCGCGGCGGGCGCTGCTGGCGCTGACGGCCGCGGGGGTAGCGGGGGCGGCGACGGGGGGCTGGTTCCTGGCCACGCGGGAGACACGCGAGAGCGAGACGGTCGTGCGGCCACCGCGGCCCGTCCCGGTGCCTCCCACCCTCACGCCGGTGCCACCACCCCTGGCGGCGCTGCGTCCGGCGACCAACGTGTTCAGGGAGCTCGCGCTCGCGCCGGGGGAGCCAGTATCGGGAGGGCACGGCATCTTCTTCATGGAGACGCGGGGAGAAGGGGCGGGGAGCGTGCGCGGCTGGCAGCTCACCGAGCCGGGCAACGGCGAGGCGCCCGTCTACCGGGCAAGCACGGGCGGGCGCTTCCTGGCGGCGGGGAGCGCCCTGCACGATCGCTTTTCGGGGCGGTCGTGGGAGTGGTCGGAGGACCAGCTGCGGTTGGTCGGGTTCTCGGACGAGGCCGTGCTCTTCGAACAGGTTGACCCGGAGCGGAAGCCCTTCCCGGTGAAGGTTGCGCGGTACGTTCTCGCCGACGAGAACCTGGAGGAGCGGGCGGTATTCGAGCTGAAGGGAGCGCAGTTGCCCTCAACGCCGCCCTTCTTCGAGCCGGGCGGGCGGCGCGCGTTCCTGGCGCTTGAACAGCCCCAGCAGTACCCCGCCCTGTTCCTGCTCGATGGATCGACGGGACACGCGACGACCATCCTCGCGCCCCAGCGGCAGCGAGCCCTGCAACGGATCCTGTTCCACGCCCCGACACCGGCGAGCGACGGGGATTCCTTCCTGTTTCCATTCTCGTACTGGCCCACGCGGCCGCCCCTGACCCTCGGGTACGGCATCTTCGCGACGTTTGTGGCGCGTGTGGGCTGGACAGGCGATCATCGGGGGGTGACGCGTGTGCGGGTGGACCGCGCATTCGTCTCCCCGGACGGGTCGTTGGTTGCGGGCGAGCGCGTCCTCGCCATCCAGGGAGCCCCGCCTGATACCTTTGAGGAGACGAGCACGGTGCTGGTGATGGACGGAGAGAGCGGGCGGATTCGCTTCCGCATCCGCTCGGCGCGGCTCAACTACGGTGACGAACTGGGCGGCTTGCGCTGGCTCGCCGACTCCTCAGGGCTGGTCGTGCAGTCGCGCATCGACGGGAAGGTGGGGTACAGCCTGGTGAGCGCGGACGGATCGAGCATTGAGCAACTTCCCGACCCACCGAGCGCCTCCAGCGCGTGGTTCCAGCACCGGGACGTGCGCGGGGCGGCTCCCTCGCCGGATGACCCCTCCCTGTTCGCCTTCGGGCGCACGGATGTGTACGACCGCGCGTCGGACCGCTGGCTGGGCGTGCAGCTGACGGAGTCGGACCCGTCACACGTCGGTCCGTGGGGCGGCAGCGGGAGCGAGGAAGCCGTGCTGGCGCTTCCCCACCTGCCGCATCGCGTCTATCCCCTCCTGGCGAGTCTCGACGAGACACACATCGAGCAGAACGTGCCCATGGAGGGTGGGGGTGCCTAGCGCCGAGGCTGCGGGGACGCAGCGAGCCTGGAACTGGGCGAAGGGACGGCTGCCGTTCCTCTGGATCACGGTCAGCCCGGTATTGACGTTGCCGCTGGCGGCGCTGCTCATCTTCACGCTCGGGGGGGAGCACGGGGGCGAGGCGCTGGGCCTGCCGGAGAACGACCTCTGCAAGTTCGATGGCTTCATCGCGCAGACGTGCAACTACTACTTCGACGTCTGGCGCATCGGCCTGCTGCTGGCCATTCCCGGGATTCTCAACCTGGGGGTCTTGCTGTGGTTCCTCAAGCGGAACCGATACATACAGGTAGCGGCGATCGTGGCGCTCATGCTGGCGCTCATCCGGACGCTGATCGTGCCGCTGGCGACCATCGCCATGTCACAGTTCGATGTCGTCAGCGACGGGGGCCTGTTCTTCCAGGTGGAGGTTATGGCGTCGGGCGTCGTCACCGAGGTCAACCCGCCTTCCGAGGGGGTGGCGATCCGGCGCCTGCTGGTGGTGGCCTGGACAGGCGGCCTGGTGTTCTGGGCGGTTACGGTGGTTATCTGGCGGGCGTACGAACCCGTGATGGCGCGGTTCTGGCGTCACCTCGACCCGCCGAGCGGCCCTCGCCAGGATGCTCCCCCACGCTGGACGGGCTTCCTCCGGCGCTAGTCGATGTCAGTGGTGCGAGCGGCAGCGGGGGCGACCGTGAACAGCGCGGTCTGGCGCCAGCTCCGGGCTCGTTCGCCCTTCGTCCTGCTCCTGCTGACCCCGGTTGTGACCCTGCCTGTGAGCGCCCTGCTCATCTTCACCCTGGTTGGTGACGTCGACGCGGAGGCGCTGGGGCTGGTCCAGGTCGAGTGGACGCGGGAGGACGGCCGCCTCGACCGGACGCACTACTTCTACTTCGACTTCTGGCGGGTATGGCTGCTGCTGACCGTGCCGGGCGTCATCAACCTGCTGGTGGCATGGTGGCTGTTCCACAGGCTCACATACGTTCGGCTGGCGGCGGCTCTCGGCGTGCTGCTGGCATTGCTGCGGACGTTCGTGGTGCCACTGGCGGCTATCACCTGGCTGACGGCCGACGTGATCGGCGACGGGGGGTTGCTCCTGCAGTTCCCGCTCGGGGAGAGCGGCCTTGGCGGGTCCAACCCGTCGCGGGGAGTCGCCACATCCAATCTGCTGATAACGGCCTGGATGGGAGGACTGGGGATGTGGCTGGTGACGTTTGGCCTCTGGCAGGCCTACGAGCCCCTGATGGCGCGCTTCTGGCCGGCCCTGGAGCCCCCACGTGAACGGGTCGAAGGGGAGCCGCGGCGCTGGCACGGGTTCGCCAGCCGGCGCTAGCCGCCCTCAGCGGGACGGTGGCTAGCCGCTCGCGAGGTTAGACTCGCCGCATGGCAACTGCGCCTCCCCGCTTCGCTCCACCCGCCGCCGGGGCCGTGGGCGTGATTGAACGGTTGTGGCGCTGGATGGCGAGGCGATCACCGCTCGCGCTGCTGGTGGTGACACCGGTGGTGACGGTACCCCTGAGCGCCGTACTGGTGCTCACCTTCGGCGAGCAACTCAACGCGAGGGAGCTGGGGCTGCCCATCTGGCGAGATGAAGCGATCCCGGCGAGCCTCCACTACTTCGATTTCTGGCGGACCTGGTGGCTGCTGACCGCACCCGGGTTGCTCAACCTGCTGGTGATCCTGTGGTTCTTCCATCGAAACGGGTACATCCGCGTGGCAGCCGGCCTGGCGCTCGTGATTGCGCTGGCGAAGACCTTCGGCATCGTGCTGATCTACTTCGCGGTGTCGCAGTCCGACCTGATCGTGCACGAAGGGGAACGGCTGATGCGCCTGGAGGTGGAGCGATCGGGCCTGCTGGCGCTCGAGCCGGTGGCTTCGGCGCGGGATGCGCTGTTCCGCCTGCTGGCGACGATGTGGCTGTTCGGCGCCTTCGCGTGGGGGCCGAGCGTTCTGATCTGGGGGCTGTACAACCTCGTGATGGACAGGCTTCTGCCGCACCTCCACCCGCCCCAGGGACGACGACAGCTCGGGGAACCGAGACGCTGGGGGGACTTCTTCATCCGGCGCTAGCGGGTGGGGTCGAGCATGACCTTGATCACGCCGTCCTCGCGGTTGTCGAACATCTCGTAGCCGCGGGGGCCGTCGGACATGGGCAGGTGGTGGGTGAAGATGCGCTCGGGGTGGATCTTGCCTTCCTGCAGGAGGGGGACTAGCTCGGGCCAGGCGTACTGGGGCGAGACGAGCCCGACGCGGTAGGTGAGGTCCTTCCCGAAGAGGGCCATCAGGTTGATGGTCATCTCCGGATCGGCGGTGGCGCCGACCTGCGAGAGCGTGCCGCCGTGGGCGAGCACGCCGAAGGCGATACGCACCGTGGCCTGCGGGCCGGCCGCCTCGATGACGTGCTGGCAGCCCTTTCCGCCGGTTTGCTCGAGGACGGCCTCGACGGGGTCGACCTGGCTGGCGTCGATGGGGATGGCGCCGAGGCGCTCGGCCTCCTCGAGGCGGTAGGGCACCTGGTCGATGGCGAACACCTTTGAGGGGCCAAAGAGGAAGGTCGTCTCGAGGGCCATCTGACCCACGGGCCCGGCGCCGACGACTGCCACTGTGCCGCCCGGCTGGATGTCGGCCCCGCGCACGCCCTTGTAGCCGGTGGGAAGGATGTCGGTGAGGAGGACGGCCTGCTCGTCGCTGACGCCCTCGGGGATGGGGAGGAGGGAGGAGTCGGCGGCGGGGACGGCGATGGCCTCGGCCTGGCCGAGGTTGAGCACGCGCCCTACGGTGCTCGGGCAGCGGGCGGTGAGGAGCCCCTGGCAGGACTCGCAGCGGCCACAGCCGACGACGGCGGAGACGGCGACATGGTCGCCGGGACGGCTGTTGCGCACCTCGGGGCCGACCTCGACGACCTCGCCGATGGCTTCGTGGCCCATGGTGGCGCCGATGCGCTCCTCGTTGACGGGGCCGTGGTAGCCGTGCAGGTCGGAGCCGCAGATGGCGAAACTGGTGGTGCGGACGAGGGCGCCATCGGGGGCGGGGACGTGGGCGTCGGGCACGTTCTCGAGCTCGACGCGCTTGTGGCCACGGTAGACGAGCGCTCGCATGGCAGTCCTCCTGGCGCCGGGCGGGGGCGCGGAATCGGATGGCGCAACCTTACCGGTTTGGGAGGGGCCGAGGGGGGTGGGGAACGGCGATCGGGGGGTCGCTCGTGTATCGTTTCCGGCGCCCCTCACGGGCCGCCTGTCGCGGCGAACGCGGGGCGAAGAAGGAGACAACGCGTGACTGACGAACTCACCTTCGGATGGGTATCCCCGGTGATCGGCCTGCCCGACAGCGACAACGAGCCGATCGTGATGTACCAGGAGCGGAACATCCTGCCGACGGCGTTCGAGCACTTCGACTGCGTCTGGCTGGCGGATCACTTCTACGGATTCGCCAACGAGAACGACCCGTTCCTGGAGTCGTGGACGACGATGACGTGGCTGGCGGCGAAGTTCCCGACGGTGAAGCTGTGCCACCACGTGATGGGCCAGGGTTACCGGAATCCCGCGCTGACGGCGAAGATGGCATCGACGCTACAGGCGCTCTCGGGCGGGCGCTTCATCCTCGGCATCGGGGCCGGCTGGCGGGGGGAGGAGTTCGAGCGCTACGGCTACGAGTTCCCTTCCACGGCCACGCGCATCCGGCAGCTGGAGGAGACGATCCAGATCTGCCGGCTGATGTGGACGGAGGAGTCGCCGAGCTTCGAGGGGCGCTACTACACGATCAAGGACGCGAAGGCGCCGCCGCGGCCCGACCCCATGATCCCGATCATGGTGGGGGCGCAGGGCGAGCAGCTCTCGCTGCCGATGGTGGGACGCCAGGCCGACGGCTGGAACACCTTCTGGTGGCCGACGGACGACTGGGAGCAGAACTGGACCCGGAAGCGGGACATCGTGCTCAAGTCGGCGGAAGAGGCGGGGCGCGACCCCTCCGACATCACCATCAGCGTGACGCGCGAGGTGGGGCTGCCGAACAACAGCCAGGAGTCGGAGTCATGGCGCGAGACGCTTGAGCGCTTCCGCGAGCTGGGCGTGCGGCACTTCACCTGCGACTTCGGGCACCCAACCTCGACGGAGCCAGTGCTCCGTTTCGTGGAAGAGGTGCTGAAACCTATGAAGAGTGGCTAGTGAATAGTGACTAGTGGTTGGTGATCGGTGGCCACTAAACACCAGCCACTAGTCACTGCCACTCCTAGCCAGTCTTGCTGAAGCGGCGCATGTCGGGGGGACCGGCCATGTAGTCGCCCAGGCTGGGGCCGCCGCGGCTGCCTGAGTTGGCGAGGTGGGCGTTCAGATCCTCGTCGCTCTCCCACTCCTCGACCATGGCGAAGATGGTGGGATCTTCGTTGTCCTGCCAGAGCTCGTAGCGGATGCACCCCTTTTCCTGCTGGCTGGGGGCGACGACGAATTCGTTCGCGACACGGGCGAACTCATCGGTCTTATCGGCCTGGATGGTAAAGCGGGCGACGACTCCAACGGTGGGCATGGGTGCTCTCCTGCGCCAGATTGCGGGCGGCGCGCGCATGGTAGAGGACGGCGGCGGGAACGCGCATCCCGACCGGCGCACATCCCGACCGCGAAACTCCCCGCGCGCATTGACGCGCGGGCGACGCAGTGCCACCATCGCGCTACCGAATACCCCTGTCCCCGGCAGAGGCAAGGAGGGGCCTGCATGGTCACCAAGAATCAAGAAATGCCGATGACTCCGCTGGAGCGAGTGGACGAGCCCGACATGGGCACCGGCCTCATCGACCAGACGCGCTACACCGACCCCGAGTTCGCCAAGCTCGAGTGGGAGCGGATGTGGACGAAGACCTGGAACATCGCCGGGCCCCTTTGCGACATCCCCGAGGTTGGGGACTACTTCACACACACGCTGGGGCGGGAGTCGTTCATCTTCATCCGCACCGGCGAGGACGAGGTGAAGGGCTACTACAACATCTGCCCGCACCGCGGCAGCCGCATCCGCCCGAGCGTTGGCGTGGGCCACGCGGAGCAGCTGCAGTGCCCCTTCCACCTGTGGACGTTCGACATCGAGGGCACGCTGCAGAATGTCCCCGACCGCCAGCACTTCGTGAACGGCATTCCCGAGAACAAGCAGCGCCTTGCCGAGGTCCGCGTCGGTACCTGGGCGGGGTTCGTCTGGTTCAACATGGACGACGAGGCGGAGTCGTTGACGGATTTCCTGGGCGTGATGCCGGCGCACCTCGATCCGTATCACTTCGAGGAGTACCACCTGGTCCAGGATTACCAGTTGGTGTGGGACTGCAACTGGAAGTTCGCGGTCGACCAGTTCGCCGAGATCTACCACCTGCCGGCGCTGCACCCGCAGCTGATCGAGTGGTGGGACACGGCGGGGACGCCGCTGGACGTGTACGACGGGGGCAGGCACAGCCGCCAGCTCATCCGCCAGGGCTATCCCGACGGTGGCGCGTGGACGGACGAGATGGCGCGCCGCCACGGCTACACGGACAAGGAGATGATCACCGACTCGCAGTGGCAGCAGTTGGCCGCGGTCGGGATCGAGCAGGACGAGTTCGAGGGCGGGGTGAACGACGTTCGCCCGGCGATCATTGCGGCGCGGCGCGAGCTCTACGAGCAGATGGGCGTGGATGTCTCGGGCCTGCACGGTGAGCAGTTGATCGACGACTACCACTACATGATCTTCCCGAACATCACGCTGAACATCGGCGGCACGTCGCTCACGTACTTCCGGGCGCGGCCGCATCCGACGGATGTGAACAAGTGCCTGTGGGACTACCAGACGTTCGTGCGGCTGCCGGAGGGCACGCCGATTCCGCCGCGCCCGCAGACAGTCCGCGGGTCGGCGCACGAGGTCGAGGTGTTCGAGGCGCTGGCGCAGGACATGGCGCAGGCGCAGATCGTGCAGGAGTCGTATCACTCGCAGGGGTTCAACGGCATCCTGCTGAACAGCGAGGAGCGCCGCGTCCGGGCGATGCACTACGCGCTGGAGCAGTACCTCTTCGGCCCGGACCGCTAGGGTTCCGGGAACGTCCGCACATCAGGGGGGCGGCCCAGTGGGCCGCCCCCCTTTGGCGTGGCTGGGCAGAAGTGATTGGCGCAACCTTGATCCTTCTTATCGGATCAGTCGATAAGGAGGATCAAGATCGAGCATGCCTTAGCGCGGGATGACCGGCAGGGTGATGTAGGAGGCGTGCTCGGCGTCGTGCAGCACCGCCTGGGCGGCGGGGACGAGGTTGGCCTCGCTCTCGACGGGAGTGCCGGTGTTGGGGTTGCGATCGAAGCGGGGGAAGCAGGACGAGCTGATCTCGATGCGGATCTGGTGGCCGGCGAGGAAGACGTGGCTCGTGGCCCACAGGTCGATCTCGTAGCGGTAAGGCTGGCCGGGCGTGAGCAGCGTGGGGTTGCTGGCGGAGTCGCGGTAGCGGGCGCGGATCATGCCGTCTTGCAGGTTCTGGGCGTAGCCGTCGGGGTAGACATCGACGAGCTTGGCCGTGAAGTCGGTGTCGACGGCGGATGAGGTAGCCCAGAGGGTGACGCGCAGGGGCCCGGTCACCTCGAGGTCCTCGCTGAGGACCTCGCTGCTGTAGACGAGCACGTCGTCGCGCACCTCGGCGGGGCGCTGGTCGAAGGCGCCGCGGGCGATGATGAGGTTGTTCCCGCCGAGGCTGGGGACGGGGTCGTTGGGGTCGTAGACGTAGCGGTCGGGGGGTTCGACGGCGGGCGCCTCGGGGCTGAGGGTTCCGTCGCCGTTGAGGCTGTTGGCGGAGCCGCCGCTGTGCAGGTACCAGGGGGTGTACTCGGTGCGGGCGAGGGGCCATTCCTGCTCGTCGCGCCAGCGGTTCTCGCCCATCACGAAGATGCGGACGGGGGCCTCATCCATGATCCCGGTGTCCTCGCCCTTGAGCCAGTGGCCGAACCAGCGCTTCTGGATCTCCATGAAGTCGATCTCGGCCTCGGGGCCGAAGTCGAGGTCGCCGCAGCCGTCGCTGGTGGGGAGGGAGTAGCCGATGTGGCCCCAGGGGCCGACGAGGAGGCGCTGCTTGCCGCGGGCGTTGGGGCCGCCGAGGGTGTTGATGCCTTCGAAGCCAGAGATGGTGCCTTCGAGGAAGATGTCGTACCAGGAGCCGAAGTGGAGCATCGGCATATCGACCGTGTGGAAGCCGCGGCGGACGTTGATCTCGTGCCAGAAGGGGCCGTCGTCGGGGTTGTTCAGGTAGTCGGCGAAGTAGGGGGCGCTATCCTCCATGCGGGGAATCCAGTCGGTCAGGGGGACGTGGGCGTAGCCCTCGGGGGTGAGGGGCTGGGCGAAGAAGCCGTGCTCCTCGGGCGGGTCGAGGTAGCCTTCGAGGGTCTCCATCTCCTCGCCGGTGAGGCCCTTGCGCTCGAGCGTGTTGCGGCCCTTGAGGAGGGAGTAGGGCACCATCCAGCCGTGTTCCAGGGCGCCGCCGGCGTGGCGGGTCCAGCTCTGGCGGTGGTCGGCGGTGCCAGAGACGGGCGCCATCGCCTTCAGGTGGGGAGGGGAGTGGGGGGCGAGCTGGTACTGGTCGGCGCCGAGGTAGGACTGGCCGACCGTACCGATGGCGCCGTCGCACCACGACTGCTCGGCGAGCCATTCGACGGTGTCGTAGCCGTCGGGGCCTTCGTAGAGGTGGGGGGTGTACTCGCCCTCGGAGCCGAAACGCCCGCGGCAATCCTGGGTGACGTAGGCGTAGCCGAGGGGTACCCAGAAGTCGGCGCCGGTGCCGGGGCGGCCGCCGGGACCGCGCCCGTAGGGGGAGCGGGTGAGGAGGGTGGGGAAGGGTCCGGGGCCGTCGGGGCGGTAGATGTCGCACTCAAGGCGCACCCCGTCGCGCATGGGGATCATGACGTTCTCTTCGACGTTCACTTCGACACCAAACAACTGGACCATGGCAGTCCCCTCCCGTCTCTGTGTGCAGGCGGGGGCAGCGTACACGACCGGAAGGACGCCCCGCCCGGTCAGTCGGGGGAGGGGGCTTCCCCGATGAAGTCGTCGGGGGTGGCCATGAACTTGAGGCGGCATTCGAGGGAGCAGAAGTAGTACCAGCGGCCCCGGTAGAAGCGCTTGGCGCCCCGGCCGCTGCCGCGCTCCGGCGCGCCGCCGGGGACGTGGCCGGTGACGGCGTCGACGTCGCCCTCGGCGACTTCGCGGCCGCAGACGAGGTCTAGCGCCAGGGCTGCACCTCATCGAGAGTGCCGGCGGCGAGGCGGAGGCACTCGTCGGCGCTGCCCCAGGCGAGGGCGCGCTCCTTGCCGTGGCGGCTGAAGAAGTGGAGGTCGTACTCCTCGGTGTAGCCGATACCGCCGAAGAGGATATGGGCCTGCATGGTGACCTCGGTGCCGGCGCGGGAGGCGAGCGCCTTGGCCTTGGCGATCTGGCGGTCGCTGGCGGTGCCCTGGTCGAGGCGCCAGACGGCCTGGTAGGTGAGGAAGCGGGCGCCGAGGGTCTGGGTGGCCATGTTGGCGCAGTGGTGCTGTACGGCCTGGAAGGAGCCGATCGGCCGCCCGAACTGGACACGCATGCCGACGTACTCGACGGTCATATCGAGGGCCTGCTGGGCGTTGCCGACGCACTGGATGGCACAGAGGGCGCGGCCCGCGCGGCGCAAGAACTGGAGCGCCTCGGCCCCGCCGGCGCGGCGGGCGGGGGCACCATCGTAGGTGCAGTGGGCGAGGGGGGTGCGCGCGATCGTGCTGAGCGAATCGGTGGTGACGCCCTCGCCGCGGGCCTCGACGAGGTAGAGGCCGGGCTCGCCGTCCTCGGTCGCCTCGACGAGGTGGTGGCTGACCTCGGCGCCGTAGTCGACGAAGCGCCGTTCGCCCGTGAGGGCGCCGGAGGCGACGCGGGGAGCAGCGCCGTTGTCGGGAGTCGAGCCCTGGAGGGCGGGCGCGATCGTGACGCCGCCGCCGATGACGCCGCGCACGACCTCGTCCGCGAGCGCCTCATCGCCGTGGCGCTCGATGGCGCGGGCGGAGGCGGTGGTCTCGAGGAAGGGGATGACGCAGGCGCGGCGGGTCAGCTCTTCGAGGAGGATGGCGGCATCGGTGAGCTCGCCGCCCTCACCGCCATGCGACTCGGCGAAGGGCAGGGTCAGATAACCCGCCCCCTGGAGGTACTCCCAGAGGGGCTGGTCGGCGCCGCCCTCGCGTTCGAGCTCGCGGATGCGGTCGAAGGGCACCTCGTTGCGGAGGTAGTCGCGGACGGAGTCGCGGAGGAGTCGTTGGGTTTCGCTGAGGGTTGTGTCCATGTGGTGCTCGCTACCGGGGGAGGCCGAGGCCGCGTCGGGCGATGATGTCGCGCTGGACCTCGTTGGCGCCGCCGCCGAAGCGCTGGATGGGGGAGGCGCGGTAGGTGCGTTCGAGCTCGCCGCCGAGGGGGGCGAAGCCGTCGGCCTCCTCGGTGAGGGCGCCCTCGTGCCCGAGCAGGTCCATGGCCACGTTGCTGATGTGGTAACGCAGCTCGGAGGTCCATATCTTCGACATGGAGGCCTCCATGGTGGGGGTATCGCCCGAGGCGACGATGGAGGCGTTCGTGAGGACGAGCCCCTCCATGACGTCGAGGTCGAGTTCCAGCTCGACGAGGCGGCGACGGACGACGTCGTCTTCGAGGAGCTCGGGGCGCTTCTCACGAATGTGCGCGAGGAGGCGGTCGAAGATGTGGCGCAGGCCGCCGCCGGCGCCGATCCAGACGCGCTCGTGGTCGAGGGCGTTGGCGATGATGTACCAGCCCTGGTTGACCTCGCCGATGAGGGCGTCGCTGGGGACGCGCACGTCCTCGAAGAAGACCTCATTCGTGCGCCCGCCGGAGATGGTCATGATGGGGCGCACGGAGATGCCGGGCGTATCCATGGGCACGATGAAGGTGGAGATGCCGCGGTGCTTGGGGGCGTCGGGGTCGGTGCGGCAGGCGAGCCAGACGTGGGAGGCGGTGTCCGCGGCGCTGGTCCAGAGCTTCTGGCCGTTGATGAGCCAGTCGTCGCCGTCCTTGACGGCGAGGGTTTCGAGGGCGGCGAGGTCGGTGCCGGCGTTGGGTTCGGAGTAGCCGAGACAGATGGTGATGTCGTTCGCCCAGATGCCGGGCAGGTACTTCTCGCGCTGGGCCTCGGTGCCGAAACGGTGGATGGCGGGGCCGACCATAGTGCCGAAGCCGGCGCCGTAGGGGATCTCCTTCTTCGCGAACTCCTCGGTCATGACGAACTGGAACCACTGGGACTTGCCCTCGCCGCCCAGCTCCTCGGACCAGCACATGCGCACCCAGCCGCGGTCCTCCAGGGCTTCGCGGAGGCCCGCCTGCCGGGGGCCGAGCTGGGCGGCCTCGCCGCGGTTGGCGAGCTCCGCGCGAAGCTCGGGCGTGTCGTGCTCACGGAGGAACTCGCGCACCTCGTCGCGGAAAGCGTCGAGCTCCTCGTTCCAGCCGAATTCCATGCGGGTCCTTCTCCCTAGCCCGAGTTCCGCCAGGCGCCGGTGCCGGGGAAGCTGTGGTCGATGGCGTCGTGCACGGTCTGCTCGCCCGTACCGATGATGCGCTTGTGGACGAAGCGCCAGCGGCCGTCGTCCTCACGGCGGAGGCGCTCCTGGTAGATGCCGCCACCGGGGGCGACGCCGGGTTTGGGTCCCGTGCCGACCTCGAGGTAGCTGATGACGGTGGCCTCGTCGCCATCGATCTCGATGTGGACGTTGGTGGTGCTGTGCTTGCCGGAGAAGATCCCGCCTTCTTCGAGGCGGCGGTAGAGGCCACCGATCTGCTCGCGCCCGGTGAGCCTGCCTTCGAGCGACTCGCCGTAGCCGCTTATGTCGAGGATGGCATCCTCGGTGAACAGCGAGATGAGGGTCTCGACGACGTTGGGGATGTCGTGCATGAGGAGGTATTCGTAGACGGTGCGGCGAACGCCCTCGACCGCCTCCAGGTATTCGATTCGCTTCTCGAGCTCTTCAATGGTGGCCATGTGACTCTCCGTGTGCTGGCGGGGCCGTCTGGGGGACCTTCCGCGGGTGGCGCCCGGACGCGGACAGGCGCAAACGCGCGGGCGTCCGGGGGCATGCTCGACTGCCGCACGCGGCCTGTCAACGCCGGGGACTCGCGAAGGCGTGTCTCCCCGCACACTCGTTGACCGACCCCCTCCAAAAGCGCCATGATGCGGGGGCATTTTCCTAGCCGGGAGGCGTCGCTCGATGGTGCTCGAAAACCGCCCTGCCCCAACCCCCACGGGGCGAACCGAAGAGCCCGACATGGGCACGGGCCTTATCGATACGGAACGGTACATCTCCCCCGAGATCGCGCAGCTTGAGTGGGAGCGGATGTGGACGAAAGTCTGGCTGAACGCCGGACCGCTTTCCGACATCCCCGAGGTGGGCGACCACTTCGTTCACGAGATCGGGCGGGAGTCGTTCATCTTCATCCGTACGGCCGAGGACGAGGTGAAGGGCTACTACAACATCTGCCCGCACCGCGGCAGCCGTATCCGCCCGAGCGTGGGCATGGGCCATGCGGAGCAGCTGCAGTGCCCCTTCCACCTGTGGACGTTCGACATCGGGGGTGAGCTGCAGAATGTCCCCGACCGCCAGCACTTCGTGAACGGCATCCCCGAGGAGAAGCAGCAGCTCTCCGAGGTGCGCGTGGAGACGTGGGCCGGCTGGGTCTGGTTCAACATGGACGACGAGGCGGAGTCGCTGCAGGAGTACCTCGGGGTCATTCCCTCGCATCTCGAGCCCTACCGGCTGGACCAGTACCACGTGGTGGACGACTACGTGCTGGAGTGGGCGTGCAACTGGAAGTTCGCGGTGGATCAGTTCGCCGAGATCTACCACCTGCCGGCGCTGCACCCGCAGCTGCTGGAGTACTTCGACCACCTGGCGACGCCGCTGGACGTGTACGACGACGGCAAACACAGCCGCCAGCTGATCCGGATGGGTCTGCCCGATCCGAGCTGGACGGACGACCTGGCGCAGCGCTTCGGCTACGACAACAAGGACGAGCTGACCCGCCAGCAGCGGGCGAACCTGGAGGACTGCGGGGTCGACCCGGACACGTTCGAAGGGAAGGCGCGGGAGCTGCCGCCGTTCATCGCGCAGGCGCGCCGCGAGTGGGGCAAGCGCATCGGCATGGACATGGACCTGCTGGTGGACGAGCAGCTGACGGACAACTTCCACTACATGGTCTTCCCTAACCTCACGTTTAACTTCACCTACGGGTCGTTCCTGTTCTTCCGGCCGCGGCCCCATCCGACGGACCCGAATAAGTGCTACTGGGATTACCAGGTGTACGCGCGGGTGCCGGAGGGGGCGCCGCCGCCACGACGGCCGGCAACGGTGTACGGGACGGCGCGGAACCATCCGGAGCTGTTCGAGGCGCTGGAGCAGGACATGGCGCAAGCGCAGATCGTGCAGGAGTCGTACCACTCCAAGGGATTCACGGGCATCCTGCTGAACAGCGAGGAGCGCCGCATCCGGGCGATGCACTACGCCCTGGACAACTACCTCTACGGCCCCGACCGCTAGGCCGGTCGCACACGGTCCATTCCGAAACGGAGGCGAGAAGAAGATGGCACATCCAACGGACGCAACGGCGCCGGCCGCCGGCATGGTCAACATCCTGAGCGTGATCCGGCGCTACCGGCTGCGGGACTTTCCGCGGCGGTTCAGCCCGGACGACCTGCACCACGTGGGTATTCCCTTCATCGACGTGGACCGCACGATGCACGCGCTGCGGCTGCTGGACCTGGTCAGCCCGGCCGACACGCCGACCGAGCGGTTCCAGAAGATCCAGGACTGCGAGTCGGAAGAGGAGTACCACGCGGCGCTCGAGGAGTTGCTGCGGGACGTCTACGAGCCGGTCTTCGAGATGGTTCCGGACCCGGCGAGCGCGAGCGACATGAAGCTGCGCTCGGTCTTCCGCGAGTACGAGCCACCGGAGGAGCGGGAGCGGATGGTCTCGCTGTTCCGGGCGCTGTGCGCGGAGGCGGGGCTGATCGACCAGGCATCCGGCCTGATCCCGCCGATCCTGGGCACGTCATCGCGCAACCGGCAGGTGATGCAGCAGTACCAGAAGTCAGAATCGCAGTCGTAGGCGGTGGCGAGCGAATCGGGCGGAGGGACCGAAGGCGCCCTCGGCGACCTGCGCATCGTTGAGTACGCGCAGGGCATAACCGGGCCGTTCTGCGGCAAGGCGTTCGCCGACCTGGGCGCCGACGTGGTGAAGGTGGAGCCCCCCGGGGGCGACCGCAGCCGCGCCGACGGCCCCTTCCCCGGCGACGAGCCGCATCCCGAGAAGAGCGGGCGCTTCCTCTACCTGAACACGAACAAGCGCGGCGTCGCCCTGGACATCGAGGACGAGGCGGGGCGCGAAGTGCTGCGGGAACTCGTGGACGGCGCGGACATCTTCATCGCCGACCTGCCACCGGCGGCCTACGACGAGCTCGGGCTCGGCTTCGAGACGCTGAGCGCGCGGAACGCAGGCCTGATCATGGTGTGCGTCAGCCCCTACGGGTTGACGGGGCCGTACCGCGACTACCGGGGCTCTGCCTTCACCGCGTTCCACGTCGGGGGTATGGGGCGGGAGACGCCCTACAACGAAATCACAGACTCGGAGGCGTTCCCACCGCTCGTGGACGGCGCCGACCAGGGCGACTATCTGACCGCCTGGACGGCAGCGACGATGGCGCTGATCGCGGTGTTCCATCGCAGCACGTACGGCACGGGTCAGTTGCTCGATGTCTCGGCGATGGAGGCGGTGGCGGGAATGACACGCATGCCCATCGCGAGCATCGGGTACGGTCAGGAGCCGAAGATCTCGCGGGAGAAAGCGAACTTCCCCTGGGTTATGCCGTGCAAGGACGGGCACGTCTCCTTCGCGCCGTTCCTGATGGACCACTGGTGGCGCGCGGTCGTTGACATGATGGGCAGCCCCGGCTGGGCCGTAAGCGAGGCGTTCGCGACAACGATGGGCCGCGTGCAGAACGCCGACGTGGTCGAGCCGTTGACGGTCGAGTGGCTGATGGAGCACACGAAGCAGGAGATCTACGAGATGGCGCTGGCGCGGAACGTGGCCTGCTTCCCGGTGAACACGATGGAGGAGGTACTGAACTCGCGGCAGTACGCGGCGCGCGACTTCTTCGTCGACGTGGAGCACCCGCAGGCGGGGACGCAGCGGCAGCCGGGGGCGGCGGGCATCTACTCAAGCACACCCTGGGCCGTGCGGCGGCCGGCGCCGCTGCTGGGCGAGCACACGCGCGAGGTGGTCTGCGGGGAGCTGGGGCGGTCGGAGGCTGACCTGGCGGCGCTGACGGCGTCGGGTGCGGTGGGGGAGGGGCCGGCATGAACAACCGTCCGCTGGAAGGCGTGCGCGTGGCCGACTTCGGCTGGATCCTGGCGGGGCCGTACGCGACGGCGTGGCTGGGGAGCCTGGGGGCGGAGGTGATCCGCATCGAGTCGCAGAGCCGCCTCGATTTCCACCGCCAGAACCTGGGGGCGGGGGCGGACGGGGTGCCGGGCATCAATCGCGGGGCGGTGTTCAACTCGCTCAACTTCAGCCGCAAGAGCCTGCGGCTCAACCTCTCGACGCCGAAGGGCCTTGAGCTGGCCAAGGAGCTGATCCGCCAGAGCGACATCGTGACGGAGAACTACGCGGCGGGCGTGATGGAGAAGATGGGGCTCGGGTACGAGGTGCTGAAGGCGATCAACCCCGGCATCGTCATGATCGCGACCTCGCCGCTGGGGCAGGTGGGCCCGGACCACGCAGCCACGGGGTGGGGTCCGAACGTGCAGGCCTACGCGGGCCTGCCGCACCTGACGGGTTACGAGGGGGGACCGCCCTCGGGTCTGGGCGGGCTCTACCCGGACTTCATGATCGGCACGGTGATGGCGTTCACGGCGCTCTCGGCGCTGCACGCGCGCAACCGCACGGGCGAGGGCCAGTACGTGGACCTCTCGATGGCGGCCATCGTCTCGACCATGATCCCGGAGGGGATCATGGAGTTCGCCATGAACGGGCGGGAGCCGCCCCGACCGGGCAACCGCTCGCCGAAGCACGCGCCGCGCGGGGTCTATCGCTGCTCGGGCGATGACAAGTGGGTCGCGATCGAGGTCGAGAGCGACGAGGCGTGGCGGGGGCTGGCGGGGGCGCTGGGCAAGCCCGAGTGGGCCAGCGACGAGCGCTTCGCCAGCACGGAGGGGCGGCGGGCCTGTCACGACGAGATCGACGAGGCGATCACGGCCTGGACACGGGAGCGCTCGCACTACGAGGTCATGCACACGCTGCAGGCCGTCGGGGTGGCGGCGGCGCCCTGCCTCGACCCGCACGAGCTGCTGGAAGACGAAGGCATGGCCGACCGCAACCTGTACGTGGAGATGGACCACCCCGAGGTGGGTCCGCGCAAGGTGGCGGGGCTACCGGGGCGCTACAGCGACGTCGAGGACTACGACTACAGTCCGGCGCCGCTGTTCGGCCAGCACAGCGAGGAGGTCTGCCGGGGGCTGCTGGGGCTGAGCGCGGAGGAGTACGAGCGACTGGTGGAGGAAGATGTCATCTGGTAGGCCGGGCGGTGTAGGGTGGTTGCATGACCCACATAACCTTGGACATCGATGACGAAGCCTGCGCCGAGGTGATGCGGCAGTACGGCATCGCAACGAAGAGCGAAGCGATCAATTTCGCGCTGCGGAGAATAGCCATACGGCCGGCCACCCTGGAAGAGGCTTGTGCAATGGAAGGGTCCGGCTGGGACGGCGACCTCGACGAAATGCGGGCGAACCGCTTCCCTGACTAGCGCCCCGTGAACTTCGGGGGGCGGCGCTCGACGAAGGCCTTGCGCGCTTCGGCGGCGTCTTCGGTCTTCGTCAGGATGGCCGTGCGGGTCTGCTCGAAGCGGTAGCCGTTCTTCACGTCCATGTTCTCGATCATGTGCAGGCTCTCCTTGGCGAGCCGGATGCCCTGGGGCATCTTGGACGCGATCAGGCGGGCGTCCTCCATGGCGGCCTCCATGAGCTGGTCGGGGGGGACGACCTTCAGCACCATGCCGAGCGCGAGCGCCTCGTGGGCGTCGAGGCGCTCGGCGGTGTAGTGGAGGCGGCGCACCAGGCCCCAGTTGTTGAGGAGGCGCATGAAGTGGCGCGCTCCGCCAAGCAGCCCGACGTCGATCTCGGGGAGGCCGAAGGTGGCCTTCTCCGAGGCGATGAGGTAGTCGCAGGAGGCGGCGAGGGCGAGGCCGCCGCCAAGGGCGGGGCCGTTGATGGCGCCGATCACGGGCACGGCGCACTCCTGGATCGAGTAGAGCATCTCGCGCATGCGGCGGTTGCCCGTGCCGCTGGCAGGGGGAGGGGCGTCGGGATCACGGTTGGCCGCGCGGGCCTTGATGTCCGCGCCGGCGCAGAAGGCGCGCTCGCCGGCGGCCGTGAGCACGGCCACGCGCACGTCGAGGTTGTCGGAGAGGGCATCGAAGACGCCCATGACGTCCCAGTCCGACGCCAGTGCGTTCACGGGCGGGTTGTCGAGCGTGACGACGGCGATGTGGTCGTTGATATCGACGTTGATGGGCATGGTCGTGCTCCCTGGGCCGGTGGGGGTCAGGCGCCTTCGAAGGCGTCCTTGATCCGGGCGTAGCGCTCGAGCTGGGGGATGACGTCGGTCGGCGTGCCGATGTGGAGCCACATGATGAGCCGGTCGAAGCCCATCTCGATGAGACTCTCGGCGTGCCTCTCGTCGGTGACGGGGCCGAGGACGTTGAGGTCGATGGTGTCCATCGAGCGGCCCCTGTCTTCGGCGATCTGGCGGATGCGCTGGATGCCCTCGCTCAGCATGGCGGGGGTGCCGGGGGGCGCGAGCCAGCCGTCGCAGTACTCGACGACGCGGCGGTGGGCGGGCTTCGAGTTGGTGCCCAGGAGGAAGCGCGGCCCGCCGCGACGCATGGGCTTCATGTCCATCCAGCACTTGTCGAAGTCGACGAACTCGCCGTGGTACTCGGGCTCCTTCTTGGTCCAGAGCTCGCGCATGGCCTCGATCTTTTCGCGTGCGATCTGCCAGCGGTGTTCGAAGGGGATGCCGTGATCGGCCATCTCGTCGGGGAACCAGCCGCCGCCGAAGCCGATCGAGAGGCGCCCCTGCGAGAGGCGGTCGAGCGAGGCCAGTTCGCGGGCGAACGTGATCGTGTCGTGCTGGTTGATGAGGGAGATGGCGGTGCCGAAATTGAGCCGGTCGGTGACGGCGGCGGCGGTGGCGATGGCGATGAAGGGGTCGTAGAGGCTGATGTACTCCTCGGCGAAGGTGAAGGTGTCGAGGTCGGAGGGGCGGCCGTAGGGGCGGATGCCCTCGCGGTTAAGGGTGACGGTGCCGTAGCGGTCGGGGGGTTCGCCGTTCCAGCGGCGCATGGGGATGTGGGTGTGCTCGGGGAAGTAGAGGGACTCGAAGCCGAGGTCCTCGGCGGCGATAGCGAGCTCGGCCGGCTGCATCGTGTTGGCCGTGCAGAACATGAACACACCGAAGTTGACCACTGGAATCCCCCTGTGCCGCCGGGCGGGTATCGGGGCCGCCCGCTGCGACTAACGGCGGGCGAGGCGGCTCCGGCGAACCTTACAGCACGGGGCGATTCGATTGACGGGCGGGGGGCAACCTGCCAGCATCGCCGTCCCCGGCGGGCCAGCGTTGCAGCGCCGGAACAGCACGAGGAGACAGCCAAGAATGCTCTCAGCGGAAGACCAACTGGCGATCATGGATCTGAGCGCGCGCTACTGCCACGCGACGGATTCGCACGACTCGGAGGGGTGGGCGGACACGTTCACGGCGGACGGCGCGATCGATGCGCCACAGGGCACCTCGCAGGGGCGGGATGCCCTGGTCCAGTTCTCGCAGGGCGTCAACACGGGCATGCCGAACGTTCGCCACCACATCAGCAACCTCGTCATCTGCGGCGAGGGGGACAGCGCGACGATGAGCTCGTACCTGAACCTGATCAACACCGAGGGCAACGCGACCGTCTTTACCGCGACGTACGAGGACCAGATCGTGCGCGTCGACGGCGAGTGGAAGTTCGCGCACCGCAAGATCGTCGTCTAGGACCGGGTCCGGCCGGGCCGGAACCGGAGGGCCAGCACCCACGAAACCGCACGAGCGCGCGGGAGGCGGAGCATGGATGTCGGGTTGATGGTGGAGGGCCAGCACGGCCTGAACTGGGAGAACTGGCGGCGCATCCTTGCGACGGCGGAGCGGCTGGCGTTCCCGACGGTGTTCCGCTCGGACCACTTCTTCATGCTGCCCACGCACCAGCAGGACAGCCTCGATCCGTACCTGTCGTTCACGCTGGCGGCGGCGGAGACGGAGCGCATCCGCTTCGGGCCGCTGGTCACGCCGATCACGTTCCGGCACCCGTCGAACCTGGGGCGCATGGCGGCGCAGATCGACCTGCTCAGCGGGGGCCGTTTCGTGATGGGGCTCGGCGCGGGCTGGAACGTGGGCGAGCACGCCGCGTACGGCCTCGACTTCCCGGGAACGAAGGAGCGCTTCGACCGGCTGACGGAGGCGATCGGGGTGATGCAGGGCATGTGGGGCGAAGGGCCGGCCTCGTACGAGGGGGAGTACTACCAGCTCAAAGACGCGGACTGCCTGCCCAAACCGGCAGCGGGCCGTCCGCCGATCCTGATCGGGGGGAGCGGGGAGAAGCGGACGCTGCGGCTGGTGGCGGAGGTCGCGGACGAGTGGAACACGCCCGCCATGCCGCTCGACGCCTACCGCACCAAGTGCAAGGTGCTGGAGCAACACTGCGAGGCGGTGGGTCGGGACCCGGCGAGCATCAAGCGCTCGATGATGAGCTTCGGGCTGGTGGGGCCGAACGAGACCGCGATCGCCCGAATCGGGGCGGTGCTCACGAGCAAGGGGCTGGGCGGCGCCGCTGCCGGCCCGGCGGGGGTGGTCGGGGGCACGACCGACCAGGTCATCGACACGCTCGGGCAGTTCGCGGAGCTGGGCCTGGACGAGATCGAGTTCCAGCACTTCGACTTCGACTCGGACGAGGTGCCCGAGTACCTCGCCGCCGAGGTGGCGGGGCAGGCCCGTGACCTCTAGCGGAGCGCACCGGGCGCGGGGGGCGGGGTCATGACGCTGCTGGCGGACCTGGAGGCACAGCTGGAGGAGTCGGGCGGGGAGGGCGTGCTGGGGTTCCTGTCCGAGCGCCTGGGGGATGTGGAGGCGATGGCGGCGGAGCTGGCCGACGCGGATGCGGCCATCGAGGCGGCGGAGGTGGCGGAGGAGCGCTCGACGACCTGGATGATGGATGCCTTCGAGCAGTTCCCGATCGTGAACGCGACAACCTTCCCCCACAGCTCGCACGTGGACCCGCGGGCGCACGCGGTGCTGGCGACGCACCGGCTGGGGCAGGGCTCGGGGCTCTACCTGCCCTCGGAGGTGCGGGAGATGCAGGAGCGGGGCGAGGTGTCGCGGGCGTG
Organism: Chloroflexota bacterium; assembly: GCA_026710655.1. Taxonomy (GTDB): domain Bacteria; phylum Chloroflexota; class Dehalococcoidia; order Tepidiformales; family Tepidiformaceae; genus UBA2991. The sequence continues at coordinate 126,543 of JAPOQN010000013.1, read as the reverse complement.
GCAGGCGCGCGAGGGGCTGCGCTTCTGCCTGTTCGCCGCGATGATGCGGGCGCTGGGGGAGGCGATGGTGGAGGGCGGGGTGGGACCGGCGGCCTACGTCTCGACCTGCCAGGAGACGGCGAAGGCGCTGGGCGCGATCGAGATCGCGGCCCCGCAGGTCTAGCTGATCAGCCTGTCGAGGTCCTCGCGCATCTTCTCCATCGCGGCGGGAACATCCTCGTCCTGGAGCTTCGCGAGGAAGCCCTCGCGGCCCATCATGAGGCGGGTGACGCCGATCTCCTCGAGCTGCCCGAGGGGCATGCGGTCGAGGACGGCGGTGCTGCACTGGATCTGGGGCCTGGGCTTGCCCTGCTCCTCGGCCAGGCGCATGAGCTTTGCGGCTTCGTCGGCGAGCTCCTCGACGGGGGTAAAGCGGCCGCGCAGGTCCTCGGTGAAGCTCATGTGGACGGCGGGGAGCCATCCGTCGCAGTAGTTGACGACGCGGTTGAGGACGTTGGGGCCGGCACCGCCCAGGATGATGGGCGGGTGGGGGTCCTGCACCGGTTTGGGCCACTGCCAGGTCGGAGGGATGTCGACGTGGCGACCGTGGTACTCGGCGACCTCCTCGGTCCAGAGGACCTTCATGGCCTCGACCTTCTCTCGCATCAGGCGGAAGCGGGTCGAGGGGTCGACGCCGTGCGCCTCCATCTCCTCGTGGTTCCAGCCGGCGCCGATGCCGAACACGACACGCCCGTTGGAGATCTGGTCAAGAGTGGAGATCTCCTTCGCCGTATGGATGGTGTCGCGCTGGGGGACGAGGGCGAGGCAGGTGACGACCTTGATCTTCTCCGTGACGGCGGCGGCCGCCGCCAGCGAGACGAAGGGGTCGAACATGCTCTTGTAGCCCATGGGCGTTTCGGCGGCGAGGGGGAAGTCGGTCGCGAGGGGCATGTGCGAGTGCTCGGGCACGCCGAGGCACTCGAAGCCGACGCGCTCGGCCTCGCGGGCAACGTTGACGATGCTCGCATTGAAGTGCGTGGGCGCGTAGTTCAGGCCGAATTCCATGACGGACCTCCCGGCGGTTGGTGGCGGGTCTCCCGGCGGCGTCAGCCGGTCAGCTGGTCGACGCGCTCCCGTGCGCGCTCGAGGGCGGGGCGGACCTCGTCGTCGGTGACGCCCTCAAGCGCGGGGCCGCCGAGGCCCAGCATGAGGCGGGTGACGCCCATCTCCTCGAGCTGCTCAAGGGGGATGCGGCTGGTCATGTCGACGCCGCACTGGACCTGGGGCCGGGGCTTGCCACGCTCGGCGGCGAGGCGCTGGAGCTTCGCGACCTCGTCGGGGAACTCCTCGACGGGGGTGAAGCGGCCGCGCAGGTCCTCGGTGAAGTTCATATGCACGGCGGGCAGCCAGCCGTCGCAGTAGTTGACGACCCGGTTGAGGACGTTCGGTCCGGCGCCACCCATGAGGATGGGCGGGTGGGGGTCCTGCACGGGCTTGGGCCACTGCCAGGTGGGAGGGATATCGACGTGGCGGCCGTGGTACTCGGCGACCTCCTGCGTCCAGAGGGTCTTGATGGCCTCGACCTTCTCGCGCATGACGCGGAAGCGGGTGGAGGGATCGGTGCCGTGTGCCTCCATCTCCTCGGCGTTCCAGCCGGCGCCGATGCCGAGGACGACGCGTCCGTTGGAGATCTGGTCGAGGGTGGCGACTTCCTTGGCCGTGTGGATGGGATCGCGCTGGGGGATGAGGGCGATGGAGGTGCCGACCCTGAGGTTCTCCGTGACGGCGGCGGCGGCGGCGAGCGCGACGAAGGGGTCGTACATGCTCTTGTAGACCATGGGGGTCTCGGGGGCGAGGGGGAAGTCGGTCGCGAGAGGCATGTGCGAATGCTCGGGAATGAAGAGGGACTCGAACCCGAAGCGCTCGGCCTCGCGGGCGACGCTGACAACGCTCGCGTTGTAGTGCGTGGGGGAGTAGGTCACGCCGAATTCCATGCGGGCCTCCTGTTGGTGGACCCCACCTGGGGTGGGGCCCGCCTAGCCTACCGTTTCGCCGTCCCACCCGCGCCCGCCCACGCTGTGCCCGGGGATCAGGATGGCGGCTCCCAGATGGGGGCCTGGGGATTGAAGGCGGCCCACGCGAACCAGAACGGGCTGCCGTGGGCGAAGGGGGGCAGGCGGGAGCCGGCGAGGGGGCCGGAGACGGCCAGCCCGGTCACGTCCCAGAGGGAGCCGGTCTCCTCGTCGCGGAAGCGGCCGGGGGTACCGGGGACGGGGGCGAGGGTGAGGCGGCGGCCATCGACCTCGGGGAGGTAGGCGGCGGCGCTGCCGATGTCGCGGGAGTCCGCGATCTGGAAGTCGTCGAGGGGGGAAAGGGTGCCGGGCGCCCAGAGCACGACCACCCTGGTCCCGGCCAACTCGATGGTCGCGAGGGTGACCTCGGCGAGGAGCGTGAAGGGAATGGCGAGATTTTCGTCGCCGGACGAGAGCGCGATGACGCGTTCGAGGGCGGGCAGGCGGCCGTCGGGCCTCCAGAGGAAGAACTTGGGAGAGCTTCCCTGGTCGTAGTTCGGGAAGGGGTTGGTGCCGTAGAGGAAGCTGAAGCCCGTCTCCTCGGTAAGAATGTCGGCATCGGGGAAGGCGCGCCGGAAGTCCCCGAAGGAGAGGACGCTCATCGGCAAGGTGCGCAGGAAGACGCCGGCGTGACGCCCGACGATGGCCTCACCCGTGGCCTGCTGCCACCAGGTCTCGGTCTGGCGGTCCCACATGATGAGGTCGGAGTGGCGCAGGTTGCCGGAGACGCCGAAGTCGAGGACGGCGCCCTCGACGCGGCGGTCGAAGGCGAGCACGGTGTTGCAGAGGGGGCAGAAGGAGGCGGCGACGGGCACACCCGCGACCTCGTCGTTGACGATCTCGTGGAAGGTGAGGATGTGGAGGGGGTAGCCGCGAGCCACGTCCCCGATGCGGAGGACGGCGATGGGCAGGTTCTCGGCGTAGTCGACGGCATCGACGGGGGCAAAGCGGGCGACACCGTAGTGGCCCTCGGTGGAGACGGCGCCGGGAGTATCGAGGGCAAGGATGCAGTCGCGTCCGCCGCAGCCGCGAATGATCTGGCCGAAGGGCACGGTGTGCCGGGACCAGTCCTGGTTGGGCCAGTCGCGGCAGAAATCGGGGGGCAGGCGGACGATGTCGATGTGGCCGGAGGGGTCGGTGTGGTGGGCGTAGGGGCACTCGTCGATGTCTTCGTCGGAGGCGGCAGCGGCCTGCGTCGGGGAGGGGGTGGCGGAGTCGGGGGGCGGCGTGGCTGCGGGCGTGGGGGTGTCCTGCACGGTGGCGGCAGCCTCCGTGGCCGCGGGCGGAGTGGCGGGGGGTGGGGGCGCGTCGTCGCCGCAGGCGGCGCCGAGGATCACGAGGGCGGCGACGATGGCGGGGAGAAACCGGTTCACCCGCACGATGCTACCCCCCGGCGGAGTCGTGCACGCGGGACAGGTAAAGAAAGGCCCGCCCAATGGGCGGGCCTTCCGTGCTGGATGGGCGCCGGGGGCGCCCAGGGGGCGTAGCGGCTAGGCGTCGTCTTCGAGCCACATGGACTCGCGACGGAAGGCGTAGGAGTTGAGCCAGTCCTCGAGGCCGAAGTCGCGCATGCGCGAGCTGAAGCCGTAGTACGACACGGAGCTGATGGGGAGGCCCCAGTTGCACCAGTGGTTATCGAGGATCCAGCGCTGGACATCCGTCAGGATCTCGGCGCGAGCCTCGACGTCGGTCTCCGCTTCCTGTGCCTCCAGCATCCCGATAAGGGTCACCGAGTCTTCGGCGATCTCCTTGCGGGGTGAGTCCGCACGGTGGTTGAAGGCGACGTACCCGTAGACGCGGGGGTCGTAGTTGATGAGGTGGCTGTCGTTGGGGAGACCAGTGGTACCGCCGCTATCGCCGGTGCCGTAGCTGAGGATGTCCCAGTCCTTCACGTCCTCGCTCTGGTCGTTTGCCCGCGCCGCCCAGCTGTTGATGTCGACGGCCTCGACCTCGGTCTCGATGCCGAGCGAGGTGGCGAGGGACTGGGCCATGTAGTCGCTGATCTCCTGCTGGAGAGGCGGGCCGCTGTACTGGAAGACCTTGATCTTCTCGACCGGGTGGATGAAGTCCGCCGCCGCCCAGAGGGCCCGGGCTTCGACGGGATCGTGGCGGTACCAGGTGGCCAGCTCCTGCTGGCTCAGCTTCTGGTAGTGCGGAAGCAGGTCCGAGATGGGAGCGGCCAGCTGGCCACCGCGCGGGCGGATGGCGTTGATGAAGCCCTCGTAGTCGAAGGCCTTCTGCAGCGCCTGGCGGGAGCGCTTGTCGTGGAACTTGCCCCCGTCCATGCCCTGCGAGGCGCGCCCACCCGCGGGCACCTCATACACCTTCACGTGGTCCTGGCCCTCGAACTCGCTGAGCTCGAGGGGGTCAACCGAGGCGAAGATGTCGAGGTCGCCGGCGAGGAACGCGGCCTTCGCTCCCACCTGGTCGGGGATGATGCGCGTCTCCCAGGCGTCGATGTAGGGGCCGTCTTCGACGAAGCCGTCGTCGGCGGGGGTGTGCTTGTGGTAGTCCGGCCAGCGCTCCAGACGGGTGCCCGTGGCGGTGCGGCTCGTAAGCCTGTAGGGGCCGCTCGTCGTGCCGTCGGGCAGGTTGTGGATGCTGTACATGTCTTCCGTCGTGCCGTCGGCCAGCTCGACCGCACTCTCGAAATTCCCGTGTTCCTCGACCATGCGGGGGTTGAGGAACGAGTAGTAGTGCCGCGCACGGTAGACGGTCGCGTCGGCGTTGGGGCGGCTCCAGTGCTCGACGACCGTATTCTCGTCGGCCGCCTCGAACTCATCCACGAAGTCGAACCCGGAGCTGGTGACGTGCGTACCACCCAGAGCCTGATACAGCTTGGGGAGGCGACCAAAGCTAAAGGCCACCGCCTCCGAGGTCACGGGGTCGCCGTTGTGGAACTGCATGCCAGGGCGGATGTTCCACACGAGGGTGGTGGAATCGACCTGCTCGAAGCCCGTCATGCCATCCATCGCGAAGAGGTTCTTCGTGGGCTGGTAGGTGTAGGGCTGGGTCATCGTGGCGTGCGTCACTTCGGTGTTGAGCACGTGGAAGATGCCCGGGTCAAGACCGGCGTCCTCGCCCGTCTTCCACCACCTCAGCGTGCCGCCGCGCTTGGCGTCGGGGGCGGGCTCCTGGGCAGCAGCCTGTTCCTCAGCGGCGGCCTCAGTGGCTGCGGCAGCCTGCTCCTCGGCAGCGGCCTCGGTGGCTGCGGCAGCCTGTTCCTGGGCGGCAGCCTGGGTCGCGGCGGGGGCAGCCGTGTCGTCGTCATCATCATCGCCGCAACCGGCGAGGATGGCGGCGGAGCCGGCGGCGGCTACGCCACTGCCGACGAGGAAGCTGCGACGGCTGACCGGGCGGCGCCGAAGCCTCTTCCAATAGTTCTCGTTATCGCGCATGAAGGCGGACCCCTTCCCAAATGTGGGATTGGCCCAGTATACGCACGCTCATAAGGGTAGGACAGGCAAGAAAAGGCCCGCCCTTGCGGGCGGGCCTCACTGTGCTGGTTGGGCGCGCAGGGCGCCCAGGGGTCGGAAGGATTACGACTGGACCCACATGGACTCGCGGCGGCGGTCGTAGAAGTTCTGCCAGTCGGCAACGCCCTGGTCCTGGAGCCGGGAGCTGAAGCCGAAGTAGGAGACCTGGCTGATGGGCAGCTTCCAGTTGCACCAGTGACGATCGAGGATCCAGGTCTGCACCTCGGTAAGGAGGGCGGCGCGGGCTTCGACGTCGGTCTCGGCCTCCTGCGCGTTGAGCATGTCCGCGATCTCCTGGGCGTCCGCGGCGATCTCCTTGCGAGGGGACTCGATGTAGTGGTTGAAGGCGTTGAAGCCATACGCCCGCGGGTCGTAGTGGATGAGGTGGGTGTCGTTGGGGACACCGCTGGTACCGCCCGAGTCGCCCGTGCCGTAACTGAGAAGCTCCCAGTCCTTCACGTCCTGGTTCCGGTCGACCGCACGAGCGGCCCAGGTGTTGGCGTCAGTCGCCTCGACCTCGGTCTCGATGTCGAGCGCCTTCGCCAGGGACTGGGCCACGTAGTCGCTGATCTCGAACTGCAGCGGTGAACTGCTCGACTGGAAGAGCTTGATCTTCTCGACGGGTACCTCGAAATCGGCGGCCGCCCAGAGGGCCCGAGCTTCCGCCGGGTCGTAGCGGTACCAGGTCGCCAGCTCTTCCTGCGAGAGCTTCTGGTATCCGGGCAGGAGGTCGCTGATGGGGGCGGCAAACTGGCCGCCGAAGGGACGGAGGGCGGCGATAAAGCCCTCGTAGTCGACAGCCTTCTGCAACGCCTGCCGGGAGCGCTTGTCGTGGAACTTGCCGCCATCCATGCCCTGCCCGGCAAAGCCTCCCGCAGGAACCTCGACCACGGAGACGTGGTCCAGGCCCTCGAACTCGGGAAGCTCCAGCGGGTCGACTGCCGCGAAGACGTCGAGGTCGCCCGCGAGGAAGGCGGCCTTGGCCGCGACCTGGTCGGGAATGACTCGGGTCTCCCAGGCGTCGATGTAGGGTCCATCCTCGACGAAGCCATCATCAGCCGGGGTGTGCTTGTGGTAGTCGGGCCAGCGCTCGACACGCGTTCCGGTCGCATCGCGCTTGGCCAGCGTGTAGGGGCCGCTGCCGGAGCCGTGCGGGAGTTCCTGGACGCTGTAGATGTCCTCAATAGTTCCGTCCGGGTGCTCGTAGGAGCCCTCGAACTTGCCGTGCTCCTCCACCATGCGGGGGTTGAGGAAGGAGTAGTAGTGGCGGGCGCGGTACACCGGCGCGTCGGCGTTCGGGCGCGCCCAGTGCTCCGTCACCGTCAGTGGGTCGGTGGGCTCGAAGCTGTCGACGAAGGCGAAGCCGGTACGCGTCGTGTGCGTGCCGTCAAGCGCGCGGTAGAGCTTCTCGAGGCGGCCAAAGCTGAAGGCCACGGCCTCGGAATCCACCGCGTCGCCGTTGTGGAACTTCATGCCCGGGCGGATGCTCCACACGAAGGTGGTGGGGTCGACCTGCTCGAAGCCGACCATGCCGTCCATGGCGAAGAGGTTCTTGGTCGGCTGGTAGGTGTAGGGCTGGGTCATCGTGGAGTAGAGGACCTCAGTGTTGTTCACGTGGAAGACGCCCGGGTCGAGGCCCGCATCCTCCTCCGTCTTCCACAGCTTCAGGGTGCCCCCGCGCTTGTCCGCGTCGGGGTCCGCCTGGGCGGCCTGGGTGGCCGCAGCCTCGGTGGCAGCGGCAGCCTGCTCATCGTCGCCGGCGGCCTCGGTCGCAGCGGCAGCCTGTTCCTCGGCGGCCTCCGTCGCGGCCGCGGCCTGGGTGGCGGCGGGCGCTGCCTCGTCGTCGTCATCGTCGTCGCCGCAGCCTGCGAGGATGGCAGCGGAGCCAGCTGCGGCTACACCACTCCCCACCAGGAAACTGCGGCGGGTAACCGGCCTGCGCCGGAGCCTCTTCCAGTAGTTCTCGTTGTCACGCATGCGGGAGAGCCCTCCCCAATTCTGGGATTCGCCCAGTATACGCATACGCGCAAGGGGGCAATGCGATCCTGTAAAGGAGGGACACGCACAAAGGCCCGCCCTTGCGGGCGGGCCCTTCGTTGCGTGGCCGGGCGGCTCTACGAGCGCCCGTGGGTCGGAACGGTTAGCTCTGGAGCCACATGGACTCGCGGCGCCGGTCGTAGTGGTTGAGCCAGTTGTCGATACCCTGGTCCTGAAGCCTCGAGCTGAAGCCGTAGTAGGACACGGTGCTGATGGGGAGGCCCCAGTTGCACCAGTGGTTGTCGAGGATCCAGGTCTGAACACCGGTGAGGAGCTCGGCCCGGGCCTCGGGGTCCGTCTCCGCTTCCTGGGCGTTCAGCAACTCGATGATCTCGGCGGCGCCGGCGGCGATTTCGGGGCGAGGCGACTCCGCGTAGTGGTTGAACGCGTTGAAGCCGTAGGCCCGCGGGTCGTAATGGATGAGGTGCGAGTCGTTGGGGACGCCGGACGTGCCTCCAGCATCGCCCGTGCCGTAACTGAGAATCTCCCAGTCCTTCACGTCGGTGCTGCGGTCGACCGCACGGGCCGCCCAGGAATTCGAGTCAACCGCCTCAACCTCGGTGGTGATGCCCAGCGGTCCCAGCGCCTTGGCCAGCGACTGCGCCATGAAGTCGCTGATCTCGTGCTGCAGCGGCGCGCCCGTGGCCTGGAAGATCTTGATGTTCTCCACCGGGTGGACGAAGTCCGCCGCCTGCCAGAGGGCCTGCGCCTCAGCGGGATCAAAGCGATACCACTGTGCCAGCTCCTGCTGGCTCAGCTTCTGGTAGGCCGGCAACAGGTCGGTGATAGGGGCGTTGAGCTTGCCGCCGAGGGGGCGGATGGCCGCGATGAAGCCCTCGTAGTCGAAGGCCTTCTGCAGGGCCTGCCGCGAGCGCTTGTCGTGGAACTTGCCGCCGTCCATGCCCTGCGAGGAGCGGCCACCGGCGGGGACCTCGACCACGTTGACGTGGTCCAGGCCCTCGAACTCGGGAAGCTCCAGCGGGTCGATGGAGGCGAACACGTCGAGGTCGCCGGCGAGGAAGGCGGCCTTGGCCGCCACCGCGTCGGGAATCACGCGCGTCTCCCAGGCGTCGATGTACGGTCCGTCCTCGACGAAGCCGTCATCGGCGGGGGTGTGCTTGTGGTAGTCGGGCCAGCGCTCGACGCGCGTGCCCGTGGCATCCCGCCTGGTCATCGTGTAGGGGCCGCTGCCCGAGCCGGCCGGCAGCTCCTGGATGCTGTACACGTCCTCGACCGTGCCGTCGGCATGCTCGTAGGAGCCCTCGAAGTGACCGTGCTCCTCCACCATCCGGGGGTTCACGAAGGAGTAGTAGTGGCGCGCGCGGTAGACCGGCGCGTCCGCGTTGGGGCGCGCCCAGTTCTCCGTCACCGTCAGCTCGTCCGTCGCATCGAAGCTGTCGACGAAGGCAAAACCGGTGCGAGTCGTGTGCGTGCCATCGAGCGCGCGATAGAGCTTCTCCAGGCGGCCGAAGCTGAAGGCGACGGCCTCGGCGTCCACGGGGTCGCCGTTGTGGAACTTCATGCCCGGGCGGATGCTCCACACGAACGTCGTCGGGTCGACCTGCTCGAAGCCGACCATGCCGTCCATGGCGAACACATTCTTGGTGGGCTGGTAGGTGTAGGGCTGGGTCATCGTGGAGTAGATGACCTCGGTGTTGTTGAGGTGGAAGACACCGGGGTCGAGGCCCGCGTCCTCTTCCGTCTTCCAGAGCTTCAGGGTGCCGCCGCGCTTGCTGTCGACGGGCGCCTCCTCGGCAGCGGCCTGCTCGTCGCCGGCGGCCTCGTCGGCAGCGGCGGCTTGCTCGTCGGCAGCAGCCTCGGTGGCGGCAGCGGCCTGCTCCTGTGCAGCCGCCTGGGTCGCGGCGGGGGCCGCGGTGTCATCGTCATCGTCGTCATCGCCGCAGCCCGCGAGGATCGCGGCGGAGCCGGCGGCGGCCACGCCGCTGCCGACGAGGAAGCTTCGGCGGCTGACCGGCCGGCGCCGGAGCCTCTTCCAGTAGTTTTCGTTGTCACGCATACGCGAATTCCCTCCCAAAGTTTGGCATTCCGCGAAGTATACGGATTTGCGGGCCACGCAAAAGCGAAGGGCCCGCCCTCGCGGGCGGGCCCTTCGCTGTCTGGTCGAGCGCTCTAGGAGCGCCCGGGGTTCGGAGAGGCTAGCTCTGGAGCCACATCGCCTCGCGACGCAGGCTGTATCCGTTGAGCCAGTCCGCGGCGCCCTGGTCCTGGAGCCGTGAGCTGAAGCCGAAGTACGAGACCGAACTGACGGGCAGGCGCCAGTTGCACCAGTGGTTGTCGAGGATCCAGCGCTGCACATCCGTGAGGAGGACGGCGCGGGCCTCGGGGTCGGTCTCGGCTTCCTGGGCGTTCAGCATCTCGATGATGGTGTTCGAGCCCTCGGCGATCTCGGGTCGCGGCGACTCGGCGTAGTGGTTGAACGCGTTGAAGCCGTAGGCTCGCGGGTCGTAGTTGATGAGGAAGCCGTTGTTGGGGATTCCGTCCGTGCCACTGCTATCGCCGGTGCCGTAGCTGAGAATCTCCCAGTCCTTCACGTCGGTGCTGCGGTCGACCGCACGGGCCGCCCACGTGTTGCCGTCAACAGCCTCAACCTCGGTCGTGACGCCGATCGGGCCCAGCGCGGTCGCGATCGACTGCGCCAGGAAGTCACTGATCTCGTGCTGCAGGGGCGCGCCCGTCGACTGGAAGATCTTGATGTTCTCCACCGGGTGGACGAAGTCCGCCGCCTGCCAGAGGGCCTGCGCCTCGGCGGGATCGAAGCGATACCACTCCTGCAGATCCTGCTGGCTCAGCTTCTGGTAGGCCGGAATGAGGTCGGAGATAGGGGCGGCGTACTGGCCGCCAAGCGGGCGGATGGCCGCGATGAAGCCCTCGTAGTCAAGCGACTTCTGCAGGGCCTGCCGCGAGCGCTTGTCGTGGAACTTGCCGCCGTCCATGCCCTGCATGCAGAGCCCGCCGTCCCCGGTAATCTCAACGATGTTGACATGGTCCTGGTTCTCGAATTCGGGAACCTCAAGCGGGTCGACGTTCGTGAAGACATCGAGGTCGCCGGCGAGGAAGGCCGCCTTGGCTGCCACCGCATCGGGGATAACGCGCGTCTCCCACGCGTCGATGTAGGGCCCATCCTCGACAAAGCCATCGTCGGGGGGGCTGTGCTTGTGGTAGTCCGGCCAGCGCTCGATGCGCGTACCAGTCGCATCGCGCCTGGTCATCGTGTAGGGACCGCTGCCGGAACCGAAGGGCAGCTCCTGCACGCTGGTGACGTCCTCGATCGTCCCGTCTGCGGCCTCATAGGAGCCCTCGAAGTGGCCGTGCTCCTCCACGATGCGCGGGTTCAGGAACGAGTAGTAGTGGGCCGCGCGGTACACGGGAGCGTCCGCGTTGGGCCTGGCCCAGTGCTCGGCCACGGTGAGCTCGTCGGTCGCCTCGAAGCTATCGACGAAGGCGTAGCCGGTGCGGGTGGTGTGCGTGCCGTCGAGGGCACGGTAGAGCTTCTCGAGGCGGCCGAAGCTGAAGGCGACGGCCTCGGCGTCCACGGGGTCGCCGTTGTGGAACTTCATGCCCGGGCGAACGCTCCACACGAAGGTGGTGGGGTCGACCTGCTCGAAGCCAACCATGCCGTCCATGGCGAAGAGGTTCTTCGTGGCCTGATAGGTGTACGGCTGCGTCATCGTGCCGTTGTGGATTTCGCGGTTGTTCAGGTGGAAGACGCCCGGGTCGAGCCCCGCGTCCTCTTCCGTCTTCCAGTTGAGCAGGGTACCGCCGCGCTTGCTGTCGGGGGCCTCCTCCTGGGCGGCGGCCTGCGTGGCAGCAGCCTCGGTGGCGGCAGCGGCCTGCTCCTCGGCGGCAGCCTCGGTGGCGGCAGCGGCCTGCTCCTGGGCGGCGGCCTGCGTGGCCGCAGGGGCAGCTGCACCGTCGTCGTCGTCATCGTCGTCACCGCAGCCGGCGAGGATCGCGGCTGAGCCAACTGCGGCTACGCTGCTCCCCACCAGGAAGCTGCGGCGGCTGACCGGCCGGCGCCGGAGCCTCTTCCAATAGTTCTCGTTGTCTCGCATAAACGCCATCCCCTCCCGGGATTTGGGATTCGCGCAGTATACGCAATCGCGCAAAGCGCCACAGTAAAGAGGCCCGCCCTCGCGGGCGGGCCTTCTCGATGGCTGGGGAAAGGACGCTGCCGGCCTAGATGCGGCCCCTCAGCCGTGGGTCGAGGGTGTCGCGGAGCGAGTCCCCGAAGATGTTGAAGCCGAAGACCGTGATCGCGAGGGCGAGACCGGGGAAGATCGCCAGCCACGGAGCCACGCTGAAGAAGCGGCGGGAGCTGCCGGAGAGGTCGGCGCCCCAGGATGGCACGGCATCGAGCCCGCCAATGGGAACGCCCAGCCCGAGGAAGCTGAGGGTGGCCTCGGTGAGGATGGCGGCCGGAAGCGAGATGCTCGTGATGACGATCATGAGGCCGAACATGTTGGGGGCGACGTGCCGCCACATGATGCGGAAACTGCTCGAGCCGACGACCTGGGCCGCCTCGACGTAGGTGGCCTCGCGCAACTCGAGCACGGTGCCTCGCATGATCCGGTAGGTACCGGGCATGAAGAACAGGGAGATCGCGATGACGAGGTACAACTCCTGGCGTTGGAGTCCTGGTAAATCGGGCAGATCGGCGCTGATGGACGAGTGCAGCACAAGTGCTATGAGGATGCCCGGGATCGAGATAAACATGTCCGCAATACGGCCGACGGCAAAGTCAACGGCGCCGCCCGCGTACGCAGACACGAGAGCGATGAGCGTACCGCCCAGCGTGCCGAGGAGCACGGTGGCGATGCCGATCTTGAGGGAGATGCGCCCGGCGAAGAGGACTCGCGACCAGACATCCTTGCCACGCGCGGTGGTGCCGAACCAGTTGTCGGCGTTTGGCCCTGCAAGGGGAGGTCCGACCGCGAACTCGTTGGGGGGCGAGGTGCGGAGCACCGGCGCCGCCAGGGAAAGGAAGACGACGAGGCCGATGAGGACAAGGCCGAAGGCGCCGAACGGCTCCCGGCGCGCCCACTTGAACGGATTGAACCGCTGCCGCGGCGGGATCGCGTACTCAAGCGCGAGGGCTGCTTCGGCGGCCTGGCCTTCCTGGGCGGTTGTCTGCTCCTGTGACATGGCTAGTACCGAATCCTTGGGTCAACGATCGTGTACAGGATGTCGACAATGAGGGTCACGATGATGAAGACGAAGGCGAAGACCATGATCGTGGCCAGCACGACCGGGTAGTCCTGATCCGTCACACCTTCGAGCGCGAGGCGACCCAGGCCGGGGACGGTGAAGAGCTGCTCGGCGATGACGACGCCGCCAAGGACTCCGCCAAGCTGGAGGCCGAGGAGCGTGATCACAGGGATGAGCGAGTTGCGGAAGACGTGCCCCCAGATGACCCTGCGATCACGGAGGCCCTTGGCGCGGGCAGTTCGTACGTAGTCGGAGAAGAGCACCTCAAGCATGGAGGTGCGGGTGAAGCGCGCAATGCCGGCGGAGCTGGCGAGCCCAAGGGTCATGGCCGGCCAGATTGCGAGGGAGAGGTTGTAGATGGGCTCGTCGGTGAAGACGACCCATTGGCGGGCGGGCGTCCATCCCCACCAGAGCGCGGGTAAGTAGATCACGAGGATCATCAACCAGAAGTTGGGGATGGAGAGCCCCATGATCGTGATCCCTCGGAAGCCGTAGTCGAGGATGCTGTTTCTGCGAACGGCGGACAACACCCCCACGGAGACTCCGACGACGGAAGAGATAAAGATCGTCAGCAGGCCGATTTCAAGGGTGTTGGGGAGCACCTCGATGATGTCCCCCATCACATCGTCATGGGGCGGGGTCAGGCGTTCGCCCATGTCTCCCTGAAGGGCGCCCCAGAGCCAGTCTCCGTACTGCACGTACCAGGGGCGATCGAGGCCGAAGCGTTTCTCGAAGTTCTCGAAGGCGCGCGGGTCGGCGTCGCCCACGGAACCGATAGCGGCGAAGGCAGCGCTGCCCGGGCGGATGTAGAGCAGCATGAAGAGGAAAAAGGAGATGCCCAGCAGCATGAAGGGGACGGCAACGAGTCTGCGGACGATGTAACGGGTCATAGCTGTGACCTGGAGCGGCAGGGCTTCGCGCCGCGGCGCGGAATCGGCCCCTGCCCCTCTCGCCGTCCCCCCTTGGCGGGCGCGGCCCACTGGCCGCTCTCGCGCGATGCACGGGATTCTCTGCGATCCGTTCGGCGATCGCAACCATCGCGGGTTTCCCTTTACGGAACGGCGGGGCGATGGGCTCGCGCCGCCGTACACTCTGCAGCAGGCCAGCGAGGGAGCAGGCGTTATGGCTCAGGGAAGCGCAAACGACGAAGCGGGCGATCAGCTCGGGGAGATGGTGGTGGCGTGGGCGGAGGCCTACTGGGAGCAGGAACGGCAACGCGGCGGCGAGACCGGCGACGCCTTGCGCGAGGCCGTGACGAAGGCGTTCACGGCGGGAGCGGTGACCGTGTTCCAGCGCTGGGACGAGGTGCGTCCGCTGGTGCCCCGCCGGCGCGTCTCCTGGCGCGATCTGCCGTCCCACCACGGCTAGGAAGTGGCCGTATCATCGCGGCTGGCCGGAAGGAGGCGTCATGAGCGAAGTGGCGGAGTTGTTCGACCTGAGCGGGAAGGTGGCGCTCGTGACGGGCGGGAGCCGGGGCCTGGGGGCGGCCATGGTGCGGAGCTTCGCGCGGGCCGGTGCGGACGTGGTCATCGCGAGCCGCAAGCTGGACTCGTGCGAGGCGCTGGCGGAGGAGGTTCGGGCGGAGACGGGGCGGCGGGCGCTGCCCGTGGCGTGCCACGTGGGCGAGTGGGAGCAGGTCGATGCGCTGGCGGAGGCGGCCTACGCCGAGTTCGGCAAGGTCGACGTGCTCGTGAACAACGCCGGCCTGTCGCCCCTGTACGACCACGTGAGCAACGTGAGCGAGGCGCTCTACGACAAGGTGCTCGACGTGAACCTGAAGGGTCCGTTCCGGCTGACCGCGAACGTCGCGACGCGCATGGCGGAGGGTGAGGGGGGCTCGGTCGTCATGGTCTCGAGCACGGCCTCGCAGAGCCCCGGGCCGAACGCGCTCGCATACGGGGCGGCGAAGGCGGGACTGAACAACCTGACGATCGGGTTCGCGCGGACGTTCGCGCCGAAGGTGCGGGTGAACTGCATCATCCCGGGGCCGTTCCTGACGGACATCTCGAAGGCGTGGGACATGGAAGCGTTCGAGGCGCGCGCGGCCAGCACGATCCTGCTGGCGCGGGGCGGGCAGGCGGAGGAGATCGTGGGGGCGGCGCTCTATTTCGCCTCGGAGGCATCGAGCTTCACGACAGGAGCGCTGCTGACCGTTTCGGGGGGCTCGGCGCGCTAGCGGGAGGGGGCGGGAGCCCTGTCATAGTCGCTATAATCCCTGCACTTTCCAGCGACTGTCGGAGCGGGTATGCGCGCATCCGGCCGGAAGAGGACAACCATGGCCGCGAACCGCGAAGACTTCGAAGCGATGCCCCAGGCGGCATGCCCAATGAGCGTGGCCGAGGTGGACCTGTTCGCCCCCGGTGCGCAGGAGCACTGGTACGACTCGTACAAGCTCCTGCAGGACGAGGAACCGGTGCTGCGCCTTCCCGGCCAGGGCCATGAGCCGGGCGCGGACGCCTACGTGCTGACGAAGTACGAGGACATCCGGCGGGTCGTTCGCGACCCCGAACTGTTCCCCACGCGCCAGGGCCCGGGCTCCTCGGGCACGAGCAAGATCCACGACGAGATCTTCGAGGAGGAGGGCTTCGGCGAGGTGGTGTCGGCGCGCGAGCGGCTGCGCCCCGACATTGAGTCGCACAAGGCCCACCGCGAGCAGCTGACGGAGCCGTGGGTGGGCGCCTCGGGGGCGCTCCAGCACGGGGAGATGATCACGGCGCACGCCAACCGCCTGATGGACAACTGGATCGACAAGGGCGAGGTGGAGTTCGTGACGGAGTTCGCGGCGCCGCTGCCGCAGGCGGTGATCTCGACGATCCTCGGGTTCCCGCTCGAGGACATGCCGATGACGAAGAAGTGGGAGGAGGCGCAGGTGCGCCGCTTCGTCTACGGGTTCGGTCCGAAGAGCCAGATGGAGGATCCCGACGAGGAGGACAACGCCAAGGCGCTGGTCGCGTTCAACCGCTACATCCAGGAGCAGATCGACGAGAAGCGGCGCAACCCGAAAGAGGACATGATCACGTTCCTCACGAACGTGGAGTTCCAGGGGAAGCCGCTGAGCGACGGCGACATCATCAGCGTGGTCTCGGGGATGCACATCGGCGGGAACGAGACGACGCAGTACGCGCTCACTTCTGAAGCGATGCTACTGGCGCAGCACCCGGAGATCGTCGAGGAGTTGCGGGCGGACCGCTCGAAGGTTCGCTTCTTCGTGGAGGAGGCGCTGCGCCTCCACGCGCCCACGCAGGGGCTCTCGGGCCGCATGGTCGCGCGTGACACGGAGATCCGCGGGGTCAAGATCCCGGCGGGGTCGCTGCTGCACCTGCGCTGGGCGGCGGCGAACCGCGACCCGGAGCTGTGCGAGGCGCCGGATGAGATCCGGCTCGACCGCAAGAGCCCGGGGAAGCACCTGACCTTCTCGATCCGTCCGCGGGGCTGTCCGGGAGCGGGTCTCTCGCGTCTGGAGCAGAACATCGCGGTGGACGTGATGCTGGACCGCATGGACGAAATCAAGCTGGCCAGCGGGAAGAACGACTTCAAGCACCAGCCGGGCATCATGCTGGGCCTGTACGAGCTGAACCTGGAGTTCACGAAGGCGCGGGAGGCCGTCGCCGTCGGGTAGGCGGCCAGTTCCTACCTAGGGGCGGACGGCGCGCTTGGGGCGGCTGGCGAGACGCGCCAGCGCGGGCTGCGCGAGCTTGACGAAGGTGCAGGCGAGGCGGCGGGTGTCGCGCGGGTCGATCAGGTCGATGACGTCGCCGCGGTGGGCGGCGCGGAAGGGTGAGCGAAGGCGGAGAAGGCGCTCCTCGATGGCCTCGCGGTGGGCGTCGGGGTCGGTGGCGGCCTCGATCTCGCGCCGGTAGGCGGCGGCCACGCCGCCCTCGATGGGGATGCCGCCCCACTCGCCCGCGGGCCAGCCGAAGCGCAGATTGAGTCCGAAGGGGAGGCCCACGCTGTTGGGAGCGTCGGCGGCGACGCCGTAGGACTTGCGCACGTTGAACTCGATCTTGGGGACGTCCGCCTCGGCGCTGGCGATGAGGGCGCGCACGCCCCGCCGCATCGTCGCCTTGCGTTCGGCGTGGGAGCCAAGCATGAAGCCGGGCATGTCGAGAAAGATGACGAGGGGCAGGTTGAAGGTGTCGCAGAGGTCGACGAAGTGGGTGTACTTGTCGGCCACGTCACCGTCCATGGCGCCGGCGAGCTTCATGGGGTCGCTGGCGAGGACGCCCACGGGGTAGCCATCGAGGCGGGCGAAGGCGGTGATGAGGGCGCCCGCGTAGGGGCGGCGCATCTCGAAGAACTCGCCGTTATCGACCACGTGCGAGAGGAGCGTGCGGGCGTTATACCCGCGCTTGCGGTTGGGCGGGATGATGTTGAGGAGCTCTTCGGGGCGGCGATCGGGCGGGTCGCCGGTCTCGACGCGGGGGGCGACCTCGGAGGTGGTGTTGGGGAGGTAGGAGAGGAAGCGCTTGATCTGGTCGAAGGCGTCCTCCTCGGACTCGGCCTCGTTGTCGACCTGGCCGCTCTCGTGGACGTGCATCCTGGCGCCGCCGAGGGCCTCCTTGTCGAGGTCTTCGCCGATGGCGCGGCGCACGACGGGCGGTCCGGAGGGGAAGATCTGGGACTGACCCTTCACCATGACGGTGAAGTGCGACATGAGGGCGAAGGCGGCGGGCGCGCCCGCCACGGAGCCCATGATGCCGGCGGCAACGGGAACGGTTCGCAGCATCTCGATGGCGCGGTGCCACATGTCGCCAGCGGGGAGGCCCATGTGGCCTTCGGCCTCGTCCGCTTTGGAGCTGTGGCCGACGCCCTCGACGAGCTGGACGTAGGGGATGCCGTACTGGAGGGCGAGGGGCTGCATGAAGTCGCGGGGGTGTTTGCGGACGTTGTGGGGGCTGCCCCCGGAGATGGTGAAGTCGTCGCCGCCGATGGCGACGGGACGGCCGTCGAGCTCGGCCAGGCCCATGACGTAGGCCCCGGGCGTAAAGCCGACGAGGTTGCCGGCGTCGTCGTACTCGGCAGCGCCAACAAGGGGGCCCGCCTCGACGAAGCTGCCGGGGTCGACCATCTTCTCGATGCGCTCGCGGACGGTGTAGCGGCCGCCGGCGTGCTGGCGGGCGATGCGCTCCGGTCCGCCCATCTCGCGACCGAGCTCGCGGATGTACTCGATGTCCTTGATGGCGTGCTCCCAGGGCATGCCGGGCTTCCAGCTCTCGCGGTCGGGATCGACGGGCATCGGGGGGCTCCTGCGCGGTTTCTCGCACGCTACGCGATGGGGGCGTGTGGCGCACCGCTATGGAGCTGAGGGAGCCGACAACCGGGCTGTAGCCCGTTCGCAGGGCAGGGCGGAGCGGCGCCGGAGGGGTGACGCGCGCGCCGCCGCCTGCGCTAGTCGCGGGGTGGCAACATCTATGGGCGCCGGATGACGCCGCAGGCGACACGCTCGCCCGTGTCGGCCTCGCCTTCTCCGTAGGTGTCTGCCCGTTCGTGCACGATGATGGCGGAGCCGTCATCGTCGAAGAGGGAGTGACGCGGGCCCGTGTCCAGCGTGACCCCGTCGGTAAAGAAGTCGGCGCGAGCGGAACCGTCGGAGGCGGCGTAGATGTTGGGCAGGTCGCCACCGTGTCCTCCACCGGAGTCGTCGCCCTGCCAGGCCCCGTGGATGAACCCGTGGTCCGCGTCAGTAGGATCGAAGTGGTCGCCGGCGGCGGCGAAATCGGGGGTACAGGCTCCGACCTCGTGGATGATGAAGGCGTGGCCACCCGGGGCCAGCCCGTTCACCTCGGCGATGACAAGAACCCCGCCGGCGGTCTGAAGGAATCTGATTACGCCCATGGCATCGCCGGCCGGCGAGACCAGTGCGGCCTCGGCGGTCAGGCCCGGGGTGCGTTCATCGCCTCCGCCGCCAGACCGGAGGACGAGCAGGATCACGCCTGCCACCAGGACTATCACGATTGGCGACACGGAAAGAAGGACGAGCCCCAGCCGGCCAGGCACAAAGCGGCTCCTGTCAAATACGATACTCTATCTCATTATAGTAGCGACTCCTCCTGCCGGATACCACATCTCAAGGGCAGCAGGGACACGGCCCCGCTTGCGGCTTCACGACACCCAACCTGTTCGGCGACGCGATACCATGGCGCGCGAATCCGCTTGCGGCCGGACGCCGCGGCAGGAGTACGTGCGATGACGATGACGAAGCCGGAGATCGATCCGGAGATCTTCTTCAGCCAGGAGTACGCCGACGACCCGTACCCAACGCTGAAGGTGCTGCGCGACCACTACCCGGTCTACTACAACCCCATCGGCGACAACTGGATGATCTCGCGCTACGACGACGTCTGCGCGGCCTTCCGGGACCTGGAGAACTACTCGGCGCAGCCAAACGCGCTGGGTATCGGGGCGGTGTTCGGGCCGACGCTGATGGAGTACGACGGGGAGCAGCACAACAAGCTGCGCAACATCGTGGCGCCGGAGTTCGTGGGGAGGAAGCTGGAGGCGCTCCTGCCCATCATCGAGCGCAACTCGATGGCGCTCATCGAGAAGTACACGGAGAAGCACGCGCGCCGCATGGCCGAGGAGGCGGCGAAGACGGGGCAGATAGACATCGTGGACGACTTCGCCACGCGCCTGCCCCTGAACGTCATCCTGGACGTGCTGGACCTGCCGCAGGACGCCCACGACATGTTCCATGAGTGGTACCCGGCGATGATGAACGGGATCGGCGGTCCGCCCGACATCCGCGCGGCGGGGATCAAGGCGAACCAGGAGTACCACGACTACCTGGAGCCGCTCCTGCAGGGGCGCAGCAAGAACCCCGGGGACGACCTTATCTCGCGCCTCTGCGTGGCGGAGGTGGACGGGCACCGGATGACGTTCCAGGAGATCAAGTCGTTCGCGAGCCTGCTGCTGGTGGCGGGCGCGGAGACGACGGACAAGGCGATCGCAAACCTCTGGTACGAGATGCTGGCGAACCCGGAGCAGTGGGAGCTGGTGCGCAACGACCCCTCGCTGCTGGACCGCGCCTTCACGGAGATGATGCGTGTCCACGGGCCCTCGGGCGGCCAGGCGCGGCGCGCGATCCACGACATCCCCTTCCCCGAGTACGGCGTGACCATCCCCGAGGGGGCGTACGTGAACCTCTCGATCTACGGAGGGAACCGGGATGAGCGCGTGTTCGCGAACCCGGACAAGTTCGACATCATGCGGCCCGACCTCTACGTGGGGAAGGCGCTGCGAGCGGGGTACCACGACAACGGCCAGGCGAGCCACCTGGGCTTCGGGCTGGGCAAGCACTTCTGCGTGGGCTACCAGCTGGCGCAGACGGAGACGGTGATCGGGAGCCGCATGCTGATGGACGTGATGCGGAACCCGCGCTTCGCCCCCGGTTCGAACCCGAAGCCGATCGCGATCAGCCTTCACCCGTGGGAGCTCCTGGTCGAGTTCGACCCGGCCTAGCGCCATGCCCGCCACCTCAACGGCCGCAGGGCGCACCGTAGAGGGACGAACGCCCTCCACGTTCGCGACGGTTACCCGGGCACGCGAACTGCTGCACGGCGGCGACGAAGCGCTCACACCGCTGGCCCGCGACCTGGCGGGGGGGCTGTCGGGCGGCGCGGGCGATGTCGAGGTCGAGCGCTACCGGCGGCTCCTGTACGCGACGGACGCGTCGATCTACGAGATGGAGCCGGTGGCGGTGGTCTATCCGCGCTCGGCGGAGGACGTGCGACACGTGATGCGGGTGGCGGCGGAGCACGGCGTGCCTGTACTGCCCCGGGGTGGTGGCACGAGCCTCTCCGGACAGACCGTGAACCACGCGATCGTCCTCGACTTCACCCGGCACATGGCGAACGTGCTGGGGATCGACACGGAAGCGCAGACGGCGCGGGTGCAGCCCGGTGTCGTGCTCGCGGAGCTGAACAAGGCCTTGCGGCCCCACGGCCTGCAGTACCCGATCGACCCTTCGACGGCGAATCGGGCGACGATTGGCGGGGGCATCGGGAACAACTCGTGCGGGGCGCACTCGGCGGTGTACGGCAAGACGGTCGACAACGTGGTCGCCCTGGAGGTGGTGCTGGCGGATGGGTCGATGGCGACGCTGGAGGGGCTGAGCGGGGACGGGGCGGCGAAGCGGGAGAAGCGCGAGGGGCTCGAGGGCGACATCTACCGGGGGGTGCGGGCAATCGCACGGGAGCATCGGGTGGAGGTGGAGAAGCGCTTCCCGAAGATCCTGCGGCGCGTCTCCGGCTACAACCTCGACGAGGTGGGGGAGGAGGGGCCGCTTAACCTGGCGAAGCTGGTGGTGGGGTCGGAAGGAACGCTCGCGACGGTGGTCGAGGCGACGGTGCGGGTCGTGCCCATCCCGCCGGTGAAGATGCTGACCGCCCTGCATTTCCGCACGGTGGTCGAGGCGGCGGCGGCGACGGTGCGGGCGAATGCGCACGGCCCCTCGGCGGTCGAGCTGGTGGACGACACGATCATCGAGCGCTGCCGCGAGAGCGCGGGGTTCCGCCAACTGGTCGAGTTCGTAGAGGGGGAGCCGGGGGCGCTGCTGCTGGTCGAGTTCGCGGGGGAGCGGGCGGAGGAGGTGGGGGGCAAGGTGGAGGCGCTGAAGGCCGACCTGGTGGGGGAGGACGGGGCGTTCGCGGCGGTGGTCGCGCGTGAGGCGGGGGAACAGCGGCGCATGTGGCGCATGCGCGAGGCCGGCCTGGGGCTGCTGATGAGCCTGCGCAGCGACGCCAAGCCGGCCTCGTTCGTGGAGGACACGGCCGTCGCGCCGGAGCAGCTGGCGGAATACGTCGCCCGCTTCGATGCGCTGGTGAAGGCGCGGGGACTGCGTCCCGCCTACTACGGACACGCGAGCGTCGGCTGCCTCCACATCCGTCCGATCGTGGACCTGAAGGACGCGGAGGGGCTGGCGCAGGCGGAGGGGCTGGCGGAGGAGGTGGCGGACCTCGTGCTGGAGTTCGGGGGAGCGCTCAGCGGGGAACACGGCGACGGGATCGTGCGGGGGGTCTTCACGGAGCGCATGTTCGGTCCGGAACTGACGCGCGCCTTCCGCGAGCTGAAGGCGCTCTGGGACCCGCAGGGGCTGCTCAATCCGGGGAAGATCGTCGAGACGCCGCCGTTCGCCGACAACCTGCGGCTGAGCCCCGCGACGGTGAATGCGGAACTGCACACGGAGCTCGACTTCGGGTTCGAGGGGGGGCTGGCGCGGGCGGCGGAGCAGTGCAACGGGCAGGGCGCCTGCCGCAAGCTCGACGGGGGGATGTGCCCCTCCTTCATGGTGACGGGGGACGAGGAGCACTCGACGCGGGGTCGGGCGAACCTGCTGCGGCAGGCGCTAAACGGCGCGTTGCCACTGGAAGACCTGACCAGCGACCGGATGCGCGAGGCGCTCGACCTGTGCGTCGAGTGCAAGGCCTGCAAGACGGAGTGCCCCTCGGGCGTCGACTTCGCCAAGCTGAAATACGAGGTACAGGCGCAGGCGAGCGCCGCGCACGGCGCGCCGTTACGCGATCGCGCTTTCGCCCGCATCCGGCTGCTGAGCGCCCTGACGAGCCCGGTCGCGCCTCTCGCGAACGCGGTCGCGCGGCTGGGGCCCGTGCGAGCGTTGCTGGAGCGCGTAGGCGGGGTCGACCGGCGGCGGCCGCTGCCAGCGTTCGCCTCGCGGCGCTTCGGGCGGTGGTGGTCGCGGCGGGGGGCGCGGACGGGGGAGGCGCCGCGGGGGGAGGCCGTCTACCTGGTAGACACGTTCACGGAGTACTTCCACCCGGAGGTGGGGCGCGCGGCGGTGCGGGTGCTGGAGGCGCTGGGGTACGCGGTGACAGTCGTGCCGAGCCTGGAGTGCTGCGGGCGGCCGGCGATCTCGAAGGGGCAACTGGGGTTGGCGCGGGGCTGGGCGGAGGCGAACCTCGCGCGGCTGGAGCCGTACGCGCGGCGGGGCGTCCCCATCGTGGGGACGGAGCCCTCGTGCCTGCTCACGCTGCGCGACGAATACCGCGACCTGCTGCCGGGCGAGCGCGCGGGTGCGGTCGCTGCGCAGGCGGTCCTGCTGGATGAACTGGTCGCGCGGGTGGCGGCAGAGGATGAGGGCGTGGGGGATCTGTTTCGCGCCGGCGCGGGCAGCGTGCTGGTCCACGGGCACTGCCACCAGAAGGCGCTGGCGGGGGCGGAGCCGTCGCTGCGGGCACTGGAGGTCGCGGGCTACGCGCCCTCACTGGTCGACTCAGGGTGCTGCGGGATGGCGGGGTCTTTCGGGTTCGAGCGGGAGCACTACGAGGTCTCGCGGCAGATGGGCGCGTACCGGCTCTTCCCAGCGGTGGAGGCGGCGGGCGGGGAGGTCGCGGTGGCGGTCACGGGGGTGTCCTGCCGGCAGCAGATCGGGCACTTCACGTCGCGCACACCGCGCCATGTCGCGGAGTTGCTGGCGGAGGCGCTGGGGGAGTAGGCGGGCCAGCCCGATCAGGACCGTACGCGTGGGGGCTCGGTGAGGCGGCGCCACTGCTGCTCGTCCGTGACGACCGAGGGGCGGACAGGCTGGGCGCGCAGCTCTTCCATCTGCTCGACCAACTGCTTCACGCTATCGATGCCTTCCTGCACAGAAATGTCGGGTTGCCAGTCCTCGTAGAAGTTCTGGTGGAGGGAACTCGCGTCCCGGAACAACGTGCGCAATTCCGGATGGCCCGTGTCACCCGCGATCTGGTTAGTGACGGCGAAGAGGAGCCCGTGATTGCTGTGGTTCCAGCCGCGGCGTTCGGCGGCAGCCTTCATGGCGTGCGCGGCCGCGCCCCACGCCTTCTCCGACGCCTGGAGGCGATCGCCCTTGTCGAACTCTTCCTGCGCCTGCCGGAGCAGTCGGAGACTCAACTCCGCGTACTTCTCTTCGCTTTCGCTCTGCTCGCTGACGGTGACCATCTCAGTTGCTCCCATGCATCATAGATGCTAGAGGCAAACAGTGCAACAGGATCAGGCCACGGAAAGCGGCTCCAGTGCGGCGATCGCAGTTCGGACGACCTCGCGGATGCGGGCCGTGTCCTCGGGGTCGATGCCTTCCAGCGAGATGCCCGCGCTCACGAAGAGGAACTCGTAGGCGTACACGTTTCCGGCTTTGTCGATGCAGCGGATGGGGCCGCTGTCCATGGGGTCGGCGTGGGAATCTCCACCTTCGGGAAGGTGAAAGCTGACGTACATGGCATCGGCCAGCGCGTCATGGCTGACGTACACGGTTTCGCTCCAGGGTTTTGCGCCCGCACTGCGGGCAGGTCAGCGGCTACGGGCCCTTGACGCCCTCGAACTCGGTCATGATGGCGCACTCGAGGATGCCGACGCCCGTGTCGCTGGGGTCGTCCATGTTGGTGTAGACGGTCGAGAGCTCGGCGTAGGAACCGCCGCCGCTCATCTGCGGTATCTCGTTGCCATCCGCGTCGAAGACCTTCGTGGGGTGGGAGACATCCCAGACCTCGCCCTCGACGAGCAACTCGCCGCGGAAGACGCCCCGGCCGAGGCGGTCGTTCCAGCCGTGGGCGTAGCCACCCGCAAGCATGTAGACGGGCTCGCTGACAACCTCGAGCTGGAAGTTGTCGACGCCGCCGTCGGGGCGGGTGAGGTGGATCTTGCCGCGCTTGAAGCGGGGGAAGCCGTCCTCCCACTCGTGGTCGGAGATGGAGACGTCGGTGTAGGCGAAGCTCTCCTTGTCGGAGTCGTAGGCGTACTCGACCCAGGAGTGGACACCGGCCCCGGCCTGGCGGCCCGTTCCGGAGGCGGTGTAGACGCCGTCCTCGCCGAGGCGGAAGGCGTAGTAGAGGCAGCGGTCGGGCATGTTGACGACGGCCCAGTGGCGCATGCCGTCGGCGCGGAAGCTGCCCTGTTCGGGCGGCGTCAGGGGCGGGGCGACGTAGGGGTTGGGCTTGGCGCCCGTGCCGGTGCCCGCGCCGATGCCCCAGGAGTGATCGCGCGTGCCCGCCCAGCCATCGCCGAAGTCGAACTTCCACTCACGGCCGTTGATCTTGATCGAGCCGGAGATGTCGGCGGCTTGGATGTAATTGGAGCGCTCGGCGACGAGGCGGCCATCGAGGCGGTACTGGACCCCCGGGGCTTCGTCGTAGGCGGGGGCCTTGCTCTCCCAGAGGATGTCGAACTCGATGCCGTGGGCGTTCTCATCGCAGCCGATGCGGACGGTGCGCATCCCGCGGATGATCTCCTGCCAGAAGGGGCCGACGCGGAGATCGTCGATGCGGGGGCGGAGGCGGCGGCTGGCGCGCAGGTTGTACTGCTTGCCATCGTCGAGGCTGACGATGGCGTAGGCATCCATCACGTCCGTGTTGGGGTAGAGGCGGATGGCGGTGATCAGGTTGACCTCACCGGCGGGGTCGCCGAAGCAGAACCAGTAGCCGTCGCTCCACTCGGGGCTGGCGGTCTGGACGGAGTTGAAGGTGTCGATGGTCTGGTGGCGGGGCCACTCGTCGAGCTCGGTGAGGACGCGGGGCTTGGGCATGGTGGTTCCTTTCTGTTCCGGACAGGGGTTACGGGCGGCGGATGACGATGACGGGGATCTCGCGGGTGGTCTTGGCCTGGTACTCGGCGAAGGCGGGCATCTTCTCGGCCTGCTGGTCGAAGAGCCGCTTGCGTTCCTCGCCCTCGGGGACGATGGCGTTCGTGGTGAAGGTCTGGTCGGGAAGTTCGATCGTGACCTCGGGGTTCGCCTTGATGTTGTGGTACCACTGGGGATGCTTCGGGTTCCCGGCGTAGGAGGCGATGATGATGATGTCGTCGCCGTCCGTGCTGTGGGCGAGCGGGGTGGTGCGCTTCTCACCGCTCTTCGCGCCGGTGGTGGTGAGGAGGAGCAGAGGAGCATCGGCGAAGCGACCGGTGACCTTCCCTCCGTTCGCCCGGAACTGCTCGATGAGCCGGTTGTTGTACGAGATCATCTGGGCGATGGGGTCTTCTGAAGTCATCGGGGTTCTCCTGCGGTTGCGTCCGGAAAGTCTAGCGGACACGGACGTTTGCCAACGAAGGGCCGGCAGACTGTAGCGAAGGCGGGGGAGGAATGCGCCAGAAGCCGTGCCCCCGTTGCGCGCGGTCCGCGCCGCCTACCGCCGCGGGATAACGACCACGGGAATCTCCCGCGCCGTCATGGCCTGGTAATCGGCGAAGCGTGGCATCTGAGCGGCGTGCTGGTCGTAGATGCGCTGGCGCTCCTCGCCTTCGGGAATGACGGCCTTCGAGGTGAAGGACTCGCCCGGCAGCTCGATCGTGACCTCCGGGTTGGCCCGGATGTTGAGGAACCAGGCGGGATGCGTCGGTGCGCCGCCGAAGGAGGCGATGATGACCACGCGGTCGCCGTCGGTTGTGTGGACGAGCGGGTTGGTGCGCTTCTGACCGCTCTTTGCGCCGGTGGTAGTGAGGAGGAGGAGGGGCTCGTTCGCGAACATGCCCGACACCTTCCCGCCGTTCGCGCGGAACTCCTCGATCACGTTGGCGTTGATCGCGAGCATCCCCTCAAGGGTCACGCGCACGCTGGCGTTGCGGGCGTGGGCCTCGTTGAGGGACGTCGGTTGGTCGGGGTCGGACGACATGGGGGCGCCTCCTGCTGCGCTCGCGAGTCTAGCCGAGCCGGCTCCTTCAACCGACGCGGAGGACCGCCGCGCCATCGACCCTGCCGGCGGCGAGGTCGGCGAGGGCCTGGTTGGCGTGGTCGAGAGGGTAGACCTCGGTCTCGGTGAGGATGGGGACCTCGGCGGCGAGGGCGAGGAACTCGCGCGCGTCCCGCCGGGTGAAGTTGGCGACGCTGCGGATGCTGCGTTCCCACCAGAGGTGCTCGTAAGCGAACTCGGGGATGCGGTCGAGATGGATGGCGTTGACAACGACCGTGCCTCCCCGGTCGACGGCCTTGAGGGCGGCGACGACGACCTCGCCGGCGGGGGCGAAGGTGACGGCTGCGTCGAGGGGCGCGGGCGGGGGGTCGTCCGTGCCGCCCCGCCCAGACGGCGCCGAGCTCGCGGGCGCGCTCCTGGTCGCGCTCGGAGCGGGTGGCGACGAACACCTCGCAGCCCCAGTGGGTCGCCACCTGGAGGGCGAGCCGCGCCGAGGCGCCAAAGCCGTACAGACCGAGCCGCCCGCCCGGCTCGATGCCGGAGAGGCGAAGGGCGCGGTAGCCGATGATGCCGCCGCAGAGGAGGGGGGCTGCCTCGACGGGGTCGAGGGTGGCGGGGAGGGGGTGGGCGAAGGCGGCCCGCACAGTGATGCGCTCGGCATAACCGCCGTCGCGGTCCCAGCCGGTGAACCGGGCTGCTTCGCAGAGGTTCTCGCGGCCCGCATCGCAGCGAGCGCAGTCGCCGCAGGCGCCCGCGAGCCAGGCGACGCCCGCGCGGTCGCCCGTACGCCAGCCGTCGACGCCCTCGCCAAGCGCCTCGACGGTGCCAACGGCCTGGTGGCCGGGGATAACGGGGAGGCGGCGGGCCTCGATGTCGCCCTCGCAGATCTGGAGGTCGGTGCGGCAGACGGCGCAGGAGGAGACTCGCAGGAGCAACTCGCCGGGAGCGGGGACGGGGTCGGGGAGGGTCGTAACGGCGAGGGGGCCGTCACCCGCAGGGGCGGGGCGTTCGAGCACGGCTGCGCGCATGGGGCGATCCTACGAGCGCGAGGAGGAGGGTGGGGGTCCGAGGATCTCGGCCAGCGCCTTCAGGAGGGCGAGGCGCTCACCGTGCCAGCGGCTGGCGAGTCCGCTGGAGGAGGGCACGACGTAGGGGACGGTGTCGCCGATGCGTTCGGGCTGGGTACCGTCGGGGCGGCCGGTGAGGGCGGCGCGGGGGAGGTCGAGGGCGTGGCGGGCGAAGTGGACGTAGATGCCCCGCCCGCTGAAGACGGCGTACGCGGGCTTGGTCTCCCGTAGCTGGCCGAGGAGGCGTTGGGCGCCCTCGGCGATTTCCTCCGTGGTGAGCTCGTCGGCGCGCACGGTGGGGCGGGGACAGAGATCGACAAAGCCGATGCCGGCTTCGTCCATGAGGGAGGCGTCGTCCTCGGGGCCGGCGGGGCGGGCGAGGAGGCCGCTCTCGTTGAGCTGCTTCCAGAAGACGTTCGCGCGACGGGCGTAGTAATGACCCGCCTCGGCGGAGTAGACGGCGGGGTTGTAGCCGATGAAGACGATGCGGAGGCCGGGGCGGAGGTAGTGGGGCAGGGTGGCGAGGTCCGCCGTCAATGATCCTCCTCCGTGAGGGCGAAGCGGGCCTTTGGCTCGGCGAGGCGGACGGCTCGGGGTTCGGCGTCGCGTTCCGCCCCGACGAGGGCGAACCGGAACACGATCGTGCCCTGCTTCCCCACCTGCAACACGTCGGGCGCAGCGATTTCAGCGACGGAGACGGGGTCGCCCTCCGACAGCTCAAGCTCGACATCCTGGGGTCCGAGGCTCCAGGGCTCGGACGTGCGCACGGCGAGGGTGACCGTCACCACGCGGGGCGGTCCCTCATCGACCTCGTAGGAGTTGACCCAGATGGTGAGGCCGTCCTCGCTGTAAGCGCCGTTGACGGGGACGGTGGGTTCATCGAAGAAGAGGTTGAGGAGGGCGGGGAGGCCGAAGACGCCGAGGGGGATGCCGACGATGACGCCGAGGATGGCGGCCATGCGGAAGAAGCTCCGGCGCTCCTGGCGAACGCTCTGCTCGGCGGCGACGGGGACGCGGCGGCGGGGTGGTTCGGTCACGCGGGGCTAGCGGATGCGGGCGGCGAGCACGCCGGCGAAGTCGAGCCCCGGGTTGAGCAGGTAGCGCTCGTCGGCGGCGAGGAGGGCGAGGTAGCGGCGCAGGGCGTCGGCCTCGGCGCCCCCGGGGGCGGCGGCGAGGGGGGCGGCGTTAACGATCGTGAGGGATCCACCGATACGGAGCAGGCGGGTCAGGTCCTCCTCCATGCGCTCGTACTCGCGCCAGCGGCCGCTGAGAACGATGAGGTCGTAGGGGCCGTTGAGGGCGTGGACGACGGCGGGCGGCTTGCCGGAGTGGACGCGCACGTGCTCGTCGAAGGCGTGGCGCTCGGCGGCCTCCCGGATACCGGCGGCGACCTTCGGGTTGCGCTCGACGACCTCGACCTGGCCGGTGTGGCCGAAGGCGCCGGCGATGTGGAGGGTGCGGTAGGCGGCCAGACTGGTGGCGAGCTCCAGGGCGGCGGTCGCATCGAGGCCGTCCGGGGGCGGTTCGCCCTCGACGAGGAGGACGTAGCTGGCGCGGGTGGCGCGCACGAGCGTCGCGATCTGGCGGGCGGTCGCGACGGCGGGGAGCGTGGGGCCGCCTTGGGCGCCGGCGAGCACGGAGGCGAAGCGGTCGGGCTGGGCCTCCAGCAGGTCGCGTGCGAAGTCTTCGCCGTCGGACATACCAGCATTGTAGGAGGTAGGGAGGCGGGCGGGGTCAGGCGAGGGCGCGTTCGATGAGGGCCCGGTCCTCTGGGGCGAGGTCGGAGGCGAGCGCCAGGTCCCGGGCGGCGGGGCTGATCTTGCTCCACGTCTTGCGGATGACGCCGGCCATCGTGTCGGGGTCGGTGCGGAGGGCGAAGTCGTGCAGCTGGGTTTCGAGGAAGACGAGCGTGAGGCCGTCCTCGAAGGCCTGACCCTCGGGGTCGCCCTTCGGCGTCTCCTTGCGGATGAGGCGCTCGACGCAGGCGATGGTGTCCTCGTCGTAGCCGGATTCATCAAGGATGGCGCGCGCGTGGGCGGCGTGGCGGCGCTGGAGGTCGCGGCGCCAGCGGAGGTAGCCGCGGCGGCCGGCGGGGAAGGTGTCGCGCGGGGACTCCCAGCGACGGATGTGGTGGGCGCGGGCGGCGAGCAGGAGGGCTTCACCCGGTTCGGGCAGGAGGCGCTCGACCCACTCCGTGAGCATGCGCGCGTGCGTGAGCTCCTTGGGCACGGGGCGGCCGTCGACCTCGATGGTGAACGGGTCGTCCGCGTTCGCCTCGTCGATGCGGGCAATGGTGCGCCCGAAGCGGTCGCCGGTATCGGTCTCGGTGTCCGTCTCAGTCACGGCCAGCCCAGCATGGCACAGCGAACCTACAATGACTCCATGAACCAGCGGGAAGCGATCAGGTTTCTCGAGTCGTTCGTCGACATGGAGCGGGATCCGGGGGCGTCCGCGAGCCCGCCGATGAGCCTCGCCTCGATGCGCTCGCTGCTGCGGCGGCTGGGCGACCCCCAGATGGGGCGGGGAACGGTCCACGTGACCGGCACGAACGGCAAGGGCAGCGTCTCAGCGATGGTCGAGGGCATCCTGCGGGCGGGCGGGGAGCGAACGGCGCTCTTCACGAGCCCGCACCTGCACTCGTACGCGGAACGCGTCCGCATCGACGGGGAGGCGGTGGAGATGGCGGAGCTGGCGGCGGGGCTGAGCGCCATCCGGCCGGCGGTGGAGGCGGAGCAGGAGTCGGCGGGGGGCGCGGTGAGCACGTTCGGTGTGCTCACCGCGCTCTTCCACTGGCTGGCGCGGGAGAAGCTGGGCGAGGGCGGCTGGCAGGTGGTGGAGGTGGGGCTGGGCGGCTCCTACGACGCGACGAACGTGTACGGCGGCGCCGACATCGCGGTGATCACGCCGATCGCGCTCGACCACACCGCAGTGCTGGGCGACACGACCGTCGCGATCGCGCGGGACAAGGCGGGGATCATCGGGAAGGGCGCCACCTGCGTGCTGGCGCCCCAGCCCGACCCGGCCGTGACGCAGGTGGTGCGGGATCGCTGCCGCGAGGTGGGGGCGGAGCTGCGGCTGGTCGATGAGGAGTGGAGCACGGACGTGCTGGAGCGGTACGTCTTCGGGCAGTCGTTCCTGCTGCACGGGCCGGAGGGGTCGCGGGAGCTGCGGACGCCGCTCCTGGGTTCGCACCAGGTGGGGAACGCGGCGACGGCGGTGGCGGTGGCGCACGAGCTGCGCGCGCGGGGCGCGGCCATCGACGACGAGGCGATCAGCGGCGGGATCGCGCGGACGCGGGTCGCGGGGCGGCTGGAGGTGATGGGGCAGCGTCCGCTGGTGGTGGCGGACGGGGCGCACAACCCGGCGGCGGCGGCGGCCCTGGCGGAGGGCCTTCGCGAGTACCTCGAGTGGCGGCGCTGCTTCTTCGTGCTGGGGGCGATGGGGGGCAAGGACCTGCGCGGCATCGGCTACAAGCTGGCGGGGCTGGCGAGCGGCATCTGGTGCTGCCGGCTGAAATCGCGGCGGTCGCGCGACCCCGCCGAGATGGCGGCGGAGCTGGCGCCCCTGACCCCGCACGTGGAGGTGGCGAGGAGCGTGGCGGAAGGGATCGCGCAGGCGCGGCAGCGGGCGGAGGAGGCGGACCTGATCTGCGTCACGGGGTCGCTATACGCGGTCGCGGCGGCGCGGTCGGCGGTGCTGGGCGAGAGCGTCACGCGTCAGCAGGGCTGACCGCGCTGGACTCGTACGCGCCTTCGCGACAGGCTGGTTCGATGTCCTTCGTGGAAGCGATGACGAGCGGGGCGTTCCCCGTTTCGCTCGAGATCACGCCGCCGCGCACCTCGAAACCGGCGGTGCTGCGGCGGCGCGCGCGGCTGCTCGAGGCGTGCACGCTGACCGTGAACGTGATCCAGCGCCCGGAACGGCAGTCGAGCCTGGAGGCGGCGCTGGCGCTGCGGCGGGAGGGGCTGGAGCCGATCTGGCACCTGGCCACGGGCGGTCGCTCGCGGGACGCCATCGCGTCCGACGTGGCGCGGGCGCGGGAGGGCGGGATCGGCCACGTGCTCTGCCTGCGGGGCGACCACGTCGCGGAGACGCCGGGGACGCGCGTGCCTGACGCGATCGGGATCGTGCGCGAGCAGGCGCCGGGGATGGCGATCGGGGCGGCCCTCGACCAGTACCACGAGGATGAGCGCGCCGACCGGCTGCTGGCGGCAAAGCTGCACGCGGGCGCGGCCAGCGTCTGGACGCAGCCGGTATTCGAGATGGCGCCCCTGCTGCGAGCGGCGGAGTTCGTGAAGACGCAGCGGGCGGGAGCGCACGTGGTGGCGATGGCGATGCCCCTGCTAACGTCGGAGTCGCTGGACGCGATCAGCGAACGGCTACGCATCCCCGCGCCGGAAGAACTGCGGGGGCGAATCGCGGCGGGCGAGGGGGAGGCCTGGCGCGCCTTCGAGGAGACGCTGGCGGCGCTGGCAGAGACGGAGATGGTCGACGCCGTGGCGATCATGACCTACCGCGCCGATCCGCCCGAGGGGACGGGCGAGCACATCGTCGAGGCCCTGCGGCGGGCGGGCATCTCGGAGGCGGCGGGCGCGGCGACCGACCGGTAGACTCGCGCGCATGGAAACACGAATGTTCGGGACGCTCGGGCCGGTCAGCGCCCTCACGCTGGGGGGAGGGGGCACCGGCGGGGTCTGGGGGGCGACGACGCGGGAGGAGGCGGTCGAGACGGTCCGGGCGGCGGTCGACGGCGGCATCACCTTCCTCGACGTGGCGCCCGGGTACGGCAACGGGGAGGCGGAGCGCGTCGTAGGGGAGGCGTATGGGGGGCGGCTGCCGGAGGGGGTGCGCATCTCGACGAAGCACCACCTCGGCAACGTGCGTGCGGGGGCGGTGGCGGGGGCGCTACGGCAGGCGCTGGCGGCTAGCCTCGACCGGCTGCGGGTGGGGGGCGTGGGCCCGGTTTTTCCGCACCGGGGGGTGGGCCCGGACGGGGTGCGGGGGGGGGGGGCCGCCCCGCAGCCTGTTCGTGGAGGCGGTGCGGCCGGCCTTCGAGGCGATGGTGGCGGACGGCACGATCGGGGCGTGGGGGGGGAGCGGGGTGGGCGTGCCCAGCGCCCTGCTGGAGACGCTGGCGGAGGATCCGGCGCCGGCGGCCGTCCAGTGCGTGGCCAACCTGCTCGATTCGCCCGGGGGGATGCGCGCCTACGAGGAGGAGCCGCGCCCGCGGGACCTGATCGCGGCGGCGACGGCCCGCGGCACCGGTGTGATGGGCATCCGCGCGGTGCAGGCGGGGGCGCTCACCGACGCAATCGACCGCGACCTGCCGGGAGAGCACCCGGAGGTCGTCGACTTCGAGCGGGCGGCGCCGTTCCGGGCGCTGGCGCGGGAGGCGGGGGAGTCGCCCGCCTCGCTCGCGCACCGCTACTCGCTCTCGATGGAGGGGGTCGCGACCGTGATCCTGGGGGTGAAGAACCGCGCGGAACTGGCGGAGTGCCTGGAGGCGGAGGCGAAGGGGCCGCTGGACGCAGAGCTGATGGCGCGCATCGACGCGTCGGTCGCCGGGGGCCAGGGCTGATGGACTACGACGTCATCGTCGTCGGGGCGGGATCTTCGGGCGCGGTGATGGCCTCGCGGCTGAGCGAGGACCGCTCGCGGTCGGTGCTGCTGCTCGATGCGGGGCCCGACTACGCGACGCTGGACCAACTCCCGGACGACATCAACAGCATCCACGAGCCCTCGACGGTGAACCACGACTGGGGCTTCAAGGCGACGTTCGTACCGGGCCGGGTGGCGCCGCTGCCGCGGGGGAAGCTGGTGGGGGGTTCGTCGGCGGTCAACAGCGGGGTCGCGATCCGGGGGGCGCCCGGGGACTACGACGCGTGGGCGGAGCTGACGGGCGACGAGCGCTGGAGCTGGGAGCAGTGCCTGCCATACCTGCGCGCGCTCGAGGACGACCAGGACGAGGGCGGCGACTTCCACGGGCAGGGCGGCCCGATCCCCGTGCGGCGCTGGAAGCGGGGGGAGCTGGAGCCGGTGCAGCAGGGGTTCTACGACGCCTGCCTGGCCTCCGGATTCGAGGCGGACAGCGACCAGAACGATCCCGAGACGACGGGCGTCACGCGCATCGCGATGAACCGCGGCGGTCCGAACCTGATGACGCGCTGGTCGGCGAATCTCGGGTTCCTCTCGCAGGCGCGGAACCGGCTCAACCTCACGATTCGCGGTCGCTGCCTGGTCGACCGGGTGCTGGTCGAGGACGGGCGCGCGGTGGGTCTGCGGGTCGAGTGCGACGGCGAGCTACAGGAAGTGCGGGGCAAGCAGATCGTACTCTCGACGGGAGCGGTCATGAGCCCCGCGATCCTGCTGCGAAGCGGCATCGGGCCCGCCCGCGAGCTGGCGGAGCTGGGCATCGACTCGACGGTCGACCTGCCGGGGGTGGGCAAGCACCTTATGGACCACCCGATGACGCCCATGCTGCTGCGCCCGACGCCGGGCACGGTGAACCCGGAGAAGCCGCTCCTGCAGGCGCTGCTGCGCTACACCTCGGCCACGGGCGAGTTCAACGACATGCAGGTGTACCTGCTGGGACACGTCTTGCTGGTGCCGGGCGGGCGCTTCGGGGCCTGGCGCCCGGATGCGGGCGACGAGAACGCCGAGCCGGAGTGGGTGTTCGGGATCGCGCCGGGCGTGCAGCTGCCGAACTCGTACGGGTCGGTCACGCTGGCGAGTACCGACTACACGGAGCGCCCCACCATCGACCTGCAGTTCGACGAGAACGAGGCGGACCGCGTGCGCCTGCGCGAGGGCGCGCGCCTGGCGTGGCGGCTGGCGCACTCGGAGGAGATGGCGACATTCCATACGGGGCCGGTCGATATCGACGAGGAAACGATCGAGGACGACGAGAAGCTCGACGAGTGGATCCACGCCACCGCCACGAGCATGGCCCACCCGACCTGCACCTGCCCGATGGGCCCGGACCCCGCGGAAGGGGCGGTCGTCGACACAGAGGGGCGCGTACACGGCGTCGAAGGGCTGCGGGTGGTGGACGGGTCGATCATGCCGACGATCATCCGGGCGAACACGAACTTCACCTGCATGATGCTCGGCGAACGCGTCGCCGAGTGGATGGCCGCCGACCTGGCCTAGCGCGCGACGGGGCTGCGAACCTCGCCGGGGGCGGCGCCCGTGAGGGTGTCGGGCGGGACGACGTTGCGCAGGCGGTCGTCGATGGCCTCGTTCCAGAGGCGGACGGCCTCGGAGTCGTCCTGCAGGGAGAGTCCCTGGCGGGCGGGCTCCTTCATCTCGTCCTGGACGCCGGCGAGCTCCGCGGCCACGGCGTCGAGCTGGGCCTGCGCCCACTCGATGCGCTCGCTCCAGGCAGGGTGCTCGACGGGGGCGTCCTCCTCGCCCCAGTCGGGGGCGAGCCAGGTCGCTTCGAGCAGGGTCGTCTCCTCGTCGCCGGGCCAGACGCTGAAGTTGAAGATGCCGCTGGGCGTGTAGGTGACGAAGAGGTTGGGGAAGAACACGTAGGTGGTGGCGGTGGAGCTGAGCATGGGGCCGAGGCCCGCGATGGTGGGGAGGTCTGCGTCGGTGGGGTTGGCCCAGTCGAGCGGACCGGAGAGGCCGAGCGCCGAGGCGCCAGCGGCATCGAAGGGGGCGACGATGCGCAGGTGGCCGCCATCGATCAGCTCGATGTCGGGCTCGGTGATCGAGGGAGCGCCCGCGCCCGGACGGGGAGGGGAGGGGGGCGAGACGAGCAAGCGGCCCACAATGCGCTTCCAGTTGACCGGGATGGTGACCGAGCGCTGGTCGAGCGTGTGCAGCCCCTCGCTCTCCACCGACAGTTCCTCGGCGGCGCCGCCGATCCAACTCCCCAGGTCCTGCTCGGGATTCTCGTTCACGAAGATCGCGCTGTTGGCGATCGCGGAGGCGACCGGTACGAGGCTGCGTTCCTCGCGGTGGAGGTCGACGAAGTCGCGTTCGTCGGGAACGGAGACGAGCTTGCCGGAGGTGTCGTAGGTCCAGCTGTGGTACTGGCAGCGGAGGGCGCGGTTGCGTCCACGGGGGACGCGCACGACGGGGGCGCCGCGGTGGCGGCAGCTGTTGTAGAAGCAGCGGATGACGTCGTCGACGGCGTGGACGATGAGGAGGGGAACGGTCGTCTTCTCCCAGGTCATGTAGAGGCCGGGGCGGGGGATCTCGTCGAGGCGGCCGGCGAGGAGCCAGGCCTTCCCGAAGATCTCAGCGCGTTCGGCCTCGTAGAAGGAGCGGTCGACGAAGCGGCGGGCGGGGAGCCGCACGGGCTCCCGGTCGGCGGAGTCGGCGGGCTGCGCCTGCAACCGGCGGCGAATGTCATCAAGAAACGTCACGAGCGGCTCCTGCTCGAATCGATCGGCGTGACTCTACGCGACGGTGGGCGCAGGGGCACCGGGAAAGGCGCACAGGGGCCGCGTTCGCTAAGCTCCGGTCGGTGAGCAGCGCGACACCGGCCCCGCCACGACCCCCCTCGCTCCTCGACCGGCTGACCCGCGAACGGGACATCGGGCGCGAGCGGCTGGCGCTGCGCTACGCGCGGCGCACCGTGACCGTGCCCATCTACCTTGCGTCGTTCCTGATCAACACAGCGGCGGCGCCGATCTTCCTGGTGGTCGCGCTGACGGGGGACCTGGCGAGGGGGCGGGGCACGATCTTCGTGCGCTGCATCCTGGCGATCTGGGCCTACCTGGCGGTGGAGACCTTCGGGATCGTCCTGTTCCTGCCGCTCTGGGTGCTGGGGCAGGGGAGCGAGCGCCGCCGGCTGGCGCTGCACCACTGGTTCGCGCGGGTGTGGGCGCGCTGGGTGTTCTGGAGCCTCGTGCGGCTGTTCGAGATGCGCGTGGAGGTCGAGGGGGACGAGGAGGCGGCGGAGGGGCCGGTGATCGTGTTCTGCCGGCACGTCTCGCCGGTCGACAACCTGCTGCCGCTCGTGTTCCTGGAGGGGCGGCACGGGCTCTGGCTGCGCTGGGTCATGAACTCGTGGCTGGTACGCGACCCCTGCATCGACTTCGTGGGGCACCGGCTACGAAGCACGTTCCTGACGGTTGGCTCACGCGAGGGCTCGCGCCAGATTGCCAAGGTCTCGGCGCTGGGCGACAACCTCGAGCCTCGCGAGGGCGTGCTCGTATTCCCCGAGGGGGCGCTCTTCACGCCGATGCGGCTGGCGCGAGCGGTGCGGCGCATGCGGCGCAGCGGCGACGAGGAAGAAGCGCGGCTGGCGGAGGGGCTGCGGCACGTGCTGCCGCCCCAGCTGGGCGGGGCGCTGGCGCTGCTCGAACGCGCGCCGGATGCGGACGTGGTGTTCTGCGCGCACACGGGCCTGGAGGGCGGGAGCTACCGCTCGCTGCTGGCGGGGGGCATCCTGCGGCGCGAGGTGCGCATCGCCTTCTGGCGCATCCCCCGGGGCGAGGTGCCGGCGGACATCGACGGGCGCACCACCTGGCTGCTCGCGCAGTGGCGGCGGGTCGACGGCTGGATCGAGGAGAACGCCCTCATCCAGGACTGAGCGTCCGTCCGCGGGGATTAGAAGACGACGACCCCGCGCGCGTTCTTGCCCGCTTCCATGTCCTCGTAGGCCTGGGCCACGTCCTCGATGGGGTAGGTGGTGGTGACGAGCGAGTCGAGGTCGAGCTTGCCCTGGCGGTACCAGTCGATCAGGCGGGGGAAGTCGCGCACGCTGGCGCCCTTGCCGCAGAAAGAGCCCTTGAGGGTCTTCTCCATGATGGCGACGAGACCGGCGGAGAGCGAGAAGGTGTCCTCGAAGCCGCCAACGCCGACGATGGTGGCGGTACCGCCGCGACGGGCGGCCATGTAGGCCTGCTCCATGCAGGCTCCGACGCCGATGGCTTCGAAGGTGTAGTCGGCGCCACGGCCGCCGGTGATCGCCATCACCTGCTCGACGGCGTTCTCCTGCGAGGCGTCGATGACGTGGGTGGCGCCCAGCTTCTTCGCGTACTCCAGCTTGGCCGGGTTGGCATCGATCGAGATCATCGTGGAAGCGCCGGCGATGCGGCAGCCCTGGAGGACGCTCAGGCCGACGCCGCCGCAGCCCCAGATGGCGCAGCTCGTGCCGGGGCGCACCTCGGCCGTGTTGATGGCGGCCCCGACCCCGGTGATGACCCCGCAGCCGATCAGGGACGCGCTCACCAGGGGGATGTCCTTATCGATCTTGATGGCGGTGTTCTCGGCGACGACGGTGTACTCGCAGAGGCCGCCGATGGAGGCGAAGGGCATCAGGTCGAGCCCGTCGACGTGATAGGGGAAGTTGCCGCCCATGTTGAGGGGCATCTGCTCGCACTGGGCGTACATGCCCTCGACGCACATGGGGCAGCGGCCGCAGAAGGCCGTCGTGGTCATCACGACGTGGTCGCCGGGCTCGAGCGAGGTGACACCTTCGCCGACCGACTCCACGACGCCCGCGCCCTCGTGTCCGAGGACCACGGGATTGGGGCGGGGAAGCACCGAATTCATCACCGACAGGTCGGTGTGGCAGAGGCCGCAGGCGGTCAGCTTGACGCGCACCTGGCCGGGGCCGGGATCGTCGACGGTAACGGTCTGGACTTCGAGGGGCGTGCCCGAGCCACGCAGTACGGCTGCCTTCGCTTGCATTCGATACCTCCAGACGCACCCGCACTGGGCGTCGCGCCGGGCGAGATTGTACGGGGACGGCGGCCTAGGGGCGGCGCGCGCGGGTATCATCGGGCGGCGGAGGGCGGCGGGTGATCATCGTTCTGCACGGCCTGGATGAACTGCGCCTGCGGCGGCGGCTGGAGGGGCTGCGCGTCGAGGCGGGCGGGGACGCAGGGGCGGCGGGCGCGGACGTGGCCCTGCTCGACGGACGCGACGCGAAGCCGGACGACATCCTCGGGCCGGCGCTGACGGTCCCGTTCCTCTCGCCGCGGCGCCTCGTGATCGTGGAGGGGCTGCTGGGGCGGTTCGAGGGGGGCGGCGGGGCCCGGGGCGGCGGTCGCGGGCCGCGTGTCGACGCCTTCAGCCCGCTGCTGGAGGGGCTGGCGGGGGGCATCCCGGAGACGACGACGCTGGCGTTCGTGGAGGGCGCCCTGAACGCAGGCCGCAACCCGCTCCTGCGGCGTCTGGACGAGATCGGGGTGGAGGTGGAGCACTTCCCAGAGCTGAAACGGGGCGAGCTGGTGCAGTTCGTGCGGGAGGAGGCGCAGTTGCAGGGGGTGGACTTCCAGCGGGGACGCTCGGTGCGGCCCCTACCAGAGGACGAGGAGTGGCGGCGGCCGCGCGAAGACGACCCGGCGCAGCTGCTGGCCGCGCTCCACCCGAACACGCTGGAGCTGGCGCGGGAGCTGGAGAAGCTGGCGCTGTACACGATGGGCCGCCAGGCGACGGTCGACGACATCGACCTGCTCTGCGGGGGCGAGCGCGAGACGACGATCTGGGAGCTGGTGGACGGGGTGCTGGACGGGGACACGGCGAAGGCGCTGCAGGCGCTGCGCTTTCTGCTCTCGCGGGGGGAGAGCGTGAGCAGCCTGCTGGGCCAGCTGGCGGCGGCCTACCGCCCCCTCGCGACGGTGCTGGACCTGCTGGAGGAAGGGGCGAGTCCGGACGAGATCGGGAAGGCGATCCGGCGCCCCTGGCCGCGTCTGCGGGACGCCGCTATCCAGCGGGCGCGGCGGCTGGGCCGGGAGGGGGTGCAGGGCGCCTACGAGGTGCTGGTGGCGGCCGATCGGGGCATGAAGCTGGGGGAGGTGCGGGACGAGCTCGCGCTGGAGGTGGCGGTCACGCGGCTGCTGGCGCTGGCGCCGCCGCGGGCCGGGCGCCGCGCCTCCTAGCGAATCAGGCCCTGCCCATTGAGGACGCCGGCGTGGATGGCGCGTGCGGTCTCTTCCTCGTTCCACTGCGACGTATCGAGGTCCAGGCCGAGTCCGAGGCACTCCTGCTCCATCAGGTCGTAGAGCCAGAGGTACTGGTCGGCGACGGTCTTGTCGGGTCGGCGGCGGTCGCGTTCGAGGACGACGTCGCGAGGGGGCGCGAGCAGGACGTAGTGGAGGGGCGAGCCGCGGAGCGCTTCGAGATAGTCATGGAGCCGCCCCCGCGTGACGATGACATCGTCGAGGATCACCGTGAAGCCTTCGGCGAACAGCTCGTTGGCGGTGGCGGCGGTCATGCGCATGACCAGGCTGAGCTGCCGTTCCGCCTCGTCGTCGGGCGCAGCGCCCGGGTTCACGCGGCCCTCGCGGATGGTCTCGCGAAGGGCATCGGCCTCGACGAGGGCGCTGCGCGGGAACAGGGCGGCGAGCGCCCTCGCAACGGAGGTCTTACCGGAGCCGGGAACGCCTGTGACGATGATCAGGCGGGGTTGGTCCTCATCCACCCCTCAACCCTGCCAGAGGGGGTTGTAGCAGGCGACGCGGCGGCTGGACTGGCCGGGGACGGGAGTGAGCTGGGGCGGACGGACGTCGCGGCACTGCTGCACGGCCTTGCGACAGCGGGGGATGAAGGGGCAGTGGTCGGCAGGCTTGTCGAGGTCGGGGGTGGTGCCGGGGAGGGCGTAGAGCTCCTGGCCGACGGAGTCGAGGCGGGGACGGGCGGCGAGGAGACCGTGGGTGTAGGGGTGGAGGGGCGCGGAGAGCACGTCCCGGACCGTGCCCGTCTCGACGAGGTGGCCCGCGTACATGACCCCCACCTCATCGGCGATCTGGGAGACGACGCCGAAGTCGTGGGTGATGAGCAGGATGGTGGTGCCCTGCTCGCGCCGGAGGGTGTCGAGCTGGTGGAGGATCTGGGCCTGGACGGTGACGTCGAGGGCGGCGGTGGGTTCGTCGGCGACGATGAGGTCGGGCTTGAGGGCCGTGGCGATGCCGATCATGACGCGCTGGCACATGCCGCCCGAGAGCTGGAACGGGTACGACTCGGCCACGCGCTTGGGGTCGGCCAGTCCCACGCCGGCGAGGATCTCGATGGCCGCCTCCCTCGCCTCCTTCTTCCGCCAGTTGAGGTGGTTGGTCAGCATCTCGCCGACCTGGTCGCCCACGGAGATGACCGGATTCAGCCCGGCCACGGGGTCCTGGAAGATCATGGTGACGCGGCGGCCGCGGATCTCGCGGAGCGAGCGTTCGTCGAGGTCGAGGACGTTCTGGTCGCCGAACCAGACCTCGCCGCCGAGGATGTCCGCCTCGTCGGGGAGGAGATTGATGATGGACATGCCGATGGTGGTCTTGCCGGAGCCGGACTCGCCGACGAGGGCGAAGACCTGGCCGCGCTCGATATCGAAGGAGACCTGGTCGAGGGCGTAGGCGGCTTCGTCGCGCGAGCGGTAGCGGACGGAGAGGTCTCGGATGCTGACGAGGGTCTGGGCCATGGCGAAGACTCTGGCCCGCGACCCTGCCGGAGGGCTAGCCGCTGGGCCGGATAGATGAGATGAACCGGCCCTGAATCCTAACGTTCTCGGGGTCGACGTAGATAGGGGGCATGGTGGAGTTGGCGGGCTGGAGGCGGATGCGGTCCTGCTCGCGATAGAGGCGCTTGAGCGTCACCTCGCCGCGATCCTCGAGCCAGACGGCGACCTTCTCGCCGTCGTCGGCGGTGGTGGCGGGCTCAAGGAAGACGATGTCGCCATCGTCGATCAGGTCCTCGATCATCGAGGTGCCCTTCACGCGCAGGGCGAAGACGTTGTCATGGCCGCGCACCATCTCCTCGGTGACGGTGACGGTGTCCTCGACGTCGCTGGCCCAGCGGTCGCTGGTGGGGACGGGGATGGGCTGGCCGGCGGCGATGGCGCCGAGCACGGGCACATCGACGGTGCCGCGACGCCGGCGGCCTTCGAGCAGCTCGATCCCGCGGGAAACCTCACGGTCGCGCCGGAGGAGGCCCTTCTCCTCGAGCCGCCGCAGGTTGTAGTCGACGACGGAGGTGCTGCTGATGCCGCAACCGAACTGGATATCGCGGATGGAAGGGGGGTAGTCCTTCTCCTCGATGAAGTCGCGGATGTATTCCATGATGTGGCTCTGCTTGGTCGATAGCTCGCTCATGCCTCGCCTCGCGAACGGATGTTCGTCCGTATTGAACAACAGGGGAGATTTATCGTCAAGGGCGTTCGGAACACCGCGGGGTTGTGGCGCGGCGGCGGGTACGGTTTGCTGGGGGCATGGATGCACGGGCGCGGATCGAGGAGCTCGCCGGGGAAGGCGGCTTCGACCTCGTGCGCTTCGCCGGGACGGGGACGCTGGAGGGGGCGCGGGCGGCGGCGCTGGAGTCGCGGACGGAAGGCCGCCTGGCCGACCTGCACTGGATGACAGACGAGTGGATCGAGCGCGCGACCGAGCCGGAGGCGTTCCTGGCGGGGGCGAAGACGGTCGTGCTGCTGGCGATCACCGGGCACGCGCCCGACCCGGAGCGGCCCGAGGGGCCTGCGCGGGGGCAGGTCGCACGGTACGCGCGGGGCCGCGACTACCACCGCCTGTTCGAGTCGAAGTTGCGGCGGATGGCGCGCGTCGTGCGCGAGGAGCTGGGCGGGGAGGCGCGAGCGACGGTCGACTACGGGCCGCTGCTGGAGCGGCCGCTGGCCGCGCGGGCGGGGCTGGGGTGGCTGGGCAAGTCGACGATGCTGCTGGCCCCCGGCTTCGGCCCGTGGGTGCTGCTGGGGGCGATCGCGACGACGCTGGAGATCGCGCCGGATGCGCCGCTACGGAAGACGTGCGGCTCCTGCACGCGTTGCATCGTGGCCTGCCCCACAGGCGCGATCGCACCGGACGGGGGCGTGCTCGACTCGCGGCTCTGCATCAGCTACCACACGATCGAGAGCCGCGAGCCGATCCCGCGCGAGCTGCGGCCGAAGTTCGGCGACTGGATCTTCGGGTGCGACGACTGCCTGGACTCGTGTCCGGTGGGGTCGGCGAACGCGGCCAGCCACCCCGACCTTGCGCCCACCACCCCAGACGACGCGTTCCCGCCGCTGGCCGAGCTGCTGGCGCTCGACGACGACGCGTTCCGCCAGCGGTTCCGCGGGCGGGCCGTGCAGCGGGCCACGCGCGACGGATTCCTGCGGAACGTCTGCGTGGCGCTGGGGAACGTGGGGTCGCCGGACGACGCGGGGGCGCTGCGGGAGGCGCTCGGGGACGGGGCGGCGCTGGTGCGGGGTCACGCGGCCTGGGCGCTGGGGGAGATCGCGGGGCGGCACGGCGGGGACGGGGCGGTGGCGGAGGCGCTGGCGGCGCGTCTGGCGGTGGAGCGGGAGGGGTGGGTGCGGGAGGAGGTCGAGGCTGCGCTGGCGGTCGTGCCCGGGGACTCGGGATAGGCTTACGGGATGGCTACAGTTTCACGCGACGCCGACGTCACGCTGCGCGAGATCACGCCCGAGAACTCCGAGGCCATCTTCGCCCTGTCGGTTCGCGCCTCGCAAGAACACCTGGTGGCCTCGAACGAGCGCTCGATCGCGCAGGCCCACTTCGAGGAATCGGCCTGGTTCCGGGCGATCTACGCGG
This sequence comes from Chloroflexota bacterium, assembly GCA_026710655.1. GTDB lineage: Bacteria > Chloroflexota > Dehalococcoidia > Tepidiformales > Tepidiformaceae > UBA2991. The sequence goes on along the minus strand of JAPOQN010000013.1, from coordinate 83,600 downwards.
ACGAGGAGCCGGTCGGGTTCGTGATGCTGCACGACGAGACCCTGCGTGCGGAGCCGCGCGAGCCGGGCTACGTCTTCCTCTGGCGGATGATGGTCGACCAGCGCTTCCAGGGGATGGGGTTGGGCGAGCAAGCCATGCAACTCCTCATCGACCACGCGCGGACGCGACCGCACGACGGCAAGCTCCGCACGAGCTGGCATCACGGCGATGGCAGCGCGGAAGGCTTCTACCTGAAGCTGGGGTTCATCCCCACAGGCGTGGACGACGAAGGCGAAATGCAGGCCTACCTCGACCTGTAGCGGCAGGGTCTAGAGGCGCAGGCCGAGCAGCTCGCGGGTGACGGTGCCGTCGCCGGCGACCTCCACGACAACCCAGGTGATGCGCAGCTTGAAGCGCCCGCCCTCGCTGTTGAGCCAGACCTCGTCGCCCTTCTCCCAGCGGTAGTCGGAGTCGATGGTGGCGTAGTGCTGGCCCTTGCTGCCGGTGAACTCGTCGGCCTCGAAAAAGTCGGTCCTCATTCGCTCGAGTCCTGGTCGTCGCCGTTGGCGTCGCCGTTGCCGTTGGCCGCGCTGGCATCGATGAGGCCACGGGCGGGGACGCGCTCTGCAATCTCGTGCATCTGGGCGAGGACGCCGCTCTGGACGGCCTCGCCGGCGGCGCGGATGCCGCCGAGGATGGCGCGCGCGTCGGAGCGCCCGTGCGAGATGAAGACGACGCCATCGACGCCGAGCAGCTGGGCGCCTCCGTATTCGGCGTAGTCGAGGCGGCGCTGGGCGTTGCGCAGCTCGGGCCTGAGGAGCATCCCCGCGATGAGGTTCCAGGGCGTCTTCTGGACGGCTCGCTTGAGCTCATCGAAGAAGAGCTCGGCCACGCCCTCGACGGTCTTGATGAAGATGTTGCCGGTGAAGCCGTCCATCACCGCGACATCGGCGACGTGGTGGGGAATCTGGCCGGCCTCGATGTTCCCGACGAAATTGAGGCCGCTGGCACGGAGGGCGCTGTTCACCTCGATGATGAGCTGGTTGCCCTTGGAGTCCTCCTCGCCGATGGAGACGAGACCGATGCGGGGCGAGCGAATGCCGTGCGAGAGCTCCATGACGGCGGCGCCCATGTGCGCGTACTGGACGAGGTGGGCGGGGCGGGAGTCGGCGTTGGCGCCCACGTCGAGGATCATCGTGGGGCCCTTCTCGCTGGTGGCGACGACCATGCCGAGCCCGGGACGAGCGATGCCGGGGATGCGCCCGAGGCGGAGCAGGGCGGCGGCGAGGGCGGCGGCGGTGTTGCCGGCAGTCACGAAGGCGTCGGCGTCGCCATCCTTGACGAGCTGCATACCGACGTTGATGGAGGCCTCGGGCTTGGCCTTGACCGCGTCGATCTTGTCGGCCATGTCGATGATGTCGCGGGCATCGACAAGATGCACGTTGCCGGGAATCTCCTCGATCTCGGCCCGCACCTCCTCCTCCCGGCCAACGAGCAGAACCTCTACATCGAGCCGCCTGGCGGCGAGCAGCGCGCCCTTCACGACCTCGGCCGGGCCGTGGTCCCCACCCATTGCGTCGACAGCTACTCGAGGAGCCATACTCTTCTGCGCCGCCGATCGTCCGTGCGCATCCTCCCGCGCTCGCTCCCCTGCTCTCCCCAGCTCACGAACGCCCCGGCTAGCTGCTCCTTTCCGCGAGTTCGGCGGTAACCATCAGCCGCTCGCTGGCATTCGTCAATGCTCCGAGCGAGTAGTCGCCCCAGACATCGAGAACACGCAGGCCGGCGGAGTCGAGCATGGACGCGATCTCGGTGCGCGTTACGTAGCGCAGAACGTGCTCGCTCGCGGTGGTCCGAAGGGCGCCGTCCGCGCTGGTCAGCTCGTAGCGAATACGAAGGCGGCGGGTCTGTGCGGGGATGTCGTCGTGGCGGGTGTGCCACACGGCCAGGGACTCGCCTTCGAGTTCGCCCGAGAAGGCGAGGATGGACTCGCCGTTGCCCTCGGGGTCGAGCCAGTGGCCGGGACCGGCAACGTCGAGGGCGAGGCGTCCGTGGGGGGCGAGGGCGGTGGCGGCGGCGCGCAGGGCGGCGGCTTGTTCGCCAGGGGCGGAGCAGGCAAGGAGGACATCGTTGGGGAGGATGACCGTGGCGAACGCGGCGGGAGGAAGCCCGGCGCCGGGGAGGCGGCCTTCGAGGAAGGTGAGGGGGAGACCCTCGGTGGAGGCGCGTTCGCGGGCGATGGCGAGCATCGCGGGGGAGGGGTCGAGGGCGGTGACGGCGTGGCCGGCGCGCGCGAGGGGCAGGGCGATGCGGCCCGTGCCCGCCCCGACCTCGAGGACGGGGCCGCCGTGCTCGGCGACGAACGGCAGCCAGAAGTCGAGGTCCTCGCCGCCCTCGCCGTGGACGGCGTCGTAGCAGGGGGCGTCGATGGCGTAGGGGTCGGCGGCCATCGCGCGAGCGTACTACGGGCGCCACGGGGGGCGGGGTTGTGGGGCGGGGGACCAGGGGCGAGAATCGCCGCCCCACGGGAGGCTTCGATGACTGCGGACGAGAACGGCATGGAGCAGGCGATCCGCGACGCCGCCGACGAGCGCGCCATCAAGCATGTGCTGACGCGCTACACGCGGGCTATCGACCGCTTCGACATGGACCTCCTGCGGACGGTCTACCACGCCGACGCCTACGACGACCACGGGGGCTACAAGGGGGATGTCGAGGGGTTCATCGTCTACCTGAACGAGGTCCTGCCTCGGTTCGAGGGGACACAGCACTTCCTCGGCAACATGCACGTCGAGATCGAGGGGGACGTGGCCCACACGGAGACCTACTGCCAGGCGTGGCACCGCATCGCCGGCGAGGACGGGGCGCCCGACCACGACAGCGTGGCCGGCCTGCGCTACATCGACCGCTTCGAGCGACGGGACGGGGAGTGGCGCATCGCCGCGCGCCAGATCGTGCTGGACTGGTCGCGCGACGACCCGGTCGTAGGCGGGAGCGGGGAGAAGTCGCCGGACACGCAGTACGGCCGCCGCGACCGCGACGACCCGGCGTACACGTTCGGGCGGTGACTAGTGACTAGTGGTCAGTGACTGGTCCCCCGCCGCCAAGCCAATCGAGCGAAGCGAGCCGCTACCCACTAGTAACCAGCCACTATTCACTAGTCACTAGCCACTGCATCACCGGCCATGAACTCGAGCTGGCGGTCGGTCATGCGGTCGACATCGAAGAGGCGGAAGACGGTGCGGGCGATGGCCATCATGACTTTCGGGCCGGTAAACGACTCGATGCTGGTAAGGATGGCGCCGTTCCCGTCGCGCCCGACCTCCCAGGCGTGGACGGCATCGACCCAGAGATAGCGTGCGCTCCAGGCGACGCGGCGGCCTTCTTCAACCTGGACGACGGTGAGATTGAACACAGGAAAGAAGGGGCCTCGTCGCACCTGCTCGCGGTAACGACGCCCAACCACCCACCAGCGGCCGTCGGCGGGTGGGGGCTCGCCGATGGGGCGGACCCAGCGGATATAGCGGTCGCGCACGGGCCAGCGGGGGAGGTCGATGAGCGCCTCCCAGACGGCCTCCTTCGGCGCGGCGATGCGCAGGCTGCGCCGGATCACGAGGTGCGGCGCGAAGAGGCGAGCGACGGCTTCGCGCAGCGGCGGGAGCCGGAACGAACCTCTCCGGAAAGCCTGCGGGCTGGCTATCATGGCGCGCATCGTACAACCGCACGGGGGGAGGAAGCATGCCTGCATCTTTACCGGGGCAATCGGCGATCGTGACGGGGGCGGCGCTGGGGCTGGGCAACGCCTTCGCCCGGGCGCTGGCGGCCGAGGGGGCGAACGTGACCGTCTGCGACGTGCGCGAGGAAGTCAACGACCTCGTGCCCGCGCTGGAGGAGGCGGGCGGTTCGGCGCAGGCGTTCGTGGCGGACGTGGGCGTGGCGGAGGACGTGCGGCGAGTCGTCGACGGGCACGTCGAGCGCTTCGGCGGGGTAGACGTGCTCGTAAGCAATGCGGGGGTCTGGCGGGCGAGCACCGCCACCGACGACCTCGACAAGACGCTCGACGACTACGACTTCGTCGTGAACACGAACCTGAAGAGCGTGTTCATGTTCGGGCGCGCGGTGATCCCGCACATGATCGCGGGCGGGGGCGGCAACATCGTCCATATCGCCAGCGACCACGTCTGCACGTGCGGCACGCCGTACCTTCGCCCCCACGAGGACACGCCCAACTGCCCCTTCACGGGCCAGGGGCCACGCCCCACCGGCGGGGGTCCGGACATGGACCTGTACGACGCCTCGAAGTGGGGCATCAACGGCTTCACGATTCCCTGGTCGAAGGCGTTGAAGGAGCACCGCATCCGCGTGAACGGCCTCTGCATGGGAGCGACCGACTCGCACATGGTGCGCACCTTCCACGAGCAGAACCCGGGCTCGGGCATCCTCAACAACGCCATGCGCGCGGAGGACGTGGCGGCGCTCATGGTCGAGCTCATCGCGGAGGGGCCGGAGGGGCGCACGGGGAACAACATCAACATCGCCGTGGGCCACCCGATCGAGCTGCCGCCGCCGGGCTCCCCCTACATCTACACGGAGGCGACGGCATGAGCGGGCTGCTGGACGGGCAATCGGCGATCGTGACGGGGGCGGCGCAGGGGATCGGCGCGGGCTTCGCGGAGGTGCTCGCGGAGGAGGGCGCGACCGTCACGCTCTGCGACGTGAAGGAGACCGTGCTGGAGGTCGCGGCCGGCATCCGCGAGCAGGGCGGCAACGCGCAGGCCATCGTGGCCGACGTCTCCCGGCGGGAGGACGTGGAGCGCGTGGTCGCGGCGGCGGTGGGCGTCGGGGGCGGGCTCGACCTGCTCGTGAACAACGCCGGCCGCTGGACATCGAGCCCGGTGACCGACGAGTGGGAGAAGGCCCTCTCGGACTGGGACCTGATCATGGACACCAACTTCAAGGGCGTCGTGATGTTCGGGCGGGCCTGTGTGCCCCACCTGATTGCGCGGGGAGGCGGGAACATCATCAACATCAGCACCTACTACGTGCTGCCCGCCCGCAGCAACGGCACGAACCCGGCAGGCACCGACCTCTACGCCTCCTCGAAGTGGGCGATGAACGGGCTCACGCAGGCGTGGTCGCAGAAGCTGGCGGAGCACGGCATCCGCGTGAACGCGCTCTGCATGGGGGCGACGGACGCGCCCATGCTGCGCAACCTCTCCAGGGGCGACCCAGACCCGGCTTTCGTGGCGACGTGGATGACCCCGCGCCAGATCGCGGGCCTGGCGCTCGACATCATCCGCGAGGGTCCCGAGGGGCGCACGGGCGAGAACGTCGGCGCCTGGGTCGGCGTCCCGGTCGAGCTGGGCCCGCCCAAGCCCCCCCACGAGGCGATCGCCGGGTCGCCGGTGGTGTAGGGAGCGCCGGGGCCCGGCAGACGGAGTGACGACGACGAACGCAGCCACGTGGGATAAACGCAGCTTCGGGGTCTCGTGGCGACGGTAACGCGAGCCGACGCCGCGCCTCCGCGCTCGGAGCGGCGGCTGTCGCTGCAGACGTTCTCCGCGTTCCAGTCGCGCAACTTCACGCTGCTGTGGGCGAACAACCTGACGTTCGCGCTCTCGCAGTCGTTTCGGCAGTTCGCCTTCACGTGGCTCGCGCTGGAGCTGTTCGACACGGGGCAGGCACTGGGCCTGATCATCTTCGCCCTGGGGCTGCCTATCCTCATCTTCGGGCTGCCGGCGGGGGCACTGGCGGACCGCATCGCCCGTCGCCTGCTGCTCTTCGCGAGCCAGGTCGGCGGGATCGCCGTGACCCTGCTGACAGCGGCGCTGATCTGGGCCGACGCGATGACGACGCCGATCACGATGGGGCTGGCGATGACCCTCGGCGCGACGGTCGCGTTCGGGCAGCCCGTGCGGGTCGCGATCGTGCCCTCGCTGGTCGAGCCCTCGAAGCTGCTGAACGCCGTGACGCTGATGAGCCTGAGCCAGAACGTCTCGATGATCGCGGGGCCGGCCATGGGCGGCGCGATGGTGGCGCTGGGCGGGGTGGGGGCGGCCTTCGCCGGTCAGGCGGTGCTGCTGGGGGTGGGGTTGCTGGCGCTGCTCCCGCTGCGCGTGCCGGCGGTCGACCGCACCGGGCCGCGGCGCAACCTGCTCGGGGAGGTGCGGGAGGGGTTGGCGTTCGTGGCCGGCCACCCGGGGATCCGCACGCTGATGCTCGTGCTGATGACGACGGCGCTGGTGATGGCGGGCACCTTCATGACGCTGCTGCCCAAGATCTCGCTGGAGGAACTGGAGGTTGGTCCCTTCCAGACGTCCATGTTCTTCACGGCGATGGGCGTGGGCATGCTCATGAGCTCGCTGCTGCTGGCCTCGTTCTCGCGGCTCGACCGGGCGGGCCTCTGGTTCATCGTGACGCTCATCTGCGGGGGAACGCTCAACGCGGCGTTCGGGTTGTCGCTCTGGTACGTCGTGTCGCTGGCGATCATGTTCACGACGGGCTGGAACGCGGGCTTCTTCACCAACCTCAACCTGACCCTGATCCAGGCGAACACGCCGCACGCGGTGATGGGCCGCGTGATGAGCATCTACACACTCTGCATGGCGGGGGGCATGCCCCTGGGCGGGCTGCTGGCGGGGTTGATGTCGGACGTATGGGGGTCGCGCGAATGGTTCGTGGCCTGCGGCCTTTCGCTGGTGGCCATCGGGGTCGCGGTGCTCGTCACGCAGCCGAACCTTCGCCGCATGCGGTCCAGCGGCGGGGAGGCGCCGGGGTAGGGGCTACTACTGGCCCTGGGCGGGGGGTGAGGCGATCTTGTCCTTCAGGCAGCGGATGGCGCGGGCGAGGCTGGGGGCGGCGGCGGCGGCCGCTTCAATGTCCCACTGCTCCGCCACGAATTCGCTAAGCGTGCTCGAGTAGGCGGGCCCTTCGGACCTCTTGCTGTCCTGGGACGGCACAATCGCCTCCCTCAGCCTGTGGCGGCGAGACTGCCGAACAATGTCAACGAGTCTCTCCTTGGGATGGAGAACAGCCTCAACAGAGGAGGGAACCAAGCGTTTCCCGACACCGGCCCACCTTGCGAAGCCGGCTCTGTCAGCAAGAATCCATGCTTCGACTTCGTGAACGGCCACGCGGAAACACATGCCATCGGCAGGCTCAGGGAGCGCTTCCGCAACGAGTGTAGGCGCGCAGCCGGGCTCCTGATCGAGGTCAACGAGCACGAACCAGAGCCAGCCAAACTGAGCGCCACTGTTGTAGCCCCCAAGGCGCTGAATGACGAAGTCGCGCCCCCTCTTCCCTCGCACTGTTCCAAGCTGCCCGCCACAGTGGCGGACGAGTCGACGAACAACGGCCTCGTCAAGATTGCCCTCTACAGCAGCGCGTACCTCCACCGGCGAGTGCGATGTCAACGGTTACCTGGCGTAAAAGGGGAGTTGACTGGCTTCTGCAGGCCGCGTCTCGGGCAACACCACTTCGGCCAGTGGGACACCGCCATCAACCAGCTCACGGAGTTCGGGGATATCAACCACTCGCCGGACCTGCGTTCCCTCGCTGCCTGGCTCGAGTACGAGCACCTCGTCCAACCCGATGCCAGCATCGCGTAACAAATCAGGCGAGTGAGTGCTGATGAGCGTCTGCCTCCCAGTACGCAACTGCATCTGCGCGAGCACCTGAGGGACATGTTCAACGACACCGGGGTGAAGCGATATCTCGGGCTCTTCGAGTAGCAGCGGCCCTCCAGGCTCTAGGAGCGACCACAGCAGTCCGGTAAGGCGGAGCGTGCCGTCGGAGAATTCGCGTTCTCCCTGCCAGACCCCCTTGTCGCGCCAGTTCTCGTACTTGCCACGAAGGTGGGGCACACCTCGCTCGTCTTGCCACAGCTCCAGGTCGGTCAACTGCGGAAGGGCGACCTTCAACGCCTTGCGGATGCGGTTCAGCCGGGCATCCCGCGTCCTGGCAGGTGTTCGAGCGATTCGCTCGATGAGATCGGATCCGTAGGGGTCGTGCTCTCGCGCCGACAAGATGCCCTCGCGAATGGACTGCGGGACAACATGCAGGTAGCTGACCGTCGCAAAGAACTCCGCCAGCTCTCGGAATTTGACGTTCGCAGTGATCTGCTCAAGATGGGTCTGCGTTAAGCGTGCCCTGTCTTGCTTATCGCCAGCATCCGGACGAGCAAGGATGAGGTCTCCTCCACGCCACACCTTCTCTTCCTCAACGTAGGCGCGGCGCTGCCCTCGTGGCTCCTGTCGGAATCGGAGAAGGTACTGCCACTCGTCGCTGCTATCTCCAACCACCACCCGAATCTCGACAGAGGGATCGCGGCTGGCGGCAAGGCTACGAATGCGCGAGACGCCGCCACGGGAGCGCACCGCCTCTTCGAAACCACCGCCCGATGAAGCCACATCCCGCAAGAAGCGAAAGACATCGAGTAGGTTTGACTTACCCGAGGCATTCGAGCCAACGAGAAACGCCCGACGCTGAAGCGCCACGTCGAGTGCAACGAAATTGCGCCAGTTCTGCAGACCCAGACGCCTGAAGCTCATGGCCGAACGAGAAGAGGACGACGGCATGGCGCTTCGTACTGTACACCGCCGGCAGCCCGCTCCTACTGGCCGGCGACGTTGTCGCTGACGTGCTCGGCGCCGTCGACGTGGAGGGAGACGCCGGAGATGAAGCGGGCCTCGTCGGAGTGGAGGAAGAGGGCGGCGTAGCCGACGTCCCAGCCGGTGCCCATCTTGCCGCCGAGGGGAATGCGGCTGTTGCGTCGGGCGACCAGCTCGTCGCGGTCGGCGCCGGCGGCGACGCGCGGCTCGATGGCCATGGGGGTGTTCATGGCGCCGGGCAGGATGGCGTTCACGCGGATGTTGTCGCGGGCGTGCTGGGCGGCGAGCTGCTCGGTGAGGGCGAGGAGGGCGGTCTTGGTGGCCTTGTAGCCGAGGAAGGGGTAGGCGTGGCGCGCGGCCATCGAGGAGATGTTGACGATGGAGCCGCCGCCGCGTTCGCGCATGGCGGGGATGGCCTGGCGCGAGGCGAGCCAGTGGCTCTTCAGGTTGAGGGCGACGATGCGGTCGAAGCCCTCCTCCGTCATCTCCATGGGGGAGGCGTCGCCCGCGCCAACGCTGGCGCCGACGTTGTTGTGGAGGATGTCGAGGCCGCCGTAGCGAGTGAGCGTGTCCGCGACCATGGCAGCGAGGCTCGCCTCACTGGTGGCGTCGACCTCGCAGGCGGCGGCCGTGCCACCCTCGCCGGCGATCATGGCGACGGTTTCCCCGGCGGAGGCGAGGTCGCGGTCGGCGACGACGACGGTGGCGCCCTCGCGGGCGAGGAGGACGGCAGTGGCGCGTCCGTTCCCGATGGTGGCGCCGGGCGTCTGGCCCGCCCCCACGACGATCGCGACCTTGCCTTCGACTCTGCCTGGCATGCGCTGGCCTCCGCTGGGACCGCCCGAGGGCGGGAAGTGGCGTTTACGCTGGACGGGGCGGCGAGTTGGCGTCACCCTTCCCTGCTGAACCCTTCTTCAGGATAAGGAGCCTGGCTTGCCAGTATCACTGCTCGAACGCGTCGCCCTGGTAACGGGCGCGGGCCGCGGAGTCGGCCGCAGCATCGCCATGGACCTCGCCCGCCACGGGGCGAAAGTCATCGTCAACGACCTCGGGGGCACCCTCGACGGCGAGGACGAAGACATCTCCGTGGCCGAGTCCGTTGTGCGCGAGATCGAGGCGGCGGGCGGAACCGCCGTCGCCAACACCGGGGACGTCACCAGCTACGAGGACACCTACGAGATGGTGAAGCAGGCGATCGACACGTGGGGCCGCCTCGACATCCTCGTCTCGAACGCCGGCATCCTGCGGGACCGCGCGCTGCACAACCTGCCCGAGGGGGACTGGCTGAAGGTCCTCGCGGTGCACCTGAACGGCGGCTACAACCTGCTGCATCACGCCTGGCCGGTCTTCCGCCAGCAGCACTACGGTCGCGTGGTGCTGACAACCTCGAACTCGGGCTTCCTGGGCAACTTCGGCCAGTCGAACTACGCCGCCGCGAAAGCGGGTCTAATCGGCCTGATGAACGTGGCCAAGATCGAAGGCGACAAGTACAACGTGATGGTCAACTGCCTGAATCCGGGGGCGGCGACGCGCATGACGGTCTCGGTAGGCTCGATGACGCCCGAGCGCGAAGCGGCGATGAGCCCCGACCGCGTAGCTCCGGCCGTGACCTACATGGCCAGCGACTCGTGCACGACGAGCGGCATGGTCATCAACTCCGGCGGCGGGTCCTTCGGACGGGCCGCGATTGTGCAGAATGAGCGGGTCGCCCTCACGGATGCGACGGCGGACGACGTGGAGGCGCACTGGGAGCAGATCACGAGTCTCGACAACGCCGAGGTCTGGTGGTCGGTCCGCGAGACGCGGGCCGCCTTCGAGGCCAGCAAGCAGGAGTAGGGACATGGAACTGTGCGGATTCGCCTGTGCGGGCTGGGCGCTCGTGGGAGTAGGCATCGTGCTGGGAGTCTCGGCCTTCCTGCCCGAACGCTGGCGGTTGCGCGGCCTCTAGGCGTTCGACGCGCCCTCGAATCCCGCTAGAATCACGCGCGCCGCCCTGGCGCGACGGAGGTGTCCCCATGAGACCGTTCATCCTGGTACACGGACCACTGATCGGGCCGTTTACGTGGGTTCCCGTGGCAGCCGAGCTGCGCAAGCTGGGCGCGACGGTGATAATCCCGGCGCTGAACTCGCCGGCAGCCCGCCAGGGGACGTTCTGGGAGCACCACTGCAAGGAGTTCGCCCTGGAGCTCAGGGGCGTGTCGATGGACACCGGCGAGGCGGTTCTGGTGGGACACAGCGGGGCCGGCCCGCTGCTGCCGAAGCTGGGTGAGCAGCTTGAGAACGGTCCCGCAGCGTACGTGCTGGTGGACTCGGACCTGCCCCGGGACGGCGCAAGCCGCTTCGACCTCTTTGAGGATCCCGCACATGTGGAGGACTTCCGTCGCATCGCGGGGCAGCCGTACTCGCCTCGCGGACGGCTGACGCCACAACCCGGCCTCCAGCGCAGCGACGAGGTTGTGCGCGAGTGGCCGGGGGACCTCTTGAGCGAGGCGCTCACGCAGAACCCCGACAACACGCTGGACGTGGCGTCGACGGTGTTCGCGGGGAAGCGCCCAACACCGATCGCGGTGCTGGATGAGCCGCTGCCGGTACCGGCCAGCTGGCCGGAGGCGCCGGTCGGCTACCTGCACCTCTCGAAGACCTACGACGGGCCCGCGAAGGCGGCGGGGTCGCAGGGGTGGGCCGTACGCGAGCTGCGCTCCAGCCACGTGCAGATGCTGCTGGAGCCGGAGTCGTTCGCGCAGGAGCTGGCGGCCTTCGCGGAGGAAGTCGCGGGGTAGGGGCGAGCCCCTAGTTTCTGTCCCTGGCTCGATTGGCAATCATGCCCAGGAAGGTCTGGGCCGCTTCGCTTCGCGCGAACGCAGCCGACTCGGTGACGCCCACGGCATCGGTTGCGAGGTTGATACCCCTCAGGGCTCGGTCCTGGTGGAACTCGGCAAAGTGATCGTAGTCTGCATCTCTGCGCTCGTCACTCAGGCGGCAGAACGCCTCAGCGACCAACCGAACTCGTTGATCGCTTCGTACACGCGCGACCAGGTCATCCTCGGGCAAGGACGGCGTACCGGCGTCGGTTACTGCAAGGGAGACACCCCTGATGTGCCTGTGTGCAATCTGCCGAGCGCTTCGATAGAGCTCGGGGCGAGCCGCTCCGGGCGCCAGAAAGGCTGAGGCGCGCAGAGTGACTGCATGAAAGAGAGCGAAATAGGATGCCGAGACGGCGCGCCGAAAGTCGGCCTCCGAGGGGTAAGGCAACCCGGCGAGAACGCGCGCAATCTCTTCAGAGGACGGGGCGTCACCCGAATAGGTCAGGGAGGGGTAGTGAAGCGCCGCCGTCCTCGCGTGCTGAAGCAGGTCGTCGGGCGATATGGGTGACGGGCGCGGAGGACCACCCGGCGGCTCCGTCATCAATCAGCCGTCCTCCGTAGCCTCTCAGGCCCCGAGCGTCTCAGGCATACCACTCTCAGCGGCCAGCGCGACCTGATCCCGGCAGGGAGGCCGAGGTCGTGGGCGTGTTGGATGGCCGCATTCTCGGCAGCCTCCATATCCTTTTCGGGCCACAGCAGCAATTTCGTCGCTTCCTCGATCGGAAGCGAGCGCCAACCGGCTGGAGGAGGAGGAGGATCTTCGACGGTGAGTTCTATCACCAGGTGCGGCAGCTCATCGGTTGAGTCGAGCGGCGGTTCCCCGAGGTAGTGGCGGAAGGCAACCGGTCTAATTGAGCCAAAGCGCTGAGCAAGGAGCCACTCACCCACGTCCTGGGCGAATTCTTCAATCGCCTGCTCGTCTCGAGCCCGCGTAACCATTTGCTTCTTCCCGACACCATTGTACAGGGTTAGTCGAGCCTAGCGGCCGCTCGTCCGTTCCCTTCGGCCTCGCTCCGTGCGAAAAACCTGACGCTCACCGGGGTGAGTGGAGCGAGTCCAGCGGGGACCTCCCGGGTCAGCGCGTAGGCGACGGCCGCCATCTCCGCTGCATCGGTGTCGGCTTCGGGCCAGTGCCAGACCCGCACCTGGTCCTCAAACGGGAGGGAGCGCCAGTTCTCTGGAGGGGGCGGGGGATCCTCCACGGTGAGCTCGATGACGACGCGCGGCGGTTCGATCCGCCAGTCGGGGGACGGTTCCCAGAGGAAGTGCCGAAAGCCAACGGGCACGACCGAGCCGAAGCGCTGCGTGAGGAGCCAGTTCCCGACGCTCCTCGCGAACTCGTCAATCGCGTGCTTGTCGGCGAACTCCGTCACCATAGTGTCCTCGCAGGAGGGGCCCGACCTACGCCCCGAAGTCCCAGGACATGCCGTCGCGGTAACGGCGGAGGATGTTCTTGGCGATGACGATGCGGTGCACCTCGTCGGGGCCGTCGAGGATGCGGAGGGTGCGGGCGCCCCGGTACATCCCCTCCAGCGGAGTGTCGGTGGAGACGCCCTTCGCGCCGTACACCTGGATGGCGCGGTCGACGACGCGCTCGAAGGCGGCGGGGATGGCGATCTTGATGGCGGAGATGTCGGTGCGCGCGTTCACCCCGGCGTCGATGCGCTCGGCGCAGTGGATGGTCATGAGGCGGGCGGACTGGATGTCGATGTAGGAGTCGGCGATGAAGCCCTGGATGAACTGTTTGTCCTGCATGGGGCCGCCGTGGACGTTACGGGTCATGACGCGCTGCATCATCACGTCGAAGGCGCGCCACATCTGGCCGACGGAGTTCATGCAGTGGAAGACGCGGCCGGCGCCGAGGCGGTCCTGGGCGGCCTGGTGGCCGGAGCCGGTCCGCCCGAGCTGGTTGGTGACGGGCACGCGCACGTTGTCGTAGTCGATCTCGCAGTGATCGCCGTCGTGACCCCAGACGGGGACGCTGCGGATGATGTTGAAGCCGGGGGCATCGGTGGGAACGATGATCTGCGTCATCTTGTCGCGCACGCCGCCCTCGCCGTCGTCCTCCTCGGTGCGGCACATGACGATGGCGAAGGCCGCGCGGTGGGCGCCGGAGGTGAACCACTTGCGCCCGTTGATGACCCACTCGTCGCCGTCGCGGGTGGCGCGGGTCTGGATGGAGTAGGGGTCGGAGCCGGGCTGGTCGGGCTCGGTCATCGAGTAGCAGGAGCGGATCTCGCCGCGGATGGACGGTTCGAGCCAGCGCTTCTTCTGCTCCTCGGTGCCGTACTTGATGAGGATGGTCTGGTTGCCCGAGTCGGGGGCGACGACGCCGAAGAGGGGGTTGGAGAAGGGGCTCCAGGCGAGCACTTCGTTCATGTAGGCGTGACCGAGGAAGCCGACGCCCATGCCCCCGTACTCGATGGGCAGGTGGGGCGCCCACAGGCCCTCGGCCTTGACGCGCTCCTGGATGCGAGCCCGAAGCTCGCCGGACTGGGCGACATCGCGGCGGAGGAGGTCCTCGTTCGGGATGACCTCCTCGGTAACGACGGCGGCGGTGCGCTGCCGGATCTCGTTGATCTCGGGGCTCAGGGTGGGGTTGTCGGCGACGGCCAGCGTTGTGGCTTCCATGCAATTCCTCGCGGCCCGGGAGGGCGAAGGGGCAGTGTAGCGCGGCGGTGGTTGGCCGCGAGCGGCGGGGCGCTCAGGCGTGGTGCTCGACCCAGCGGCCGCGGAAGAGCAGGAGGTCGCCGGTACGCACGGAGACGCGGGCGGGGGAGGTCGCGATCTCGTTGTGGACGCCGTAGGCGCTGAAGTCGAGCGAAGCATTCTCGAGCTCCCAGCGGAGGCCGCTCGTGGTGACGCCCTCGCAGCGTCCGATTGCCACGAGCGACACGACCGTGCCTTCGGGACCATCGACCTCGGCCTCGCCAGCGACGAGCTCGACGGCGAATCGCTCGTCGACCATGCGGATGCGCGCGCGGCGCCCGAAGCGGACGAGCACGCTCAGGTTGCCGAGCGCGTGGTCGGCGCGCCCACCGCCGCCGCCGATGATGTCGACGGCGTCGAAGCCCTCGTCGAGGCAGAGGGCGACCGCCTTCTCGAGGTCGGTGGCGTTAGGGTCGGCGTTGGGGCGGATGCGGTCGGCGGGGATGGCGTCGCGGGCGTCGCCGATGGAGTCGAGGTCGCCGGTGACGATGTCGGGCATGAGGCCGAGGGCGAGGGCGCTGCGGGCGCCGCCATCGGCGGCGACGACGAGCGCGGCGCCCTCGCGCAGCTCCTCGAGGAGAGCGGCAGAGGGCGGGTCGCCGTTGGCGATCACGAGGGCGCGCATGGTCAAAGGGAACCCGTCGCGGGGGCAGTTGTCAAAGCGGCGCTAGGATGGGCGCGTGTCGGAACCGTTCGTCCTGCGCCCGATCGAGGAGGCCGACATCGCGGCGGTGGCTGCGATCGAGGACGCGTCCGGGCTGCAGCAGCGCTCGCCCGGGGCGCGACGCGAGGAGCTCGGCGACGACCGCACCCGGGGGCTGGTGCTGGAGGTGGGGGGCGAGGTCGTGGGGGTGGGGAGCCTCTGGATGGCGCCCGACGACGCGCATATCAGCTCGGTGGCGGTGGCGGGGGAGGCGCGGCGGCGGGGTCACGGGCGGCGGCTGGTCACGGCGCTGGTGGCGCTGTCGGGGTCGCTGGGGGCGGAGGCGGTGACGCTCGAGGTGCGCGCCTCGAACGGGGCGGCGCGGGCGCTCTACCGGGGGTGCGGGTTCGAGGAGGTGGGGGAGCGGCGTCGCTACTACCCCGACGGGGAGGACGCGGTCATCATGACGCTCGCGCTGGGCGCGGGCGGCTAGCGACCGTCGTGGGTAGAATCCCGCGCATGCCCGCGAGCACTGCCGACCAAGCCCGCATCGAGGCGCAGATCGCGCTCATCCCGCGCCTGCGCGGCACCGGTCCCAACCCGTTCGAGTACGACCAGTGGGACGCGCGCACGGTCGAGGTGCTGACGGCGGCGTTCGGGGCGGAGTCGGACGAGGTGGCGCGCTACCAGCGCGAGGTGGGGGAGGGTGGCCGGGTGGCGGGCGTGCGCGGCAACGCGGCCAACATGACGCTCAACATCCACGGCCAGTGGGGCATCCTGGAGCGCCTGGAGCGGGCGGAGTCGCTGCTGCGGGAGCTGGCGGCGGGGGAGGGGCTGCGGGGGCGTCTCAGGCTAGGGCCATCCGGATAGGGCCCCTATAGCTAGAGGAGGAGACAGGGGGTATTGCATGAGGATTGTCCATCTCTCCATCAAGAACTTTAGGGGCATACGCTCCCTCGAGTGGTCTCCGCCGCCTGGGGTCACCTGCCTTGTAGGTCGCGGGGACTCGGGGAAGACCACAATCCTTGACGCCATCGAGCTCGCACTGCTTCCCCGCAACCGGGTGCAGCTCGCGCATTCTGACTTCAACCAAGGCGAGACTGCCAAACCAATCGACATCCAAGTCACGACCGTCGAAGTGCCGTCTCGGCTCTACACTGACGACAAATTTGGCCTAGAGATACGTGGCTGGACAAGAGAAGGTGCGGTTCGAGACGAACCCGAAGACGAAGACACATGGGCACTTACGGTTCGTTTGCGGATAGATGACACCTTGGAGCCCGACTGGCGGGTAGTAAACCGTCGAAACCCTGATGGCCGGAGGATAGGGCCCACTGACCGAGCCGCGATCGGAGCGGTCCGGCTGGGAGACGCCACGGGGCGCCAGTTATCGTGGGTCCAAGGCTCTTCGCTGACCCGGGTGTCAGACTCGCCCGAAGAAATCGGGGAAGCCCTGAGTGAAGCACATCAAGGGGCGTGGGATGCTGTCGAAGACCTGAGCTTCGAAGGGCTGTCAGCCACGGCGGAGAAGGCTGGGGAGTGGGGCATGCGGTACGGTTCGTACGCGGATCTTCCGCTTGGGGTGGGGCTGGAACCACGAAGTCTCAATATCGGCGCGGGATCTCTCACCCTTCGCCAAGACAATGGCGTGTCGGCGTCAGCTCTGGGGACGGGTAGCAGGCGCCTCATGGGTCTCGCTATACAGCGCCAGGCCGTCGGCACTGCGGTGGTTTCATTGGTTGATGAGGTGGAGGCTGGCCTGGAACCCCATCGACTCCGGCACGTCATTCGACAGCTTGCCGAGTCAGGCCACCAAGCGTTGCTAGTGAGTCACTCACCCATCGCCGTAGCAGAACTCGGCACCAGAGGCCTGGGAATCGTCAGGCGTGGGGCCAACGGGGAGGTTGAGGTCACCAAGCCCGCAGACGACCTGCAGGGTGTTGTTCGTGCGATGCCAGAGGCAATCCTCGGTCGCAAGGTCGTGGTTTGCGAGGGAAAGACGGAAGCGGGGATGGCCCAAGCGTTCGTCCGACATTGGGACTCCCAAGAGGCCTCCTCGTTGGCGACGACAGGCACGGTTATCGTTCCAGGCGAGGGGCACAGAGCACCTCAGCGGGCCGCTGACCTCCGCTCGCTGGGATTCGAGTGCGTCTACTGGGCTGACAGCGATGTTCCAATCACCCCCTCACTCCAAGCACTTCAGTCCATGGGCGTGAAGACCGTCGTGTGGGGAGGGGAGACAAACACCGAGCAGCGGCTGATGGCGGATGCAACCGAACAACTATTGGAAGAACTATGGGGCATCGCCGTCGACGAAAAGGGCAACCAGACCATCTGCGACCAACTCTATTCGGCAATCTCAGCCACTGGACGCCGACCACAGGATTGGGAGGAGTGGAGAACCAGATATCCCCTCGACTCCCTGCGAACCGCCCTTGGTAGTGCTGCGTCCAATGGGGAGTGGTACAAGACCATCACAGCCGGAGAGCTTGTCGGCGGGGCGGTTGTGAAGGCGCTTCCCCAGTTAGCAGGCACTAACCTTGCCGAGACGCTAGACAAGCTGCGCAATTTTGCCTACCGAGACTGACCCGCAAACGTTGGCGGCCGCTCAACGAGCTTTCTTGATAGCGCCTGCCGGTTGCGGCAAGACGGAACTTATTGCTCGGGCGATAGCGCTAAGCAGCGGCCGCAGCCTAGTCCTCACTCACACACACTCTGGCGTAAGTGCTCTCCGTGCGCGCCTCCGCCGACACGGTGTCCCTCCTGCCAAGTTCAACATCGCGACCATCGCTGGTTTGGGCCTACGCTACGCATCGTCCTTCCGCACCCTTTCTGGCCTGACCAGCCAATCTCCCACCGGTGGCGAGTGGCCTGAGGTGTACCAGGCAGCCTTGAGACTGTTACGCCATCGCGTGGCCCGCGACATTCTGTCCCTGTCGTACTCTGGCGTATATGTAGATGAATACCAAGATTGCAATCTTGACCAACATAGAATTGTGATGGAGTTAGCAGAAATCTTGCCTTGCCGCCTCCTAGGGGACTACTTGCAGGGCATATTCGACTTTAAAGGCCAAGATCCCATAGTTTGGGAAAGAGATGTTTCACCCAACTTTGAGCGCTTAAATGACTTAACTACAGCCCACCGTTGGCTACAAACAAATCCGGCATTAGGGGAATGGCTAGGAAGTATCCGAGGACCATTGATGTCTGGGGAGGGAATCGCTCTTCGAGACTATCCAGGCGATTGGCTTGCATCTAGTCACGGCAATGATGTGCTTGCTTGCCGTAGGGCCTCTGAAAAAGTGGACGGAACCGTTGTGGCTATAAGGAAGTGGCGCAGGGATTGCCCAGCACTCGCCAGCAGATTAGGAGGAGACTTCGGTGCCATGGAGGAGCTCGATTGCGAGGCCCTCATGAAGTTTGCCGATGGCCTTGACAGCACAGGTGACGGCCATGAGTGGGCTTCTCTGTTGCTCAATTTCGCATCCATATGTTTCACGGACATCGGCACGAAACTGAAGTCGTTCAAGTCGCTCTACGCCGCAAAAAAGACACCAGATACCAGCAGGCTAAAGGGGAACCGCCCTGTTGTGGAGTCCCTGAACCGGCTTTGCTCAAGGCCAACAGCATCGGCGCTCATCACTGCCGCACGGGCGCTCGACCGCATACCCGGCGCCAAGCTCTATCGGCGTGAACTTTGGAACGCGATGAAGTCCACAGTGGGTACACATCTCGTCGGGGACAACGCGAGTTTCAGAGAAACGGCGTGGCAAGTCCGAGACCGTTCTCGGCGCCATGGCAGGACCCCGGAGAAGCGCATTGTCTCTACTACACTCTTGGTCAAGGGGCTTGAGTTCGATCACGCCGTCGTCACCAATGCCGATGAGCTCTCGGCCAAGGAGCTGTACGTGGCCCTGACACGGGGCCGTTCAGACCTGTCCGTTCTGTCCAGCAAACCTAAGCTCAAGAAGGAATCGGTGGAAAACGTCCTTTGATTGACTGTGCCCCTCCCGGACCGCCGCGTAACCGCAGAATTGGTACAATTGCCTTAGCGGTTTCGACGACCGCTCCCGACCGGAGTTGCCGCGGATGAGCATGGAAGAAACGAGCACGATCCGGCCCATCGACCTCGAGCAGGAGATGCGCACCAGCTACCTCGATTACGCCATGAGCGTGATCGTGGCGCGGGCCCTGCCGGACGTGCGCGACGGCCTCAAGCCGGTCCAGCGGCGCATCGTCTGGGGCATGTTCGACGGGGGCGCGCGGGCGGGGACGACCTACCGCAAGTCGGCGGGCATCGTGGGCGACGTGATGGGTCGCTACCACCCCCACGGCGACAGTCCCGTGTACGAGGCGATGGTGCGCCTCGCGCAGGACTTCTCCATGCGCTACCCGCTCGTCGACGGACAGGGGAACTTCGGCAGCGTCGACGGCGACCCGGCGGCGGCGATGCGCTACACGGAGGCGCGCCTGGCGCCGATCGCGGAAGAGCTGGTCGCCGATATCGACCAGGACACGGTCGACTTCGAGCCGAACTACGACGGGCGCTACGCGCAGCCCGTGATCCTGCCGTCGCGTCTACCGAACCTGCTGCTGAACGGCTCCTCGGGCATCGCGGTGGGGATGGCGACGAACATCCCGCCGCACAACCTGGAGGAGATCGTCGACGCGGCCGTGCTGCTGATCGAGAACCCGCAGGCAACGCTCGACGACATCCTCGAGTTCGTGCAGGGGCCGGACTTCCCAACGGCGGGCATCGCCCTGGTGGGGGACAACAGCGAGCAGATCCGGCACGCCTACGGCGAGGGCCACGGGCGGGTCACGATGCACGCGCGCACGTCGGTGGAGGAGGGGAGCCGGGGGCGGACGCAGATCATCATCACGGAGCTGCCCTACCAGGTGAACAAGGCCACGCTGATCGAGAAGATCGCGAACCTCGTGCGCGAGAAGAAGATCGAAGGCATCGCCGACCTGCGCGACGAGAGCGACCGCGACGGCATGCGCGTCGTGATCGAGCTGAAGCGCGAGGGGTCGGCGCAGCAGGTCAAGAACCTGCTCTACAAGCACACAGCCATGCGCTCGACGTTCGCGATCAACATGATGGCGATCGTCGACGGGGCGCCGCGGCGGGTGGGCTTGAAGCGGGCACTCGACCTGTTCCTCGACCACCGCCGCGAGGTGCTGCGGCGTCGCAGCGAGCACCAGCTGCAGAAGGCGCAGGAGCGCGAGCACATCCTCACCGGTCTGCTGCGGGCCATCGATCTGCTCGACCAGGTCATTGCAACCATCCGCGGGGCGGAGTCGGCGACGGCGGCACTGGGGCTGCTGCAGGCGGAGCCGTTCGAGTTCTCGGAAGTGCAGGCGCGCGCCATCCTCGACATGCAGCTGCGGCGCCTGGCCGCGCTCGAACGGCAGCAGCTGCAGGACGAGCACCAGGAGCTGATCGAGCGCATCGCCTACCTGGAGGACCTGCTCGCGAACCCACGCAAGATCGACTTCCTCATCAAGGACGACCTGACGGAGTTGCGGGACGAGTACGGCAACGGTCGCCGGACGGAGATCGTCGAGGGCGACCCGGAAAGCTTCCGCGAGGAAGACCTGGTAGCGCACGAAGAGAGCGTGATGACGCTCAGCCGGCGCAACTACGTGAAGCGCACAAAGCTGGAGGAGTTCCGCACGCAGCGGCGGGGCGGGCAGGGCAGCCGGGGGGCGGCCGTTCGCGACGAGGACGCGGTGATGAAGCTGGTCGTGGGCGACACCCACGACAACATCCTCTTCTTCACCGACCAGGGGAAGGTCTACCACCTGCGCGCCTACGACATCCCCGACTCGAAGAAGCAAGCGCGGGGCACGTTCATCACGAACCTGGTCGAGATGGACCAGCAGGAGCGGGTCACGACGATCGTGGTGGTGAAGGACTACGAGCACGACTTCATGGTGCTGGCGACACGCCAGGGGCAGGCCAAGAAGACGCCGCTGAAGGAGTTCGAGGAGGTGCGCCGCAACGGGAAGATCGCGATGCGCCTCGACGACGGGGACGAGCTGATCGCGGCGCGGCTGGCCTCGGAGGCGAGCGATGTGGTGCTCGTTTCGAGCGACGGGCAGGCGATCCGCTTCGGGGTCAGGGAGCTGCGGAGCGCGAGCCGCGTGAGCGGCGGCGTGCGCGGCCTGAAGCTGAAGGGCGACGCCTACGTCGTGGGCGCGGAGGCGGTTCACCCCGAGGCCGCCCAACCGGAACAACTGGTGGTGATCACGGAGCGAGGCTTCGGCAAGCGCACGGAGATGGAGCAGTACCCGGTGAAGGGTCGCGGGGGCCAGGGCGTGCGCACGCTCAACATCACGCCCAAGACCGGGAACGTGGCGGCGGTGCGGATGGTGGCTCCGAACCAGGAGCTGATGCTCGTCTCGGAAGACGGCATCCTCATCCGCACGAAGGTCGACTCGATCAGCCTGCTCGGTCGCAACACGCAGGGCGTGACCGTGATGAAGGTGGGCGAGACCGACCGCGTGGCCAGCATCGCCAACTTCGACCCGGGCGACTCACGCCGGCGCAGCGAAGAGCGCGCGCAGGCCGAGTTGCCGCTGAACGGCAGCTCGAACGGGAGCGCCCCGGCGGAGTAGCCGGCCTCTAGTCGAGCCCGAAGAGTTCGTCGAGGCCGAGGACGAGGCCCTCGGTTTCCCGGACAGCCTTCACTGCCGCGAGGACGCCCGGCATGAACGAGTCGCGGCCGGTGCTGTCGTGGCGCAGGGAGAGCGTCTGGCCGAGCCCGCCGAGAAGCACTTCCTGGTGGGCAACGAGCCCGGGCATCCGCACCGAGTGCAGGGTCACGCCGCCGACCTCGCCGCCACGGGTGTTCGGAACGGTCTGGACTTCCGCTTCCATCCGCTGGAAGGGCTCGCCGCGGGCCTCGACCATCTGCTCGGCAGTGGCTTTCGCCGTGCCGCTGGGGGCATCGACCTTGCCGGCGTGGTGCAGCTCGATGATCTCGGCGTGGTCGAAGAAGCGGGCGGCCTGGCGGGCGAAGTGCATCAGCAGGACGGCGCCGATAGCGAAGTTCGGCGCGACGACGACCCCAACCTTGCGCGCAGCCGCCTCCTCGCGCAGCTCGTCGAGGAACTCGGCGGGCAGGCCGGTCGTGCCGATGACGAGGCGCACGCCGCGCTCGAGGGCGGCGCGGGCGAGGGCGGGGGTCCAGGCGGCGTTGGAGAAGTCGACGACGACCTCGGGGCTGTGGGCGTCGAGGGCGGGGGCGGCCTCGCGGTAGAGAGGCAGGCCCTCGCAGGAGTCGCCCTCGCCGAGAGCGTCGATGAAGGCAAGGGGTTCGGTGGCGGGGTCGGCGGCGGCGGCGAGGGCCACCTGGCGGCCCATGTTGCCGCTTCCGGAGATGAGAATCGGGATGCTGTCCATGACGGGCGATTGTACGCCCGCCGGTTGCGGGGGCGGGGCACCTTACGAGAGCGTCAGGGGCGTTGCCGCTCAGGGGGCACGGCCCTATTCTGCCGCCGATGAGCGAGCTATCGGCACGGGTGCCAGACACGCCAGGGGCGCGGCGGGCTGCCAACGAGCAGGCGGTGAAGCTGGCCGTGGCGGGTCGCTGGCAGGAAGCGGCGGCGCTCAACCGCGAGTTGATCGCGCGCTTCGGCGACGACGCCGAGGTCTACAACCGGCTGGGCAAGGCCTTCACCGAGCTCGGCCGTATCAAGGACGCGCGGCTCGTGTACGAGCGGGCGCTGGCGGTCGACCCGACGAACGCGATCGCGCAGCGCAACCTGGACCGGCTGGCGCAGGCCAAGGAAGAGGCGCCCGCCGCCGAGCCCGCCGCACAGATGAGCCGGGGCCTGTTCATCGAGGACGTGGGGAAGGCGGCGGTCGTGCGGCTGGAGGCGGCGCCGTCCGCCGCCCTGGGGGCGCTCGACGCGGGCGACCCGGTGGAGCTGGAGGTCAAGGGGAACGCCATCAACGCGGTCACGCCGGGTGGGGTCTACCTGGGGATGGTGGAGCCGCGGGTGGGGCTGCGGCTGGCGCGGCTGATGGGCGGGGGAAACCGCTACTCGGCGGCGCTCGTGAGCACAGCCGAGCCGCCACGCATCATCGTGCGGGAGACGTACCAGGACCCCTCGCAGGCGGGCAAGGTGAGCTTCCCCAAGTCGAGTATCAGCGAGGTGCGCGCCTACACCCGGCGCGACTTCCGCCGGGAGAACGTGGAGGACCTGACCGAGGACGAGGACGGCCCCACGGAGAAGATGTCCACGGCGGACGAACTGCCGGAAGAGGGCTGGCAGGAAACGCAGATCTACGAAGATGATGGGGACACAGCCACAACCGACGGCGACGAGGATGATGATGACGATGAGCTCGACTGAACCCCATAGCGTCGTACCCGACCCCCGCGTGCGGGCAGTGCTCGACCGGCTGCACGCGGCCGCCGAGGCAGAGATGGAAGCGTTCGCGCAGGGCGCTCCGCCGGATCCGCAGCCAGAGCCGGAGCCGCGCCCCTTCAACGCCGAGGGGGCGGTGGAGTTCTTCAGCGACAAGTACATCTCACTCGAGCGGGAGCAGGGCAACCTGCTCTACCTGCTCGCCCGCTCGCTGGGGGCGCAGCGGGCGGCGGAGTTTGGCACCTCGTTCGGCGTCTCGACGACCTACCTGGCGGCGGCGATGCGCGAGAACGGCGGGGGGCTCGTGATCGGCAGCGAGATACAGCCGTCGAAGGCGGCGGTGGCCCGGGCGAACCTTGAGGAAGCAGGGGTGGCGGAGTTCGCCGAGATCCGCGTTGGAGATGCGCGCGAGACGCTGGCCGACCCCGGCGGACTGCTCGACCTCGTGCTCATCGACGGCTTCCCCAACCTGAATCTGACCATCCTGCAGCTGCTGGCTCCGCACGTGCGCGTGGGCGGCATGGTGATGGCCGACAACGTGGGCTCGTTCCCGATCGAGATGGGGGACTACGTCGCCTGGGTGCAGGACCCGGCCAACGGCTTCGCCTCGGCCACGCTGCCCCTGCGGGGCGGCACGGAGCTCTCCCTGCGGGTGGCGCCGGCCAACACCGATTGAACATAGGCTCCCCGCGTTCCTACGATGGCGGGCAGCCTGCGCCCCGGCGCCGAACGGATTCAGGCGCCGGAGAGGACACATCCCGTGACATCCGCCCTCATTGAGGCGCGCGGCCTCGTGAAGCACTACGGCGACTTCGTCGCGGTGGACGACATTTCGTTCCACATCCAAGAGGGGGAGTGCTTCGGCGTGCTCGGTCCGAACGGGGCAGGGAAGACGACGACCATCCGGATGATCACGGCAACCTCGCCCGTCACGGCGGGGCACCTGGAGGTGGCGGGGCTGGACGTGGCGGAGGAGCCGCGCAAGGTGAAGGCCGTCCTCGGCGTGGTGCCCCAGGACGACAACCTCGACCCCGACCTGCTCGTGCGCCAGAACCTCGAGGTGTACGCGCGCTACTTCGGGTTGAGGCGCGACGAGGTGCGGCAGCGCATCGACGAGGCGCTCAAGCTGTTCCAGCTCGACGACCGCGCCGACTCGAACGTCGACGACCTCTCGGGGGGCATGCAGCGGCGACTCACGATCGCGCGGGCACTGGTGAACAACCCGCAGGTGCTGATCCTGGATGAGCCCACGACGGGGCTCGACCCGCAGGCGCGCCACCTGGTCTGGCAGCAGTTGCGGCTGCTCAAGAGCCGGGGCGTGACGATGCTGCTGACGACGCACTACATGGAGGAGGCGACCCACCTCTGCGACCGGCTGGTGATCATGCATCGCGGGAAGATCCTGGTTGAAGGGCGCCCGCACGACTTGATCGCGGAGGTTGCGGGGCCGCAGGTGCTGGAGCTGCGGCTGCCACCGCCGGAGCGCGACGCGCTCCTCGCCGAGTTCCCGCAGGGCGACGGCGTGGCGGTCGAGCAGGTGGAGGACCTGACCTACGTGTTCGGCGGCGGGAACGCCTCGGCGATGGCGGCGGAGCGCGTGGGCGACCCGCACCGCGCCCACCTGCGTCCGGGCAACATGGAGGACGTGTTCCTCCTGCTGACGGGACGGGGGCTGCTCAATTGACGGCCTTCGCGCTGACGCCCGACATCTCCTTCGGCGCCTTCCGGGTGTGGCAGCGCAACCGAGACGCGACGCTGCGCAACTGGAAGACGGAGTTCCTCGGCATCGCCGTCGAGCCGTTCGCCATCATCCTCGCACTGGGCCTGGCGCTGGGGCAGTTCGTGGAGCTGGACAGCGGCGAGAAGTACGTGGAGTTCCTGGCGCCGGGGCTGCTGGCGCTCTTCCCCATGTTCGCGGCGACCTTCGAGTGCGCCTGGGGGAGCTACGTGCGCCTGGAGATGCAGGGTACGTACGAATCGATCATCGCCACGCCCATCAGCGTGGACGACGTGATCACGGGCGAGATCCTGTGGGGCACGACGCGGGCGCTGGTGAACGGCACCTACATCCTGATCGTGGCGTCGATCCTGAACCCGTGGCTGCACATGGTGGATTCGCCCTGGGCCATCCTGGCGGTGCCAGTGGGCGTGCTGCCGGGCCTTCTCTTCAGCTCGATCTCGATCTGCTTCGCCTCGATCGCCCGCGCAATGAGCCACTTCGCCTACTTCTTCAACCTGGTGATCAACCCGCTGTTCTGGTTCGGAGGCGCCTTCTTTCCCTTCGACGCGATGCCGCGCTGGGTGCAGATCCTGGGCTGGTTCATGCCCCTCAAGCACGTGGTCGACATCTACCGGGGGCTGGTCACGGGGAACCTGGAGTACTCGATGCTGGGCAGTCTTCTCTGGCTGGCGGTGGTGACGGCGTTCTTCTACGTGCTGGCGGTGAAGCTGATGCGGCGGCGCCTCATTCACTGAAGGATCGGGGCGAAGCGCGCCCGCAGCGCCTCCCAGCGCTCCGGCTCGACGGTCTTGCGCAGGCGGCGCAGCTCGAGCCAGGCGTTGATCGCCGCGAGGATCTGCTCCTGGTCGCCGGTGGCACGGCCGACGCCAGTGGACTCGAACCAGCGGGCGACCTCGGGCCAGTACCAGAGCCTGTTCCTGCGGCGGGGATCGGTGACAGGCGCGGGAAAGCCGCCGGGCCCGCGCTTCCCCTCCACGAGTAACCTGACGCTCTCGCGCGTGCGCCCCGTGCGGCCCGCGATGTCCGCCATCGAGGCGAGGCCGGCATCAGCGATGCGGATCACCTCGATGCCATCCACGCTCTCGAGGTCGGCGATGGCGGAGAGGGCCGCTTCCTCCAGGCTCGTGGCCTCGCGGGAGAAGTCGGCACATGGGACGCCGTTGCTGACGCCGACGGTGGCGTCGTCGCAGCCAGCCTCGTAGACCGCGTCGACCATTTCATCATCAATGAAGTCGGTGCCTTCGACGATCAGGGTGAAGTCATAGAAGTCCATTTCTAGTCTCCTCGGGAAGTAGTGTGAGGACAGCCCCGCATTCCCTGGAGGAGGTGCGCGGCGTGGTTACCGGGATTGCGCGGCGTGGAAGAGATGGAGCGGCGGCACCCCTCCCGGCTTTGTTCCGGGCACCACATCACTCCCCAACCGTGACCTGATGCCGACATGGTGATCCGCCATCCCGTTGCCTCCGCCTCTCGCAGCGCCGCTTCCACCTCCTTCTTCGGATGGCGCCGACGAGGCATGTTGCCAGAATACAACATGCCGTTGGCTTAAAACAACACTGGAGGGTTTCCCCTTGAGGGCAGGTTGTAACGCAACGCCTCGCCGAGCGGGCGCTCGCCACCACATGACGCTCCGACCCTGTCCTTGACCTGTGATCCTTGCGTCTATACTTTTGTAATACGTGGGAATCGCGGGGTTCGACCTGGCGTCCAATCACAGCAATGCCAGCCAATAGACATGAACGCACCCTCGCGGAAGGGCAGGGAATCTAGCATGAGCAAGCACGACGACTGGGACTACGAGAACGCCGAGGTCCACGAGGCGGAGCGGGAAGTGAAGAGCGTGTACTCACTTCGCTTCTCCGCCACGGAAATCGCAGAAATCCGCGAGGCTGCGAAGCGGGAGGGCGTGACGACGAGCGAGTTCATTCGGACGGCCGCCCGGTCGCGAGCGAAGATGCAGACGATCCCCGCGGAGATCGTGAGGGCTCTGGCCCTGGCCCTCGTGAACATCTCCGAGCGCTATGAACTTGCGGGCGTTGCCGGGGGCGAGGGGGGTTCAGTCGAGGATCTGGCGGGGTGGCTGAACGACCACTCTCTGGACACACGATCGGCGTAGGGCGCGTACCAAGCCCTCAGGGGCAGGCGAGCAGGTCGCGGAAGACCTCGGCTCGGTCCGGGGCGCCGGTTAGCTGGGGGACGAAGCTGGCGATGCCGCGCGTGATTGACAGGATGACCCGGCCGGTCTGGTCGCGGAAGGCGACTGTGAGGGTGTGGCCGGTGGTGCCGGCCAGGGGAATGGCGTGGCTACCGTCCTCGCTCGCGAGGGGGAGCTGGAAGCAGACATCGCCGCGGTAGTCCTCGGTGGAGCCACCCGACCAGCGCGCGAGCACGCCCTGGTCGTCGGCCAGCCAGAGGTCCATGGCGGCGCCGGGCTCGCTCTCGATATCGAGGAGGATGGCGAGGGCGGGGGTGCCGTCCTCGAGTTCGCCGAAGCGGGCGAGGTCGACGGTCAGCCGCCAGCCGTCCGGGGCGGCGACGGGGACCGGGGGCAATTCCGTCGGGTCGAAGGCGAGCAGGTCGGGGGTGGTGACGCCCACCAGCGCCTTGGCGGAGGGGGAGGTGAGTCGCGACTTGTCGCGCGTGCAGCCCGCGAGGAGCGTCAGCGCGAGGAGCGCGAGCGCGACAACGGCGACCGCGTTGAGCGCCCGCCGCCGTCGATCTTGCGTGGGCCAGGGCCTAGCTATTGACGGTCACTCCCTGAAGACGCGCGCGGACGTTGAGCATGCGGTTAAGGGCAGCCATGTACGCCTTCGCGCTGGCGACGATGATGTCGGTGTCGGCGGAGCGGCCCGTGTAGGTCTGGCCTTCGTCCTCGATGCGGATTGTGACCTTGCCCTGGGCGTCGATGCCTTCGGTGACGGCGTTCACGCTGAACTCGGTGAGCTCGGGCGACTGACCGGTGATGCGGTTGATCGCCCGGTAGACGGCGTCGACGGGGCCGGTGCCGGTGGCGGCGTCCGTGAGGATGTCGCCCTCCGGGGAGAGGAGGCGCAGGGTGGCGGTGGGCGTGGCGTGGTCGCCGCTGGAAACCTGCACGTGCTCGATGCGCCAGACATCGCCCTCGAGGGAGTAGGACTGGAGGTTATCGCTGACGATCGCCTCGAGGTCGCGGTCGTCGACTTCGATCTTCTTGTCGGCGAGTTCCTTGTAGGCGCTGAAGGCGCGGTTCAACTCCTCATTGGTGAGCTCGTAGCCGAGCCCTTCCATGTGCTGCTTGAAGTAGTGGCGGCCGGAGAGCTTGCCCAGCACGAGCTGGGTGCCCTGGGGGATGCCGATTTCGACCGGGTCCATGATCTCCCAGGTCTCGCGCAGCTTGAGGATGCCGTCCTGGTGGATGCCGGAACCGTGGCGGAAAGCGTTCTTGCCGACGACGGCCTTGTTCCACTGGACGGGCATGCCGGAGAGACGCTCGACGAGCTTGCTGGAGCGGTAGATCTCCTTCGTGTCGATGTCGCAGTCGACGTCACCCATGTAGTCCTTGCGCGTCTTGATGGCCATCACGACCTCCTCGAGGGAGGTGTTGCCAGCGCGCTCGCCGATGCCGTTGATGGTGACCTCGACCTGGCGGGCGCCGTGCTCGATGGCCGTCATGGTGTTGGCCGTACACATCCCGAGGTCGTTCTGGCCGTGGAAGCTGAGGCGGGCCTTATCGATGTTGGGCACGTTCTCGCGGATCATGTCGAAAAGGGAGCCGAGTTCGGAGGGGATGGCGTAGCCGACGGAGTCGGGGATGTTGATGACCTTTGCCCCGGCATCGATGCAGCGCTCGACGATGGTGTAGATGAAGTGCGGGTCGGAGCGGGTGGCGTCCATGGGGCTGAACTCCACGTTGCTCGTGTAGGTGGCCGCGTGCTTCACCATCGCCTCGGCCTGGGTCAGCACCTGCTCGCGGTCCTTGCGCAGCTGGTGGGCCATCTGGATATCGCTGCTGTTGATGAAGACGTGGATGCGGGGATCCTCGGCTTCCTTGATGGACTCCCAGGCGGTATCGACGTCGCTTTCGACGGCGCGGGCGAGGGCGCAGATGGTGGCCCCCCGCACCTCGCGTGAGATGAGCTGGACGGCTTCGAGGTCGCCGGGAGTGGAGCAGGGGAAGCCCGCCTCGATGATGTCGACGCCGAGCTTCTGGAGCTGCTTCGCGATCTCGAGCTTCTCCTCGGGGGTGAAGGCGATGCCGGCGGACTGCTCGCCGTCGCGCAAGGTTGTGTCGAAGATGTGGATCTTTTCGGGCATTTGGGGTGGCTCCTCCGAGGGGTGCTCAGGCCCGGTTCGCGCGTGATGGGCGCGAGACATCGGGCTGCCGGATGTCAGGATCGATCGCGGCCCCTCAACGGGAGGGCCGCCGTGCTATGCGCGCCCGAGGGTGCGCCCCGGCGAGACCGGGGCGAGGGCGTTCTCCAGGTGGACCGCGACAGTTGCGGACATCTTCCGTCAAGTCTCTCGCGGGGGGCGCTCAGCCGCAAGGGACGGGGCGCGTTGGTTCCGTGGCCACAGTGCGTTCCGGAACCGGGGCGCTCTGTGGGGTTCAGCATGGGTCAAGCCCACACTTGCGAATTGCACAGGCAGGTGTACCTTTGACTGCATAGGGCGCTCGACCTGATGGGCGTCCGGCCTTCTGCCGGCAAGGAGGCAGAACATGGGCAAGGGTTTCGAAGCGACCGTCCACTTCACAGTGACCGTTCGAAGCGTGGAGCACGAGGACCACTGGACCACGAAGGCGCTGGAGACCGGCATCGTCACCTCGGGCAAGACGCGGGACGAAGCCGAGACCAGAAACGGTCAGGCCCACATCCTGCTCGTCAGGCGGGTGAAGAAGGAAGGCCTCGTCGCGCTGGCGGAGTTCATGGACGCGCGCGGCTTGAGCTTCGAGATCGGCGCGCCGCCCCAGCAGCAGCGGTCAGCGCCTCACAACCCGTCCGTCGAGGAACTGCCCCTGGCCGCCTGACAGGTTCTCCTCCCTCCTGAGCGCACGGACGACCACGGCGCGGCGTACGCTGTCGCGATGGCGATCCGCACCGCCGCGCTGGAGTCCGCCTGGGACCGTATCCGGGAGCACTACGGGAGCTACCGGCTGGTGCTGCCGGGCGAGCCGAGCTTCATCTGCCAGCCGCACGAGTGCGACGCCTACTGCTGCCGCGCCTTCAACGTCGCGCTCGGTGAGGGGGAGGCGGAGCGCCTGCGCGAGTCCACCGGCCTGCCCGCCTCGCGCTTCCTGGAGAGCGAGGACGGCGAGCCGATCGCGCTCCCGCTGGTGACGCCGTTCGTGCTGGGGCGCCGCGAGGGGCACTGCGTCTTCCTGGACGCCGAACTGGCCTGCGAGCAGTACGAGGCCCGCCCCGACGCCTGCCGTTCGTACCCGCACCAGGTGGTGTTCGTCGACGCGGCGAGCGGGAGGCCGGCGCAGCCCTCGGGCGAGGCGGGGCGGCGGGCGGTGGAGGCGGTGGTCGAGGGGCGGGCGGTGGATGGAGCGCTGCCGCTTCTGCTGCGGCACGACCAGTGCCCGGGATTCACGGGGCCGCCCTCGACGGCGGAGGGGTGGGCGGCGCTGCTGCGGGAGACGTACGCGCGCTCGGTGGGGGGAACGGGCGAGGTGGTAAGCTCGCCGCCGTGAGCCGACGAGGGAAACTCCCGCCCGTGCGCCCGGAGGTCGACCGCATCACCGACGACGTGATCGCGGTGCGTCGCGACCTGCACCAGCACCCCGAGCTCTCCTGGAAGGAGGAGCGTACGCAGCGCGTCATCCTCGACGAGCTGGGAAAGCTCGACGTCGAGGACGTGCGGCCCATCGCGAACACGGGCGCGACGGCGCTCGTGAAGGGCGGCCGCAAGGGACCGTGCGTACTCTGGCGGGCCGACATCGACGCGCTGCCCGTGCCGGAGAAGTCGGGTCTGCCCTTCGCCTCGGAGAACGAGGGCGTGATGCACGCCTGCGGTCACGACACGCACGCGGCCATTGGCCTGGGCCTGGCGCAACTGGCATCGGAGGCGCGGGAGTCGCTGGCGGGGAGCATCCGCTTCGTCTTCCAGCCGGCGGAGGAGGCCTCCGGCGGCGCCGCCCTCTGCATCCAGGAAGGCATCCTGAAGAAACCGAACGTCGACCGCTGCCTCGGGCTGCACATCAGCGCCGACGTGCCGGTCGGCGAGATCAACGTGGCGCCGGGGCCCTTCTTCGCCTCGCCCACGAGCCTGCGCATCACGATCACGGGCCGGGGCGGGCACGCCGCCTCGCCGCACCAGTCGGTCGACGCGGTGGTGGTGGCGGCACACGTCATCACGGCCCTGCAGACGGTCGTGAGCCGCTCCCTCCCCCCTCTGGAGACGGCCGTCCTGACCATCGGGAAGCTGGAGGCGGGCTTCCGCGGGAACGTGATCGCGGAGTCGGCGGAGCTGCGGGGCACGATTCGCACCTATAACGACCGCGTGCGGGCGCGCATGGTGTCGAAGGTGGAGGAAGTGGTGAGCGGCGTCTGCGCGGCCTTCGGCGCGACGGCCGAGATCAGGCACAACACGAGCTGTCCGCCGCTGGTGAACGACGAAGCGGTGACGGCGTTCGTGGCGGCGGAGGGGGAGCGCTACTTCGGCGTGGAGGCGCGGGTGTCGCGAGGGATGGGGGCGGAGGACATGGCGTATTTCCTGGAGGAGCGTCCGGGCTGCTACTTCTGGCTGGGGGCGCGCAACGAGGTCAACGGCGCCGCCGGACGCCACCACGACCCGGGCTTCATCATCGACGAGCGGGCCATCCCCCTGGGGATGGAGTTCGGGATGCGGCTCCTGGAGGGGTCGCTGGCGGAGCTGGGGGGCTAGAAGAGGCGGAGGATGGGCTCGCCGTAGGCGAATCGGACGAGCGCCGCGACGCCCACAAGCAGTAGAGACGAACGTTGCCAGATCGTTCGGTATGCAGCAAGTTCCCAGTCTTGGCGTCCGAAGAGGCGCGGCAGTGAACAATAGACAACAACATCTTTATAAGGAAGCGCATCAATCCCTTGAACTAGTTCAGAATCCCTGTCGACCATTTGGCCTTCCCTATCGAAGCGAAGAGTGTGAACGTCCCCAACATTTACAACTTGGGCTTCGCGCGTGTACCACTTGTGAAACATTCCATGATTGGCCCAAAGTAAACCAGGATTGGCGGAAGGTTCGTAAAGCAGGGAGGGGAGTAACGGGGATGAAAGGAGTACCGGGTGTACATCATCACCCTCGGCTAACGCTTCTACCAAGCCTTCTTCAAAGGAGTAGTCCCCAGCGTCACTCCTCCTGATGAGGATGACAAGGGCCGTTGATTTGGGGACGTTGAGGACGGCTTCTGCTTCTTCCGGCACTTCCTTCGCGGGATTCAGGTCTTCGTAGAGAATTGGTACCAGTCCGGCCAAGACCTGAAGAAACACGGCAAGGGATAGCAGGCCGAGCGTGGCCATGTCGATCGCGTTCAAGTCGCCACTATCCTCCGTGGGGCAACATGGCGTACCAAGACTCGACCCCTACCCCTAGATACCCCAGAGCCTTGCGGCGTTGCCGCCTACGACCAGCTTCGCCTGGTCTTCGGGGAGGGCGTCGAAGAAGGACTTTACGAGGCCGCGAGACTCGCCAAGGGTGCTCTCGGGGTGGGGGTAGTCGGCCGACCAGAGGGCGTGCTCGGGACCGATGTCGTCGAGGATCTTGATGCCGGTGGGGTCGTCCATGAAGGTGGCGTAGCACTGGCGGTGCCAGTAGTAGCTGGGCATCTCGGCGAGCTGGGGCTTCATCTCGCTCTCGAACTGGCGGTAGGTCTTGTCGGCGTCGTAGAGCGCGGAGGGCACCCAGGAGATGCCGCCCTCGGTGAAGATCACGTTCATCTCGGGGTGGCGCTCCAGCGTCCCGGAGAAGGTGAGCAGCGACCAGAGGCGGCGGAAGGGCTGGAAGCCGGTGGTCAGGTAGGTGCCGAGGGCGCCCCGTCCGCGGTAGTTGGGGTTCTCGCCGATGTGGAAGGAGAGGGGGATGCCGCTCGCCTCGATGGCGTCCCACATGACGTCCCACCTGGAGCCGTTGTACCAGACGCGCTCGGCGCGGGGGTAGGAAGGGATCTGCATGGCCACGTAGCCCCACGACTTCAGCTTCTGGATGTAGTCGGCGGTGCGCTCGGGGCTGTAGATGGTGGGGAGGATGCCGACGCCGTAGAGGCGTCCGGGCATGCCCGCGCAGAACTCGGCGAGGCCCTCGTTGTAGGCGTCGTAGGCGGCGATCATGAGCTCCTCGTCCTCGAGCGAGAAGAGGGCCATGGAGACCTGCGCGAAGATGAGGCCGGCGTCGAGCCCCTCGGCGTCCATGTCGGGGACGCGCTGCTCGATGTCGCCCATGCCGGGGCGTCCCTGCGTAAGGAGCAGGTTCTGGCCGACGGAGTCGAGGTTGCGGTCTTCGCAGACGAGATGGGTGCCGGTTTCGTCGCGCCAGACCCTGGGGGCGACGTCGCGGTACTTCGCGGGCATACGGTCGACGAAGAGGTCGGGGGGTTCGAGCCAGTGGTCGTCGGCGGAGATGACGCGGGTGCCGGCGGGTGGCTGCCAGTCGAGGTCGGGGATGTCGCGGTCGACGGGCCAGGCGATGGGGGGAATATCGATCGTGGTCATGGCGCGCTCCGGGGCAGGGAAGCTCTGGGGGAAGGATATTCCCCGGGGAGGGCGCTCGCCACCGCGCCGGGGGATGCGGTACCCTCACGTTTCGGCGCTGCCGCGCGCTTGCGGCCGCGCGTACACTGAGCCCAACGAGCAACACAACCGGGAGAACAACGCATGCCTGAATTCGATACCGTCATCAAGGGCGGAACCATCTTCGATGGTCAGCGGACACCGCGATTCAGCGGCGACATCGGCATCAAGGACGGTGTCATCGCCTCGATCGGCGGCAAGATTCACAGCTCGAGCAGCGCGAAGGTGATCGACGCCAGCGGCCTGAACGTGGCCCCCGGCTTCGTCGACCTGCACACGCACTACGACTCGCAGGTGTTCTGGGACCCGTGGTGCACGATCTCGGGCTGGCACGGCGTTACGTCGGTCGCCATCGGGAACTGCGGCTTCGGGTTCGCGCCCTGCAAGCCGGAGGACCAGGAGCGCGCCATGCTGACGATGTCGCGCAACGAGGCGGTGCCGCTGGAGTCGATGCAGGAGGGCATGCCCTGGGACTGGGAGACCTACCCCGAGTTCCTCAACAGCCTCGACCGCACGCCCAAGGGCGTGAACATCCTGAGCTACATGCCCCTCAACCCGCTGATGGCCTACGTGATGGGCCTGGAGGCGGCCAAGAGCCGTCCGGCGAACGAGACCGAGATGGCGGAGATGCACCGCCTGATGAAGGAAGGCCTCGAGGCCGGCGGCTGCGGCTGGTCGGCGCAGATGGGCGAGAACGACGTGCAGCGTGACTACGACGGCACGCTCATGATCACGAACCTGATGACCGAGGGCGACCTGCTGTCCTTCGCCCGCGTGCTGCGCGACGTGGGCCGCGGCTTCATCCAGTGCATCGGCGCGAGCCAGGACCTGACCGAGAAGCTGGCCGACGAGAGCGGCCGGCCAGTCATCTGGAACGTGCTCGCGGTCTTCACGGACCAGCACGGCATCGCGATGCCGGGGTACGACCAGGCCATGAAGTGGCTGGACGAATGCAACGCCCGTGGCACGCGCATCTTCGGGCAGGCGCTGACAGCGGAGAACAACTTCCAGTTCACCTTCGAGGAATGGAACCTGTTC
The DNA here is from genome assembly GCA_026710655.1 of Chloroflexota bacterium. GTDB lineage: Bacteria > Chloroflexota > Dehalococcoidia > Tepidiformales > Tepidiformaceae > UBA2991. The sequence continues at coordinate 48,897 of JAPOQN010000013.1, read as the reverse complement.
GACACCAGCCCGGCGTGGCGCGAGATGACCCTCGGCACGGTCGAGGAGCGCGCCGCGAAGATGGCCAATCCCGCCCTCCGCCAGGCGATCAAGGAGGAGCAGAGCGACTGGTCGGGAGGCGGCGCGGGCGTCGTCTTCGACTTCAACGACCTGACCGTGGGCGAGCTGCACAAGCCCGAGCTGGACAAGTACACGGGCTGGACCTGCGGCGAGATCGCGAAGGAGCGCGGCGTGCACGTCATCGATGCGATGCTCGACATCGCGCTCGAGGACGACATGAAGGCGCTCTTCGTAACGGCTCCGCAGAAGATGGACATCGAGGCCATGAAGAACATGGCGACCTCGGCGTTCGCGCTGCCGGGCGTCTCCGACGGCGGCGCGCACACGAAGTTCATCACGCTGGGCCGGTACCCGACCGAGTACCTCTCCCTGCTGGTCCGCGACCACGAGATGATGGACCTGGAGGAGGCGCACTGGCGTCTCAGCGCCTACCCGGCATTGGCGGCGGGCTTCCGCGACCGCGGCACCATCCGCGAGGGCGCTCCCGCCGACATCGTGGTCTACGACTACGAAAACCTCGACATGGGCGTGACGGAGAAGGCGTACGACTATCCGGCGGGCGCGTGGCGCCTCATCCGGAAGCCGGAGGGCTACCGCCACATCATGGTCAACGGCGAGGAGACGTTCGTGGACGGCGAGTGCACGGGCGCAACGAGCGGCAAGCTCCTGCGTCACGGCACGGCCTAGCGCGAAACGTCAGCGGCAACGCACCAACGCGGGGCGCCTTCGGGCGCCCCGCTTCGTTGTGCGCTACCGTGAATGGTGGCGGCAGGCGGGGTGGATCGGCCTCCAAACGGTGTACCGCCTCGCCAGTCCGTCGCCCCCTATGCTTGGCTCGTGACTCGGGCCCGGCGCTCCTGGATGACTGCGGCCCTCCGGGTCGGACTGGTCGCGCTTGCACTGAGCGCCTGTGGCGGGCCGAAGGGCGAGGCGAGCGCACACACGGTTCACCTGGACTCGGGAAGGACGGTGGAGGCAGCGGTCGTGCTCTACGACGGCCTCAACGAGGGTGTGGCGGAGGAAGTCCACGCCCAGATGGCCCGCATCATCACCTTCTTCGACGCCCGCTTCGGTGTCAGCGTGCCCCATGTCACGGTCTACCTCGTGAACGAGAGCGGTACGCTCGGGAGCGTCTTCCAGGAAGTTACGGGGTTCCGCCTGGCCGGAGGCACGTGTTTCGCCGGATGGGGTTCCGCGATCTTCCTTATCGACAGTCAATGCCGTGCCGACGGTTCCCTCGTTCTCGACCACGAGTACTTCCACCTCCTGCAGATTCACCTGGCGGGGTTCGGTGACGACCTTGAGGAGTTCGGCCGCGCCAGGGGGCCGCGCTGGCTCCTGGAGGGCATGGCGGACTACGCGGAGGCCCTCTACCGGGGGGAGGTGGGGCCCCGAACGTACCAGGAGCTGCGGGACGAGAACGCGTTCTTCGCGGCCTCGTGGGCGGGCACGCTCGAGGCGACGGGCGACCAGATATTCGCGGAGAACTACGTCCTCGGATTCCTGGCGGTGGAGCTGCTTGTCCAGCGGGCAGGGGAAGGCGCCCTGCTTGACTACTACCGGACCATCTCGACAGGCATGCCGTGGAGGGAGGCCTTCAGCAGCGTGTTCGGCATCGACGTGGAGGAGTTCTACGAGGAGTTCGAGCTCTATCGCGCCGAAAACCAGCCGCCCGTCTACACCATCAGCGGCTCCGTGGTGGGGCCGCGTGGGGATGGCCTGCGACGGATCGCCCTTGTGGCCATTTCGGGCGGCGGCGCGTACAGCACCTACAGCCTGTCCGTGGCCGACGGAGGTTTCGTCATCGCCGTTCCGGCAGAGGGGTGGTACACCATCGGCATCTACCCGCCGCCGACGGGCGCCTGCACCCTGATCGGGTGGTACGAGGAGGACATCGGCTTCACGGCGTCCCGGAGCCATGCTAGCTACATAGGCGTGCAGGGCGGAAACATTGAGGGGATCACCGTTCGTCTGCCGGACGCGTGGTGGGAGATGGAACCCGTCGACTACTGCGCGGACGAGTAGCGGCGGGCGGCTCGGCGCAGCGCGAGGCGGTGCAGGTCGGCCCCCCCTCCCGGTCGGCCCCCATGATCGCATCTGCCAAGGCACGTTGGTGAGTTGTTCAGACCTTCCTTAAACCGCCGTTCACGGGACGGCAACCAACCGTTAAGCGACTGTTCGGCGTCGGTTAAACCTTCGCGGCAGGCGGGTCGATAGCCTCCCTCGTGACCGCGTGCGGGCTCCCGAAAGCCTGGCGCGGCGACAACCCGAGGGAAGGAAGAAACGACCCACATGAGTAACGACTCCATCGAGGCGCCGGCGCCACACCGCGAGGGCAACGAGCCGTTCGCCTCCATCCTCAACCGGCGCCTCAGCCGCCGCGGCCTCCTGAAGACGGCCGCCATCGGCGCGCCCCTGGTGGCGCTCAGCACGAGCCCGCTGCTGGGCGCGCGCCTCTTCGGCGGCGCCTCGCTCGCGGACGTGGCCGGCGCCTCCGGCCACGCCGGCGCCGGCGGCGGCGGCCCGGTCGGCATCGAGAGCATCCCCCACGACCTCGACGACACCGTCAACATCGCCTCCGGCTACGCCGCCGAGGTGCTCATCCGCTGGGGCGACCCGGTCCTGGCGGGCGCGCCCGCCTTCGACCTGAACAACCAGACGGCGGCGGCGGCCCGCAGGCAGTTCGGCTTCAACTGCGACTACGTGGGGTTCATGCCCCTCGACCCGGGCTCGGTCCGCTTCGGCCTCCTGAGCGTCAACCACGAGTACACGGCCGGCGGCGACATGTTCCCCGGGTACGACAGCGACAACCCCACGGCCGAGCAGGTCGCGGTCGAGATTGCGAACCACGGGATGTCGGTCGTGCGCGTCTCGCGGCGCGGCAACGGGACGTGGTACTACCACCCCGAGTCGTACTACAACCGCCGCATCCACGGCGAGACACCGATCGTCCCGACCGGTCCGGCGGCGGGCAGCGCCTACCTGCAGACCGCAGCCGACCCGACCGGCATGGACATTCGCGGCATGTTCAACAACTGCGGTGGCGGCAAGACGCCGTGGGGCACCATCCTCACGTGCGAGGAGAACTTCCACCAGTACTTCGCCAACAACGACGCCGTCGAGGAGACAGCGCAGGCGCGCAACGCGCGCTACGGCGCTCCGGGCGGCGAGAGCTTCCGCAAGTGGGAACGCTTCGAGCGGCGCTTCGACCTGGCGCAGGAGCCGAACGAGATCAACCGCCACGGCTACGTCGTCGAGATCGACCCGTACGACCCGACCTCGACGCCTCGCAAGCACACGGCGCTGGGGCGCTTCAAGCACGAGGCCGCGAACACGACGCTCTCGGACGACAACCGCGTCGTCGTCTACTCGGGTGACGACCAGCGCTTCGACTACATGTACAAGTTCGTCAGCCGCAACGCTTTCAACCCGTACAACCGCGCGGAGAACCTGAATCTGCTCGAAGCGGGCACGCTCTACGTGGCGAAGTTCGACGACTCGGGCGCAGGCGAGTGGATCCCGCTCGTCCCGGACGGCCCGCTGGCGGGCTGGTCCCTGGCCGATATCTGCGTGTTCACGCGCGAAGCGGCCGACCTCGTGGGCGCGACGCCAATGGACCGCCCCGAGGACATCGAGGTGAACCCCGTCAACCGGCGGGTCTACGCCGTCATGACGAACAACACGCGCCGCACGGAGGAGCAGGTCGACGGCCCCAACCCGCGCGGCCCCAACACCTACGGGCACATCCTCGAGCTCACGGAGAACGGTGGCGACGCGGCTGCGACGACGTTCACGTGGGACATCTTCATCCTCTGCGGCGACCCCGCGAACGAGGAGCACGGCACCTACTTCGCGGGCTTCGAGCAGGGCGAACTGGACTCGATCGCGACGCCCGACAACATCGCCTTCGACCGCGCCGGCAACCTCTGGGTGACGACCGACGGGCAGCCTCGCGCGCTGGAGGCGGCGGACGCCACCTACGTCATCCCCACGGCGGGCCCGGAGCGGGGACGCCTGCGGCGCTTCATGACGGGCGTGCCCGGGGGCGAGGTGACGGGGCCGGAGTTCACGCCGGACGACACGGCTCTCTTCCTCGCCATCCAGCACCCGGGCGAGCGGGGCGGCCTCGATGAGCCCACCAGCACCTGGCCCGACGGCGACTTCCCCCGGCCAAGCGTCATCGTCACGCGCAAGCTCGATGGGGGCGTCATCGGCACGTAGCCGCACGTAGCGCGCGCCGCCGGCGCAAGCGCCGCCCTTCGGGGCGGCGCTGCCGCGTTCACGGGCGTGTGCGGGCGCTCGGCTACTCCGTCGTGCGGAAGAGGTCGGCGAGGGGCTTCGCGGAACTGGCCGGCGTTCTCCGCCTGCGCCTGCAGCAGGTCCGAGAACGCTCCCCCCCGGGGAGCAGCCCGATGTCGCTCGCGAGCACAGCCGGAGTCGGTCTAGGCGAAGCCGAGTTCTTCGAGGAACTCGATGGTCACGCGTGCGCACTCCTCCGGCTCTTCGAGCTGGAGGAAGTGGGTGGTGTCGGGGACAAAGTCGTAGTTGGCCTCGATGAGTTCGCCAAGGTCGACCCCGGGGAAGAAGGAGAAGGGGGTGGTCGGGTCGGAGCCGATGGCTTTGACCGGGCAGCGCAGGGCGGCGAGGTCGACCTGCATCGCGAAGCGAACGGCATCGTCGTAGGCGCGCGCCTCGTACTCCTTGGGGCAGGCGAGCTCGAAACCGTCACCATCGGCGGCCGGGCGGAGCACTGTTTCGGCGAGGAGGTCGGGGACACCCGGCTGGACGAGCCGGTACATAGGGTTCCGGCGCAGACTCTCGGCGAGGGCTTCGCGCGACTCGAAACGGTCGGGCCGGCGGCGGGTACCGGCGGCGCCGCGTTCAAAGCGTGGCGCCATCTCCTCGGTGGTCCCGCCCGGCTTGCAGATGGGCGGGTCGAAGAGGACGAGCGTCGAGAAGGCATCAGCTTCCTGTGCGTGCAGCATGGCCGCGAGCGCCGAGAGCGAGTGGAAGACGCCGATCACGGGTTGCTCCCCGAATCGCCCGGCGATGGCCTGGAGCACTCCGCCACAATCAGCGGCAAGAGCGCCGATGTTGTGCGACTCGGGGGCGACGGCGTTCTGGCCATGGCTGCGAAGGTCGTACACAAAGACATCGAAGCGGTCGGTGAGGAGGGACCAGAAGGGGTAGTAGCCGTCGGCGGACTGCCCGTTTCCGTGGCTCAGGACCATGCGGGGGCCGTCGGGGTTGCCGTGGCGGCGCACCTTGATCACCGCGCCGTCGGCCATGGTCGCGTCGAAGGCTGCCGAGGGCTCGGGGACCGTGTAGCGATCCGGCATGCCGCCCGCTTCCTACTCGGTGGTGCGGATGGCGCGGATGGCGATGGTGAGCATGGCCGCGCCGAACACGACCACGACACCGATCTCTTCCCAGGTGCTGAGGGTGTAGCCGAACCAGTCGACGTGGGTGATCTGGAAGGGCGCGTCGGCGGGGAGCGCCTTGAGCTGCTCGGAGAGAGCGATCTCGCGGATGGGGGCGACGGCGTAGGTGACGGGGTTGAGCTTGACGATGACGTCCATCCAGGCGGGGACGTTGTTGATGGGGAAGAAGATCCCGGAGAGGAACATGGCCGGCATGATCGCGACCTGCGAGATCATCTGGAAGCTCTCGACGGAGCGCAGGCGGCTGCCCATGGCCACCCCCAGCCCCGTGAGCATGAACGAGACGAGGGCGATGAGCCCGATGAGCTTGGCGACGATTTCGAGGCTGATCTCGATGCCGAGGATGGGCGCCATCACGAACATGACCATGCCGTTCACGAGGGAGATGGTGGCGCCGCCGCTGATCTTGCCGATGCAGATGGCGGAACGGCTGACGGGCGCCACGAGGATCTCGCGAAGGAAGCCGAACTGGCGGTCGGTCACGATGGAGACACCGGAGAACACGGAGTTCATCAGGACGATCATCGCAACCATGCCGGGGAAGATGAACTGGCGGTAGCCGATATCGCCGGGGAGGGTGGCGATGCTGTTGCCCAGCCCCTCGCCGAACATGACCAGCATCATGATGGGCATGACGAAGGCAGAGATCATGCGGGGGCGGTCGCGGACGTAGATCAGGACCTCGCGCATCCAGATGACGCGCACGACCTGCAGGAAGCTCGCGCGGCCGGTGGCCGGGCGGGGGGAGCGCGTGGCGACGCGGGCGCCCACCTCGGCGGTGGCCTGCTCGGCGGTCATCGCATCCTCCCGAGGCGGCGCATGGAGCGCAGTTTATCCTCTTCGCTCGCTTCGGCCTCGCGGATCTGGTGGCCGGTCATGGTCACGAACACGTCCTCCAGGGTGGGGGCGCGGATGCCGACGGAGAGCACCTCACCCTGGATGCGGTTGAGCAGGATGGGGAGGAACTCGCCGCCCTGCTCGACGTTGAACTCGACCGCATCGTTCTCGATGCGGGGCTCGACCTCGAACGACTCGCGCACCTCGCGCGAAAGCGCCTCGTTGTCGGGACCGGCGATGGAGACGACGTCGCCGCCGAGCCGGGCTTTGAGCCTGTCCGGCGTATCGAGGGCGATGATCTTGCCGTAGTCCATGATGGCGACGCGGTCGCAGGCCTCGGCTTCGTCCATGTAGTGGGTGGTAAGGAAGATGGTGACGCCTTCGGTATCGCGCAGGGAGCGGGCGTAGGCCCAGATGCTGCGGCGGGTCTGGGGGTCGAGGCCGACGGTGGGCTCGTCGAGGAAGAGGACGGAAGGCCAGTGCATCAGGCCGCGGGCCACCTCAAGGCGGCGGCGCATGCCACCGGAGAAGGTGATAACGGTGTCGTCGGCGCGATCGAGCAGGCCGACGCGCTCCATCAACTGCTCGGAGCGGGGGCGGACGTCGGTCTTGGCCATGCCGAACAGGTCGCCGTGGAAGACGAGGTTCTCGCGGGCGGTGAGGCGCTCGTCGACTGTCGAGTCCTGGAAGACGATGCCGATCTCGCGGCGCACGCCGGCGGGGTCGTCGACGATGTCGTAGCCGCCGATGGTGGCGCGCCCGGAGGTGGGGCGGAGGAGGGTGCAGAGCATCGAGATGGTGGTGGTCTTGCCGGCGCCGTTGGGACCGAGGAAACCGAATATCTCAGCCTCCCCAACGTCGAAGGAGATGTCGTCGACAGCGGTTATCTCGCCGAAGCGGCGGCTGAGCCCGGAAACCTGGACGGAGGGAGGCACCGGACCATATTGCGGGGCGGGCGCCCTTGTGCGCAAAGCGGCGGGACTTCAATTGGGGGTTGACCGACGCCCGTGAGGGCCAGGGTGAGGACTCGCGGAGCGATTGAGGGCCATGACTCGATGCCGTTGGTGTGTGCCTGCTCGACAACGTGCGTCCCGGCGCTGTGCTGAGTCGCAATGTGCTTGGACGTACAGTTGCGCCTGACATACGGACCACGAGCTAGGTAGACTGGCGGGGAGAGAGGCTAGCGGAACATGGCGACCCTTGATACGCGCCGGTCCGTGACCAAACTGCAGGATGCGGGAGCTCCCGAGCCGCTGGCCACAGCTACCGTGGACGTGGTCGAAGGGGCCGTTGGATTAGGGACCCGGGACTACGTGACCAAGGACTACCTCCGGGCCGAACTCCACAGGCAAACGGTGCTGCTTGGCGGGGTCGGCATTGCCATCGCTGGCGTGGCTCTCACCATTGCGGAGTTGACGTGATGGTTCAGCAGTTCGAGAGCCCGCACCCACGCCATCATGGAGCCACACCAATCCGCTAGCGTGTCCGCGACGCGGACGTTGTGTTTCGTACGTCCCGCCGCGGTGCATGAGGCATTGACGCCTTCCCCCAGAGCGGCGGCCGTCACGGCTACCCCTCCGGGTTGAAGATGTCGGTGTCGGGGAAGTAGTCGGACCAGGCGAACCAGAAGACGGCGAACCCGGGCAGCACGTCGAGGCGGCTTCCCGCCAGTTCGCCCGAGAGGGCCTCGCCCGTGAGCACGGACCAGGTGGAGCCGGTCTCGAGGTCGCGCACGACTGCGCCGCTGGCCTCCGGATCCTGCGCCTCGAAGGTGAGGAGGCGCCCATCGACGTTCGGGTCGTAGGCGATGGCCGTGGCGCCCACGGCGTCCCAGGCGACGAAGACGGCCTGGTTGCCGATGAGGTCGTTCACGACGGGGTTCTTGGCGAGGAAGCGGTGGGCGTAGGCCTTGCGCCCCTGCGGGAGCACGACGCCGTGCACGAGCTCCTTGCCGACGAGCCGGTCGTCGCGGTTGCTTTCGCCGATGACTCCCGCCCCCGGACTGAAGTAGTAGCTGTTGTACTGGTCGACGACCGGGCCACCCTGGTCCAGCACGCTCGTATCGGGGTGGAGGGCGCGCCAGCTCTCCCAGCGGGTGAGCACGGCGGGCACGATTTCCAGGGCTGTGCCCTTGAGCGGCCCCTGGACGGCCTCACCGAGGAACTGGCTCCAGAGGGTCTCGGTCTGCCGGTCGAACATGACGAGGGCGTTCATGATGAGCTTGCCCGACACGCCGAAGTTGAGCTCCTGTCCGGCGACGTTGCGGGCATACACGATGCCCGTAAAGCAGAGCGGTCACCAGGTGACCGCGATAGCGCGGCCTCCAAGCGTGTCGTTCACGATCTCGTGGCCGCTGAGGAATGCGGCCCCGTAGGCGCGGTGCTCGCCCTCGATGGAAACGCCGATGACGAAGTCGGTCAGGCGGAGCTGGGCGTCGGCCTCGTCGGCGGTGATGAAGCGGGGGTTGCTGATGGCGGGGATGGCGTCGGGGGGGAGGAGGGTAACGATCACGAATTCGCTCTCCTCTTCCGGCTGCCGGGAGGTGGCGGCGGCGGTCGTGGCGGGCGGCTGGGTGGGGGTAGCGGCTGGGGTGGAGGCCTCGGTGGGGGCGGCGGTCGCCTCCGGGGTGGCGGGCCCTTCGGTGGCTGCGGTGGCGGTGGCGGGCGCGGAGGGGGGCGCCTCGGGCTCGGAGCCGCCGCAGGCGACGGCGATCAGCGCAAGCACGAGCGCCACGGCTGCGACTGCAACTGTTCTAGGCATCGCCCGCCTGCGGGTAGCTGCCGAATACCTTGAGCATGCTCGTCATCGAGCGTAGCCCGTCGAGGGCGGCGGCGCACTCGGGGTCGCGGGCGTGCCCTTCGAAGTCGATAAGGAAGATGTACTCGCCGAAGGTCGCGCGCGTGGGGCGGCTCTCCATCTTCGTGCAGTTGACGGCGCGACTGGAGAACTCGTTCAACGCGGCCGTGAGGAGACCGGCGCGGTCGCCGGCGAACTCGAAGGCGATAGACGTGCGGTCACGGGTGGAAGGTTCGGGCTCGTGGGTCCCGATGATGACGAAGCGGGTGGCGTTGTTGGCCTGGTCCTGGATGGCCTCGGCGAGCACGTCGGCCCCGAAGAGCTCGGCGGCGCGAAGGGTGGCGATGGCGGCGGCTCCGGGGCGCCCAACGGCAAGCTCGACGGCCTGGGCGGTGGAGAGCGCGGCCGCGCGCTGGGCCTCGGGGCAGTGCCCTTCAAGGAAGGCGCGGCACTGGCCGAGGGCCTGGGGGTGGGAGTAGACGAGCTCGATGTCCTCAAGGGCGGTGCCGGGGGCGACGACGAAGTTGTGGACGATGGGCACAATCACTTCGCCCTGGATCTTGAGGGCCGTGTCGTGGATGAGGATGTCGAGCGTCTCAGCCACGGAGCCGTTGAGGGAGTTCTCGATGGCCATCACGCCCGTGGCCGCCTCCCCGGACTCGACGGCGCGGGCGACGGCGCCGTGCGTGGGGCAGGACAGCAACTCGGCGCCGGGGGCGTAGCGGCGCGCGGCCTCCTCGCCGAAGGTGCCCGGCGGGCCGAGATAGGCGATGGTCACGCCGGGCCCTCCGGGCTCAGGTGTCGAACCCATGCGCGCCCCCGATCAGGGCTTCCTGGAGCATGCCCTTGCTCTCCGCGCGCGTGACCACGACGAGCGCGTCGCCGACGGTGAGGGTGGTATCGGCGCCGGGCACGCGGGGCACGCCGCCGGAATCGACGATCAGGGCGATGAGCGACTCGGGGGGCAGCAGCACCTCGCGGGGGGTGCGGCCCACCACCGGCGAGGTCTCCGAGAGCCGCACCTCCACCAGCTCCAGCCCCTGGTGCAACTGCATGACGGGCACCATCGAGGTGACCGGCAGCTCCTGCTCAATCTGGGCGAGGATCGCCTCCGTGGCGGAGACGGTCGTCTCGATGCCGCGCTTCTGGAAGAGGAGCGCGTTCGTGGGGTTATTGACGCGGGCGAGGACGCGGGGCACGCCCCGGTAGCGGGCGATCTCGCAGATGACGAGGTTGTCCTCGTCGTCGCCCGTGACGGCGGCAACGAGGTCGGCGCGAGCGATACCGGCGCCGTCGAGCACAGCGGCCTCGCAGGCATCGCCCTGCAGGACCGTGCCTTCCAGCAGGTCGTTGATCTCGGCGGCACGGGGGGCGCTGCGCTCGATCACGAGGATCTCGTGGTCGCCTTCGAGCAACTCGCGGGCGAGGTAGTACCCGACCTTGCCGCCGCCGCCGATGATGACGTACACGGCTCAGGCCGGTCCCGAGCCGGAGAGCATGCCGAGGATCGCCTCCGCGCCGGCGCTGGTGGGGCTATAGGTCTGGAGGCCGAGGTGGCCAAAGATCTCGCCGCGCTCGGGGTCCTTCACCCGGCAGACGACGCTCTTCACGCCAAAGACCTCGTGGGCCAGCTGGCTGGCGAAGAAGTTGCGGTTATCGCCCTGGGTAACGGCGACGAAGGCGTCCGCCTCGCGGGCGCCGGCGCGCTCAAGGACGTCGGCGTCCATGCCGTTGCCCACGGCCTTAAGCCCGCCGAAGGCATCGGGCAGGCGGCGGAACTGGCCCGCGTTGATGTCGAGCATGGTGACCTGGTGGCCGTCGCCGTCGAGGCTCGCGGCAATGGCGGCGCCGGTACGCCCGCAGCCCATGATGAGGACCTTCACCGGCTGGCCGCGGCCTTCCCGGCGGCGGCCGTGGCCATCTCCAGCGGTTCGCGCACGATCCAGACGTTGCAGGAGGCGTGCCGGAGCACGTAGCCGGCGGTGGGGCCGACCTCGAACTGGCCGAGGAGGGGGGACCAGCCGACGCCCATCATGATCACGTCCACGCCCCGCGCCTCCGCCTCCTCCACGATGGCGGGACCGGCGACGCGCGCCTGCAGGAGCTCGTCGTTGATGGTGATGTTGCCGGCCTCGGCGGCGAGGGCGCGGGCGCGGCGCAGCAGCTCTTCGCCGCTCTGCGCCTCGAGGTCCATGTCGGCAGTGACGGGCAGGCTGCGCTCGACCTCGATGACGTGCAGGAGGGTGAGGACACCCTTCTCCTGGCGGGCAAGGGAGGCGCCGATGGCGACGGCCTCAAGGCTGGCCGAGTCGTCTACCACTGGGGCAAGGATGGAACGGAATCTCGCCATTGCGAAACGTCCCTCCGGGACGCGTGAGAATACTGCCGCACGGCTTCGCGCACAATGCGCCCCGCTTTACTCCCCGCTCCCCAGCAAAAGGCGCAGGACACCGTTGGCGATGAGGGCCCCCGCAAACCACATGCCATCGCTGCCCGAGGCGTCCTGCATGAGCAGCAGGAGAAGCAGCGCGATACCCGCGACGAGCGAGGCGATGGCGAGGACCTGGCCGGCGATGCGCATGGGAAGGCGACCTGACAAGCCGGGGATGCTACCGTACCGCTGCGCGCGCGAATCCCGCTCCGGCGTGGCGAGCAAGCGCGCGGATCGCCATAATGGGCGCGCCCGGTCGCAGGAGCGGCCCGAACCACGAGGGAGAGCGCAAATGGACAGCACCGATTTCTACCTGGCCCCGATGACGATGAGCTACTTCTTCCTCGAGGCGCTCGAGAAGAACGGCTACGCCTTCCCCAAGGGCTGGCGTTCGCACCAGCAGAACGTCGAGGCCCTGCTCGAGGACGGCAAGATCGTCCGCATCAACGTCGGCGCGGGGAACGAGATCGTCGTCGAGGACATCACCGAGGAAGTGAACGCCTAGGGCGTCGCGAACTCGCCCGGCCCAACCACGTGCGGGGGGCGAACGCCTCCCGTTTCGTGCGTCTCGCCAGCCGGCTCCACGGATCCCCAACGGACAGGCGCGTCCCCATAGTTGATAAAGGTGCTGTCAGCTTCCCTTCTGTAACTTTGTTGTAAAGTAAGACCCATCCTTCTATAATGTAGCTACCATGGCCAGGAGCTTCTACGAAATCCTGGGGGTCTCCCGCAGCGCCTCCGAGAAGGAGATTCGCTCCGCGTACCGCAAGCTCGCGCGCCGCTACCACCCGGACGTCAACCCCAACGACAGGGGCGCGGAGGAGCGCTTCAAGGAGATCCAGGGTGCCTACGACGTGCTCTCCGACGAGGAGACGCGCAAGAAGTACGACCGGTACGGCGACCGCTGGGAGCAGGCCGACCAGATGGAGGAGATGGAGCGCCAGCGCGCCCAGGCCGGCTTCGGTGGAGGGGGCTTCTCCTTTGGCGGGGGCCTGGACGACCTGGATATCGGCAGCGTGTTCGGCGGCATCTTCGGCGGCGGGCCGCGCGGGCCGCGCCGCGGCCAGGACATCGAGTCGCCCACCGAGGTCACGCTGGAGGAAGCGGCCGCGGGCACGACCCGCACCCTGAGCCTGCAGAGCAGCGAGCCCTGCACCATCTGCGGGGGCAGCGGGGCCGTGGCCAACGCACGCTGCCACGCCTGCGGCGGGGCGGGCGAGGCGCTCAGGCCGCGCCGCCTCGAGGTGAAGGCGCCGCCGGGCGTCCGCACCGGCTCTCGTGTACGCGTGGCCGGCGAGGGGCGGCCGGGGATGGGCGGAGGCCCCGCAGGGGACCTCTACCTGCTCATCACCGTGCTGCCGCACGCACGCTTCGAGCGCAACGGCGACGACCTCACGGTCGAGGTCGCGGTGCCCTACCTCGATGCCGTGCTCGGGGGCGAGGTGGAGGTGGCGGCGCTCTCCGGAAAGGTGCTGCTCACCATCCCGCCGCTCACGCAGAACGGCCGCCGCTTCCGCCTGACCGGCAAGGGCATGCCCGTGCTGGGCCAGGGCGACCGTCGCGGCGACCTCTTCGCGCGCGTGAACGTCGTGCTGCCGGAACGGCTCAGCGACGGCGAGCGCGCCCTCTTCGAGCAGCTGCGCCAGACGAACACCACCGCGCGAGCGGCCAGCTAGCGAGGAAGGACCAGCCATGCCCCACCGACGACCACCACCGACCGAGCCCCTGCCCGACGACGAGCCCTGCTACGTCATCTCGATCGCGTCGCGGCTGGTGGGACTGCACCAGCAGACGCTGCGTTACTACGAGCGCGCCGGGCTCATCCGGCCGCACCGCACGAGCGGCAACATCCGCATGTACTCGAACGCCGACATCCACCGCATTCGCCAGGCCCAGCGCCTCATCGAGGAGCTGGGCGTGAACCTCGCCGGCGTGGAGGTGGTGCTGCGCATGAGCGACCAGCTGCGCACGCTCCAGGCCGAGCTGGACAAGGTGAAGGCCGAGCTCGACACCCTGCGCCGCACGCGGCTGCCGGCGCCCGCCATCGACAGCGAGGGCCGTCCCGCCCGCTAGCCCGACCGATTCCGCCCACCCCGGAAGACCCCGCGCACGCGGGGCAGAGGAGTGACCCCATGATGCGACAGGACCGATTCACCGAGCAGGCCCAGCAAGTGCTCGCCGCCTCGCAGGAGGCCGTACGCACGCGGCGTCACAGCCAGTGGGGCGTCCCCCACGTGCTTTTCGCCCTCTCCGAGCTGGATGGCGGCCTCGCCCTGCAGGTGCTCGAACAGCTCAACGTCGATGTCGCGCGGTTGAAGGATCGCGTCGACGAGGTGCTCAAGGGACAGCCGACGCTGCAGCACGACGTCGTCCAGATCTACACGACCCCCGAAGTGGTGCGGATGCTGGAGGTCGCGAACGCCGAGGCCGACCGGCTCAAGGACGACTATGTGGGGGTCGAGCACCTGCTCATCGCCATCGCCGACAACGAGGAGAGCGGCGCCGCCGGGTTGCTGGCCGAGTTCGGCGTGACCAAGGAGGGCATCTACCGCGCCCTGCGCGAGATCCGCGGGAGCGCGCGCGTGACCAGCCCCACCGCCGAGAGCAGCTACCAGAGCCTCGAGCGCTACAGCGCCGACCTCACGCAGCTGGCCCGGGAGGGCAAGCTCGACCCCGTCATCGGTCGCGACACCGAGGTGCGGCGGGTGATGCAGATCCTGAACCGGCGGACGAAGAACAACCCGGTCGTGATCGGCGAGGCGGGCGTGGGCAAGACGGCCATCGTCGAGGGCCTCGCCCAGCGCATCGCCGAGGGGGACGTGCCCGAGAACCTGCAGGACAAGTCGCTGCGGGCGCTCGACATGGGCGCGCTGCTGGCGGGGGCCAAGTTTCGGGGCGAGTTCGAGGAGCGCCTGAAGGCCGTGATGGAGGAGGTCCGCGAGAGCGACGGCGGCGTCATCCTCTTCATCGACGAACTGCACACGGTCATGGGCGCGGGTGGGGCGGAAGGCGCCATCGACGCGAGCAACCTGATGAAGCCCGCGCTGGCTCGGGGCGAGCTGCACGCCATCGGCGCCACCACGCTGGACGAGTACCGGCGCATCGAGAAGGACCCCGCCCTCGAGCGGCGTTTCGCCCCCGTCCACGTGGACGAGCCTTCGGAGGAGGACACGCTCGCGATCCTGGAGGGGCTGCGCTCGCGCTACGAGGAGCACCACCGGGTCGAGATCGGCGACGACGCGCTGGAGGCGGCCGTACGGCTCTCCTCGCGCTACGTGACCGAGCGGCGCCTGCCCGACAAGGCGATCGACCTGATCGACGAGGCGGCCAGCAAGCACGTCATCGACGCGCAGGAGACGGCGCCCGAGGTGCGCGCAATCGCGAAGCGGCTCGACGCCCTCGCCGAGGAGGCGGACGCAGCGGTCGCGCGCGAGGACCACGAGCGCGCGGCGCACGTCAAGCAGGAGGTGCTCCAGCTGCAGGAGGAGTACGCGACGCTGCGCGCCGAGGACGCCGCCGGGCGGCCCGAGCAGTTGCGCGTCTCGGAGGAAGACATCGCCAGCCTCGTCGGCCAGATGACGGGCATCCCCGTCGCGCGGCTGGAGGAGCGCGAGAGCGAGAAGCTGCTGCGCATGGAGGAGACGCTGCACGAGCGCGTGGTGGGGCAGGACCGCGCCATCGAGGCGCTCAGCGACGCCGTGCGGCGGGCGCGGGCGGGGCTGAAGGACCCGAAGCGCCCGATCGGCTCGTTCATCTTCCTGGGGCCCACGGGCGTCGGGAAGACGGAGCTGGCGAAGGCGCTGGCACAGTGCCTCTTCGACGACGAGGACGCGATGATCCGGCTGGACATGTCGGAGTACCAGGAGCGGCACACGGTGAGCCGCATGGTCGGCGCGCCGCCGGGCTACGTGGGCTACGACGAGGCGGGCGGCCTGACCGAGCTGGTTCGCCGCCGCCCCTACCGCGTCATCCTCTTCGACGAGATCGAGAAGGCGCACCCGGACGTGTTCAACACGCTCCTGCAGATACTCGACGACGGACGGCTGACCGACGGGCACGGCCGCACGGTGGACTTCCGCAACACCGTCGTCATCATGACCAGCAACCTGGGCACCGGCGCGCAGAACCGCCTCACGATGGGCTTCACGCAGCGCAGCGAGGAGAGCGGCGCGAGCGAGCAGGTGCGCGAGACGGTGGAGCGCGCCCTGCGCGAGCACTTCCGGCCGGAGTTCCTGAACCGCATCGACGACACGATCGTGTTCGAGCCGCTCACGGAGCGGGAGCTGGCGGAGATCGTCGACCTGCTCATCATCGAGGTGCGCGAGCGGCTGGCCGAGCGCGAGATCGACATCGAGCTGACGGAGGCCGCGCGCGAGGAGCTCGTGCGCGAGGGCTACGACCCGGAGCTGGGCGCGCGTCCCCTGCGGCGCACGGTCGAGCGACGCGTCGAGAACGAGCTCGCGCGGCGCATCCTCACGGGCGAGTTCGGCGAGGGCCAGCGCATCACGGTCGACCACGCCGGCGGCGAGTACACGTTCGCCGCCGGCGCCCGCGAGGGGGAGGCCGCAGTCGCGGGTTAGGGGGGCCTACCCCGGGGCGGTGGAGTAGACGGGCTCGGGGCGGACGCGGCGGATCTGGGGGACCACCAGGACGATCAGGGCGGAGAGCCCGAGCGTCGTCCAGCCAAGCACTGTCAGCACGATGGGCAGGCCCGCGCTCTGCGCGATCGCGCTGATGGGGAACGTGAGCAGCATGGCGAAGCCGTTCGTGAGGGGGAAGAGCCCCATCACGCGGCCCCGCATCCCCTCCACCACCTTCTGCTGGATGATCACCGAGGCGCTCACCGTCGAGGCCGAGAGGGCGACGCCGAGTCCGACGTTTGTGACGGCCGTCAGCCAGATCGAGCGGGAGAAAGCGAAGATGATGGCGCTGACGGCGAAGGCGATGGCAGCCAGCACGAGGGTCGAGCCGCGACCGGCGACATCCGGGCGCTGGGCGAAGTACATCGACCCGGCGACGGCGCCGCCGCCCCAGCCAAACGCCATCAGGGCGAAGCCCTCCTCGCCGACTTCGAGGATCTCGGTGGCCCAGATCACACCGAGGTTGCCGACGCCGGGCATGCCCACGCCGTGCATCACAAACACGAGCCCGACGGCGGCGAGGATGACCACGTGGCGCCGCGTGTACAGCAGGCCGTCGACCACGGCCCGCAGCATCTGGCGACCAGCCTCCCCGCGGCTCTCGTAGTTGAGCATCGCGATGAGGGGAATGATTCCGAGCCAGGTGAAGAGCGATGCCGCGTAGAGCACGCCCGGCCCGAAGGCGCCGTTGAGGACCGCCGCCAGGGGAATCGCGATCGGGATCATCAGCTGCTGGGCGGCGGAGTTCAGGCTGATCGCGTTGCCGAGGTCGTCCATGCCCACCACGGAAGGGATGCTCGCCTGCCTGGCGGGGTGGTCGATGGCCTGCGTGGCCGAGGCGAGGAAGGTGAGGGCGACGACACCGATGATCGTGGCCCCGCCGAAAGGCGTCATCAGCATGAGCAGGGCCACGAAGATGTTGAGCACGAGCGAGGCCGACTCGCAGCCAAGCAACACCTGACGCCGCTCGAAACGGTCGGCGATGGCGCCGCCGATGAGGCTGAAGAGCAGCGTCGCGAGGCCACGCCCACCCAGGAGCAGACCCGTATAGATGATCTGCTGCTCGGGGTAGACGTGCTGTACCCAGAAGATCTGGGTGACGAAGTGAAGGGGCCCGACCAGCCCGACAAGCACGGTACCCGCCAGCAGGAAGCGGAAGTTCCGGTGGCGCAGGGCGCGGAAGGCCTGGGGGGTACCGCTGGGCATGAGGGGCGAGTCTACGCGTCAGCGGCCTCACACCCTGTACTGGTCCGCCTGGGGCACCCTTCCCAGGCGCCGCATGCTGGCAATAGTCTTATAAAGGCGGCATCGGTTGCTTTGTCCACAGGAGAGCCTCCTTTATGAAGGGCTGGGTCGCAGCAGTGGCCGCCTTGCTGCTCGCGATCGGCTTGTGGGCGCCCGCCCTGGCGGACGACGACGGCACGGTCAGCGTGCAGGTTCGCCTCTGGCAGGACGCGAACAGCGCCAGCCGCGTACACCTCAGCGCCCGCGCCGAAGGGGGCTCGTGGAGCACGCTGGGCACGGTCCGGCTGACGGTGGACGAGGAAGGCAGCGACGAGAGCCGCCGCCGCTACGAGAGCGTAGACGTGGTGGCGCCGCTGCCCGGAGGAAACCGAGGTGCCACGGCCAGGGTCGAGGTGCGCGTCGAGCAGGAGATGGAGAGCGGCAGCTTCCACGTGGGCGCCCGCGGCGAGGGCCAATTCTGGGATGAACCGGAGACGGAGCCGCTTGCCCTGAGCGGGTCCACCCCCCGGGGCTGGTTCCGATTCGGCGACATCACCTTCGAGGTGGCCGTCTCCACGCCCAGCCAGCGTCACCTCGACCTGAAGCGGTACATGCTCCAGCTCATCAACGCGGAGCGGTCCGAGGCGGGGGTCGAACCGGTCGTCCTCGGCGAGAACGACGCCGCCCAGTTACACGCGGAAGCATCGCTGGCGGGCTGCTATTCATCGCACTGGGGCCAGGACGGCCTGAAGCCGTACATGCGCTACAGCCTGACCGGGGGCCACAACGCCATTGCCGAGAACGGCCTCGGCCTGGACTACTGCGTCACCGCGGCGGACTTCCACGCCCCGCTGGCCCCCATCAGGCAGGAGGTGGAGAAGGCGGTGGAGGCCTGGATGGGGAGCGAGGGGCACGCCAACAACATCCTTGACCCGTGGCACCGGGCCGTGAACATCGGGTTGGCCTGGGACCGTTACAACTTCCGGGCCATCCAGAAGTTCGAGGGGGACTACCTGGAGTACACCCGCCCCCCAACCATCGAAGACGGGTGGATCGAGCTTGCGGGGACCGTGAAGAACGGCGTGCGGTTCTCGGAGCCAGGGGATCTGCACGTGCGGGTCAACTACGACGCGCCGCCGGTCGCCCTCACACTCGGCCAGGTCACCCGCACCTACTGCTACGACAGCGGCCCTGCCGTGGCCGGGCTGCGGAGGCCACTGCCCCCGCAGCGCTTCTACCTCTCCGAGGAGTTCGGTCGCACCTACCGGCCCTGCCCGAATCCCTACCATGTGCCCCCGGATGCACCCGCGCCCGGCTCGCCGGCCGAGGCCAACACGTTCTGGCGGGCGGCGCGCGACGCCACCGAGGAGCAGGCGGAAGTCAACCTGACCGTTCCCTGGATCACCGCCGAGGAGTGGACGGCGAGCGGGCAGGCCTTCTCCCTGAAGGCGGATATCTCGGAGGTGGTGGCGGAACACGGCGCGGGTGTCTACACCGTGCTCGTGTGGGGGAATGTCGACGGCGACTTCGTCCTGATCTCGCGCTACTCCATCTTCCACGAGGTGGAACCGCCCGAGGGATACGTCCAGCACCGCTGAAGGCATGGCGAGGCGGCGCGCGATCGGCCAGAATCAGCGCGCTTTCGAAGCAGGAACAGGAGGAACGCCATGCTGCTAGAGGGGAAGGCCGCCGTCGTCACCGGCGGGGCCGTCGGAATCGGACGCGGGATCGCGGTGGCGCTGGCCGAGAACGGGGCGGATGTCGCGAGTCTCGACATCGACGCCGTCAACAACGCGGAGACGGCCGCGCAGGTGCGCGCCACGGGCCGCCAGGGGATTGCGATCGACTGCGATGTGGCCGACAAGGTGCAGGTGCGCCGAGCGATGAACAGCGCCCTGCAGCGGCTGGGACGCATCGACCTGCTCGTCAACAACGCCGCCATCTACGCGGACACGACGCTCACGGGCGGCACGTACGAGTCGCAGACGCTCGCCTACGAACGCTCCATCGACATCTGCGCGATGGGCAGCTACTACTGCGCGACGGCGGCCGCGGCGGCCATGCGGACGGTGGGCGGGGGCGAGATCATCAACGTAATCACCGAGCACATCAAGGAAGGCCACCTGATGACCGGCGGGGCGGCCAGCGGCTACGACTGCGCCAAGTGGGTGCAGTGGCGCCAGGTGGAGACGTGGGCGATCGAGCTGGCGGAGCACAACATCCGCGTGAACGGCCTCTGCATGGGGGCCACGGACACGCCCATGCTGCGCGCCGTCTCGGCGGCGGCGGCGGACGCGGGGATGCGCGCCTCCGATGTCGGGCAGGCGGTCATCAACATCCTCTCGCACGGCGCGGACGGCCCCAGCGGGGAGACGTTCGTGTTCGGAACCTCGGGCACGCCGCGCGCCCAGAGCCTCGAGGAGATCGCCGCTCTCGCGCCCGCCTGAGACCGCGCGAAGATCGTTGACAACGCGCGTAGGATGGTGCGCATAGCAGGCGCGTATTGCGCGCCGGTTCCGTCGCGACCACACAGCACAGGGAGTAATCGCATGGTCCTCCAGTCCGTCGCCCGCCAAACGCCAACCACAAAGGCGCCCGAGCCAGTCCTCGGGACCGACCTCATCCCCAAGGAACGGTACATCTCGAAGGAGTTCATGGAGCTCGAGTGGGAGCGCATGTGGACGAAGGTCTGGAACGTCGCCGGCCGCGAGTCCGACATCCCCAACGTCGGTGATTACTTCACGACGGAGCTGGGCCCCGAGTCCTTCCTGATCGTGCGCGAGGCGGAGGACAAGGTCCGCGCCTTCTACAACGTCTGCCCGCACCGCGGGAACCAGATCCGCAACGCCGGCATGGGGCACGCGGAGAGCTTCCAGTGCGCGTATCACTTCTTCGAGTTCAACCTCGATGGTTCGAAGAAGTTCGTGCCGGATGAGGACACGTTCACCCAGGGCGTCCCCCAGGAGACGGCCCTCACCGAGGTGCCCTGCGATACGTGGGGCGGCTTCGTCTGGTTCAACATGAACCCCGAGGCCGAGCCCCTGATGGAGTTCCTGGGCGAGATTCCGGAGCACCTGGACCCGTACCACTTTGACCAGCAGTACCTGGTGTCGGACCAGACGATCCTCTGGGACTGCAACTGGAAGACCTCGGTGGACGCCTTCAACGAGGTCTACCACGTACAGGGCATCCACCCGCAGATCCTGGAGTCGATCGACGACATCCACGTGCAGATCGACCTCTACGAGCGGCATAACCGTTATCTCGTGCCCTTCGGGCTGTTGAGCCCGCGCTACCCGAACCAGGAAGACCTGACACGCGCGCTCAGGGAGATGCTGAGCGCCGCGGGGGTCGACCCGGAGACGTTCGAGGGCGGCCCCGCGGACGTACGTCCGGCCATCCAGGCTTCGGTGAAGAAGTACGGCGCCGAGCACGGCATCGACCTCTCGGACCTGAACGATGACCAGCTATCGGACGACTACCACTACTACATCTTCCCGAACATCACGCTGAACACGCACCACTCGGGCGTGATGTTGTTCCGGCAGCGGCCGCACGCGACCGACCCGAACAAGATGTACTACGACCTGCAGAACTTCATCCGCATCCCTGAGGGTTCGGACCCGCCGCCGCGGCCGGTGCACTCGACCCACAAGCACGGCGAGGTCTCGCTCGGGCTGGGGCTCGACCAGGACTCGTACAACCTTCCGCGCGTGCAGAAGGGGATGCAGTCGCGTTCGTTCAAGGGGTTGCTGATCAACTACCGCGAGCGCCGTATCCGCCACATGCACAAGGTGATCGACGACTACCTGGAGGGCCCGGACCGCTAGAGTTCCACCAGTCAACGACTACCGGGAGGCCGCGCAGCATGCTGCGCGGCCTTCCTGCGTTGTACGCTGACTCCACTTGAGAGAGTCGGTGACGGCGCCATGATGGAATACCACGGTTACCGAGCCTCGGTCACCTTCGACGACGAGGCAGGCTTCTTTCATGGCGAGGTTGTCGGCACGCGCGACGTGATCACCTTCCAGGGCGAGTCCGTCGCGGACCTGCGGCAGGCGTTCGCCGATTCGGTCGACGAGTATCTCGCGTTCTGCAAAGAACAGGGGCGCTCGCCCAACACGACTTCGTAGTCCAAGCCTCTCGTTGCGATCCGTTGAACGCCGCCGTAGCGTGCGCGCCCCTACGAGGAGGACGGACATGCAGGACTTTGCGGGCAAGGTCGCGGTGGTGACGGGCGGGGCGAGCGGTATCGGGCTGGGCATGGCCACGCGCTTCGCCGCTGAGGGGATGCGTCTCGTCCTCGCCGACATCGAGGAGGGGGCGCTGGAAGGGGCCGCGCAGGGACTGCGCGAGGGCGGGGCCGACGTGCTGACCGTCCAGACGGACTGTGGGGACGCCGCCTCCATGGACAACCTCGCGGAGCAGGCGCTCGGGCACTACGGCTCAGTACACGTCGTCTGCAACAACGCGGGCGTTGGCACGCAGGGGCGCATGTGGGAGCTGACCGTGAACGACTGGGAGTTCGTGCTGCGGGTCAACCTCTGGGGGGTGATCCACGGCGTGCGCGTGTTCGCCCCGCACCTGATCGAGCAAGACGAGGGGCACATCGTGAACACGGCCTCGATGGCGGGGCTCGTATCGGTGGCGGGCGCGGGGCCGTACAACGTGAGCAAGCACGGCGCCGTCACGCTCTCGGAGACGCTGCACGCCGAGCTGCGGGACGCCGGCTCGAACGTGCGCGTCTCGGTGCTCTGCCCGGGCCTCATCTCGACGAATCTCGGGAACTCGGAGCGCAACCGCCCCGCCGACCTGCGCGAGCTCGACGAGGAGGAGCTGCGGGCGCGCGCGGAACGGGGCCGGCCCCGGCGCGAACCGATGCAGCGGCTCACGCCGGAGTGGGCGGCGGAGTGCGTGCTGGAGGCGATCAAGGTGGACCGCTTCTACATCCTCACGCACGAGGATCCCGAGGGGCAGATCGCGCGGCGCCACGACGCCATCCAGAACGACGGCGCCCCCGCCATCGTGCGCTCCACGGTCTTCGCCGGGGACGCGCGCAAGCAGGGGTAGCGGGCCCGAGTCCTCGTGGCCGGTCGCGCAGTCTCGGGCGTGGCTCCTTGTTGTAGGCTGCGGCGCCTACGAGGAGGACGGACATGCAGGACTTTGCGGGCAAGGTCGCGGTGGTGACGGGTGGGGCGAGCGGTATCGGGCTGGGCATGGCGACGCGCTTCGCCGCCGAGGGGATGCGCCTCGTCCTGGCGGACATCGAGGAGGAGGTGCTGGAGGCGGCCGCCACGGACCTCCGCGAGAGCGGGGCCGAGGTCCTGACCGTCCAGACGGACTGCGGGGACGCCGCCTCCATGGACAACCTCGCCGAGCAGGCGCTCGGGCACTACGGCTCCGTCCACGTTGTCTGCAACAACGCAGGCGTGGGCGGGCGGGGGCGGATGTGGGACCTGGGCGTGAACGACTGGGAGTTCGTGCTACGGGTGAACCTGTGGGGCGTGATCCATGGCGTGCGCGTCTTCGCGCCCCACCTGATCGAGCAGGACGAGGGGCACATCGTGAACACGGGCTCGATGGCGGGGCTCGTGTCGGTCGCCGGGGTGGGTGCCTACAACGTGAGCAAGCATGGGGTCGTCACGCTTTCGGAGACGCTGTACGGGGAGCTCCGGGACGCGGGCTCGAACGTGGGCGTCTCGGTGCTCTGCCCGGGCATCATCAGGACGAATCTGCGCAACTCGGAACGCAACCGGCCCGACCACCTGCGCGACCTCGAACCGGAGGAGGTGCAGGCCCGGATCGAGAGCACCCCGGGCTTCAGCGACACGGTCCGGTTGCGCGCGCTCTCGCCGGAGTGGGCGGCGGAGTGCGTGTTCGAGGGGATCAAGGCAAACCGCTTCTACATCCTCACGCACGACGACCACGAGGGGCAGATCGCCCGCCGCCACGACGCCATCCAGAACGACGGCACCCCCGCGGTGGTGCGCTCCACCGTCTTCGCGGGCGGTCCGATCGAGCGGTAGCGGGCGGCTACGCCCTGGCCGCCTCCAGCGCGAGTTCGGTGATGACGGCGGCGATGCCGGGGTGGGTGCCAGCGGGGTCGGCGTAGCGGACGGCGCCGACGCCGTTCGCGGCGACCTGGCCGACGTGCCAGCCCTCGGAGGCGAAGAAGGGCACGACCACGGCGCTCCGCCCACCGGCAAGTTCCGGGATCGACGCGATGTTCGGCTCCTGGTCGGTGAACACGGCGATGACCTCGGCGAAGCGGCCCGCGGCGCGCACGCGCTCGACCTGCTCGTGGACGGCGTTCGACGATCCGGAGTTGCGTCGCGTCCCGTGCCCAAGCACGAAGATGGCGTCGTCTGTGGCGGCGCCCGCCTCCAGCGCGCGCTCGACGACGATGCCGGCAAGGGCGGGGTGGACGCCGACCGGTCGCGTGTAGCGCACGGTGCGCCCCTCGTGATGGGTGACGGGGCCGTCGAGGCCCATCTCGGCGGGGATGACCTCGCCCGTGAAGTAGCCCTCCGACATGAACACGGGGACGACGGTGACATCGCTCGCGGCGCAGCCGTCGAGGGCGCGCGCGAGGGACGGTTCCTCCTTCCAGAAGGCGACCAGCACCTCGTCCCAGGCGCCGCTTGCGGCCAGCGCGCGGGCGTGGGCGCGGACGGCCTCGCCGGAGCGCGCGTTCAGGTGCGATCCGTGGCCGGCGAGGACGAGCGCCGTACCCATCGCGCTCATGCCAGCGCGTCGACGACGGCGCGCACGAGTTTGTCCAGCGCGGGCGAGGCGGCCTCGCGGTCGACGCGTCCGAAGCATTCGCGTACGGAGTCCGAGGTGCTGGGCCCGATGCTGACGAGGGCGGCAGTCAGGCCGGCCGCGTCGGGGCCGAGGGCCTCGCGAAGGTTCCGTGCGGTCGAGCTGCTTGTGAAGGTGATGGCGTCGGCCTCACGCACGGCGTCGATCTGTTCGGGGGTGAGGGGCACGGGGCGGTTCTCGTAGGAGGTTACGGCGCGCACGGAGAACCCGCGCTCCTCCAGCGCGAGGGCCAGGTTCGGCGGCGAGAGGTTGGACTGGAAGATTGTGACCATCTCGCCGGTCTCCGCAGGCAACTCCGCAAGGGCCGTCGACCAGAACTGCTCCGGGACGAAGTCGGCGCGCAGGCCGTAGGCGGCCAGCGCGTCGGCGGTGGCGTCGCCGACGGCGGCGAGCCGACGACCGGCGAGCGCGCGCGCGTCGAGGCCGGCCGCGAGCAGCGTCTGCATGGCGGCCTCGACGCCGTTCGCGCTGCTGAAGGCCCACCAGTCCGCGGGCGCGGCCACCGCCTCGCAGAGGTCGGACGACCCGGCCCGCGAGACCAGCTCGATGGCGGGCGCCTCGGTCACGAAGGCGCCCTCGGCTTCGAGCAGCGCTACCAGCTCGCTCGCCTGCGCGCGCGAGCGCGTAACGGCCACGCGGCGACCGGCGAGGGGGCCGGGGTCGAACCAGGCCAGCTCGCCCGCGAGCCCGGCAACCTTCCCGACGACCGTCACGAGCGGGGCCGTCAGGCCCGCCTCCGTCACGCGCTCGGCGATGCCGGCGAGCGTGCCCGTCGCGACGCGCTGGTCGGGACGGGTGCCCCACTGGACGGATGCGGCGGGCGTCTCCGGCGAGCGGCCCTCGCCGATGAGGCGGTCCGCGCACTCGGCGAGCGTCCCGGCGCCCATGAGGAGCACAAGCGTGTCGACCTCGGCGGCGGCCCGCCAGTTGGCGGCGTCGCCCTCCACGCTGCGGGCGTTCAGGACCATGAAGGCGCCGGCGAGGCCGCGGTGGGTGACAGGGATGCCGGCGTAGGAGAGGGCGCCGATAGCGGAGGTCACGCCCGGAACGACCGTGCAGGGCACACCCGCCTCCCGGCAGGCGCGCAGCTCCTCGGAACCGCGCCCGAACACGAAGGGGTCGCCGCCCTTGAGGCGGACGACGCGCTTCCCTTCTTTCGCGCGGACGAGCATGAGCGCTTCGATCTCGTCCTGACTGGCCAGGTGCGCGCCGGCCCGCTTCCCGACACCGACGACCTCCGCGTCCGCACGGGCCTCGCGAAGGAGCGCCGCCGGGGCGAGGGCGTCGTAGAGAACGACGTCGGCGCTCCGCAACGCCTCAAGTCCCGCGAGGGTGATGAGACCGGGGTCGCCCGGCCCGGCGCCCACGAGCGCTACCGAACCGGTGGCCGGTGACTGGTGGTCGGTGGTCGGTGGTTGGTCGTCGGTGGACACGGTGTGGGAATCCCGGCCTCTATTATGGGCGCGGTGCGGTCGCTGGGCTCCCGACGGGGATTCCGCGGCTGGACCAGAAACCCCGGAGCCAGCAACCGAATGACCGAACCCGTCCAGCACTTCTACGAGTCGCAGCGCTTGCGCCTGTCGTACTGGGCCTGGGGGCACGAGGACGCCCAGCCGCTCATCCTGCTGCACGGCGGGCGCGACCACGCCCGCAGCTGGGACGAGCTGGCGGAGGCGTTCGCCGAGGACCACTACGTGGTGGCGCCCGACCTGCGCGGCCACGGCGAGTCGGCCTGGTCGCCCGGCAGCGAGTACACGACCTCCCAGTACGCCGTCGACCTGCTCACGCTGGTCGAACGGTTCGACCAGCCCGTGCGCGTCATCTGCCACTCCTTCGGGGGGCAGGTCACGTTCCTCGCGGCGGGGACGTACCCGGAGCGGTTCGCCTCGATCGTCGCGATCGAGGGACGCGTGCCGGGGCTGTTCGAGGAGCCGCAGGCGATGACACCGGAACGCTTCCGGAAGTACGTCGAACAGCGGCTCTCGCTGGAGACACGCCGGGTGCGCCGCTACGCGGACCTCGAAAGCGCGACCCAGCGGGTGGAGGAGATGAACCCGCGCCTCTCACCGGAGCAGGCGCGGCACATCGCCGTACACGCGGTGCGCGGGGACGGGGACGAGCTCATCTGGAAGTTCGACAACTGGTCGCGGCCGGGGGTGCGTCGCGACGAGTTCACGCTGGCGGAGATGCGCGGCTTCGTCGACGCGATCGCGTGTCCCGTGCTTTACCTCATCGGCGGCGAGGCAGGGGTGATGCGGGGCATGAAGGGTTGGGTGGAGGGGCTTGCGGGGGTGCGGCCGGTAGTGGTCGAAGGGGCGGGCCACTGGGTCCACCACGACCAGCCCGAGCGCGTCATCGCGCTGGCCCGGGAGCACTTTGGGGCGGGAACCGACAACAGCCCACCAACCACCAACCACTAGCCACCAGCCACCCGCTCCACGTACGCTCCCGCGGCAAGCGGAGGACGCGCGTGAGCGACACGGATAGCGGCATCGACGAGAGCGAGGCGCTGTTCGCCGTGCTCGTCGAGCTGGGCGTGACCAACGCCCGCGCGCTCGGGCTCGACCACCCCGGTGTTGTCGCGCTCTGCGACGCGCACCGGCAGCTGGAGGAAGGGCAGCCGGGCCTGGCGATGCACACGCTCGAGGTGGAGCTGGGAGAGCCGGAGTCGCCCATGCCGATCGAGGTGGGGGCGGCGGCGTTCGTCCTGCGGGGGAAGGCGCACGAAGCCCAGGACCGCGCCTACCACGCCCGCATCGACTATGAGTACGCCCTCAAGATGCGCGCCAACATCCCCTTCGCGAGCGAGGCCATCCGGCGCATCGACCGCGGCGGCTGAGGCGAGGCGCCCGCCGGTCCCCTAGAATCGCGCGACCAGCGACGGAGGCGGCAGCCATGGTGCGAGCGGAGATCATCGGGCGCAGCAAGAAGCTCCAGGAGACGGCGCCGCCCCTTGAGCGGCTCCTCGGCATGAGCGAGGCGCTCAAGCAGGCGGGCGACGAAGCGCAGGAGATCCGCCACATCCCCGCCTGGGCCTCGAACGAGATCGCCGACCAGGGGCTCTACCGCTTCGCCCTGCCCCAGGAGCTGGGGGGCGAGGACGTATCCACGCGCGACCAGATCGAGATCGTGGAGGCGGCTTCCGCCATCGACGGGTCGGTCGGCTGGTGCGTGCACATCAACTCGGAGATCAACAGCCTCTTGCTGCGCCGCATGAGCATGGAGCTGGTGCCCGACTTCTACGACGACTGGCGCGTCCTCGCCTGTGCCGGCGTGGGGCCGGGCCTGGAGACCGCCCGCGCGCGACCGGTGGAGGGGGGCTGGCGGCTCTGGTGCCAGGGCTCGTTCGCCAGCGGCTGCCACAACGCCACCTGGGCGATGGTGCACACGCGCTCAGAGGGCGTGCCCCTCGAGGGCGGAGGTTCATCAGAGAGGGCGTTCCTCATGCCG
Source organism: Chloroflexota bacterium (assembly GCA_026710655.1). Classification (GTDB taxonomy): domain Bacteria; phylum Chloroflexota; class Dehalococcoidia; order Tepidiformales; family Tepidiformaceae; genus UBA2991. The sequence continues at coordinate 21,196 of JAPOQN010000013.1, read as the reverse complement.
CGCGGGGACTGGGAGATCGTCGATACGTGGGACACCGCCGGCCTGCGGGGCTCGGGCAGCGCCGACGTGAAGGTCGATGGCCCCTTCATTCCGGAGAAGGCGACCCTGCCCAAGGACCTCTTCGGCACCTGCGAAACGTTCGCGAGCCCCACCCTGCGCAACCCCATGCAGGCGCACTACAACAAGGGCGCCGTCGCCCTTGGCATCGCCCGCGGCGCGATCAACGACCTGATCGAGCTAGCGATGGAGAAGACGCCCTGGGGATCGGGTTCGCTGCTGGCGGACCAGCCCGAGCTGCAGTACCGCCTGGGCGAGGCCGAAGCGACCGTGCGGGCGGCGAAGGCCTTCATGATCGACGCCCAGGAAGTGACGGAGCGGCACCTCGGGCCGCTGCCCAAGGACGGGGGTCGCGCGCGGCCGGACTGGGAAGTAACGCAGCGCTCCTTCCTCTCCTGCGTGCACGCGGCGCAGGTCTCCCGGCACGTCGTCGACACGATTCACAACACGGCGGGGACGACGGCGAGCCGCATGGAATCGCCGCTGGAGCGCCGCCTGCGGGACTCCCACCAGGCGGCCGCGCACGCGGCTATCTCGTGGCGGCAGTACCGCAACCTGGGCAGCACCTACCTGGGCAACGAGATCCCGGGCCTCTCAGCGCCGCGGGCGTAGAGGAGAGCGCTCAGGAGTCCTTCGGGGCCTTCTGGCGGAGGAACTTGCCGACCGTTCCGGAGAGGAACGGTCGCAAAGGCCGCGGCAGAACCTTCCAAGCGATCGCCTCGCCGGCGACTCCCCCCACCTTGCGGATCTCGTCCTCGTGTTCGCGCACGTACTTCGCGGCGCGCTCGGCGGCGGGGCGGGAAGCCTCGATCGCTTCCTGCGCGATCCGTTCCGCCTCGGGGCGGGCCGCCTCGACGGTTTCCTTCGCGATCTTCGCGGCGCGACGGGCCATCAACTCGGCCTCGGGTTGGGCCTCAAGGGCGGCGTCGTGGGCCTTGCGCACGAGTCGCCCGAGGGAGCGCCCAATCTGGGCGGCGACGTCCTCGCTGGCGGTTTGTCGCTGTTTCCCTGCCATGTCGTGCCTAGTGCCCCATCCTGGTGCGCCCCCGCCCGAACACGAAGTCCCAGACCCGCCAGAAGTAGCGCATGCGGGAGGGGTTGTCGCGTTCGTATTGGCGGCGCGCGCGCGCCATGTCCGGCTGACCGTGGGCACGGGCGTGGGGCGAAACCCGGTGCAGGTCATCGAGCGCTTGTTTGGCACGCTGCTCTTGTACCGAGTTGCCGTCCGGTGATGACATGAAGGACATTGGCGCCCTCAGTCCCCGCCGCCGCGGATGAGGCGCACGATGCGGCGCAGCAGGCCGAAGCGCGGGCCCCGCGGGCGCTTCGGGGGGCGGTGCTCACCGCCATGCCGGCGCCTCATTTCGTCCTTCTGGGCCTGGGCCATCAATTCCAGCTCGGGTCCGGGATTGGGGACGAACCCGCCCCCGCCAAAGTCCGCCATGTCGCGCCTCCCGCTATCACTCTAGCGCAAGCAGCGATTGACAGAACGGCGTACCATCGGCGCACGCCTCGGAGCGACCGGAGGAACAGATGGTTCAGGAGAAGATTGCCCACACGACCCCCACGGAGAAGGCGCCCGAGCCCTTCATGGGCACGGAGCTCATCCCCAAGGAGCGCTACACCTCGAAGGAGTTCATGGAGCTCGAGTGGGAGCGCATGTGGACGAAAGTCTGGAACATGGCCGGCCGCGAGTCCGACATCCCCACCGTGGGCGACTACTTCACGACCGAGCTGGGGCCCGAGTCCCTGCTGATCGTGCGCGAGGCGGAGGACAAGGTCCGCGCCTTCTACAACGTCTGTCCCCACCGCGGGAACCAGATTCGCAACCCCGGCATGGGGCATGCGGAGTCGTTCCAGTGCGCCTACCACTTCTTCGAGTTCAACCTCGATGGCTCCAAGAAGTTCGTCCCCGACGAGGACACGTTCACCCAGGGCGTTCCCCAGGAGACGGCGCTGGTCGAGGTCCCCTGCGATGTCTGGGGCGGCTTCATCTGGTTCAACATGAACCCGGACGCCGAGCCCCTGCTCGAGTTCCTCGACCCGGTCGCGCAGCACCTTGACGCGTACCACTTCGAGGAGTTCTCGATCGTGGCCGACAAGACGATCGAGTGGGACACGAACTGGAAAGCCTCGGTGGACGCGTTCAACGAGGTCTACCACGTGCAGGGCATCCACCCGCAGCTACTCGAGGGCCTGGACGACATCCACGTGCAGATCGACCTGTACGAGCGGCACAACCGCTACCTGGTGCCGATGGGCATCGTGAGCCCGCGCTACCAGAACCCGGAGGAGGTCACGGACGGGCTCAAGGGGCGGCTGCGGAACGCGGGTGTCGACCCGGCCGAGTTCGAGGGCCGCAGCGGCGAGGTTCGCCCCTTCCTGCAGAAGCGCGCCCGTGAGGTCGCCGAGGAGCAGGGGATGGACGTCTCCCAGCTCAACGACGACCAGATGTCAGACGACTACCACTACTACATCTTCCCGAACCTGACGTTCAACACGCACCACGCCGGCTTCGGGTTCTTCCGGCAGCGGCCGCACGCGACGGATCCGAACAAGATGTACTTCGACATCCAGAGCTACGCGCGTCTGCCGGCGGGGAGCGACGTTCCGCGTCCGATCCACACGCAGCACAAGCACGGCGACATCTCGCTGGGGCTGGTGATGGACCAGGACTCGTACAACCTGCCGCGCGTGCAGAAGGGGATGAACTCGCGGGCCTACAAAGGGCTGCTCATCAACTACCGCGAGCGGCGCATCCGCCACATGAACAAGGTCATCGACGACTACCTGTACGGCCCCGACCGCTAGGGGGAGGCCAGTACCGGCCAGCCAAAGCGGCGACGGCTTTCGGGCCGTCGCCGCTTCTCTGATCCCGGCCACCTGATTCGCGTACTGTTGGCCGCGGCCCGCGGGGCCGGAGGTGAGGCGCATGGACATCGGATTCGCAGTCGGGCCCTGGGATGTGAGCTTCGAGGACATCAGTTCCTCGATGGCCGCCGCCGAGCGGCACGGGTTCGCCTCCTACTACCTCGGGGACCACTTCTACGTGGGGGAGCAGCTCGACTCGATCGAGCCATACCTGCTGTTCACGCTGGCGGCCCGCGACACGGAGCGCATTCGCTTCGGGCCGCTGGTGACGCCGGTGATGTTCCGGCCGCCCTCGAACGTGGGGCGGTGGGCGGCGCAGCTCGACCTGCTCAGCGGGGGGCGCTTCGTGCTGGGCCTGGGGGTCGGCTGGGGGGAGGCGGAGCACCGCACCTACGGCGTCGACTGGCCGCGCCTGGGCGAACGCTTCGACCGGCTCGATGAGTACATCCAGGTGATGCAGGCGCTGTGGGGCGAGGGGCCGGTCTCCTTCGAGGGCGAGCACTACCGCCTGGAAGAGGTCGACTCGCTGCCGAAGCCGGAGGCGGGACGGCCGCCCATCCTCATCGGCGGGACCGGGGAGAAGCGCACCCTGCGGCTGGTGGCGCAATACGCGGACGAGTGGAACAGCGTCGACCTGACGCCGGACGCCCTTCGCCACAAGAACGAGGTGCTGGCCGCCCACTGCGCCGATGTTGGCCGCGACCCGGCCACGATTCGCCGCTCAATGACGACGATCGGGTTCGTAGGGGCGACGGACGAGGAGGTGGAGGCGGCCACGCTCACGCAGATGCAGCGCACGCCCCCGCCCGGCAACCCCACCCCCGCCGAGTACCGCGCCGCCCTGCGCGAGGGAGGCGCGGTCATGGGCACAGCCGGCGAGATCGTCGACCAGCTCGGACGGCTCGCGGAGGAGGGGATGGACGAGGTCCAGTTCGTCTACTTCGACCTGGCCAGCGACAGCCTGCCGGCATTCCTCGCGAGCGAGGTCATGCCGCAGGTCGCGGACCTGTAGGGGGATCAGCATGAAGATCGGAATTGTCATCGGGCCGTGGGGGTACTCCCTCGAGCAGACGATCGCCACTATGCAAACGACCGAGGAGCGTGGCTTCAACTCCTGGCACATGGGCGACCACTTCTTCTCGGTTAACCAGATTGATTCGATCGAGCCGTACCTGCTGCTGGCGATGGCGGCGCGGGAGACGGAGCGCGTCCGCATCGGGCCATTCGTGACGCCGGTCATGTTCCGGCCGCCATCGAACGTGGGGCGGCTGGCGGCGCAGCTCGACATCCTCAGCGGCGGGCGCTTCGTGATGGGCCTGGGCGTTGGCTGGCACCCGGGCGAGCACTCCACCTACGGCGTCGACTACCCGTCGATACGGGAGCGCTCCGAGCGGCTGGACGAGTACATCGAGGTGATGCAAGCCATGTGGGGCGAGGGGCCAGCCTCGTACGACGGACGCTACTACCGTCTGGACGAGGCCGACACGCGGCCGAAGCCAGCCGCCGGGCGCCCGACCGTGCTCATCGCGGGCGGGGGCGAGAAGCGCACCCTGCCCCTGGTGGCGAAGCACGCGAACGAATGGAACTGCGTCGACCTCTCGCACGATGTCTACCGGCACAAGACCGAGCTGCTCGCCGGGTACTGCGACGAGGTGGGGCGCGATCCGTCCGAGATCCGGCACACGATGATGACGATGGGCCTCATCGGCACGACCCCCGCGGAGCTGGAGGCGGAGGCAGCCCTGCAGATGCTGCGCCGGGCCCCGCCCACCCCCACGTCCCCGGCGGACTACATCGAGGGGCTGCGCGCGAGGGGCGCGATCATGGGCTCGGCCGACGAGATCGTGGACAAGATCGGGCAGCTCGGGGAATGGGGCATCGACGAGGTCGTGTTTATCTGGTTCAGCCTGTCCTCGACCGCGGTGCCCGACTGGCTGGCGAGCAAGGTCCTGCCACAGGTCGCGGACCTGTAGGAGCGCACCCATGGACATCGGACTCGTCGTGGGGCCGTGGGGAGTCACGTTCGAGGAGGCGATCGCCTCGATGCGCGCGACCGAGAAGCACGGGTTCGCCTCGTACTACCTCGGCGACCACTTCTACACGGTCAACCAGATCGACTCGCTCGATCCGTACCTGCTGTTCGCACTGGCGGCGCGGGAGACGGAGCGCATCCGCTTCGGGTCGCTGGTGACGCCGGTGATGTTCCGGCCGCCATCGAACGTGGGGCGGCTGGCGGCGCAGCTCGACGTGCTCAGCGGGGGGCGTTTCGTGCTCGGGCTGGGGATCGGCTGGAACGAGGGGGAGCACATCGCCTACGGCCTCGACTATCCGTCGCTGGGGGAGCGCTTCGACCGGCTGGAGGAGTACCTGGAGGTGATGCGCCTGATGTGGGGCGAGGAGCCGGCATCGTTCGAGGGTCGCCATTACCGGTTGAGCGAAGCGCAGACGCTGCCGAAGCCAGTGGCCGAGCGTCCGACCGTGCTGATCGCGGGCGGGGGCGAGAAGCGCACCCTGCCCCTCGTCGCGAAGTACGCCGACGAGTGGAACGCCGTCGACCTGCCGCTCGACGCCTACCGCCACAAGTGCGAGCTGCTCGCCGGGTACTGCGACGATCTGGGGCGCGACCCCGGCGAGATCCGGCACGTGATGACGACCATGGGCCTGATCGGCGCGACGGACGCGGAGGTGGAGGCGGCGACGCTCCTGCAGATGCAGCGCATGCCCCCGCCACCGGGCATGTCGCCCGCGGAGTACCGCGAAATGCTGCGCGGCATCGGCGCGATCATGGGGACGGCGGACGAGATCGTGGACAAGCTCGGGCGGCTCGCGGAGGCGGGCATCGACGAGGTGCAGTTCACCTGGTTCGACCTGTCATCGGACAGCGTACCCGCCTGGCTGGCCAGCGAGGTGCTGCCGCAAGTCGCCGAGCTGTAGGGATTCGCTGCGGCCCCGGGGCTACGGCTGGTTGACGGTGCGCTGGCTGCCCGCGCGTACGAGCTCGTGGCGCTTGATGCGCCACTGCCCGTCGGCGCCGCGGACCATGTCGTCCACGTAGGTCGCCCAGAGGGTCATGATCGCGTCCGGGTCTTCCTTCAGGACGTGGGTGGCCTGGACGTCGGTGCGGGCGTGGGCGGTATCGCCGTCGATATCGACCACCTGGTTGCCCATCATGTGCTGGGTGGCGGGGAAGTTCTCGAGGGCGGTGATGACGTAGTCGAGGTAGGCGTCGGCGCCCTCCATATCCTCGGCGCCGTAGCCCACGACGAGCACATCGTCGGTGAAGCACGAGCGGTAGCGGTCCATCTCGCGGGCGTCGACGGCGGTGCCGTACTTGACCATGACGTCCATGATGGCGATGCGGTCGGCGAGGTACTGGGCATCGGACATGTTGGGGCTCCCTTCGGGTTGGGGGGCGATTCTAGCTGGTGTCCGAGGGTCCGCGAACACCGAAGCGTCGAAGCCAGCCGCGATCCATGGCCTCGAGGAAGGCGAGCAGGACGATGAAGATGGCCGTCGGGGCGACGTTGCCCCAGTCTTGCGTGGCAAGCTCGACGATCAGGTATAGCGTGAGGATAACAAGCAGCGCGAGGCGGATGTACCCCCACACGCGACGGAACCGCTGCTGACCTGACTGCTGCGCCATCAAGCGAGTTTAGACCCTCGCGCAAGCCACTGATCTGCGAGAATCGCGGACATGACCGAAAAGGCGTACGGATTCGTACTGCGTTACACCGAGGAAGGCCGCGGGCTGCTTGTGTTCGAGCACGCGGGCATGCCCGAGGCCGGGCTGCAGGTGCCCGGCGGCACCGTCGAGGAGGGCGAAACGCCCGTGCAGGCGGTCTCGCGCGAGGTGCTGGAGGAGAGCGGCCTCCCCCTGGGCGGCTGGCGGCCGGCGGCATTGTTCGAGAGTGACGGCCAGCTCTGGCACTGCTACGTCACGGTCCCGGGGATGGTCCTGCCCGACTCGTGGCGCGCTGAGCCGCTGGGCCCCGAGCGGACGCAGGGGTTGCGTTTCGAGTTCCGCTGGATCCCGTTCGAGGGCGAGGAGACGCTGGCGGGAGCGCAGGAGGAGGCGCGCCGGGCGGTGGGGGCCTTCCTCGAGCGCGGTTAGCGACGTTCACCCGCCCGCGGGCGGCTCTCCTATACTGGATGGTGGACTCACGGAGGATTTCCCACACCCATGAACGGCATCAAGACCGGCTTCCTGCTCGCGGCCCTGACCGCCCTCCTGCTCTTCATCGGCTACGTGCTCGGCGGCATGGGCGGACTGATCATCTTCCTCGTCATCGCGGCGGTGATGAACTTCTCCGCCTTCTGGTGGAGCGACAAGTTCGCCCTGCGCATGGCGGGGGCGCGCGAGGTGACGGCGGACGAGGCGCCGGCCCTCCACGCGATGGTCGAGGAGGTCGCCTACCGCGCCTCCATGCCGATGCCCAGGGTTTTCATCATCGAAACCCCCACGCCGAACGCCTTCGCCACGGGACGCAGCCCGGAGAAGGGCGTGGTGGCGGTCACGACCGGCATCGTGCGGCTGCTCAACGAGCACGAGCTGCGGGCCGTCATCGGCCACGAGATGGCGCACGTGAAGAACCGGGACACGCTTACGAGCTCGATCGTGGCGACGATCGCGGGGGCGATCTCGATGATCTCGTTCATGATGATCTTCTTCGGGGGCCAGCGGAACGCCTTCGCCGCGATCGCGATCATGATCCTGGCGCCGCTGGCGGCCTCGATCATCCAGTTCGCCATCAGCCGCACTCGCGAGTTCGCCGCGGACGAGGCGGGCGCGCGCATCGTGCGCGACCCGCATTCGCTGGCGAGCGCGCTGGAGAAGCTGCACCGCGGGGTCGAGTTCGCGCCGATGCAGGAGACGCCCCAGCAGGAGGCGGTGGCGGCGCTCTACATTGTGCACCCGTTCGCCGGGGGCGGGATGTCGAGGCTGTTCAGCACGCACCCGCCGCTCGAGCAGCGCATCGAGCGCCTCCAGAACATGAGCCTGTAGCCGGCCCAAATCCCCTCCCAGGGCCCTTCCCCGGCGCGCGCCGGGCGGGACTGTCATGTGGGTCGTGACGCTATAGAACAATAGTTCTATTGTTCCTCCTCCCTAACAGGAGGTGGAGCCCTTGGAAGCGACCCCGATCCGCCGGCCGCGCATCGACGCACTGCCCGAAAACACCCGGTACCGCGACAACGGCTGCGACCTCTACCCCTCGTGCCTGCGCTGCCCCCTGCCGCGCTGCCGCTACGAGGAGCCCGGCGGCGCTCCGGCGATGCTGCGCACGGGTCGCGACGAGACGATCGTGCGGCTCTCGCGGGAGCAGGACCTGTCGGTCGATGAGCTGGCCGCTCGCTTCGGGCTCTCGCGCCGCACGATCTTCCGGGTGCTGCGCGCCGCCCGCGGGCCCGCGGAGCTGCAGGCGGCGGGCTAGACCCCCGCTACTGCTCGCAGACCACGCCGTCGCCATCGCCGTCGCGGGCGCTGGGGACCATCGAAGCGGGGAAGCCCCTCCCCCCGCCAGGGCAGCGGCCAGCACTACAGCCCTGTTGGCGAGGCTCTCCCGCCGCCGCTGCCGCGTCGCAGGAGGCGTAGGTTCGCCCCGCCTGCGTTGTCTGGGTCGCAGCCGGCCCGGGGGTGCTTGAGGTCGAGCCGGCGGCGCAGGCAGCGATCAGGGCGCTCCTCTCGTCGGCACTGAGGGCGTGGCCGTAGCGGTCTGCGACGGTTTCATAGCGCTCGGCGTACAGGCAGGCGTTGGCGCTGTGGCCCTGGGCATCGCGGGCCTGCCAGCGGGGGAGCCACTCATGGGCGAGGTCATCGCTCTTGGAGAGGTTGAAGCTTGCGAGGGAGGGCACGAGGTTCCCTGTGTCGTTGTAGGCGCTGCGCGCCTCGGCCTCCGTGTCCACAAGGAGGCACAGAACGGACCAGGGCAGCACATGGTCGCGGTGTCCACTGCCGCCGACCGGATCGAGGCTGTAGAAGCCTGTGGCCCCCTGCAGGAGCGTGACGGCTCCTCCCGACCACGAGGGGCGATCGTCGCACCACTCGGGCTCGCCGGTTGAGGTGGTCCGTGAGGGCGCGGACTCCTCTATCTCCACCGAGACGGTGATCGGCACGTCCACCATGACAAAGTTGCTCTGGTCCCAGTTGCCGGAGGGGGAGCGCTCGCTCATGTCCAGGCGATCGTTGTGTGTGGTCCAGGAGCCACCGGCGGGACGGGTGGAGAGGTGGAGGCGTTCGGGATCGGCCACGTTGCGCCAGAGGCGAACCTCCACACTGGCGGTGGTCTCCACCTCAACCGTGCGGGTGTTCTGGGCGATGGCGAAGGCCACGCCGCCACCGGCGATCGCGCCCACGAGGAGTGCCAGGAACCAACGCTTCGCCACCTAGGAGGCCGCCTTCTAGAAGCAACAGAGCTAAGCCAACGAGCGCGAAATAGACGCTACGAATAGAGCCAGCGAGAGGTTGTATACGGGGCGGATCGCGAAGGAACAACGGGAACGGCTCGAACATCCGTTCCCGTCCGGGTAGACTTGCGGCATGGCGCCCGAGGAACGCGAGATCGACGGGGCCCTCCAGGACGAGGACGAGCTCCAGGCGGAGCAAACCCTGCGGCCCCAGCGGCTCGGCGAATTTCCCGGCCAGGAGCGCGTGAAGGAAGTCCTCGTCATCGCCATCGAGGCGGCGACGAAGCGGGGCGAGCCGCTCGACCACCACCTCTTCTACGGACCTCCCGGGCTGGGCAAGACGACGCTCGCGCACATCCTCGCGGCGGAGATGCAGGCTCCCATCCGCACCACCAGCGGTCCCGCCATCGAGCGGCCGGGCGACCTCGCCGCCATCCTCACCAACCTGAAGGAGGGCGAGGTCCTCTTCATCGACGAGATCCACCGCCTCGCCCGCGCCGTGGAGGAGATCCTCTACCCGGCCATGGAGGACTTCGCCATCGACCTCGTCATCGGCAAGGGGCCGGGGGCGCGCTCCATCCGCCTGCAGCTGCCGCGCTTCACGGTCATTGGCGCGACCACGCGCTACGCGATGATCAGCGCCCCCCTGCGCGACCGCTTCGGCTCGGTCTACCGCCTCGACTTCTACGAGCTGGATGCCCTGACGACGATCGTTCGACGTTCCGCGGGCCTGCTCGGGGTGTCGCTGGGGGAGGAGGCGGGGGGGGAGATTGCGCAGCGCGCGCGAGGCACGCCGCGCGTCGCCAACCGCATCCTGCGGCGCGTGCGCGACTACGCCGAGGTGCGCGCCGACGGGATCGCCACGCTGGAGGTGACGCGCGAGGCGATCGACCTGCTGGAGGTCGACGCGCTCGGGCTCGACGTGAACGATCGCCGCCTGCTGCGCGCCATCGTCGAGCAGTTCGAGGGCGGGCCGGTGGGGCTGGAGACGATCGCGGCGGCCATCAGCGAGGAGTCGGACACGGTCTTCGACGTGTACGAGCCGTTCCTGCTGAAACGCGGCCTGCTGCAGCGAACGCCGCGGGGCCGGATGGCCACGGCGGCGGCCTGGCGCCACCTCGGCATCGAGCCGCCGGCGACGCCCGGCGCGGGCCCGCAGGGGGAGCTGTGGGGCGAGGCTAACGCGGACGGCAAGTTGTCCGTGAACACGCCCGCCGCCCATGATTAGCGCCGTCAGCTAGCTGGCGCGGGAGATTACCCAGGTGTTTGAACGAACGGTGCTGCCCAACGGGCTGCGGATCATCACGAGCGAGATGCCGCAGACGCGCTCCGCCACGGTCAGCGTGTACGTGGGCGCGGGCAGCCGCTACGAGGCCGACCCGGAGGCGGGCCTCTCGCACTTCCTCGAGCACATGCTCTTCAAGGGCGCCTCGCGCCGGCCGACCGCGCAGCAGATCGCGGAGGCGATCGAGGGCGTGGGCGGGCTGCACAACGCCGCCACCGACCGCGAGCTGACCGTCTACTACGCGAAGACACCCGACTGGGCCGCCCTCGAGACGATCGACATCCTCTCGGACATGGTCACCGCCCCGGAGATGGACCCGATCGAGCTCGAAAAGGAGCGCATGGTCATCCTCGAGGAGTTGGCCATGGTGGAGGACAGCCCGGGCGAGCTGGCCGCCATCCTCGCCGACGAGACGCTCTGGCCCGACCAGCCCCTCGGACGCAACATCGGCGGCGCCACGGAGACGGCGCGCTCGCTGCCGCTTTCGGCGGTCGAGCGCTACTTCCGGGCGCAGTACGTGCCCTCCAACATGGTCCTGTCGGTGGCGGGGAACATCACCCACGAGGCGGTGGTCGAGGCGGCCTCCCGCTGGCTCGGTCCCGTCCCGGAAGGCGAGCCTCACGCCTGGCACCCGGTGGAGCCGCGCGGCGAACGTGCGCGCGTGGCCGTGCGCACGAAGGCGACGGAGCAGGCGCACCTCTGCCTGACCTATCCCGCCCTGCCCCTGGGTCACGACGATCAGTACGCGGCCGGTCTGCTAAGCGCGTTGCTGGGTGAGGGCATGTCGAGCCGCCTCTTCCTGGAGCTGCGCGAGGAGCGCGCGCTCGTTTACGACGTGCACTCCTACCTGGGCGAATACCGCGACGCGGGCGCGTTCACGGTCTACGCCGGCTGCGACCCCTCGAACGCGCGCGTCACGCTCGAGGTGGTGCGGGCGGAGATCGAGCGCTTCCTCGACGACGTCACCGACGAGGAGCTGGAGAAGGGCCGGCGCATGGCCGCGGGCCGCATCCAGCTGCGGATGGAAGACACGCGCGCTGTGGCCGCCTGGATCGGCGGCCAGGAGCTCGTGCTCGACGAGGTGCTCACGGTCGACGAGGTGGCGGAGCAGATCAACGCCGTCACGCTCGACGACCTGCGCCGGGTGGGAAGCGACCTGCTGCAGGCGGAGGCCGCGACGATCGCGGCCGTCGGGCCCTTCGAGGACGACGCGGTTTTCGCCGGCGTCATCTGATGGCGGGCGTCCTGCTCTCGGTCCACGTCGTGCCCGTGCTGGAGGGCCGCATCGTGGCCTTCGTCCTCGATGCGGGCGGCCCGAAGGGCCGCTGGCTCCCCTGGACGGTGCTGAAGCACGGCGCCAACCCCTACGAGATCGCCTCGACGGTCGTGGACGAGTGGTGCGACGGCGCCATGTCCGACCTGCGCCTCGTCGACGTCATCTCCCGCGAGGGGGACGACGGCTGGGAGCTCGCGGTGCTCTTCCGCGCCGAGCTCACGGCCCTGCCCCGCGGCGCGCGGGGCGCCCCGCGCGTCTGCGACCCCCAGGACCACGGCAGCATCGAGGGCTTCGAAGCCGTCGACCTCGAACGCTGGCTGGGCGGCGGGGCGGAGGCGGCGCCGACGGTGGAGGGGGATTCGCCGAAGCTGGTGTTCTAGTGGCTGTTGGTTAGCGGCTGGTCCCCGCACCGCCCACTCAGGCGGGTGGAACGCGCCGCTCCACTCAGCAAGGCGCGCAGCGCCGAGCGCTCTCCTCAGCCGCCCGCCAGGGCGGCGCTCCACCCAGCGAGCGAAGCGAGCGCTCTCCCCGTCGTTGGCGGCGCTCCTGTACCCTTAGCGGTCCGCGGGCGCTGCCCGCCACAAGGACCACTCTCAGGAGAAAAACCATGACTGATATCGCTAGCCGCGGGTACTCCAACCCCGATGTCCTCGTCAGCACCGACTGGGTCGCCGACAACCTGGATAACGCCGGAATCCGCATCGTCGAGTCGAACGAGGACCAGCTCCTCTACCCGTCCGGGCACATCGCCGGGGCCGTGCAGGTCGACTGGGCGGCGGACCTGAACGACCAGCTCCGCCGCGACTACCTGAACCGGGACGGCTTCGAGGCGCTCATGTCGCGCAGCGGCATCTCGCCCGAGACGACCGTCGTCTTCTACGGCGACCGCAACAACTGGTGGGCCTGCTACGCCTACTGGGTTTTCCAGCTCTTCGGCCACAGCGACGCGAAGGTGATGGACGGCGGCCGCCAGAAGTGGGAGCAGGAGGGCCGTGAGCTCGTGCGCGAGGTTCCCACCTACGACGCCACCAACTACTCCGCCCCCGAGCGCAACGACGCCTCCGTTCGCGCCTTCCGCGACGACGTGATGGCGCACCTCGAGGCGGGCGGGCAGCTCGTGGACGTGCGCAGCCCGCAGGAGTACTCGGGCGAGCGCCTGCACATGCCCGACTTCCCCAACGAGGGCGCCCTTCGCGGCGGCCACATCCCCACCGCCAAGAGCATCCCCTGGGCGCGCGCGGCCAACCCCGACGACGGCACCTTCAAGACCGCCGCCGAGCTGCAGGAGATCTACCTGAACGAGCAGGGGCTCTCGCCCGACGGCGACACGATCGCCTACTGCCGCATCGGTGAGCGCAGCAGCCACACATGGTTCGTGCTCACCCACCTGCTCGGCTTCGGGAACGTCCGCAACTACGACGGCTCCTGGACCGAGTGGGGCAACCTGGTGAACGTGCCCATCGAGAAGTGAGCGTGGAGGGCATTCCCCAGACGCTCGCCGACCTGCTCGACGAGTTCTCCTTCCTCGACCGCACCGAGCGGGTCGACTACCTGATCGAATACGCCGACCAGTTCGAGAACGTGCCGGAGCGCATCGCCGTCCGCCCCTACCCCGAGGAGCGGCGCGTGAAGCGCTGCGAGTCGCAGGCCTACGTGTGGGCGGAGGACACCGACGCGAACGCGCAGAAGTACTACTTCGCCGTGGAGAACCCGCAGGGCATCTCGGCGAAGTCGTTCTGCGCGATCCTCGACGACACGATCTCGGGGGCGCCGCTGGAGGAGGTCCTGCGCATCCCCGGAGACGTCGTCTTCGACATCTACGGGAAGGAGATCTCGATGGGCAAGGGTGAAGGCCTGCTCGGCATCCTCACGTCGGTGCAGCTCTTCGCCCGCGAGGCAGCCGGCCGGCCGCGAGCCTGAGCCATGCCCGAGATCCCCGACCTCGAGGCGATCCGCGGGTTCCTCAACGAGCGACTGCCCGGCCAGACCGTCGAGTCGGTCGAGGTCAAGATTCCCCACGTCGTGCGCACCGGGGCGACGATCCTCGCGGAGTCGCTACCGGGGGACGCCTTCGGGGAGACGCAGCGGCAGGGGAAGTTCCTGCTGTTCTCGCTCGCCTCGGGGCGGGTGCTGGCCATCAACCCGATGCTCACGGGGCGCTTCCAGTACGCCCCGCCTGATGCCAAGAAGCAGGGGCGCACGTGCCTGCGCCTCTCACTCTCGGGAGGGAACGAACTGCGCTACGCCGACCTGCGCGTGATGGGCCGCATCTACCTGCTGCCGCTGGAGGAGCTGGAGGCAATCCCCAACTGGAGCGCCGGCGGCCCCGACCTCCTCGACCCCGCCCTCACCGAGGAGGTCTGGCTGGAGCGCATCCGCAAGTACCGGGGACGCATCAAGAACATCCTCACCAAGGCGGAGTTCGTGCAGGGCGTGGGGAACGCCTACAGCGACGAGATCCTGTGGGAGGCGCGCATCAATCCCTTCACCACCCGCAAGGACCTCGACGAAGAGGACCTGCGCCGCCTGTTCGCCTCGGCGCGCGAGGTGATGGCGTGGGCCACGCCCCTCGCGCGCGAACGCATGGTGAAGGGCGACGCGCTCGACTACCGCGAACGGCGCGACTTCTTCCGTGTCCACCGCCTCGGCGGGGACGCCCTCTGCCCGCGCGACGGCGCCAAGATCACGGACATCGACGCGAGCAAGAAAGTCACGAGCTTCTGCCGCACCTGCCAGCCCGGCGGTCCCGCCTTCTCCTAGACAAAGTCGTCCAGCAGGTTGGCGTGCTGGTACTGAAAATCCGCCAAAGCCGTTTACCAATTGCACGAGACAATGTACACTCCGACGCAGACGGGGCAGGGCCAGCGCAGCCCGGAGCTCCGCCCCCCAGGCGAGGAGTCAGGGCATGGCCGACCCAGTTCAGAAGACAGTGCACTTCCGCCTGACGGTCCAGAGCATTGAGCACGGTAGCCACTGGACCACGAGGGCGCTGGAAACTGGCGTCATCACTGCGGGAGCTACGCGGGACGAAGCGGAGAGCAAGAACGGCGAAGCCCACGTCATGCTGGTTCGGCGCGTTAAGCGGGAAGGGCTGGCAGCGCTTGATACGTTCCTGACCGCGCGCGGTATCAACTACGAGCTTGGCGATCCGCCTCGCCGCGAGCCTGCGTCGCCCCTGGCCAACGAGTCCGTCGACCAGTTGCCCATTGCCGCATAGCCGGGCGTTTGCGGTTCTCTCCGCCGCGCTCGAGGATCTCGGCTACCACGAAGACGGGGAGACGAATGGCGTCTACCTGTATACGACGTACCGGAACGTTCACTGGGTGCTGTTGGAAGACAACGCTCACCTGACTATCGAAGAGCAGATCACGGCGCTCCTCAGGCAGGGAATTGAGATGTCCGACCTCTACAGCGCCATCGCACGACTGGGCGAGGAGCCGGGCGGTTCGTGAGTCGCCGCACCTGCCAGCCCGGCGGCCCTGCCTTCTCCTGGGCAGGCGCATCCCATAGGGGCGGGGACCACTACACTGCCCCACGCCATGGAACCCGAGTCTCGCTACGTCGTCTCGCAACGGGTGCAGCTGCACTACGTGGTCTGGGGGGAGGCGGGGAACCCGCCCCTGATCCTGCTGCACGGGGGGCGCGACCACGCCCGCTCGTGGGACCGCACCGCTCTCGCGCTCTGCGATCGCTACCAGGTGTTCGTGCCCGACCTGCGCGGCCACGGCGATTCCGACTGGGCGCTCGGGGGCAACTACTCGATCATCGACTACGGCCTCGACCTGCACGCCGTGGTGGGCGAGATCGGGCGCACACCGGTGACGATCGTGGCGCACTCGCTGGGGGGCAGCATCGCCCTGCAGTACGCAGGCACCATGCCCGAGAGCGTGCAGGCCGTGATCAGCATCGAGGGGCTCGGACGGCTGCAGTGGACGAGCTCGGAGCACCGCCCCGCGCACGAGCGCATGCGCGAGTGGCTGGGCGACATGCGCGAGCTGGCCGGCCGCGACGCCCGCGTCTACCCCACCTTCGAGGACGCCGTGACGCGCATGCGCGAGGCCAACTCGCACCTCTCGCCGGAACTGGCCCGCCACCTGACGGTCCACGGCGTACGCGAGCTTGAGGGCGGCGGCTACGTCTGGAAGTTCGACAACCACGTGCGCTCGCGCTCGCCCTACGAGTTCAACATGGAGGACGCGCGCGACATCTGGAACCAGATCCGGGCGCCCCTGCTCTTCATCCAGGGGGCGGAAAGCTGGGGGGCGGAGGACGGGACGCCGGACTACAGCGCCTTCCACAACTACCGCGCGGAGACGGTCGAGGGCGCCGGCCACTGGGTCCACCATGACCAGTTCGACCGCTTCCTGGAGCTGGTCGAGGGCTTCCTCGCGGAGACCTCGGGCTAGGGGCGCACCTCCGCCCGCGCCCTGCGGGCAAGAACCAAGCGGTACTCCTGTTCCAGTCCCAGCCAGATATGGGCCGGCGTCGTGAGCACGGCCTCAAGGTCGAGGGCGGTCTCGGCGGTGATCGCATTCTTGCCCCGGACGATCTCGTTCACGACCTGGCGCGGACGTCCCAGCCGGCGCGCAAGCTCGACCTGACTGATCCCGAGGTCATGGAGGCGCTCCTGCGGGAAATCCCCGGGTGGGGTGCCAGCATCGGAGTGGTCAGCTGATGAGCGCGTCGATCGCTGCGAATGCTCCAATGAGCACTCCTCCCTGGATCAACAACGCGCGGTACAGGATTGCCTGCGTCACAAGTTTCTCGGTGCCTTTCTCGACACCTTCCTCCACCACATCAACCGTAGCACGCGCCAAAGGCTCAGGAACGCCAGCGTCCTGGAGCTGGGTAACCGCCTTGTGCGTGTCTAACGTGACCACAGCCAAATCTCCTTGCGTAACGCTAACTTTCCAACAAGCACTTGTCAACTGTTCCGTTCCCGCACCTTCGACGCACGAGGCGAGCCGAGCGCAACCCGCGCCCTGCCCCGGCAGGCGATGCGCTTAGCGCAGCCTTTGCTATCCTCGACGCGATGTCGAACCGGCAGGCGAGACGGCAACAGAGCCGCCAGGCGCGCAGGCAGGCGACCTCGTATCGGGGCGGCGGCCGTTCGGGCGGCTCCTCGCAGGGGAGTGGTGACGGCGGCGGGACCGGTGGCGGTGGCGGCGGGATCAACTCCCTGGACTGGCGCTTCATCGCGCTGGTCGCGGTAATCGCCATTGCGGCGCTCGTCGTCGTCTTCGTCGTCCAGCCCTTTGGCGGCGCCGACGACGAGGGCGGCGCGGTGACCGGGGACCTCGCGATCCTCAACGACGAGCTGGCGGCGCTGCCCACGGAGATGCAGAGCGGCAACAAGCTGGGCAGCGACGACGCGCCGGTCAAGATGATCCAGTACGAGGACTTCCGCTGCCCGCACTGCCTCAGCTACACGGTCAGAAACGAGGGTTTCCTGATCGAGCAGTTCGTGAAGCCGGGGCTGCTCCAGATCGAGTTCCGCCACCTCCCCGTCCTCGGGGACGCCTCCGTGCGCGCGGCCGTGGCCGCCTCGTGCGCCGGCAAACAGGACCGCCTCTTCGAGTACGCCAACCGCCTCTTCGCCCTCCAGGCCGAGGACGGAACGGACAGCGCCCTCTACGAAGAGGACAGGCTGGTGCAACTGGCCAGGGATCTGGGTCTCGATACCGAAGCCTTCGCCGCCTGCCAGGCGGCTCCCGATGCCCTCAGCCCGGTCTCCAACGACATCGCGGCCGCACAGGCCGTCGGCTTCCGGGGGACCCCCAGCTTCGTCATCAACGACCAGCCCCTGCAAAGCCCACCCCAGTCCAACGAGCGCTGGGCGGAGCTCATCCAGGGCGTGATCGACGCCGTGACGGCCGAAGACGAGGCGGAGGACGGCGAGGGTGACGCTGAGGGCGACCCGGACGCCGGAGACGATGACGGCAGCTGAACCCTCCCGCCCACCGAGGGGCTCGCTCCCTCCCCGCGCCTGGCTTCCCATCATCGTGCTGCTCGTTGCGGCGGTCGTGGCGCTGGCCGTCCTGCTCGTCCTGAACAGCGGCGACGGTGAGCCCGACGTCGTGGTCTGCGAGCCGGGGACGCCGGGCTGCGAGCTGCGCCAGGCGGTGCACTGGCACGCCGATTTCGCCCTCTACATCCGGGGCGAGCGCTACGACTTCAACCAGGAGCGCTTCATCTCGGACGAGGAGGACCAGCTCAGCGAGAACGTGCACATCCACGGCACGCGTGACAGCGTCGTACACGTCCACCGCGAGGGGACGACCTGGCGCGAGTTCTTCGATTCGCTCGGCTTCGAACTGACGGACCAGTGCCTGACGACACCGGAGGGGGAGCAGCTCTGTAACTCGGACACGGAGCGGCTCTCCTTCGTCCTCAACGGCGTTCGGCTCGACGGGCTGGCCTTCCAGGACATCACGGACATCGACCGCGCCCTTATCTCCTTCGGCAGCGAGAGCGACGAGCAGCTAATGGAGCAGTACGCACAGGTGACGGATGAGGCCTGCATCGTCTCGCTGCTCTGCGAGGAACGCATCCCCGAGGGCGGCATCGAAGAGGAGCCCTGTCAGGGGCGAGGCACGTGCAATTAGCCTGATCAAACCCCCGCTCCCTACTGCCCTCCGCTGAGGAAGCCGTAGAGGAAGCCGGAGTTGTAGCACTCGATCACGTTGTTCGCGGCCTGCCCGAAGCGGTTGGCTACGTTCAGGGGAAGGCCCGGCATCCCGATACCGCCGCCGAGCAGCTCCCGGAAGCGGGCGAGTTGCGCGTCGGTGACCTCCCGGCCGGCATCAAGGGACTCGATGATGCCGTCCAGCACGGCGACCATCTCCTCGAAGCGCCCGATGGAGGCGCCGTGGTACTCGGCGATGTCGTCAGGCGCCGGGATGGCCGACAGGTCGGCGCCCAGGCCCCGCAGGCCCTCGAGGAAGAGGGTGGCGAACACTTCCGGATCGCTCTCGTCCAGGTCGGCGTTGGGTCCCAGGTCGGCGGTCGCCTCCTGGATGGTCGCCTCGTAGCGCTCGCCGGCGAGGCAGAGTTCGCGGACGTAGGCCTCAGCCTCGGGATCGGCTTCGGCCGCGCCGGACCCGGTATCGACCGCCTCGCTCTCGCCCTGCCCGAGGAATGTCGGCAGGATGATCGAGCCCTGGCACTCCTGGACGCCTTCGGCTACCTGGGCGAGCCGGTCAAGGGCGGCCTGGGGAATCTCGGGAATCTCGGCGGTGCCCCCCAGCATCCCTCCGAGCAGTTCGAAGGGATCGCCTTCGAGCTCCTCACCCTCCTCAAGGGAGGCGAAGAGCGTGACCAGCGCCTCGTACTGGGCGAGCGCGGCGTCGTGGTACTCGGCCAGGTCGTCCGGCGGCGTGACCTCGCGCATGGACTCGAGGAACCCGCTGAGCGGCTCGACGAAGAGTTCACCGAACGCCTCAGGGCTCTCCGGATCGATGCCTTCGGTTTCCATTCGTATGGCAGCCGTGAACATGGCCGTCTGCAGGTCGTTCCCCGCCACGCAGAAGGCGCGCAGGTAGCGCACGTCGACGGAGCCACTCTCGCCGGCGGACTCTTCGGCGGCAGCGGCTGTGGTGGCGGGCGGCGCTTCCGTGGGCACCTCGGTAGGCGCTTCGGTCGGGGCCTCGGTGGCGGCCTCCGCTTCCGCGGGGGCGGGGGTCGGGTCGGGCGATTCGTCGCCGCCACCACAGGCGACGGCAATCAGGGCGGCGATGCCCAGGACGAGAAACGAGGCGCGCAGGGAGGAGGCTCGAAGAAGATGCATCACGCTTTGACCTTTGCAGACGCCGCCAGCGGATACAACCTGGCCGCGACGTATCTTGCCGGGGGAATTACCGGCGGCGGAGAGGACTGGTGGGAGCCAGTTCTAGAGCTTTTCCACCTGGAGGAAGTCCAGTTCGACCGGCGTTTCCCGGCCGAGCATGCTCACGAGCACGCGCACCTTGCCCTTTTCCGTGTTGATCTCGTCGACGGAGCCAACGAGGTCCTCGAAGGGGCCCGAGGAGATACGGACGCTCTCGCCGACCTGGAAGCCGACGCGCACGCGGGGCTGCTCCATGCGCATGGCGCGCAGGATGTTGTTGACTTCGTCGAGAGTGAGGGCCACGGGCTTGGGTGTGCCGCCCGCGAGCTCCGAGCCGGCGCTGACGAAGCCGGTCACGCCGCTGGTGTTGCGAATCATGTGCCAGAGGTTGTCGGACTCGGGGTCGCCCTCCTCCAGCGTGATCGTCTGGATGAGCACGTACCCGGGGTACAGCTTGCGCTTGACGGTGCGGCGCTGGCCCTCGCGGATCTCGATCTCGTCTTCGGTGGGCACGATCACCTGGAACACGCGGTCGGCCGCATCCATCTGGTCGATGGTGGCCCGGATGGCGTGTCGCACCTTGTACTCGTGGCCGCTGTAGGTGTTGACGAAGTACCAGGACCGCCCGGCGGCGCTGATCTCCTCGTCGCTGATCTGGTCCTGCTCCTCGTGCTCATCGCGGCGCGCGCGGCGGCGGCGGGTGGGCTGTTGGCCGACTTCGCCGGGCCCCGCCTCGGGGAGCGACTCGTGACTTGCGGTGTCGGTGTCTTGGAGTTCCAGGTTGTCCTCACTCATGGCTAGGTAAAGAAGATCTGCTCGATGATCCAGCCGAACAGCAGGTCGAAAAGGCCGAGGATGACGCCAACGATGATGGCCACAATGGCGACGACGATGGTCAGGTAGCGCGTCTCGGCGAACGTTGGCCACGTCACCTTGCGCAGCTCGGAGATGACATCGGCCACGCCCCGGGGCTGGAACCGCTTCAGGAAGCCCAGGGGATTCCAGCGGCGGCCGCGGCGGGGCTGCACGCGCGGTGTGGTGACTGCGGCGACGGCGCTAGCGCCGCCCTCGGTCACCTCCTGGGCGGAGCCGTCCTGCCGGCGCTCGCGGGAAGCGCGCCGGCCGCGCGAACCACGTCGGCGTTGGGAGCGTGCCATCCCCCTACCTTGTCTCCCTGTGCAGCTGGTGTTGCCGGCAGCGGGGGCAGAACTTGCGGAGCTCGATCCGATCGGGATCGTTGCGCCGGTTCTTGGAACTAGTATAGGTGCGCTCGCGGCACTCAGTGCAGCCGAGCGTGATGATCTGGCGGTCGCCTCTTCCCTTCGCCATCGGGGGCCTCCTACTCGAGTACCTTGGTGACGACGCCGGCGCCTACCGTGCGCCCGCCCTCACGTATCGCAAAGCGCAGACCTTCCTCAACCGCCACCGGCTGAATCAGCTCTACCTTCATCGTCACGTTGTCCCCGGGCATCACCATCTC